>NZ_JNIJ01000132.1 GCF_000701345.1 Bradyrhizobium sp. URHD0069 | reverse complement strand
GTCAGCATGGATAGCTCCTCCGAATCGTGGGAGCCTCAACAGCGCCCACATCCATGGCACTCAAGTGCCGGTGGAGGAGCCGTCCACAGCATCAATAGGAGATACGTCCGTGCATTTGGCGTAGAACGACCACTCCATAAACCAAGGCGCAAGCTGCGCTACCCCCGATGAACTGACATCGTCAGCGTGCCTCATCACGTCCATTTAGTTGGTCCCGCGCAAGGGATCAGAATTTGGGGCCGACGTATCTGAGGCGGCTTATGTCAGATTGTCCCTGCTCGGGGAATTCGAGCGTCGGCGTGACATGGCCGACGAGTATGCCAGGTGTCACTGTTGTCTTGATGTACTTCGTCTCGCCCGCTGACAATTGGAACGTAACCGCATTTTCGACCTCCGTTGCCGTTGTTACGGCGTATTTCCCCGGGGGTCGGTCGACATAAGAGAACCCGCCGGGCACAGATCTGCCCACGACTTCATTGTTCATCCGAATCTCGGGCTGAATAGCCGACCCCGTAAGTTCGCCCGGCCGGGTGAAGTAGACACGGCCGTAACCCGGCTTCAATGCCAGGATCTGCAAGGGCGGTTCATCGAGGCCGCGTGGACTCGCGCAACTCGCCAGCAAAAATCCGACAAGCACAAGGGGCAGCGCCCCGATTTTTGACCTCATATGCCCCCGTCTCAATATTGGAAAGCGCCCAGTTCCAAATCGACGGCAAACAACGAACGGCTGGCAATTGCCTCGCTGTTTCCTCGCCCCAAGGGTTTCAATCATACACGCGTAGATTGTGCAACGTTTTTCGCTCCGCGCGATCTCCGCGACCGCGCGCGCGAGCAAATCGCCCTCGATGTCGATGGAGCCCGAGGCAGCATTTCCACGGCCACGAGACGCGTCGTCGTCGGATGAGCACCTCAAAATTCTGATGATGGTCCGCTATGGGTGGCGAGTTCAACCGATCGCTGCAACACATTCTGCGAACTTCTCAGCCGGCGTCTGATAGAGCAAGGTCTTTCTCGGCCTTTCATTGAGCTG
>NZ_JNIJ01000131.1 GCF_000701345.1 Bradyrhizobium sp. URHD0069 | reverse complement strand
GTTTCATGAAACACCCAAACTTGGTGTCCATCAAACCGGCAGCAGCTCAACTCGCAAATCAGCAGGGCAGTCTTGCCGAACTACTGGTCGCATCGTTCGTTAACTTGAAATGCAGTATCGTGGGAAAGAATACAGCATCGTCCAAGGCATCAAGCCTGGCACATGGAAGTGGACGGTCCGCTTAGACGAAAACAACGTCAGAACCGGAGTAGATAAAACGCGGTCGGCTGCGATGGAAAGCGTAGGACGTCTGGTTGATCGGGCGCTAGCGCCCAAAAAGGTGAAGCTTAGCCGACCTTCAGATTAGTCGCCGCCCGATCGGCGCGCTGCACCCATACGCTGCATTGGCAGAAAAAGAGCGCCGACCGATATCGGCTCGCACGAAAGCGGCGTTGGCAGCGAAGAAGGCAGGCGGGTCTAGGCTCGGCAACCCGCGCAATCTCGATCTTGCCGGCTCGTCCGGAAGGGCAGCCCAAGTTCGGGCGGCGGACGAATTCGCCTTGGGGCTGGCTCCGGTAATTCAATTCAGGCAGTCCAAACTGCAGGGGTTTTGAGTCTCGCTTCGATGGCGACCGCGCTCAACGATCGGGGTATTGGATCTTCCCGTGGCGGGAAATGGCACTCATCTTCGGTTGCTAACGTGCTTTCCCGCGCAGGTCTTCCGGACCGTGTCGAGGCCCTTTTTATAGACGATATCGGTGCCGCCGCTTCCCCACTCGTACACAGCTAGCGCTTACTCTCGCCAGGCCCTATGCCGGTCGTACTGGCGATCGGCCTCTCCGCTCCCCCGTGTGGAACGACGCCGGGAGGTACCAGGTTCGGTCTTCTGCTTCATATCGATAGTGCCGGTCCGGCCCGCCAATGCAAATGCCAGCACGACGCAAAGCGCTACCGCGCCGAAAATAATATCTCCTCAACCCGATAGCACTTAATGATTGAGAAGGAGATGAGTTCCCGTCAGCGCTCGGAGCGCATGTAGTCCTTAGACGCCCTCACCGGCGTTGCGTATGACGACGACAGCCAGATAGGATACTGGCGATCGGCGCGGTTACGATAAAGCGAGACCGCGCATCGAAATTGCTATCAAGCCCTGCGCTTAACCGGTTTCTTCTTGTGGGAAGTGAGGTTCTTCAAATACACGAGGCCG
>NZ_JNIJ01000130.1 GCF_000701345.1 Bradyrhizobium sp. URHD0069 | reverse complement strand
GGGCTCGGGATTGAGGCGCAAAGGGCAGCAATCGAGCGCTTTGTCGCGGCCGAGTCGCTGACCATCATCGAAGAGTATGCCGAGTTCGAGACCGGCAAGGGCGCTGACGCTCTTGAGAGGCGCCCGCAGCTTGCGGCGGCATTGGCATCGGCCAGGAAGGCAAAATGCAGCATCGTCGTTTCGAAGCTGGATCGGCTTTCGCGCGACGTTGCGTTTATCTCGGGCTTAATGGCGCAAAGGGTGCCGTTCATTGTTGCCGAACTCGGTCGCGATGCTGACCCGTTCATGCTGCACCTGTACGCAGCCTTGGCGGAAAAGGAACGGCGGCTGATATCAGAGCGGACGAGGGCGGCGCTGCAGGCAAAGAGGGCTAGCGGGGCGAAGCTGGGCAATCCGAAAAACCTTTGCGCTGCGGGCTCGATAGGACGTCTTGCACAGGCGCAAGTAGCGGATGAATTTGCCACAAACCTGATGCCCTTGGTCCAGGCGATCCGGAATGCCGGCGCCGCTACCCTCAGCGAGATTGCCAGTGCTCTCAACGCTCGCGGTGTCCGACCAGCTCGGGCTAACAGCTGGCATCGGTCGTCCGTTAGAAATCTATTAGCTCGTATTAAGTAGCGCCTTGGCTTTTATAGGCGGGAAATTGGATGTTAGCGATCCATGACTACATGGCGCTCGCGATCTTCGCGATTTCTCTCGATGATCGCGATCATCTCTGGGGGTTCCGATTCTCCTTCTTTGATCGCCGCCGTGTTCCAGTCCGTATCGTAACACCGGTTTAGGCTTGTCCCTACCGTGAGGCCGTTGTCTACCCAACGAACCCTAACTCCAAGGCCAACTTCTTCTGAATAGGCTTGGGTAGCGCCCAATACAGTCGCAGCCGCGATCAAGCTCAAAACGTAGCTCATGATCCGCTCCAACTTGTGACTGTTATTCTAACAGGATGCTTGGGCAGAGGTTCCGGCTTGTCTCCCAAGCGGTATGCGCCCCTTGGTTTCTCTGTTCCAATTGAGGTTCGGCGTGACATCCGAGGCAAGTTGGTTAGAGCGAGCTGGCAACGAGGCGCTTCTTAGATGATCGACTTGAGCTGCTGCCGGTTTCGTGGACGCGACGTTAAGCTAATCCCACCTTGCGCTCGAACTCAACAGGGCTGAGGTATCCGATCGTCGAATGACGTC
>NZ_JNIJ01000129.1 GCF_000701345.1 Bradyrhizobium sp. URHD0069 | reverse complement strand
CGATTGTCTTTAGCGGCAGCGTGAAGCCGTCGGCAGGCATCGCACCTAAATAGACCGACGTACTTTTTTGCCGGTGCTACCAGCACTCGCACGGTGGTGTGCGCCAGCACACGCTGCGAATCTTCAATGATCAGGGAGAAAAGCCATGCCGCTGACACGACGAGACTTTGCAGGGATTGCGTCTTGCGCGATCTGCGCGGTAACGGGGTTCATTGCCACCGATGCGTCGGCGCAAGGCACGCCGCCTGCCGCGACGCCCGGGGTTACACGAAAGATTTTGTCGCAGACCGACGGTCCTACGCCGGGATATGCGACGATCATTGTCGAAGCGGAAATAGAAGCGGGCGTGACAGTCGCGCGGCATACCCATCCAGGAATAGAATCCGCCTATATCATCGAAGGTGGCCTTGAGCTGCCGATAGAAGGTCAACCGACCCGCGCCCTGAAGCCGGGCGATGGTTTCCAAGTGCCGCCCAACACGCCACATGCAGGCAGTAAGAACGGTGACAAGAAGACTAAGATTGCAATCACCTATGTCCTAGAGAAGGGCAAGCCGCTCGCGTCTCCAGCCTGATCTGATCAAGGTTTTCGACTTTAGAACGGTCTCTAGTGATGATGAGGTCCGGAGTGGGTCATTGGCGCCATAAGGCCCCGCCTTTGTCTACTCTTCGGCTCGACCGCCGTCGATGTCCGGTTGGGTCAAACTGAGAAACACTCAGCATGAGCAGATGTCTTCCGCTCTTCTCTTAAGAACGGACATTGGCTTAGCACGCCCCAAAATTGTTGCGCGGATCAGCTGTTCTGGAATTTGCTCGGCGAAAGCCCGCCGAAACAGCCGCTGGTGGGGGCGGCGTGTCGCATGGTCACTGCAGCACCACCAAGATCGTGACGGTTTAAGGAGGCGCAGTCTACTGCGACAAGAGCAGTAATTGTCGCGTGGCAGTCTGGCGTTAAACATCGAACTAAACTCGCTAACCTCGCAATTAGGGCAGCGGAACAGAACGAACCTGCTCAGCCGGGTTAGCTGTCTTCACATGGAACAAATGACTTCTCACCTGTTTGGTCCCCCAAAGGGGATCTCTCATGGTGAATGAGACTACAGTTGAACGGGTGACCAACCGAGTATGGGGCATCTTCTCCTCTCTCGATCACGGCATTGCCGGGAACAACAATCGCCGGGCGTTACTTAGAGCGTACAT
>NZ_JNIJ01000128.1 GCF_000701345.1 Bradyrhizobium sp. URHD0069 | reverse complement strand
TGAAGATTTTGGGTGCTGCGCTTCAGGCTGATGGTGAAACGAGGTCCGTGGTGACGGCCTCAAGCATCAGAAGGAGAAGCGCAGCATGGACCATTTTGCTGGATTGGATGTATCGGTCAAGCAGACCAGCATCTGCATTGTGGATGACACGGGCAGAATCGTGCGGGAAGTGAGGGTACCGAGCGAGCCTGAGGCGCTGCTGAAGGTTCTAGGGAACCAGGCCTACCGCTTCAAGCGAATTGGACTAGAAGCCGGACCGCTGTCGCAATGGCTGTTCAGTGCTCTGGCCGAAGCCGGGTTGCCGGTGGTCTGCGTTGAAACCCGACACATGCAGGCGGTACTGAAGGCGCAGATCAACAAGACGGACCGCAACGATGCGCGCGGCATCGCCCAGATGATGCGGGTCGGGCTTTACCGCCCGGTGCATGTGAAGACGCTCCGCAGTCAGAAACTGCGAATGCTGCTGACCCATCGCAAGCTTCTGCAGTCGAAGGCGATTGCCATCGAGAACGATCTGCGCGGTACGTTGCGTAACTTCGGCCTCAAGGTCGGAATGGTCGGAAAGGTGAGGTTCGAGGCCCGCATCCAAGAGCTTGTCGAGAACTTTCCCGACTTGGCGGGACTGGTGGAGCCGCTGCTCATCGTCCGGCGGGCGCTGCGCGAACAGATCGTTATCCTGCACCGCCGCCTGCTGGCCATCGTGCGAGACGACGAGGTGTGCCGGCGCCTGATGACGACCCCCGGTGTCGGCCCCGTGGTGGCGCTGACCTATCGAGCCACCGTCGACATGCCTGCCCGATTCCGAAAATCCAAGTCAGTCGGAGCGGTATTTGGGCTGACGTGCTCCAAGTATCAATCGGGCGAGATCGATTGGAGCGGCAGAATATCGCGCTGCGGAGATGAGATGATGCGGGTGATGCTCTACGAAGCTGCGCAGAGCATGCTGCGTTCGAAGAAATGGTCCTGGCTTAAGGCCTGGGCCATGCAGATCGCCCGGCGCCGCGGGATGAAAAAGGCGATCGTGGCCCTGGCGCGCCGGTTGGCCGTGATCCTGCACCGCATCTGGGTTGACGGCACCGAGTTCCGCTGGACCAGGGAAACCGCAGCAGCATGAGGGGCACATAAGATCAGTGCGATAGGAGGACACCCGAGATCCACCGGGCAGTGGAAGGATGTCCCTCGCGGGACGATGGATGAGGTGAGTTCGCATGTCCGCTTGGACCTGCCGTTAT
Organism: Bradyrhizobium sp. URHD0069; assembly: GCF_000701345.1. Classification (GTDB taxonomy): domain Bacteria; phylum Pseudomonadota; class Alphaproteobacteria; order Rhizobiales; family Xanthobacteraceae; genus Bradyrhizobium. Next base: position 137 of record NZ_JNIJ01000128.1, on the reverse strand, counting down.
CTGACGGCAAGGCCGACTAAAAGATTGTTCCGCCTCGTCTTCGAATCCCATGATGGAAGGGCCTGGTGCCGATTCCGAAGAGAAGCACGAGCCCGCGAGCGACATCGACACTGCAGTGGCGGATAGTCTGAAAGCGC
>NZ_JNIJ01000127.1 GCF_000701345.1 Bradyrhizobium sp. URHD0069 | reverse complement strand
TCCTCGGCCTTTTCCTTCGCCTCGGACAATTCGTGCTCGCGGTGCTCCAGTGCGTCGGCCATGGTGTTGAACGCGTCGGCGACCCGGGCGATTTCCGATTTATCCCGGATGTCCACACGTCGGGCATAATCACCCTGCCGCCATTGGTTTGCGGCGGCGACCAATTCGCCAAGCGGACGATGGATGAACCGGCGGGCGCCCAAAGATGTCAGGATCAACACCAGCGAGGTGCTCAGGACGATCAGAAAAATGTGGCGCCGCGTGCGATCCTGGATCTCGGCGAAGGCCTGCGCCTTGTCGACGCTATAGCCGACAAAAAGGCCCCCGGAATCGGCGTCCAAGGTTGAGTAGCCGATGATCCGCTCCACACCATTGATGTCGAGGATATCGATCGCTCCCCGTTGGTCCAGATTCAGGTATTTGTCACCGCGCATCTTTTTGCCGACAAGCCGGCTGTTATCGGGGTAGCGGGCGAGATACGTGCCATTGCGATCCGTGATGGCGAGCGCCGCTCCTGCTGGAATACCCTTTCGCGCGATGTGGTCAGCGAGCCAATCCAAGCTGAGAGCGGCTATAACGACGCCGCCCATGCGACCATCGTCGCCGTAGAACGGCAACGCAAAATGAAGGACGTTGCGGCCGGTCAATCGACCGATCGCGAACTCTCCGACTGTGAATTCACCGGTTTTCAGAACGTTGGCGAAGTAGGGCCGCCCGGCGGCAGTCGATGGCTTATGATCGCTGCTTGCGTCGCAGAAGGAGCTGCCATTCATGTCGACCATGATAAAGCTGATGAACCCCGGATATCGTTGCTTGATGTTGGAAAGGTAAGCATTGCATCCCGGGATGTCCTTCGCTTTGATCGCCGGGAGTTCCGACAGCGCGATCAGGACCTGACGAATTCCCTGTACGATCTGCTGTTGCTCTGCCGCGGCGAGCTTGGCCAGGCTGAGCGCTTGGTTCTCCACTTCGACCTGGCGCGCACGACGGAGATCGAATTCATTGTATGCCTGAATTGCGATCGCGGGCAGGAGCGCGACAGCCACCAGCACGAAAAGGCGCAATAAAAGATTCACTTCTCAATCGTCCCTAAACCCTGAACTCCTGAAATGCACGCCGGTGTGGAGACGGTGCTGCGCTGGTCTCGATCGACGGCGAAAAGCTATCGATAATGTATTCGGCGATGGATCCTGATCCGCACCGTGATCCGAGTGTCGAGTAAACGTTTTTCCAAGATAACGCGGCCGTGTGGCGACTCAGTGCCATCGGCAGAAAAACTTCGTTACGATTGTAACGCGTCCAGGGCTCAAGGCCGGCGGCAGTCCGACCGTGCCGCTCGAAATACGAAAGCTTACGCTTCCTGCAGGATTGACCGCAGGCGCCGCGCTAGGTCTGTCAGGCGGAACGGTTTGTCGATA
>NZ_JNIJ01000126.1 GCF_000701345.1 Bradyrhizobium sp. URHD0069 | reverse complement strand
GCCGATCTTGCATTGATCGGCGCGGCGCAACGCGTCGAGCATTACGAAATGTCCGGCTATACCACCGCCCGCAATCTCGCCCAGCAGCTCCGGCACAGCGCGATCGTGGCGCTATTGTCCAAATCGCTCGCCGAGGAGGAAAACGCTGACCAGCTTCTCAATCAGGTCGCGCGATCGCTGATGTCGGTAGCAAAAATGCCGGCGGCGATCGAGCAGGCGACAGTCGAGCGCGCGGAGTAGCGAAACGGGACGCGCTTTACGAGCGGCGCACCGTATGCCTTATGATGATCTCCCGGATGCACCCAGGCGTAAGGCGTAATCTGCTGCTCCATCGGCGGCTTCACATGTGCACGAGCGCCATGTCGCCCGCCCTCCCGGGTGGAGCGGCATTTCAGGGCGGTGCAGGGATGGGAACTCTTGGCGAGCATTACTGTTTTTTGTTTGTTGTGTTCGCGGCAGGCTACCGCATGAAAAACGTTGAGCATGCTGAAAGCCACGTCGCACGGCCCTACAGGTTCGGTGAACTGTAATCTCTACAGCATCTCCACGGATCAGGCTGCCATCATCTTGCGGCTGTGGGAGCTGGCGCGCGATATCGACTGCGAAGGCCGCCACTGAGGCTGCCTAGTTTTTCAGAGATCACTTTCCTCGACGAAATAGAACGTGCGCTTTGAGGAAACATTCGCTGTTTCGTGCGTTTGTGCAGAGAGGAAAACAATAGGAGGTAGCTGATGCGAACCTCAATTCTCGTCATGATGATTGTCGCCTTTGGAACCACGATCACCGTGCCAGCACCGGCGCAGCAGTCAGCACAGCCTAGTGAAAAGATGCAGCCCGGCCAACAGATGCAGGATGATGCGGACAAAGGCATCAAGACCCGCGACTCCGGAGCATCCGGATATGTGGCGGATCAAGAAAAACCGGGGGCTTCTAGCCATCCTCCCGGTCAACCGCCCTCGAGCAGCAGCCAGCCAACGACGGGTTCGAGCAGTGGGACCAGCAGCGGCGGATCGGAAGCTGGCGGAAAACCCCGCTAGCACACCGGGTGCATGCGCTGAAGTTGGCGGAGGGAGAGGAACTGGGATCCAACCTTCTCCGCGTAGACCAGCGTAGTTCCAAGCAATGGAGCGAGAGGACCCTGGGGGAAAAGGCCAGATGCAGGCAGCCGACCAATGCGGGCCCAACCGATCGCCTGCCGTTCAGCTCCCGAGTCCGCTTTGATCTACCGGCTCAAGCGAATGACCGTTCTGATCCTCTCGTCACCGTTGGTGTTACGGCGCTAGCTCGGCCCGCAAAAAACGCAGCCAAAGCGCCCAGCAGAAGAGCCAGGGCACCGAACAGCGCTCCCCGCGACACCGTCTTGGCCGTTGTATCCGCCGCCTGCTTTGCTTGTTCTTTGGTTTTGGCAATCGTTTCTTTGTACTGCTGTTGGTACTCCGCAACCTG
>NZ_JNIJ01000125.1 GCF_000701345.1 Bradyrhizobium sp. URHD0069 | reverse complement strand
TCGCCAGCTAAACGAACGACCACGTGAGACCTTGCAATTTGAAACTCCAGCAGAGAGATTTAACGCCTGTGTTGCGGCGACCGGTTGAGCCGGCAAGGGCAAAGCGGAAATCATATGCTCGTACTGAGTTCTTCTCAGTTTGACCCTTATGCGACATCAGCCAGAATCCGTTGGTTGCCGTAGCGGAGCCGGTTTCAGCGCCTACCAAAGTGATCATTTGAACCGCTAAAATGCCGCCTACTCAGCTTGGAGGCGGACGCGAGGCGACGCGAGGCCGGTGCGCTGCGCTCAGGGGAACTCAGGCATCTCTAAGAAAGGATCGATGTCAAAATGACATTGGGTGCAGCACGACGTCGAGCAAGAGTTTCTGGAGCCCGACGATTTCTGCCGTGACGCCGCGGCGAGTTTCCCACCATCGGTCGGGGTCAAAATTTGAGTAACGCGCGGGTTGAACCGTGACGCGTGTCGAATGGTCTTTCATGACTCGGTCGAGCACTCGCCGCACTCGTCGCGAGTGATCCTTATCGGCCACGAACACAACGGAGTGGAACTGATGCTCGGCGCACCATGCCGGAAGCGCCTGACCTTCACCTTCGGTCGACGCTCCCTCGATTGTGGAGATTCGCACGACATCTGTCACGCCAAGCGACCTCAGTTGGCGAATCTGCCTTGCCCCGTCATCCTCGTAAAGGAGCCCCCGGCGGATGAACTCATGGTCTTCTAGACCCGGAGGGCCCATAAAAACCGCAACTCGCTTTGAGATGCCGCTTTGCACGAGGTCCGCCGCTTCGAGCGCCCCGGCGCCACCGGAATCGAGCGATAGAACGATGATGTCGGCGGACGCGACCGGTTCGTTTACGACGAGCGCCCATCCTGCGGCCCGCAGAACCGGCTCCCGAAGGGAGCGAATCGCAACGATCGCAAACGCGGTCAATGCGACCACCACTAGGATCCGGGCCCACCTCGGCCGCCGGGAGATCATCCTCGGATTCATTGGGTTACTACACGAAAGTGCTATGTCACCCTTTGCGAGCATCGGCCACGTTCGGCCAAGATGTCTAGTCCGGTGTTGGCACGAAACCGACGTGCCATGCCGCCCACCGAATGTCCGTTGTTGAGGGGATAGTGTTGCAAAAGTCCCAAAAGGCGCAGCGGCTAATTTTCCGCCAAAGGAAGAAACAAGCGACGATCGCCGATCGATATAGCCTCAAACCCGCTACCAGAATCACCTGTGGGTTTGGCGCACAGTGACGTGGTCCTCCACATCATTATTTAATTGCCACGTCTACGGGTCGGAGAATTTGAGTCCCACCTCGCAAAAAGACTTTTGCAACACTATCGAGGGACGAACAGACTTCATGCGGACGACACTAAACCGACGCAATTGACCCATTTCGGACTTCGCGCCATACGCGGTATGTGGGGTCGGTGCCACTTCTCGCTCGCCACT
>NZ_JNIJ01000124.1 GCF_000701345.1 Bradyrhizobium sp. URHD0069 | reverse complement strand
GAAGCGTAAGCTTTCGTATTTCGAGCGGCACGGTCGGCCGGCCACCAGGGCGTCGCGACTTCCAGCACAAGCACAGCCGGAAACCCGCGCGATGCCAGAGAACAATAGTGTCAGGCTTCACGATCGCCAACGCGTCGCAAACTTTAGGGAATAGCCGATAGAGACCAACGAAGACCGATCGGTCGAAAGCGCTGAATGCGTGTTTTTTTTGGAGCAGTTCGTCTGAAGAGCATTGATCTGCTGCCGTAGCATCCAAATTTCTGCCTGAAGCGCGGCCCGCGACTGGATCAGATCGACGACCGTCCAACCAATGAGCCTGGGTGCGATCGTCGGCCTGCAATGGGCCAAACGTCTCAAAGGATTTCGTTGACCGGTACCCGGCCAAAGTTCGCTTGCTCAAATAGGAGAACTTTTGATGACTGAAAATCGTCCACCGCTTTCGCCGTTCGACCACGGCACCCCGGTCTTAAAAGTGCGTGCTGCGTAGGACGGCTGGAATTCGCGCAATCCGGAGAAGGTCAGCCTCGCCTAGACTCCCGCCACTGGCGGACTGCCACCGGTCTCATGCCGTGAACGTTACGATCGTAACGAAGTTTTTATGCCGATGGCACTGAGCCGCCACATGGCCGCTGCATATTCCTTGATGGACGCGCAGAATTTTGAAATGAGACAAACCGATCCGGAACAACGTCTACTCGACACTCGGATCACGGTGCGGATCAGGATCATCGCCGAATACATCATCGATAGCTGTTTGCCATCGATCGAGACCAGCGCAGCATCGTTTCCACACCGGCATGCATTTCAGGCGTTCAGGGTTTAGGGACGATTGAGAAGTGAATCTTTTATTACGCCTTTTCGTACTGGTGGCTGTCGCGCTCCTGCCCGCGATCGCAATTCAGGCATACAATGAACTCGATCTCCGTCGTGCGCGCCAGGTCGAAGTGCAGAACCAGGCGCTCCATTTGGCCAAGCTCGCCGCGGCGGAGCAGCAGCAGATCGTACAGGGAATTCGTCAGGTCCTGATCGCGCTGTCGGAACTCCCGGCGATCAAAGTGAGGGACAGCCAGGCATGCAATGCATATCTGACTGCGATGAAGCCGCGATTTCCGGCGTTCCTTACCTTTATCGTCACCGACATGAAAGGGTGGCCTTTCTGCACCACGAACGGCAATGGTAAACCAGTCAACGTCGCCGGGCGGGCCTACTTTGCCAGCGTCCTGAAGACCGGTGCGTTCACGGTCGGGGAGTTCTCGATAGGTCTGTCAGTTCCCCGGAAGGTCATTCAGTTCGTGTTGCCCTTCTACGGCGACGATGGTCGCATGGGTGGCGTCATCATCGCGGCTCTCGGTCTGGATTGGCTCGCTGACTACATCGCGCGAAAGGGTGTTCCAGCGGGAGCCGCGCTCGCTATCACGGACCGCAATGGTACTTATCTCGCGCGCTATCCCCACAACGGCCGGTTCGTCGGCACGAAGATGCCCGGTGGCCAATACCTGACCATGGTTGAACGGGGTGCGGTCGATATCCTCGACGTCGATGGCACGGAACGGATCGAAGGCTACTCG
>NZ_JNIJ01000123.1 GCF_000701345.1 Bradyrhizobium sp. URHD0069 | reverse complement strand
GCGCCTCAATCCCGAGCCCAGAGCGCTGCTGCTGTTGCGTGGAAACTCGAAGATATGCGACGGCGCGCCCCATACAAACGGCATACCACCGTATGGCCTTTGGTCAGTCCGCGCGGCAGGTTAATTCTGGAACTGCGCTAGTTATTGGCTTGTCAATTTATTGAAGCCTGATGCTTTCAGCCGATCGAGATCGCGCTCGCCGACAGCGGCCTGGGCCAAGAGATGTTCGGCAATTTCCAGCGCTGAGGTGGATCTTCGATCAAAATATCTCGAATCACTGAAAACATCGTCAAACGCGCGTCTCAAAATTGCGATCGTCGCAGAATCGTATTGCTGATTTGCATCCATGGCGAGATGAACTCCCGACAAATTGCTCTGTCGATGGCTATCGCAATCTCCCGGAGCCGTTCGTGAAGTAGCCCACACTGGAAACAAAAAGAACTCCCGAAGGCGGTTCAGGTTTAGAAGGTTATAGTCGACCTGTCTTGCGCAACGACATGTATCCGGCCTGTTTGATCGGCTCGATAAACAGGCGCATCTCGATCACAGGGCTTGCTCACGAGTTCTCACAGCCCCTGAGCAGGTACGTCGGCAAATCGTCCCAAGCGGCGGCACTTACGATAATGCCGATCTTAGACTTAGCCATGAAGTGACGTCCAAATATGATCTGCGGCGACGGCTACTGCCGCCGGTCTTGAGCCCTAGACGCGTTACGATTGTAACGAAGTTTTTCTGCGGATGGCACTGAGCCGCCACACGGCCGCTGCATCTTCCTTGATGGACGGTGCAGAGTTTTGAAATGAGGCTGATCTTCGTAAACGACGCCTGCCCGGCGCTCGTATGGCGGCCGGAATGAGGATGATCATCGAGTGCATCACCAATAGCGTTTCGCCATCGACCGAGACGCATCCAGCATTCTCCCCAAGACCGGCGAACCACACAGGATTGGGGTCGGTCGGGAAGTGACTATTTTATCGCGCCTTTTCTTCCTGGTGGCTGCCGCGCTACTGCCCGCGATCGCGATCCAGGCATACAATGAATTCGATCTCCGTCGCGCGCGCCAGATCGAAGTTGAGAACCAGGCGCTTAGCCTGGCCAAGCTCGCCGCAGCAGAGCAACAGCAGATCGTCCAGGGAATTCGTCAGGTCCTGATCGCGATGTCGGAACTCCCCTCGATAAAAACGAGGGACGGCCAAGCGTGCGACGCTTACCTGGCTGCTATGCAGCGGCGATTTCCAGCGTTCATTGCCTTTCTTGTCACCGACATGAAAGGTTGGTCTTTCTGTGACACGAACAGCGACCATAGACCAATCTCCATTGTTGCGCGGCCCTACTTTGCCAGCATCTTGAAGACCGGCAAATTTTCGGTCGGAGAATACTCGGCAAGTCTGTCGACTGGCCGTAAGGTCATTCAGTTTGCGTTGCCGTTCTATGGCGACGATGGTCGGATGGGCGGCGTCATCGTCGCGGGTCTCAGCCTCGATTGGCTCGCTGACTACCTCGCGCGAAAGGGTGTTCCGGAAGGAGCGGCGCTCGCTATCACGGACCGCAACGGTACCTATCTCGCGCGCTACCCCCATAACG
>NZ_JNIJ01000122.1 GCF_000701345.1 Bradyrhizobium sp. URHD0069 | reverse complement strand
GCGGTCGAGTAATAAATGCGACGTCGCTGTTTCATGCCCACACTCCATCTTTGCTAAAAGATTAGAGTGTTGCGCTGACCAATTGAGCCCGCCGCACATTTCGGACGTCACCGATCACGCTGACGATGTCCGCTCATCGGGGTAGACCAGACATCCCGGCTGCGCCAGCCGAGGTCCGGAAATGACCCTCAGCGGGCGTCACGACCGTACGGCACTATCATTGTGAAAATCATGCTATGCCTAAAGTCTGCTGGCTGATGGAGCCGACGATGCCTTTGAAAAAGGAATTTTCTGATCTGCGCCTGTCGTTCGAGCCGCTGACGCTCTACCAGAAATTCGAGCAAGTCTGCGTCCTGATGCTGACCACGCTGATCGCCATCATCATTGCCCTCGCGCTGTGGAATCTGACGCTGAAAATCCTGCTCAGCATCTGGGCAACCAATTTCGATCCGACCGATTATGGTGTGTTCCAGACGGTGTTCGGCATGATCTTTACCGTCATCATTGCACTCGAGTTCAAGCGCTCCCTGCTGGTGGTGGCGGAGCGGCGCGACAGTATTGTGCAAGTACGCTCTGTCATCCTGATTGCGCTGCTGGCGGTGGTACGCAAATTGATCATTCTCGATCTGTCGAGCACGGATGCCTTCCATCTGCTGGCGCTCGCCGCAGCCATCCTCGCGCTGGGCGCCGTCTATTGGCTGGTGCGCGACCAAGGGCAGCCGCGCGAAATCATCGCGGCGGGAGACGGATGAGGTTGCATTGCAATGCGGTCGCTACAAAAGCTGACAAAACGAGTTCAAATTCGAAGTTCCTAGCCTGACGCGAGGAAACATGTTGCCAGCAAACCGACCTGCACTTCTGTTGTTGGCACCTTTGAGACATGCCGACTGTATCAAGCAATGTCCGCTTTCAGGGGTAACCCGGAAGACATTTGCTCACACTGAGTTCTTCTGAGTTTGACCCATACCGGACATCGCTACGTCGCGCGTTTGATCATGACTGATTGACCAACCCCATTGTGAGCAGCACAGACAAGAAAAGGAAACCAACGAAAAGGATAGCCATGCTGATCACGCCCAGCCAATACATTGATGGATTGTTCGTTCTATCATAAACCGTGAACGTGTAGTGCTTGCTGGGAAAATAGTAAGCGCGTCCGCCGCCTTTGAGCCATCGGCCGGTTCGCACTGCCATCCACCAGACACGTCCCACACCGTACGCGAGCAATATCGTGCATCCCCATAGCAGCAAGAGCAAAAAGTAATGCATTGGGTTCGGCTCCAGCGTTACCAGCCCCGGGCAAGCTCTCAATCCGGTTTGATTTGGCGACGTATTCTTTGTCCGTGGGTGGACGAAGAAGAACAAATGTTAAGAGACCATTTCAAAGAACTTCCAAACTGCCTCGGACACAATAAAGGAAATTGGGGGGGGGGCGTAGATTGTTGGCGAACCGGCCATGTCTGTTGATGGCACCTTTGAGACTGCCGACTGCATTGAGCAATGTCCGCTTCTCTAATCGGCCGTTTGGGGTCAAGCACTTTCAGACTATCCGCCATCACAGTGTCGATGTCGCTCGCGGGCTCGTGCTTC
>NZ_JNIJ01000121.1 GCF_000701345.1 Bradyrhizobium sp. URHD0069 | reverse complement strand
TGAACTGGCGCCATTTCAATTGACCGAATTCATTCGGTCGCCTGCCAGCCGGGTCTGATCGCAGGTTATCAAATTAGCAGTGGTCAGTCACCGAGTATCACCGCGTTTTCGCGACCATTTGGAGGGCCAATCCGACTTCCGGTTCGGGTCAAAAGCTGAAAAGGTCCAGACGAGCATACGTCTTCCGCTTTGCTGGGGTAGACCGGAAGTGATCGGCACATGGTTAGAATGACAAAACTGACCCCGAGCAGATATTCGCGACTGGAAACGTGTCGAGGAATACGGCGGGCGCCTTACCGCCAAGCCGGCGGAATTCCTCCCTGATCAGCCGCGGCATCGCCGCGGCGCGGCGCTGGCGCCAAAGAGCCGATGACCGCTCAATCGCTGATCCACCCGGAAAGCCTGTCGAAGATCGGCGCCTCCTCCTTAACGAGGTTGCTGAACGAAGACCGGCTGTGCATGCGGTCAAGGAATGCGCGCAGGCGTGGCCAGCGGTTGCGCGCGGGCGCAACGCCTGCATATCGCAAGTTCACATGGGCGTTCGCGATCGCAATATCGGCGATAGTGAGGTGCTCGCCGACAAAAAACTCGCCCTCGCCGAGCTCGCGCTCGAGATAGTCCCAGAATGCGGGGAATTCCTCGTCGACCGCTTTGCCCGCAGCCTCTTGGGCAGCGACATCGGCCTCCGGCTTGCCGGCCAATAGCGGCTCCACGATAAGCGGCAAGAACACCTTGGAGCGGCCCAATGGGACGAAGCCGTCATCCATGTAGTCCTCGAGCCACAGCGCACGTGCGTAGTCGTAGGGCTCGGTAGGGTAGAGGGGCGGTATGGGAAAGCGGCGCTCGAGATAGGCGCAAATCACCGACGACCCGGCAAGCGCCCGATCGCAGTCCTTGAATGCGGGGATCTTCCCGAGCGGGCTCAGCTCACGCCAGCCGTCCGGTGGCTTAGCCTCATTCACATTCTCGTGCCGGTAGAAGAGACCCTTTTCAGTTAATACGATACGGACCTTGCGGACAAAGGGCGAGACACTAGTTCCGAACACTATGAGCGACATGCGATCCCCTCTCCCCATCTTCGATACAGAGTGAGACAACATTTGGCTGCGCGGCAGCTGACCGGACGGCCGTCGCATGCCCGGAAGCACGCCACACGGTCTTTCGACCAAGCACGGTGCGCTAATGAGTTTTAGCAACACGCCAATCGCCGCTGCAAGGTCGTGACACACTTTGCATCGCACCGTTCTTCGCGTGCGACCCCATAATGCGGTTCGCGCTTCAAAATTCATATTATGCCGCCTTTTGGCACGAAATTGACGTGCCATGCCGCCCACCGAAGTCCGGTGTTGAGGGCCGCTAAGAACGGACATCGCCGCTCCGCTCGGCTCACTGCATCCACCCGCGCGCCGCTTCGATCTCGATCCGCACCGACTTGCCGACCGGCGATCACCGCTTCGCCAGCGGGATGACGTTGCTCGCGGCAGGCTGCAGCGCCGGTCCCGGCGCGAGATCGCGACATTTTCCTGCGCGACGCAGGCGCCGGCGTTGCGTGAATAAAGTTTTTCTTCCAGCGATTTCAACATGATTTGGGTCGTCCAGTCCTGCCCGAAAAAATATTTCGCTTAACGCGTCGGGCAAATCAGCGCTACCAGCTCGCCTCGTCCTTTCCCGGCAGAGCAACTGTGCTGAAGGTAGACCGGTGAATCGGCCGGGCTCAAGGCTGGCGCTGGGCGCCACCGCCTTCGGCGGCTGACGGCCTTGACCCCG
>NZ_JNIJ01000120.1 GCF_000701345.1 Bradyrhizobium sp. URHD0069 | reverse complement strand
CAGCTCAATGAAAGGCCGAGAAAGACCTTGCTCTATCAGACGCCGGCTGAGAAGTTCGCAGAATGTGTTGCAGCGATCGGTTGAACTCGCCGCCAATTGCCGACGTTCCATCCGCGCTAGGCTCGTCTTACGGGCGGCCAGCCACGTCCAGTTGATAGTTCACATCTAGCGCAACACGCTTTTTGTGTGGAGCGTCAGGATTCCAACCAACAATGGCGAACATCACGAAGAAGCCCACAATATACGCTACCGCGACAAACCAGCCGTGCCGCAGCCACAGGCCGACCGACTTGGCCTCCGGATACATATTGGAGATCGCAACGCCCGCAGACGAGCCGAACCAGATCATCGAACCGCCGAAGCCCACGGTATATGCAAGGAAACCCCAGTCGTAGCCGCCCTGCTTGAGTGCAAGCGCCGTCAGCGGGATGTTGTCGAACACGGAAGACAGGAAGCCGAGCCCCAGCGCCGTTTGCCACGAGGCTCCCGGCAATTCCTCGACCGGCATAAAGGACGCATTGGTGACAAGGGCCAGAAGGAAGACCGTGCCCTTGAACGTTTCCGGCATGATCGCCCAATCCGGCCGACGCAGCGGCGCGGCCGCGAGAATGACGATCCATACCGCAAGTCCGATCACGGGGATGGCATCGAGCAATGCCGGTAATTTCAGGTTGGCGATGACGTTGGCCAGAACAGCGATGATCAGGATTGCCGCGACGACGCCCACATAAGTCCAATCGATCTGCAGGCCACGCTGCGCATCCTTCTCTATCGGGGAATGGCGGTGTTGTACCAGTGAAGCCGGTATCCCGTAGATCAGGAAGCCGGCGACAGCCGCGACGTAGGCCTCGACGACCCGCAGCGGGCTGATGCCGTCGATCCACATCATGGTGGTGGTGGTATCGCCGACGACGCTGCCTGCGCCGCCCGCATTAGCGGCTGCAACGATGGCGGCAAGGTAACCGATATGTACTTTGCCCTTGAACAAGTGCCGCGCCATGGTGCCGCCGATCAGGGCCGCGGCAATATTGTCGAGGAAGCCCGACATCACGAATACAATCGCAAGCAGGACCAGGCTGCCGCTCCACCCGTTTGGCAGCAACGCCGGCATCGCGTCAGGGATTCGGCTGTTCTCGAAATGGCGTGACAGGATGGCGAAACCCATCAGCAGCAGAAACAGGTTGGCAAGAACGACACATTCGTGGTGAAGCTGGAGCATCAGGCCGCTCAGGCCCGCGCCTTGTCGGAAGCCGGTAAACACGAGCTTGTAAAGTGTAACGGCCACGAGCCCGGTCAACGCCACCTCAAGCGTCTTGTGGTGGAACACCGCTACACTCACCAGTGTCAGGCCGAACAGAATGAAATCAACCGGAATGCCGAACAGGAAGACGGGCTGAGCCGAATACGGGCCAGTTGTGGATGCTGCCGCGGCTGAATTTGCGAACAGGACGGCTGGGAGGGCCACCGCGACTGCAAGAAACAGCAGGGGCACATTCACGGCCCGCCCGGTGAGGGATTGGCACGGGAGGATTTCTTCGTCTGATCTTCGACGGATCATTGGGCGCACGCTTTCCGCGTGGCGGCCCGACCATCGCTTGACCTGTCACTGCCACATGCAGCGAGCACCCGACCACCGTTCTACACGCTAACCGAAAGAAATCAATGTGTGCCAGAGGTTTGATGTCCGCTAAGGGTGGCGAGTTCAACCGATCGCTGCAACACATTCTGCGAACTTCTCAGCCGGCGTCTGATAGAGCAAGGTCTTTCTCGGCCTTTCATTGAGCTG
>NZ_JNIJ01000119.1 GCF_000701345.1 Bradyrhizobium sp. URHD0069 | reverse complement strand
GTGGGTTTTCATGACTTTCCTCCCTGATCGTTGCAAGATTTGCCGCGTGTGCGTGCGCACACGACCGTGCGAGTGCTGGTAGCATCGGCAAAAAAGTACGTCGGTCTATTTAGGTGCGATGCCCGCCGACGGCTTCGACGCTGCCGCTAAAGACAAATCGGGACCTCGGCACGTCCCGCTGGCAGCTCCCAAAGGCAGTAGGTGCAACATACATCAGCGGCAAGGATGCCGGAAGGGCCGTGACGGTTACAGATGAGCGAGTTGGTCAGTTCAATTGAGGCCAACTGAAGTTTGTCTGTTTATCGGGGTAGAGCGGAAGTGACAGGAACGTCGTCAGAATGACGCGAATGACCCGCAGCGGATGACGAGTGTGGAGCGCGCGAGTATTTAGTGCTGGCCGTGGCGGGGCCTCCGATCCTCTACTACATGAGGGACTCGGTGCGCCGCAATCGGATGCTGTGGCTATGGCTATGACATCAACCAGGAGCAAGCGTTCACCCCGTTCTCGCTGGACGCCGTCAACTTTCTGCTCGCGGACGTCCGCGGCGCCCTCGGGCCTTTTCTCAACGTGTTCCTGGTCACCCAGCAGCATTGGAGCCAGTCCGAAGTCGGATTGGTGACCACGATCGGAGGCCTACTCGGGCTCGCCGTCCAAACGCCGATCGGCGCCGCGATCGACGCGACCCGCGCCAAGCGCGGAGTGATCGTCCTGGCGCTCGCCGTGCTGGGCATCGGAGCTGCCATCATCTTTGTGTGGCCGAGCTTCTGGCCGGTGATGATCGCCAACAGCCTGACCGCAGTTGTCGGTGACGTCTTCGGTCCTGCGGTCGCGGCCCTGACCTTGGGCCTGTACGCGCGCAAGCAATTGGCCCGCCGCATGGGACGGAACTCGGCCTTCGACCATGCGGGCAATGTCGCCATCGCCGTTTTGGCGGGCGCAGTTGGCTATGCCTTCTCGCAACGCGCCGTCTTCCTTCTGGTGCCGGTCTTCGCCGTGCTTGCCGGCATCGCGGTGCTTTCCATTCCGGCCGAGGCAATCGATTTGGACCGGGCGAGAGACTTGGACCAGGAGACCGACGCGGCTGGGCGCTCCGCCGGCCCCGCCGGTTACGGCATCCTGCTCAAATCCCGGCCTCTCGTCATCTTTGGCCTGTGCGTCATGCTGTTCCATTTTGCCAATGCACCCCTGCTCCCACTGGTGGGACAAAAGCTGGCAGCCTCATTTCCCGAAGAGGCGACGGCCATGATGTCGGCGTGCATCGTCGCCGCACAACTGGTGATGCTGCCGATCGCCCTGCTGGTCGGACGTACTGCCCACGGTTGGGGACGGAAGCCTCTGTTTCTCGCCGGGTTTGCCATCCTGCCCATCCGTGCGGTGCTCTACACCTTCTCCGATAACAGCTTCTGGCTAATCGGTGTCCAGTTGCTCGATGGCGTAGGAGCCGGGATATTCGGCGCCCTCACGCCCCTTGTAATCGCCGACATCATGCGAGGCACCGGTCGCTACAACCTTGCTCTAGGTGCCATCGCAACGATGCAGGGGATCGGCGCCTCGCTGAGTGGCCTCGCTGCTGGCTTGATCGTCGATCACTTGGGATACAGCGCAGCCTTTCTCACCTTGGGCGCTGCCGCGGGGGTGGCGCTGATCGTCTTCGCGCTTGAAATGCCCGAAACTGCCGAACCCGAGACGGCCCCGCAGCCGTCTTGAGTCCGTTGCTGATGCTGTGGACGGCTCCTCCACCGGCACTTGAGTGCCATGGATGTGGGCGCTGTTGAGGCTCCCACGATTCGGAGGAGCTATCCATG
>NZ_JNIJ01000118.1 GCF_000701345.1 Bradyrhizobium sp. URHD0069 | reverse complement strand
AGCGGCAAGCTCAGTTACCGCTTCTAGATCGTTCGACGGCGTCACCGCGAAAGAGGAGCGACCGGCAAAACCGGGCGCTTCTCTGCTTTTTTTAACGATCGGAACTATGCGCCGTAGCATTCCACTGGTCTGGCCTAGCCTTAGGAGCGGCGCCGTCCAATCGGATAGCCTGATCCATACCGCCTCCACACTGCACGACAGTCCTTTTTTCGATGTGGCTGAACGACCTTTCGACCAAAAAATATCGTTAGGCGCAGATTATGGGTCGCCTCACCCCTCGTGCAACACCGCTAGACTAACACGTTGATCGGCTGAGGCATCGGACTTCCGCATCGGGTCAATTGCGTCGGTTTAGTGTCGTCCGCATGAAGTCTGTTCGTCCCTCGATAGTGTTGCAAAAGTCGAAAATCGAACCGCGCCGAAATCTCGCGAAAGTTGATATTTAGATGTGCTTACCGCCGCAAAGCTCTTTAGCGCCACTAGGAAGGTCGGTGGTCGTTTTTGTGTGAAACGATGTGGCCCCGCACATCGCCGCGGGCGAAACGCATCAGCGGTCCTGAAAAATTTTAGTCGTCACCCCAAAAAGACTTTTTCAACACAATCCCCTCAACAACGGACATTCGGTGGGCGGCATGGCACGTCGGTTTCGTGCCAGAACCGGAAGTCGGTGCATCGCCGGAGCACTTGCCTTGTGCGGAACTGATTAGCCTGCATACAGCACGATGTCGAATACCACCAATTTCGACTCTGGTTCGAACTCGGGAGGCGGCGGCAATAGCTTCGTGATGAGCAATTCCGTTCGCCCCGCACTTTGCAGAACACGGTCCGTACTGTTGTAAGGGTCGCCTTCAAAGTACATCTGGGTCACAAGCCTATCTTGCTTGCCATATACTTCGAAGTGAATGTGCGCTGGCCGGACTGTATTGGGACCAACAGGATACGCGGCCGGTTTAATAGTCTTGAACCTGTATCGACCTTCCGTGTCCGTGGTCAGAACGGCTGATCCTTCAAAATTCGGGTCGAGCGGCGCGGGGTTCGTATCGCTCCGATGCTTGTAACGCCCATGAGCGTTGGCCTGCCAAACCTCGACCTTGGAGTTGCGAACGGGTTCGCCCTTCAAATTGACCACTTGTCCCGTGACGTTCAGGATTTGACCCTCGGCGCGACCCGGTCGACCGGGCACTTTCGTTAGATCGGCGTTTTGATCAAATGGTTTCAGTGGATAGAACGGACCACGTATTTGGCCGGGCGTGCGCTGCAAGGCCGCTTGAGCAAACGCGAACTTGGTTGAGACGACGCTTGTGAGGCCAAGTATCGCAGACATTCTAAAGATTTCCCGACGGCTGAGATCAACTATGGAGTAAGTCGCCATTGCCGAGTCCTCCTCAATTTTCGCTGTATTTTCAGGTGGGCAAAGCCATCCACCTGATTGTTCGATATCCTCCAACCCTGAAATCGCGAAGAATACCATTAGGCCCGCTCACCCGCCAACGCTACCTGCGCGCGCGTGAGAACAATTCCGCTCCGGTCAATCGCGTTTATTCCGACCATGGGCCGGACCACTTCCGGTCTGCCCCTATAAGCCGACATCCTAAGAGCCAGTTGGCATGTCTCAAACGTGCCAAAAGCGGAAGCGATGCCTACTCGCGAACACCAGCGGAGCCGCAAAACGGCGATTGTGCGAAGCATCAAGAAATGGCTCTGTTGAGCCGGTTCTCTATTCTCGACTATTGCACGGGTCTGCAGCGCAATAAGATCGGATCGACGGCAGTACCCAGCAGTCAGATGGAGGAGGTCATGAGGGCCTTACTTGCCATA
>NZ_JNIJ01000117.1 GCF_000701345.1 Bradyrhizobium sp. URHD0069 | reverse complement strand
GCTCGGATATGGCGGCTTCGGATAATCGCGCATCCAGGAAATCCTTTGTGGTGGTCGATCATTCAAATGACCGAGCCTGCATCCGGTTCCGGATTGGCCAGCGAGGTCGGCACCATTGAACAGGAAAGTTCCGATTCGGGCACGACCACGTCGCTTAGGTTTCCTTTGATAACATGAGGATGAGAGGATTGAATTGAAGTAACCAACCATTCAACGAGTATTGCGAAATCACAGTTTTCCGTATTGACGGCTTAAAAAACGACCCGCCGAAGCGGGTCGTCTTGAGTTGTTAGCGCATTCCCGCCCCGTAGAGCTGACGCTCCTCGCGGACCTGTTCGGCTCCATACGGCTCGCTAGCGGGATCGAAGCCCTTCCAGCCTGATTTTTGCCAGGCCGTGCTTCGTTCCCGAAGATTAACGGAAGACCGGTTGAGGATCGAGTCCAGCCGCGCTCGGTCCGTTTCCGAAATGCGCGCTGACACAAGCGTTCCTCCGCGGCGAACGCCTTCAGCGTACAGCGAGGCGTCTTCCTTCGATATACCAGCTTCGGTCAGGGCACCCACGATTCCGCCCGTAGCCGCACCAGCAGCTGCGCCGACGGCAGTTGAGGCTAGCCATCCCGCCGCGACCACCGGCCCTAACCCGGGGATAGCCAGCAAGCCAAGGCCGGCCAGCAGACCGGCCGCGCCTCCGAGACCTGCGCCGATCCCGGCGCCTTTCCCCGCACTTTCAGCACGGTCATCGACGCCGTCGCGATCGCGGTCCACCTTTTGGCCGGTGGTGTACCAATTGTCGGAATTGTTCGCGACGATACTGATATCTGAGTGCGGGACACCAGCGGCTTCCAAACCCTGAACGGCCCGTTTAGCATCGTCATAGCTGTCGTAAAGACGAGAGATTGTAACTATCATCTGCAAATTCCTTCTTACTTCGTTGGGTTCACATTGCCCTGAAAATCTACGCTGACGCCGGATGATGAGCCGCCTTTGCTCGCCTTACCTCGCCAAACGCCGTCGTCATCTTTTTTCAATGCGGTGACGTTGCTATAGCCGGCCTCTTCGATTTTCGATTTGGCTTGGCCTTCCGTAAAGCTGTTGCGACCGCGACCGGCGCATTCGAATTGTTCTGTTCTGGGTTATTTACGGCGCTGTTGTTAGGACCAGATTGGGCGGGTTGTTTCTGGCCGCGAGCAACGCAGTGGTTGCTAGTACAATGAATGAGCGTTTCATTTTTTCCTCGTGGTTAGATTGATCGTTCCCTCCAACAACCAGCCCATCCGTAAAGTGTTCCGAGTTGACAAAAGCAGCCTGCATCGCGCCGAGCGAGCTTCGTGCGTGCACGTCGCTCCTAAGAAGACAGGTGAGTAAGTTCAATGTTCATTTTGGTGACCGTCCCCTACAGAAGGAGTGATCTCTGTCACCGTTGACGTGCATGAGGTTGGCTCTAGTTCCTAAGCACCTTTTGTACATTCACCGGCGATCAATGCGCATCGGCGCGGCTCCGTAAGTTCAGATTGCGGTCTCGCTAGGAACTATTTACGTCAAGGCCGAGTTACGACCACTCCCGCTGACAGGAGAAGTGGCATGGCCTCACTCAAATAGGGCTGTGGCGCGCTTGCATCGAATATCAAGTAAAACAATGAGCGCGAGCTGCGCGGGCAGCAGCAGCCCGCATCGATCTAGTTTAATGGCTCAGGCGAATGACCGTTCTGATCCTCTCGTCACCGTTGGTGTTACGGCGCTAGCTCGGCCCGCAAAAAACGCAGCCAGAGCGCCCAGTAAAAGAGCCAGGGCACCGAACAGAGCCCCCCGCGAAACCGTCTTGGCCGTTGCATCCGCCGCCTGCTTTGCTTGTTCTTTGGTTTTGGCAATCGTTTCTTTGTACTGCTGTTGGTACTCCGCAACCTGAGCCTTGGCCTGATCGGGAG
>NZ_JNIJ01000116.1 GCF_000701345.1 Bradyrhizobium sp. URHD0069 | reverse complement strand
CGAACACATGGCAGCACCGACCAAGCCTGCGACGTGAAGATTTCTCTTGCCAACTCGGAGCCGTCCACACATGGCACCTTTGAGACATGCCGACGAACGCTGAGAATGTCTGTTTATCGGGGTAGACCGGAAGTCATCGGCGCACCCTCAGAATGACGCGATTGACCCACAACGGACTTCGACACTGCCGCCCTGGCCCTTTCGTCGCGGCTCGGACCTGGATGGCTCAGCCACCATTTTGCCACAGCAGCGGGTAGCCCCATCCTTGAGAAACTCGCCCCAAGGCCTCGTATTGCTAGGTTTCCCCCAGCCGCAAGTTGCGCAAGGAGATGAGCGTCTGCAGTTTGCATTTGTGCTCATAGTACCATTGTACTAGTAATAGAACCACCATTAATGACCAAAAATTTGGAAGAAACCTATGAACACTCATTCGCAGCCAATTAACCGCCGCACCGTCATGGCAGGGGCAGCCAGCATAGCGACATTCGCTATCGCGTCATCCGGGACGCTAAATTCATCTCTTGCGGCGACAGAAAAGACCGATAAGAACGCAGCAACGTTCGTTCTCGTGCACGGCTCATTTCACGGCAGTTGGTGCTGGAGGAAGCTAATCCCGTTATTGGGGCGCGAAGGACACGCGGTGATTGCGCCCGATCTTCCCGCAAGTGGCGGAGACCCGGCTCCCATCGAGAATGCAGACCTAAATAGTTATACGACCCGCATTGCAGGTGTTATCGATGGCGTGGAAGGTCCTGTGATACTCGTTGGCCATAGTATGGGCGGGATTGTAACGTCGCAGGTTTCGGAAGAAAGATCGAAACGATTGGCCGCTGCTGTTTATATTAATGGTCTTCTCTTCCGATCAAATGAGAGTCTCGGTAGCTTCCTTGAAGCGAATGCCAAACTAAATGTTGACGATCTAGTCCTTAAAAACATGAAGGTTTCTGCGGACGGACTGACAGCCACTTTTCCGACCGAGAAGGCGCCCGAAGTCTTTTACAATACATGCGCGTCTGTTGACGCGGATTGGGCAAAATCACAACTCACGCCTCAGCGGACGAAGGTTTACGGCGACAAGCTCTTCCTGACTCCCGAACGGTATGGACAGGTGAAGCGCTACTATGTCAAAGGCCTGAAAGACCACGCAGTCTCTCCGCTCTACCAAGATGCAATGCTCGGAAATACGCCATGTCAGCAAGTTTTTACACTAGACGGAGATCACTCTCCTTTCTTGTCCTCACCTGCAAAACTTGCTGAAATATTGCTGAGCATAGCGCGTAACCAAGGTTAAACTGATCAAGCCTACCGAACTACACGCCGTGGACGGAGTCTTCCGGCTGCATTAACGCGAGGGCACCGAGCCTTGGGGTGCTCTCGTCGCTCATTCGCAAACTGCTTTCGGGAAATTTACTCTCTTTACGCGGGCCAATTCAGCGAGATCACAATCCTGCATGTTCTGTCCCCGGCGTCGACGAAGTGATCGAATAATTTTAGTTGTTTGCTGCGGTGCATGAGTCCGAATCTGGCAGATTTTGTTGCAAAAGTCTTTTTGCATCA
The DNA here is from genome assembly GCF_000701345.1 of Bradyrhizobium sp. URHD0069. GTDB lineage: Bacteria > Pseudomonadota > Alphaproteobacteria > Rhizobiales > Xanthobacteraceae > Bradyrhizobium. The sequence goes on along the minus strand of NZ_JNIJ01000116.1, from coordinate 376 downwards.
CTGAACACAATTTTTCCGGGCTGTAGGTGCGGCAACTGGATAATCATGTGGGGGACTACATCAACTAGCGATGAGTCCACCGGCGACTTCGGTGGCGCGCTTGAGGCTACATCGATCGGCGATCGCAGCTTGTTTCATCCTTTCGCGGAAAATTAGTCGCTCGGCATTTTGGGACTTTTGCAACAAAATCGGCACTTTTGAGAAGTGACGCCCGACACCGAAGACGTCTGATTATCGGGGTAGACCGGAAGTGACCGGCCGACTCTCAAACGGCGCTTTTCACGGCGAGTTCAACCGATCGCTGCAACACATTCTGCGAACTTCTCAGCCGGCGTCTGATAGAGCAAGGTCTTTCTCGGCCTTTCATTGAGCTGCC
>NZ_JNIJ01000115.1 GCF_000701345.1 Bradyrhizobium sp. URHD0069 | reverse complement strand
ATCGCGCAATGATGTAACCCCACACCCTTCCACCCGCCGAGGTCTGCGAGAGGATGAGAAGAGATGGAGGATCGGCCTTCCCGGCGCATGCGAACGCCAGTGACCATCCATTCTCTAGTGTTTCCTTCGACGTTTTATTCTACCGGCAGGCACGGCTACTTCCGCTCCGCCATCTGCTTCTTAAGGTCGTCGATAAAATGTTGTGCGCCTTCCTGGGTAAGGAGCTCGCCCGATTTGTCCGGCACATTCGCTTTCTGACAGAGGCTTTTGATTTCGTCCCGCTGCTCCTCAGTCATCATCGGTTCTTCCATGGCACGCTCCCTACGCAACGTTGGCCTTCTCACGCATCTCGTCTATCAACTTCGAGGCTTCCGCCTTCGTCAGGCTGTCGTCGAATAGCTCGGGAGTGCCCGCTTGCTCGCACAGGGTTTTCAGATACGACGCCTGCGCTCCGGTCATCGGGTCATCACCCGATACCCACTCGTCGGGATTTTTTTGCGTGTTATCGGGTGGTTCCGTTTTCGGATTACTCATGATGAAGCTCCTTCTTTGGAGCGGGTAACGAAGCCGTTCGCGGAATGTTCCGTGGGCCTAGAGGCCGCGCTCAAATGGCGATCGTGGAGGAAGGCCCGGTACGCGCCGGTGCACATGATCAAGCTGACCGTGACGCGGGAGATTACGCCTTATCGGTGGGTGCATCCGGACGAAGGAGCGGTAGCGCTGGCGATGAAGCGCGGCAAATATGTAGCCTTCAATAGCCAAGAAACGGCCCCAGCGCGGGGGCCAAGCTCAAGGTTCGCTGGGTTAGCGGCCGAAGAACAACCACAGCAAGATGATGATGGGAATAGGCACTCCCAGCAGCCAGAGTAGGATTCCGCGGCCCATATTCGCCTCCATGAACAACGGCCCCAGCGCAGGGGGAGAGCTGAGGCCGTTGGGGTAGGTGACTGTGCCGACCGGCAGGAACGGCACATCCATACAATTCGCCAGCCCGAAAACCGTTCCCGCAGTGGCTTCAATTTGAATTGACGGATAACCTGAGTGGCGGCAAAATTATCATATGGGCCAAGCTGAACGACCGACCTGCCCCAAGTGCGGGGCCTTCTTGATCCTAGCGCTGCCTCCTGGTGGCAAGGGACCGCGCAAGCTCCAGTGCTTCGAATGTGATGGCCCAGATCCACTGAAAACCGATAAGGCAATGGGCTGGTTAAAGGGCGAGCTTCAGCCGCCGAAGTAAGGCGCTGATCATAATCATAGTGGTTGTGTGAAGGGCCGGCTCGGCCTGTTTCAACCATCGGGTTGGCCTAAGTTCAAAATGATAGCGGTCCTTGAGTTGGTTAAGGGCCCGACAAGCGCCTAATGGCGGGATGTCAATATGTCGAGTTTTTGAAAACGCTGCCGACCAAGAGTAAGGCCGCGAGCGGCCTATTTCGGCCAGTACCACATAAGAGAACCCCGCCAGGCTTTGGGGGCTCGGGCGGGGTTCACACTGGACGCCTGGGTCGGAGGGCAGTGGGCGCGCCCAGTGCGTAGTTCTTAACCGCCCCTTCGCCCTGCGTTTTGAAAAAACGCAAGTCCTAAGCACAAAAGTTCAGCTCTCAAACTGAGACACTACCGAACGACGGCGCCGCCTCAGTTGGCGGCCTCTTTCAACCGCACCATGCGCCGTGACGAGGATGAGCCGATGCCGAGCAAGGAACGAGAGATTTACCGCAGCGAAAACGGTGACCAATGGCTACTATGCCGTGACGACAATCAGGTATTCGTTCTGCACAGGGCAACGAGCCTTCTGGCGGTAAGCTCACCCGCATCGAGCTGGGGGAGTTTCTGCGAAAAGGCAATGCTGGGCCCGAGCATCAAGCGCTCGTCCGACTGATCGGCAGTTTAGTCGACAATGAATAAAGCTTCCCCTGAGATCGCCGCCTTACGTCTGGGTGTGTCCGGACGAGGAGCGGTAAGCTCAAGGCTTTTTCTTTTTGGGAGCGCCACGGAACGAACTCAACCGGCGTCCCGTTGGCTTCTGTCACGGAAAAAGGGGGAGGGTAAGCAATGGCTCAGAAAGCCAATCTCACTCCGGTCGACAAGTATGAGTCGGATCGCCGGGAGGCCGAGAGGCTCGACCTGGAAAAGCATGCGCGATTGGAAGCAGGTTTGATCG
>NZ_JNIJ01000114.1 GCF_000701345.1 Bradyrhizobium sp. URHD0069 | reverse complement strand
GTGAAGATTTCTCTTGCCAACTCGGAGCCGTCCACACATGGCACAAAGCCGACCTAGTTCTCGCAGGGACGAATGTCCGCTGCTGAGGGAAAAGCGGATATCGACGTTCCATAAGATCTGATTTGCGAATGCTTGAGTAACCGCTGACCAAACCGCATACGGTGGTATGCCGTTTGTATGGAGCGCGCGGTCGCATATCTTCGAGTTTCCACGCAACAGCAGCAGCGCTCCGGCCTCGGGATCGAGGCGCAAAGGCAGCAATCGAGCGCTTTGTCGCGGCCGAGTCGCTGACCATCATCGAAGAGTATGCCGAGTTCGAGACCGGGAAGGGCGCTGATGCCCTCGATAGGCGCCCGCAGCTTGCGGCTGCCTTGACTGCGGCCAGGAAGGCAAGGTGCAGCATCGTTGTTTCGAAGCTGGATCGGCTTTCGCGCGATGTTGCGTTTGTCTCGGGCTTAATGGCTCAAAGGGTGCCGTTCATTGTTGCTGAACTCGGCCGGGAGGTCTCCTCATAGTGGGTGGAAATTGTCAAAAGACCAGTTTCCAGAATTCGTAAGCTGCGAGGCCGAACTTGGCGAGTGCAGTGCCGGTCTCACACCATTTGTTCACGTGCCTCAGAACGCGCCTAAGCTGGGGGCTATCGATCCTGGGTGGGCTCTGAGCTTCCGCAAGACCCCCTGCGCAGGAGAGAGCCCAGGAGCGAAGGTGCCTCGCCGAGGGTCATCGGCTTTTCAGGTGCTTCAAACTTTTGCTTCGCGTGCCGCAATGTATTCGCCAACCTTTTCATCAGCTTGATCTGCGATGAGGGTCCCAGCCGAGCGCTAAAAATGTTGTCTCCCCTCCGCCAAATCGAAGCTCAAGACACTCAAGGGCTTTGTAAATGTTGAACCATGAGGGCTCTTTGCCGAAGTACATCAGTGCTTCATGCAATAGGTCATCATTTTCCACTGTGCTTGCCCAGGCTTGGACTTCGCTCCTTTGCGGCGCAGAGGGATCGGGTTGCCATCATGCCGCCACCACCATATCCGCCGGCAACATGTGCCGGATCATGCCCAACAGCACCTCAATCCGGCCCATGCTGTCGATCTCGTCGACTGTCGCGCAGGCCTCATGGGCACCACAGCCGCGTCGATATGCACCGGTGCCCCCCGCTCATCCATGTCGTCCCACGCGACTGCAACGGAACCCGAACGGGTTAGCTGACATTCATCCGTCGTTAAGACGCGGTGCTGCAAACAGGTTCGGGGCTCCATAAGGAAAATGCAAAACATGAAGAAAATTACACTTGGATTCGCTGCCGCAGCGTTGCTCGGCTTGGCATCGTTCTCGGTCCCGGCAGCGGCATTCCAGGCACCTATGCCAGGAGCGGCAGCAACTTCGGACGCCGTGCCCGTACAGTTTCGCTACCGTGACCATCGCCTCTGCAAGGTTCGCACCGTGGTCACACGATATCATGGCCGTCGGGTTGTGAAGAAGGTTCGAACCTGCCGATAAGCGCACTATCTCGACAAGAGGCGGTCGGTCTAAACCCGGCCGCTTTTTTTCAGGCTCCGCCTGCATCAAACAATCGGTTCGATTGCCTGACCGCGACCATGATTTCATATAACCGAGGGCGCCTTCGCATCATAAGCGTTGAGCAGATCCGGCAGTGGGCGTGCGAATGCGATGAAGATGCGCGCTCGCACTACCGGCGGATATTCACCCTCAAATAAAAGCTTTGCGTCGGACGATCAGCAGATCAGCAATCCGGCATAGCTGGATTCCTAATGCCTCTTACGCTTTCTTTTCAATAGCCTACGGGAATCCGACTGACAGAAGCCGTGCGCGGAACAAGCGCTGCACGATCAGGTTGTGTCAGTGGAAGTGGGGGGGGGGCGCCATGGCACGATACTTTTTCCATCTCGTTGCGGGAGATCATTTAATATTGGATGAGGAAGGAACGGAACTACCTGATTTAGCGGCTGCCCAGCGCGAAGCCAAACTCGGCGCTCGTGAGCTTTTGGGAGAAGCAATCAAGAGCGGCGAGGAAGCGGTGGCGGATGGTTTCGTGATTGCAAACGAAGCAGGGCACACCCTTGAAACTTTCTCATTCTCAGAGATCATGCCGAAACCGTTTCGGAGGTGAGTTTGTCGCGCGTTCTCATCAACACAAGGAGAGCGGGATGGCGAAAAAGCAAACTAGTCGCGGACGCAAACAGGATTGGGCTCGCGTGGCGGGCGGGCAGGATTACGAGGTCCGCTATGAGGCAAAGAAAACCGGCAAATCCAGAGCCGCTTGATCCGCGATTGCATGGAATGGCCGAAACCGCAGAAGCGATCTTTCCCTTAGCGAGTCCAGCTCCGCCAACAGTTGTGCTCGCGGCTACCGTTCCTCGCCTGGGGCTGCGGGTGGTGAAATAGGAAAAACCCGCCGGCGTGAATCGGCGGG
>NZ_JNIJ01000113.1 GCF_000701345.1 Bradyrhizobium sp. URHD0069 | reverse complement strand
GTGAAGATTTCTCTTGCCAACTCGGAGCCGTCCACACATGGCACAAATGCGAAGTGCCGACCGCATCGAGCAATGTCCTAGTTCGAGGGCGAAGCGGGAATCATATGCTCGTACTGAGTTCTTCTCCGTTTGACCCACAGCGGACGTTCGGTCGTTATCCGCTGTTCTTAGCCTCGTGGATTTAACTCATTTTTAATCAGAGTTGCTGAAGCTCGCTCACGATTACTGGATCGGTTAGCTCTACTACGGGTAGCTCTACAAGGCCTTCGAATATCGATCAACAAGGGCAACGGCATGACGAGCATTGCAAACGCGTTACCGGATTTTTCCGCGATTACATCCGTAACCGGGCTCCGCGGTGCCACGTCGGATTCCGTCATCGCGGGGCTAAGCACCGGCGCATTCGTTGATCCGAACAGTTCCAATCCCATTGCGGCGCTTCTGACCGGGACCTCTTCATTCGCTGCCGGGTCAACCATCGTAGATTTATCCGATCATGCGAAGGCCGTTCTGGCGCAAGCTGCGGTAGATCAAGGCGCCGCCGACCGGCTCAAGGCACAGGTCCAGGCCGCGAAGGGCGGCACGGCCAGCGCGAACTACTCGAACGCGCAGAGCTGGTCGCGGTCCATCTTTGACCAGATTCACGATATCGGGCGCGAACTGACACCATCCGACAGCCCACCGAACGCTTCTGCCCCCAATGCCCAAACTCCGGCAAGCGCCTCGGACGACGTCCGGGCGGGAATTCCGGTCTGGCAGCAGCTAGGAAATGCGGACAATATTGCCATTTTGCAGGCCGGAGCCCAGCTCTACAACAAATCGCAGGCCATGCAGGACCTAGCGAAAAACGGCGGCCAATTTGCGTCGCCGACCGAGGGCCATGTCGTGTCCGATGATGTTCTGTTTGTCTTTACTATGCACTCGCAAATCGCGCGAAATATCTCGGATCTTCGGGACAAAGGCATGACCGATCAGGCGCAGGCCCTCAGCGATGCCCTCCAGAATGGCACGCTTAAGTTCCAGAAAGCGTCCGATGTGCCGAATTTGAACATGCAATCGTGGATGATCCACTTTGGTGATGCCGGCGGTGGCGGACAGATGGGTTCATCAAGCGTGAAACCGACAGGCGCAACCAAGGAAGCGATCGACAGTGGTAAAGCGCTTGCCTTGAACATGGGCGATCGCGGCGATTTCTATGTAACCTGGTAACAGACTCAGAGCGCCGCTGAGAACCGATTGTGGTCCGAGACTCCTCTCGCCCGAAGCATCCGCTAGAGCGCGATGGGATGCGTACTGAGTTCTTCTCAGTTTGACCCTAAGCGGACCTCGGCCGACTACAAACGCAACCATTTTTCCGAGACTGCAATCGTACGGCAACGAAACCGGTCCAGTGGTCACGGCTGAGATAGGCTTGGATCAAGTGCAGACGTAAAGAGGCCTGTTGTGAAGCGCCTACTAGTTGTGCTGCCTATTGTGGCCTCTTTGCTAATCCCACCTGCATTTGCCGGTAAAGCGCTTGATGCCATACGGGAACGTGGAGTGTTAAGGGTCGGCACGACAGGCGATTACAAACCCTTCACATTTCGCAACTCAGACGGGACGTACAGCGGAGCAGATATCGTTATGGCGCACCGCCTTGCGAATGAGCTGCAGGTGAAGCTTGAGTTTGTTAAAACGACTTGGAGTACGCTGCTACCCGATTTCACCGCGCAAAAATACGACGTTGCCATGGGTGGCGTATCCATACTCCCCGAACGTGCCGCGCAGGGAGATTTCTCGATACCCGTAAACATCGATGGCAAGCGCCCGATCGTCCGTTGTGCAGATAAAGAGCGCTTAAGCAGTGTTGCGGCGATCGACAGGCCGGACGTGCGCGTCGTGGAGCCTCCTGGTGCTTCGAACGAGGCCTTCGCAAGGGCAAACTTGGCTCATGCGCACCTTAGAATCTACAAAGACAATACCACGATCTTTGATGAGATCATCGCTGGCCGGGCCGACGTGATGGTGACGGACGGAACCGAAGTCGATCACCAAGTCTATCTTCATCCTGAACTTTGTGCAGCAATCGTGGAAGCGCCGTTTTCGAAGGTGTCTAAAGCCTACCTTCTTCCCAAGGACGCTGATCTCGCCAAGATCGTCAACGATTGGATCGCCAGAGAAATGTCGACAGGCGATTGGCCGCGCGTCCTCGAGAGTGCCTTGCATCAAAGGTGAATGCTCTTGGAGAATGCTCTTGGGACAGAGGATGTCGGTGGGTGGGTCGGGAGCAACAACCGTCCGACCTGCTCTTCGAGCAGCTGACGAAGTTCGAACTGGGAGTGAACCCTCGAGTCCGCAGAGGCACTTCGCCTCCCTGTTCCTCATTGCTCGGCCGCTCCGACGAGATGTTCGAGCAAACCGGCAAGTCTGCTCATGGCACAAATGCGAAGCGCCGACTGCATCGAGCAATGTCCGCTTCTCTAATCGGCCGTTTGGGGTCAAGCACTTTCAGACTATCCGCCATCACAGTGTCGATGTCGCTCGCGGGCTCGTGCTTC
>NZ_JNIJ01000112.1 GCF_000701345.1 Bradyrhizobium sp. URHD0069 | reverse complement strand
TGCGGCCATCTTGGGGAGCGCTTTTGTCAGTTGTTTCTCGGCGTGAAGGAGGTCGCGAAGTTCATCGATCAGGAGTTCGTCGAGGCCTTCCGGACCCTCGGAAGGTGAACTCTCGGTGATAAGGGCGGAAGCTGCGCCGGGTTCGCCGCTTTGGATGGCGGGAGATTCCACGAAAACCCAATCGCTGCCCTCGTTCCATGGACCGCGGGTGTCGATTTCGCCATGATCGCCGGTGCCGGTTGAATCGTTGAAGAATTGATTGACGAGGCCGGGTGTCGGCGCGATGCGGCCGACGCTGAAAGCTGGCTTGCTCATGCTGTCGAGCGCCAGAGCGAAGGCCTTCATATGCGTGATCTCGCGCGTCATCAGGAATTGCAGCGCGTCCTTGGTGCCTGCATCATCACAAAAATTGATGAGCCGCTCATAGACGATTTTGGCGCGGGCTTCTGCCGCGATGTTGCTGCGAAGATCGACGTCTAGCTCACCGGTAATCTTCAGGTAGTCGGCGGTCCAGGGATTGCCCTGCGAGTTGAAGAGGTTCACCCCTCCCCCGCCCGCGATCGCAATCAAGGGGTCGGCCTCTGCGGCCTGACGGTCGAATTTTGATGGTTTGAGGTGCATCCGCGCCAACGACCCGACCACTTCGAGATGGCTCAGCTCCTCGGTCCCGATGTCCATCAGGAGATCTTTGCGGTCAGGGTCTTCGCAATTGAGGCCCTGGATCGAATACTGCATCGCAGCGGCGAGTTCGCCGTTAGCGCCGCCGAATTGCTCAAGAAGCATATTGCCAAAACGCGGGTCCGGTTCGTCGACGCGGACGGTGAACATGAGCTTCTTGACGTGATGATACATGGCGGCCTCGTTCGCAGGAGAGAGGGAGAGAGAATGACTTCAGCAACAGAGATCAGAGCCCAGTCGTTCCGTTAAAGATGAAAAGATCTCGCCAAGCGAGACTTGAGCCGGCCGACCTCTCGAAAAAAGTGAACATAGGAACAAAGCTCCCTGCCGAGCACACGCCTACCCGGCCACGCAGCGCTGAGCTGTCGCGACCAGATGCCGCGCGGGAGATTCGCACAACGTCCGCTCGCGATTAGGAACCAACGTGAATATCCGAGGTTGAGGGCGCTATCTATCTTGTCTCAAACGAAGGAAGAAAGAGATGCCCAACACTGCGCGTGATATCTTCGTGGTCGGCTTGCGCAACGCCCACGCTATGGAAACACAGGCTCGCGAGCTCATGGAGCGCCAGTCCGAGCGGCTCGACGACTATCCGGAGGTGAAAGCGAAGGTTACCGCACATCTTGGCGAGACCAATGAGCAGCTGAAACGGCTGGAGCAATGCCTGGAAGCTTGCGGCGAAAGTACCTCTAGCCTGAAGGACACGGCACAATCGGTGATGGCGAATGCCATGGCTATGGCCCATTCCATGGCCGGCGACGAAATTCTCAAGAACACCTTCGCCAATAACGCTTTCGAGAATTTTGAGATTGCCACCTACAAGTCCCTGCTGGCGCTATGCGGTCAGGCCGGCGTGGATTCGGCGCGTGCACCGTTGGAAACATCGCTGAAGGAAGAAGAGCGCATGGCGGCATGGGTGGTGTCGAACGTAGAGAAGATCACGCTGGAGTATGCGAGCCGTGAAGAAAGAAAGGCAGCCTAACGCGAAGGTGGAGAGCCGGAAAATAAACAGGAGATTTACGATGATAAAGCTATTCCCGACCAAGTTGATGATCTTGGCCATGCTGCTGACACCACTACCCGTACTTGCTCAGGGCGGAGGAGGTGGCGGCTCCGGAGGCGGATCAGCTGGCGGCGGCTCGGCCGGCGGTGCTTCATCGGGCGGGGCGGCCAGCGGACCCACAGCCGGTAGCGGCAGCGCTGTTGGTTCGCCCAATGCCGGCTCGGCTGGCGCCGGGACTGCTGGCGTCAGTGGCGTGCCCTCAGGTCCGGCGAACGCTGGCGGGCTGAATAACTCAAACAATGATCCAAGTGGCGCTGGAAATTCTGCAAAGGTGCCTGATGCCCCGGGCACAAACGCGGCAGGAACGGCAAATTCCTCGGGGTCAACCGGGAGCACCGGCGCTCGCGGCTCAATCACCACTGGAACAGCCGGCAACAGAGCTGGTGGCACCAGCAGTGGACGCATCGACGGAACGGTTACACCTGGCCCTTCAATGCCGGGTGACGCCGAGATCCGAGCCGAAGATCCGAAGGTCGATCAGAAGATCAATAGCATCTGCAAAGGGTGCTGAGCAAAGATGACGGATTCTGAGGTCGGTGCAATCATGTAAGGCCCGCGCCAGGCTACCGCTGGATGCGATACGCTGGCCGCGGGATACGCCATTTGGAAGCCGGAAGCGGCGCTGAAATGCCGATCAGGCAAGAAGGGCCGCTCAGCGCGGCCCCAGTGCATATGATTAAGTTGACCGAGACGCGCGAGATGACGCCTTATCGGTGGGGCATCCGGACGAGGTGAGCTGAGCCCGCCGGTTCACACCGGCGGGTTTTTGCTATCATCGTTTATTCTGCGAACTGAGATACTGAGAATGCCCAACCTCGCGCGAACGGCGAGAACTGTTCGTTTGAGCCTCAGCGCTATCGTCGTGACGCTCTTTCCAGCTTCAACCATTTCCCGCAGTTGCTTGTCATGCTCCGGCGACCATGGGCGCTTGGCATTTCGCGCACCCAGGATCATTTCACCACATGCAACCCGTGGCGGGCGCGCAACCGACTGACAGCAGCC
>NZ_JNIJ01000111.1 GCF_000701345.1 Bradyrhizobium sp. URHD0069 | reverse complement strand
AGCTCAATGAAAGGCCGAGAAAGACCTTGCTCTATCAGACGCCGGCTGAGAAGTTCGCAGAATGTGTTGCAGCGATCGGTTGAACTCGCCGCCCACGCTCTTGTTCGCGACATTCCTGTCGACCTGAAGGAAGGTCGTCTCTGGATCCGTCTCGACTTAGACCAGGTGGCCGGGTTGTATTAGGGCCCGTTCGAGAGCGAGGACGACAATACGGCTGAAGAGTGCTGTGAGTGAACCATGTCTGCACCTATCTCCGGACGCATCGCTATGGGACCCATCCGCGCGACGATAGTGGCATTTGCCTTTTTCATACTTCCTGTAAGCACCGCACATGCCCAGTTCCTGTTATGGCCCCAATCCAGTTCTTGGTGGGGCGATCAAACTCCGTTCAGGCACAAGCACCAACACAGGCACACAAAATCTGAATTGGCGCAGAACGCTCGGCCCAAGGATCCTCCGAAGGGCCCGCTCCAGATCATCATCTCGATCGCAGACCAACGGGTCTCGCTTTTTGACAACGGGGCGCTGATCGCACGCTCTTCGGTGTCCACCGGAACTCACGGGCATCCTACGCCCCTCGGCGTGTTCAGCGTGATCGGCAAACAACGTTGGCACCGTTCGAATATTTATAGCGCTGCCCCGATGCCCTACATGCAGCGCATCACCTGGTCAGGGATAGCGTTGCATGCCGGTGTCGTGCCTGGGTATCCGGCGTCACACGGCTGCATCCGTTTGAAAACTGACTTTGCCATTCGGCTCTGGCATCTCACGAAGCGCGGCACGCGCGTGATCATTGCGCGCGACGACGTCCAGCCGGTCGAGATAACCAATCCGCACCTTTTTAAGCCGAAAGCCGTGCCCGGTTCGCCGGATTTTCAGACTGCCACTGTCGCGGGCAAGAGCATTGATACAGCCGCGGCAACGCATGGACCACCAGTGTCCAACGCCGAGACTCCGGAAGCCGCTAGTCTCCAGGTTCCAGGCTCGGCTCCCGCTGGAGTCGCGCCTAAAAAAATCGTCCCGATCTCCGTCTTCGTCAGTCGCAAGTTGAGCAAGCTCTTCGTGCGTCGGGGCTTCTCGCCGTTGTTTGATATCCCGGTCAAGATCGAAAATCCGGAGGAGCCGCTGGGAACGCACGTGTTTACCGCAATGGAATTCCAGAACGAGGGAGCGGCTATTCGCTGGACCGTCGTGTCAATTCCGGAGGAATTTCCGCGCATGTCCGAGCGTGCCACGAAAGAGCGCCGAGCTTCCGCGAAGCAAACCGCTCTATCGGTACCGTTGCCCGATAAAGCCAACGCTGCCATCGACCGCATCGAAATACCCCAGGAGACGGTTGAGAGGATCTCTGAACTACTGACGCCGGCCTCTTCATTGATTATTTCCGACAACGGATTTAGCCATGAGACGGGAAAAGACACGGACTTCATCGTGGTAACGCATTGAGGCGGTGGCGCAACCCACCAACACACGATGCCACTGCGCAAGTCTGCTTTTCTTCCACGGGCTTAACCGAACGACCTCGTGGTCTGAGAAATTATGTCCGTCGTCGGTCTGCTAGCCATTAAGCCGATGTCCCAGATGGGTCAATTGCGGCGGCTTGGTGATGTCCGCGTTCCTTCCGCTTAGCCTCCAACCACACCGAAAACGGACCTTCATCGAAGGAGCGGCATGTCTCCAAGGTCACATGACCGGACATTCGCGACGGCCTTCAGGACTAAACATCCAGGAAAATCCGCCAGCGTCGAACCACGTTGCCGACGTGCGCCATGACACAACGAGAGCTCTATCTTGGAAGCTTGTCCGCGAGAATGTCGAGCTTGTGAATTTCCGGCGTTTTGGCAAACAGGTCGCCAGCCTTTGCTTTTTCCATCAAGGCCGCCGCCACCTTGCCGTTGAGGTGGGCATCGCGCCCGGCCGCGTCGTCGAACGTGTCGAAAATGGCGAAGGAGGACGGGCCCTCCTGAATGGCAAACCACGAGATCGTCCCCGCCTCAGCGTTTACCAAGGGTACGGCGGAACGCAGAAAATCTGCGACCTCCTTCTCCTTTCCTGGCTTCGCCTGCAGCGGAACGTACAGAGCAAATTTTGTCATCGCCTGCTCCTGCTTTGATCGGGGCCAAGGAGTCTCGGCCGCAGCAGATTGGCTCCAGTGGTTCACATCCGTACTACGCAAGGCAGATGGTGAGGACAGCCGCGGGTTTGAATGCAGATTGCTTTCACTACTAGGTGAACGCCGTGGTGACGCCAATTGGCCCGCAATTGGGCAATGGTGAGCGTGATTGGCTCGTGGAGCGCATGTCTCATGTGGGTCAAAAGCTGAAAAGGTCCAGACGAGCATATGTCTTCCGCTTTGCCACCCGCTAAGAACGGACATCGCCGCTCCGTTCGGCTCACTGCATCCACGCGCGGCTTCGATCTCGATTCGCACCGACGTGTTGAATTTGCCTAGTGCGAACCGCCTGGGGTCAAATTGAGAAGAACTCAGTACGAGCACATGTTTTCCGCTTTGCCATCAAACGCGGACATTGCTCGACGCAGTCCGCATGTCTCAAAGGTGCCCACATCCGGACATCCGCTGAACCAATAGATGGGAGCCTGTTTTGATTCTTTGAGCGCGTCTAGGCGAACTGTTTTCGCCAACGTCACGCCATGCACAAAACCGGCTGCCAATGACGATCACCGACTGATCGTCATTTCTCTCGCCGAACACAATGCCAAATCGCTGTCGCCTTCGTCCGGATCG
>NZ_JNIJ01000110.1 GCF_000701345.1 Bradyrhizobium sp. URHD0069 | reverse complement strand
CTGCCGGACTACATGATCCCCGCCGCCTTCGTCGTGCTCGACACGCTGCCGCTCACGCCGAGCGGCAAGCTCGATCGCAACGCCCTGCCTGCCCCCGACCTGCAACTGCACGGCGAATACACGCCACCGCGAACGGCGACGGAGAAGCTCCTTGCCGCCCTCTGGGCCGAGACGTTCGGGCTCGCGCGCGTGAGCATCCATGACAACTTCTTCGACCTCGGCGGTCACTCGCTGCTGGTGACGCATCTGATCTCGAAAATCCGCGCTGCGTTCGAGGTCGAGCTGCCCCTCGGTACGCTGTTCGAGGTTTCCACCATCGCCGGGCTCGCCGAACGACTCGACCAGGCCCAGGCGGCGGCACGACCGGCGCTTCGGCCCGTCGCGCGTCCGGAGGTGATCCCGCTCTCCTTCGCGCAAAGTCGCCTCTGGTTCCTCAACCATCTCGAAGGACAAAGCCCGCGCTATAATCTCACGCTGGCACTCCGCATTCGTGGTCCCCTCGACCGCGACGCCCTCGAATCCGCGCTCGCCGATCTGGTCGAGCGACATGAGAGTCTGCGTACCGTGTTCCCGGAAACGGCCGGCACACCGCGCCAGTTGATCCTAGATGCGGAAATCGCCCGGCCGATCCTCGCGGTGGCGGCAACCACCGAGGCCGAGCTTCCCGAAGCGCTCACCGCGGCCGCCAGCCGCGGCTTCGATCTCGCGGTCGAACCGCCGCTGCGCGTCGACCTTTTCGTGCTGACGCCGCAGGACCAGGTTCTGTTACTGCTGGTTCACCATATTGCCGGCGACGGCGCCTCGCTTGGGCCGCTGGCTCGCGATCTCGCCATCGCCTATGCCGCGCGGAGTGAAGGCAACGCGCCTGGCTTCACGCCGCTGCCGCTGCAATATGCCGACTACACGCTTTGGCAGCACGCGCTGCTCGGCAACGAAGATGATTCCGAAAGCCCGATCGCGCGCCAGTTCGCCTATTGGAAGACCGTGCTGGATGACCTGCCGGAGCAACTTGAGTTGCCGGTCGACCATTCGCGGCCGGCCGTTTCCAGCCATCATGGCGATGTCGTCGCCTTCGAGATCGCGCCGGAATTGCACCAACGCCTGCTGGTGCTGGCGCGCGAGCAGCAGTGCAGCCTGTTCATGGTACTGCAGGCCGGCCTCGCCGCGCTGCTCACGCGACTCGGCGCGGGTACCGACATCCCGATCGGCAGCCCGATCGCGGGGCGAACCGATCACGCTCTCGACGACCTGATCGGATTTTTCGTCAACACCGTGGTGCTGCGCACCGACACCGCCGGAAATCCCAGCTTCCGCGAGTTGGTGGATCGCGTCCGCGCCACCGATCTCGACGCCTATGCCAATCAGGATTTGCCGTTCGAGCGCCTCGTCGAGGCGATCAACCCGACACGGTCGCTGAGCCGTCACCCGCTGTTCCAGGTGATGCTGGCGTTCCAGAACGCGGGCTTGCCGACCAGCCTCGACATGCCCCGCCTCACTATTGTCCCCGAGCCGATCAGCAGCGGCGTTGCCAAATTCGACCTCGCCTTGGTCTTGACCGAGAGTTCCGCCGCGCACGGCGTGTCGGGTGGGATCGAGGGCAGGATCGAATACAGCACCGATCTGTTCGAGCGGAAAACCGTCGAAGCCATCGCCGCGCGACTGTTACGCCTGTTCGAATCCGCGATTGCCGCGCCGGATCAGCCGATTGGCGCTATCGACATTCTCGATGCGGCGGAGCGGCATCGGCTGGTGGTCGAGTGGAATGACACCGCACGCGACGTGCCGCAGACGACATTGCCGGCGCTGATCGAAGCTCAGGTCGCGCGACGCGGTGACGCCGACGCCGTGATCTGCGAGGACACCACGCTCAGCTACGCCGCCCTCAACGCCCGCGCCAACCGGCTCGCGCATCTTTTGATCGCGCAAGGCGCCGGCCCGGAGCGGATTGTCGCCCTTGCTTTGCCGCGTTCGGCCGAACTGATCGTCGGGCTGCTCGCCATCGCCAAGAGCGGCGCCGCCTATCTGCCGCTCGACCCGGATTATCCCGTCGACCGCCTCGCCTTCATGCTTACCGACGCCAGGCCAGTGTGCCTCGTCACCAGCAACGCCATTGCCCAGCGCCTGCCCGAGACCGCCCCCCGTCTCGTGCTGGATCATCCCGACACCGCCGGCGTGCTCGCTCGCCAGCCGGACAGCAATCCGCGCGACGAGGATCGCAGCGCACCGCTCACCCCGCTCGACCCCGCCTACGTCATCTACACCTCCGGCTCCACCGGAACCCCGAAAGCCGTCGTCGTCTCGCATATCGGCATCACCAGCCTCGCCGGCGCCCAGATCGAGCGGCTCGGCATCATGGCCGAGTCGCGCGTGCTGCAATTCTCCTCATCGAGTTTCGACGCTTCGATCATGGAAGTGCTGATGGCGTTCCCGGCGGGAGCCGCGCTGGTGGTGCCGCAGGCCGGCCTGATGGCCGGCGAGATCCTTGCCGATACGCTGATCCGGCACGCCGTCAGCCATGCGCTGATTCCGCCGGCGGTTCTCGCTGGCCTGCCGACCGAGCGGCTCGAGCAATTCCGCACTTTGATCGTCGGCGGCGACGCTTGCCCACCCGATCTGGTGGCGCGCTGGTCGGAAGGCCGGCGGATGGTCAACGCCTATGGACCGACCGAAACCACGATCTGCGCCACCATGAGCATGCCGCTGTCCGGCGCGGCGGATCCGCCGATCGGGCGTCCGATCTGGAACACACGGGTCTACGTGCTGGACAATGGATTGCAGCCGGTGCCGGTCGGCGTGGCGGGCG
>NZ_JNIJ01000109.1 GCF_000701345.1 Bradyrhizobium sp. URHD0069 | reverse complement strand
CACCACGGACCTCGTTTCACCATCAGCCTGAAGCGCAGCACCCAAAATCTTCAACTATCCACAAGCTGGGGCCGGCCGATTACCCCATCTTTCAAGGGTAACCCGGAAGACATTTGCTCACACTGGGTTCTTCTCAGTTTGACCCGAAACGGACCTCGGAAGGCTTGCCTCCAAAATGCATAGACGATCCGATTGACGCAACCTTGGATTGGTTAAAGCTTTCGTGCCCGAAGGCGGATCGCCACGTCCACGGGATTGGCGGCGGCAGCCGGGAATATCTGCGCGCTCGGACCGGCCGAGACATCGGTGGCGCTGGACATTATCCACGAATTGATTACGTCCGGCCCCGCCCGGTCGGCCAGTGTCTAATCAGGCGGCCGGTATCACGTTGTGGTTGAGCCGGAACATGTTGGCCGGATCGTAGGTCTTCTTGATGGACGCCAAGCGCTCGTAGCGCTCCGGGCCGTAAATCGCCGCGGCGTCGGCCGCCTCATCCGGCGCGAGGTTGTTCACGAATCGCCGGTCACCCTGCCAGGGCTTCATGCCGTCGAGCAGCTCGGCGACCGACCGCTTGAGTTGCTGCTCCTGCGACAGCGGACCGGCCGAGACGCCGAGCAGGCTGTACGGCAGGCCCCTGGTCGCTACGGCGTTGGGCACCGCCGACTCCCGGTCCCACGCCCCGCCCAGGGCACGCAGCTCGGCGATCACCAGGGTGGTCTCTGCGTCCGGACCGACGAGTTCGATCAGCTTGTCCTGCGCCTGCGCGGGGAACTCACGCAGCATGATGCCCCGTTCGTAGTAGGGCACCGGTTCGGTCGGCTCGCTGTGGATCGACGCGACCTCGGTGTACGGCATGTCCCGCACCGTATCCAGGACTGCCGGAGCTACCGCCCGCAGCGGCTCTACCATCCGCTCGCCGTCCGCGGTCGTGCCGTTGTAGGCGATCCGCACCGACACCAGAAACTTCCCGCGTACAGGCTCGGGCACTTCGGGCATCGATGGCATCCGCATCACGGCGATCGACGTGACCATGGTCTCCGGGGTGCTCGGGTGCCAGTCGGCCCAGACGCGCAGCACGTCGGCCGTCCGCTCACCGGGGAAGTAGATGCCGCCGCCGTAGAGGCGGGACACCGGGAACAGGTCGAATTCCAGGGCGGTGACTACTGCGAAGTTGCCCTTGCCGCCGCGTAGCGCCCAGAACAGGTCGGGTTCGGATTCCGCGTTGACGTGCCGCAGTTCGCCGTCCGCGGTCACTACGTCGAGCGAGCGCACGTGGTCGGCGGCGTAGCCGTGGGAGCGGCCGAGGGTCGGGCTGAGGCCGCCGCCAAGGGTGTAACCGGAGACTCCCACGGAGGGGTTCGACCCGTTCAGCGGAGCCAGCCCGGCCTTGGCCGCCTTCTCGACGACCTCGGACCAGATCGCTCCGGCGCCGACCCGGGCCGAGCGGCCGACCGCATCGATGGCCACGTCATTCATCCGCCGGGTCGCGATCACGCGGCGCCGTGCGCCAGGCCGACTATCTGGTGGCCGGTGGTCTTCACCAGGACCGGCCGGTACTGCCCCGCCGCGAAAGTAACGGCGGCCTGGACATCGGCCGCGCTCTCCGGCACCACGATCACCGCGGGCACCAGCTCGTGATTCAGATTCCAGACGGCGCGTTCGTCGTCGTATCCCGCGTCGCCCGGCAGTAGAACCGAACCTGCGACCGTGGCCGCGAGGCGCGCGGCATCCTCCGGCAATACCGGCGGCAGCGACGAATCCTTGAAAGCCATGACATACATCCTATTGCTAGTGCCATACCCGAAGCCAAGACACCTCGGACGGGTCCGAGAAGCCTCTGTCTGTTCTTCGCCGTTCGTGATTAAGGCTGTGGCGGGTGGGAACAGGGCGGCACCCGGAAACCAAAAGAAGCGCTTCCCACGTGGCGATGGCCGGTAGGTGTGGTCGGCTCTGGTCATGAAACAGGACCAAGATTGGAGGGAATGATCGTACCATTGCGCCATGGCCGCTCTGCCCATCGATCTCGACCGCGCCGCAAGGACGCCGCTGGCGACGCAGATCTACCGGGCGGTCCGGGACGCCATCGAGATGGTGCGGCTAGACCCGGGGGCAAAGCTTCCTTCCTGGCGTGACATGGCCGCTAAGCTCGGCGTCTCGCGCGGCACCGTACGCGTCGCGTACGCTTGCGGGCCACCGGGTAGGATTCTTGTGGGTTGTGAAAATCACGTGGGTAGCTGCAGACGAAATCAATGCGAGCAAGGAAGGCACCGACTGATAGGTTGAGCCCTCAGCGGATGCGTAGTTCGCGGATTGGTGAATATTGCTGCTTCTCGCAAAAAGCCCGCATTCGGTAATAGTCGGGCCAGTCTGCCGCACACTTGCGGCGAGCGACGGTAGAATACTCTGATGGGATGACAGAGGGCGACCCACGTCCGGGTCTGGCAGATTTTGTTGCAAAAGTCGGCTGCAACCGATTAGGCCCTTAGGCCTTTTGTTAAGAGCCGCAGCTTTGGACGCGCTGGCCCTGACGCTCTTTACTCAACTCCAACGCTACGCGATGCAGAAAGCCTGGGCGGGCGGTGGGCGTGCGACCAGCGATGCGAGCCGCCTCAGGTTCTGAGCGATGGCACCAAGAACAAATTCATCCTGGGCACCTCGCGGGCCGCGCAGTCGAAGGCGTCCTAGCCTCAGGATGCGCTTCAAATGCGCGAACCGCATCTCGATCTTTTTGCGCTCACGCCGCGACTGTTCAAAGCCCTCGGTGCCAGCGAACGACCGGGCAACGTCCCGGGCATGCTCATGGATATCGCGCGGGATCTTGCGTGATGGTTCCTTCGGGCAGCATTGCGGTTTGAGTGGGCATACATCGCAGTCGAGTTTGCTTGCGCGATATAGAAGCGTCTTGCCCTCATGCACGGTGCCACTTGTCCCAAGCTGCTTTCCGCCCGGACAGTGGTAGACGTCGCTGGTCGGATCATATCGAAAGTCGCCACGCGAAAAGGTGCCATCATCTCGCTTTGACTTGTCGAACACAGGGATATGTGGCGCGATGCCCTTAGTCTCGACCAACCAGTTCAGCATCGGAGCTGCCCCATAGGCGGTATCGGCCACAAGCCGCTCCGGCTTGAGACCGAAGCGCTCTTCTGTCCGTTCGATCATGGTCCTTGCGGCGCCGACCTCGGCCTGGCGAATGGCGCGGGATGCCTCGACGTCAACGATGACGCCGAACTTCACGTCAATGAGATAGTTGTCGGAGTAAGCAAAGAATGCCGGCCCCTTGTGAGCTCCGGTCCACTGCGCCGCGGGATCGGATGGTGAGACGAACTTCGGGACAACGTCGCTGGCGGCGCCCCACGCAGTATCGTCGAGAGTCGTCAGATACTCCTTCACAGCGCGGCTTGACCTCGCCGGATCGCGATCCCTGCGCCAATCCTGACCCGCGATCGAGCGCTGCTTGTTGGTATCGGCCGCAATCAGGCTCGCATCGACGGCAAAGCCTTCACC
>NZ_JNIJ01000108.1 GCF_000701345.1 Bradyrhizobium sp. URHD0069 | reverse complement strand
GATCGAAAGCCGGAAAGACCACTATCCTGATGTCCCATTCGAGATCGCCCTTTGGCGATTGGCGGACCTACCCGAAATCTTTGAAGGCGACACCACACTAGGGATAAACAGGCCACGACCCTAATACCGGTAGCACCAGATAAGGCCGAAATTTCAAACTGAGACACCACCCGGATTCCTTCGAGCATGGTCCGCTATTGCTTTCGAAAAGCACGCTGATATGGGCCAAATAACAGGGAGACCGGTTCGTAACTGACTGCGCACCCCACCATCCGCGGTCCTTGCCTGGCTTCCCAAATCTTCAGGGAAGGCCCCTCGCTTCGATTTGCCGGACGAGGACCAGCGTTGGTTCAGCAAGACCGTCGCCGGATCCATCGAGCCCAAAGACAGAAGCGATATTGTCTCTGCTCGTCAGCACTGTCGTGCGCGGGCAATGGGCGACGGAATTGCACAGGAGCTCCTTCAGCTTTTCGGCTTGAGCGACGAGCCGCGGGGGGTCGAGAGCCGACCAGGCGAGCAAGATCGGTGTCTCGATGCTGAGGATGCCGGGAAATACCGATCTCTCATCGTATTTGCTCGCGTCCTCACCAAAATAAGCCTTCTCGGCCGTGCTCGCATCTGGGCCCATGCGGTAAATACCCGACACCAGCACGGCTGCAGCCATGCTGGAATCGCTCGCCTGAAATTCCGGGTGGGCAAGCAAGCTCGCCACGTGGAATGCGCCCGCGGAGTAGCCGATCGCCACTATCTGGTCGCGGCTTCCTCCGAACAGGTCGATGTTCTGATGGACCCACGCGGTTGCCGCCGCGACATCCTTGGCGCCGGCGGGCCACGGGTTTGCCGGCGCCAGTCGATAGGTCACGTTCACGCCTACCATTCCGTTGCGCGCGGCAAAGCACATCGCTTGATCCTCGAGCGGGCCCGCGATATCAGCCGCTCCGTTGTCGGCGGCGAAGCTTTTTTCGGCCACGAACAAGAGTACGGGACGCGGAGTGGCTTCTTTGACGTCGCCAATTGCGACGTCGAGGACGTTCAGCTCGCTCTCGCCATATCTCAAATTGCGGGAAAACGACACGCCCGCGCAGGGTTTGGATTCAGCCGAGGTGGCGTCGGTCGGCGAAGTGTCTGAATCGTCCAGGATAAGTCGGGCTACTTCCAGATAAGGCGCGAGGTGCGGCAACTCCGACTGCGAGCCACGAACAGATGTACCGGTGATCGCCGTCAGCAGAAAAGAAAGTAACAGGTATTTTGTCATGACACGCCATGCACGAAACGGGCGCATATCCCTGCTGTCGGTGCGCAGCCATGAATCAAGCCTCCGGGTTTTTGGCGATTTGACGGCACGCCCGCGCGCCAATAATGCTTTCGCCGACAACGCATGGAGCTCTTCGCGTGGAAGGCTTCCAACCGTCGCTATTCGATAGACAAGAACTAGCTCCGAGCGGGCTAAGCTACTGGCCCGGCTTTGTGTCGGCCGCCGAAGAACGCCTGCTTGTCGATCGCATCGCGCAGTTAAACCTCGTCCCGTTTCAGTTTGGTGCCTATGAGGGCAAGCGGCGGGTGGCCTCATTCGGTTGGAAATATGATTTCAGCCGCCGTCATCTCGAGCCGGCCGCTCCGCCGCCGCCGTGGATCGCGCCGTTCGCTTCCCGCGTCGAGGCATTCGCTTCGTTCAAGCCGGACGCCATCGGCCATATTCTGTTTACGGAATATGCTCCCGGCGCCGCCATCGGGTGGCATCGCGACAAGAAGGATTTTGATCTCGTGTTTGGCCTGTCGCTGGCCGCGGCATGTCCGTTTCGGTTCCGACGCAAGTCGGGCAAGCGATGGGAACGCTTCACCTTGGACGTCGAGCCGCGCTCGCTCTACCTGCTGACTGGCGAAGCGCGCAAGCTATGGGAGCACAGTATCCCGCCGATGGCCGCACTGCGCTATTCGGTGACGTTCCGCACGCTCGCCTGCGATCCGTGCAAGTAGGCCGATTGGGTCAGCAAGAGATTTGCGTCATACCTATCGCCTGCGTAAGACAATGACCTCAGCGCTCAGAGAAGCGCTGAGGTCGGCAGGGATCTGATGGCCGCCGATTACTTGAGACCGTCCATCAACCGCACACCTGACGGGGTTCCCGGCGCCAGCCATGCTTGGTGTGCACGCGTCGCTGAACCACATAGCAACTGCCGTTGTCATCGTACGTATCGTTGTAGGCGTAGGGGTAATATCCATACCCATACGGATAATCGTAGGCGTAGTCGTCGTAGTAGTCATACGGGTAGTAGCCGCCGAATCCAAAGCCGCGCCCGAAGGCGAAGCGGTGCCCGAAGCCGCGACCGTGAAATCCGCGACCGTGGAAACCACCGGCGAAGCCACCACCATGGAAGCCACCACCATGGAAGCCACCACCCCGGAAGCCGCCGCCGGCAAGACCGCCACCATGGAAGCCGCCGGCAAAACCGCCACCACGCATGCCGCCGCCACCAAAGCCGCCGCCGTGGAAACCTCCACCGCCGCCGCCAAAGCCGCCGCCGCCGTGACCACCTCCGCCGCCAAAGCCACCACCGCCCCCGCCGTGACCGCCTCCGCCTCCGCCACCTCCGCCTCCACGCGCCAGCGCCATTGTTGGCGAAGCCAGGCCAACGGCTGCAACCGCCAGCAACGCGATAACCGTTTTGCGCAACATAACCACTCTCCATTCAGACATTTCGCTACGCTGTTGCAGGTGGCAATCGCTTTGCAGAATCGCTATCGAATTCGACGGCACGTTTGCTCAACTCTGCGCGAGCCCAGCTGATTAAAATAAAATTCAGAAAGTGAGTTGCTCGAAGCGTCACGCAGTCGATTGTTGCAGATGTAACTTGATCAGAAATCCGCAACAAGAAAGCTCGATGCTATTTTCGTCATGGCCGGGCCCGTCCCGACCATCCCCGTCCTTCTTGCATATTTCTTCGCAAGAGGAGATGTCAGTGCTATAAGGCTCCTTGGGTTGTCATGGCAGGTGCAGGCGAATGTCGAAGCAGTCGATGCGCGAGGAGGCCGAACGCTTGATCCGCGAAACCATGGCGCGCAAGGCCATTGTCGTGAAGCAGGGCAATACCCGTATCGAGGCAACTTGCGGAAAATGCGGCGCGCCAAATCGCGTCTCGGCGGCGAGAGGCGCGAGCCGCGTGAAATTCGCCTGCAAGCAATGCGGACACAAGCAGGAGACGCTCTAACAGCTCCGCGGCCGTGCCTCGCGCGGACCCGTTGTAGCCCGGATGGAGCGAAGCGAAATCCAGGGCTGTCTCGTTGGCGCGCGGTCCCGGATTGCGCGGAGCCTGTCATCGGGCGACGCTTCGCGCCGACCCTTGGCTTCATCCGGGCTGCGGACCGCAGTTTTGAAAAACGTGATTTGTTCAAGCGGATCAATCTGATTTGGGTAGTCCAGTCCTGTTCGCAAAAATATTCCGCTTCCCGTTTGACCCAAATCACATCTAGAACCCTCGCCGTCCCGGCCCTCAGAGCAACTGTGCTGAAGGTAGACCGGTGAATCGGCCGGGCTCAAGGCTGGCGCTGGGCGCCACCGCCTTCGGCGGCTG
>NZ_JNIJ01000107.1 GCF_000701345.1 Bradyrhizobium sp. URHD0069 | reverse complement strand
GTCAGCATGGATAGCTCCTCCGAATCGTGGGAGCCTCAACAGCGCCCACATCCATGGCACTCAAGTGCCGGTGGAGGAGCCGTCCACAGCATCAAAAGCTGACATCTGGTTGCACCGGTAAAGCGGCGCGCAAATTGTGTCCAATCTCACTTCTGTACAACGTCGGCTCAAGCTATTCTGAAGAGCCTGGGGCGGAGATTTTTGTAACATGGCCAAGTTAGTCTTTGGAATGAACCAGTCTCTGGACGGCTACGTCGACCATATGGCGTTTGCGCCAAGCCCCACGCTCTTCCGCCACTTCATCGAGGAGGCTCAGGCGCAGGCGGGCAGTGTGTACGGTCGCCAAATGTATGAGATCATGCGCTACTGGGACGACGATCATCCTGAATGGGATGCAGCGGAACACGCCTTCGCGGCGGCGTGGCGGAACCAGCCGAAATGGGTCGTCTCGCGCTCGTTGAAGTCGGTCGGCCCCAACGCCAGGCTTGTTGAAGATGACCTTGAGGGCGCGATCCGCGAGCTGAAGGCCGAGCGCGACGGGGAGATCGAAGTTGCTGGCCCGGACTTGGCGCAAAGTCTCACCGAACTTGGCCTGATCGATGAGTATCGAATCTACCTGCACCCCGTCGTGCTTGGTCACGGCAAGCCATATTTCGCCGGACCCCGGCCGCCGCTCCGCCTTATGGCTAATGATAGGATTGGCGAAGACGTAATTAGGTTGACGTACATTCCTGCTTAATCACGCGACTTGCTCGCCGGACTGCGCCGACGCGTGAGGTCCCCTTTGGGTCAAACTGAGAAGAACTCGGTACGAGCATATGATTTCCGCTTCGCCCTCGAACTCGGACATTGCTCGATTCAGCCGGCATGTCTCAAACCTGCCAATAGCGGAAGTCGCGGCAAGCGATCCCGACTAGCGCTCCGCGACTTTGTTGTACTTTGCAATTGCCTGCCTTAAATCATCATATTCGTCGCAGGGAATGAGGCAAATTCGCTCCAATGCTGTGAGATGCTCTTCGGCTTTGGTGAGATCGCCTTGCACCAGATAGGCTTCGCCGAGGTGTTCGTGCGCGCTTCGGTGCCGAGGATTGAGCATCAGCGCCTGCTGATAGTGCCGCATTGCTGGACCGAACTGCCGCAGGCGGCGATAGGCGTAGCCCAGGTAGTTCTGGATATCGGCATTGCGAGCGTCGCGAAGCCCTGCATTCGTGAGTGCCTTGATCGCCGCTTCCCAGTCGCCGGCCGCGATCGCTCGCTTGCCTGCTGCGAAATCCGGATCGAGCGCCGCCCAGTCCGGCGTTTCCGCTATCGCCGCCATGGTCGAGCAGATCGGCCACGCTTCGGCAGGGGCGACCATCACGGACCCAGCATTACCTGCGCGGGCCGACGTTGCAGCCCGATCTTGCCGGCCAGGTTCAGTTAAAAAATACGATGCCGGCACTGCGGCCAGCACACCCGTCACAGCGGCGATTAGGATCGAACGCATCATGATCTTTGTACAGTTAGCCGGCTGCCGGACAGGTGCACCCGGCTGCCATTCTACTCATCCTCTGCCACGGCAGCTTACTGCTGCATCAAAGAGGCTTTGGCCTCGCTGATCTCCACTCGATCGGCATCGGCGTCCTTGGTCATCTCAGCAAGTTTTCGGAAATAGGCCGTGGCCTTTTCGGGCTGATTTGTCGCCTTCGCCGCCTTGGCCGCGCCGTACAAGCCCCGCAGCCGATTGGGCGTCGACAGCAGCGAGGTCTCGTATTCCGTGAACGCTGGTCCTGGCTGTTGCTGTTCGAGTAGCAGGTCACCCAACAGTTCGCGCATCGGATAGAGCCGGTTCTCCATCGCGATATGTTTTGCGCTGCTGTCCTCCAGATCCGCCGCTGCGCGCATGACCTTCAGCGCCATCTCCGTCTCGCCCTTTGCCTGTGCAATCCAGGCCGATGCAGCCAACATCTGGACTTCGACTTGCGTGGCCCAATAAGACTGACTGGCGTTTTCCAGCGCGGCGCGAAGCTCCTTGAGTTTGTCGACCTCGCGGTCGGCAGCGACAAGGTCGCCACTGCGGGCTGATCCCATGGCGCGGGCAAAATAGGTGATAGCCTCGGCCTGTGGAAATTGGCTGCCCCTCGGCTCAAGGGCGGCTGCTTCCTTCCACGCCTGGCGTTCCAACGCAAAACGCGCCGGCACCGCTGCAAGCGCAGTATAGCTCGCGAGGTATTCAAACCCGAGCTTTTTTATGGCGTTGTTGTCGTCGCGTAGCTGCTTCGCAGGTCCCTCCTGTCCCATTTGCAGCAGCGCGTATTCGGCGAAGTCCAGATGGTGCGGCTCGCCCGGGTGTGCCGCCCCCGGCCAGAGCCTTGCCGCCTGCTCCCGGGCGATCATCCGCGATTTGGTGTTCGATGCGACCGACTGGGTCCACAGTCCGAGCATGGAGTAGGTGTGCGAGGGCATGTGCTGGGCATGCTGCGCCGCGGGAGCGACCTCGGCGTATCTATTGGCAGCATCAAGACCGCGTTGCGCAAGCGGCGGATAATCGTAGGTGTGGATCAGATAGTGCAACACGCCCGGATGGTCCGGTAGCGTCGCCGCGACCTTTTCGAGGATGGCGCCGGCCTTGAGCTGGTTGGCGTAGGTCGTGTCGCTAGGCAATGCCGTCTCATTGAGAGCGAGCGCATAGAAAATAGCCGCTTCTGGATCGCCCGGATACTTCTGCATCAGCCCTTCCATCGCTTTTTCGTAAGAGAGGCCGCGCGACGTTTGATCGATCTTGTCATAGTCCCTGTAGTAAGGCTCGATCGCGAAAAGCCAGTCGCGCTCGCGCTCGGTCTTGGAACCGATCGCTTTGCCCTTCTCCACCGCTTCCAATCCGTTCTTCAAGACGCCGGCGGTCAGCGGCAGGATCAGTGGGTTGGAACGGCTGCTGATCGCGATGCCCCAGTAGGCGATGGCGCATTGCGGATCGGCGGCAGCGGCTTCGGTAAAGGCCTTGACGCTGTCCGGAAAGAAGAATGAATGCACCATTGCCAGGCCGCGATCGAATTTCTCCTGCGCCGGCGGCGTGCACGAGGTCTCGAAATGCACGCGGCCGAGATCTTGCGCCCAGGCCGCTGTGGTGAATGAGCTCGCTAATAGCGCTGTGACGAACGTTCCAAATTTTGGTTTCATGGCGCTGCCTCGTTGCGGTCAAAATGAGCATTTCGCGCAACAATCGCCGTGCGCCCGTGCGCACGGCGAGTGCTCGGTGAGAGACCGGCACAAAAGGACTGTCGGTTTTATTGAGAGTGCGATGCCTGCCGACGGCATTTCCCGCTGTCTATCCATCTCGAACGGAGACGTCGGCACGTCCCGTCTCGAAGAGCAGCTCTAAAGAAGACTACACGATCCCACGCCCATTCAAAAGAGCCCATATTGGCCGGGGAGCGGCACGCACAATCGGCCAAAATCAGTGACCCAATGTCCGAGTTGGGTCAAACTGAGAAGAACCAGTGTGAGCAGATGTCTTCCGGGTTACCCCTAGAAGATGGGGTAATCGGCCGGCCCCAGCTTGTGGATAGTTGAAGATTTTGGGTGCTGCGCTTCAGGCTGATGGT
>NZ_JNIJ01000106.1 GCF_000701345.1 Bradyrhizobium sp. URHD0069 | reverse complement strand
TGAACCGCATCTACAGGCCGAACACATGGCAGCACCGACCAAGCCTGCGACGTGAAGATTTCTCTTGCCAACCCGGAGCCGTCCACACATGGCACAAACGCGAAGTGCCATCGCGTCCATTATTTCGATCCTAGAGCGACCTTTGCATAGACCAGAGGATAGCGTTCGTGAGGATTCGCTGGTAGCGGGCGTCCCGCCAGACTGACGCTTCGTGGCCGAGCGCCGTATAGAATACTCGTCCCTGGCCGTAAGATCGTTTCCAGGCGAGAGGCCAACCATATAATCGTTGATGCACACCCCTCTTGCTAAGGTCCACCGAGCTTTGGTCGAGGCGCAGGAGCACGCGTGATCCACGATAGTCGAAGTCCCTGATTTGGTAGATTTCGTCCTCCAATTGCAACCAATTCCCGAGAAACGCCACCAGTGGATCGCCAGGATCAACCACCTCGATAGTCACGGCCTGATGCCAAGGATGACCATTAAAGTAGCCGCCGACCAGTTCAAGATAGTCCGGCCAAGTGTAAAATGTGTCCGTGGCCGAATGAACACCGAGGAACCCACCGCCCGAGCGCACAAAGTTGAGAAGAGCTGTCTTTTGAGCGCCGCTCATCGGAAGTTCTCCGGTTGTGTAGAACATCACCGCGGCGTAGCGCTTGAGGTTTTCGGTCGAAAATTCAGACGCGTCTTCCGTTGCAGTGACTTCAAAGACACCGGAATTCCTTCCAAGCTGTGTCAGGATTGCGTTAGAAAGCGGTATGACGTCATGGCGGTAGCCGGCCGAGTATGTGAAATAGAGGATGCGCTCTAGCGGGCGCTCTGCACGCGCGCCGAGCGGTCGGATTGCCGCCGCGCTGCCGAGAAGCGCGATGAACTCGCGTCGCCTCACAATCCTCTCCCCGAAGCCTGACCAACCATGTGTTGAAAGAAGCTTAGCACATGATCGAATGAAGCAGGTAATTGCTGCGGTGCTTGAGTCTCTTCATGGCACAAAATGCGAAGCGCCCACTGCATCGAGCACTGTCCGAGTTCGAGGGCGAAGCGGAAATCATAGGCTCGTACTGAGTTCTTCTCATTTTGACCCAACTCGGAAGTTGTCGAAGGTTTTCTCCGGTTGAGGTTTATCCCTCATCGCCAGGTCCCGTTGGCCCCTCAAAAGACATGTGTCCGAGGATGGTCTCGTCACGCGCTGCCGCTTTATCGTTGAGCGTCCCGCCTCACTTGGTCGCAGGGAGCGGAAGCACGCCCATGGCAAACTGTAGGAATTGGAACCACGCGGGATCAAGGAATGCAGCACGATACGCCTCTTATCGCCACAATCGTTGCCGGTCTGGGACTCGCCTTTTTGTTCGGCGCAGTTGCTCAACGGCTTCGAATTCCACCACTGGTTGGCTACCTCCTGGCAGGCGTCGCGGCCGGACCCTTTACGCCGGGTTACGTCGCCGATCAGGCACTGGCGACCGAACTGGCTGAGCTCGGCGTCATTCTGTTGATGTTTGGCGTTGGGCTTCATTTTTCGCTCAACGACCTGCTGTCCGTGCGCGCGATCGCGCTGCCCGGTGCCGTCGTCCAAATCGCCGTCGCCAGCCTGATGGGACTCGGCCTTGCGATGTTCCTGGGATGGACGGTTGGCGCCGGTCTCGTGTTCGGACTTGCGTTGTCGGTCGCAAGCACCGTGGTTCTGCTGCGGGCCATCCAGGAGCGCCGGCTCATGGAAACGGAACGGGGACGCATCGCCGTCGGCTGGTTGATCGTGGAAGATCTCGCGATGGTGATCGCGCTGGTTTTGCTGCCGGCCCTGGCAGGCCTGCTCGGGGGGAACAGCGACGCGCTCGTTGCGGACCCGCTTGCGTCCCGTCTCGGGTTAGGTCTCTGGGGCGTGCTGCTGCTTACCTTTGTAAAGGTCGGCGTCTTTGTCGGCATCATGCTGATTGCAGGACGGCGTATCATCCCCTGGATACTTCACTACATCGCACACACCGGGTCGCGGGAGTTGTTCCGCCTCGCCGTTCTGGCAATCGCCCTGACGGTGGCATTCGGGGCGGCCAAGCTGTTCGGCGTTTCCCTCGCACTCGGCGCGTTTTTCGCCGGCATGATCCTGAGCGAATCTCCGCTCAGCCAGCGTGCGGCCCAAGAGTCGTTGCCGTTGCGCGACGCCTTTGCCGTACTGTTTTTCGTCTCCGTAGGCATGCTGTTCGATCCGGCGAGCGTGCTGCGCGAGCCGTGGCCATTGCTCGCTACGCTCTTCATCATAATCGTCGGCAAATCGGTGGCCGCGTTCCTAATTGTGCTCGCTTTTCGCCATCCGGTCGGAACGGCACTAACAATCTCGGCGAGTCTCGCCCAGATAGGCGAGTTCTCGTTCATTTTGGCTGAACTTGGCGTGAAGCTGAATCTGTTGCCGACGGCAGGACGCGACCTCATATTGGCCGGCGCAATCCTCTCCATCATGCTCAATTCCCTGATCTTCGCCGCAGTTGATTGGTTGTCTCGACGCCTTGAACGTCGCGGTGGCGTTGAGGTTTCTGGCTCCGACGCACAGATGGGACAAGTCGCCGCGCCCGCAAAGTCATCCGCATCGCCTGATGCGACGCGTTTGACAGGCCACACAATACTTGTCGGCTATGGGCGCGTTGGCAGCATTGTTGCCGATGCGTTGAAGAGGAGCAGTCAGCCGTTCCTCATTATCGAGGATGCAGACAATGTCGTTGCGAAGCTTCGAGAGAGTAACTTCGAAACCATCGTTGGAAATGCCGCACGTTCCGATGTCCTAAGATCCGCTAATCTCGGTGGCGCTCGATATCTACTAATTGCGATACCGGAAGCATTCGAAGCAGGGCAGATCGTGCAACAAGCTCGCACCGCCAATCCTAGCATCCAGATCATCGCACGTGCTCATTCAGACGCCGAAGTCGAGCATTTGAAGAGCTTGGGTGCTGATATCATCATTATGGGAGAGCGGGAGATTGCGCTCGGAATAATTCATAATCTGTTTGCGTGGCAAGCCCGCAGCGCGGTGGCACAAGGTTAGTTGTTCCCGCAAAGCGTTACGATGGCACCCGTGAGTTGTGCGTCGATATATCGCGCAGCTTGCCGCGACTGGCGTCGTTGACTAGAGCGAAATGCACGATGCAAGATTAGCGACGAACCAGAGCGGATGGATTGGGCGAGGAGCATGTCCAATGTTGCCGACGAGAGCACCTCAAACGCTTCGTTTTATCCCAGCATTTGACCTCATTACGCCTGATGGGCAACTTCACCGGTTTCCCAAACCGACGTGGCTACAGCGCGCTGGCATGTGGCTTTACTCCGTTGCGGAACCAGCGATTTTGTCGGCTGTCATACTGGGCCTTATTTACACCGCAGGAGTTGTGGCGGAAGGGCTTGAACCGCTCGCATCCAATGCTTGTGCCGATCAAATTCGTTCTCAGCAGGATACTTGATCGCCACTCCTCCCGAAGTTTCTTCCAGGTGGAAAATTCGATTGTGGGCACGATAGGATCGCCTTCGGCATTTTTCGGACCTGAACGATCCAGCCGATGATGTCTGTTGATGATGCTGTGGACGGCTCCTCCACCGGCACTTGAGTGCCATGGATGTGGGCGCTGTTGAGGCTCCCACGATTCGGAGGAGCTATCCATGCTGACG
>NZ_JNIJ01000105.1 GCF_000701345.1 Bradyrhizobium sp. URHD0069 | reverse complement strand
ATCGACCGCAACGAGCAGCGCATGCTGAGCCATCGAGAGATTTCCTCTCGTTCAGAAAGGCCGAGCGCCTGTTTGGCACGGTGCCGATCCGGAGGACGTATGCCACCGGTTGGCGAGATCACAGAGAAGACCGACGAGGACTCCCGGTCAAATCGGCGTCCGATCGAACTCATCGGCTCGCCGGCCTGCCAGCGATCCCAGATCTCAGACCGCTGAGCGGTCGAGTAATAAATGCGACGTCGCTGTTTCATGCCCACACTCCATCTTTGCTAAAAGATTAGAGTGTTGCGCTGACCAATTGAGCCCGCCACCAATGCGGACATCCATACCGCTAATTTTGCCGTCTACTTGTGGGCGAGATCGTGGCGGCTCAATGCCCATTTTCATGGCGGGTCCGACACTTCCCCCACACGCTTACCTCGGAGAATGCACAACAATTGCTTGCCCGCGGCGCGTTGCATTCAGGCAACACTTCTTGGAAAAATTGATGACCTGCAGTTTGCGTCATTGCGCGTCCATATTTGATTCGAAAAATCAGCCCCGTCGCATGCTTGGCTGTCCAGCACGGCTCTGGTGGAGCTTTTGGAGGCGACGGGATCATGAACGCGCGGCGGTTTGCGGCAGTGGCGACGGCGTTGTGCGGAACGGTCTTTCTCGCGGGTTGGGTCGTCGCCTGGCTTGCTGGCTTCGGTTCGTCCGGCATCGAGAACGCCGGCGCAGTGCCAATCGAGGACCTCCGCGCATCATCTCTCACCGCCGACGCCGAGCTCG
Source organism: Bradyrhizobium sp. URHD0069 (assembly GCF_000701345.1). Classification (GTDB taxonomy): domain Bacteria; phylum Pseudomonadota; class Alphaproteobacteria; order Rhizobiales; family Xanthobacteraceae; genus Bradyrhizobium. Next base: position 3,666 of record NZ_JNIJ01000105.1, on the reverse strand, counting down.
CGGACGCACCGCAGGCAGCCGCAATGAGCAACGCCGCTGTCGCTAACGCCGATGTGGCGACGGCCGCCGAATCGGTGACGGGGATGGCCACCGACACGACGGCGGCCTCGGATGAGCCGGAATCGATCGTCAAGGCCGCGTTGCCCGATTCGTCGCAGACGCTGCCGCCGGAATCACCGCCCGTGCAGGTGGCGACAGCGAGCACGCCTGATCCGGTGCCAAACGACGCCAAGGAGGCTGTGAGCTCCATCGAAATTCTCGAGGAGTGTCTGGTAGTCGACATCTGCATCGACCGATTCCTGTGGGCGCTCTACCAACGGACGCCCAAGGAGGACACCATCAAGGTGCAAGAGCGGAGGAAAGTGACAGTCAAGAAGAAGGGCAAAACGAAGACTGTCACCAAAAGTTTTACCAAGCTCGTCGATCAGGACTTCACGTGGAAGGATCCGAAGGCGGCGGAAAAAGCCGGCATGCCGATGATGGACTACGTGATCGGAGGCATGGATCGGAGCTTCAGGCTGAAGCTCTTTCATGCGCTTCACGCGGCGGAGCAGGCGGGGCTGTCGCCTGGCATAACCAGCGCGTTCCGCGATGACTACCGTCAATCGATCGCAAGCGGCCTGAAGGCGGCGAGTGACAGGTCGTACCATGGCGGGACCTTCCGCGGCGGTTATGGCCACGGGCTTGCGGCCGATGTCGTGAGCGTCAAAGGCGCGACACGGGACCAGCGATGGACTTCCAGTGAAAACCTCTGGAAATGGATCGATGCACACGGGAAGGAATTTGGAATCGGGCGACCATATCTCGATAAAGATCCGCCGCATGTGGCACCGATCGACGGCAAAGAATATGCCGCTCACCACCGCGGGACGAAAGCTCAACTCGCGGAATCGAATATGAAGAGGCGCAACCGGCTAGCTGTGCGGGACGACCACAGCGTGGCGAAAACGCCCAAGAAACGCAAGATGGCTGCGCTCCAACGCAGATAACTAGTAGGAGCTCTGCTCCTGGCACTTTTGCGACGTGCCGAGTAACGCTGACGATGTCTGTTCATGGGGGTAGACCGGAAGTGATCTGCCGACAGTCAGAATGACGCGGTTGACCCCGAGCGGACATTCGGAGGTCCGCCGCAATTGTTCATTCGACGCGGAGTTCATCCAGATTGTCGATGATAAATTTGCATCTGGCTATCGAGCGTTACAAAAAACCCCGCCGGCCTGAAGGCGGCGGGGCAAATATAGGGGGTTCTTATCCGCGTCTGGCAGTCGATCGGGGACCCGCCGACAGGCGAACCGCAGCGGGCCTTTTACTGGATCCAGCCCCTTCGCTCTATAGGGACCCAGAACTCCATGGAAATATTCGAAGCCATCGGGTCGTCGCCGAGCTGGTAGACTTCAAAATTCGGATCATTCTTCCTCTTGAGCGTCGAGGCCTTCATGTACTCGCCGACTGACCAACGGAAATCGCCCCTGCCCGTGACGGGTCCGCTGTAAGTGAAAACAGCGTAGCGATTTGCGGGAACCACAACGGCGGAAAAGCCCCTCATGAGGGTCCGGACTTCGGAGACTGCAACCCCCGGCATAAAGTGAAAACTCGCGGGATCGCCGCCCCAGCAAAGAGCGTAAGTTACGGGCGGTGCCTTGGTACCATCGGCCATCGGGGCGGGTCTAACCGCATCTTGCAGCTGCGGAATGGCCTGATTCAGCTGCTGCCAAGCTTTGGAAATCAGTTCGAAGGTTTGTACCTTGTGACCTTGTAAATTCGCGTCCGAGCCTTCGACGGCAAAATCTCCCCTCTGGTCAATACGAGGCTCCGGCACTTTGACCTTCTTGAAAATGCCTGCCTCTTCTGGCGGTGCATCAGGGCACATTCCAAATGTAGGGCCTGAATACAGCTGTTGTGCGAAAGCGGTAGAGCTAAGCGACCCTACCGCTCCACATGCAAACGCAACAATCAGTGATCGCATTTTCATCTCTCCCTCCGAGGGAGTCTTCTTCTTGCCGGGCTACAATTAAACTTCAAAGTGGCGAGTGGCAATGTAACCGTTGCATCCGCTTGCATCGCCAGGAAGCACACTGAGCTTGCGGAGTGTTGGTTTAACCCCCGCATCGGGATCAGGGGCTCCGTCTCAGCGGTGATTGCAGCTGACGACGAACGCAGCGCGGCTGCATTGCCACTCCGTTCCCAAGACGGGTTCGGAGATCGGGTGCGGTCGAGCCAAAGCTATAGCACCGGCGCCTAACACGATGACGACTACAATTGCGATCATCCTCGATCGTTGCCAGATGGATCTCATTGGCTGATCTCCTTTTCCGCCGCTCGATCAATGTTTGGTCGCAGGATGTGCCGCCAGGAGCTCACTGTATAACCGGTCGATCTCGCGCGCTTGATCCGGCGTGACATCCCGGAGATGCAATGATCTCAGCTCATTCTCGGTCGGTTGGTAGTTGCGACCGTTGCGTATGGGCCATGGTCCTTTGTGAACTGGCGGAACTTGCTCTGCATATCCGACGTTTGCCAGCAACAACGACGACACAACCAATGCAGCGCCAAAGATTGTTTTGCTTGACATGATCAGCTCTCATTTCCTGCACTTTGCCTAGGGGCCAACGTGGGAGCAGTGCCAATGGCAAAGACCCTCGTTGCTGTCGCTCTTCAGAGATCGATTTTGTCGCGGTCTTAGTCCAACAACAGTATGTGATTGGCTTTTCCTTGAAGAACTTCGCGACGAAAATATTCAGGGAAAAGGGAATTTTTAGCCGGTAACAGGGATCAACTTATCAGGCCTCACTAGATGCGAGATTGCTAATTCCGCTCCCGGTCCGGCGGCGGGCGCCAACTGTACGTTCGCCAATCCGAGCGCGCGGTGCGAGCGACACAACGAAGGGGCAAGATGAGGATCGTTTTGGCATTAGCCGTTCTTGCAGTGTCGTCATCAGCATTTGCAGAACAATCGCCGCTAACGGGAGAGCCTTACCGACTTCCTTTGCTGTGCAATAGATCTGGAGAGAAAATCTCGGGACTAACCAAGATTTGCTACTATAGCTGCGCAAAATCGGAAGGTGCCATGACGGCGACGACGTACGAGGCTTGCCCGCGTTGGACCACACGCTGGAAGTTGAACCGGAACGCGCAATTCGGCCCAAAGGAAAATTCACGGTAGTTGAGCACGCGATTGTTAACTCCACTCAAGACCGCCAAGGCACTCGGCATCGATATCCCGGCGACGCTGCTCAGCCGTGCCGACGAAGCGATTGAATAGAGATGCTGTTTGCTGCGGTGCATAAGTCTCTTGCTGATGCTGTGGACGGCTCCTCCACCGGCGCTTGAGTGCCATGGATGTGGGCGCTGTTGAGGCTCCCACGATTCGGAGGAGCTATCCATGCTGACGGTCACGACAATCGGTCTCGACATCGCCAAGTCGGTCTTTCAGGTCCACGGAGTGGATACCGCCGGTCAGGTGGTCATCCGCCGCCAGTTGAAGCGTCGCCAGGTCCTGGCGTTCTTTGAGAAGCTGCCACCCTGCCTGATTGGCATTGAGGCCTGTGCCTCGTCTCACAATTGGTCCCGCGAACTTCAGGCACTCGGCCACTCGGTGCGATTAATGCCGCCGGCTTACGTGAAGCCCTACGTCAAACGGCAGAAGAACGATATGGCTGACGCCGA
>NZ_JNIJ01000104.1 GCF_000701345.1 Bradyrhizobium sp. URHD0069 | reverse complement strand
TTTTGCGCGGAGCGATAGATGGTCTGCTGTTGATCGAGATTGAGCAGTCCGGATGCATCCGGAGCAAAGTCTACGAGTGTTGAGAAGAGGTAAGACTGGTCGAGCAGCCGCTTTTCCTCTTCTGCTGTGGCTCCCGATCCGAGGCCCTTTGAAGCGAAGTCGAAGTCGGTTGCCTCGAACGGAACGCCAGGCGAGAACCAAGTCACAAACGAGTTGGACGACGGTTTCAGCTCATCGTCGCCACCAATGAGGATTTCCACTAACTGGGCGCGGAGCGCTTCTGAAAGTTCGTTTAAAGTGGGCATGGCATTCCCTCCCGTAAATGGCCTCGCCGTACCAATTGCGGCAGCTCCTATGATGTAAGCATCGGGCAACCGGACACGTACAATTTACCGATCGACAGTGATCACCTGGGCGCACACTTTGTTCAAAAAGTCTGACAGCGTGCCGAATAGAACGACGCTGATGTCGACTTTCCCGAAATTTTCTATTTGGCGGGGATAACCCGGCAGTGCCGCAGCTCCATCACCGCAATATTGCCACATGGCTACACGATCGAGCGTCCAGCCAGCGCGCTCGTACATCTCAGCGGGCAAGGTCGCGGTGTAGCGCGGAATCCAAAGCCAATCGCAACCCATTCGATCGTTGATCGACTTGTCGCGCATTGCACCATTGCCATAGAGCATGACCTCTTGCCCCGAGCGTTCCTTGACACGCTCCGCCCAGGCAGTTGTGCAGTCTATGATTTGCTGTGCAGATGCGTCCCAGTTGGAATTGCGTGGCTTGGTCCGACCCTGCGCATCCGGCTTCCCATCGTTGCCGAGTTCAACATCCACAATTGGGATGATATCGCCAACGTCAAACCCGCCGGCGCTATCCACGGTATCCAAGAAGAAGTCAGCTTGCGCCGCTCCATCATGATCAAATTTGAGAAAATGGTATGCGCCGCGGAACCAAGTTGTCCCGTATCGATCAGCACCTATGTCCTTAAAAGCGCCCCAGTTCGTCTTGAACCAGTTAGTGGTAAAGGAGACGCTTTCAGTAGCCTTGATTATCCCGCCGACGAAATTGGGCGCATCTACTACAGCCTGCCAATTTGGCTGGCCACCAAGATCTCCGGAATAAACATCAACTAGCAAGTTGCGCTCGCCCATGAGGTATCTCCTCGTGCATGATCGGGCGGCATCACCTGTAACATTACATCATAGATCAAACACATGCAATGTGCGACATGAACCCAGATGGACCTCCGCCTGAAGAGGCCATCGTCTGCTGTATGTCGACAGTGGACCGCTGCAGCTTAAGCCAGGCAACAGGCCGTAGGCGGTCGCGGCACTGTCAAAGCAAACCGGGCGGGGCAGGGCGGTGCTGCTGGCCAGTTCGGATGAGCAAGCCTGCCAACCCGTTTCGCTGCTTCAATTCATCACCCGAGGTGATCCGCCTGGTGGTGTACGTCCGGTTTCCCCTGTCGTTGCGGAAAGTGGAAGACCTGCTCTTCGAGGGCGGGATCGACATCTGCCATGAGACGGTTCGGCTCTGGTGGAACCGGTTCGGGCCGATGTTCGCCGGTGAGATTCGCAGGCAGCGCGTCTCGCATTTGCGTGGCTTCCGGCAGTGGCGCTGGCATCTCGACGAGATGTACGTGAAGATCAATGGCGAGATGCACTACCTGTGGCGAGCGGTTGATCACGAGGGCGAGGTACTGAGTTCTATGTCACCAAATCCCGCGATAAAGCTGCCGCTTTGAGCTTCATGAAGCGCGCATTGAAGTGCTTTGGCAGGCCACCAATGCCCCGAAACCAGCGGCCACAGAACATCCGCGACCCTAAAGCACCTGTGGGCCTCGTAGACCCACGCGAAACCGGCGATTGTGCAGGTTCACCGCCCGCATCATGGGATTTCGTGGGTAATTTCACTGATGCCATTTGCTGGACTCTGGAGAGTCACTGAGTGCCCTCTGGATCGCCCGCTACCTTGATAGCGGGGAAGGAGCGCAGACGAGTCCTTGGAGTACTGCCGGCGTGTCTCACGCCGAATGTCCTTCAGCACTCGTACTGCCGGCGCTTTATCCGGCCCGAATTTCAGTTTCATTTTCGCTCCTTGCGGCTACGATGAACCAGAAATCCTCCCTTCGTGAAGACCCTCAGTTTGTCTCATGGGCGCTGACGGGGAACAGGTGAGGTCAAATCGCCAAGTGAGGACGGAAAGGAAAGATCGGGGATGCTTGCGCGGTACATTATGCCCCTCTTTATCGTTTGGCTGGTTGCTCTCAGCGGCTCTCTCGCGAATGCAGGAGTCAACAGCGAAAAAGACAAACAAACTGCGCGCTCCGCATGGGCGAAGGCCGTTTCACTGGCAAAACAACGAAATACCGGAAACACCTGCGAAGCGGACGCTTACCAGTCGACCATTCTTTCAGAAATGGGCGTCGCCGTGAAGCTCTCCCCCCATCTCAGGAACGAAGTCGTAACAGGCAAGTCGACTTCGGCCAAAGCTCTCCGCAAAGCACTCGCCGGCAACCTCATGCTCTCCGACCTGATTGGAGAAATGAGCACGCCTAAGGAAGTCGCCCGAGCGATGGTCGGCTCGGTTTGGTACTCAAAAGATGGCGGCGTAATGGGCTCGCGCTCGATTCTCCGCATCAAGAAAACTCATGTGCGAGAGCTTGTGGTCGACTCTGAGACATCCAAAAGGCGTCCAGTGATCTGGGCTTACAGTTTCGACGCCAAGACCCGAGAACTGACCCTCTCGAATGGTATGAGCATCCGTCGCTATACGCTCGAGAAAGCCAGCGAGACTACCGAGTACCAGCTGACTATCTCCGATGCGAACGAAGTCGGTTACAGTAGCGAACCAGATGATTGTAGCGCTTAACGGTATGCTGATGATGAAGATATGAACGCGATCTTCGTGCAACGGGAGGGATCTCTGCACCGCCGTTGGCGCTCGCCGGGCAGGCGCGAGAAGCGTGGATTATGGTGTCATTGTCGCAGAGGACTGTGTTCCTATGGCAAGGAAAATGGCCGGGTCAGCTACCCACCTCTTGAGGCTCCAACAGCTGCTGTTAGTCATACACGCCTCGCGTCTGTCTTGCGAGAAGGTCGGAAATGCGTGAATATAACTTGCCAGCCGTCTGCGGAATCCGGATAAAATTTCGCGTGCTCGAATTTGTTCACGAGCAGAGCAAGGGGGACGAAATGGCGAAGAAGACAACAAGTGCAAGCACCGTTGTAAAGCGCGGCGCTAGGGCATCAGCGGCCGCGAACGCGCATAGAGACGACGACGTTGACGGCTGCGACCTCGAATTCCGTGAAAGCGACGCGACTCCCGACCACGAGCTTCCGCCGGCAAGAGGCGGTGTGGAGGTAGTCAAAGGAAAGCGCGGACGAAGCGCCCGTCGATAACGCTCGAGGAAAGCGAAGCCATCATCGATCGACCGTTTAGTTGCGTGCCGTCGGAGAGGGTAGCATGGCTTTTTCATTGACGTGGTTGGCGCAAGTTCTGCTGGACGCGGGCCTTAGGGTCGCCGAGCAGCCGGATTGGAAGAATCGCGGTCGCGGCGAGATCGGCCCGATCAAGGGTGTGATCTGTCACCACACCGCGGGCGCGAGGAATAACAACATGCCCAGCCTGCGGATCATTACCGAAGGGCGCGATGACCTGCCCGGACCGCTGGCGCAGCTCGGTCTCGGGCGCGATGGCACCTATTTCGTCGTGGCCGCCGGCCGCTGCAATCATGCCGGCGTTGGCAATTGGCAGGGCATCTCGACCGGCAACATGAGCTTCATCGGAATCGAGGCCGAGAACACAGGATTGCCCAGCGATCCTTGGCCGTCGACCCAAGTGGATTCCTACCGCCGCGGCGTCGCGGCGATCTTGAAGAAGATTCGGGCCAATTCGATCATGTGCGCCGGCCATAAGGAGTACGCGCTGCCACTCGGCCGCAAGAACGACCCGACGTTCGACATGAACGATTTCCGGATGCAGGTGGCTGCCATCATGTCTGGCAGCGCGCCGGACCCTTCGGTGATCCCTGCCGCGGACGGCGCGGACCGTCCGACGTTGAGACGCGGCGCCACGGGTGACCTGGTCAAGGAAATCCAGAGCAAGGTCGGCGTAGCCGCGACCGGCACGTTCGATGCGATCACAGAGGCCGCAGTCCGGCAATTCCAGCGCGAGCAGGGCTTCGTTCCCGACGGTATCGTCGGGCCGCGGACCTGGGCTACGCTGCTGGGGTAGTGGGCCGGAATGCCGGAGGCCTGTGCTTTCCAAAAATTCCATCCGGCATAGATTCGCGGCCCGACGTGGAGTGATCGTGCTTGTGTGTACCGAAAACCTTGTCCAGGTTGATGACGTGATGGAATCACCTAAGCTGGCGGAATGATCGGGCTGTTTTGTTTCGCTCTGGCCGTTCTAGTTACGTGAATCTAAAATTCGCCACATAAAGTTTGCTGAGCTTTGTGACAGAAGCGTTTGACTGAAGCCAAAATCTGGTCGGCCGACTTGGTCCATTTGAAGGGTTTTGGGTTTTTGTTGTGCAGGTCGATGAAGGTACGAATGTCGGCCTCGAGTTGTCTGACGGAGGTGTGAACGCCTCGCTGGATTTGCTTTCTGGTGAGTTCAGCGAACCAGCGCTCGACCTGATTGATCCATGATGCGGAAGTCGGCGTGAAGTGGACA
>NZ_JNIJ01000103.1 GCF_000701345.1 Bradyrhizobium sp. URHD0069 | reverse complement strand
CGCAACGCCATCTACATGCCCTGTCTCGGCGCAGCCACGCAGAACAACCCGGTGCTCAAGGCCTTTTACAACCGCCTGATTGCCAAAGGAAAGGAGCCGAAGGTTGCGCTCGTCGCTTGCATGCGCAAGTTGATCGTCATCCTCAATATCCTGATCGCACGTCGACAGAAATGGGATCCCAGCCGCTACGCCGTCGCCTAATGAGCGCGTCTACATCGCGCTCGATCCTCGACCGAGCGCGATGTAAAGCCAACAGACCGGTGAGCGGGCGGGGTCAAGGCCGTCACCGCCCGAAGCTGGTAACCGGCAAGTGAAAGATGCCCCTCGCTCATTGCTGAAACCTCTTGACCAGCGTGTCGCGCACGGAGCGGACATCAATCCGAGTTCCGTCAAGCTGTTGAGCGATCTGTCCTGGAGCCCAAGCATAAACGAAGAGATTCTGCCGCTCGCGGCCCTTGAGCCATTCGAGAAGCGATGGATCGACCCGATCAACTAGCACGAGTGCTACTTTTGCGCCCTCGTGCAGGTTCCATGGCTTCTTCGGATCATAGAGAGTCAACGGCAGGTCGTGCAGAGCTTCGAGGGCTGTCCAGGCATCGGCAGGCCGCAGGTCGTAGTCGAAGTCTTCGAAAAGGATTTCCCTCGTGCGCAAATACGCAAAGCCAGCGGCGATGCCGGCGTATTTCAATTCGTCGCTAAGATTCAGCCGCCGGATGCGTTCGGCAGTCACGTCCCGGCAGAGGTTTTTGTCAGGCCCTTCTTTGGTCGCCTCGGTGGAGGACACCATGATGAAACGCCGATTCCCAAGGTGCCGCCTTGTCTGACAATTCGGGAACGATCTCGCAGGCTATGAAATTCGCATCGATGGCCGCATCCGCCTCGACTTCGTCCCGCTCCCACACCAGACCTAGTTTCTTGGTCCGGTCCCGCTTTTCCAAAAGCTCGACCAATTGCGCCTCTGTCAGATTATCGTATTTGCCGGGCATTTCAGTCTTTCTGCCATTGTCACTTTGGTCTGTTATAAGGTTCGTGCATTGCCTAGCGTCCCATAGCTAGGCGATTGGAGATATTCAGCTAATTTCTGTTTCTGACCCCGAATTGGACCTTACATAGTTGATTTTGTTCTAGAGTCGCAATCGGAGGAAAGGCGGGCTATTCACGAACCTGATTGTGAGTACACGACTTAGTCTAATCATCGCGCGGGCGAAAGAAAAAGCTCGATTGCTTCGTCGGTAAGCACGGACTTTCCCAAACGACCGCAGCCCCCGCCAAGGGAGCTGACGGAGGCCGCGTTGAACATCGCATCGCGTCTCGAGACCGCCATGAGATGTGGGAGCTCTAACGAAAGACTTAGAACGGTAGCAGCACGTCCATCACCTGTTGGCCGCGGCCGCGACGGCTTGCCGTCTGCGCATCACCTGAGCGCTGCTTGTCCTCGCGCCCGAATCCGGAGCGGCGGCGGCGGTGGTCCCAAATCGCGCCGCCAGATCGTTCCGTTGTCGAATTGAATGGTCATACCGTCAGGCGAATAGACGGCGCCCACATCCCAGGCATCCGCCCAGATCCGGGTCGCCGGCGCAAACGAATCAGGCCAGGCGCGGGAAGGCTGACCGGCTTCGTTGAGGAGATTCATATCCGGTCCGTTCTGCGTGACGAAGGCGGGGCTGCCGACCGGGCCCGCCCGACACGCTTCGACGCATCTATACATGCCGGTCAGGTTGACCGTTTGGGCCGATGCTTCGGTTGCAGCGAACACGGCCGCGACCGCAATGGCGCATGATATTATTCTCATGAAAATCGCTCCATAGAATTGCACGGATCCCAGGATTTAGCGTTCCAGAGGGACTCTTCATTATTCGGATCATGAGCGTTTGGTTCCATCAGCCACGACGATAATTCGGCTTGGTTAGCGCCGCGCTGAAAGGGCTTTCAATCGATGGTGTTGCCGCTCCGGCCATCCTCCGGCCGCACGAAAGCGTGATCTCGACCGGCGCGAAAACGACGATCATTTTCCAAAGATGTGAAGCATTTCACAGCGATACATTCCGGTTCGGGCTAATGCCATGCAGCACCCTGTTACGGGAGGCATCAATGCTCAGGTTTTTGTTAAGTCGCGTAAATGCCGGCCCTGGCTGGCAGGGAGTCGTCAGAATCCTGGTGATGCAGATTGCTGTCTTGCTCAGCCTGGCAGTCGCCGTGGTCTACTACATCGAATGGACGTCGAACGCCGCGGTTTCAGAGTTCATGAGCAGCAGTGAACTGTCGGCGCCGGACTTGCAGCGGTTTGCGCAATCCGGACGGTTGACGTTGGACAACGGCTCCAAGAAGGAATGCACGCGTCGCCCGTCGCCTTAGGGCGCGACGCCGCGCATGGCAGATGCGCGCCGCAATTTCGTCACGCAAAAATGGCGCGCCTCGTCATCCCTTGTTCACATTCAGCTTCTTACTGTGCGCGAAGTTTTGGAATGCCACAGAAAGAAACCCATGAAACTCAGATTTGCCCTTGTTGGACTTGCCGCCCTCGGTAGCCTTGCTGCGGCAGGAACCGCGTCCGCAATGCCCGCCGCAACACCGGATGCTCTCGGCAGCTCCGATGGAGCTGTCATCCAGGTCAAGGGCGGCCACGGTCATGGTCACGGCCATTTCGGGCGCGGCGGGCGTGGGCATCATTACGGTTGGGGCCGCGGCCGCGGCCACCATTTTGGTTGGCGGCATCATCGCCATTGGTGGTGATTTATAGTCTCCCGCCATCTCAAAGGGGCCGCCTCAGCTGGCGGCCTCTTTCATTTTCCCTCGACCGTTTTTCTCTCGACCGTTTTCTTGGGCATCGTGCCTTCATGCTCAACCGCCGCCTGGTTACCCGCCTATTAGGGCGTACTCATAAATCGCGATTGTTCGGAAATAGAGCGGCGCTACGTGCCATAAGCAAGCGAGCGCGCTGGCTAACACCGGCGCAATCCTGATCCTGTCGTTCGCAGAACTGGTTCTGAGGTTCGGATCCTACAAATTCCCGTCCGATGCACCGGGTAGCGAACTGGGGCAAACCTAGCCCGAACGCACTTGGCAAACTTAATTTATGACTACACGGCCTAGACGATCTTCGATGTTATTGGCGACCTCATCACACACGGACGCCAACTCAAGCAGCTCGTTCTTGACGATAGGATCGTCGGTCTGCTCGGCAAGTTTCCGATACATGGTGGCTTGGCCCCGCAGACAGTCAGGCCAATCATGCATGCCGAACACAGTACCGTTGAGCTCGGAGGGGTGACAATTCATAGTGGGAGCTTTCATTAGAACGCCGAATGGGTGAGGTTGATGTAGGTTCGCAATCGGCCGACACCACTAAATTGAGTGTTAGTTCGTGCTCCAATCCTTAGAAGCGAAGGAGCGGTGCCCGCGTTCACCTGCCAAGCGTCGGCAGCGAAGGAGGCCCTGATGCGCATTCCGGCTTTGGCGATTTCGGCGATCGCGACGGTTTTGACGGCGGCGCCGGCTCGGGCCCAGACGTACGATCCGGACTATCCGGTTTGCCTGCACGTGTACGACCGGGGCAGCCATTACGAATGCCGCTACACGTCGATGCCTCAGTGCAACGCGTCGGCATCGGGCCTCCCCGCCCAGTGCGTCATCAATCCATATTTTGCGGGCGCGCGAGTGCCGGCGGGACGACATTATCGCCGCGTCTACCAGGACGTGTACTCATAAGTCGTTGGCAGATCGCTGGCCGATGTCCGCTTTGCTCCTAGGAGTCTGACTCAAAAAGCGGCCAGTAGAATAGGCCACTTCTCGTCATTGCGAGGAGCGAAGCGACGAAGCAATCCAGTAACAGCCATATTAAATCCTCTGGATTGCTTCGAAGGTCGCCTGCTCGATCACCTCGTCGGGACCAGTTCGAGGAGTGGCTTCCCTTTTTCGACGATATATGTGGCGAGTTCCGCGCCGTTGCCGCTGCCGACGTTCTTCGCCGCGTGGACCGTTCCAGCGGGGATGAACAAGACGTCGCCGGCCTTGAGCGTCACCGGCGGTTTTCCCTCCACCTGATATTCCCACAAGCCTTCGATGACATAGATGATCTCTTCGCCCGGATGGCGGTGCGGGGGGAACGCCACCCCGGGGGCGAGATCGACGCGCACCTGGACGACCTCGCGTCCCGGGACGCTCCCGCTGCAGCTCGGTGCGCTTGACTTCCGGCTGCTGCGCCTGCGCCGCGTGCAGCACCAAGCCGCTTCCGACGACTACAATCGCCAGTATGCTTTTGCACTTCATCATCGTCGCCTCCTTGCTCAACTTGGCTTCTGCGCCGGTTACGGGCGGTGGGTTTAGGGCTGCGCCCGCGCCCACACGGTTGCGCTGTTGTGCATCACTGCAAAATTCATCGCCGAATGACCGAGCTGGGTGGCGGGCTCAATTGGTCAGCGCAACACTCTAATCTTTTAGCAAAGATGGAGTGTGGGCATGAAACAGCGACGTCGCATTTATTACTCGACCGCTCAGCGGTCTGAGATCTGGGATCGCTGGCAGGCCGGCGAGCCGATGAGTTCGATCGGACGCCGATTTGACCGGGAGTCCTCGTCGGTCTTCTCTGTGATCTCGCCAACCGGTGGCATACGTCCTCCGGATCGGCACCGTGCCAAACAGGCGCTCGGCCTTTCTGAACGAGAGGAAATCTCTCGATGGCTCAGCATGCGCTGCTCGTTGCG
>NZ_JNIJ01000102.1 GCF_000701345.1 Bradyrhizobium sp. URHD0069 | reverse complement strand
CGCGCTGGCGGCGTAAACGAGATCGCGCCGGTCAATCGGCGTGAGGTGAAGGTTGGGAGGGCGAACAGCACGTAATGCAGAGCCGGTCGATCCGGCGATCAGGACAACCCACTTGTGCCATCGCATCGTCGAATGCGTGTTGTTGACCGGGACCTGATCCGCGGAGGGCATTATGGCCAGCGGTCATGTGAACCGCATCTACAGGCCGAACACATGGCAGCACCGACCAAGCCTGCGACGTGAAGATTTCTCTTGCCAACTCGGAGCCGTCCACACATGGCACGTTTGGGACATTCCAACAGGATGTCCGGTTGTCGGGGTCGATCGGAAGTGGTCGGCCGACGGTCGGAACGGCGCGAATGACCCTGAGCCGACATCGGCCGGCCGAAATCCCGAAGTGCGGCAGCTCCCTGCTGGTCATTCCCGTTTCATATTGGTCGCCAGAATCACCTTGCTCCACTTCTTGACCTCGTCGGAGATCAGTTTGGCGAAGTCGGCGGGCGACCCGCCAAGAGCCGTGCCGCCCAGATGGGCAAGCCTCGCTTGGAGTTTCGGATCGGCGATGCTGACGTTGACTTCCTTGTTCAGCTTTTCGACGACTTCTTCCGGCGTGCGCTTTGGACCACCGATGCCGAACCATACACTTGCCTCGTAACCGGGCAAGGTTTTCGCCCAGAGCTGGAACGTCCGGCAATATTGGCGAGCGCGCCACCGTCGTTACCGCCAAGGCGCGGAAATTGCCGGCCCTGACATATTCGATCGATGAGAGTAGCGGGCCAAAGTAGACCTGCGCTTCGCCGGTGAGAAGGGCAGGAAATACCTGCGCGCCCCGATAAGGCACGTGAAAGAGATCGACGCCGGCCATCGTTTTGAACATTTCGCCGGCCAAATGGGTCGTAGATTCGGTCCCGGCTGACGCCATATTGACCTTGCCGGGATTAGCCTTCGCGTGGGCGATGAACTCCGCGACGGTCTTGGCGGGAACCGATGGGTGGACCTCCATGACCAAGGGCACACGAACGATACCTGCGGTCGGCGCGATATCACGGATGAAGTCGAAGTTGAGCTTGAGCATGGTCGCATTTATCGCATTTGCTGTAGTAGCCAACAGCAGCGTGTAGCCGTCCGGGGATGCCCGCACGACCGCCTCAGTGGCGATGTTGCTGGTAGCGCCACTGCGGTTCTCGACGACAAATGACTGTCCAAGTCGCTCCGACAGCGATTGACCGATCAATCGCGCGACGATGTCAGGTGCTCCGCCGGCGCCAAAGCCTTAGCAGGTGCACCGGTCGCGTCGGGTAGCTCTGCGCGCTGGCGAACCGGGATAATGCCGGAAGCGTGGCAGCGGCCGCTGCGAGATGCAGGAATTGACGGCGTGGAACTTTCATTGGGGCCTCCCCAAACTGCTGCCATGCGGAGCCCCTGCGGAGCCGCACGGGAGCCCGCACACTTAGACGTCGGTTTGATTTCGATGCGCGCCTGCCGACGGCATGAGCGCTGCGGCTAAGATAAAAGGGACTTCGGCACGTCCCGCTCGGCAGCTCGCGATCAGGCTACATCAGTTGCACGACCGGCGGAAGGCACGAACTGAGAGCCATGTGCACCGCACGAGTCAGCAACTGGCACCTTTGAGACATGCCGCCGAACCGTAAGAATATCCGTTTGTCGGGGTAGACCGGAAGTGACCAGCGCATGGTCAGAATGACGAGGTTGACCCATTTCGGACATAGGGAAGCTTGACTGACGAAGCCCACTGTGTCCGAAATAGCGAAAACAAAAATCGGGAGGGACGAATGTCAGAGAACGTCCGATTCCAGGTCGAAGGATTGAACCGGCGGACCTTAGTTGCCGGTTCGGTATCGCTGTTGGCGATGCCAAGTGTTTTTTCCTCGGCGCTCGCGGCAACATCGCCGGTTAACGTTGGCGTAATTGTGTCTCTGTCCGGAGCGAACGCCCAGTTCGGCATCAACTCGCGCAATGGCATCGAGCTCGTCGCTGACGAGATCAATGCGGCGGGCGGAATCAAGGAGCTCGGAGGCGTAAAGATCAATCTGATCGTCGCGGATTCCACTTCGACACCGACGACCGCGGGCACCGTCGCGCAACGGCTGATCACGCAAAACGATGTCGTCGCCATTCTCGGCGCATTCGCCTCGTCACTGACCATCGCGATCTCGGACGTTGCCGAGCGGCAAGACGTTCCGCTGCTGACCATGTCGTTTGCCGATCAAATCACTGGCCGCGGTTACAAAAATATCTTCCAGGTGGTGGCGAAGGCATCCGTCATCGGCAGGGCACAGTTCGACTATACCGCGGCGATCGCCCAAGCCGCGGGCGCCAAGATCGACAAGATTGCCATAATGTACGAAGACACGGCTTACGGTACGGCGCAGGCCGGTGGTCTGCGTGCTGGCGCCAAGGCGGCGAACATCGAGATCGTAATGGACGACGCCTATCCGCTTGGCATTGCCGACGCGACGCCGCTGGTCAACAAACTGCGCACTTCCGGCGCCCAGGCGGTGTTTCCGGTGTCGTATCTGAACGACAGCCTTCTGATCATCCGCACTATGCGGCAACAGCGCATCACCATTCCTGCCATCGGCGGGGCGGCCGGTTATGTAATTCCGGATTTCGAGAAGGGTCTTGGCGAGTTCGCGGAGAACGTGCTGTCGATCGCGCCGGCCAATTACGATCTCGCGCCGGAGCTGACCGAACGCTTTCGCAAACGCTTTGGCTATTTCATGGTGCATGAGGCGCTCGAGCACGCGGTTTGCCTCGACGTGCTGGTGCAGGCGATCGGAAAGGCAAAGTCGGCGAAGGCGCAAGATGTCGTCGCAGCACTTCGCAGTACGAAATTCACCGGCGGCTGGACCAAAGCCATGCCGGGCGACGCGGTAGAGTTCGATCAGACCGGGCTAAATAAACTGTCGGTCCCGCTAATGGTGCAGTGGCGCAATAAGGAACTCGTCTCGGTGTGGCCAAAGGACATCGCCAAGAGCGCGGCGAGATGGCAGTCATGACCCGCTGACGAACCCATCTTCTTCGTCCTCCAGGCCATTCTCGACGGGCTGTTGGTGGGCGGCATCTACGCGGTGACGATACTCATCAAGCGACGAAGCTACCCCGTGCGCCGCTCTCGCATCCGGCGAGATCGCTGGAGCAGGTCTCGATGTTTTCGACACGGAGCCACTTCCTGATGGCACCTTGCGGTGGCCGGCGGGCAGATTGGGTACCGTGACCGTTCTCGGTCGCCAATCAGCGCTACGTTCGATTAACGGAGGGCGAGCGGCCGCAGCGCCGTGCCGGCCACGGTACCGCGGATGGCGTTTGTGGTCAGGATATAGGCGAACTCGTAGACACGATCGGCGGCGAGCCGCTCGAGGTTATTGAACTCCAGGATGTGGACGCCCTGCTGGACGAGCAGATAGACATGGACCGGGTTAAAGCTGCCGCCAACGGCCTGAGAGTCGGCCGGCTTCGGCGGCACATATTCGAGCCCGGACGTATCGGAACCGAGCATAAGCGCGCCCTTCTCCTCGACGAGCCACTTCGCGGCTGTCAGGCCGATGCCTGCCGAGTCGTGCTGGCCGATCTTGGCGTGGTCGCGGCCGTTCTCGCCCCAGTAGCGGGCGGTTCCCGTCCGCAGCAAAACGATTGTGCCTGGGGTGACGTCGACGTTCTGCGCCCTCAACGCGCCCTCGATGTCCGCGACAGTGATTTCATAGGAGGACGGAAGGGCCTCCACGTTCTTGAAGCCCGCAACGTCGACCAAGACGCCCCGCGCGACGATCGGCGGGATCGTCGTCACGTCGGCCTTGCGAAGGCCGAAGTCGCCGCCCCACTCGTCGGACGTGAAACCGTTGTAAAACTCGTTCTTCGGTCCATGCGTGATGTGGCCGAGCCCATCAATCTGGGTAGCCACGTTGTCGTTCATGAAGATCGCGTTGCTATGCCAAGCGGTGATGCCCGTATTGCCGCCCTCCGGCGTGGTGAACGCCAGATCCTTCTGGCTCCTCACGCCCGCGGGCGACCGGAAGCTGATGATTTCTCCCGGGCTGTGGCCGGGCCATTTGTATGAATAGCGGTCGTACGGAAGGCCGAGATCGTAGACCCTACCCTGTGTCACGAGCTTCAAGGCGGCCAAACGTGATGCATCGGTCATCTCGTTGAGGTTTCCGACCTCGTCCTGAGGCCCCCAGACCCAGCCCCACCCTTTTCCTTTTGACCACTTCTTCATGCCACCGTCCTGCGCATAGCCGTCGCCGGCGGCGAGTGCGAGGACGGTCACGGCGAGCAGGAATCGCGAAACTACCTTCATGGAATCCTCCTGGAACGACATGGATAGCTCAGCTTGGCCAGTCTAGGCCTGAGCTGACCGTGGGATCAACGAGATTGTCGGTCGGGGCCGCCAACCCACGCGGGACACGAACGTCAGCTCCTGGCACCTTTGAGACATACCGACTGCATTGAGCAATGTCCGCTTCTCTAATCGGCCATTTGGGGTCAAGCGCTTTCAGACTATCCGCCACTGCAGTGTCGATGTCGCTCGCGGGCTCGTGCTTCTCTTCGGAATCGGCACCAGGCCCTTCCATCATGGGATTCGAAGACGAGGCGGAACAATCTTTTAGTCGGCCTTGCCGTCAGATAACGGCAGGTCCAAGCGGACATGCGAACTCACCTCATCCATCGTCCCGCGAGGGACATCCTTCCACTGCCCGGTGGATCTCGGGTGTCCTCCTATCGCACTGATCTTATGTGCCCCTCATGCTGCTGCGGTTTCCCTGGTCCAGCGGAACTCGGTGCCGTCA
>NZ_JNIJ01000101.1 GCF_000701345.1 Bradyrhizobium sp. URHD0069 | reverse complement strand
GATTGCCCAGCGAGCTTTACCGGTCGCTGACCTGGGACAGAGGCAAAGAGCTTGCCGACCATCAGCGCCTGACATTGGCCACCGAGGTTGATGTCTATTTTTGTGACCCTCGGTCTCCCTGGCAGCGCGGCTCAAACGAAAACACCAACAGATTGCTGCGCCAGTATCTTCCGCGCGGCACCGATCTGTCCTTGCACAGCCAGGCCAAGCTCAGTGCCATCGCAAGGCAGCTCAATGAAAGGCCGAGAAAGACCTTGCTCTATCAGACGCCGGCTGAGAAGTTCGCAGAATGTGTTGCAGCGATCGGTTGAACTCGCCAGCGCATTCCGGGCTCAAGCCGGACATCGTGCGAGGTCGGAAAAGTGCCAACAGCGGTTATTGACTACAGGCATACAGGCGCGCCGCGTTGGACAGCTGAAAACGCTCTTTCCCGAGGAGCTTAGAGGGACAAAAACTCTGAATTCTGCGAGGTGTTTCCTTTTTGGTAACAGCCTACCGAAAGGGATTCGCGTAGACCCCGGCATATTTTTCGTTTTTTCAATTGGGGGTTGTTTTGAAAAAATTCGTTGCTGCCTGTTCACCGTGGCTATTAGTGCCGTCGCCGCCTCGGCGGCCGACCTTCCGGTCCGGTCCTATACCAAGGCGCCTGCTGCGGTCGCCCCAGTCTATAGCTGGACCGGATTTTATGTCGGTCTGAACGCCGGCGGTGCCTGGAATCAGTCCAGGGCTGCAACCGCGACTGTGTTCGTCCCGGGGGGATATTTTGACGCCACCAGCGTTCCGCCTATCGCGCCGGTCGGCAACCAACGCATCAACAGCTCGGGTTTCACCGGAGGTTTGACTGCCGGTTATAACTGGCAGGTCGCCAGCGCCGTGCTCGGCATTGAATCGGACTTCAACTATTTCGGCGTCAAGGGATCAACTAGCGGTACCGGTCTTTATCCCGCCTTCCCACCGTTCGGATTCACCGTCAATTCGTCGGCGTCCTCGGACTGGTTGTTCACTCTTCGGGGACGCGCGGGCATTCTCGTCACTCCGGCCTTCTTGCTTTATGGCACCGGTGGTCTCGCTATAGCCAATGTGAAAAGCAACTTCCTTTTCACCGATACGGCTGACACGGCTAACGAATCGGCCTCGATCTCCACAACGCGGTATGGCTGGACAGCTGGTGTCGGCGGCGAATACGCCCTGATGAACGGCTGGTCTGTTAAGGCCGAATATCTCTACGTCGATCTCGGTCGGGCAAGCACGACCAGTACCAATCTAACTACCGGCGTGCCGTCGTTTGCCTGGCCCGCCAATGTCTTTACCCACTCAGTTGATCTGCGCTCGAACATCGTTCGGGTCGGGCTGAACTACAAGTTCGGCGGTCCTGTGGGCGCGGGTTACTGATCTTTTTCTCTCCAGCAACTCAAGCCCCGGCATCATCCGGGGCTTTTTGCTGGTCAAATGTCGATTCTGGGTCGTTCTGGTCGATTCTGTCATGTCCGTCGCATGTCCGTTTTGGGGTGATTCCGGGAATGCCGGCTCGCCGTTGATGGTGTCACCTCAGAGTCTGACACAAAAAGCGGCCAGTAGAATAGGCCACTTCTCGTCATTGCGAGGGGCGAAGCGACGAAGCAATCCAGTAACAGCCATCGTGGCTGGCAATGACGCTGATGCAGTGCCGTACCGGATTTGATTTGCGCGGCTGCTCCCGCGCTGTCCAATGTGCACCGTTCGCATGGCGCGCGCCCGTTTGCGTCGGTTGAGCCGACAGCGCCATTCATAGTAGACGATGGCGATGCGGCCGATTGCATTTGGCCGCGCCGGGCGGAATAACCAGTGATCGACGTGACCGCAGCCGACGAGATTTCCGACGACGCGCGCGCTCGGTCCAACGTGGTGCGCCTCGCCGCGGCGCAGGCGCTGACCGGCGCGAACTCGGCCGTGATCTTCGCGACCGGCTCGATTGTCGGCGCGACTCTGGCGCCGGATATCTCGCTCGCGACCGTGCCGCTCTCGATGTATGTGGTTGGTCTCGCGGCCGGCACCCTGCCGACCGGCGCCATTTCGCGCGCTTACGGCCGCCGCGTCGCTTTCATCATCGGCACCGGCTGCGGCGTGCTGACCGGCTTGCTCGGGTCATTCGCCATCCTGCACGCTTCGTTTGTGCTGTTTTGCTGCGCGACTTTCCTCGGCGGACTTTATGGCGCGGTGTCGCAATCCTATCGTTTTGCCGCCGCCGATGGTGCGAGCGCGGGGTATCGCCCGAAAGCCGTGTCGTGGGTCATGGCGGGCGGCGTGTTCGCCGGCGTGCTCGGCCCGCAGCTCGTGCAGTGGACGATGGACATCTGGCCGCCCTATCTGTTCGCCTTCAGCTTCATGGTACAGGCGGCAGTGGCGCTGATTGCGATGGCAATTCTCGCGGGCGTTGATGCGCCGAAGCCCGCGCCATCCGATCTGCACGGCGGCCGGCCGCTGTTGGAGATCGTGCGGCAACCGCGGTTCATCGCGGCGGCGATTTGCGGCATCGTCTCTTACCCGATGATGAACCTGGTGATGACATCAGCGCCGCTGGCGATGAAACTATGCGGGCTTAGCGTCAGCGATTCGAATTTCGGCATCCAGTGGCATATCGTTGCGATGTACGGGCCGAGCTTTTTCACCGGCGCCCTGATCGCGCGCTTCGGGGCGCCGAAGGTGGTCGCAACCGGCCTGTTGCTTGAGGCGGGTGCGGCGGTGATCGGACTGTCCGGCGTTACCGCGATGCATTTCTGGGCTACCCTGATCGTGCTTGGGGTGGGGTGGAATTTCAGCTTTGTCGGCGCATCCGCGCTGGTGCTGGAGACACACCGTCCGCGCGAGCGCAACAAGGTGCAGGCGTTCAACGACTTTCTGGTGTTCGGGATGATGGCGCTGGGATCGTTCTCGTCCGGCCAGTTGCTGGCGAATTACGGCTGGTCGGCGGTCAACATGGTGGTGTTTCCGCCGGTGCTGCTGGGACTTACGGTTCTGATGTTTGCGTCGTTCGCCAGGCGGCGAGCGAGATCGCAATTAGTATCCGAGTTTCCCGATCCGAGTATTTGATCGCTTCAGAAAAAAGGAGGGTTCATGCCGTCGCGAGAACGCCTGGATGAATTTATCGCCGTTGTGGAGTCCGGCGATCACGCCGGCGCCATCGAGCGCTATTACACCGAAGATTCCAGCATGCAGGAGAACGCGGCGCCGCCGCGCGTCGGCCGCGACGTGCTGGTCGCCCACGAGCGCGGCGTGCTGGCGCGCATGTCGAACGTCTATTCCAAGGCAATGTCCTCCGTGGTCGAAGGCGACCATGTCGCGATTCACTGGATTTTCGAGCTGACCGATAAATCCGGCAAGGTGCATCGGATCGATGAAGTCGCGCTGCAGGAATGGCGCGGCGACAAGATATTTCGCGAGCGCTTCTTCTACGATCCGTCCAGGCCGAAGACATGATGGCGGCGCGGGACACTTCGGCGGCGGTCGAAGCATTGCGCTTGCTGATCTGTTAATTGTTGTCGTCATGGACGGGCTTGTCCCGGCCATGACCGTGTTAAAAAACAAAGAGGCGCATATTGGACGCACCCAGTCACATCGCCGGCGTCGAGACTTCGGTCCGTTATGACGGCTGGCGGATCGTTGCCGTCTGTTTTCTGGTCGCGACCTTCGGCTGGGGGGTCGGCTTCTACGGCCAGAGCGTCTATCTCGCCGAGTTGCATCGGTTGCACGGCTGGCCGGCCTGGCTGATTTCGTCGGCGACGACATTCTTTTATTTGTTCGGCGCCGGGCTCGTCGTCTTTGTCAGCGAGGCGGTGCGCGCCTTCGGTCCGCGCAACTGCCTGCTCGGCGGCGTGGTTGCGATGGCGGCGGCCGCCGTCATGATCGGCCAGGTCACCGCGCCGTGGCAGCTTTATGTGGTCAATGCCCTGCTGGCATTCGGCTGGGCCGGAACCAGCCTCGCGATTATCACCAATACGCTTGGCCTCTGGTTCGATCAGAAGCGCGGCATGGCGATCAGCCTCGCGCTGAACGGCGCAAGTTTTGGCGGTATCGTCGGCGTGCCGCTGTTGGTAGCCGCGATCGGGCATTTCGGCTTCTCCGGCGCCATGATCGCAGCTGCGATCGTGATGCTGGCGCTGATGATCCCGGTCATCCTGCTTTTTGTCGGGGCGCCGCCCAGCCGCGGCGGCGTCGCAGCGGCGGACGCGGAAGCACCCTCCGCATCGCAAGTGCGCGCGCTGGCCTTTCGCGATACCGCCTTCCTGACGGTCTCGATTGCGTTCGCGCTGGTGCTGTTTGTGCAAGTCGGGTTTATCGTCCACCTGATTGCGTTTCTCGATCCGGTGATCGGACGGGAGTACGCTGCGACCGCGGTCGCGTTTTTGACGGCGATGGCCGTGGTTGGGCGCGTGCTGTTCTCGACCGTGATCGACCGGCTCAACCAGCGGCTGGCTTCGGCGATCTCGTTTGCAAGTCAGGCCGTGGCGCTCGTGATCGTCATCAATTCGCGCAACGAAATGTTGCTGATCGCGGCCTGTGCGCTGTTCGGGTTTTCGGTCGGCAACGCGATCACGCTGCCGTCGCTGATCGTGCAGCGCGAATTCGATCCCCGCTCCTTTGGCGTCCTCGTCAGCCTGATCACCGCGATCACTCAGATCACCTATGCGTTCGGCCCGGGCGTCATCGGCCTGCTGCGCGACGCCTCGGGAAGCTACGCCCTGCCGTTTTACGCCTGCATCGGGCTGGAGTTGGTGGCTGCCGTCCTGATCATGGTTCGCGGGCGGTCCGCGAAGTCCTCATCCTGAGAGTCTGACTCAAAATAGGTCATTGGCATATCAGGTTCTTGCCAGGCGGCGGGAAAGCAGGCGGATGCTTGCAATCAGGACCCAGGCTTCCGCGCTGGCTATGGATGCCTCGAAGTCTTTGGCAAGCCTTCGATTGCGACCGAACCATGCAAACGTGCGCTCGACGACCCAACGCCGAGGCTCGGCTTTGAACGTTCCCACGCTCTGCGAGCGGGTGACGATCTCGATGGTCCATTTGCCCTGATCGGCGAGTGCCTCGAGCAATTTCGGACCTCGGTAGACGCGGTCGGCGAAGATGTGGCGCA
>NZ_JNIJ01000100.1 GCF_000701345.1 Bradyrhizobium sp. URHD0069 | reverse complement strand
CGTCGTCTCGGCGCTGATCAAGCAATCGCAGCGATTGCCCAGCGAGCTTTACCGGTCGCTGACCTGGGACAGAGGCAAAGAGCTTGCCGACCATCAGCGCCTGACATTGGCCACCGAGGTTGATGTCTATTTTTGTGACCCTCGGTCTCCCTGGCAGCGCGGCTCAAACGAAAACACCAACAGATTGCTGCGCCAGTATCTTCCGCGCGGCACCGATCTGTCCTTGCACAGCCAGGCCAAGCTCAGTGCCATCGCAAGGCAGCTCAATGAAAGGCCGAGAAAGACCTTGCTCTATCAGACGCCGGCTGAGAAGTTCGCAGAATGTGTTGCAGCGATCGGTTGAACTCGCCGTCAAAAGCGCCGTTTTGACGGTCGGCCGGTCACTTCCGGTCTACCCCGATAATCGGACATCTTCGGTGTCGGTCGCCACTTTCGCAAAAGTGCCACAAGCGGACTCATGCACCGCAGCAAAACCAAGGTCCGGAAGATATTTTGAAATGAAAAAAGGCCGCCCGAATTTCCAGCCTATAAAAGGTGGACGCTACTCAATACGAGCCAGTAAATTTCTAACGGACGACCGGTGCCACTTGCCGCCGCGAGCCGGTCGGACACCCCGACCGTTGAGAGCGCTAGCAATTTGCTCCAGGGTTAGCGCGCCGGCATTCTGGATCGCCTGGACCACGGGCATTAGGTTTGTGGCAAATTCATCCGCTACTTGCACCTGCGCAAGGCGGCCGATTGAGCCGGCGATACAAAGATTTGTCGGGTTGCCTAGCTTTGCGCCGCTCGCTCTCTTCGCCTGCAGCGCGGCTGTTGTTCGCTCCGATATCAGTCGCCGTTCCTTTTCCGCCAGAGCCGCATACAGATGCAGCATGAAAGGATCCGCATCGCGACCGAGTTCGGCAACAATGAACGGCACCCTTTGAGCCATTAAGCCCGAGACATACGCAACATCGCGGGAAAGCCGGTCCAGCTTCGAGACGACGATGCTGCACTTTGCTCTCCTGGCCGCTGCCAATGCGGCCGCAAGCTGCGGGCGCCTATCAAGAGCATCAGCGCCCTTCCCGGTCTCGAACTCGGCATACTCTTCGATGATGGTCAGCGACTCGGCCGCGACAAAGCGCTCAATTGCTGCCCTTTGCGCCTCAATCCCAAGCCCAGAGCGCTGCTGCTGTTGCGTGGAAACTCGAAGATATGCGACGGCGCGCCCCATACAAACGGCATACCACCGTATGCCGTTTGGTCGTAGCGCAATTCAGAGCAATGTAATTGCTCTTTTCATGTTGCAGCAGCACAGCTGACGGTTCGCAATCAATCGTATTTGTTAGTAGCCAGTGACCGCAGAGCGGCCTTGGCTGCCCCACTGTTCGCTGTCCGTTGCAAATTCATCCTCGGGCAGCAGTGCAGGCGCAATCGGCGCCAGCAGCGCCGTGCATTCGTCATCATTCGGCCGTCCCTTCTCATCACGACGATATAGCGGGTATTCGCTCATCCAGCCGATCTGAGTATTGAAAACGCGCAGGCGCTGAGCGCCACAAGGGGTTCGCCATTTCGCCAAGGCCGACATCAACTGCGTGCGGAGATGCGCTCAACGTGAGATCACGATTCCAGAGTTGCTGGATCAGTTGGGTACCTTCTTCGTGGGTGCGACCATGGGCCCTCGGGTTCATGAAGCTCCGACTTCATCATACCCGGCGGCACGTTAATCGAAAGTCGATTGAGGCGACCTGCCGTGATAGCCTCTAGGTGAGCTCAAATGGAGTCGATGTGCCAGCCATGCACGTACGCTGAGTTCGGTTCGAGCACGTGCCAAGCTTCCTGGATAAAGCCGACGAGCGAGGTGCAACGTTCCCGGGCAGCTTGTGCTTCTTCGGTCTTGCGCTGCAGCTCGGGTTCAGACTCACGCCGAGCCCCTTCCTCCCGAATCTGTTCCAGCGTCGGCAACGGGAGCGAGGATGGATTCAAGGCGGGCGAGATCGGCATCGGACAGCTTCGTCATGTCGTATGTTCCAAGGGATCCCAAGTGCTTGTGCTCGGCAGCAGGCTCTTTCCAGCGCGCACGGGTTTTCAGCCAGAAGATCTGCGCCGTCACATTGCCGTTTTTGGCGGCGCTGAACAGGAAACCCGCGACCTGCGCGTTTGCCTTAGACTGTCCGTCGTCAGATAATTTGAGACCGATCAGGCATTTCGAGAACGGAGGCTCTGGCTCATCAGGGTTAGAGTTTAGGCAGCCTGCAGCTGATGCTGCAAGCGACGGTTTGCAATAGTGGCACGCTTGATGTGCAGGCGTTCTGCGAGGATTGTCTCAGCTCTCCCGAAGTAGACATCGGCCGGAGTGAGGTTGTCGAGGCTCTCGTGATAGCGGACGTGGTTATAGTGCGCGACGAAGGCGTCGATCTGCCGTTCGAGATCACCGGGCAGATAGTAGTTTTCGAGCAGGATGCGGCTCTTCAGGGTCTGGTGCCAACGCTCGATCTTTCCTTGAGTTTGGGGATGATAAGGTGCTCCGCGCACATGCTCCATGCCCTTGTCCTGGAGCCACCTGGCCAAATCGCCCGCCACGTAAGATGAACCATTGTCTGAGAGAAGCCGTGGCCGGTGCACGACGGTGACGTGATCAAGACCCGAAGCCGAGAGCGCCAGGTCCAGGGTTGCAGTCACGTCCTCGGCGCACATAGTGGCACACAGCTTCCAGGCCACGATGTAGCGCGAGAAGTCGTCGAGCACAGTCGACAGATAGTACCATCCCCCAGCCGGTGATCTTGAGGTAGGTGAAGTCGGTCTGCCAGAGCTGGTTGATGCCGGTGGTCTTGTCCTTGAACTCGTTCGCCGCCTTGATCACCACATAGGCGGGGCTGGTGATGAGATCATGCGCCTTCAGCAGCCGGTAGACCGACGCCTCCGAGACGAAGTACTTCCTCTCGTCGGTGAAGCGCACCGCCAGCTCCCGCGGCGACAACTCAGGAAGCTCCAGCGCCAGGTCGATGATCTGGCGACGGACATCATCCGGGATGCGATTCCAGATGCGATCCGGTCGAGAGCGGTGATCAGCCAGCGCCTCAGGCCCACCGTCGCGATATCGATCATACCAGCGGTAAAACGTGGCACGCGGGATGCCAAGCTTGTCCAGCGTGCGTTTGGCCGGCAAATGCGATTGCTCGACCAGCCGGATGATCTCGGCCTTCTCGGATGCAGGGTATCTCATGCCTCGTCTTCCCCATCCCCGCTCATGCTTTTTTTAAGCAGGCGGTTCTCCAGGGTGAGATCGGCCACGACCTCCTTCAAGGCGGAGGCCTCACGACGAAGGTCCTTCACCTCGCCGGACGTTGCGGCCCGCGCCGTGTCGCCCGCCAACCGACGCTTGCCGGCCTCGAGGAACTCCTTGGACCAGCCGTAGTACATCGAGGCAGCGATGCCTTCCCGGCGGCAAAGCTCCGAGATGTTCTCCTCGCCGCGCAGTCCTTCCAGCACAATGCGGATCTTCTCTTCTGCCGAGTACTGCCGGCGCGTCTGACGCCGAATGTCCTTCACCACTCGTTCTGCCGGCGCTTTATCCGGCCCGGATTTCTGCTTCATCTTCGCTCCTTGCGGCTACGATGAACCAGAAATCCTCCCTCCGTGAAGTCCCTCAGCTTGTCTCATGGGTGCTGACGGGGAACAATGGCCAGAAACCTTAAGCTATGGGGACGTTTCTGTATGTTGGACGGTCGGAACGGTAGCTTCAGCCATGAGCATTCTTCCTCTTCACCTTCAAAGACGCTTCGAGCAGCGATCGGCTGCTCGGTTCAGTTCGCTGGTAGTCCCAGCCGTACCAAAGAACGCCGGATTGAAAGCCTCACCATCAACACTGCGCCGCGTGCGGCAAGAGCCAAAGAAAAACCCGCCAGTTTGAGTCGGGAGCCAACAGCGCTCCTCATCCGGCTGCACCCACGCATAAGGCGTGATCTCGCGCGTTGCGATGACATTTTTGTTGCAAGAACATCCGCGAAAACTCCAAATTGTTTTTGCCGGGCCGTGAATTGCAAACGGCCTGCACAGCCTCGCGAATTTTGCTCGGTCTCTCCCCAAAGGGCTGACGAGCCTGTGCTTGTGGTAGCGCGCTTGTCAAGCTGAGCGGCACCCATCCGCACTGGGAACGCCCAATGAGGTCCGGCAGCCACGGAACGCTGAAACGACCTCCGGTGCCTATGCGCCGTTTGGTCTCTTCAGATGAAACGGCGGCGCCGCCTTAGATAAGACGGTTGGATGAGACGGCCGATGCCATCGCTCCGCACGCTCCGCTAATCGATCATACTCTTCGGCAACCTTGAGAAGGCGGTCTCGCTCTGTGTAAGGGAACGAGGAGATAGCCTTTGCCCGCGTCTGTTCTGCGCGGCGACGCCAGTGGGCCGCGTTGTTTAGGAATTTTTCCCCCATCGCTGCGTTACCCCCGGTTAAGGTCGTAGCGGCCAGAGGATGCGACTCTAGCGCCGAACTCTCAAGGTGACGAACGGTCGCGGTAGGAAGGAAGATTCAGTAATTTACAGGTTTCGCATTCACGCGGCTTGGACCAGCGCCCTCACCTATTGCGCGGGCGACGCGCGTTAAGGGAACGCCGGAAGCTGGCGAGGGATCGATAATGATTAGGGGCGGCCCGACGCCGGCGATCCAAAGCGGCGCCGGGCCTAGCCGCGTAGGGGTCTTGCTGGAGTCGAGTCCGACGCGGCTGCGGACAAAACGCGCGACTAATTGCGGCGGTCTCCGAGGCATTAAACCGCAGTTCGCGGCGGGAACGAAAATTCCTCTCCAATCTTAAATCCTGGTTTCATGGAGTTGTATTCAGTCATGAATAATCCCGACCAACATACGCTTGTGCGTGCTGTTGAGGACGCTAGGCGCATCCTTGGGGAATACATTGAGCCAGGGCCGCGCGACGCGAGACGAACCGTGGAACGACTGCTAGCTGTCCTGGATAGAAACGACGTCGTCCATGCACTGGACCGGATAAACCGGCGCGCGGTGATACGACTGGTGTGGAGTGACGATGACCACCCGCCAGCCTGAAACGTGCTGGCCAAGCTGGGAGGACTGGTTTGACCGATCAGGAGTTGATCATCTTTGCCTTAAAGGACGCGGGCAGGATAATCGCTGAACATTTGGAGGCGGGACGCACTCGCGACCCGGAGGAAACGGTCACCAGACTGATTAGAGCACTGGAC
>NZ_JNIJ01000099.1 GCF_000701345.1 Bradyrhizobium sp. URHD0069 | reverse complement strand
TTGACCTCGTTGGCGTCGTCATGCTCGTTCAGATATGCGATCAGAACATCCGCGCCCTCGCGGGCATAGGCAATCGCGACCGCGCGTCCGATCCCGCTGTCGCCGCCGGTAATAACCGCCTTCAAGTCCTTCAGCTTGCCCGATCCTTTGTAGCTATTCTCTCCATGATCCGGACGCGGATCCATCTTCGTTGTCGATCCGGGCATCGACTGCTTCTGGCTCGGATATGGCGGCTTCGGATAATCGCGCATCCAGGAAATCCTTTGTGGTGGTCGATCATTCAAATGACCGAGCCTGCATCCGGTTCCGGATTAGCCAGCGAAGCCTGCCTTTCATCGACGACCCGACCGGCTCACCATCTGCAGCCATGTCCAAGGTTCCCTTGTCCGGCAGGCGTCTCGACGCATTTCGTTCCAGGCCCCAATGCATGTCGGTGCGCTTGCCTCCGCTGCGCGGCGCCGGCGGGTCGGGCCTTTTAATTACCAATCGACCGCTTCTATTCCAAATGGAACGAGTGGCAGTTCCAGAAGTTTAGGGACACAGCCCGCGTTGGGCTTCACGATTTCCAGGAAGGATAACGTGGGATATCAAAGGACATTAAAGCACTGGGACGATCTGTTGCTACACAGCGCGCATCGTGCGGTTCTTGACCGCGAAACCTGAACGACGAAAGGCCGCCAATACCAAGCTCATCGCATCGCGCTGCGGAAGCGCATCGAACCGCAAAGCTGGCAGCTAAAGGAAACAGATCATGAAACGTTCAATCATTGTACTCGGGTTCGTGCTGCTCGCGGGCCCCGCACTCGCTCAGTCGGCCGGCGAAAAAACCGGGGTCAACTCTGCCCTTGGCATCAGCCCGACGACGGCCGATTTCGTCAAGGAGGTCGCGATCTCCGATATGTTCGAAATCGAGTCTAACAAGCTCGCGCAGGAAAAGGGCAATGCCTCAGAAAAGACGTTCGCATCTCAGATGGTCACTGATCACACCAAAACGAGTACCGAGCTCAAGGGCCTGGTCTCAAGCGGCAAGGTAAAAGCTGAATTGCCGGCGGCGCTCGACAGTTCGCACCAGAACAAGCTTGACAAGCTCAAAGGCAAAAGCGGAAAGGACTTCAGTTCGGATTTCAATTCCATGCAGGTCAGCGCGCACAAAGACGCGGTGTCCCTGTTCGAGCGCTATGCCAACGGCGGCGATAATCCGGACCTGAAGAGTTGGGCCGGCAAGACCCTTCCCGCGCTGAAGCATCATCTTGAGCTGGCGCAGAACCTGGACAAATCTAACTAGCGACGCCAAGCCAAACGCCACCGCAGGCCATATGCGACGCCGTGGAGACCTTGCGGCGCAGGCGGCTGACCGATATGCGCACCGCGACAAAGGCCATCCGCCTCGGAATTGGAACCGTTGTCACAGTGTTCAGAACGCTGACCTACATTCAAGGCCGGTGTACCTCCTACCGCATGGCTTACCTAATCCAGCACCCCGGCGAACTGTCGCTGACGTTAACGATCAGGCTGCGCCGAATAGAAATACGAAGACCGTCAACACGATCATGTCCCGCCAGCTCCAGATGGACGTATCCTCCTTGCCGGCTAAAAGTGCAAAGGACCATTATGGTTCCTAGCTATGGTACGCGTTCAGAGGGCTGCTACATATAACTGAAGCCAAACTGCCAAAGGAAGTTCACCTTTCCAACGTGGTCACATTTCCAGGAGGGGGAGCGTAAAAAAAGCCCCGCGGACTGCGGGGCTATTTCCTACTCCTACCGGCCGGGGGAGGAGGGCGCGGCTGGAGCGTTGATGGTGCCGGCTCCCCTTGTTCCGACTGCGTTGCTTGGAGGACCGGCGTTCGGATCGTTCGCGGGAGAAAGACCTTGGCTTGGGCCGTTGTTGCCGGTCGTGCTGCCGTTCATCGAACTGCCGGTCGTGGTCGAACTGGCGGCCTGCCCGCCGGAAGCGGAGCTGCCCCCGGCAGAACTTCCTGCACCAGAGCCGCCGCTCTGCGCATAAGCCATTGATCCGAACAGCACGAGAATTGAAGCGAGTGTCAGAGATTTAAGTTTCATGGGCATTTCCCTTTCGAGTTTGAGAACTCGATAACGAGAAACAATGGCGATCGTTCCGATCTTTGCGCCGACGCTCGGCTTCACAATAGAGACGCTATGTGTATGCGCGTGAAAAGATTCGAGCTCGCCGATACAGCGTGCCGTGATCTGGAATCAATTTGAGAGTGCACGCGCGGCGCGGCCGAAACCGCCGAAACGGCACGTTGCATGACGAGGTAGACGCCAGGAGAGCCGTGCTGCACTAGGGCAGCAGATGGCGGCCTGCTTAGCCTCAAACCCAATACACCTTGCCCCGCATCCCTTGGTTGATCGAAGCGCCTCGGATTTCCGACATGGCGCGTTTGTTCGCCACAATGCCAAACCGAACAGAAAGGGCGGTCGTCACGCCGATCGTGTCGAGTAATCCATCACAGCTCCCCACCTGCTGAGATGTTAGTGCGGTTTGTTAACGAGCCGCTGCGCTTCGCGCGCTGTCAGCGCCGCCACGGTGTTAAAGACCGTTCTTGAGCGAACTGCGCTGGCAGTTGGTTCCTTGCTCGCCATTGCATGCTGGTCTTTGTTGATCGTTCCCGGAGAAGAAGCGGATTGCAAAGGTTGCTCCTCACATTCGCAGTTGCGGCAGCACCTCTCGGCCGAAGGTGTCGATGAACTCTCGCTGGTTTACGCCGACCTGATGGAGCTGGAGCTCTTCAAAGCCGAGTTCGATGAACTCGTTCAGCCAGGCGGCATGTCTGGCCGGGTCCGCAGAGATCAATGCTTGCTGAATTAATCTGCGTGCGGCTTACACAGGGCCCGACGCCAAATTCCAGCAACGCTGGTCGCTGTAGGACCGTTCTCGGATTGCTGATCTTTTCAGCGATCCTCAATGGTACCGAGGAACGAAGGCTCCGAGTTCTGGTTATTGCGCATAATGGCTCCTTCAACGTGCGGCAATCCGGCTCGCGAGTTTGATTGAGCCCGCATCGAGAGGCTAGCGAATGTCCACTGCTGAAACCGTCTCCGTCATTGTTGTGGGCGCTCTCATTCTTCTGGCGATTGGGAACATTGTGTTCTCAGTCCTGGCGGAACGGAATAACCCACCTATTGGTAGCTTTACCGAGTGCGACGGCGTGCGACTCCACTATCTCGACCGCGGTGATCCCGCGGCTCCGTGCGTAGTGCTGTTTCATGGCAACGGCTCTATGATCCAAGATTTCACGATCAGCGGGCTTGTTGACCTTCTCGCCCGCCGCAATCGTGTTCTCTGCTTTGACCGGCCCGGCTTCGGGTATAGCCAACGGCCCCGCTCGCGGATCTGGACCGCAACAGCCCAAGCGGATCTGTTTGTGAAGGCTCTTAATCAACTCGGCGCACGCAATCCAGTCGTGCTGGGCCACTCATGGGGTGCGCTGGTCGCTATTGCCATCGGATTGCGAAATGACTATCCCATCCGCGGTCTTGTGCTTGCCTCCGGTTACTACTTTCCGACCTGGCGTTGGGATGTGTGGATGATGTCAGGTCCAGCGATACCGGTATTGGGCGATCTGGTTCGTTACACGGTCGCCCCAATCATCTCATGGGCCATTCTGCCGACATTGTTTCGCAAGCTCTTCGCGCCCCGCTCTGTTCCACGAAATTTCAAGAACGGGTTCCCGGCTTCTCTAACGCTCAGGCCCAAACAGTTGAGGGCGGCTGCCGAGGAAAGTGCCTTGCTCGTTCCGGCGGCGGCCCACTTCCAGTCTCGTTATCCAAGCATTCGGTGTCCTGTCCGCATCTTCCACGGAACAGGGGACCAAGTCAGCGAACCCGAACAGGCGCGACGTCTACACCAGATGCTGAGCCGCTCCGACCTCCACCTCCTTCAGGATGCTGGGCACATGGTAATGTATGCCGATGGTGCCGCAATTGCGCTGGCCGCAGATACGGCAGGTGTTGCCATTGCCTCATGACATGAGACTGCGTGGCCCAGATGTCAGATGACCGAGCGATCAGTTGACAGTTCGGGCGTTACGTTCTGAACACGACTTTTGAAGTGCTGTAGGAACATTGTGGAACACTGCGGATTGGAGAAACAAACAAAAACCTTTAGGAGGTCATCATGGCTATCGAAGATCAGGAGACCGAAAATCTGATTGGCAGCGACAAGGTCGAGGGTACTGCCGTGTACGGCGCAGACAATCAGAAGATCGGCTCCATCGAACGGGTAATGATCGACAAGGTTAGCGGACAAGTTCGCTACGCGGTTGTGAGCTTTGGCGGCTTTCTCGGGATTGGCGATGACCACTATCCCCTGCCGTGGCAATCGTTGAAATACGATACCGACCTCGGCGGCTATATCACCGGCATCACCGAAGACCAGCTGCCGAGTGCGCCAAAGTACAGCAATGATAGCAAGTGGGATTGGTCAGATCCTGCGGCGGGCCGCTTGATCCGTGAGTACTATGGCGTTTCGGTTGTGTAACCCGCAGCATTCAGTTTGGTAGTGCAACGAGAGTACATCTCCGCCAACCTTTGGAGCGATTTAGTTCAAACGTTACCTGGCTGCATCCGAAATGAGTTTTGCAGACGCCGGAGGTCCGCCGGTTGTTATGGCGCTGGCGTACCGCTGCGCTCTGGTTTCACTACGGGCCGGCAAGGTCATCGACTACTCTCCCGACTCGGATTTTGGATCGGCATTAGGGAGAGTCCGTTGACGGACAAACCTTTCCGGACGCGCTTTCGCTTCAACGCGCCATCGACGCTTACTTCAAGCGAGCCCGGATGGCGCATGGCCCGACTGGGTGATCGGCGGACATGACAAGCAGATAGTCGATTGTCAGCAGCTGGCTGATTCAGGCTCCGCCGATCGCTTTGACAATCTTGCCGCTACCGCCACAGTTCTGGCAGGGCGAACCGTCAACGCGGCCGCTTCCATGACATTGCGGGCAGATATCCTCGCCGGTTCCGGGAATACCGCGTGCGGCTTCATCGCCAGGATTGAGCGTCTGCGTAGGCGTCCCCAGGCGTGAACGGGCATCGTCCTTTTCAGAGTTCTGAGGGTTGTTCATTCGTGCCTCCTTACCGTTCACCAACGCACCGATCGCGGGATGGTTGCCCTGACGTGCCGAGATCGACAGACGCAAAGCGGACACTCATGGCCTGGCTGCGAAAGTTCGCCTATGGCCGCAGGCAGGCAGGAGTCAGTACAAGTCACTGGTTCCTTGTGGTAGCTGCATTTTTTCCTCGACGTCTATCTACCGGCAGGCGCGGCTACTTCCGCTCCGCCATCTGCTTCTTCAGGTCGTCGATAAAATGTTGTGCGCCTTCTTGGGTGAGGAGCTCGCCCGATTTGTCCGG
>NZ_JNIJ01000098.1 GCF_000701345.1 Bradyrhizobium sp. URHD0069 | reverse complement strand
GAGCGCTACAAGCAACCCGTCGCGCTGGCGGCGTAAACGAGATCGCGCCGGTCAATCGGCGTGAGGTGAAGGTTGGGAGGGCGAACAGCACGTAATGCAGAGCCGGTCGATCCGGCGATCAGGACAACCCACTTGTGCCATCGCATCGTCGAATGCGTGTTGTTGACCGGGACCTGATCCGCGGAGGGCATTATGGCCAGCGGTCATGTGAACCGCATCTACAGGCCGAACACATGGCAGCACCGACCAAGCCTGCGACGTGAAGATTTCTCTTGCCAACTCGGAGCCGTCCACACATGGCTCAAATGCTCGAAGTCTTGATCGGTCGACGCCAGACGGGCTTGCTCGCCCGTAAACGCCTCCCAGCGCTGGATCGCGACGTCGACGTAAGCGGGTGCAAGCTCGGCCGCATAACACGCCCTGCCCGTCATTTCCGCGGCAATGATCGTGGTCCCGGATCCACTGAATGGTTCGTACACCGCCTGCCCTGGCGACGAATTGTTCTCAATTGGTCGCTTCATGCATTCAACCGGCTTCTGCGTCCCGTGCCCCGTTTCTGACTTCAGATGCGAGATGCCCCAGACGGTCGTTTGTTTGCGATCCCCGGCCCAGTGGCCGGTCTTGCCTTTCCTGACCGCATACCAAGCGGGCTCGTGCTGCCAATGATAGTCTCCGCGGCCAATGACCAGCCGTGTTTTATCCCAGATAATCTGCGCGCGAATGGCAAAGCCCGATGTCTCGAGGCTTTCGGCGACCGTGCCGGCATGTAAGGCGCCGTGCCAGACGTAGGCGACGTCGCCGGGAAACAGCGCCCATGCGTGCCGCCAGTCGGCCCGATCATCGTTAAGCACTTCGCCGGTCGCCCTGGCCGCAACTTTGCTGCCATCGTTGCGCACGACCTCGTTGCGCCATTCCGGCCGATAGCTCACGCCATATGGCGGATCGGTGACCATCAGATGTGGCGCAACGCCGCTGAGCAATTTCGTCACGATCGCAGGATCCGTGCAGTCGCCGCAAATCAAACGATGCCGGCCCAAGACCCAGACGTCGCCGATCTTGGTAACGGGCTCGGCAGGCAGTTCAGGCGTTTCGTCCGGATCGGTCAAACCGGTGTTTTGGTTAGCGCCCAAAGCCTGCAATTCGCGGTCCGAGAATCCGGCGAGCGTCAAGTCAACGCCAAGCGCAGACAACTCGCCGACCTCAAGGCCGAGCATCGCCTCGTCCCAGCCGGCGTTTAGGGCGAGCTTGTTGTCGGCCAGGATGTAGGCGCGCTTGGCCGCGTCAGACAGGCCGGAGAGCTCGATGACGGGAACCTCCACCATCCCTAGTTTGCGCGATGCGAGGAGCCTCCCATGCCCGGCAATCACTCCGCTGTCGCCATCGACCAGCACCGGATTTGTCCAGCCGAACTCTTTGATAGACGCCGCGATCTGAGCGACTTGGGCATCTGAGTGAGTGCGGGCGTTGCGAGCGTAAGGAATGAGGCCTTCCAGCGGACGATACTCGACACGCAAGGCGCGATCGTTGTTTACGCAAACCTGCGCAGACTTACGATCATCACTTGAGTTGGTCGACTGTTTCGAAGGCATCGCAGTGCGCCCATTTCCAAGTTACGCCGACGTCATCGGCACATTGATAAAACGCAACTGGTAGATACCCCCATGCCAATTTCGCGATATTGCGCGTGGAGGGAGGCCGCCGGTCTATGATCGAAACGCTGTAGGCTTCTGACCGCCCCCCGGGGGTCTAGTGCTTGGCGGCTTCATGCCGAACAACAACATCACGCAACAGAGTCTGACAGGTTTTGCGATTTCCACAATAACCGTTGGTTGCGCGCTGTTACGCACCACTTCGCTGACGGAAACAAATTTTGCTGACAGCGTTCACCACCTTAGTTTGAAGGACGCGCAAAGGCCGATGCTCAGCCAGTGACGCGTGACGCATAGTGACGCGTTATAGCTATAATCGCTCGGGCGCGCGCGCGTGGAGATGGATAACAGAAAAATGCGTCACTATGTGTCATGCGTCACTTCCTCCATGGCTTTCAAACGCAGGAAACGGAACGCTCTCGTTCCTGCATTCGGTGCCCGGTACGTCTCGAATCCTCTGCGCTGCAACGATTGGCCGAATGCTTTCTTGCTTCCTTGCGGCTCGCCAGCGTGAATGGCGTATTCAGCCCAAGACTCGAACAGATCGGCTGATCTATCCCATATGGATTGGTCGCCAAGACGGCAATCGCAACAGTCCTCGAGCCATTGGCCCATAAGATCTTGATCGCTGAAGTAGGCATCGGTTGCAGCTACTACGCTCGCGGGTCTAATGAGGCCATTGGCAAGCCAGTCGAGGCAGCCCTCGATCATCCATTGCAGAATCCCTGGGCCTTCACAAACAAGTTTGGCTTCCAACTCCCTGTCGGGAACGCGTGGCTTGCGGGTAAATGGCACAATGTTGAAGCGGCGCCTTGCGGCTTCGTCAACATTGTGGAGTACCGGCTTGTGGTTCCCGACGATCATCAGCTTGAATTGCGGGACGAAAGTGAAGAAGTTCTGTCGCATGAGGCGGGCTGTGATGGGATCACCGCCGGTCATCTGCTTGATCCGGGCTTCCGCCCAGGCGCGGCCCTCTTCCGTTTCGGAAGCGGTCACCAGCCTGGGGCCGCGCAGCATTGCGAGATCGGCCGGGTGCTTGCCGCAGGGCTCGTTGGTGACGATATTCCGCAGCAAGCACACCATGGCAGGCAGGCGCGTCTGCGGGTCGAAATAGAGCGATCCATGAAACCGGATCGCCTTTCTCGCGATATCAGCAGACAACTCGATCCTTACCGGGCGCCAACCGAGCACGCTTCAGCTCGATGAACTGCTCAAGCCACTACCAGCGGCATGGGAACTACAGCGCTCGGAGCTGAGTGTTCGGTAGCATAAGCCCTTTAGCGAGACCGCAGCGGTTCGAGCCAATATTTGCCAATCCATTGTTGTGGAACGTCACCTTCGGTGCCTCACATGACAGTCGCTCCCTCGACAACTCATTGATGACGGCGACTGGGGCTCTCCGCGCGATACCAAGTCGTCGTTACAACGCATTCGCCTCTTTTCTTCGCCCCCAGCATCACCGCGTCTTTTGTCCGTGTTTCGAAGCATCCATCCAACCCCAAACCCGTGGGCAAGCTTCACCACGTGAATTTTGATTTGGACCCCGCGAGCGCCGAAGTATTTAAGATGGCTCGCTTTGAAAATGCGGATGCTGCTTTCTTTAGTCAGTGCGTGATTTTGTTCGAGGGCGAGTCGGATGATGCCTACTTCAAGCATGTTGCTCGTCTATTCAGCGAAGAGTGGGATTTCGACGCAAAAAATCTCGCGATGGTTAGAGTTTCTGGAAAAGGAAATTTTGGCCGATTTCGAAAGTTCTTTGAGGCCTTCGGAATAAAAGTTAAAATCGTCGCCGATCTTGATGCGTTCTTTGATGGATTTTCACATCTCGGTGCACCGGCAGACATTCTTCCATTACGCGAGGCTGCCATCGCAGTCATTGATGCAAGAATAGCAGCTCGCGGTATCAAGCCCGAACCTGCGAGTCGCCAAATCAAAGATCGAATTCATGGTGCCTCTTGGCGCGATAGGTATGAAACTGCCAAACAAACGTTGAGAGAGATTCAGAAAACCAAAGAAGTTAGCGATGAAGCTCTAGGTTTATTGGATGGATTATTCACTTGGGAGCAAGACATTGCGCGCGTTAGGGCGTGTCGCGAGGATGATGAGGCAAGAGCTGCCGCAGTTGAAGTCTTTGACGCTATGCGCTCATCAGGCATTTGCGTTTTGGTTCGGGGCGCTATTGAGGACTATTATCCCGCGAATGCCCCTGGAGTTGGCCCGAAACCTGAGCGGGCAATGGCCGCGACCCGCCTCCTTCGTACCCGCCAAGATGCACTGGCTTTATGTCCCGCGTTAGGGCCGGGTCGTCAGCCGGAGCTCTTGGAGATTTGCGGCCAATTATTTTCCTAGAAGTGTGAGCCCCCCGATAGGGTGGAAAGAGCTCTAAAGATGAAAATGACGGTGCACCCTCTTAATAGACCGGACTAGATTTTCTGGGTAAGACACCTGAGATATGAGATCGTGACTACGTCGCCCGCCTTTCCCCCCGTGCCCCGGGGCCGATTTGCTGATAGCACTTCATATCTTACTAAGCGCCAACCGCTCCGGGCTGAGTCGATTTGACTCACACGAAGGAGCTTGGCGGCAGATTCAGACGTCCCTAACATTTGTCTCAACGGCCGTTGATTGAGACGCGATGTCAGCTTCGCCAAGGAATGTGACCTGGATTCGCGCCGCAGTTGCACTGTTATACGCTGCTGAATGCGGCCAGGGATATTCAGACCTTGCGCCGCTCGCCGGCCACGCAGTGCAGATCGAACCCGGTCTCCGGCCGGAGTCGCCCGAAAACGGGAGCTTTCTAGGTATCCGCCAGTGACTATCGGCTATTGCGCTTGGAGAGGGCCGAATATCAGAGCCTAGAGACTTAGAGATAATTTACAAAAGCCCGCCATTGGCGGGCCTTTCTACACGCATCTAGGGCACCTTCTCCTGTCGCCGGACTGCCTGGTCGGGGCGGGAGGATATTCGAACCTCGATATGGCGAATTGGAATCGGCGCTCTCGGCTGTCCGAGAGGAGCCGCAGAACCTCTTTTCGTTGAAACTCATAAGCCCTTCGAAACGTTGGAATTTCGAAAACCGTACCGAATCCGCGGAGTCCAGAGCTTCGGAGATAAATGGGCCTTTCGGAGAATAATAAGCGCGCCCTGCCGAGAAGGAGTCCGGAGTTCAAGTGAGAAATCGCTGCTCCTATTGGGCTTAACTGCCCACAAACTCACGCGGAGAATATGCGGCTTCGGTCAAGGTGGCGGAGGGAGAGGAACTGGGATCCAACCTTCTCCGCGTGGACCAGAGCAGCGAAGCGTAGCCCATCGCACCGCGCCTGTACCCCGCCGGGGGGGCAGCCGCTACGGGCCAAAGCACCTCTGCCGCCAGAGTCACTGGACGGTTCAGTCTGGCCCTCCTTCAGATGAAAGGTTTGCCGCCGGTGACGGCGACCGTTGTCCCAGACGTGTAGCTCGATGCCGGATCCGCCAGCATGACGTAGGTGCTCGCAAGCTCCGCCGGCTGTCCGGCCCGCTTCATGGGCACCTGCTTTCCGAAGTTCTCGACTGCTTCTTCCGGCATCGTCGACGGGATCAACGGTGTCCAAATCGGCCCAGGCGCGACGGCGTTGGCGCGGATTCCTTTCTCGGCGAGCATTTGCGCCAGGCCGCCGGTGAAGTTTTGGATGGCACCTTTTGTGGTCGCGTAGGCGAGTAGTATGGGGTTCGGCATGTCCGAATTGACTGAGGCCGTATTGATGACAGCGCT
>NZ_JNIJ01000097.1 GCF_000701345.1 Bradyrhizobium sp. URHD0069 | reverse complement strand
AGACGGCCCATCATGGATCGACCTCGTCGCGATTCGCGTCAACACAACGGAATCACGCTTCGAGGCCTGTCTCAACCGACTTTTACAACAAAATCTGCCAATAGCGGAAAAGTCGGAAAAAGTAAATAAACCAAGTAGTGTTCCGACATTGGGTCAGTTGACTTGTGATCGAAAGCGAAGCGCATCCACAATCAATGTAAACGCGGGGGAAGGTTGTCGCCGGCTGGGGTAATAGAGGTGATAGCCGGAGAATGGCGGGCACCAATCCGAAAGAACGCGGACAAGTTGACCCCTCGAAATATACGGTTGCACATGGCCCTCGGTGAGGTAGGCGAGCCCAAGGCCCTGCAGGGCTCCTTCCAGAAGTAGGGGCGCGCTGTTGAACACAAGCTGGCCTTCAACTCGAACGTTGACCTCTCGCCCATTCTTTTCGAATTCCCACGCGTAAAGGCTGCCGCCGTGGGTGGGCAGGCGAAGGTTGAGGCAATTGTGGTCCGTGAGATCCTGTGGCGTTCTGGGCCGCTTGCGATCAGCGAAATAGTTTGGCGAGCCCGCGACGGCCATTCGCAGGTCAGGACTGACTCGAACAGCGATCATATCCTTTGCGACAAGCTCACCCGGTCGGATGCCTGCATCCACCTGCTGCGCCACGATATTGGTGAGCCCGTAGTCGATAATGACCTCGACACGGATGTCAGGGTACTTCGGCAGGATCTTGCGCAAGGCAGGAAGCAAGATTGCGGTGGCAGCATACTCGGTCGCGGTCAAACGAATTGTCCCGGCAGGCTTTTCGCGGAGTTCGCTCAGTGCAGCAAGCTCTGCGTCCATTTCATTGAACTTGGGACCGATACTTAGGAACAGCCGTTCTCCTGCCTGCGTTGGTGTCACGCTGCGCGTCGTCCGGTTTAGCAGCCTGAGGCCAATACGGTCCTCCAAGCTACGAATGATCTGGCTGAGTGCCGACTGTGTCATTCCGAGCTTCGCGGCAGCGCGAGTGAAGTTTCGCTCCCGCGCGACCGCAAGGAAGGCGAGGAGGTCGCTGGCGTCTTCTCGCTTCATTGATAAGCCTGTCTAATGATTACAGTAAACTTTTATCATCTAATCGAGCAATGGCGGAAGGCTTAAGTTCACAGCAATCGGTCGCCGGGGTGTGGGCCGCCTAACAATGGAGATTCTTCATGAGAATGCTCGCCACCGCCGCCGCCTTCTCATTCTGCCTGACAGCTCAGGCGATTGCGCAAGCGCCCACAACGCCGGAAGGAGTAAAGCCAATGGTCACATCCCAAGACATTCGGGCCGTCGCCCCCGCACTCGAAAGGTACGCGCAAGACGTTGTTCTTGGGAATCTTTGGAAGCGGCCCGGCCTTTCTCCGCGGGATCGTAGCATCGTCACCGTCGCCGCCCTCGTCGCCCGCAACCAGACCGTCGAACTGCCGTACTATCTGAATCTCGCGATCGATAGCGGGGTGAAGCCGTCGGAGATCTCGGAGATCATCACGCATTTGGCGTTCTACACCGGCTGGGCGAACGCAATGCATGCAATTCCGGCCGCGCGGGAGGTTTTCAGGAGCCGTAACGTCGGAGCCGATCAAGTCCCGCCGGCCTCCGGACCGCAACTTCCCTTGGACGAAGCGGCGGAGGCGCAGCGGGCGACTCGCGTCGAACAGCAATTCGGCCAGATCACGCCAAGCCTCGTTCAGTATACGACGGACGTGTTGTTCCGGGATCTCTGGCTGAGGCCGGATTTGGCTCCGCGGGACCGTAGTCTAGTCACGGTTAGCGCTCTCATCGCAACCGGACAAGTTGCTCAAATCACGTACCACCTGAACCGCGCGATGGATAACGGATTGAAGAGGGAAGAAGCCGGAGAGCTGCTCGGCCATCTCGCCTTCTATGCCGGCTGGCCCAACACGTTCTCCGCAGCACCTGTGGTCAAGGACGTGATCGAGAAACGGCCTCGATAGAATGATCCCTGTGTACTCACGCCGAGCTGTAATCACCGCTGTCGTGGCCGGTATCACCGCCTTGACGACGCCGCGCAAGCTTGCGGCGCAAACGTCGTTAGCCGAACCAAGGAGCAGAGACATGGAAATAGACATCAAGCGGAACGGTTCTCGTGCCTCTGCTAAAGGTTCGCCGGATTGGTTCACTGGGTCCGTCCGCGTCGACCCGCTGTTTCAGGCGCCCGAACCGGCCCGGGCCGGCGCTGGCCAAGTCACCTTCGATCCCGGCGCCCGTACGAACTGGCACACGCATCCGCTCGGCCAAACATTAATTATCACCTCAGGGCTCGGATGGGTGCAGCGTGAAGGTGGACCGATCGAGGAGGTACGCCCCGGCGACGTCGTATGGTTCCCGCCAGGCCTCAAGCACTGGCATGGGGCGACGCCGATGACGGCAATGACCCACATTGCCATCCAGGAATCGCTCGACGGCAAGAATGTCAGTTGGATGGAGAAGGTCGGCGACGAGCAGTACCGCAAATAGTTGAAGCCCAATATTGTTGAGGAAACCGCCCATGCGTGTAAGCAGTACGTGGCTATTGATTGCAAGCGCGATGGTTTGCATCGTTGGTCCATGGGCCGCCAAGGCCCGGGTTGGCTCGGCGGCTGGCCCCGCCTATTACATCGCTGACTTCGAAGTAAGCGACGGCGAGGCGATCAAGCCTTACAGCGCTATCGTCGAGTCTACCTTCAAGACGTTCGGCGGCCGATTCATCGTCCGTGGCGGAAATCCCGTGCCGCTCGAGGGCCAACCGCCCAAGGGACGACTAGTTGTCATCGAGTTCGATAGCATGGAGAAGGCGCAGGCCTGGTATAATTCCCCGGCATATGCGCAGCTG
Organism: Bradyrhizobium sp. URHD0069; assembly: GCF_000701345.1. Lineage (GTDB taxonomy): Bacteria > Pseudomonadota > Alphaproteobacteria > Rhizobiales > Xanthobacteraceae > Bradyrhizobium. Next base: position 2,510 of record NZ_JNIJ01000097.1, on the reverse strand, counting down.
CGGCCCATCCGGCAGAAAGCAGGCCACTCCAACATCTATATCGTGCAAGGCCTCGTGCGGTGAAACTGTGCGCGGTCGAAGGAGAGTGACATGGAGGTCAGGCAACTTCTCGTTCTCGGTGCTGCGATGCTTACGTTGGCATTTCCGTCAGCTTCTGCTCAGGACGCCAAAGAACCTTACGTGCGAGTAGCCGAAATCGAGATCGATCCCGCTCAACTAGAGGCATACAAAGCCGCGGTCAAAGAGCAGATCGAAGCGGCTCTCCGGCACGAAGCCGGAGTGCTGCTTTATATGCTGTGACTGACAAGGAGAATCCGGCTCGCATCTTGGTCTTCGAGATGTACGTCAATGCAGACGCGTACAAAGCGCACCTTGAGACCGATCATTTCAAGAAATACAAGGGAACAACACAGGATATAGTTAAGTCACTCAAGCTCCGTGACACGGTCCCGATCCTGCTCGGCGCGAAACCTAACATGAACAGTCAATAGAACCCTCGATCACAAAAAATAAGTCGGTCACATCCAATAGCCGTTTGAGCACGAAGGTCTGGAAAGGGTCAAACTGAGAAGAACTCAGCACGAGCATATGTTTTCCGCTTCGCCCTCGAATTCGGACATTGCTCGATGCAGTCGGCACTTCATTTGTGCCAACATGCGACATCTGCTTGCAAGTCGCTCAAAAGAAAAGCCGCCCGAAGGCTGAAGCTCCATATCAAGATTGGGACCACCAGGCGTCCTCACGTCATGTCCGGGCCCCGTGATTTGCCGGCCAGATCCGGGAAGTGCCGCTACAACCGGACCTTAATCGACACAAACCTTTCTGAACTCGCTAGGTGTGCACCCGATCGCAGCTCTGAAGGCCGTAGCAAAGGCTGCGGCGCTTCGAAAACCGGTTTGGTTCGCAACAAGATTGATCGGTAAATTCGTCTCAGCCAGAAGACGACGCGCCTCTTGGAAGCGCTCTTGGGCAACCCACTGCTGGATGGTAATGCCCTTCGCTTGCCTCACGCCGCGCGATAGATGTCTCACGCTCAAGCCAAGCAGCTTTGCCAACTTTCCAAGCGAGAGCTCCGCCGACAGGTTGGCATATAGATAATCTTCGAGACGCCGAAGTTGCCAAGGGGCAAGTCCCCCGCGCGTTCGCTCCTTCGATCGACGCCCACCGTTATATCTTGCGATTTCCAAAGCGATCGTCGTTCCGGTGGCTTCGGCGAAAACCGAGCTTGCAAAGCCGGGCGTCACGGCCTCCCGAAACATGGATTGGCAGAGTTGCGTGAGACGTGGCGAGTCGATGCCGGAAACTATGTCGAGGTCGTTTAGCCGAAAGCCTTCCTCCATCTCCGACAGCTCATTCAAGAAGGTCCTGCTGAAGACGCAGGAGGCGACTGTCATCGGGCCGTTAGCCCGCATTAGGAAAGACGTTCCACGTGCACAGAAATTCAGAGGGTGAACAGGTTGGAATGTCCTTCCTCCGCGGCTGGAGACGAATTCGGTCGGGTTGCTCAGGATGAGCGAAATCACAGCTTCTTCAATCTTGACGTGATTTTCATGCTTATTGTTGAGGACGCCGCGAACGGCGAAGATCCCGACTCCGCGCGGAGAGTTCAGGTGTCCGAGCAGCCTCATGCCGGCGTTGGAGTCTTCCCGCACCTCCCCTCCCTTCTCCCGAAATCAATTCTTTGTGAGAATTAGCACTCGCCTCATCGGAGAAGTCAAGGTGCGTGCCTCCGCACCCGCGGGCTGCCCGATTGTGGCCGACTCGCGAAGCCGTGGCCTTCACTCGAAAGCCGATGCGCTTGTCCCCTCCGACGCCTGTGGCGACACTCCGAGGCAGCCAGCAAACTGGCAAAAAAAAGGGGGGGGGACATGAACTTCGGGGAATTCTCGAGAAGCCGCGTCGCTATGGCAGCACTGGTCGCCATAGGTGCAGCCAGCCTGGGGGCAACCTCGGCGAGCGCTCAGGCGCAGCAAGCGGGCACAATTTTCGCGTTCGGGGACAGTTTGCTGGATACTCGCGTGTTCTGCAAATTACTCCAATACCCGAACAATGGGGCGGGGACATGCGGCAACGGCCCAAATGGCCTCCAACAGTTGCCGAGCTTGACCCGATATACTTTCAACAGCGCAAATGACTATGCAGTCGGTGGCTCGGGGACGGGCAATGAAGCCGTTTTGCCTGGCGTCACGGGTCAAATCGCGCAATTCCAGGCAACAGGGAGTCGGATCGGACCAACTGACCTCGTTGTGGTAAGCGGCGCAGGCAACAATCATTCGGCTTTGTTCAATCCGGCCGTGACACCTCTGGGACTGGCGCAGCAGGCGCTGACCGAGCAACGAAACAATGTCGCCCAGCTGATCGGCCTGGGTGCCTCAAACCTCGTCGTGTATTCGTCTGGAGGGGCCGGCGCTACTCAGGCTTACAATGAAGGCGGTTACTACAATTTCGGCAATCCGCAGCCGATTGCGACTGGGCCTGGTGCTACCACCTACTTCACGGCATACGATGCG
>NZ_JNIJ01000096.1 GCF_000701345.1 Bradyrhizobium sp. URHD0069 | reverse complement strand
TCGTCCCAAGTGGCGCGCGATCGACCGCAACGAGCAGCGCATGCTGAGCCATCGAGAGATTTCCTCTCGTTCAGAAAGGCCGAGCGCCTGTTTGGCACGGTGCCGATCCGGAGGACGTATGCCACCGGTTGGCGAGATCACAGAGAAGACCGACGAGGACTCCCGGTCAAATCGGCGTCCGATCGAACTCATCGGCTCGCCGGCCTGCCAGCGATCCTAGATCTCAGACCGCTGAGCGGTCGAGTAATAAATGCGACGTCGCTGTTTCATGCCCACACTCCATCTTTGCTAAAAGATTAGAGTGTTGCGCTGACCAATTGAGCCCGCCGTCAAAAGCCGACTTTGGGCATAGTTCAGCAAGCGTCCGCTTTTGCCTCAGCAGCCGACGTCGAAGCTTACTAGCTCAAAATTCGTCCGCCGGTATCCAGGGCCTTTGCGCTCCGAGCAGGCCCGCAAACTTACTTCCGGGTTGGCTCCGTGCGTTGCTAAAGAAACCCTTGATCGCGAGACAGGCGAAAGCCCAAACTCGCTTAGATATTTGTGCATCAACTCGAGCTGCTTATTTGCAATCGTGAGCCACGGGTTTTGCCGCACATAACCAGACGGAAGCTTTAGCAACATGGGAGTTTCGTGCAACTTGCGCTCAGCTTCCAGCCAGCGTCCATAGGCCTGGCAATAAGCGGCAAGCGCCGCCCGATCGAGCTCGGTGAGAATGCGCAAGACGGTGAGCTGTGCCGCCAGTCGCCTCCATTCTGCTTTTGCCGCCGGGCAAAGATGAAATGGGCACGTTGGCGCCCTGCGGGCAGGTTCCGGTTCACTGGAATTGGGGCGACGGCTCCCAGGATTACCGTCCAGCAGCTTTAGGTGGGTCGGCTTTGGCTTACGGCCCCGCATAATAAAACCACCTCTACTTGGTCAGGTTGAGCACCGCGATCGTGGCGCGCATCTTCGAAAGTCATACTGCTGGATGCCAGATGAGCTTGTTCTCCCGTGAATGCCTGCCAGCGCTGCACCGCGACATCGACATAGGCCGGCGCCAGTTCGACCGCATAACAATCCCTGCCTGTCATTTCCGCCGCGATGATTGTGGTCCCGGACCCGCTGAACGGCTCATATACCGCCTGTCCTGGCGACGAGTTGTTCTCAATCGGCCGCTTCATACATTCGACCGGCTTTTGCGTTCCGTGGCCCGTTTCAGACTTGAGATGCGATATGCCCCAGACGGTCGTTTGTTTGCGGTCTCCAGCCCGGCGGCCAGTCTTGCCTTTCCGGACCGCATACCAAGCGGGCTCGTGCTGCCAATGATAGTCTCCGCGGCCAATGACCAGCCGTGTATTATCCCAGATAATCTGTGCGCGAATGGCAAAGCCGGATGTCTCAAGGCTTTGGGCGACCGTGGCAGCATGTAAGGCGCCGTGCCAGACGTAGGCGACGTCGCCGGGAAACAGCGCCCAACCCACCACGCTTCAGCTCGATGATCTACTCAAGCTCCTGCCGGCGACGTGGGCACAGCAGCGTTCCGCGCTGCACAATTCGAATTAACCGGAATGCGTTGAGGAGCTGGCACATCCGCTAGCGCCCAGAAGCAGACATTACCTGAGAGTCAGCTTTTGACCCTGGCTGTGTAAAAACTCAAAAGATCGGAACACGACGGAAATAATTTTCCGAGATCATTCGCAACCTAACAAGCCGGCGAAGTTTCGCGGACCAGAAACGAGACTTGGTGGAACGCTCATTCTACGCAATCGCAGCGCCGCTGCGTTTCTACACACCCAAGACCCTAACCGGACCTTTGAACCGTGTCATCTTTTTTTGGATCGACGGGAAAATTCCTTGCGGCTCGCCGCACCAAAGTCACGAAATTACGGACCACCGGCGATGGGTCGCCGCGGCGCGATGCGAGGTTGAGGACGGCTTTCGGCTGAGAGGCCCCCTTCAGTTGGCGGTATGCTATGCCGTCCATCGTCATACGCTGCATGCAAGCGGGCACGAGGGTAATGCCGAGCCCAACAGCGACAAGGCTCAGCGCCGACGTGATGCGCGGCGCTTCCTGGCCAAGACGAGGGCTGAACCCAGCCTTGAGGCAGGCCGCCATCGTGGCTTCGTAGAACGCCGGTCCAAGCTGCCGCGCGTAGACTATAAATGTTTCGTTGGCGAGATCCTTCAGCGCGATTGGCGCGCCCCCGCGGTCAGGTCGCGCCAATGTGTGATCGCTCGGTAGCGCCACCACCATCGGCTCGACTATTAATGGATTGACGGAAAGATTCTGCGATTCATCGAGGGCTGCGCGCGTAAAAGCGACATCCATCTGGTCGTCTCGCAGTCGTTCGAGCGCCTCCTTCCTTAGACACTCGTCCAGCGTCAGCGACACAAGCGGAAAGGCCGTCCGAAACGCACGGATGACGAACGGCACGAAGGGATGAAATGGCGCGGTCGGCATCACGCCGACGCAGAGGCGGCCCTGCTCGCCGCGCGCCGCGCTACGTGTCGCTTCAAATGAGCCCTCATATTGCGCGATTGTTGCGCGAGCGCGATCAAGGAAAACGCGTCCGGCCTCAGTCAACTCGACGCCGCGCGCCTTGCGGCGAAAGAGTTGGACATCGAGCTCGGTTTCGATTGCTTTGATCCGTTGACTGAGCGGCGGCTGCTGCATGCCGAGCCGCTCTGCAGCTCGCGTGATGTGGCCATCCTCGGCGACGGCCACAAATTGCCGGAGGTGCCGCAGTTCTATAGTCATACTGAATCCCATATGTATTTTGCCTAATCCATATAATACCTTCTCTCTCGTTCGAATGCTATCCTGGGTCGCTTCAGAGGGAGATTGGTCATGCCTCTTCTGCGCCGGCAGTTTCTGCAGTTAGTGACAGGCTCGGCATTTGCATCAGCTCCGTCGTCGTTTGCGCTTGCACAAGGGTATCCAACGCGGCCGGTGCGTGTGCTCGTGCCTTACGCACCCGCCGGCCCTGCCGATATCCTAGCGCGGCTCGCCGCGCATAAGCTTTCCGAGCAACTTGGGAAGCAGTTCTATGTCGAGAATGTCGGCGGCGGGGGCGGCAATACCGGCATGGGTCAGGGCGCCAGAGCGGCGCCCGACGGTTACACTGTGTTGGTTGTTCCTCCGAACATCATCGTCAATCCGGCGATGTACGACACCGTGCCCTATGATCCCTACAAGGACTTCGACCCGGTCACGGTTGCCGTCAGCGCGCCGACTGTGCTCTCGACCCATCCTTCGCTCCAGGTCCAGAGCGTAAAAGAGCTCGTCGCGCTGATTAAATCCGGTGGCGTCAAGTACAGCTTCGCATCCCCCGGCATCGGCACGCCGCCGCATCTGATTGGCGAGAACTTCCGCCTGTCACTTGGGCTCGACCTTGTGCACGTGCCGTTCAACAGCGCGGGCCAAGCAGTCGCCTCGACGCTCGCAGGGCACACCCCGATTGTGTTCAGCTCACTGCCTCCCGCCGTACCACAGATCAAGGAAGGAAAGCTGCGCGGGCTCGCAGTGACCAGCAAGACACGGTCGTTGGCGCTTCCCGATGTGCCCAGCATGGTGGAAGCTGGCTATCCCGAGATCGAGGGAGAGGGTTGGTTCGCCTTCGTCGTTCCTGCCGGAACACCAAAGGAGATCACTGCGCTTCTCAACCATGAGATCATCAAGCTGATCGCGCTGCCCGACATCAAGGAAAAATTGGCGGCGCTCGGCTTTACGGCAGTCGGCATGACCGCGGACGAGTCGGCCGCGCTGTTCCGCACGGAAAGCAGCAAATGGGCGAAGGTCATCCGCGAGGCCGGCATCAAGGCTAATTGACGATGCCCCGCGCGGAGGGAGGAAGGTCTTGACCTGCTGCGATCAGATGCCGACCGTCGGCATTATGGCGGCCGGCACGCTGGGTCCACTCGAGAATTTTAAGGCTGGGATGCGCGACTGCGGCTTCATCGAGAGGGAAACCGTCCGTTATGAACTGCGCGTCGCGCACGGCGATTCCGACAGGCTTCTTGGCTTCGCGGGTGAACTGGTCCGGGCTTCTGTCGACTTAATCGCGGTGGTCGGCGCAGTGACGGCCCGTGCGGCGCGAACGGTCACAAGGGACATTCCCATTGTTTATGCAGTTGTCGTCGATCCCGTCAGCGACGGTCTTGCCACTGTATCAAGACAACCCCTCGGCAACATGACCGGAATGACGACCTATGATCCCGATCAGGCGCGGATGCACATCGCATTGCTGCGGTCGGTGAAACCGGACCTCGCGCGGATCGCGTTGCTTGCGGATAGCGGCGTCTCCAATTGCCTGACGCAAGTGCATAGTAGTGCCATGCAAGAGGCTGGGGTGCGTCCGCAGGTCGTCCGCATCGCCGGTCCCGACCCCGATCTCATTGACGCCTTCGCGGCCATGCAGCGCGAGGGTACCGATGCGCTCGTGGTCCTCGAACATCCGGTCAATGGGGCGAACGCCGCCCGCATAGCAGAACTTGCCTTGGCACACTGCCTACCGACGGGAGTAGCGCGGGCACAGGCCGATGCCGGCGGACTGTTCGCCTATGGGACCAGTTTGCGCGGCGCGGCGTATCAGATGGCTGGGTACGCAAGCCGCATTCTTCGCGGCACTGAACCCAGCGACTTACCCGTCGAGACCTTTCATTGCACGGAGTTGGTGGTCAACATGCGGACAGCGCGAAACCTCGGCCTCACGGTCCCGCCAGACATATTGACCCGCGCTGTGTGCTTGATTGACTGAGGCCGGAGCGCCTGCGTTTAGTTCCACACATATGGCACTTATCTGAAGTCGATGTTTCAGTGAATGCCCGCTCCGCGCCAGCAGCGGCCATTCGCAAATCGAATGTTATGGAACATGCCGGTCAACTGTAAGGCTTTGACCTGAATGCTGCGGCGAGCCTTGTGGAAGTCCGTCGTGGCGGTGCAATGGAGGCTAGGTTTTCGATGACGAGGCGACCGAACGATTACGGCCCATCAGTCGTCCCCGGCGGCGGCACGATGCCTATCCCGACTAATTCACGGATCTGATCAAGCGAGGGTTGTTCGGCCTTAATCTGGGAGCTGGCGGAGGGAGAGGAACTGGGATCGAACCTTCTCCGCGGGGCCCAGAGTAGTGGAGCGTAGCCCATCGCACCGCGCCTGTAACCCTGCGGGGGTCAGCCGCTACGGGCCAAAGCACCTCTGCCGCCAGAGTCACTGGACGGTTCAGTCTGGCCCTCCTTCAGATGAAAGGTTTGCCGCCGGTGACGGCGACCGTTGTCCCAGACGTGTAGCTCGATGCCGGATCCGCCAGCATGACGTAGGTGCTCGCAAGCTCCGCCGGCTGTCCGGCCCGCTTCATGGGCACCTGCTTTCCGAAGTTCTCGACTGCTTCTTCCGGCATCGTCGACGGGATCAACGGTGTCCAAATCGGCCCAGGCGCGACGGCGTTGGCGCGGATTCCTTTCTCGGCGAGCATTTGCGCCAGGCCGCCGGTGAAGTTTTGGATGGCACCTTTTGTGGTCGCGTAGGCGAGTAGTATGGGGTTCGGCATGTCCGAATTGACTGAGGCCGTATTGATGACAGCGCT
>NZ_JNIJ01000095.1 GCF_000701345.1 Bradyrhizobium sp. URHD0069 | reverse complement strand
AGCAGGTGCATAGCTTTCTCGAACTGATGCCCCTGACCGGCATAGTGATCGTCATCATTTTCAACTGGCCGCAATTTCTCAGCCTGTTCGGGCTGGGTCCTGAGGCTGCCCGTTTTCGCATCGCGTTAAAACCGGATCCATTACCGTGGACTTACGTCGCCGCGTTCTTATCCGCCGTCCTGGTCTTCGAACTGCTCCCCTATTTGGAGGAGCTGGTTCGAGGGTTGCGGTTGCGGAAGCGAGCCTGACTGCCGATAGCCGAGGGCCGTCATGAAGGTAGCCATTATCGGAGGGACCGGACTGATCGGATCGGCTGTGGTGGCTCATTTGTCTTCGCGCGGTCATTCGATTGTTTCGATGAGCAGAAGCGCGCCGGGTGCGAGCGCAAACGGTGTCGCTGTTGATATCTCCAAGGCAACCTCGCGGTCTTACTGGTTGCCTTATCTCGACGGCGTCGAAGCCATCGTGAATTGCGCAGGAGTGCTTCAGGACGGCCCAAACGATTCGATGGCCATGGTTCATCATCAAGGCGTTGCGAACCTTTTTGCGGCTTGTGAGCAGCTTAAAATCCGCCGGATCATTCATTTTTCAGCCATCGGCGTGGACCGGGAAACCCCCAGCGCCTTTTCCAAGACCAAACGTGCGGGAGACAACGCGCTGATGGCGCGCGACCTAGATTGGGTCATCTTGCGGCCGTCCGTGGTGATCGGCCGCCCTGCGTTCGGAGCAAGCGCCCTCTTGCGCGGTCTGGCAGCCCTGCCTGTCATTCCGATCATGCCGAACACCGGCCAGCTACAGATCGTACTGCTTGAAGATGTCGTGCGAACTGTGGAACATTTTCTTAAACCGGGCGCGCCCTCCCGCCAAATTGTAGAATTGGCAGGTCCCGATCGCTATTCGTTTGCCGAGGTTGTTTCGATCATCCGTCGGTGGTGCCGCTGGCGGCCTGCACGCGAAATCCGCCTGCCGCAGTTTCTCACGAACGTTTTGTACAGGCTCGGGGATCTGATTTCACTTCTCGGCTGGCGCCCTCCGATGCGCACCACTGCCCGGCTGGAGATCGTCCGAGGGGCAGTGGGCGATGTCGCCGATATGGAGCGGCTCAACATTCGTCCAAAAAGCCTCCGAGACTTTTTGGCGGCCGAACCGGCTTCCGTACAAGAGCGATGGTTTGCGCGGATGTATTTGCTCAAGCCAATTACATTCATTGTCTTGTGTCTATTTTGGGTTTCAACCGCATTGGTCTCGCTGGGTCCCGGGTGGGGCTATGGCATCGGCCTCATGCGCGAGGGCGGCGTCGAAGGCACGACGGCCGCGCTCACGGTCATCGCCGGTGCCCTGGCCGACCTTGCAATTGGAATTGCGATCGCCTACCGGCCGACCAGCCGTTACGGGCTCTGCGCGGCCATCGCCATTTCGTTCGCTTATGCGGTTATTGGCACGATGCTTGTGCCGCGACTTTGGGCCGATCCCTTGGGACCGATGCTGAAGATCTGGCCTATCATCGTATTGCATTTCGTTGCGTTGGCGATTCTGGATGATCGGTGATGCTGTATCTGGTTCTCAAGTATCTTCATATTATCGGCGCTGCCGTATTGCTTGGGACGGGCACCGGCATCGCCTTCTTCATGCTTGCGGCACACCTCGAGGGAAAGCCGGTCGTCATAGCGGGCGTGGCGCGGATCGTCGTGATCGCCGACTTCATTTTCACCGCGACCGCGGTCATCGCGCAGCCGATCACCGGCTGGCTACTCGCCCTGCAAGCCGGATATTCCCTGCGCGAAGGCTGGATCGTCTGGTCGATCGTGCTTTATGTTTTCACCGGCGCGTTCTGGCTGCCGGTGGTCTGGATGCAGATGCGCCTGCGAGACCTGGCCTCGAAAGCGGTCGCAAATGACGCGCCGCTTCCTGACGAATATCATCGGATTTTTTGGCACTGGTGCGCGTTTGGCGTTCCGGCCTTCGCCGCGGTTGCCGCCATATTCTGGCTGATGATAGCCAGACCCCAAATCTGATTGAAAAGAATAGCTCTTGCGCGGCGGTGGTATGCGGCGAGGTTCCAGCAGCGCCGTGCGACAGGATGATCGGACAGCGCAATCCCGCGGGATCGATCTGTCGGTGCAGCCCATGGCAAGGTACAAACAAAACCCCGCCCGAGGGGTACATCGAGGCGGGGCAAGTTGGCGGCGTTATTCGTGCCAGTTTGGGCGGCACGTTGGAACAAGCTTAGACCCGCGACTTCCAATAGACAGGGGAAAAGCAAATTTCGCCCGTTGGTGCTCTTCTTTTGACCACTTGTCCTAATAGCCCTGTGATGGGTGCCACAGCCGACCTATGGCATCCAGAAATAAGACGGCCCCGGTGTGCAGCCCGCGCTGGGGTCGTTTCTTTGCGTTGGCCCTTGCCCCAGCGGAACCGCCGGCTCTCGACATGGTTTCCCGTAGAATCCTGAAGTAGCGCCGAAGATGCTGAAGGATCAAAGGATGGAGAGGCACAATGATCACGAACCAGCTGATCCTCGCTGGCTGCGCCGCAATGATTTTGACCGTTGGCACCGCGCAGGCTGGCCCATGCAACACTACCGGTACGTCCACCAATCTGCGCGACGCCGAAGCGGGAACGCCCTCGGGAGGTACAGATCAGACGACCGGTACCGGAAGGTCAGCGGCCAATGAGCACACGCCAACTGGTACAATGAACCGCGCAACAGGAGAGGTCGCGACATCTGCGCAGGATTCTGAGAAGCAGTTGCAAGGCCGGCCGGCGGCAGCACAACAGGCCCAAGACGCCGAACCATCAGCGAAGATGACCGACAAAGACCAACTGACGGCTTCAAAGCAAACCCAAAGCCCGGAACCATCAGAAAAGATGACGGATCAAGGCTGCTAAGGAACCGGCGGGGCGACGGTGCTTACCCGCTTGGGACGAGAGCTTGCTTCGTAGTGCTTGCTATGGTCGCATCGGTTGAGGCAATCTTTCTCTCGACCTTTGGACTGATCTCACAAAACCGCCTGGCGGCTGTTGCCGACAAAAGAGCTGACTTGGATCTCCAAATCAGTCTCCTCACGGAACATGAGATTACCAAGGTGGTCGGGCTGCTGAATGACATGGCCGCGAATTCGATATTGATCCTGAGGAAAAGGCAGAGCTTCAGGAAGCTGCGTCGGATATCGCCCCGGAGCGAGTTCTCGACAAAATCGAAGAGACGAAGGACGAAGGTGCCGGCACGTAGTTCGAGACGCTGGAAGCCGAGCGCTAAAAGGCCGCTCGGAACAGGCTGAAAAGACCCATCCTGTTCGGGAGGCCCCAACCGAGCGCGTGTAGGCGTCACCGGCGAGCGCTTCGCGCTGAGTTTCAACACCTCGGCGGCGATCGGCGGGCCGCCTGTTGAAACACCCCCTCGGCCTAGATAGTTTCTGCCGGTGTTTTCAGCTAAGGGACCGAATATTCAGACGCCGGGGACCAGCTCGTCCCGACTTAAATGGCCGCAGTCTCCGGAACAGAACGAATTTTTCCACGTTTGAGGAATCGCAGCACTCGGGCAACGCCGACAACTGAGCAACTGCGGCAGCTCCAAACTCTGACATTGAGAACGACGCTTCTTCAGGAGATTGCAATGAGCGAAAGCCACACCACCACTGATCACAAGAAGATCAAGAAATGGGCTGAGGAACGGGACGGCATGCCGGCGACTGTGAGAGCAACTGAAACGAAAGGCCATGCGGGAATCCTCCGTATCGATTTCGGCCCGAAAGAAGAAGCTCTGGAGGAAATCAGCTGGGACGAGTTCTTCAAGAAGTTCGATGAGGCGGGTCTGGCCTTTTTGTACCAGGATAAAACCAAGGACGGCGAAGTCAGCCGCTTTCATAAGTTTGTAGCGCGCGACGCGGCCTGAATCTTGAGCCATCTGCCTTTGCCAAGGCTGCGAGTCTGTCGTTAGCGGTCCCATGATACCGGATCATGACCTGCTCGAAATCCTCGACTGCGCGCCCGGCGCCTTTCTGCATAGCGCTGAGCGCAGTACTTGAGTTACTTAGGCGTATACCACCATCGGTGGTCTATTTCAATTTCGCGATCCTGCTTCTGCTCGCGACGTTGCCAGCTTGGCGCTTTTTCCTGTTCGGATTCACGTTAGACGATTTGCTCCAGCTTAGGTGCTTTTGAAGCCGGGGCAGAACCACGCGCCACGCGGCCTCAACTCCATGGGTGAAGTTTGTTGTGTGGCGGTCCGGCGGAAGAACGGGGCGTGGGCCTCGGAACGGACCACAGGCCTTCTTCCGCGTCGTGATCAAAGGATTCGAGTTCGTTATCTCAGCATTTAGGAAGAGCTCCGAACTGGTGAACCATCCTATCTCTCAAAACGGAAGAACAATGAATCAAGGAGTGAAGAACGGTGCGTGGATTCGGAGTGGTAGTCGCACTATAGGTCTTTCGCGGATGCGCCCTCAAAACCATAATCGAGCTGACCGGCATTCATCAGGTCCTTGCCCCGCGGTCGGTATTGAGGGCAGCTGTCAAGGAAAGTGCCTTGCTCGTTCCGGCGGCGGCACACTTCCAGTCTCGTTATCCAAGCATTCGGTGTCCAGTCCGCATCTTCCACGGCACAGCGGACAAATTAATCGAGCCTGAACAGGCGCGTTATCTACACCGGGCGCTGCCGGGTTCCGTCCTGCACCTCGTTGAGGATGCTGGGCACATGGTGACCTATGCCGATGGTGCCGGTATTGCACATGCCGTTAGTGCGCTAACTGCTGTCACTCGCCCATAACGTGGCGCGTCCCGAGAACGCGAGGAATATGAGAAGCATAAAGACCTTCTCTGATCTGGACCTGGATGCCGTAGCCGTCGAACTTCACTTCATGAATCCAGCGCTCGCCGGATGGCACCTTGTGGACCGATGACGCCAGCCCGCCTTTGATGCCGATCACCCAGGTTTTCTTACGAACGCCACTGACACCACACAAGGGGAACAGCAATTCAAAGGTTACATTGGTTTTTACGGCAGCAGGTCCTTCCGCTCTCGATCCTTTTCTTCGCGCCGATACAGGTCCTTTGTGGCCTCTTGCGTCATGTTCTCTTCGGCACGGCTGCGGTTGCGGCTTCGTGAGATGCCATAGGTTAACATCAATCCGAGTATGCCGACTCCGATGAGCCACAGCCAAGCCGGCGTATGTGTAAACCCTCCTTCAGCAGGTTCGGGATTGCTGATCAGACGAAACGGATCATAGATGATCCAAATAGCAGCTAGGGCGATCACTAATGGAGCGATGATGAAGAGCGCTCCACGGTTTTTTCTTCTTTGAGCGACATTCATCTCGGCCTCATAGGCAAAAGTGTTCAGAACGCCCGCCCAACGATTTGTAAGATTAAACGTTCCAGCTCAGGATGTTCCTGCGGCGACCTCTAGCTCAGCCCCGTGCTCCAGCGGGACCAGCCTCAGCTTTTTAGAAGCCAACTGCCGATCAATCGCGCGCTCGGCTTCGGCCACGGCAGCTTCTGGCGTTCTTCGCACTCGGGATCATTTCACAACGCGCAGCCCCGTACCCGGCGCGCAGCCTATTGATAGCAGCCACCACGTCGCGCCGGTCGAACAAATATAGAAGCATGCTAATTGTCTCATCTGAATTCCGGCGTGGACCCGGCTGAGCGTATTCAGCTAATTTCCGGTGAGCTTCTTGCACCGCGTGAGAACCAGATCCTGATCAGACACAGACGCAACCCCCGCAACAGAACCGGGAGCAGCTGAATGGCTCTGGCGCGCTACATGCCATGGCTTTCAAAGACCTTTTTACACGGCCTACTCAGCCTTGCTCGGTGCTGCTGCAGGCACCGTTGAACAGCCATATCATCCCTCAGTTGTTTTCGGCAAAAGCGGGAAGCATCGCGCGAACAAGCTTGCTGCTCCTGTGGTGTTCCGAGATGGCCACCCTGGGCCGATGCAGAACATAA
>NZ_JNIJ01000094.1 GCF_000701345.1 Bradyrhizobium sp. URHD0069 | reverse complement strand
TGCCGGCGGCACATACTTTTGAAGCGCCGGCATCAGGTCGATCAATTCACGGTCGAGATTAGCCCGGGTTACTTCCTTCCATTTGTCGTAATATGCGCGCCACATGCCGTGGGCGTAATCGGCGGTGGAAGGTGGAATGAACCGGGTAAAGATCGTCTTCGCCGGAACTCTTTCGACGATGCTGACAATCGTTGGCAGAACCCGCTCCATCCATGGCGTTCGCCATGGACCATCCGGTCCAAACAGTCTTTGCATATCAAGACACAGATGAACCGCGGACGCGCCTGGTGGCCCTTTTAGATCGCCCATCGCACGAACCGACCTCAGCCCTTTGCGGCTGGCTGCCTAACGTTGCCGTGGTCAATACCGTACCGTCCACGTCGTTCCGCAGCACGCCATAGAGGATACGCGTACTAAAAGCCGATGAGCAGGCCGAAGGCAATCACGCCAACGGTGCTGGCGACACTTGACAGGCGGTGGCCGACCATCCATATGCCATCCATGCAGATGTTTATTGGATGGTAAATCATGGCAGACAATGTCCACGAACTCCGACCAAAGCCCGCTGACACCGAAAAGATCACGATCAATCTTGGTTATGTCGATCTTGGTCACGTCGATCTAATGGTGCAGGAAGGGTTCTACTCGAACCGTACCGATTTCATTCGAACGGCAATCCGCAACCAACTCGAACGTCACGCAGACGTGGTCAAGCAGTCCACGGTTCGAAAAAATCTGGACCTCGGTCTGCGGACCTACAGCCGCGGAGATCTAGAAGCAGCGCGGCGAGCCGGTGAGATGCTGCACATCAATGTTCTGGGCTTGGCCAGTATCGCCCAGGACGTCACGCCCGAGCTTGCCCGCGCCACAATTGCCTCGGTCTCCGTGCTGGGTGCTTTGCATGCAAGTCCCGCGGTCAAGGCTGCTCTCGCCGACAGGACGAGGTGAACGCGATGCTGAATCAGGACATCGTTCGCGAAGCCACGCGCCTTACGCGCGCGGGCCAACTTGTCGAGGCCACCGCGGTCCTCCAGCGGATGCTCCGCGGCGAGAGCGCGCCGGAGGCGACATCCGGCACAACGGGCCGCCCCGCTCTTGGAGGGCTCGAGCCTCCGACCATTGACGCGAAGGCCAATGTTATCGAGGAGACGGAAAGTCCGCGGTTGGCGCGGGCCACCTCCGCTCATCAGCGCAAACACGCGGCGCTGCTCGATGGGATAACGAACCGCTTCGGACTCGGACTGCGAGGTCCGATCAAGCGCGCTCCGCCTTCCATGCAGGACATCGTGCCCGACGGCGCAAGATTCGTCGAAGGCGCCTACTGCAATGCGGCGGGAAGCCGGACCTACAAGCTATTCATCCCAAGCCGCTACCAAGGGCAACCGCTTCCTTTGGTCGTCATGCTTCACGGCTGCACCCAGTCACCGGACGATTTTGCCGCCGGCACCAGAATGAACTTCTTGGCGGAAGAACAAACTTGCTTCGTGATCTACCCCGAACAGCGCAGCGAGGCGAACCAGGCGAAATGCTGGAACTGGTTCCGCACAAGCGACCAGCAGCGGGGCAGCGGCGAACCTTCGCTTATCGCGGGCATCACTCGCCAGATCATGCGAGACTATTCGGTCGATCCGAAACGCGTCTACGTCGGGGGACTGTCGGCCGGGGGGGCCGCTGCCGCCATCATGGGAGCAACATACAACGATCTGTACGCCGCAATCGGCATACATTCCGGCCTGGCCTGCGGAGCCGCCACTGACCTTCCATCTGCTTTTGTCGCCATGCGACAAGGCGGCGCGTCCAATGGCAGGATGATTCCCGGTGACGGGCCGCCTGTCCCGACCATTGTTTTTCACGGGGATCGAGACACTACGGTGCATCCAAACAACGGCAATCTAATTCTCGAGCAGTCCGTTGGAGCGGCGAGCCCGCAAACGAAGGTGCATCGCGGGCGGGTACCTGGAGGGCATGCCTATACCCGCACCGTCCTTACCGAACCGGGCGGGCGCGCAATCCTTGAGCACTGGAACATCCATGGCGCCGGCCACGCATGGTCGGGGGGCTGCCCTGCAGGCTCCTACACCGATCCGCGAGGACCGGACGCAACAAGGGAAATGCTGCGTTTCTTCCTTGAGCATTCGCTCCCACGGCAGGCAGGTTGGAGTTAGTCCGTTCGTGGCGGCACTTTTCGGACCTTGCACGATGTCCGACTTGAGTCCGTCATGCGCCCCAAAGCAGAAGTTGGCGAGATAGTAAGGCTTCGATGGCGCTGCGCTGCTCTCATGTGTCCAGTTGATCCTGCCCGATGGACATGTCCGGTCATTGCGCGCCGACAGGGCTGTGTGCCGCTGGCTAGGGCGAGGCCCTGGAAGCACGCTATTGCCGCCCCCAAGATCCACATCCGTGCCGAGCGGCTGCGCGCTCAGTGCTACCAAAGTGTCGAAACTCGCATCGAAGCCGTGGCCAAAATTTCGTGAGAAGGAGCGGCTGGAGAAGTCAGCCGCTCTTCTGCTTCCGTGATCACCGGCTGGAAAGCCGGGCTAAGCGGCACGCCGTTCGATATTTTGAGCCATCTGCTTTGCGGCATCGTCGGCAGCCTTGAGTGACATGTCGGCCATCCGACGGCTACTCTCCACGGCACCCTCCAGGGTTTCACGCATGAAATCGCTCTGCACGGCTCCGATCTCCTGAGGAGTTCGACAGCCCCACAATTCGTTCATGCGGTTCATCGAACACTCCATTTGGTGCCGAACGAACGCGAAATACTCTCGCGACATTCCAGTCATTCCTTTGGCAAGCGCGCTGGTGGACTGCAGAGTCGTTGCGGCGTTGCGGGCCGACCGTTCAGTTGCTTCTTGCACTTCGTTCCCCGACAAGCCGAGTGTGCGACTGACCTGGTCGGTAGAACGACCCATTACTGCTGTCGTCATCTCCAATCCGAACCGCAAGGCGTTCTGCAGCGCCTCGGCATTTTGCCGGAGCAGGTCGGCACCGACCCGAGCCACCTCCTGACTGGCCTCAACCGCAGTTTCTCCGACGCGCTTAGCCTGCTCAGCAGTCCTCTCGCTGGCCTGTCGAATTGTTTGCTCGGCGTTTTGGTTAGACTTATCCTCTTGGCGTGGATTTGCCATCTTAACGGCCTCCCTCGATGTTTGACTGGTGATTTCGAATGCCTGTGCGACGTGGTGAGCACAGGTGCATTTCTCGCAAACAAACGCGATCGCTTGAGAGCCGTTCCAGCGTTGCTGAGCTTTTCGGAATGCTCGATGCTGTGCAGGAACTACGGCTGCAAGTTTCCGTTTACTTCCGAGACTGGCTCGCTAAGTGCGGCGCACTGACCAAGCGAAAACCCGCCCGATGGAGATCATCGAGCGGGTCCGCGCCTGACGCCAAGAGTACAACTCACGGGGTCGGCCGTGTGAATCCAGCGTTCGCCCGATGGTGTTGCGCAATCCTTCGAGCGATATCGCCCCGCCGTTCTCATCTAATATGACGGAGTTATGAAACGATGCCGGTTCATGGGCCTTGCCTTACATCGAGGCAACATGCTGTTTTCCGGCTACATATTCGACGTCGAGGGCACGCTGGTGGACAGCGTGCGGCAGAACCTGCTGAGCCTTCAGGAATCCTTGGACGACTTCGGGGTCACCGTTCCGTACAACGTTCTGCAGCTCTATTCCGGCCTCGATGGTGACCAGGCCCTTCAACTCGTTGCACCGGCTCTCGACGTGGCCGAGCGAAAGAGGCTGATGGAAGCCAAAAGCAAACTTTATGAAGCGAAATACCTGCGAAGCGTGAAAGCATTCACCGGCGTGCGTGACGTATTCGAGGCGCTAACTAAGCGGGGCGGCAGGATTGCGCTTGCGACCGACTGCAAGGGCCCTGAACTGAAGCATTACCTCTCCTTGCTGAATGTCGACGATCTCATCGATTCCATAGCGTGCGGCGATGACGTCGAACACGGCAAACCGGATCCACGACTCGTCGGATTAGCGCTCAGAAAGCTGGGAGTCGCCGCCGGACAAGCCGTTATGATCGGCGACACTCCATACGACGCCGAGGCGGCGGTCGGGGCGGGCACTGCCGCCGCCGGGCTCCTCACTGGCGGGTTTGCCAGAGAAGCGTTGACGGAGGCGGGGTGTTTCGTCGTCGCAGGAGAACTCTGTGACCTTCTGACTTGCCTGGAGAATGAATCGCCGCGGGTCGTTCTCTTGAGAGAGGCGCCTCCGAAGGCCGGTCCCGAAAAGTTGGGATAGGTCCTTGGACCCAGCCAAGCATTACCTCCTCAACGAAGCCTGAAGAGGCATCCATCGATATTCCATACCATGTGATAGGCGAAGGACCCCGGCGGCAGAACGATCATCGCATACCGACTATTCGACTTGATTATCGCTGAGTAACGAGGATGGCATTTAACAGCCTCAAGTTGGGTACCGCGGAATTGTGAGGTTCAGAATGCCGAGCGACATTCGGCATGAACCAATGAGCCGTCAGCTTGATGGCCCATCAGCGTTCGAGGAATTGGCGACCTCAGTTCGCGGCCCGAGCTGGGGCCGTTTCTTTTGGCTGGGAAAAAGATCAGGTATTGGGAGAATGAAAGAGGCCGCCGACATGAGGCGGCGTTCGCGATGATGGGCGCGCGGGACGGTGCCGACGATGCCGGACCACCGCGCAACACTGAAATTAGCCACCTCTATTAGCCACCTCTACAAGTCTGGCGATACCTACGACAATTTCCTTCACCTTGTTCGCCTAACTGGTCCTTGTTGAGGCAGGCTTGTCTCAATTCGCCGCACACGTCCCTCCGAACTGGCCTTTGGCAGGTCTCCCGGTATCTGCGGCAATTTCCTTCGCCGCGCTCCCCTAGCATGTCCTTGTTTTCGCAGGCACGCCGCAATTGCTCGCATTCCCCACCCCCTCGGCCACGGCCGTCGTATACTCGGACGCCTCCCGGTCCAACCTCAATAGATTGGGGAAAGGCCGAGATCGGAATTACAAAAAGAGCCGCTGCCGCTGCGACGCCGAACGCATACTTGCGCATTCGTTTAAACATCCCAATCCTCCAGCTGCGAAGTGCCGGTGAATTACCCAGCGCAAATACATCACGCGGGATGCGGGATTTCGTTCCGACCGGATGACATATTTCGTGTCAACGAATGTCTGAGATGGCTGCAAACGGCGACACGCATGCTGAAAACCCAAACTTCCGAAGTGGCGGCATTTGCTACTTTCTCAATGACGAGGTGAGGTTCGGGCCGTGTTTCGAGGGTGCGCTGCCAAGCAGCGCGGCGGGCTTGAAAGGTGGCCAAGCTAGCGTGCAGCGTTTCCGGTTTTTCTCTCCAGGGCGAAGCCCTCGCCGGCCATAGCGATCGCACTCCTCATTAAATCAAAAAATCCCTGGAACGATCAGCCGGAAAATGCGTCACAGAGCAAGGTGACGCGAGCGACACGGCGCGTCACTTGGTAGCGGCCCCAGCCCCACACGACAACACCCAGCCTCCCAGGCTGGGGTCGCGCTAATGCCTGCTTTCAAAAAAATCAGCAAAATGGGAGATGCGTATGGTGCGACACGACTCCGGTTTACCTCACGAGAATCCCTGCGCCCAATGCGGCAAGCCGATAGCCCCGCCGGACTGGACTGAAAACGGTCCGCGCCGCATCTCCTATCTCTGGCATTGCCGGGCTTGCGATTACGAGTTCGAGGCGGTGGCGTTTTACGATGCTTCGCACCCGAGCCAGGAAGCGCTCGCCGCCTAACGGAACTCAGCTGGTGTAGTCTTTTCGGTAGCGCGAAGCGCTCGCCGGTCACGGTTTGTGCCTACCGGAAAGAACTTGCCCTTTTTCAAATCTCTTTCCGTTCACGGGACGTGCCGCGAGCGTAATTGCCCTTTTGGATTTTTTGTTCTCTCGGCCACCTGAACAAGGGTGGGGTCTTTTCGATGCGATTAGCGAGCGAACGGGTGGGACGAGATTCGCTGAGCCGTTCCGGGTATCTGTTCTTAGTGGCATTGCCTGCGCTCGCAGGGGGCGCTGTAACGCGCGCCATGGGCACGAAATCGCGAGAGGTCATCTGG
>NZ_JNIJ01000093.1 GCF_000701345.1 Bradyrhizobium sp. URHD0069 | reverse complement strand
TCATAGAAACCGCGCGCGGGGCGTTAACGCCGGAGATTTTGAAAGATGCACTCAAGGTACGAAACGGTCAGATCAAGCGATTTCTGGCTAGGGCGCGCGATGCCGATGTGGACGACCTCACCGTAATATTGGCACCGGTGTCCTCAAGCGATATTGCGTCGTTTATCGCGAAGATCAAAACGATCAGCGGCGTTACTAGGGTAAACGTTGAATCCCGACACAGTGGTGATCTTGAAAGGTCGCCTGACTAATCTTTCCTCCGGTACGGCATTAGGTAGCAAACTGCGGCTTTGCCTCCGCTGTCTTGCTAAAGCTTACGGCTAAGTAGGCTACACCTTCGGGGGATTATCTCAATTCCCGTCGGCCGGTTCTGATGGTATGATTTCTGCGGCGTCGGGATGTTGAAAACCGGCGCTCTAGAACAAACTTCCCCGTTCCGCGCGGTGTGCGGGCGGGGCTGGCGATGACTAACAGTGGCCTTTAGTCCTTCGAATTGAAGTAAGGCTTGATCAGTTGCGCTTCACATCGTTGTTCAACTAGCAAAGGGAGGTCTGCAATGAATGGATTTGTATCTATTGCTTTTGCCCTCGCCCTGTCTGCCGCATCGGTGAATCTGGCGAAGGCCGATCAGCGGGGGCCGGACTGGATGCCAGCCCTTCATGTGATCGATAAGGTTCTTAACTCTGGCTATACGCACGTAACCAAACTTGAAGCCGACGATGGCGGATGGGAAGGCGAGGGTGTTAAGAAAGGACAGAAGATGGAATTTCATGCCGAGCCCAAAACTGGCGTGATCACCTCCAAAAAGCTCGATGACTAAGGAGGGAGTGAAGGCTGTCTAAGTGGCCTATTAGCGAGGAATGTCCGAAACGGGTCAAACTGAGAAGACTCAGTACGAGCATATGATTTCCGCTTCGCCCTCGAACTCGGACATTGCTCGATCCAGTCGGCACGTCGCATTTGTGCCAGAAGCGAAAACCACTACGAGAGATGAGCGCGTGTTTCTCGGCGCTGGCGCCGCACGTATTTCGCTCCCCAACCGAGACCGAGCATGGCGGCGACGAGCGAGCCCGAAAGCACGCCTAGTTTCGCCGAATTTAATAGCCTCTCATCGGTGAAGGCGAGCATTGCGATGAAGATGGACATTGTGAAGCCGATCCCGGCCAGCAGGCCGACGAGGCAGATGCCGCCCCACGAAACGCCCGGTGCCAGCCGACACCAGCCCAGCCGCACCGCGAGCCAAGTCGCACCGACCACACCGATCGGTTTCCCGGCAACAAGAGCAAGCCCCACGCCCAGCATGACGAGTTGACCCTCGGCAGAGAGATTGATGCCCGTGAGGCTAACGCCGGCGTTCGCTAAAGCGAACAGGGGCATAATACCGTAGGCCACCCAGGGATGCAGCGCTATCTGCACGCGCACTACGGGCGGCAACATCTCACGATTGGCTACGCGAAGCTGGCGCAGCGGCAATTCCAGACGATGCGTATCCCTCGTCGAGACTGCATCACTGCCTCGCAGTTCCTCAGCAACACGCGACACCACTTTCAACGGATGCTCCCGCATAGGGATCGGTCGCACGGGGGTCATCAAGCCGAGCACGACGCCCGCAAGGGTCGGGTGGGCACCAGACATCAGAAAACCGATCCACACGAGCGCGGCCGGCAAAGTATACGCGAGCGCTAAGCTAATCCCGATCCGCTGAAATCCTAGAACCATTAAGATGCCAAATGACACAACGACGAAACCACTGAATTGAAGTCCACCCGAGTAGAAGAAAGCGATGATCAGCACCGCGATGACGTCGTCTATGATGGCTAGAGCCAAGAGAAAGACTCTCACATTGACCGGGATTGATCGCCCCAGAAGTGCGAGCACCCCCACGGCAAAGGCGATGTCTGTCGCGGTTGGTACTGCCCAGCCCTGGCCGCGAATTGGATCGATATTGAGGCTCAGGTAAATAAGAGCGGGGGCGATGACGCCGCCGGCAGCCGCGGCGATGGGGAGAATTGCCTGATCGAGCCTACTTAGCGCGCCTTCATGAATTTCGCGCCGAATCTCCATGCCTACGAGCAGGAAGAAAACCGTCATCAGCGCGTCGCTGATCCAGAAGTGCAACGACCGGGAGAAGACGAACTCGCCAAGCCCGATTGAGAGCGGCAGGTGCCAGAGGGCATGATAGCCGTGGGAGAAGGGAGAGTTGGCCCAAATCAGTGCGGAGGCTGCGGCAATCAGAAGCACGCCGCCGCTGACGGCCTCGACGTGCAAGAAGCGCTGTAGTGTGGTGAAGGCGCGCTCGGCAAGGAATTGGGCTCGCGGCAGGTCTTCAGCTGACAATCGATCATCCATTGGGCGCACGCTTTCCGCGTGGCGGCCCGACCATCGCTTGACCTGTCGCTGCTGCATACAGCGAACACCCGAAAGTCGTTCTACACAGCAACGGAAAGAAGGCAACCTTATTCGAAAGCTGTACGTGAGCACGCAATGTCCGAGTTGGGTCAAACTGAGAAACACTCAGCTCGAGCAGATGTCTTCGCTCTTCCCCCCAAAACGGACATTTGGCTTGGCGCGCCCCAAAAGTTGAAACACAGGGAGTGCCCGGAGCCGGCTGAGGGCACCTTCTGCATTGGTGATCGCCGAGCTATCGGCGGCTTAGGAATTCATCCGCGGGCACCCACGGCTTCGGTGCCCCTAACAGCCCGGCAAATTTACCGCCGGTCCAAGGCTTGGCTCCGTGGCCGGCGAGCGACACGCGAGATCGGGAGACAGGGGAGAGCCCGAGCTGTCTGGACGGTTCAGTGCGGCATGTCGGCGATGTGTTCGCCCGCGGTTCGACCGCTCAGCCGCCCGGTGAAATACGCCTATAAAAGGTGGACGCTACTCAATACGAGCCAGTAGATTTCTAACGGACGACCGGTGCCATTGACTGCCCCGAGCAGGTCGGACACCACGACCATTTAGAGCGCTAGCAATCTCGGCCAGGCTAAGTGCCCCGGCATTCTGGATAGCCTGGACCACGGGCATTAGGTTTGTGGCAAATTCATCCGCTACCTGCGCTTGGGCGATGCGTCCTAACGAGCCCGCAACAGAAAGGTTTGTCGGGTTGCCGAGCTTTGCCCCGCTTGCCCTCTTGGCCTGCAGCGCGGCTGTTGTTCGCTCCGATATCAGCCGCCGTTCCTTTTCCGCCAGGGCGGCGTACAGGTGCAGCATGAACGGGTCAGCATCGCGACCGGGCTCGGCAACAATGAACGGCACCCTTTGAGCCATTAAGCCTGAGACAAACGCAACATCGCGGGAAAGCCGATC
The DNA here is from genome assembly GCF_000701345.1 of Bradyrhizobium sp. URHD0069. GTDB lineage: Bacteria > Pseudomonadota > Alphaproteobacteria > Rhizobiales > Xanthobacteraceae > Bradyrhizobium. Next base: position 2,844 of record NZ_JNIJ01000093.1, on the reverse strand, counting down.
CAGCTTCGAGACGACAATGCTGCACTTTGCCTTCCTGGCCGCCGCCAACGCAGCGGCAAGCTGCGGGCGGCGATCTAGGGCATCGGCGCCCTTCCCGGTCTCGAACTCGGCATACTCTTCGATGATGGTCAGCGACTCGGCCGCGGCAAAGCGCTCGATTGCTGCCCTTTGCGCCTCAATCCCAACCCAGAGCGCTGCGGCCGTTCTCAAACCGCTCTATCGGTTGCCGGCGAGCTGCAGCGTCGGCCGCTGGTCGGGTTGCCGAACGAGCGCGCCTGCGAATGCAGCGTGGCCAGCGGCCCGGTCGGGCTGACATGCCATGGTCTGCAACACATTGCGATCGACCTTGCTGAGCGCGTTGCGTGGCATTTCGTCGAGTATCCCGAGATCCTCGGGGACCTTGTAGGCGGCAAGCCGTGTCGCCACACGGCCGAGAATCTCGGAGACAATCGTATCCCCTGTTCCGGGTAAGAGTTTCACGAAACCGTATACGCGTTGGCCGAGTACGATGTCCGGCACGCCGACCACGGCGGCTTGCTCCACCGCGGGGTGACAGGCCACCAGCGCCTCCTCCACCTCGACCGGGGAGATATTGGTGCCGCCGCGAATGATGATGTCCCTCTTGCGCGACACGAACCAGAGATCATCGCCTTCGCGCCGCATCAGGTCGCCGGTATAATACCAGCCAGCCTTGAGACTGCTCGCGGTCGCCTCCGGATCATTCCAGTATCCGTCGAATACGTTTTCCCCGCGTATCAGAAGTTCTCCGACCTCGCCGTCCTTGACCTCGTTGCCGTCATCGTCGACCAGCCGAACCCGCGCCCCTTTCGTGATGCGTGAAACCGGTCCGGGTTGCAGGCCGTAAGTAAGGGATCCAACGACTTCCGTCGCGCCCCAGAGATTGTAGAGCGGGGCGCCGAAGGTCGCAGTGACCCGCTTCTGCAGCTCGATCGGGCAGGCGTCCGCCGCGGTAATGCACATTCGCAAAGACGCCAAATTTCGCGGCCGAATCTGCTGTCGCTCAAGCAGTGCCGCATACTGGGAGGGAAATCCCCCCTGCAACGTGCAACGATAGCGTTCAATGATGTCGAGAACGGTGTCGGCATCAAAGCTCTCCAGCAGGACGAAAGGAATGCCAAACTGGACAAAGGCCAGAAAGCAGCCGAGCCCGCTCATATGTGCCATCGGCATCGCGAGGATCATGATGTCGTCGTCCGATAATCCCCAACCTTCGATCATCAGGTTGGTGGTTGCCGCCAGCGTCGCCGGGGTATGGACGACGAATTTCGGCTGACCGGTGGTGCCTGACGTATTGATCAACACAGCGGGCCTATAGGAGGCGGGCGGCACCAGCAAATCGTCCTCAGTGCCTCCGTCAAACAGCGCTTCCCACGGCTGCACGCCGTGATCCTCGAAGTTTCCATTGACAACAAAGCGCTTGTTCGGCGGAAGGATGGTGACGTCGACCGGAGCGATATTGCCGTAGAGCCCGATTTCGCCGATGTAGAGCGCGGGCTTCAGCCGCTGCAGAAGCGGGGCGAGCTCGGCGAACGTGAATGCGGTCCGCAAGGGCGCTGCGATCGCGCCCACTCGAAAACAGGCATAGTAGGCGACGAGCATTTCCGGCCTGTTCACCATGTGAAGAACAACGCGGTCACCCGGACCGACGCCGCGCGCGGCCAGTCCGCGGGCCACGCGTTCCGCTTCGGCCGCCAGGCGTCCGTAGCTCCACACGTCATCGTGAAAGACAAAGGCCGTGGCGTCTGGCCGGGTTTCAACGTGGTGCATCAAGGCATTTGCTGGTGTCGTTTTCATTTGGCTGGTTTCCCGTTGCTGATAGCGCGGGGAGCAGACTGCAGCGGCTGCGCTACCGCGCTGTTTCAGTCTCGGGAAAATGGTTGCGATTGTAGGCGGGGGGAACAAACAGGTGGCCGAGAGCAGGCCAGGCATTTGCGGTCCCCGATCCAATTCGCCCCGGCCGTCCCGCGCACCGCGTACCAGCATGGTTCGTGCTGCCAATGATAGTGGCCTCTGCTGAGCGCGAAACGGTCCTTGGCCCAGATGATCTGGGAGCGCATCTCGAAGCCGGAGGCCTCCAGGGATTGCTGGACCTCGCTCGTATGCCGACCCGCATGCCAGACATAGGCAAGCAACGGAACCGGGGAACAGTGCCTAGGCCTCCCGCCAATCGGCGCGATCGTCGTTCGCTACCTTGCCGAGCTTGCGGGCATTGAGGTTTACGCCGGCCCGCTTCCGCCAGGCTGGATCATAGTTCACGGCATAGGGCGGATCGGTGATCATCAGCTGCGGCTTGACCTCGGCCAGCAGCCGCTCGTAGCTTCCGCGGACGTGCTGTCACCGCAAAGGAGAAGAACTCGCTACGAGCATATGATTTCCGCTTCGCCCCCAACTCGGACATTGCTCGATGCAGTCGGCACTTCGCATTCGTGCCGATTTTGTTCTCTAATTCCGGGTCTGGCTGTCAAGCTCTCCAGCGATCATCCTTGCCGGGCCCACTGTTCTCTCCGCGATAGGGGTAAGCCCTCCGCATGATGGCGTTAGGTGACGCTGGCGGTTCAATGTTGCAATCGCGGTCGGCCCTTTGGACGCTCGCACAAAATCGGTCGAACTCACCATCGCCATCGTCCCGGCAGGGACGTCTTTCCCGCCTGTTTGGCGGGATCTCAGTATGCTCCCCGGTTAGGCAGCAATCTCCTTCTTCGACCAGTTGAATTCGGTTCCATCGATCCACATGCGATGGAGAATGACCGCGAGCTTACGCGCGACCGCGACCTTGGCCTTGCGGAGCCCGTTGCGCTTGGCGAGCCTTATCCCCCAAGACTT
>NZ_JNIJ01000092.1 GCF_000701345.1 Bradyrhizobium sp. URHD0069 | reverse complement strand
GCATTGCCATTGAAGCCGAGCTGGCGGTGAAAATTCTTCGATGGCCCGCACTGCTCATTGTGGTGATGGTTGGCCTTGGCCTTGTCTATCGTTACGGTCCTAGCCGCGCCAAGCCGAAGTGGCGGTGGATCACATGGGGCAGCGCCTTTGCTGCGATCGGGTGGCTCGCTGTTTCCATTCTGTTTTCCTGGTACACCGCCAACTTCGGCAATTACAATACAACCTACGGTTCACTCGGGGCGGTGATCGGCTTCATGGTCTGGATATGGCTCTCCATCATCGTCGTTCTTCTTGGGGCGGAATTGAACGCAGAGATCGAGCACCAATCCGCGCGGGATACGACGACAGGCACTGCAAAGCCGATGGGTTTTCGCGGCGCCAAAATGGCCGACACAGTCGGAACACCGATTTGATCAGACGGAAAATTCACAGTTTCACCGACAGAGACGCGGCGACCGGCAGGCTTACGGTGTTGGCGATCTGGTATCGAAAAGCCTGAAAAACTGCAACTGGGCCCGGCGCAAACGGCTGTCGGGTACACCCATGCGAGGGGGTCACTGATCGGCAATGGCCCCGGTGGCGTAGTTGACCGGGAGAGGTATCCCAAACGACATAGTTGCGCCGATACATCCGAAGGCCGTGATGCGCGCGCCGTGGGATGAGGCCAAAGCATTGCAGCGACCGTTACCGGACAGCGCACTGCGGATCGTCGCGCGGGGTGCCGACAAAGAGGATCGGGCAGCGGCGTGATAGCCAATCAGTAAGGAGTGCCCAACAACCCCAATTCCCGCCGAACGGCGGCAGCTGAATTGCCGACCTTTTTGATCAGTCGCTGCAATTCGCCTTTCGAGACGCCCAGTTCTTTGGTCCAGTAATCTACTTCCCATGCCTCTTGCGTGTTAATCTTGCGGTCGGCCGCGCCTTTCGTCGTTACGTCCTCCATAGTCTCCTCCGGGTGGCGAAGCGCAGCCCCGTGCCCTTTGCGGCGTGTGGGGGAATGAGCAGCGGGGCCGCGCGGGCCATTATTCACGGCCCGCTATTCAATTCGGCTCTGAGTAACAAGTTCGTGCGAGAGTCCGCTGGCGCACAAAATTTTTGAAGGCGAGCCGACAGTGTGAAGGAGCGCGGCCCCGCTGCCCGACACCATTCTCAGGATCATCGCCAGCGGGGAGCGCAAACCCAACCCTTATTGCCGCTCTGACCCATTCGCGCATCAAGTGTCGTTGAACTTTTTGTCGCAGGAACATCCGTAAAAAACCGAAATTGCTTTACCGGGTCGTGAATAGCATCACGGCCTGCCCAGCCTCGCTATATTGGTCGGTCCCCCGAAGGCCGACAAGGCTGTGCTTGGTGCGCGCGGCCGACCGTCGCGCGCGTTCGTCTAGTCGCTTGAGCCGCACCAATCCGCTCTTGGCGCGCTCAGTGGCTTCCGCTTTCGGAGTCTGTGATGTACCCGTGGCCTATCGGCGATTTTGATTACGCGATGGACGAGGCCCTCGACACTGCGATGAATTACCTTGAACGCAGTGGGCAGGCGGAGAAGTTTATTGAGGTCCAGCGTGTGGCGGCAACGGCGATAGTGGCGGCTTGGAAGATGGGCGTGCGGAACCGGATTAGGCTTGCCCACCTGGCCATCAAGGCAGTCGAACAAAATGCTCCCCGGAGTTAGAGGAACCCGTCAAAACGTCATTGCTCTACCATGAGTGTCACGGCCAAAAAAGATTTGGTAGACGCGCTCACCGCCCTGATTAAAGAGCGTAGATTGTACGCTCAGCTTCTGTCCAAACCTTACGAGCGTGGCACATATGAAGCTACAATGGCGCGGTTTGTCCAGCTTCAAACAACGATAGAAGCGCTAGAACGGGCCCTTTGTGTCGGAAGCTGATTTTCCTTGAGAGTAGCCGCGGGTGGCTGAAACAAGCTCAACCGAATGTCTCGACGATTGGATCATGCCGTAAATGTCGCTGCCGGGAAGGCGCGCTGGCAAGCTGGCGTCGATCTGAGACGGCGACTCCAGCGCTGAAAGGCAGGCGATCGGTTGGGCCCGCATTGGTCGGCTGCTCCCAATGTATCGAGCGCCGGTTTGCCGTTCTCGCGAGCGGCCTTGCAGATTCCGAGTCGTCGGACTCTTACGCCATCGAGTTATTCACCGGCGCCCACACGAAGCCAGAAGATCTAACGATGGTTGAGCAATATGTTGCGAGAGCTCAACGTCTGGCATGTCTCTCTGAGAACGCCTTTTTGGCTGATTATGGCCAAGTTTTCAGAGCGCTCCCCTACATTCAGGGGCCGGCAGCACAGAATGCTACGAAGATATTTGAGTTACATCGGCGCTATGGTCGGGGCACAATCGACGTGGTCGACAACCAGCTGAAAGCCCACGCTGGCGTTGCGCAGGCGCTAACGTTGCCAGGAACGTCCCTGCTCGCAATGATTAATGCTCCCTTGGGTGCGGCTCCGACGTTTAAGAAACCGTTCGAAATGGAGCCGCCAGCCTCTGTGCAGGCTGCTTCAAATAGCGGGCCCGTAAAAGAGCGCCGCATCGCATTAGCACTGGATCACAAGAAACGGCGCGTCGTCTTTGACTTTGGAATAGAGTAAGGCAAGGAGTTCGAACTGTTTGATCGCCTTGCGGCGTGCTTCCGGTCAGATAAAGCTAAGCAAACGCCCGCTGAAGAATATTCCTTCACGGCAACCAAGAAGCTGCTCGATGAGCTGCGGATTGAAGAGCATACCTTGCTTCAGCGGGTTCGACGCATTCGGAAACAACTCGAAAAGCAATTCCTCATAACAAGCGATTACATGCTTGATGAACAGGACATCATACAAAGTAGGCGCTGGAGGGGCTACAGACTGAACCCGTACCTCCTGTTGGTCGAGACGGCAGATGTGCGCGGACGGTAAATGTCATGACCTATACGCCCGATGTCATGACTTGGAGCTGAACCTCCGTAATGATTAAGAAATTTCGTCGCCAAATGTCATGACTTTCGGAGTGCCGCGCATGTCTCCAACGTGCTCGTAGCGGCAAATATACCTGCGAACAAGAACCAAGCGCTCCTAGTCCTATCGTTAGGGCGCGTAACTCGCAGGAAATCAAATGGCTCTCTCTTCCATACCGGTCAAAGCGCCTGCTCAGGCGAATACCGATCGGCCCATTCGCCACCTCAACCAGATCGATCTCTCGCGCCGTTGGAGCCTTAGCCCCCGCACCCTCGAACGGTGGCGCTGGCTTAAGGCAGGACCTCAGTACCTGAAGATTGGCGGACGCGTCGTCTACCGGCTCGAGGATGTCGAATCTTTTGAGGCAGCGCAGACGAAAAACGATCCCGACAAGCACATCGGGAGCGGAAAATGAGCGTAGAACACCCTTACCTGCGTGCCGCAATTGACGGAGAAGTAGCCAATCTCGCATCCGCCGCCGCGGGCACTCGTAACCAAACTCTCTTCAAATGCGCAGCAAGCTTGGCAAGCCTCGGACTTCGCGAGGGTGAAATCCTGCAGCTTCTTAAGCCTGCTGCAGAGACTATCGGGCTCCGCGGCAGAGAGCTCTACACCACGGTCAAAAGCGGGTTGAAAGCGGGCAACTCTCGGCCGCGCGAAATCCCGCACAACAACGGTTGGGTTCCAGCTCCGCGATTTGAGAACGTTGCTGTTCCAAACTCCGCGTCCCGAATTCCGGAAGCCAATGACGCGAAACACGTCGGCGCTCAACCCATCTTCATTGCGGGGCCCGGTGGTCCCACTGCATCGGCCGACGAGATTCGGCGGCACATTTACCGGCGGCATGGCCTTGCCGTCCGAATGAAGATCAAGCGCCGCTCTGGTGGGTACGTCAATTGGTACCGCGTGACCCGCGATGGCCAGGATGGTTGGCAGCCGGCCAAGCCTGAAACGTATGCATGTTGTCCTTACAGTGGAGATGTCGATCCCTTGGATCCCACAGTAACGGACCAACTGTTGTACTGGCCCGAGGGTGAGAAGGATTGTGACACCCTCGGACAAGCCGGCCTTCCTGCTCTCACCTTCGGGGGCACCGGAGATGGGCTGCCGGAAGGTGCCGCAGAGTATTTACGTGGCCGTCACGTTGTGATCCTCGCAGACAACGATGCCGGTGGGCAGGACCATGCGCTGCGCAAGGCAGCGGTCGCATATCCCGTCGCAAAGACCGTGAAACTAATTCAATTTCCAGAACTGTCACTCAAAGGGGACGTCAGTGATTACTTGCAGGCGGCAAGCGCTGCGGATCTGGAGCGGCGTGTCTCAGGGACGCAACTTTGGAAACCCACAGTGGGCAAGTCTCAAACTGACTGGCGGAGTTCCGTAATCACTGCCAGCGACCTAAAAAGCAGGACCTTCAGTCCGGTCAAGTTCGTCGTACCCGGCTATATTCCGGAAGGAGTGACCATATTCGCCGGAAAGCCAAAGATCGGAAAATCCTGGCTGCTGTATGATGTATGCCTTGCCAGCGCTGCGGATCGGTTCGTCCTTGGCGAGATCAAACCAACTCAGGGGGACGTTCTTTACCTAGCGCTGGAAGACAGCGAGCGGCGGCTCAAGAAGAGGCTGGAGAAGTTATGGCCGGGTGGCGCCTGGCCGGCTCGGCTAAAGCTCGCGACTGAATGGAGGAAGGCTGATGCCGGCGGACTCGACGACCTTGCTGAATGGTGCGACTCTGTTCCCAATCCGGTCCTGATCGTCGTGGACACCCTTGAGAAAATCCGCCCTACCCCAAAGGGTAATGCTGCCGCTTATTCGACTGACTACGTGGCGATAGCTGGTCTTCATAAGCTCGCCCACACCCGCGGGATCGCCGTCGTCGTGATTCACCACGTGCGGAAAATGGAGGCGGATGACCCCTTCGACATGGTGAGCGGCACAAATGGATTGACCGGCGCTGCGGACACCATTCTTGTGCTGAAGCGCCAAGCGGGGAACGTAACTCTGTATGCCCGTGGTCGCGACATCGAGGAGCAGGAGACCGCTTGTCGTTTTGACAAGAACACCTGCCGGTGGACATTCCTGGGCGAGGCAGGCGCAGTGCACGGTTCGACGGAGCGGGCGTCCATTGTCGCTGCGCTCATCGAAGCCAGCGAAGAGGGTATGCACATCTCCGAGATCATGGTGGCTGTACAGCGGTCGGATCGAAACGCAGTCTATCAGCTACTGTTCAAAATGGAGCGGAATGGTGAAGTGGTGCGCATCAAACGGGGCCAATATGCGTTGGCCGGTAAGAACGATAAGAAAGTAAGATCGGAGAACAATGCCTTTGAAAGATAAAGACATTCGCTGTCAGGCCTTTCTTATCGTCTCCTTACCAGAAAAGCGGGTATGAGCCGCCGCCTGTGATCACGCGGCAAGGCTATTCCGAGAGACCGGATTGTCATCGCGGTAAGATCGGTAAGAAGAGCCCGACCAAACGTTGTTGAAATGTAAGTGGAAAAATCCAATCTTACCGATCTTACTCATCTTACCGGCGCTCGATCTGCATTAACTCCACACGAGTGCAAAGGTCGTGGCGTATCCATCATTCGCAGTTCTTCGCAATCATTCGAAAAGCTGCACCCTACCGACCGGAGTCGCTGTCGAGTAGAATCGCTCGATAGGAGCCGAGCTTGACGCTCGCCACCGGAAGCGATGCAGATGTCCACCACCGATGTCGATGACGATGTGGAGCAGCCAGTCAAACCGCCAGCCAGAATTGGCTACTGCAGTCCGCCTGTACATAGCCAGTTCAAACCGGGGCAGTCCGGAAACCCCAGCGGCCGAGCCAAAGGCAGTCAGAATCTCAAGACGCTTTTTAATAAGGTCCTGGATGAGGAGATCTCGTTACGAGACGGGGCTGACGTCAAAAGGATTACCAAGGCAGAAGCTATTGTGCGCGGGGTTGTCGTCGGCGCCCTGAAGGGTGACTCGCGAAACACCGCGATCTTGTTTCGGCTTGCAGAGCAGGTTGGGCAGTTCCAGGACGACAAGACCAGCGACATCACCGAGATCCGGCGGGTCATCGTAAGCTGGAAACCCCCGGGTGCAGAGACAGAAGACGATGCCTGAGAGGTCATCCGTCAAATCCCAAGTCTCAGGTAACTCTGCAGGGAAGACAATCTGGCCCGCCGATCACGTTGAGCGTTGGCCCATCGAGCGATTGATCCCTTTCGCCCGTAATGCCCGCACGCACAGTGAGGCACAAGTCAGCCAGATCGCATCGTCCATTCGGGAGTGGGGCTGGACCAATCCTGTGCTTGTTGCCGAGGACGGTACGATCATCGCAGGACACGGCCGGGTATTGGCGGCGCGTAAGCTCCGCATCGCAGACGTCCCGGTGATGATGGCTTCGGGATGGACCGACGCTCAAAAGCGGGCCTATGCCATTGCCGACAATAAGCTGACCTTGAACGGCGGTTGGGATGAGGAGTTACTCGGCCTCGAACTGGGTGAACTTGAGGTGTTGGGCTTCGATCTCGATCTCGTCGGCTTTTCGGAGCAGGAGCGTGCAGCTCTGGCTGCGCAGGCGACGGAGGGGTTAACCGATCCTGACGTCGTACCGGATTTGCCGAGCAACCCCGTCACGCGACCAGGCGACATTTGGGTTCTCGGCACCCACAGGCTTATCTGCGGTGACAGTACCTCAGAGGATGATGCAGCGCGGCTGCTGGCCGGGGTCAAGCCGCAGTTGATGGTGACCGATCCGCCGTATGGCGTTAGCTACGACCCGGCCTGGCGGAAGCGCGCCGGCGTAAACCTCAACGCCCGCAAGCTCGGCAAGGTAGCGAACGACGATCGCGCCGATTGGCGGGAGGCCTGGGCACTGTTCCCGGGCTCGGTCGCGTATGTTTGGCATGCGGGCCGGCATACGAGCGAAGTTCAGCAATCGCTTGCGGCGTCCGGCTTCGACATGCGTTCTCAAATCATCTGGGCCA
>NZ_JNIJ01000091.1 GCF_000701345.1 Bradyrhizobium sp. URHD0069 | reverse complement strand
GAAGTAGTACTGAACCGTCGAACACGGCGGAAAGTCCTTCGGCAGCGCACGCCATTGGCAACCGGCGGTCGCAATGTAGAGGATCGCATTCATGACCGCTCGCAGATTGATCTCACGGGGACGGCCGCGCCGGGATGGCGCAGGCATCAACGGTTCGATCAATTTCCACTCCGCATCCGTGGTGCCGCTTGCATAACGCAGTCCGTCGCGCCGATATTGACGTCGGGTGATTTCAGTCCAACACATGTTGTGCTCCCTCGAGTCTTCGCAAACACGAAGGAATCACAACGGGCTGGAATCACTCAACTTTCTTTTTCGGTCAGGCTCTGAGGAGCGGCCGGCAGGCCGCGTCTCGAAGGATAGGCCGCGGGTCACGGTCCTCATGGTTGGAGGCGCGCGAAGACGCGCTCCTCCATAAAAGATCACGCTTCCCGCTGGCGCAAGAGATCATCGAGGTCGAGCCGGCGCGTGAACATCGCCAGCGATCCGTCTTCCTTGCGCGGCCATTGCTCTTTGGGCCGGTCCCAATACAGCTCGACGCCATTCTCGTCGGGATCGCGCAGGTAAAGCGCTTCGCTGACGCCGTGGTCGCTGGCGCCGTCGAGTTGAATTCCCGCCTGGATTACCCGACGCAATGCGTCCGCCAGCGCAGGCCGCGTCGGATAAAGAATCGCGGTGTGAAACAGTCCCGTGGTCCCCGGCGGCGGGGGATGGCCGCCTTTGCTTTCCCAGGTGTTCAGCCCGATGTGGTGATGATAGCCGCCGGCCGAAATGAACGCGGCGCCGGAGCTCAGGCGTTGCATCACCTCAAACCCCAGCACGCAGCAATAAAATCCCAGCGCGCGATCGAGATCGGCGACTTTCAGATGAACATGCCCGATCCGTGTGCCTGCGATGACGGTTGGGTTGTCAGGCATGTTGAAAACCTCCTTCTTCACCTCTCCCCGCCTGCGCGGAGAGGTGGATTTTCAGCGTAGCGGAAAATCCGGGTGAGGGGGTGCAGGTCTATCGTGAGGTCATCAACTCTTGGAGAGAGTCCCCCAACCCTCTCGCCGTAAAGAACGGGGAGAGGGAGAAGAGCTACGCCAGCTCCGACACCTCTCCCTCCGGCAGATCGAACTCAAACGTGTTCAGGGTCATCGACACCATGGTGTAGTATCCGCACAGCCCGATGATTTCGACCAGCCCGCGCACGGTGAGCATCTTCACGGCCTCGTCGTACAGCGCCTTGGTCAAGCCATGGCCTTCGTGCAGCGATTTGGAGACGTCGTAGATCATCTGACCCTTGGGGTCGTCGAAATGCGGCGTGCGGCGATGCCTTATGTCCTCGATGATGTCAGGGTCCATGCCGCCCTGCAGCGCGAGCCGCTTGTGGGCATACCATTCGTAGTGCGACGTCCAGTGCCGGGCGGTGACCAGGATCGCGATCTCCGACAGCTTGGCCGGAAACACCGTATCGAACCGCAGCAACGCGCCCAAACGCGTGGCGTGCCGCGCCATCTCCGGACTGTTGAGCCATGCCATCATGGGCGGTGGCGGGGCGCCACGCTTGCCGGCGATCGACTCGTCGTAGGTTTGTTTCTGGTCCTCGTTCATTTCGCCAGGCGAAAGCAACTTCAGCCGCATCTCGGTTTCCTCTTGTTTTTCAATCCTTGCGGCTTTGCGAATACACCCGATCAGGGATCATGGCCACATCGGCAGCCGCATGGCGCGAGCCAGAGATATATTGAATTCCGCAAGGCGATGGCTAAGGTCGATCCAAGAACGATGCGTCAATCGCCGGCCGACAGGTCCGGCCCCGCAATGGAAATGCCACGATGTCCGATCCGGAAAACTTTCGCCGCGAAACCCGCGCCTGGTTAGAGGCCAATTGTCCGCCGGAGATGCGGCGGCCGATGACGTCAGAGGAAGATACCTTCTGGGGCGGTCGCAATACCAAATTCTCTTCCGAGCCGCAGCGCGTCTGGTTCGAGCGGATGCGCGACAAGGGCTGGACCGTGCCGCACTGGCCGAAGGAATACGGCGGCGGCGGCCTCGACGCGGAGGAAACCAAGATCGTTCGCCAGGAGATGGCGGCCATCGGCGCACGCCAGCCGCTGGTCTCATTCGGGATTTCCATGCTCGGGCCGGCACTGCTGAAATACGGCACCGAGGCGCAGAAAAAGGAACACCTGCCGAAGATTGCGGCCGGCCTGATCCGCTGGTGCCAGGGCTATTCCGAGCCGAACGCCGGATCGGATCTCGCCTCGCTGCAGACCCGCGCCGAGAGCGATGGCGATGATTTCATCATCAACGGCCAGAAGATCTGGACTTCCTACGCCAACTACGCGGACTGGATTTTCTGTCTGGTGCGCACCGATCCCGCCGCCAAGAAGCATGACGGCATCAGTTTTATTCTCTTCGACATGGCCTCCAAGGGCGTCTCCACCAAACCCATTCTGCTGATTTCGGGCCGCTCGCCATTCTGCGAAACGTTCTTCGACAATGTGCGGGTGCCGAAGGTCAATGTGGTCGGCACCATCAATCGCGGTTGGGATGTCGCGAAATACCTGCTGCAACACGAGCGCGCGATGATCTCCGGCATGGGCGAGCGCGGCGTCGGCCGGCCGCTCGGGCAGCTCGCTGCGGATTCCGTCGGTACCGACGATCAGGGCCGCCTGGAAGATCCTATGCTGCGCGGTCAAATCGCCACTTTCGAGATCGACGAGGCAGCGCTGGCCTGCGCCGCCGAGCGCGCGGTCGATCTGGCGAAAGCCGGTCAGGCGCATCCGGCGTTTTCCTCGGCGATGAAATACTACGGCACCGAACTGAACAAGCGCCGCTACGAAATCCTGATGTCCGCGGGCGGCATCGATGCGCTGGAATGGGAAAGCGAGCGCTCGAAAGCCGGCGCCCGGCCGCGCGCCTGGCTGCGCACCAAGGCCAACTCGATCGAGGGCGGCACCTCCGAGGTGATGCTCGGTATCGTCGCAAAACGGATTCTGGATTTGCCGGGGGCGTAAACCCCTCATCCTCAAGGAGCGGCCTCTTGGCCGCGTCTCGAAGGATGAAGCCTCATGGTTCGAGACGGGGCACCGGACAGCGCAAGAGCGCTGCCAGGAGAGCGCCTCCTCACGATGAGGGTAAGCACCGAGATCCATCAACCCGAACGCTTTCAGTCAAACGAACACCGGAACCCCTCCATGGCACTCGTCCTCAATGAAGAACAATCAATGCTGCGCGACAGCGCACGCGGCCTGATCGGCGACAAGGCACCGGTGTCGCATCTGCGGCAGCTGCGCGACAGCAAGGACGCGACCGGATTTTCCCGCGAATTGTGGAAGGCTTTCGCCGAGATGGGATTTTCGGGATTGCTGGTGCCGGAGAATTTCGGCGGCAGCGGGCTTGGTTGCGTCGAAGCCGGCGTGGTGATGGAGGAAATCGGCCGCACCTTGATGCCGTCGCCGTTTCTCTCAACCGCCGTGCTCGCCGCTTCGGCCTTGTCGCGCGGCGGCAGCGCCGCACAGAAATCCGAGCACCTGCCGAACATCGCCGACGGCTCCCTGCTGGCCGCGCTGGCGATCGACGAAGGGACAAAACATCGCCCGTTGCAGACCAAAATGCAAGCAGTGCGTTCCGGCAACGGTTTTCGGCTCAACGGCGCCAAGGCCCTTGTGGTCGACGGGCATACCGCCGGTCTCTTGATCGTGGCGGCCCGCACCGCGGGCGCGGCCGGCGAGCGCGACGGGCTGACGCTGTTCCTGGTCGATCCCAAGAGCAAGGGCGTCGAGGCCGAACGCACGGCGATGGTCGATTCGCACAACGCGGCGCGGATTACGTTCGACAATGTCGATGTCGACGCCGATGGCGTGCTCGGCGAGATCGATCAAGGCTACCAGCTGCTGGAAGGGGTGCTCAATATCGGCCGCGGCGCGGTGGCGTCCGAAATGGTCGGCCTCAGCGAGGAGGTGTTTGGCCGCACGGTCAATTACCTCAAGGAGCGCAAGCAATTCGGCAAGCTGATCGGCGAATTCCAGGCGCTGCAGCATCGCGCGGCGCACCTCTATGTCGAAATCGAAATCACCCGCGCCGCGGTGCTGAAGGCACTGCAGACGCTCGACGGCGATTTTGAAAATGCCGGTGCGGCGGTGGCGGTCGCCAAGGCGCGTGCCGGTTCAACTGCGACGCTGGCGGTCCAGGAAGGCGTGCAGATGCATGGCGGCATGGGCATGACCGACCAGTTCGACATCGGCTTCTTCATGAAGCGCGCGCGGGTCTGCCAGGAATTGTTCGGCGACAGCAATTTCCACGCCGATCTGCTGGCAAGGATGAAAAGTTATTGAAATACGTGCACCGGCGGTGCGTCACAACAGGTCGTCAACGCCCGGCTTGACCGGGCGACCCAGTTCAGCTGAGCGCGAATTCCAGAAGTTTCGGTATAGCCGCCCGATGACTCGATCCCAACTGGGATAAGTCGCCAGCAGCGTTTGCTACGTCAGTCGTATCCACATAGGAGATTTCTCGACGGCTACACTTTACGAGATCAGCGGCATTGGATCGGACATGCTGAAGGAATTTGGCCCCGAGATTTGGACTGCGGATGGGACCGACGTGGTAGCAGCGTTGGGATTTCATTACCCCACTCGTATGGCTGTCATAAGGTTGGCCGGTGGAGACCTCTTCATTTGGTCGCCGACAGCGCTGACCGACGGGCTTCGCGCGGAAGTGGATTCCCTCGGGAAAGTCCGTCATCTGGTCGCCCCCAATTCACTGCATCATGTGTTCATTACCGATTGGAAGCGCGTCTACCCCAATGCGTATCTCTATGCCCCGCCTGGATTGCGGGAGAAGCGCAAGGACCTCGACTTTGATGGTGACCTCGCAAATGCGCCAATGCCGTATTGGGCCGGGGAGATCGATCAAGTCCTTATGCTGGGCAATGTCATCACCACCGAGGTTGTGTTTTTTCACGCCAAGAGCGGCACTGTGCTCTTTACCGATCTCCTGCAACAGCTTCCCGCCAACTGGTTCTCCGGCTGGCGAGCGTTTGTCGCGAAATGGGACCTGATGGTTGCCCCTGAACCATCGGTACCCAGAAAATTCCGTCTAGCATTTACCAACCGGAACGCCGCGCGTGCCTCACTTGAACATGTTCTTTCATGGCCCGCGGAAAAGGTGCTGATGGCTCACGGAACTCCCGTCAGCGAAGATGGCCGAGCGTTCATAGGCCGCGCGTTTCGTTGGTTAACCCCGTCATGGCGACGTTGACCCATCGAATGACGGGCGACCGCAACGGGTCGAATGCAGCCCTGTCATTCAACCCGTCAAAACCTCTGTGCAAGGGTACTAGGGTCAGGACTCATTGATTGATCCAGAAAATTACGGATGCGGCGATGCAGATTGCGGACAAGTAGGTGTGGGCGCAGCGGTCATATCTGGTTGCGATACGTCGCCAGTATTTTAATTTTGCGAACATGTTCTCGATTTTGTGACGCTGTTTGTACAAGGCTTTGGAGTAACTCCTCAGCGCGGTTCGGTTTGATCGCGGCGGGATGCACGCTTTGATTTTGCGGGCTTTCAGTGCGTCGCGGAATTCGTCGCTGTCATAAGCTTTGTCGCCGATCAGGACTTTGGCATTCGGTATCGCCGGATATATCAGCTTTGCTCCAACATGGTCCGATAGCTGGCCTTCGCTCAAACACAGAACCAACGGTCTTCCTTGGTTGTCGCACAATGCATGAAGTTTGGAGTTCAGGCCGCCTTTCGTTCGGCCAATTCGTCGGAGCTGCCCTTTTTTACCAGACTACAAGCAGTCCGGTGAGCTTTCAGGTGAGTAGCATCGATCATGACGATGTCTGGTTCTTCTTCGCAAGCAGCCAAGCCGCTGAGAATGCAATCAAACACGCCGATTCGTGACCAACAGACAAAGCGGTTGTAGATTGTCTTATGCGGCCCATAAACTTCCGGCGCATCGCGCTATCTCAGGCCATTGCGGATAACGTGGATAATCCCACTGATTCCACGCCGGTCATCGACACGTGGTTTACCGTGGGATCGAGGAAAGTAAGGTTTGATGCACTCAAGTTGGTTCTCGGTGAGCCAGTAGTGATCAGCCATGGGCAGGTCCTCCTGCCCACTTGAATCATGTCCTGCGCAAGTTTTGAACGACCATTCTGCGGACAAAGCCGTCCTCAATCATCAACGATCCAAATGCCCGCAATCGGTATCTTAGGAGCGCGGAGACACACAGCGGCATCAAGAGCTATAGCGCTCCATTTGTTGCCTTTGGACATGCTAAAAGGCATACCGTCAGCATGACGAAGAAGGATAACCATGACGCCTATATAGCCGCCGCAACGGAGCAGTTTCGCGCCATGTTGGGCCAACTGCGTGCACGTTATCGCGGGCACTACCAGACGCCGAAGAAGTCATTAAGTACGATATGCCCGGATTTCAGATCGAACAAACGATCATCGCGGGCTATGCTGCCTTTAGTAAACAATGTGGTCTATATGTTGACCCGGGCGCAATTGCTGCCCATGCCGACGAGATCGCTTCTTTGAAACTCAAGGCAACCAAGACCGGAGTTACGTTCTCGGTGAGTAAGCCTATCCCTGATGAACTAGTTGAGAAATTGGCAGTTAGTTCGCGCAGCAAAAAGGGGTTTTAGCGACTGTCTTCGGCAACCCAAGTTCGGTTTACAAACCGGTGCGAACTCGGAGCGGGGTCATTTGGACTTGAAGCGTTCGGCCAAAGAGGACATTAGCTAATCACATTTCGGATGCAGTTTGGGCGGCGAGTTCAACCGATCGCTGCAACACATTCTGCGAACTTCTCAGCCGGCGTCTGATAGAGCAAGGTCTTTCTCGGCCTTTCATTGAGCTGCCTTGCGATGGCACTGAGCTTGGCCTGGCTGTGCAAGGACAGATCGGTGCCGCGCGGAAGATACTGGCGCAGCAATCTGTTGGTGTTTTCGTTTGAGCCGCGCTGCCAGGGAGACCGAGGGTCACAAAAATAGACATCAACCTCGGTGGCCAATGTCAGGCGCTGATGGTCGGCAAGCTCTTTGCCTCTGTCCCAGGTCAGCGACCGGTAAAGCTCGCTGGGCAATCGCTGCGATTGCTTGATCAGCGCCGAGACG
>NZ_JNIJ01000090.1 GCF_000701345.1 Bradyrhizobium sp. URHD0069 | reverse complement strand
CAACCCGGCTTCGGCCAGAGCACTGAACAGCCATTGCGACAGCGGTCCGGCTTCTAGTCCAATTCGCTTGAAGCGGTAGGCCTGGTTCCCTAGAACCTTCAGCAGCGCCTCAGGCTCGCTCGGTACCCTCACTTCCCGCACGATTCTGCCCGTGTCATCCACAATGCAGATGCTGGTCTGCTTGACCGATACATCCAATCCAGCAAAATGGTCCATGCTGCGCTTCTCCTTCTGATGCTTGAGGCCGTCACCACGGACCTCGTTTCACCATCAGCCTGAAGCGCAGCACCCAAAATCTTCAACTATCCACAAGCTGGGGCCGGCCGATTACCCCATCTTCTAGGGGTAACCCGGAAGACATTTGTTCACACTGAATTCTTCTCAGTTTGACCTAAACGGGCTCTGGGCGTCGGTCAGCGAGCAGCGGGTTGTGAAGGGCTCGGGTTCTGCTGACGGATCCCTGCCAATTCGATATCCTGCAATCCGGCCTTGCCTGCGGAAGAGCGAATGCTGCCCAATCAATCGAACGGCGCGATTTCATCACGCTGCACGGCAGCGCGGCGGCGGCGTCGATAAACATCGTCGCTGAGCCGAAGACGAGCAGGGTCATTTGTCACGAGAGGGCGACATGGGTTGCCGCCCCGTAAGTGTCGCCGGCTTGTGGACGGGCTACTTGTAGTATCCGACGCCGCAGCCGAGTTCGCCGACCCTGGTTACGAAGCTCACCTTCGGTACCGGCTTTGCGTCGGCGCCTGGCCTTACAAACATGTAGCTAACTTCGGTGATTTGACCTTCGGGTGTCTGCGCCGCAGCATAGAGTTCCTGACCGTATACGTTGCCGGTTGCATCCTTCAGGGTTCTAATGTCCGTGCCAGCTAGAACGGAAGGCGGACTCGCGAGGGCCTTCCCGTCCCCGCTTCTGAAACAGAACGGATAAAGGTCGCGATCCCTAAATCCGCCCTCTCCCTTGAGAAACATCGCCAGCGCCACCGGCTGGTCCGCCTTTACGGCGACGACTGCCTTGTCGAGCATGGCCCTGGCCTCCTGGGGCGTGCCGAACTGACCTTGCTGCGCGAAAGTAGCGGCTGAGAATGTGAGGGCTGCGCCCGACACTGCGCTAATTATGAGTGTACGAAGCATCGACTTCCTCCCTGGTTGGCTCGCGCGGCGTTAAGCGCCGCTGCTACACCTGCGAAACGTAGGTTTTAATTTTTGAAGCATTATTGTAGCTGCCGATACCACCTGCGCTGCCCGTTGCAACGAGCGGGTTTCGGTGCGCCGTCGTGTTGAGGGCGGCTCTCGGACAATCTCGTATTCTAACAGGATGCCTCGGCAGAGGTTCCGGCTTGTCTCGCAAGCGGTATGCGCCCCTTGGTTTCTCTGTTCCAATTGAGGGTAGGCCTGACATCCGAGGCAAGTTGGTTAGAGGCGAGCTGGCAACGAGGCGCTTCTTAGATGCTCTTTCCGGCTCGCAAATCAGCAGTGCAGCCTGGTCGACGGACCCGGCCATGCGATCCGAAGCCGGTCCGATGCCGGGCAACAGATGAAGGATTCTGAAGCCGCCGACGCGGTCGCGCGGATTCTGGACGAAGCGCAGCAGCGCCACCATGTCCGTGACGTGCGCCGCATCGAGGAATCTGAGCCCGCCGAACTTCACGAAGGGAATGCTGCGGCGGGTAGCCGACCTTTAATAGTGGAGAGTCTGCTGCGACCGGCAAGTGCAGGCAAGACATTCCCGCGTAGCCTCCCGTTCTCTGCTAGACTTCGCTGCGGGGCTGGCTGGCGGAGCGTCGCGGAATGGACGTCGCGCAGTGGCTTCAAGGTCTCGGCCTTCCCGATTACGCGGCGCTGTTCCGCGAGCAGGCCATCGATGCCGACGTGCTGCCGTCGCTCACCGACGCCGACTTCGAGAAGCTTGGTCTGCCCCTCGGACACCGAAAAAAACTGCTAAGGGCAATCGCTGCGCTGGAGACTGCGCCGTCGTCCACCGCCTCAATCCCGCGGCCGTCCCACGCGGAACGCCGCCAGCTCACGGTGATGTTCGTCGACCTTGTCGGCTCGACGTCCCTTTCCACGCGGCTCGATCCTGAGGACATGCGGGAGACGCTGACTGCCTACCAGAATGCAGTCGCGGGCGAGATCGCACGCTTCGAGGGACACGTTGCCAAGTTCATGGGCGACGGCGTGCTGGCCTACTTCGGCTGGCCGCGCGCGCACGAGGATGAGGCTGAGAGGGCGGTCACAGCCAGCCTCGCGATTGTCGAGGCCGTGGACCGTCTGCGGTCTCCGGACGGCCGTCCACTTGCCGCGCGGGTTGGGATCGCGACAGGCCTTGTGGTCGTAGGTGATCTCCTCGGTACTGGCGCGGCGCAGGAGGAAGCAGTCGTCGGCGACCCCCCCAACCTCGCCGCCCGCCTGCAGGCCGTGGCCGGGAGCGGCGAAGTCGTCGTCGCGGAGCAAACACGGCGCCTGATCGGCGGGCTGTTCGAGGTCGAGGACCTCGGACCATGCGAGCTGCGGGGCTTCGGAGAGCCGATCAACGCTTGGCGGATCGCCCGCACGGGCGCAGCAGAGAGCCGCTTCGAGGCACTCCACACAGCGGGCTTCAGCCCGCTCGTTGGGCGTGAGCAGGAACTGGGGCTTCTCGTCGAGCGCTGGCATCTCGCCAAGAGCGGCGAGGGCCAGGCGATGCTGCTCGCAGGGGAGGCCGGGATCGGCAAGTCGCGACTCGTCGAGGCGCTCCGAGAGCGGATCGCCGACGAGCCGCACACTCGGATCTCTCACCGTGCCTCGCCCTACCACGCCAATACCGTGCTCTGGCCATTCATCGACCAACTCGAGCGAGCGGCGGCGTTCGAACGTGACGACACGCCTCCGATGCGGCTCTCCAAGCTCGTGTCTTTGCTTGCCCAAGGGACCGACGATCTCACCGAAGCGGTCCCACTCATCGCGGCTCTCCTCGGCATACCGATGGACGGTCGATACCCGCCTCTCGACCTCTTGCCGCAGACCCAGAAGCGGAAGACACTGGAGGTGCTTCTCGCACAGCTCGAAGGCCTCGCCCAGCGACGGCCGGTTCTGTCAGTGCTTGAGGACGCGCACTGGTTCGATCCGACCTCAATCGAGCTCCTCGGGCTGATCCTGGAACGGGTCCAACACCTGCCGGTGCTCCTAATCATCACGTTCCGGCTGGAGGTGACGCCGCCCTGGCCGTCCTTCCCGCATGTGACGACCTTGGCGCTCAATCGCCTCGGACGCCGGGCAGCGGCGGCTCTTGTTGAGCAAACGTCAGGTGGGCGCCGCCTTCCTCCGGCACTGGTGGACGAGATTGTCGCGAAGACCGAAGGCGTTCCGCTCTTCATCGAAGAGCTCACCAAGACCGTGCTGGAGTCGGGCATGCTGCGCAACACGCCCGAGGGTCTCGCGCTGGTCGCATCGCGTGGCGCGCTTGCCATTCCGGCGAGTCTGCAGGACTCTCTCATGGCCCGGCTCGATCACTTGGCTTCGGCCAAGGATCTGGTCCAGGTCGGCGCCGCCATCGGCCGTGAGTTCAGCTACGAGCTTCTCGATGCAGTCGCTGCACGAGAACCGGCTGATCTCGACCAGGCGCTCGCCCGGCTCGTGAAGTCAGAGCTCGTCTTTCAGCGCGGCACGCCGCCCGAGGCGGTCTATGCGTTCAAGCATGCTCTGGTCCAGGACGTCGCCTACGCCTCGCTGCTTAAGAGCTGGCGGAGTGAGCTCCACGGCCGAATTGCCGCCGTCCTCGAGGCGCGGTTCGCCGATCTTGTCGCGCGTCAGCCCGAGCTCCTTGCGCACCATCTGACCGCAGCCGGGCTTGCCGATCGGGCGATCGACTTTTGGTTGCGGGCCGGACGGCTGGCGGTCGGCCGATCGGCGAACAGAGAGGCGATAAGTCATCTGACCACGGCCCTCGAAATGCTCGGGAACCGCCCGCCCACCGATGAGCGGTTGCGCTGCGAGCTTGAGGTGCAGATTGCACTGGGTCCCCCGCTGACAGCGACGAGGGGCTTTGCCGCTCCAGAGGTCGAGACGGCGCACGCCAGAGCCGAGCATCTGGCGCGACGGTACGGACACCGTCGCCACCTCGCCAGGGCATTGCGCGGCCTGTGCTACGTGCATCATGTACGCGGTCACATCCTGCGCACGGGCGAGATGTGCTCCGAGCTCGTCGACCTGGCCGAGCAAGGCGACGATCTCGTGATGCAGGCCGACGCGCACAATGCCTTGGCGTTCAATCTATTCCACCAGGGCGAGCACCGATCGGCGCGCGAGCACTTGGAGATCAGCAGTGCAAAGATCGTGCAGGCCGGCGATCCCGCCGATGCCTTGTCGCGCGGCGTCAACATTCACGTCTTCGGCCGTGCCTATAGGGCTCACGTCGACTGGCATCTTGGGTTTGCGGACACCGCGCTTCGGGCGGCGCAGGATGCGATCGATCTGGCCCATCGACTCGTCCACCCGTTCAGCCTGGCAGTGGCGCTCGCCTACGCGGCGATGCTGCACCAGTTCCGTCGCGAGCCGAGGGAAGTCCGCGCTCGTGCCAACGCGGCTCGCTCAATCTGCAACGAACACGGATTCAGCTATTATGACGCTTGGGCAGCGATCATGAACGGCTGGGCTGTCGCGGAGGAGGGCGACGTCGAAGATGGTATTGCGCGCGTTCGCGTCGGTGTGCGGGACCTGCGGGCCACCGGGGCTGAGCTGCGTTTGCCGCACTATTTGGGGATTCTTGCTGACCTTTACCGCCGAGCGCAACGGCTTGAGGACGCGATCGTCACTCTCGCCGAGGCCCGGGCTGTCGCCGGGCGCAATGAGGAGCACTGGGCCGACGCCAGTCTGCACCTGGTCGAGGGCGATCTCGCTCCGGCAATCCGCGACCACGCGGAGGCGGAACGCTGCCTCCGGCGCGCCATGGAGAGCGCGCAAGCCCAAAATGCCCGCGCACTTCTCCTACGAGGCAGTACAAGGCTCGCGCGGCTTCTGGCGGAGCGCGATCGACGAGCGGAAGCCTACGATGAACTGGCCAAGATCTACGGCTCGTTGACCGAGGGCTTCGAAACCGTCGATTCCCGCGAGGCCAGAGCGGTGCTCGATGGCATTTGACAGCAATTGGACAGTTCACGCCACGGTTGTGCCTACCGGAAATCGAACTCGGAAGTACTGATGAAGTCCGCCGAGGAATGGCTCGGCCCTAGCTTCCCTTAGTTGCAGAGCCATGGCGCATCGCCTTTCACATCCTTTCGTTGCAGCTTTGGCAGGCGAGGCTTTGGGCTTCCCGGATCAGCGCTTCGTCGACGCGCCGTGTTCTCATAAAACCTGTCCCTGATCCTACGTAAGCTAGGGCCGGGCTTGGTTTGTGGGAAGGGGCGTCGGCCGCTCGATTATCCTCGATGCCCGGGAAGGCTTGCCGGCCTTGACGTCGTACTTGCTTGCCAAATCCAACAGGCGCTTTTTGGTGAAGGGATCGGCTTTGTCGGCGAGCGCGCGGACACGCTGTGCCTGCTGTTTGTAGAAATCTTCATTCATACGCCACCCCAAAATCGGCTCGCGAGAAACTCCAATATAGTGCAGCCGTTGCCGTCTAGTTCGCTCACATTGGAGTCATGGTTAAGCAGCAAGGACCGGTGCCTTTTCGTGGTGAACAAGGATGCCGCCGCCGGGCTCGCTCGGCGAGGTCAGCTGGGATGCCGACCGGCGTCTATATCGTGGTGGACCGCGCCAAGGATATGTTTTTCGTGCTAATGGAGGACGCCCTTCGGGGCGAATGCACGTCCAGGTCACGCTGAAGAAGATATCATTTACGACGCGTTCGAGAAGTGATGCTGCGAAAACGCGATAGCGGCGGGCAGACTGTGATGGCGGCGGAACGCATCGTTCCGCTGGACCGCGCGCGCACCGTTATCACGTTATTGGTGGTGTCGCACCACTCTGTCGTCAATTACACCTATTTCGGCAATGGCGACAGGATTCGTTGCTCTCGCCGCATTCGTTTGGTCAGGGACACTCTTTGCAGCTGATGGGCTGGTGGTGGTGACACTTGCGCAGCCTCGCCAATAAGCGACTTCTCATATTCCGTCGGCGGCTGCATCTGTTATCGTCCAGCCGGGGCTTCACGCCTTAGTACGCTGAGCCGTCCGTCGCCTTCGAACTTTGCGAGCTTTACTTCCGCAATGTCCTCGACCTGCTGCTGCCGCAACTGGGATGCGAGCTCGTCTATCGATAGCATTTCCTTGCGCATTGCCTCTTCAACAATCCGTCCGTCTTTTACCAGGGTCAGAGACGGAGGTCTGAGGACAGGCCTTAGAGCCGGAAACTGGTAAGTCAGCCAATCGATAAAATACTCCCAGGCCACGATGGTCATCACCAGGACGAGGCCTTCGGTCACGGACTGATATTCCTTGCCGAGCCCGTTCTGCGCCGCGTCCGCGATCAACACAATCACCAGAAGATCCGCAGGCCCAAAATGCCCCGCCTGGCGCCGCGCCATGAAGCGCAGGATCACGAAGAGGCCGAGATACATGAGCGTGCCCCGGACGACGATCTCGGCGATACCGAGGCTGGGTAAGAAGACGCTGTTCCAATCGATCTGCATGACAAGGGGCCCTCCGCGCTTGGCGCAAACGGCTGGATGAAAGCGGGGTTCCCAGCCGAGCCTGAGTAGTCGACGGTATCAAGCCCTCGTCCTGGCCGGCGACGCCTCGATCGCCGCCCGCAGCTCGCGGCTGCCTTGGCTGCAGCCGGACGTCGCGGGGTGGCCCTACGTTTATACGGATGTCTGGAAGGGCATCGCCATACTGACCTTTCTTGTAATTCTGGACCTTGGTGTCCCAGAGAACCTTGCCGGTCCTGGCATCAAGTGCGACAAGATGATCGTCGGTCGTGGCGAGATAGAGCTTGTCCTGCCACAACCCGACGCCGCGGTTGGTCGGATGCAATTGAAAGAGGTCGTCAGGAAGCTGCCGCTTGTACCGCCAGTACTCATCGCCGGTCTTGGCGTCGAGGGCTATCACCTGTCCCATCGGGGTCGTGATGAACATCACGCCGTTCTTGACGATCGGAGGAGCTTCGTGGCCTTCGATGACGCCGGTGGAGAAGGTCCATACCGGCGTCAGGTCCTTGACATTCGAGGTGTTGATCTGGTCGAGGGGGCTGTAGCCT
>NZ_JNIJ01000089.1 GCF_000701345.1 Bradyrhizobium sp. URHD0069 | reverse complement strand
GGTTCTGCCAACGATTGTCAGCATCGTCGAAAGAGTTCCGGCGAAGACGATCTTTACCCGGTTCATTCCACCTTCCACCGCCGATTACGCCCACGGCATGTGGCGCGCATATTACGACAAATGGAAGGAAGTAACCCGGGCTAATCTCGACCGTGAATTGATCGACCTGATGCCGGCGCTTCAAAAGTATGTGCCGCCGGCAAAGATCATCAATAAGCCGGTCTACTCTGCGTTTGCTACTGGCGTGCTCCACAATGAGCTGCAGAAAACGGGGGTCAACACCTTGATAGTCACAGGTGCTGAAACGGACCTCTGTGTGCTCTCAACCATCCTGGCGGCCGTCGATCTAGGTTACCGCATCATCGTCGTAAAGGACGGATTGTGCAGTTCAGCTGACCAAACCCACGACGCTGTCCTGGGGCTATATGCGCAGCGCTTTGACCTACAAGTGGAGCTTACCCAGGCGAATGAATTGCTGGAAATTTGGCGAGGATAGCAAACCTGGGGAGCGACCACAGCCGCGTTGCGGTTGGCCGTTAAAGGCCTCTCAGGCGGCCTGACGCTGGTGCTTAAGATGTTGGTAGGCGGCGATGGCTCGGTTCGAGAGCGGTAACTAATTGCTCACTCCTCCCGGCCACCAAGGGAATAGGATGCTTACGTCGAGGTCGCCTTTGCATGATGGGCCTCCGCATGCGCTTTCACCGCAAAACAGCGGAGGTTGCGAACGGTTCCACAAGTATCGAAAATCGAACCCGGGCTTATCAGAGTTGCTAATGCCATCAGCGCTTCTTGTACGTTTTGAAGCCATCCAGCCGCGCCAATAAAATTAACGATGAGTTACCTTGAGGCTTAAACACGAGCCGCGAACTCGTCCTAGGTGAGCAGACGGAAGAAGGCGGGACCCGGCGAGGTAACGGGGCCCGAGCATCGCATTTGCTCCGGCACGCCCTCTGAAGAGGTAGCTCGCAAGAACAAAGGGAACTCGCGTCAACCTAATTGACGCAACAGCCGGCTTGGATGACGCTAAAACGCCGTAGTGTAACGCCGCAGGAGGCTGCCGTGTCTGCTTCCAATACCCAACACCCGTTTAGCCCCGCACGCCGTCACTTCCTGCGTGTGTCCGCCGCGTTTTCCGGCAAAGTGGTTGGTATCGCAGCTCTCGCATCCATGGGCTTGCCGTCGAGCTCGAAAGCCAAACCCGGTGGAGGTGGCGGTCACGGTGGCGGTGGTCACTGCTTCCTCAAAGGCACGCGCGTCCTGACTTCGCGTGGCGAGGCACAGATTGAGGACCTTAGAATCGGCGATCTCGTCAAGACAATGCGCGGCGAGGATTTGCCCATAAAATGGATCGGGCGGAACACCTTTAGACGGAGTGGCGCTTCTTGGCCCAAGAGCGTCGTGCCGATCCGCGTCTCGCGCTTCGCCATTGACGATCACACGCCTCACACCGACCTTTATCTCTCGCCGGGGCATGCCCTTTTTATCGACGGCTTCCTCATGGAGGTGAGGGATCTCGTAAACGGGGCGTCCATCGCGCCGGCTGCGCCGCCGGACATGGAAACCATCGAATATTTCCAGATTGTCCTCAACACACAGGAAGTGATCTGGGCCGAGGGGGCTCCCGTCGAGACCTTCGGTGGGGGAAATCTTGACCTGTTCACAAACTTTTTCGAGTACAAGCGCCTCTACCCGGATGATCCTTGTTCGGCAATTCCATTGGTCGCGCCGAACCTGAGTACAGGGCGAGCGCACTTGCACGCTTTGCTCGGGCTCGGAGCGTCGTACTTCATCAACGTGCGTGATCCTCTTCAAGAGGCCTATGAGCAGTTCGCAGCGCGTGCCGAGGAACTCGCCGCATAATTAGCACAGCGCGAGTGGTGCAACGAAACCGCCCGTCAGCATCTGCCGGCGGGTGCGTGCAGGCGGAAATCGGCTGCCGGCACGGCATCAGGTCACCACAGCAAGGGCTGCGATACCGCGCAAAGATTCGATCCCTAGACTGCTACGCTTGCCCGGGACGTGCAAGAAACTACAGTATTCATCAGAGCACAGGCCCGTAAAAAGCTTTCGACAACAACGAGAATTCGGCAGGAGTTTACAATGGGAACTTATGGGCCAAAGGCTACATCGGCGCCCACCGGGGCGATCATCCTTCATCCTGGCGACAATATCTCGGCTCTCGTGAGCGCAGCTCCTACTGGGACCACATTCTATTTTGAGCCTGGTGCCTATCGCGGCGTTTCCTTAGCGCCGAAAGATGGTCAGGCCTTTATCGGTGCTGAAGGAGCAATCCTCAACGGCTCGGCTGTGCTGTCCAACTGGACCCAGAGCGGCAATCTCTGGGTCATTGGCGGCCAGACGCAGCAGGGCCGCGTCCACCCGAATGCAGAGTTTGAACCGGGCACTCAGAGGCCCGGCTATCCGGAGACCGTGTTCCTCGACAATACCCCGCTAAAGCCGGTCGATGCTCTCTCCAAGGTCGTTCCTGGCACCTTCTATTTCGACTATGCCGCCGACAAGATCTATATCGCCGACAACCCAACGGGTCACACGATTGAAGCTGGCAAATTGACCGACGCTTTCCATGGCAGCGCCACGAATGTGACCGTGCAAAACCTCGTCTTCGAGAAGTATGACCCTCAGATCCAGGACGGCGCAATCCAGGGAGGCCGGGGTTGGACGATTCAGAACAATGAAGTCCGCCTGAATTACGCCGTCGGTATCATCGGGGTGGACGATAGCAAGCTCATCGGCAATTACGTGCATGACAACGGCCAGATGGGCCTAGGCGGGTTCGGTGACAACATCCTCGTTCAAGGCAACGAGATTGCAAAGAACGGCGACTGGTCCGGCATCGATGTGCTTTGGGAGGGTGGCGGATTCAAATTCGCCAACACGGATAACCTGGTCGTGCGCGGCAACTACTCACACGACAATAACGGGACAGGCATGTGGACCGACATCGACAACATCCACACGCTCTACGAGGACAATCTTGTCATGCATAACGGCATGGGCGGTATCAGCCACGAGATCAGTTACGACGCTATCATCCGCAACAACACTCTCATCGGAAATGGGGCCGATGATCCGCGCAGTTGGTGGTGGGGAAATGAAATCCAAATCCAAAACTCCGAGAATGTGGAGGTCTACGGCAACCGGGTCGAGGTGACCGGAGGCGGTAACGGTATCGTCATGATTCAGCAGAACAGAGGTTCTGGCACGTTCGGTACTTACATGACCACCGGCAATCAAATCCATGACAACATCATCGTCGATCACGACGGCGAGGGTTACATCGGTGGCGTGGCCGATTACAACCAATCCGGCATGCTTAGTGGGGGAAACATCTGGAGCAACAATCAATACTTCATGTCTGATGGGGGAGACAGGTTCCAGTGGGGTGGCTCTAAAACCTTCACCCAATTCAAAGGCGCCGCTCACGAAACCGGCTCAATCTCACAATCCTATCCCGACACGAGTGGCTGGCTGACCGCTTCGCCAGCGGACGCCGCCCCATCGCCACCTGCGGACCCTGCCCCACCACCCACCGCAGACACAAGCCCACCATCAACCCCGACGCTCAATGAGATTACCGGCACAAACGGTTCTGACGTGATTACCGGCACGAGCGGCGACGATTCCATTACGGGCCTCCGTGGTAACGACAAGCTCTCGGGGAATGATGGAGCCGATCTCATCATCGGCGGAGCGGGCCGGGACACTCTGTCGGGCGGTGCCGGCGATGACCGCTTTGTGTTCTCGTCCATCTCCCACTCGAAGATCGGCGCTCCCGACCTTATCCAGGACTTCCAGTCTGGCGATGTCATCGATCTTTCCCAGATCGATGCCCATGCAGGCCTCAGCGGCGACCAGGCCTTCAAGTGGATCGGATCCAACAGCTTCTCCAACCAGGCCGGCGAGCTGCGCACCTACTTCGACGACACCAACATCATCGTCGAAGCGAATGTCAACGGCGACGCGGCGGCCGATTTCGAGATCCTGGTGAACGGCAAGGTCACGCTCAGCGCCGTCGACTTCCTGCTCTGATCAAAGCCATCGAGCACGCAATCACTGGACCCGCCCGGCACGCGCCGGGCGGGTTTTTTGTCATCCCTGCCCACTCGCGGAGAGCTCCGCAGGCTGGGTGGTGCAGTCTGGAGACTTCGCGGTGATTCTGATGGGCGTCATGGCGCCAGTGGGTCAGGATCAGGTCCGGTGAAGTGTCCCAATTTTACCCCGCCGGGCGGTGAAGCGCGAGGCCGAGGAGGAGTGGGCGGGGGGTTAGCCACTTCGCCAGAAAAGCCTTTGCTTCCAATGTGCGTCATTAGGGGGTAGCCAGCGCAACCCATTGAATCTGCGTGCAGCCTCTATTTTTGCCCCGGCTGACGCTGACGCTGCAATCGGAGTATCCTACCGCGACGCAACAGGAACGAACACGATGACTGAGACAGTCACCATTGATCGCCCGTCAGTCGCCAGGCCTGTCCCTCGATCGCGATCCAGAAAGCCCGCGGTCAGTGCGTCGGCATTAGCGCTGCACCTAAACTGCAGCAGAACATACATCGCGGAGCTTGAAGCCGAAGGGGTGATCCAACGGCAAGGTGACGGCTTCCCGCTCGATCAGAGCCGAGTTGCCTACCTCCGATACTTGCGGCGCGAGCGGCGGCAATCGCCACGCGCGGAAGCCGACGCTGATCACGTCAAGCTCAAGACGGAGATGCTGCAACTGCACCTGATGGAGAAGAAGCGCGAACTGGTGCGCAGAGAGGATGTCAACGAACTGATCGACGGCATCTGCGGTGTGGTGCTGACGCATTTGTCGAGCCTAGCGGCGCGGTGTGCGCGCGTGGTGTCTTGCGATCCGGCGCAGCATCGAGCGGGTCGTATTCGAGGTGCGCGCCGAGATTGCCAACGTCTGCCAGATGGCCGACAAACACGGGCCGACACTAACGCCGTCAAGAGTTGCCTAGCATCTTTGAAGATGACTTTGATCTCATCGATGGCCTTTTGCGAATCCGGATGATCTAGGTCGATGCTCCGCAACTCGTCCAGGTCAGTGGAACGAATGGGAATAGACCGGGGAACCAGAACTTTCGGCGAAAGAGGCGGGCCGACGTCCGCTTTGACGCGCATTACGGACTCAACTCGGACATCGTGTCATGTCCGAGAAGTGCCAGTTTGGATGATAAACGAATAGCGAAGCGTACCAGATATTAACTTCACAAGGAGAATGCCATGCCCAGGACAAAGGTGTCCGTCCCTGATGTAGCTGAGGTCACCCCCGGTCTATGGTCAAACGCCATACGCGCAGGCGACATGCTGTTCATCTCCGGCCAGGTAGCACGTCCATTTGAAGGGGGCACCGGGATAGTCGGGAAGGATGAGTACGAACAGACCAGGCAAATATTTTCACGCATTGATCGCATCATCAAAGCGGCCGGCGGAACGATGGACAACTTGGTCAAGATGACCATCTACGTAGTCGATATCAAGAACAATACCGAGGTCTGGCGAGCGCGCAGCGAGTTCTTCACCGGAGATTTTCCAGCTTCCACGCTTGTGGAAGTGCGGTCCCTTGCAAAGCCGGAAGTGTTAGTGGAGATAGAAACCGTCGCCTATCTAGGTAAGAGTTAAAATTCCATTGGGTCAATCGCTCCCGAAATGGGCGGTCCACCCCATGTCTGCTTTCCCTCCGATACTGTTGCAAAAGTCTTTTTGCGTCACTGAACACAAATTTTCCGGGCCGTACACGCGGCGATCGAACAATAATTTGGGGGACTGCATTATCTAGCGACGAACTCACGGGCGACTTCGGTAATGACCTGCAGGCTACTTCGATCGGCGATTGCGGCTCGTTTGGTCCGTTTGCGGGAAATTGATCGAACGGCATTTTGGGAGTTTTGCAACAAAATCTGCCAATATCGGAACTACCGGATGCGACGTTGCGGTGTAAATGACCCGATATTCCGCGCGGCAAGTTCCTCAATGCGCCGGCTCGGCGCTCCAATTGTTTCCGTCCGACGGCGTCACGATCAGAAGTCAGGGAACGAAAGCTCCGGTCAAGACTTTGGAATCACGAGACCGTCGCTCGCCGTTAACTACATGGCGCATGTCGCGGATAGCCAAAGGTTCCTACTGCAGGGCCCGCTGTTCTCAAAAACAAGCGCTCGCGCAGATAGCCAAAAGCGGCGGTCTCCGGTTCCGTTCAGAATTGCCAGCCGTGCTCGCAAGCGGGAGAGCTGCGGGAGGGGGTGGACGCCATTGCTGGCGCTTTCTTACCCGAACGAGGCTTCGTTATGCGCAACCGCATTGACATAGACCCCAAACACAGCCGAGCAATCGTTCAAGAGATCGGGGGGAGACTGCGCGCGGTTCTGAAAGAAGAGCCGGAACTCCCGGGGAGCCTTAGAACGCAAATCGACCGGCTCGGCGAATTGGAAGTGCAGTCACCATCAATCGTTCCAGCGGCTGAGCGTTGGGACAAGCGTCGCCGTTGAGCCGCTTTGGACAGCATAGACGGCTCGGCCGAAGATGGACGAGCAATGCCATCGGTGAAGCGCCGTGCGTCAAAAATTTTGAATGAGTACGGCGCGGCGCAATCCGAATTAATCGGCAAAGCCGTCGTGCTTACCGACGGAAAGGCAGGCACGGTCCAGAACGTTTGGCTGGATGAATTGCACGGACTTCGGATTTCGATCAAAGGTCATGATGGGAGATGGCCGGTCTCAACAATTAAGTTCGTGGAGAGCTGCTAGCTTTCATACCGATCCCTGATCATCTAGGGAATGTCGGTCAACATCACGACGGAGGGAACAATGTCCAGACAGCAATCCTTGCAGAGAGGATCAGCGCTGATGGTTTTGGGTGCCCTGATCTTCCTCGCTTACGCAGTCGTATTCTTCTTCCGGGCCTTCTCGAGCAGCGGGTTTGAGATCGGTGTCGCGACGCTGAACGGCGTTACGACGCAACAATTGAACGGAATCAACCCGGCGATCACGGGTTACATCACGCACCTTCACCTAGCCACGGCAGGGTTCATCGCGGCCACCGCAATCGCGGCCGGGGGCCTGGCCTGGTACGGTGTCCGCGACGGCTTGTGGTGGGCGTGGATAACGGCCGTGATCTCGCCGGTCTTGGGGTTGGCCGTGGCATTACCAATGCATTGGATGAGACACTTCAACTATAATTGGGTGAGCCACCTCGGTCCGATTTACCTCGGTACCATCATTTACGTGGTAGGAGTTGTGGTGGCGCTGATCGGGCTTAGGCAAGCGGCGCCGACAGTTGCAACGGCCAGGCGGTAGGATTTTGCGAGCAGCGCGAATTCCGCTCCGGGTCGATACTGTTAGTGCGGCAGTGATAGTGACGCGCGGAGACTTTTTCTGCACCCATCCCTAGCGTCGGCTCAGATATTCGTCAGCGGGCGACCACGGTTTCTGAGCGCCTAGCAAGCCAGCGAATTTTCCGCCCGTCCAGGGCTTGGCTCCGTGGCCGGCGAGCGACACGCGAGATCGGGAGACAGGAGAGAGCCCAAATTCACTCAGATATTTATGCATCAGCTCAAGCTGTTTGTTTGCGATTGTGAGCCAAGGGTTTTGCTGCACATACCCGGAGGGGAGCTTTAGCAGCATGGGAGTTTCGTGCAGCTTGCGCTCGGCCTCCACCCAGCGCCCATACGCCTGGCAATAGGCCGCAAGCGCTGCGCGGTCGAGTTCGGTGAGGATGCGTAGGACGATCAGCTGCGCCGCTAACCGTTTCCATTCAGCTTTTGCCGGCGGACAAAGATGGGAGGGACACGTTGGTGCTCTTCGCGCAGGCTCTGGTTCGCTGGAATTGGGACGACGCCTCCCGGGATTTCCGTCCAGAAGCTTAAGATGGGTTGGCTTCGGCTTGCGACCGCGCATGATCAAAGCGCCTCCACCTGGTTGAGTTGGGCCCTGCGATGTTGATGCTGTGGACGGCTCCTCCACCGGCACTTGAGTGCCATGGATGTGGGCGCTGTTGAGGCTCCCACGATTCGGAGGAGCTATCCATGCTGACGGTCACGACAATCGGTCTCGACATCGCCAAGTCGGTCTTTCAGGTCCACGGAGTGGATACCGCCGGTCAGGTGGTCATCCGCCGCCAGTTGAAGCGTCGCCAGGTCCTGGCGTTCTTTGAGAAGCTGCCACCCTGCCTGATTGGCATTGAGGCCTGTGCCTCGTCTCACTATTGGTCCCGCGAACTTCAGGCACTCGGCCACTCGGTGCGATTAATGCCGCCGGCTTACGTGAAGC
>NZ_JNIJ01000088.1 GCF_000701345.1 Bradyrhizobium sp. URHD0069 | reverse complement strand
AGAACGTTGTACGGAACGGTGACCCCGAAGTCGTCCAAGGATTCCTGAAGGCTCAGCAGGTTCTGCCGCACGCTGTCCACCAGCGTGCCCTCGACGTCGAATATGTAGCCGGAAAACAGCATGTTGCCTCGATGTAAGGCAAACGCCCATGAACCGGCATCGTTTCATAACTCCGTCATATTAGATGAGAACGGCGGGGCGATATCGCTCGAAGGATTGCCCAACGCCATAAAACGAGTTCCGCCAAGGCTGCGTCCAGGTGCAGCACGGCGCGCGGGAGTGGCCGCTTTTACGTAGGACATGACTTTCCGAATGGCACAAACCCCAGCGCAACGCTATCTCCCAAAATTGTTGGACCGGATTAAAAAGGGTGAGATCGACCTATCCTTCGTTATCACTCATCGGGCATCGCTGGAGCAAGGACCCGAGCTTTACAAGACATTTCGCGACAAAAAGGACGGCTGCATCAAGGTAGTCATGAAGCCGTGATGCCATACATTTTGACTGGCGTGGAGGACAAATTACGATGCTTGGCCGGTATCAGCGGAAGTTACGCGGCAAGCTATTGTGGATATGCGTTGCCGCGACGGCCGCATGGCCTGTTCCGACCGCGATCTGGTGAAGGTCCGAAACGATGTCTCCCACGGCGTAGAGACCACTCACGATAGTTTGCTGATGCACGTCGACCTCGAGGCAGCCGAGAGTGTTATGGCGCGCTCCAAGTTTTGTGCCCAGTCGTGAGCGGACGTCACATCCCAAGACGGGATAGATGACGTCAAAGCTTTCGTGGCTTCCGTCGCTCATCACTGCGACCATCCGTTCGTTCAGGCGCTCGAAAGCCACCACATGCGCCGCAGGAAGGCGGATGGAGGCCTCCGCCAAATTGCGACACACCGCCTCGCTCGCCGCCTTGCCGTCCAAAGTAAGCAAGGCGACGTCCTTTGAATAAGTACGCAGGAAGAGCGCCTTGCTGGCAGCGTCTGCAGCGTGGCCCAACACGCCGATGCGCAGGTCGGATGCCTCGAACCCGTCGCATATTGGACAATACCTGATAGCCCCGTGATCGATGGCTTCTTTCAGCCCCGGAATGGGAGGCTTGCGGTCCACCAGGCCCGTCGCAAGAACTACGCGTTGTGCCGAAATGTTCGCTTGTGAGCATCTCGCCAGGAAACCGGCTTCGGCTTTTTGTAAATCCGAAACCCGGTCGTTAATAACCGCGACGCCATAGGTCTTAGCCTGCTTTGCGAGCGCATCCAATAGTTTCGGCCCCGCAATTCCATCCGCGAAACCCGGATAGTTGTGGGTTTCCGGGATCAGCGCCGCTCGGCTTTCGCCACCATCGATCACAACTACCTTGCGCCGGTATCGCGCAAGGTAGATGGCCGCCGTCAAGCCGGCGGGCCCGCCGCCGATGACCAAGCTGTCGGTGCGGTTCAGTTGATGCATAACATTTTCAAGTCGATAAAGCAGCGCTGCGTCGGACGACACTGTGCAGCTGGCCAGTGTCTGGGCGACCGAGGAGATTGTCCGGCCCGGAGCTTTCGAGACCATTTGTCCTGACATACGCCTTTAGCCGCCAAGCACGTTTCCCCAACCGTCAAACACGAAACCGTTCCAGGCGATGGTCCCATCCTGCCGCTCGACGTGGCTGCATCGGAAGGCATCGGCTTCTTCACCGCTACAGGAAATGATCGTATCTGATCTCTCATCATGAAGAATGGCCGGCTCAGAAGGATTGAAGTCCTTCATGGGGTGGAGAGTGGGCGATAGCTCCTGGCTGGGCATATGGCTATAACCCGCCGTGGGAAGATCGGTTCAGCCCGCGTGTCGAGGACAGCCGGACATGCGGAATTTGTCTGTGTTACCGTCCAGCGGGCGAGGGATCGACAATGGACTTGGACGCGCCGCCAGGCGCAGGCTGCATGGGCGGTGGCGTGCCTCCCTGTGGACTTTCCGCTGGCGCGTTCTCTGAGCCGGTCGAGAGCGGCCCGGTCCATCCTTGGGGCTGCAACTGGCCCTTGTTGTCTGGCAGCACTGTGCGTCCAGTGCTGTAGGTCGAGTCGCCCGGCTTTTTGTCTTCGCTCTTTGTCTGGGCCGTAACCATAGTTGTCCAAATGACAAGACAGAACACTGCAAGTGCAAGGCGCATGGTCAATCCTTCGAGAGGTTCTTTTTTCAACTGGCGGTGCAGCGAAAGGTTCAGTAAAAGACATCCCGTTCAAAGCTGACGTGGCGCGCATCATAAATCCTCCCGGATACCTTTGAAGAACGGATGGCGCAGTTTGCCTTCGGCCGACTTGGCGCGGTATTCGATCTCCGCCTCCAATGACGGTTCAACCCATATGCCCTTGTGTGCGATCTTTTTGGCGTAGGGTTGGGTCTTGCGGATCAGGGGTTTGAGCCGGGCCTGAACGTCCTTTGCTGATGCAGTGTCGAAGCCATGGTCAACCTTTCCAGCGTAGATCAGTTGGTTTCCTTTGTGGCGCCCGACGTAAATGCCATCGAACTCATTTTCTTTGATGGCGAAGCCGGCAATCGGCAGCGTCTCGCGCTGCTGGCACGTCACCTTCACCCAATCGTTACCGCGCCCCGACGTGTACCGGCTGTCTCGCACCTTTGAAACCACGCCTTCCAGCCCGATGGTGCATGCGTGCTTGAACATTTCCCGACCCTCGATCTCGAAACTTTCGCTGAATTGAATCGCGGTCTTCGCGATTAGCTTCTTCAGCATTGCTTTTCGTTCGATCAAGGCGAGTTGTCGCAGATCAAATCCGTTGAGATAGAGCAAGTCGAATGCGACCATGACAATCTTCTTTGACTTCCCGCGCAGTTCGTTCTGAAGCACCGAGAAATCGGTAACCCCATTGACAGCCGGCACCACGACTTCACCATCGATGATGGCCGTTCCCGCATTGATCAGGAATGCGTCATCGGCGATTTTCTTGAAACGCTTCGTCCAGTTGTTGCCGCGACGCGTGAAGACCTTTGGGTCATCCTCGTTATGAATGTGAAGCTGAACGCGATAACCGTCGAACTTGATTTCATGGATCCATCGTTTGCCGGACGGCACCTTGTCGACCGATGAGGCCAGCGCTGGCTCAATGAATCCGGGGAAAGGTGCCTTTCACCCCGATGGCCGCCGGTTTCCTTCGCTGAAACGCCACAACAAACTCCGCGCCACAGAAAAGGGGATTCAAGACGGCGACCTGCGGATTCGTTCCGGCCTGCCACGGGGTCTTAATGATCGACGGAACTCACGTCTTTGTCACACGTTGCAGTGAAACAAAGGGGAGCGGGATGGCGAAAAAGCAAACCAGTCGCGGACGTAAACAGGACCGCGCGCGCGTAGCAGGCGGGCAGGACTATGAGGTCGGGTATGCGGCAAAGAAGTCCCGCAAATCCAAAGCTGCCGTAAAGAAAGCCGTGAAGAAGGTGGGCAGCAGCCGCAAGAGGGGTCGACGACCTGGCGTGGTAGCCTTCGTCAGTGACTGAAGCCCTCGTCATCGATGTCGGCCTCAAAACCCTTCGGCAATCGTGGCGGGTTTTCGCTATCAGCCGGGTTGCACCATGGGCATGGCACCCCGGTGCCGCCGCAGTCGCAGGCGCGATCACCCTGCCAAGGTCTGGCCGGGTGGAATTCACACACCCAGCCGCAGTCGTCATACAGTGCGCACTTCATCCAGGGGCCCGTCCCAGGCATCAGTCAGCCGCGCCGGACGACTGAGGCCGTTCAAGTTAGTGTCTCTGGGGTCTCCAGAGACACGGGCCAATAATCAAAAGCATTGTCGCTCGTTCCCGGATCTTAAAGATTATAATGCAAGAGAACCCCGCCCGGCACTGGGGCGGGCGGGGTTCACACTGGGCGGCTTGGACGGGGCAGTGGGGCGCGCCCAGTTGTGTAGTTTTAACCGCCCCTTCACGTTGCGTTTTGAGAAAACGCAAGTCCTGAGCACAAAAGTTCAGATTTCAAACGGACACTACCGAAAGGCCGCGGTCATGGCTGCGGAATAAGAAACCAGCTCCTCGAGTGCGTGATCGTCACTTCTGGATCTCTTTTCAGTGACGCGAGCCATCGTCCTCGCCGTCTGTCTTAAAACCGTTTGGCATGCGGGGCGGGGTATCCCCATCATCCGGGTTTACACCATGGGCAAGGTGCTCCGGCGCGGTCACTGTGGGAACGCTCGCCGGCTTGCAGACCGTGCCAGGGAAGAAAATTGGGATGGAGGAGCCGATGCCGTGGGCGGGCAACGCTCTGCGCTACAGATTGGCACCGCAGCGCCGAGCAGGTCGGACACCACGACCATCTAGAGCGCTAGCGTGCGCCGGTCAATTCCGGTCTTCCCCAAATAAGCGGAGAAGGGTCACCTACTAAATCGATTGCATCGCCAAGACCAGCGTCGCTGAGAGCAGCGATGAAAGGGCGACAACGTCCAATCGGTCTCGCGCTTCCTGCTGTTATCTGTTCGAGCAGTAACTCTATCCGCTTCATCATTCGTCCTTGGGAAGCCGGTCAAGATAGGCGAGTCCAGAACACGTGAGTTCTTCAGTCTCGCTTTGGCTGGCCTCCAACTTCCCTTGCAAATGGCGCTCCAGTAGGCATCGTCGAGCGTCCGCAACGTCGACGTCGCCATGCGTCGCCAGATAGACGGTCCAAGCCGTATCGACCGCCTTTCGAAGAACTTCATCGACCATCCTCCAACTCCAACAGGCGTGACCACTGACGGCAACTCACGTTGCCCTCGGAAGTTTCCGGATCGCCCGAGGTTCAACGGTAACAGAATCGCCAAGTTGGGAAACCTGTCGGTGCGACGCTCGCGCGGCCGCGATGGCAACGGCTTAGATCAAGTCGCACCCAATCGCATCCGAGCGTACGCATCGTTTCGCCGGGCGGCATGCACCCCACGGCGGATCTCGATTTGGTCAGGTCCGCGGCTCAGTCGCCGCAGTAGCTCAGAGCGCCAAGAAATCAGGCGATCCGGATCCATAGTTTCGAGCAGCTCATTACTCGTCCAAAGCACGATGAACAAACGTTCATCTAGTGCAATTCGCGACCGAACTCCAGCCGGAGCAACTTCTTGGCGCTTTCGGACTTATTGCCAATGGAAAAAGTGGAAGAAGCGTCCTGGAGGGGCGCTGATCAACTTTACTGTGCCGTTGCAAATTTGCGGAATTTGTAAACCCCGACGAGGCCACTTTCCCGCACTCGAGAACTGTAAGGGTGACCCCTCGATGTCCATGCTGAGTTCCGCCATTCAACGATCGACCCTCGGCCTTCATTCGCTTGAACATTACGAGCCGTTGATCGGCGGGGCGACGATCGAGCGGATAGCCGCGAAGGCCGATCGGGTGCGCACGATGCGCGTCGCCCACATTAGTTCGACGTTCTATGGCGGTGGCGTCACCGAGTTGCTAACGCCGCTAACTCTGATGATGAATGCAACAGGCATCGAAACCGACTGGCACTTGATTCAGGGAACGCCGGGCTACTTCGGCTGCACTAAGAAAATTCACAATACGTTGCAAGGCGAGAGCCTGGATTTTTCGGACGCCGAAAAGACGATCTACGAACAGGTCGTGTTCGAAAATGCCACGCGGCTTCATCTTGAGGAATGCGACGCGATCATCGTGCACGATCCTCAGCCGCTGCCGCTCATCACGCATTTTTCCGATCGGGAAATGCCGTGGCTCTGGCAGTGCCACGTCGATCTTTCATCGCCGTATGCGCCGGCATGGACCTATCTGCGGCAGTTCATCGAGCAATATAACGCCGCTATCTTCTCGCTCCCCGAATACAGCAAGGATCTTCGGGTTGACCAGCGGTTCGTCACTCCGGCGATCGATCCGTTCTCTGCGAAGAACCGCGATCTGTCCGATCGAGAGATAGGAGAATTCCTGGGCAACTACAAAATTCCGACAGATCGTCCATTGGTGGCGCAGATTTCCAGATTCGATCGATGGAAGGATCCGATGGGCGTGATTGAGGCCTTCCGAAAGGCAAGAGAGCAGGCCGACTGTAGGCTCGTGGGCAACAACGCCTCTGACGATCCGGAGGGCGGGAAAATCCTCGAGACGATCAAGAGTGTTGCCGACGAAAGCATCATTGTTCTTGCGGTCGATGATCCGACCTTGGTGAATGCGCTGCAGCGATCTGCCGCTGTCGTCCTGCAGAAGTCGACCCGCGAAGGCTTCGGTCTCACGGTGACCGAGGCAATGTGGAAGGGCGCCGCCGTCATCGGCGGCGACGTGGGAGGCATCCGGCACCAGATCAAGGACGAATGGAACGGGTTTCTTGTGAGTACGCCCGATCAGGCGGCCGCAAGAATGGTCCAGCTCTTGAAGGATCCCGGCCTCCGGCAGCAGATCGGTTCGCGAGCGAAAGAAAGCGTGCGGCAGAACTTTTTTGATGAGCCGGCTATTAGAGGATTGGCTCGACCTGCTGTCCAAATACGAACGGCCGGTGGTCTGACCGGTTTGGATTCGAGAGCCCCTGATACCTCAATGGTGGAAAGCCGATGCGAATTGCTCAGGTAGCGCCTCTGGCCGAAAGTGTTCCTCCCAAGCTTTACGGCGGCACCGAGCGTGTGGTGGCGTGGCTGGTCGATGAACTAGTAAGCTTGGGGCATGAGGTGACGCTGTTCGCCAGCGGGAATTCGAAGACCTCCGCCCGGCTCCATGCAGTCTGGCCTCGGGCTCTTCGCCTCGGCCGCCCACGGACGGACCCGATGGCTGCCACGGCAGCGCTGTTGGAAGCGGTTGCCCGGCACGCGGCCGAATTCGACGTCATTCACACGCATATTGATTGGGTGCACCTGCCGCTCCTGAGCCGACTTGGCGTGCCCTTTTTGACAACCTGCCATGGACGCATGGACTTGCCGGGCTTTTCGGATGTAATCCGCCGCTTTCCCGACGCGCCCTTCGTTTCGATATCGGATAATCAGCGCCTCCCCCTGAATGAGGCAAACTGGCTGGGCACGGTTTACCACGGCTTGCCGGCCGACCTGTTCAGACCTTCGTTCGAGCGCGGCTCCTATCTCGCCTTCCTGGCCGGTTGACGGCCGAGAAAGGACCGGAAGCCGCCATCCGGATCGCGCGCGCTGCCAAAATGCCGCTTCGTATCGCCGCAAAGGTACCGCGGGGCGAACGAAACTATTTCAAGGAGCAGCTCGAGCCGCAGATCGACGGGGAGCAAGTCCAGCTCACCGGAGAGGTCAATGATGAAACGAAACGTCAGTTTCTGGCGGGCGCGGCTGCGTTACTGTTTCCTATCGATTGGCCAGAACCGTTCGGTCTCGTCATGATCGAAGCCATGGCCTGCGGCACGCCCGTCATTGCCTTCAAGTCCGGCTCAGTGCCGGAGGTCATCGACGACGGCATAACCGGCTTTGTCGTGCCGGGGGAAGCAGAAGCTGTTGAAGCGATCGGAAGACTTTCAGAACTCGATCGGCGGCAGGTGCGCAGGCATTTCGAGAAAAGGTTTACCACTAGGTGGATGGCGCAGGAGTATCTCCGTCACTACAAGACTTTGGGTAAACCGAACGCCGGCGAAGTTCATGCCGGCATCCATCAGGTCCGCCTTGTCTAACGGTTCGGTCCCCCGATCGCTCTCTGGCCCCGTAGCGATTCCGGCGACCCCAACCGGAGCTCGCCGTGCCTTTTCGAGAGCGGGCCGAACAACCAGGGGACGCGGATCGACTGCAATTGCGATTTCGGATGTCAGAGTTGGGCGCGGTCAGACAAAGCTAGACGTCAGTCCAGCGGCCTGGAAGAGATCGGCCCGAGCTGGCTACGGCTGCGGAGCCGACCTTCTGGTTCCCTGCATGAACGCTTGCATCTCCTCCTGGGTCAACTGGCCATCCTTGTTGCGGTCCATTGCCTTGAAAATTCGTTCATGAGCCGCCTGAAACTCCTGCAATGAAATTTCCCCGTCGCCATCGTCCATCAGAGCGAACATCATGCGGAACATCATCGGGGACCCCATCGCACCGCCACCCATCATGCCGCCACCCGTCATCCCGCGGCCCATCATGCCGCGGCACATCATTCCTTGCCCCATCGTGCCGGTGCCTTCCTCGCCCATGGGATGGTATTGCGTTTGTTGCTGATCTGGCTTGAGCGTCATTCGCTCCTGTGCAATCGCACCGACAGCGCCATATGCCAGAATAAGAGCAGACATCGTGAGCCCGAGAACGCGCGTGTACATTTCGAATCTCCTCATAAACACACACTCCTGTCCGATTAACTCCGCACGAGTGATATTGATCCTCTGAGGTCCCAGTTTTCGTCCAGCGTAGCCGCCACGCTGATCGACTACTGAGATGGTTAGTTTTTGCCGGGCGGGATCAGGACGAAGACCGCACGCGCGACAGCCACATGCAGGACCGCTCTGGGTCAAACTGAGAAGAACTCAGTGCGAGCGTATGTTTTCCGCTTTGCCCTCAAACTCGGACATCGCCCGACGCATTCGGCATGTCTCAAACGTGCCACGAACGGACGGTGATGCCGCCAATGCCCCTGCGAATTGCAGGGCGATCGAAAGCTCTTGTGCTAAGTCTGCTACGTTTCATCAATCGTTGATCGCTGCGGATGAAACCAGCAA
>NZ_JNIJ01000087.1 GCF_000701345.1 Bradyrhizobium sp. URHD0069 | reverse complement strand
ATCAGTGGTCTGGCCCATGCAGCGGCTGCAAGGGTCGATCGTCAATGCCCAAGTGCCATCATTTGCGGTCACCGAAGTGCCTGATGTGCTCGCATGGTTTGCGTTCGTTCACAAGGATGCACTGCTCGCCAGCTTGGATACCTTGGTGTCAGAGGAAGCCGATGACGCCGCCGCATTGTCAGCCACCGAGCGCGAGACCCGTGCCGCCGTCGTGATGGGCGATCTGTTGGCGGTCGAGTACGATGAAGCGCGTCTGGTGTGGCAAGCACAGGCCGACAAGCTGCCGAGTGAGCATCGCAGCGACTGCGCACCGCAGGCGATCTTGCAGGTGCGCTTGGTGACGGCTCCGCGCACCAACAGGTCGGGCACCAGCCCGGAGCATGCGTTCAACATCATCGGCGTGCGGCGATGAACACCGATCGTGCTGCCGGGGGCTGCTGCCTGCATCTCCCCGGCATGCACGGGCGCGGGATTGGGCGACCATCTCCCGCGCCACCCTTAACACGAACCACGCTTCCGGGTCATGCTGCCCGGCAGCACGTCAGGGCGGCGCGCTCTGCTGGCGCAGGGTGTGCCGCCCGTCCGATCGCTCCGGCCCGCTCACCAATAGCCCCAGGGCCCGCCGTATCCGTAAGGTCTGTAGAAGCGGGCGGCCCCAGGTTCCTGGATTGCTTGCCAACCATAGTCGACCGGATAATAGCCGTAGGCGGGATAGTAGCCGCCGTAATACGGGCCGGGGTAGTAGCCGCCGTAGTACGGGCCGCCATAGTAGCCATATGCGCTGCTCGCGATCGCGCCACCGATTAAGGCACCAGCTAACGCGCCCGCTGCCCAACCCCCACCTCGAGGACCCCAGCCTCCGAAACCTCTGTATCCCCATCCGCCGCCGCGCCAGCCGCCCCACCGGATCTGGATCGAATTGTCGGCAACCATTGATTTCATGCTTGCCACGTTGGTCGGCAAAGGAGCCGCATAAAGCGTCGCGACGTTGCCGGCCATCAAGGCTCCGGCAAATCCGCCTACCAATACCATTCTGAGGGTACGCATGTTCTCCTCCGTCAGCTGTTAGGAGAGACCCACAGGCTAGGACAGCCTTGGGCAAACGCAAGATGGCGCGGCGCCGCGCCTACTCCTTCCGGCTTACGAGGGCTTCGAACCAATCACACCCTCCGCCGGATATGCGTCCTCCGTCAGCCCTGATGGTCGGTCCGCAGCGCATGGAAATCCGGCGTGCCGTCGTCGCGGGCGATCACGGCCTCGCCGTTGATCAGGAACGACGATGCCTGGATGCGGTTGGCAGCGTCAACGATGGCCGGGAAGCGGTCCGCCCAGTCATGGCCGTTGCGGGCGAAGCAGCGGACGCGCGAGCCATCCCGGCGCACCATCAGCCGGTAGCCATCGTGCTTGATTTCGTGAACCCAGAGCGGGCCGGACGGGGGTGGCACCGCCTTCAACGGCAGGCACGATGTTGAACTGGATAGAGGAACTCGGCTGGTCGGAGCCGCGTTGGTGATGCCGAAGATTGACGAAGCATTCCCAGCCGGGAGCATCATCCGCGACGCCACGCTGCACAACCTGATTGGAGAAGCTGGTTTCAGGCGAAATGCGACACCATCATGGCCACGATCTTGGAGCGCTCAGGCAACGGGGCGGACAAGAGCAACACGGAGGGCACATGAGAGACATTGTGAACGAAGACGGCGAAATCATCGCCAATGCAACGGATAACCACGGCTCGCGGTGGCGGCTAGCCTCGGTCAAAAACTGTTCTGGCAAGATACCGGCGAACCCGTGAAGGTTGATGCCTTCTTCAGGGCAAGTTCTCATCGACGTACAGCTTGAAGCGCTCGCGCGGCATTCATGCTGCCGCCGCGCGATCCTCTTTGTCGGCACCGCGCGCCACGATCCTGAGCGCGTCATCCGGCAATGGCCGCTGCAGCGCCTCGGCCTCATCCCACGGTGCGCGCATCCAAACGTCGCGCTCTTCGTCCGTCGTCAAGATCACCGGCATGGCTTTGGGGTGGATAGGTGCGACATCGCTTTCGGCGACGGTTGCATCTGTTGCGCTGTGCTGATTATGCGGCGAGTTCCTTGGCACGCGCTGCGAACTGCTCATAAGCCTCTTGAAGAGGATCACGCACGTCGATGAAGTATGACGCTCCGAGCCCGAGCAAAGCGTGCAAGTGCGCTCGCCCTCTACTCAGGTTCGGCGCGACCAATGGAATTGCCAAGCAAGGGTCATTCGGGTAGAGGCGCTTGTACTCGAAAAAGTTTGTGAACAGGTCAAGATTTCCCCCACCGAAGGTCTCGACGGGAGCCCCCTCGGCCCAGATCACTTCCTGTG
Organism: Bradyrhizobium sp. URHD0069; assembly: GCF_000701345.1. GTDB lineage: Bacteria > Pseudomonadota > Alphaproteobacteria > Rhizobiales > Xanthobacteraceae > Bradyrhizobium. The sequence goes on along the minus strand of NZ_JNIJ01000087.1, from coordinate 6,543 downwards.
TGTTGAGGACAATGTTGAAATATTCGATGGTTTCCATGTCCGGCGGCGCAGCCGGCGCGATGGACGCCCCGTTTACGAGATCCCTCACCTCCATGAGGAAGCCGTCGATAAAAAGGGCATGTCCCGGCGAGAGATAAAGGTCGGTGTGAGGCGTGTGATCGTCGATGGCGAAGCGCGAGACGCGGATTGGCACGACGCTCTTGGGCCAAGAAGCGCCACTCCGTCTAAAGGCGTTCCGCCCGATCCATTTTACCGGCAAATCCTCGCCGCGCATTGTTTTGACGAGATCGCCAATTCTAAGATCCTCGATCCGTGCCTCGCCACGCGAAGTCAGGATGCGCGTGCCCTTGAGGAAGCAGTGACCGCGACCGCCGCCTGAACCCTGACCCCAGCCTCCACCGTTACCGGGTTTGGCTTGAGAACTCGGCGGCGCGGCTATGGATGCGAGAGCTGCGATACCAGCTACTTTGGCGACAAACGCGGCGGACGCACCTATGAAGTGACGGCGTGCGGGGCTAAGCGGGTGTTGGTTATTGGAAGCAGACACGGCAGCCTCCTGCGGCGGTACAATACGGCCTTAGGGTCATCCAAGCCGGCTGTTGCGTCAATTAGGTTGATGCGAGTTCCCTTTGTTCTTGCGAGGTACCTCTTTCAGAGGGCGTGACGGAGCAAATGCGGGCAGCATACGACCGAACGATCCTCGACCCCCTTAACGTCACGCGACGTTGGCGAGTTACGCGCCGGTAGGCGGCGGCTTACCCCACCGCATCAAGACCATCTCGCGCTCGTTGCCGGCATTGCGAACCACCGGCCCGGATAATCCGGAAAGACGCCTGTCATCGGCGCGAGGTTGCCGACGTAGCGATTGACGACGCGAAAAAGCGCGGCGATGGCGGCTTGGTTCGTCGTGATGGAGTAGAGATTGCACATTGAGGGATGTTCGCGCTTTTCAGGCAAATGACAAACGCTCTCGCGGTGGACCCTTGCCGTGTTTAAGTCGGACGCCAATGTCAGGGGTTCCCGGCGGCCAGCTGAGAACAAGCCCGTGCGTTCGCGGTCCCCGCTGAAAAATCAGTTCCGAGGGCCTTCGGGTAAAACCGGGCCACGGCCACGGTCCGGTTGTCGAGCTGTCGAACAGGAAATCGAGCAACATGCCTTGCAGCTCCATGCGCACGCCGCAATAGGTGGCGGTTTCCGGATCGCGCAGCGGCGCGACAGCAACATCGAGACTGACCTTGAAGCCCTGGCCGATGTCGCCCCTGAAATATAGGCCCGCACGCTCGTCCCATCGGTCCTCGAAGAAAGCGCGACTGACCTTGTCGAGGTCAATTTTGCTGACCGCAGAAAGTCGCTGTCCGTTTTCCACTCCTCCGACCGAGTAAAAGATCCCGCAGGCAACCTTGAGCATCCAGAGTTCGAGCATCTCGCCGCTCACAAGGTGCAATATCGGCTTGCGCGATAATGTCTTGCGATCGAGATCGGTCAGGGCCAGGCGGAGCTTGCCGAAAATGAGGGCGGCCTCCTGGTCCAGCGGTCCCAGCGTCTCGTTATGGCGGCTGCAGAGTATCTTTGCCGTCAGGCTCGCCACAGAGGTTTCGAGGGCTTCGTCTACACCGAGCCATGGCATGCCGGTGACCCGGAGCGTGCTGCCGATCTGATCGAGAACCGATTTCGATACGTAGTGTTCGCGCGAGATGTCCTCGGAACAGTTTTGCGTTCCTCGCAGATAGCAGCTCGGGTGTGAGAATTTCGTGATCGCGCCCGGCGGTGTCAGCGACGGCATTTGCTTCCGCAGTCGACCGTCCCAATCGAGGTGGCATTTTTCGGCCGGTTGTCCGCTCCCGCAAAGGCAGGACGCCTTGACGTCAACCATCGGCTTGGCCTCGCCGCCGCCCTCGATAACCTTTCCGTCCTGCAGCAACCCCGTTGTCCGGGTCGGCGAAGGGGCGACTGGTGGCGTATTTCATCGGTTGGCCTGGTGCGACGGGAGCCGTTCGCCCCGCTCCCACATTGCATATTTCCGTGCCGTCCAGTCGCGCTGATCGCGCCATGACTGATAGTCGGCCTCGGTGCGTCTCGCCGAAAACAACCATCCATGCTTTCTCGAAGTCCGCGTGCGCCTGATCGAATGTCGCTGCTGTTCCGCCGCGCTGTTCGCCCGGGTTCGAGCCCGGATAGAAACCACAGAACCAAGCCCACCGCTCGGCGGCTCCGGGTGTGCCGACCGCGCGGGCGATGCTCCCGACATGCACGTCGCCGAAATGGATCAGCCAGCAGTCGGAGCGGTGCGGATCGCGGCGGTGCGTGAGCGGGGTCTGGTTCGAGGCCATGGGGACCATCAAAGCCGGTCGCCGCGCCCAGCGCAAATCGCCCTATGGCTGGTAGGCCCGAAACAATGTTGGATAATGAATTTCCGAATGAAAACAATGTTTTACTGCGGGCAACTTCGGTGGCTGAACGGACGAACACCAACCAGCCACAGGAGCAAGCCAGTGCGAAACCCCAAGCCCTTCACGGTCTTTCAGCAGGTCCCCGGCCAGAACGTCCCGAAGCCGCTGTTCATCATCCACGCCTATTCGCTTGAACAGGCCCGCGCGCTCGTCGCGGCAAAGGTAGCGGGCGTGACCATCGTTGTCGGCCCCGTCTCGCTAGACGGAGCAAGCCAGTGATCCCCGATACCCGCAACGGCCTTCCCGCGATGGCCTGTGTCTCAGCGATGCAGAAGGCGATCAGGCGCGGCATGGAGCGCGAAGCGATGCAATTCGCCGTCGAGTTGATCCACACCTCGAAGGCGTTCCACAGCATGGTCTGCAAACGCCTTGAGATCATCTCTCACGAAGATATCGACACGCAGGAGAACCCGGCCATCGTGCCGTTCGTCGCCACCGCCGTCGCGCAGGCAATGCGATGGTACGACGCGGAGAAGCCGGGCGCATCGCGGATGGCCATAGGCAATGCGATCAGGCTGATGTCGCGCGCCAAAAAGAGCCGTGAAGGCGATCACTTCGCTGCGGCTGTCGGGCTTCGGTCGATGCTGGAGGGTTTCGTCCCGACAATCCCGGACTGGGCCAACGATCGGCACACCATCGCCGGGAAAAAGCTGGGCCGTGGTCTCGATCATTTCCGCAAGGAAGGTGCGAAGCTGATACCGCCGCCGACCGCTGATGATCCCTACGAAGACGAAGCCTATCGGCTGTGGGCGATCAAGCAGCAGGGCAAATGATCACGCGCAAAGGAAGGTCATGGGCTGAAGGTTCGACTAGCCCTGACTTCTATTTGTGCGGCTGCGGGCGTACACTCCGCGCCGGGGTTGAGGGGGCTGCGAAGGAAATCCGTTTTGCGATGTTGGCAGTGTTTCAGGGTGCGCGCGCAGTCCCCATCTAGTCGGCAGCGGGCATAACCATCATGGCCACCAAAAATGCCCCGACGCTTCTTCAAATCAAAATGACCTGCCGTCATGTTATTGAATTAAGAAAAACAGGCATGACGGAAAACATCGCGATCCGCCTGCTTGAGCAACTTACAAACATGTACGGAAAATTCCGCGTGCTTGGCCATGTTAGCCCGGACCACGCAGATCAATTTGACCACTGGTCCAAGGCTGCGCGTAAAGCCAAGGCGGCTAACCTAAAAGGCAAATATGGCCTGTACCTGCGGGTTGAACACGGCACGCCCCGGCGAGATTTCGCCCGCGAAGTGCTGGCCACGTACAAAAAGGGGAAGTTGACAAAGGGATGGATGGACCGCCACTGCAAACGGAAATGGAAAATAGCGGTCATCACTCACGACGAGGACTTGCGGCTGAACAAGCTTAAACGTGAAACCTATTCCAGTCCCGATAAGCGTTGGGCTGCGGCGAAAATAGAATTCTAACCACGTGCTTCGGCGCGGTGACTGCAACACCTCCGAACGATCCATTGTCGCCCCCTCGATCATCGGGAGCCGCGATTTCTTCCACACCGCGCCGCTGCGGGTCAACGCGCCAGCAGCAGCGCTAGCAGCGCGACCGCGATGGCGACCGCCGCGACGAAGATCGCGGTCTCGACGCTCGACATGCGCCAGATCGCGCACCCGCCTTTGTGTACCAACCGGCATAAAATAAAGGCGGGAATGAAAAACTGTAAATATATTTACGCGGGGCCGTCGCGCGGTCCCCGCATTAATTCACGCCCTCAGAAGGACCCTGATGACCGATGCGGATGGTTCGCCATCTTTGACGGTCCCCACCAGCGTCATCCGTGCGGCTCATGCTTCGTCGTGCCGCCCGTGCCTGATGTCGTCGATCTTGCCAACGGCAACCACCGCCATCATCAATGCACCGAGGTTGCCGCCGATGACGAGGCCAATAGTCAGTCCGCCGAAAAAATCCATGACACGCCTCCCGTTAGTGCGCCGCCGAGACGCTGCATCATCCAGCGGTATTAGTCGCCAGCGTTTTCGGTGAAGCTCGCATAGCTGGCCGGGGAATTGAAGGGGCTATGCCGATGTCGGCAAGCGACCGTCGTGGCGGCATCTGGTCATCCGCGATGATACCAGCCGCGCGTTTGAGCCGGGCAACGCCGGATGGCGAGTTGCAGAGCGGTATCGATGGGCGCGACCGACCGCTCGGACAAGTTGATGCCGCAATCCGTTAGCGGGCGCGTTAGCTGCCGTTACACGGTATCCGCGCGGCTCCGGTCAGGCGCACCGTCATGACCTCGCCGGGGCCAGTGAAATTACTTAGCTGCGCCGGGAGTTGTCGCCGCTGGAGCTGCGCCCGTAGTCGTACCTGTGCGCCGCTCCTCACGTCGGTCGGTGCGCCCCGTGCGACGGTCGTCACGCCGCTGTTGCCGCCCTGTACGTCGGTCCTGACGCCGCTCCATACCAATTGTTTGGGCCTCAGCTTCGGATACTGCCAGTACCGTAGGAGCCGCCGCGAGGCCGAACGCAGCTGCAAAACCCACCAGAGAAAGGGCCTTCCGACGAGAGATCGCTTCCGACTTCATAATTGCGCTCATGTCAAACCTCCCTGACTGGATGAACCATCTGCCAGTGCATCCACCCCGGCTCGGCCTACATTGATCCACATCAACAGGGGGACCGCTCGCGACGACGACAGGCGGCAGACATCGGGCAGGTCAGCATCGAGAGGGCCGCAGGAAGGCCGTACAACGCGCCGCAGCGGCAGGGCTACGGACCACCGGGCAAGCCGCGCCAGCGCACAGGCGGCCCACGCGCCACCGGAGCGCAGCCCGACCAGATCAAGCCGTTCCGGGCGCAGCCCCAACTCTCGCCCAAACGGCAGGATGTGAAACTAGGGCCTATTAGGGCCCGGCGCGTTTCCGCCAGCAGCCCGGCGCGGGCCGCCAATCCATAGAAACCCTTAATTCGCAGAGGTTTCTAGAGTTTTCCCCAAGGGCAAAAAATCGCTAGACTTCAAGTCGTGTGGTCCTGGCACCCGTTGCTGGTGTCAAGCTGGCGGAGGTTTTTCGAGCCCAACCGGGCTTTCGATAGGCCATCAATTCGTCAGCGACGGAGGCAAGACGAATTCGTCTCCGGGGAGAGAGGCAATACGTTCTAATTGGCCTGGTGCTTTGCTCAAGAAAGCCAATTCTCGACCTTCAAGCCGCGAATGCGTTTGAACTCGGCGGTGTTGGCGCTCACGATGGTGGCGCCGGTCGCGGTGGCGTGCGCGGCGATCAGGAGATCGTTCGCTCCAATGGGCTTTCCGGCCGTTTCCAGCTCGGCGCGGATGCCGCCGTATTCGGTATCGGCGGGAACGTCAAATGGGAGGATATCCATTTCGGCGAGCAGGTCTTCGACCGCCTTGAGCAACCGCGTTGAACCGCTCTTCGCGCAGCCATAGCGCAATTCCGCCGCCACGATAATGCTGGTGCATATATTGCCCTCGCCTCGTCTGGCGATTTGCTTCGCGGCTTTGCCCCGCGGGTTTCTGACCAGGTCGGAGATGATATTGGTGTCCAGCATGTAAAGCGTCAAAGCACGCGCTCCGGCGGCGGCACGGGGTCGTCGATCTCGGGAAAGCTCTCGTCGATCGGCTTCATCGACTTGAGCAACGCAACCAGTCCGCGCTTGCGCACCGGTTCGATCACCAGGCGATCGCCGTCGCGGTGCATGATCGCCTCGTCGCCCGGCAGTTCGAATTCGACGGGAATACGGACCGCCTGGTTGCGGCCGTTGCGGAATAGCTTGACGTGGCGCTGGTCGGCCATCGGACGTCCCTTAAGCATATGCCATAGACATATGTCGATTTGAGTCCTGCTGCAAGGGCATTTCCGCTCTTCTGCAGCCGGTTGCCTGTCGGGCAAATCACCACCGAATTTCGTGTCCAGCCCCTCTTGCAAAAATATTCTGCTTTTCCGAAACCCCAAATCAGCTGCATATCTCCGCCATCCCGTCCTTCAGAGGGGCGTATCATGATCGTCGCGAACGTTGGGTACGGGATGCGGTGGACGCGGCAGCGTCGGGCGCGAAACGCAATCGCAGGGCGGGGCCATCCATTGAGCGAACCCCGTGAGCGGTCAGGCGGCGCGCGGACGAACG
>NZ_JNIJ01000086.1 GCF_000701345.1 Bradyrhizobium sp. URHD0069 | reverse complement strand
CAGAGGCAAAGAGCTTGCCGACCATCAGCGCCTGACATTGGCCACCGAGGTTGATGTCTATTTTTGTGACCCTCGGTCTCCCTGGCAGCGCGGCTCAAACGAAAACACCAACAGATTGCTGCGCCAGTATCTTCCGCGCGGCACCGATCTGTCCTTGCACAGCCAGGCCAAGCTCAGTGCCATCGCAAGGCAGCTCAATGAAAGGCCGAGAAAGACCTTGCTCTATCAGACGCCGGCTGAGAAGTTCGCAGAATGTGTTGCAGCGATCGGTTGAACTCGCCCTCAAACAAGGTCGTTCACAGACACAAGCGCCAAGGTGGGGGCTCGTTTGCTGCTCCGGTGTTGGCAGGCTGTCCTATTGGATTTGAAGCCTATTTGCTGCCCCGAGAGAAACTCGAACTACCCACCGAACCGGATGGCCAAAAGTGCTTGTAACATAAGATGAAATGGATTCCGTACTGAGTCAGCAAAGTACAGAGCTTCGGAGAACAACGGCCATTCGGAGAACGGAAAATGCGAGAAGCTCCCCAATAGGTACGGTGTAGCTGTTAAAAACGTCCGCCAATACTGGGCTAAATAGCCCCGAAAGCCGACGTGGAGAACCATTTGGTGAGGATGGTTGGCGGAGGGAGAGGAACTGGGATCTAACCTTCTCTGCGTACTCCACAGCGGTGGAGCGTACCTCTGCGTACCGAGTGCCGACGTCGCCGCGGTCGCCTACTCAACAACCCTTGCAAACGGCTTTGATCTTTTTGATCGACAATCGAATTTTTCGGCTCGGATCTCGGGGTCACCTGGCTTTGAAGGGCAGCGCCAGGACCGTTCCGTCAATACGCCCGATGCTGGTACCTCCAGCGCTGTTGCCGCCATGCCGGCCCCCACGACGACGGTATCGCAAGAGATGTCGCCCCCGAGCGGCTCCGCTTCCGGGGCTACGTCGACGTCCATCCACAGAGAATGGGAGCGCCCGTCAAAATGCGTGGCTCTATTAGATGGCGACATCGGATTCGGGCTCCCCGATGTGCCACGTCACACGCGCTCCGATCGTTGCTTCCGCTTATCTTGACGCAGGACGTAGACGGACTAACCAGACGGCATTTCGCGGCACTACACTACGGCATGTTCAGGACTATTCCTTTGCGCCGAGCGCGGTTTGGTTTCCGGCAGCTCGATTGGGCACGCTGAGGCGGACTGCATGTCCTTCCCGGATGGCCAAGGAAGCGGCTGCCACGGCTGCCTCAAACGCGGCTTCTTTAGTTGCGTATCGATTCTTGATGCTGCCGTCGTGCAGGACACCCCATTCGTCACCCTGCGCGACAATCATATACTCGGCTAATCCCATGACGCTCTCCTCCCTAGCGAAAGAACGCCCCGCTGTACGGTCCGGTTCCGAACCTCTATCGTCCCCATCAGGATGCATGCACTTGTAAGACGTGATCTCGCGCGCTCGGTCAGCTGCGGCCTGCATTAGAGCTTCTTTTCTTCCGCATCTTTCGAGGCCTTTTCCTGCAACTCGCGCTCAGCCTGAAGATAGAAGTCCCGGTCCTCCGGACTACCCACTTGGAAGGCGAGATCTCCTGCCTCTCGGTCAGCTTGATCATGTGCACGGGCACCTAGCGTTCAGGACAAACTGGTGTCCATGACTCGGCGCAACTTTCGGCTCTGGCGAACAGAGAACTAAGCATCCGGTAACGCCGACTCAGTTGGCGGCTTAATACCTGCGCCGTGAAGGGTTCGCTTCACAGACGATCCCGCAGATCGGTCACACCTTCTTTTTGAGCGCAGTGGTCGCAGCAGTAATATGTGCCGTCCTTTTCAAGGCCGTGGCCGACAATGCGGGTTCCGCAATGCTCGCACATCGGTGCCAAAGCATGAATTGCGCACTCGAAACTATCGAACGTGTGCGCTTGGCCGTTCATCACAACCTGAAAAGCCTTATCATAGTCATTCCCGCAGGTTTCGCATGTCGCCATTTTTCCTCCTTCACGCCGCACTTCGTTTGCGAGTTTAAGCAGCGTTCTTGGTCGAGCTGAAGTCGGAGGCTGGCCGATCTTTTCCACCAGTACTGCCGACTTTGCGGCAGGTGAATGAACTTCCTCTATGCACCTGCCGGATCCGTTCTTCTTGCCACTGCCTTTGTTTCACTATCGCCGTCGGTCGTATCACGACCTCCTTTGGCAAATATTGATTTCCTCCTGCAACTCCTGTTCGACCCCAGCCTTTTTGCGCATCTCGTCAATGAGCTTGGAAGCCTCCGCCTTGGTGAGGTCCTTTCTGATCGTAAGAGGCTGTTGTGCTTGTTCGGACTGGGTTGCAGATAAGACGCCTAAGCGTCGGTCATCGGCTCGTCTCCTGACACCCAATCGTCAGGGGACTTCCGAATGTTGGTAGCGTTTTCTTTGGTGCTCATGGCTGTCTCCTAGCGTTGAGAACGGCAGAGTTCACCGATTGTTCCGGTGCGAGATTTGATGGTGGAACGGCGAAATGATATTTTGGGAGATCGGTCTGGCGGCTGGAGTAACTGCCCTCATATTTTGCCGGTAATTCCAGACTGATGGAGTTCTCCTGCTATGAGCAGTCGGATAATCTTGCAAACGGCCGTCCAAGTCCGCATCAATGATCGCGGTCCTTCGCGCCGAACCGGCAAGATCATTGATCTCAGTTACGGAGCGTCGCGCGCAATTGGAATGGGCGGAACGGCGAGAGTGTCTGTACAGTGACGCCCGGCTATGAGTTTACATCCTAATCTAACCCAAGCTCTTTGATGGCCAGCCCGGAGAGCTGTCCAGCATCGCGCACGCCACGTTGACCTAGTTCTATAACCTTCTTAGCGATGAGTTCGGTTAGGGGATCGTTTCAGTCGACCAGGCTGAGCTTCTTCAGGGTGCGTTCGTAAGCGTCGGTTAATACTGTAATTTCTTCCGGACCCAAGGGAGAATTTTGCAAAAGCCGATAGATAGCCATCTTCAGGCGCACCCGGTTCCAACAAAGGAACCCGATGGTGCCACCGATTGTGCTGGGTTTCAATGACGGAACCCAGGCGTTTTCCAAGTTTAATCCCGACAATGGAGACGGTCATGCAACGTCGTCGAGTAAAACATACGACCTCCTTAGAAGAGCACATTGCCAAGCGGGCCGCTGGAGGTCAGGGCTTTAGCGAAAGCGCATCTAGAAGGAGGCAGGAAGCGGGAGCGCCTAATGCGCAGGGTACGCCAGGCCGCCTTCGCCACCAGCTAACGTGGCCCGCGGTTCGAACGACCGGGCGACGGCCATTGAGTAGAGGTGAGGGAGGGACGTAATGACCCAGCCGACAGAAAGAGAGATCATGAACCGCGCCTATGAGATCTGCAACGGCAGGCCTGAAGGCAAAGAGGATGAATTTTGGCAGTTGGCCGAGCAGGAGCTGCGAAACGAGGACAAGTCATCTCCCGTTCGCACACCGGACAATCTGTAACTGGGCCTAAACGCAGTTCGTCGTTGTTGGTTCCTTCGAGGAAACTGCGCCGTTCCAGAGAAAATCCGACCTTGCAGCAAGAGAAACAGAGTCAAAGTCCCGCACCGTCGCAAACATTGGCGCTGCCCTCACGGATGCCTGCCGGAGCATGACTTCAACGTACACGAAACGATCGAGCGGCCTTTGCCAGTCCATCCTCATCGAAGCGAGGCTAACCGCTCTTCAGAAACCTTCTTTTTGTTCCACGGCCCGAATTGCCAAGGTTGGAAAGCCGCGACCGGTTCCTGACCTCGATCACCACGCGACTGCTATCGCTTGTGCGGCAGTCTCCTGCGCTTCCGGGAAATTAACGGCCTAGACCGGTGCGAATGAAATAGTCCACCGCAATGTTAAGCGGGTCGTCCAAGGGTCAAGGATACATGGCACATCCAATATTTCATCGGATAGGAACGCAACTGAAAATAAACCGTTCAGATACAGAAATTCGCGTCACTGCCTGCGCTTGCCGCCGATCACGATGATCAAACTAACCCGGGCAATGATCGACGCTACTGGCCGAGAAGGAACGCATACGAAAGGCCCCGGATTACTCCGAGGCCCCATCTAATTGTAAATTATCGTCTGCCTGACTTTACCTCCCGCCCGGCGCCGGACCGGCGTTGTTGTTCGTGCCGGGGCCGACGTTGCCCTGGCTGGAAGGATTTGCAGCGCTGCCCTTCTTGGACTTAGACATGCTTGAACCCGTGGTCATAGTCGACGAACCGCTGTGCTTTTTCGACTTCGTAGCCGATGTCGCGCCGGGTCCGACATTGCCCTCGCTTGATGCTCCGGGGGCGGGCTGCATCTGAGCAGATGCGATAAGTGTGGACCCGACGAGCGATGCAGCGACGAGTGTCGATATGGCGAGTTTTGATCGCATGTTGATTCTCCGTCTAAATGATGCGGGAATCAAAACCTTTGCCACAGAACAGAGTTCCGGCTCCCGTACCCAAACTTTACCGTGATCAAGACCTAACCGGCCGCTCTTCTCTTTCGCCGGTATGGACCGAGTTTAAGGGCGACCGCGGCACCAAGTCCAAACCGATCCCCGGCCCTGGGCAGCCCCACACAGCCCGGCTGCTTGCGGCCCTTTAGGGGCCCTTTTATCCATCTAGACGTTGGGGGTCTCAGACCGATATGCAGGTCGGGACGCCTGAGGCTTTTGCTCGATTGGGTTTGCAGGCAATTGAAGTACCGTAGCCCGTTGCCCGGTAGTGAGGTTAGTGACAAGAACGATTGCACCGTTCGAGAATTCCAGCGCGTCGTGATGCTGGTGAGATTTGTCGGTGTCAATTTGGCGAAACCGCGCTAGTCGCGCGCCGATGCTCTTGCGAAACATCATGCCGCCAGTTTGAACGTCATGTTCGAATGCAAGCTCGGTCCCGGGACGAAGGCAGACCGCGACTTTCGGATTGTTCGGGCTCGCAAAGCCCCCAGTCCCTGCCGTCTGGAATCTGGTCGAAACTAACGTCTCCGCGACCTCAGCGGGGCGCGTGGCGACCGCATGTAAGCTGTAATCGCACATTGAATGGACCTCCTATAAACCGTCACTCCCAAATCACGAACCTTCGCAAACCTATTTGGTTGCGAGGTGCGGTGATGGCGATCAGTAGATTCCCCATCCGTCCGGGAGTCGACCTAAGAAACATTAATTCGGCGAGCCCCAGAGAGCCTTTTTCTTCAACCAGCAACGTCTCCGACATGTTTGAAATCGAAACAAACAAGCTTGGCCAGGAAAAGGGCAACGCCGCCGAGAAGACCTTCGCCTCGCAAATGGTCGCCGACCACACCAAGACCTCGACCGAACTCAAAGGCCTGGTTTCAAGCGGCAAGGTGCAGGCCCAACTGCTGACCGCCCTGGACAGTTCGCACCAGAGCAAGCTTGACAAGCTCAAGGCCGAGAGCGGCAAGGACTTCAGTTCCGGTTTCGACTCGATGCAGGTCAGCGCGCACAAAGACGCCGTGTCGCTGTTTGAGCGCTATGCCAAAGGTGGTGACAACGCGGACCTCAAGGATTGGGCCGGCAAGACCCTGCCTGCGCTGAAGCATCATCTGGAGATGGCTGAAGATCTCGCCAAGCCTAAATAGCTTGCCAGGCGCCGCCCGAACGTCGAACCTCCAAGGGAAAGGCGGAGTACCCGGCCTCGGAGCGTTCCGGGCCTTTCTTTTCGCCTCGCTCTCCTAAAATCAGGACCGATTCCGCGTGCCTTTTTCCTTACTTCGGTGGCTTGTTCTGCTTGTCGTAGGGACGGACACCCACGCTGCTGTCCGGCATCCTATCTCGGCCTTGGTCGGCATTAGCGTCAGACCCGCCGGAAGTCGAAGTGCCGCTGCCGCTCTTGCTCGGGCTCATGCCAGTAGTGCTTGGATTGGCATTTTGAGAACTGGCGGCCGGGTCGCCTGTCGTGGAGCCCTGCCCGCTCGGAGCGCCGCTTTCCGCAATGGCAAGCGAACTCACGGCGACGAGGCCTGCTGCCAATACAACAGTTGAAATCTTCATGGACGGTCCTTTCGCTTATCCAATATTACGTTGATGGTTTGGCTACGTGTTCCACCGGCCCACGACGGTGCCGGCAAAAATAGGGCTTATGCCGTGTGGCCGGGATCGACATGCTTGGGTGTTTTCTTGGCGCGCTGCGGCGTCATCTTCGCCGGATCGGGAGCGCCAGGAACACCCCGCGGGCCAAGCTGTTCGCGCTGAATGTCGTCTTCTGATTTTTCGGGTTCGACCCCGTTGACCTGCCGCTCTTTTTCCATGGTGGTCACATCTCCCGCCGCACGCCCTTGAATTTCTTGGCGGCCTTTTTCTTCGCGGCGGACTTTTTAACCGCCATGAACTCGCCCGATGTCTTGCTGCGCTTGGTCCAGGCCGTCACCCCGCCGAGCCTCGTCTTCAGTTGCGTGCGCTTCTTGACCGCGCCCTTGCGCACGTTGTCGCCGATGGGCTTGTTCACCGCCATCATCGCCTCCGTTAATGTGTGTGGGTTTCCTGCCACTTTTCTAGATCCGGCGTGTGATCGCTCGGCTTCTGTTCCTTCTCCGGCGGCCCCTTCCAAGGCTTGTCGGTTTGCTTGAGCGAGCCACCATCCGTTTTCTGACGGGGATCGTCGGCGGGCGTTTCTTTGCTCATCGGGCACCTCCGTACCCCTAAAGCGCAAATGGGCTGTCAGTTCCGCAGGAACGCATCGACGCGGCCCAAATCCGGTGGTGGCGCGCGATCGAGGATGTCATGGCATCGATCGGAGACACCTGCCCCGAGTGTAGATGATTCAATTTTCGGCACTTTTGAGCCTTTGGCGCGTCTACTATATTGAGAGAAATGCAAGGGCCAACACGACGAGCCACCCCGTAATGACCAGCGCAGCCACTGCCCCGGCATTTATTCTAGCTTTCTCTTTCCGTGGTGTAACCGCGCATTCAACTCCTCAGTTGGCGGCCTCTTTCATTTAGCGGCGTGGCCTCGTGGGGCTGTTAAATCCGCCCGCGGCCGCCTAGATGCGGGACCGCGTATATATCCGAGACGGGTCAAACGCGCTGTTTGGCCGCTCACTTCCAGACACTCAGAACCCGTGATGTTTTCAAGATTGCTGCTTGGTAGCATCCGTCGCGGAACGGGCACGCTTCTCAATCCTGAGCGCAACCTTGAGACTGTTAATCGGCGTGGAGGTCCGGCGCTTTGACGCCCGGCTCGTCTCCGAGGGTAGGCGACGGCCGAGACGAAACAACGTAGTCGCGGAGGCACACATAGACAGTGATAGATCGCCACTTAACTAGGCGGTCTCGAACCGAGCTGTGGGAAGTCCGCCGTCGCACTTAGCTGGGCCCAGGCGGTGAGCTCCCGAGCTTCCGCATCGAGTGCGGCCCGAATGTGATCGATTGCCATCTGCCCCAAGGGCAACCGCAACGGCGGATGTTGGGCCTCGATCGCTTGAATGATCGCTCGTGCCGCACGTGCAGGATCGCCAGGTTGGTTGCCATCCATTTCTTTCAGCATCTGGCGAACTTTGCCGACGCTCTCGGCATAGTCTTCCATCGGACGCGACCATTTTGCTGATCGGTCACTGAGGAAGCGCGTTCGGAATGGAGCCGGCTCGACGATCGTCACCCGGATGCCGAGATGGGCAACCTCGCTCGCAAGCGACTCCGAGAGGCCTTCGACAGCGAACTTGCTGGCCGCATAAAATCCACCACCAGGAAGGCCTTCGACGCCGTTGAGTGATGACATCTGCACCAGATGACCCGAGCGCTGCCTGCGCATATGCGGCAGGGCGGCGCGCGTTACGTTAACCACCCCGAAAAAGTCCACGTCAACCTGCTGCCGCAGTTCTTTGTCGGTAAGTTCCTCAATAGCGCCCACGTGTCCGTATCCGGCATTATTGAAAACCACGTCGATCTGGCCAAAATGGGCGACCGCTTTATCCATCGCTTTTTTCGCCGCCGCGGCATTGGTGACGTCCAACGGCAGCGCCAGCGCACGCTGGCCGCCTTGAACGACCAGGGAGCGAATTGCGTCCACGTCACGTGCGGTTGCGACGAGCCGATCTCCATGCTCAAGCACGGCCTCGCAGACTGCCCGCCCGAATCCACTGGAGGCCCCAGTTACAAGCCAGACACGCTCCTTAATATGCGGTTCTCGTTCGGCCATCGTGCGGTTCCTTGTCAGTTGGAGTACACTCATAAACGTGGTGCCGCGCGAAAGTGTTCCGAGCAACAACATTGATTACTGAGGTTGTGGAGTCTTTCTTCAGAGAAAACTCGCGAAATCTGCGTCCGTGCAGGTTCCACGCCCGACCTGAGGATCGGTCAAGGTGATCTGCTTTTTGCCTGCGGCGGAAATTCCAGATGATGGACGCCGAATAACCTCGCGTTCATTCGCAGGCAACCCAAACGGCGTGGTCGCATAGATCATAGGAAGCTTGATTGAGTTCGCCCAATCGGCAATTGATGTCCGAGTTGGGTCCAGGCTGTCGAAAATCGCACCCACCATCATCAATTTAAACTAATTCGCTCCCGACATAGCCGATATCCGGCCGACCGGCACGCCATCGCTCACCCGGTCTTAATCGGTGTCTTTCCACTCACCGGTTGGACTGTCGTCTCCCGACAGAAGTTGCTAGTGCAATTGGTTTCCGCATCGACGAAATTGAGACAGATGTTCTACACACAAATTGAACGACCGAGTTTTCACACAACCTGGGTCAAACTCGGAAGAGTCGGCATTTGCGCGACATGTCTGCTTCTGCCCAACGAGAAAACATTCACTAGGACAACTGGCACGTCGGTTTGGTGCCAGGCTCCGCACCGGGACCCGCTGATGGCTGCTTCTTAAGCGTTAGGCGGGGAGCGCGCGACCTCAAGGATGACGTGCCAAAGCTAAGAGGACTGGGGACGTGTGTTTGACGCCGGAAAAA
>NZ_JNIJ01000085.1 GCF_000701345.1 Bradyrhizobium sp. URHD0069 | reverse complement strand
GTTAGCGCCTCGAATACGTCACGCACGCCGGTGAATGCTTTCACGCTTCGCAGGTATTTCGCTTCATAAAGTTTGCTTTTGGCTTCCATCAGCCTCTTTCGCTCGGCCCCGTCGAGAGCCGGTGCAACGAGTTGAAGGGTTTGGTTACCATCGAGGCCGGAATAGAGCTGCAGAACGTTGTACGGAACGGTGACCCCGAACTCGTCCAAGGATTCCTGAAGGCTCAGCAGGTTCTGCCGCACGCTATCCACCAGCGTGCCCTCGACGTCGAATATGTAGCCGGAAAACAGCATGTTGCCTCGATGTAAGGCAAACGCCCATGAACCGGCATCGTTGCATAACTCCATCAAAATAGATGAGAACGGCGGAACGCTATCGCTCGAAGCGATTGCCCAACGCCATAGAACCAAGTGGCCGCAACTCTTTTATCTTGGACCGTCCCGCCTGGTACACTGTCCAAAACGAAGCGATTAGATCCCTTCAATCATTTCTTCGCCGTGCCCGGCTCGGCCTTCTTGCGATGCTGACTGGCCAACATGGCGGCGGGCGTCACGTTGGCGACCGCAGACTGCAGCCTGTTCTTGAAGCCGCTAACGACATCGCCTTCACCTTTCATCATGGCGTCGAAGCCAATGTTTGCGACCTCGGAAGCATCATCCTTTTCCGCGGTGCCGATGTCCGTATCCATCATGTCCGCACGTCTGAAGAATTCGGTTTCGGTGGCGGCCGGCATCAGACACGTCACGCTGACACTGGTATCCTTCAGCTCCTCCCGCAGTGCGAACGAGAATGAATTAAGGAAGGCCTTGGTGCCGTTGTAGACTGCCTGAAAACTGCCCGGCGTGAAGCCGGCGATCGATCCGGTGATCAAAATGCGTCCAGCTTTTCGGCGCCTCATGTCGTTCCCGACCTTATGGATCAAATAAACTGTCCCGGTTACGTTGGTATCGATAACGCGCCGCACCGCAGTGAAGTTCTGATCCAGGAACGCGTGCCCAAGACCGCGCCCGGCATTCGCCAAAAGCGCGTCGACTGGGCGGCCCCGCCCAGCTGCATAAAGTCTGTCGACGCCCTGGACCGTAGCAAGATCAGCTTGCAGGGCGTCGACTTGTGCACCGGCGCTCCTAAGCGATGCCGCAGCCTGCTCGATGGCAGGCTCATCGGCCGCGATGAGGAGATCGTACCCTTCCTTGGCGCAGCGTTTGGCGAGTTCCAGCCCGATGCCGGTCGAAGCTCCCGTGACGATCGCAAAAGGTCGGGTGGCGGACATATGGATTCTCCCGTGAAACTTTGATCGATTTTAATTCGCGTTCTGATTTTGCGTTCCGCTGACGACGCGAAGGAACTCATCTTCATATTGAAATTTGTGTCTCCATACATTTCGAACGGAGACGCTCCCATGAAAGCGCTGACCTGGCACGGCAAGAACGACATCCGCTGCGAGAGCGTGCCAGACCCTAAAATTCAGGACGGCCGCGATGCCATCATCAAGGTCACCGCCTGCGCGATCTGCGGCTCCGACCTGCACCTGTTCGACGGCATAATGCCTTCAATGGAAAAGGGTGACGTTCTCGGCCACGAGACCATGGGCGAGGTCGTCGAAGTCGGCCCGGAAAACAGGAAGCTAAAAGTCGGCGATCGCGTGGTCGTGCCATTTACGATTTCGTGCGGCGAGTGTTTTTTTTGCAAAAACGGATTCTTCTCCGGCTGCGAGCGATCGAATCCGAACCAAAAAATGGCCGAGAAGCTTTGGGGCCATTCGCCCGCGGGCCTGTTCGGATATTCCCACATGCTTGGCGGGTTCGCAGGCGGCCAGGCCGAATACATGCGCGTCCCCTATGCGGATGTCGGCCCGATTAAGGTGCCCGAAAGCTTAAGCGACGAACAGGTCCTGTTCCTGTCCGACATCTTTCCAACCGGCTTCATGGCGGCAGATTTTTGCAATCTTCAGGGAGGCGAGACGGTAGCAGTCTGGGGTTGCGGCCCGGTCGGCCAATTCGCGATCAAGAGCGCATTTCTGCTCGGCGCGGACCGCGTGATCGCCATAGATACCGTTCCGGAACGCCTCGCGCTCGCCAAAGCCTCGGGCGCAATCACGCTCGATTTCAAGAAGGAGGATATCTACGACCGCCTTCAGGAATTGACCGAGGGTCGCGGGGCGGATGCCTGTATCGATGCGGTCGGCACCGAACCCGAAACCGCATCGGGATTCGATGCAGTTGTCGATCGGATCAAGGTCGCGACATTCATGGGCACGGATCGCCCGCACGTTTTGCGGCAGGCTATTCACTGCTGCCGCAATTTTGGAACAGTTTCCATCGTCGGCGTCTACGGCGGCTTGCTTGACAAAATACCCATGGGATCAGCGATCAACCGCGGCCTGACTTTCCGGATGGCACAAACCCCAGTGCAACACTATCTGCCAAAACTGTTGGACCGGATTGAAAAGGGTGAGATCGACCCATCCTTCGTAATTACCCATCGCGCCACGCTTGAGCAGGGCCCAGAATTATACAAGACGTTCCGAGCGAAGAAGGACGGCTGCATCAAGGTAGTCATGAAGCCGTGATGCCATACATTTTGACTGGCGTGGAGGGCAAACATTACGATGCTTGGCCGGTATCAGCGGAAGTTACGCGGCAAACTATTGTGGATATGCGTTGCCGCGACGGCCGCATGGCCTGTTCCGACCGCGATCTGGTGAAGGTCCGAAACGATGTCTCCCACCGCGTAGAGACCACTCACGGTAGTTTGCTGATGCACGTCGACCTCGAGGCAGCCGAGAGTGTTATGGCGGGCTCCAAGTTTTGTGCCCAGTCGTGAGCGGACGTCACATCCCAAAGCGGGATAGATGACGTCAAAGCTTTCGTGGCTTCCGTCGCTCATCACTGCGACCATCCGTTCGTCCAGGCGCTCGAAAGCCACCACATGCGCCGCAGGAAGGCGGATGGAGGCCTCTGCCAAATCGCGACACACCGCCTCGCTCGCCGCCTTGCCGTCCAACGTCAGCAAGGCGACGTCCTTTGAATAGGCACGCAGGAAGAGGGCCTTGCTGGCAGCGTCTGCAGC
Organism: Bradyrhizobium sp. URHD0069; assembly: GCF_000701345.1. Lineage (GTDB taxonomy): Bacteria > Pseudomonadota > Alphaproteobacteria > Rhizobiales > Xanthobacteraceae > Bradyrhizobium. The sequence continues at coordinate 5,944 of NZ_JNIJ01000085.1, read as the reverse complement.
GCTGCCCAACACGCCGATGCGCAGGTCGGATGCCTCGAACCCGTCGCATATCGGACAATACCTGATAGCCCCGTGATCGATGGCTTCTTTCAGCCCCGGAATGGGAGGGTTGCGGTCCACCAGGCCAGTCGCAAGAACTACGCGTTGTGCCGAAATGTCCGCTTGTGAGCATCTCGCCAGGAAACCGGCTTCGGCTTTTTGTAAATCCGAAACCCGGTCGTTAATAATCGCGACGCCATAGGTCTTGGCCTGCTTTGCGAGCGCATCCAATAGTTTCGGCCCCGCAATTCCATCCGCGAAACCCGGATAGTTGTGGGTTTCCGGAATCAGCACCGCGCGGCTTTCGCCACTATCGATGACAACGACCTTGCGCCGGTATCGCGCAAGGTAGATGGCCGCGGTCAAGCCGGCGGGCCCGCCGCCGATGACCAAGCTGTCTGTGCGGTTCAATTGAGGCATAACATTTTCAAGTCGACAAAGCAGCGCTGCGTCGGACGACACTGTGCAGCTGGCCAGTGTCTGGGCGACCGAAGCGATTGTCGGCCCGGAGCTTTCGAGACCATTTGTCCTGAGATACGCCTTTAGCCGCCAAGCACGTTTCCCCAGCCGGCAAAGACGAAACCGTTCCAGGCGATGGTCCCATCCCGCCGCTGGACGTGGCTGCATCGGAAGGCATCGGCTTCTTCACCGCTCCAGGTAATGATCGCATCTGATCTCTGATCATGAAGAATGGCCGGCTCAGGTCAGGCAGATCTTTCGCTGCGGTGCACCGCCTTCTCGCGCAGATCTTCAATGAGCGCTTGCGCTGTCTTCTGAGTGTATAGCTCACCCTACTTGTCCGGAATGTCTGCCTCCTGGCAAAGTCGCTTGATCTCGTTCCTCTGCGCGTCGGTCATCGGCTTCTCGCCATCACTGCTGGCCATTTGCGTTCTCCTGTCTTGCGCCGATCAACGATCTCGCCAAAGCCACGTTCCACGCCTTGAAACAAGATTCCATCTCCGGCGTTATGCGGCTACACGCTCGAACGAAGGACGCAGCAACATGCATATGAAAGTGATGACGGAGCAGTTCGTGCTGGATGGCGACAAGCTTACCCATACGCCGACCGGCGCTACGTTTGGCTCGGCGACAAGGATGTAGTGTCTTGCGACCAAGGCCGCCTCAATCTCGATACCGGCGACGATTGCAACCTCGACGAACTCAAGGATGCAGCCTGGCGCATCAAGACGGTGGAGCGCAAGTCGTGCACCTAGGGAACTGATCTCAGATAAAGTCTTGGGTCCCTGCTCGAGCCCGAAGACGTTCTCCAAAATATTGGATGAGAACGACCGTTTTGGCATCGATGATCTCGCCGGCGGCGACCATGACGGCGGCCTGCTCTAAAGTGATCTCGATTACCTCGATATCCTCGCCCTCCTCAGCCAAGCCGCCGCCCTCGGACACCTTGTCCGCCGGCGAATAGGCGCAGGTAAAGAATGTAATTTTTTCCATGATGGCGGCTGGACTTGCATAAAGTTCAAACAGCCGATCCACTTTCTCAATCCGATAACCGAGTTCTTCCTCAATCTCCTTGATAATTCGCTTCTCGGCCGTCTCATCATCCAGCTTGCCGGCACAAGCCTCTATTGAGCGGTCCAAACCATCCTGCAGATAGATCGGCAATCGCAACTGGCGCGTCAGCAGCACAGTATTTCGATCGGCATCATAGGGAAGAATCACGGCGGAATTGCCGTTGTCGTAAACTTCGCGCTTGCGCTCTTGCCAGCTTCCGTCACGCCTGCGCTGTTCGAACGTGATGCTCATCAGCTTGCCCTTGCCTTGGGCGAGCGTCTGCGTGTCGTTGATACGTATCGTGGAATTGTCCTTCGTCATGACAGATTAACGCCGCAAGCGCCCGGTGGGTCCGTTCGAACCCTGACGATCTCTTTATCTCTTGGAGTTCACATTATCGGCAAGCATGTTTTGGATGGCTTGGCGGACGGCTGGCAAGCCGCTTGTGCCTTCCATCAGAGCGATTTCTCCTTGCTGCTCGTGACGGATGGCATGGGCCATGACCCGGAGCCGAAGGTCGCCGTTTCCTTGGAGTTCCTTGTCGGCCATGGCGACAGCGCCGGCATGGTGAAAGGTCATCAGTTGAACGAACAGTTCGTCGAACGATGCCGGCTGTGCCTGCCTGAGCCCTCTGACTTGCTCCGCCGTCAACAACCCCGGCATCTCCGCGCGCTCCGCAGCCGAACATAGCGCCATTGGCTCCTTGAACCAGCTTTGCCACCAGGATTCGAAGATCCTGTTCTCTCCTGCCTGGCTCGCAGCCATTAATCTTGCCAACGCACGAAGGTGCGGATCCATAGCTCGTTGCGCCGCGATGGAAGCAAGCTCGATGCCCTGCTGGTGATGAGTCCGCATGTGCCGCATGTAAGTCTGATCAGCGAGTTTGTCCCGCCCTAGCCAGGGAATCTCAAATCCCCGCGGGCTTACGAAAGCTGCAATACCGATCGCTGCCAGAGCTATCAGGAGGCCGCCGAACCAGGATTTCAGGAAGGTATTCCGCTTGTCACTGCCCGCCCCCTCGCTCGGCCAGCGAAGCCAATAAAACAACGGATAGACGATGGCTGATGATAGGTGCACCAAGAGCCCGATCCAGTAAGGCTGTTGGAGGGTGAAGACCGGTTGCGCGAACGGAAAGACCGGTACCAGAAAAAGCCATTCAAGCGCTGAAGTCAGCATCGCCCAAGGCAGCGCCAGCAGCGCGATGGAGCCCGGTGCCAATCGCGAGGTCCACCGGCCAAGCAGACCGAAGAATACCAGCGCCCATGAAAAATCCGCCCATTGGTGGAAGGCGACCCCGATCGCGACGGCGGACCACGATGGCTCGGCCTGCAGCGCCCAATCCCGGGCCGGAATGGCCGCGACCGACATCCAGTCGACGGCCGCATCGCGTCCGAGACGCGCCGCAGTTAGCTGACTGATCAGCGTCGAATAGCTACTGCTGATCAGTCCAAGCAGGATGGCCACACGCCAATTCGGCCAGTCGCTCACACGCCGGGGTTCAGCCGCCTTGATACTTGCCCGAGCTCTCAATGTGGCGACCCCGATTCGGCGCAGATAGGGAGTCCTTCGCTAGGACTTGCCGTCACGACGCGCGAATTCTTGCTTGGATGTCTGCAAGGAATGCCACTAGCGCATCATCCAGGCAGGCTCCGCTTTCGGGTATCAAAAGCGTAATTCCCCAGTGGGCCAGTATGGCCTCTTGCACTGGGTTCGACGAGGGCATGAACACGAACGAGCGTGGGCGATGTTCCTTGTGACCTGATTTTTCCCAAGTCTGCCAAATGCCGTGCAGCAGCAGGCGGATATTGGGGTCCGACATGCTATACCCGATGAACAGGATGGTGCGGCCCAAGGCGTCCGCGCGAAACTTGATATCGAGAGGAGAGTCAAACGATAATCGATTGAGAAAATCGGTCTCGGTCAGAACCAGTGACGCATCGTCATCGAAATCGCCATGGTACTTTATGATATGCGTCACGCCTTCCGCAGCGTCCGCAATCTGCTTGGCATTCGCGATCTTTGCATAAGGTTTATTGTAGACTTCGAACGCCGTCTCGAGGTTGCGATCATAATTGGTGGTATAAATGGCCGGGAAGTCCAGCTCGACAATGAGTTTATGAAGATGCGACCCCGAGACGCGATCTGAAGCAACTTTCCAGTTTCGATCCAGCCAGCTTCGTAAAGGACCCATTCCACCCTGCTTCAGGCGGTAGAATTCGGCCAGCATTTGATAACCATCGTTCATTCCATCGATCACATCGGGATTGAGCTCGAGCTCTTTCAGCAAGTGATCAACAAGAGTTTGCCATGACGGAAGCCCTACGGCCATCGAGACACCCGCGCCAACGAACAAGATCGCGTGACGCCGCTTGATGGCGTCTGCCAAGACATCCCTGGAAGATGATTTTCGCTTTCCTACACTTGCTTCTGAAGAACTCATCCGGTTTCAATTGGGTCAGAGTTGCTCCGTACTCAATTCGCGATCAGCCTTCGAGACGGGACCTTGCGGCTTACGCGCGAGGTTACTGCGCGCTCCCATTAGGAAGAGCAGCAGACTTCTTCATTAAGCTCCTTCAAGCGGCTTCCGCCTTCCGCTCCTCCTCCTGGCGATCTTGTTCAGCGCACCTGCGGTCTTGCTCTCCTCGTTTAGTGTCTCATCGAAAAGACGCATAGCCTCCAGATTGAAAAGTTTTGCCGCCCAGCATTTTCAATGTGCCGTAACGCGCAATTTGATAGTGTTCGAGCGCCTGGGCCGCAGCGAGAAAACCCGCATTTAACGTGGTAGCACTCTCATACTCAGCCACAATACTCTTGAACTCGTCGAGAATGCCCGCGACCGCTTGGCATTTTTTTCCGCGGGCATTCTTGCCGAAGAGATCGAGGATCCGCTCGGGACGCTCGACCTGGACTTCGGTTTCCTCGTGGTGTTTCTTGAAGGCAGCCCGTAGCTTAGCGGAGGATGCAGCCGTCGCCATTTTCGGATGAGATTTCAGAATCGGCTTTTCGGCCCAATAAATATCCTTCAGCCCTTCCAGGAAGAGGTCGTTTGAATCCTTATCCGCCATGTCCGGGATGCCCCGTGAATAGAATCACCAAACACGGATCGGTGTCGTTAGTTCCCGATGCGGTGCCGTAAGTCCCCTCCGGTGCATTGTCCCTGCCGTCAGGATGGCTTCAGAGGCCACCTAGCCATTGCCGTGAGCCCTTGCTCACGGTTGGCGGTTTCCGTGGCGACATCTTTTCATGTTTTTCGCGGGAACGATTGAGCTTCGATCCCTGTTGCAGGAGTCACTCTATCTCCTGCTCTCTCCTGCCAACGAGGCCACCATGTACCATCACATCAAGAAGCTCATGTTCACCGTCCGCGTCGACGAACCAGACCCGCGTTTTGGCAATATGCTTCTTGAGCAATTCGGCGGGGCTAACGGCGAACTCGCCGCTGCCATGCAGTATTCAATCCAGGGTCTCAATTGCGAAGATCCCGACCGCAAGGACCTGCTGATGGATATCGGCACCGAGGAGCTAAGCCATCTCGAGATCGTGGGTTCGCTGGCGCGGATGCATCTCAAGCCGTCAAAGTTCGACCGTCAAGCCGCGGAGGCTGACCCTTTGATTGCCATTGCGGGCGGCGGAGGAGTCAACCTTTTCAACTCGCAAGGCAATCCCTGGACCGCAGATTATCTGAAGATCACCGGCGAACTGGATGTCGATCTTCGCAGCAACATCGCCGCCGAAGCCCGTGCCAAGATCGTTTATGAGCGGCTGATCAATTTTTGCGATGATGCCGGCACCAGAGACGCGCTGCAGTTCTTGATGACCCGCGAAATCACACATATGAGGGCATTCGCTCTGGCGCTTGAAAGCATGAGCAAGCCGGCCTTCAGCATCGGCCGCATTGCGCCGACGCCCGGCCTCGTCAATCAATTCTTCAACGATTCGACCGGTGCCGGCGACCACGGCGAGATCGATACCCGTGGCCCGTGGAACGAGGGTGAGGACTGGGTCTATGTTGAATCGCCTGCGATCCAGAGCAGTGAGCCCGGTGCCGCTTCAGCCATTGTCACCGAGAGTTCGCCCGCGGAAAGTCCGGAAGGCCTCGACGAACTCCTGATCGATGAACTTCGCGACCTCCTTCACGCCGAGAAACAACTGACAAAAGCGCTCCCCAAGATGGCCGCAGCGGCGCGTTTCGATCAGCTTCGCGAGTTGTTCGAGCAGCATCTCGCCGAAACCGAAGAGCAAATCGAGCGGTTGAACGAATGCTTCAAGCTGCTAGGCGAGACCGCCCGCGCCAAGCCCTGCAAGGGAATGATGGGCCTCGTCGAAGAAGGCCAGGAGGTCATGTCCAAAGGCGAAGACAAAGAGGATGCCGCCGCCGATCTTGCATTGATCG
>NZ_JNIJ01000084.1 GCF_000701345.1 Bradyrhizobium sp. URHD0069 | reverse complement strand
GCCGAACGCCACTTTGAACAATGGCTCCGGAACGATCAAGCTGGATACGTATCAGTTTGCCGGTTACGCATCGACGTCCTATCGAAACTGGTTTGCGGACGCGGTCCTCAGCGGAGGATTCAATAATTTCCATGTGGTCAGGCCGGGCGTCGTCGATCAGATTACCGGTTCACCGGATGGAACGGTGTTCGCCTTTGGAGCCAAGGCAGGTTACCTGTTCGACGTTGCTCCCGCCCTACAGGTAGGACCAATTGCAGGCCTCACCTATGCCCGGGTACATATCGACGCATACTCGGAGGCAGGCGACTTCGTTTTGATCCAGAGAGTTCAGAGCCAGGATCTCGACGGGCTCACTGGACGCGCGGGCGTGCAAATCAGGTATTCCACGTGCTGGAACGGTCGCGTCGTAATGCCCTACTTGAACTTGACCGCAGAGCACGACTTCCTTGGCGGCGCACGTATCCTGAATTCGATTGCCCTCGACCCCGTCGCGGCGGTGCCGGTATTTACGCCGGTGTCGAATGCACAAGAGACCTACGGCCGCGTTGCTGCGGGCATAGCCGCTGACCTCGCGCAAAACGTGAGGCTCTCCGGCGATGTACAGTCGACGTTTGCTCGCAAGGGCGGTAACGACTTCTTTGTTAGCGGCAAGCTCAGTTACCGCTTCTAGATCGTTCGACGGCGTCACCGCGAAGGAGGAGCGGCCGGCAAAACCGGGCGCTTCTCTGCTTTTTTAACGATCCGAACTATGCGCCGTAGCATTCCACTGGTCTAGTCTAGCCTTAGGAGCGGCGCCGCCCAATCGGATGGCCCGAGCCATACCGCCTCAACACTGGACGACAGTCCTTTTTCGATGTGGCTGAACGACCTTTCGACCAAAAATATCGTTAGGCGCAGATTATGGGTCGCGTCACGCCTCGTGCAACACCGCTGGACTAACACGTTGATCGGCTGAGGCATCGGACTTCCACTAATGGGATGGTCCGGCCGTGCTCCCGCCCCAGCAGCAAGCGATGCTGTGGGGGGCATCAAAGACAAGGAGCACGCCATGGCAGAAACTCTCAAGCATTCAATCGCCTTTGTCGGCATCGATATCGGCAAGAATTCGTTCCACGTCGTTGGACTCGATGAGCACGGTGCCATCGTGCTGCGGCAGAAGTGGTCGCGCGGCCAGATGGAAGCACGGTTCGCGAATATGCCGCCGTCTCTGATCGGCATGGAAGCCTGCGTCGGCGCGCATCATCTCAGCCGCAGGCTTCAGCGCCTTGGCCACGATGCCCGGTTGATGCCCGCACGGTACGTTCGCCCCCATTTCAAAAGGACAAAAGAACGACTTCCGTGACGCGGAAGCCATTGCCGAAGCGGTGCAACGTCCGACGATGAAGTTCGTCGCGACCAAGACCGTCGACCAGCTGGACCTTCAGGCGATGCACCGCGTGCGAGAGCGTCTGGTCAGCCAGCGCACCGGAATCATCAACCAGATCCGCGCCTTTCTACTGAAACGTGGCATTGCCGTCAGGCAAGGACTGCGCTTCCTTCGAAGCGAGTTGCCGGGCATCCTCGCCAGGCCGTCCGGCGTCCTGTCGCCACGCATGGTGCGTATCATCGAGGATCTGGCTGGAGACTGGCGCCGGCTCGACGAGCGCATCGAAGGTTTGTCGAACGAGATCGAAGCCATCGCGCGCCGGGACGCGGGCTGCGAGCGGCTGATCAGCGTACCTGGCATCGGGCCGATCATCTCCAGCGCGATGGTAGCGGCGATCGGCGCAGGCGACGTGTTCTCCAAGGGCCGCGACTTCGCCGCCTGGCTGGGGCTTGTGCCTAAGCAGATATCGACCGGCGATCGCACGATCCTCGGCAAGATATCGAAACGCGGCAACCGCTACCTGCGTGTTCTGTTCGTGCAAGCGGCGTGGGTGGTGCTGATCAAGCCGAAGAGCTGGGAGCGCCACGGACTCAAGTCCTGGATCGAAGTCGCCAGGAAGCGGCTGCACCGCAACGTGCTGGCGATTGCTCTGGCCAACAAACTGGCTCGTATCGCCTGGAGCGTTCTTGCGCATGGACGCTCCTTCGAAGCGAGGAAACACGCCGAGGCCGCCACCTAATCCGCTAGATCGCCGCAAGAACATTGAAAGGACAAGCACCACACCCTTCACCCGCCGAGGTCTGCGAGAGGACAAGAAGAGATGGAGGATCGGTCTTCCCGGCGCATGCGAACACTGGTGACCCAAATGGCCCGTTGAGGCCTGTCCGCTAATGAGAACGCACGCGCGCTGATATCCATGATGGTCCAGAGCACAACTAGCTCCAATCAGAGACCGGATACATTGATGCAAGACCGCTGACGCCAGATCGACGAAAACCTCTTGCGACGCGCGGCCGGACCATACATTCGGGTCAAAATGCGGAACTGAGAGTCAGTCTTCCGAACGTCCGCTCTCACCTCAACAGCAGATATTGAGGGGCCCCAACTGGTATCGTTCGAAATCTTTTCACACCTAGCGTCTGGTTAGAAACTCGTCCGCGGGCACCCATGGTTTCGGTGCTCCTAACAGCCCGGCAAATTTGCCGCCGGTCCAGGGCTTGGCTCCGTCGCCGGCGAGCGACACACGCGATCGTGAGACGGGAGACAATCCGAATTCACTGAGATATTTGTGCATCAACTCTAGCTGCTTGTTAGCGATCGTAAGCCACGGGTTCTGCTGCACGTAGCCAGACGGAAGCTTTAGCAGCATGGGAGTTTGAACTGGATGCGGAAGGCGAGACAAACGAACCAACAACCGTCCCGCTGCTATAATTGAATCACAAACACAGCCAACCCGATTAAGCTGGCAACGCCGATCGCAATGGCGATGAGCGCTGCCTTGCCCATCACTTCTCCCAACGCACGCCCTTGAACTTTTTGGCGCTCTTTTTGACTGCCATGAACTGCCCGCCTACTTTCTTGCGCTTGGTCGAGGTCTTGGTCAGCCGGCTCTTTATCTGGCGGCCCTTTCCAGGGCTTGTCGGTCTGTTTGAGCGGGATCCCGTCAGTCTTCTGGCGGGGATCGTCGGCAGTCGTTTCTTTGCTCATCAGGGACCTCCGTGGTCGCCAGTTCCTTCCTGACCGACGCAGCCGAGTTTCCCACCTTATCGACCGCCTTCTGTAGCTCCTGCTTCGACACGCCGAGCTTCTTCGCCCAGGACTTCACCTCGATGCCCTGGTGCATGTTGATCTTGCTGCGGTCCCGCACGTCTCTCTTCTTCGGATCGTCCATCCTTCACCTCGTCTACCGCTTCTATGATCGCGTCGTTGTTTAAGACGGCCAGCAGCTGGTTGATTGTTTGGTTGCAGTCTCGGGAACCCGGCGCGATATACTCGCCCAACACACGCTGGGCCTCCTCAATCGCGTCGCTGAGCACTTTTTCGGGTTTCATACGCGATACTCCACTAACTGGAGACAAAACGCGTTTATGACCGGCCCGTTCCGCGAAAGAGTCTCTTGAACGAGCTTTGCCGGAGCAGTCCCTCAGAAGTGATGTCGCGGTACTCCACATCCGCGGTGAAGTCGGGGTCCACCCACTTCGCCTTCGGCTTCATCGATCACGCCAAAAGTCCCCTGACGGATGGCCGACTATATGCTCAGCTTAAGAAGCCTTCCGTGCAATACCGGACTCAGGAGGCGGCCTACTTCTGGCGTTTCCCCTCGACTGACAATCAGCGCTTGATATCGCCCTCCGCTATCTTGAGCTTACGAACCAAGCGCATCCCTTCTCAACCACGCAAGTCGCCTGCGCGCGCGTCATACTCGACGAATGGCTCACGGGCGAGTGGCGATATCCTTTATGGCTAGCAAACAAGGCCATTGTCGCGATCGAAACCAAACAACCAATGTTAGGCCCGGTCGCGGTCAGAGCTGCAGGGTCACGGGGTCGGCAATAGAACGAGATGCGCGACTACACGCGCGCTTCACTAGCGAAGGAACGTCTTTCGGGTTGAGCGATTGCCTTCAGGGGCATCAACAGAGGAAACGACTAATAAAGCTTACGACAATGGCAGTGGCTCTCACTTTCGCACTAGGTAGCACCGCGGCCTTGGCCCAGGCAGGCGGCAATGCGGCGGGTGGAAGCTCGCAGTCAGGCGGCACCGCCGCGAGCAAGACCACCACGGGAGAATCGATGGACGGTCGGACGACCGGAGGCGCGGGCACCAACATGAAGAATGAAGCCGAAATCCTGGCGCCGGGCACGACTGGAAGGTCGGGCGGCTCCAGCGCCCCCTCCAGTCAGGGCAATGTCGGACCAGGTACCAACAACAACAGCGGGTCGCAGCCCGGCGGACGCTGAGAGAATTACCAAGCTCCCGCGTCATTCGCGGGAGCTTTTTCTTAGCTCTTGGTCGTCGGCCTGCTGGCGGCCATTAGGCCGGGCGCGAAGGCTATGTCGCGAGACAACCGATCCAGCTTGGCTACATCTTGGCCTTCGGGGAGCTGCCAGATGCGGGCGCCTTTTCAACGCGTCGGCCCCTTGCCTCTTTCGAATTCGACGAATTCAGCCGAAATGGCCACTGGGCGGTAATAGGAAGCGTCACAGATGACCGGCTAAACTCGGCCGAAGCGCGCGATCCAATCGGCTAAATCGTCCGGCATAATTGTGCGGCCGCAATGCAGGTGACTGGAAGTCAACCTGCATCAGGTCATCCGCGTCAGCGTTCCTCTTTGCCGTTGCGGTTGGTAAAGCGGGCGTTACCGAGGCCCGTGCCGATCGTCAGCACGCCCCAGCGGTCCACGTCCTGCAGGAAAGGGACCTCGGAAAGTCCCTGGACCACGCCGTCGTTGTGCATGACGATGGCCGTGTCATGCTTCCCGATCTGCGGAACGGCTTCGACGAGAATAGCCGGCAGATTGAACTTGCTGCTTTCCCAGTTGCCGGGCAGGTTCTGCGCTCCCTTCTCGATCGAGCCGTCGCTCTTGATGACACCGGGACAGGCGATGCCGATGAAGGGCGCGAGCTTGAATCCCTCCTTTTCAGCTCTCGAGATCAGGTCCTTGAGCATTTTGACGAGACGTTTCACCGCATCCTCGCGGCTCGGCTCCTCGTCTCCATGGCGCCAAAGCTCGGATTTCCACACGCTCGCCTTGGACGGGTCCGGCGACTTCTTGCGGCCGGTTTCCACGACGCCGCAGCGGATGTTGGTGCCGCCGATGTCGACGGCGAGAATGCTGTCGTGCCCTTCGAAGATCCAGGATGGAGTGAGCTGCAGCGCGCCGATCAGGCCGGCGTCATCCGGGTGATGGCGGATCGGCAGCAAGTCGACCTTGAAGTCCTCGTCCTTGAGGATGATTTCGGCGCGCGCAATCGCGAGTTCGCCGAGCCGGCTATCGCGAAATCCGCCGCCCACCACGATGCGCTCGGTCTTCTCCCAGGCCTTGGACTTGAGGAAGCGGCGCGTGACGTAGGCGAGTTCCTGTGCGAAGTCCTCGATCGTGCTGTGAACGACCGCCGAGGCCTCGGTGTCGTCGCCGACCAGGATGGCGTCGAGCACCTTCTTGCTGATGTTTTCGGATGGCTCCTTCCCGAAGGGATCTTCTCCCGATTTACGCAGCGGTTTCCGCCATCGGTCGAGAATATCCCGGAATGCGCCTTTGCTGGCGCGGTCTCCGAGGAATCCTTCGTCGTCCTTCAGTTCGAGGTTGAAGCTGTCGATCTCCACCGAGGGGAGACGGGACGCGCCGTGAGCGGCGATGCCGGTGGTGGTGATCGTTTTGTCGGCCATCCTGAACCTTCAAGCCGCAGCGAGCGGCTTGCATAAAATTCGCATCGAGGAACCTGGTTCCCCGCGTGATCAGTCCGGCTTCGCAGACGTCGTATGATGAGCGATCTAGTGTCGCTCGTCGCCCGACGCGCAGCCATTTCACATCGACGCGGTATTTCGGCTCAGTGTCCGAACCGCGGCAGCCTAACGGCTGTTCCCCCTTGGGTGAGGCCCTTCCCTCCACGACTTCCGCCGGGAGTTACCTCCCCTTGTTCAGTCGCTTCTTAAGTACTATGGCCTCATGCGCATCCAGCGTTCGCCGTTGGGCACCTTTTCGATCGAGGTCGCCAGCGCGGGCTCGATTGAAGCCGCCTTGACGCCGATCGCAGCGGGTTTTTTACGCTGAAACCCCACTACGCAACTCCGCAACTGAACCGTGATTTAAGCGATGGGGCTCTAATCGTTCCGGTAAAGGCAAATTAGGAACCAAGTGGCAATTTTCTGCGTTTGTATCTCGCACGGCAAACCAGGGGCGAAAATGCGGGCGTCGGACAGACCAGCGGTCGAGCGGTCGATTCGCTCGCTCTGCTGCAGGGAATTGTTAGTGCAGTGGCAGTTGTTCTTAGCAAAGCAGTGCGTGCATGGTTCGCGTGACAAAGCGGAGTTGGACTCCCGAACAGATTAATATTCTCCTCGCCCTCGTTGAAAAAGGGGTTTCCGCGGTTCGGGCCTCAATAGTTCTTGGCCGTCCCAAGCTGGCCGTTCAAATGAAAGCCCGGCAACTGGGAAAACCATTTCGCGACGTCAGAGAGGTCAAAGCTGCTCGGCTCGCGAGGGAGGCCAGCCAGGTAGAGGCGACCGACGGGCGCGCAATTCGGAACCGAGCCCCTTAGTTTGGGTGAATCCGAACCGCGGTTCCAACCTTTTTGGGAGCTGGCACTCTTGGCTGGTGATCGTTCAGAATTGCGGGAGTGCGACCTGCCGCCCAACCAATTTCCTCAGCGCAAGTTCCCCATGGCCGCCGGCATCCTTTTCGGTCTCGGGTTGGGTGGCTTCCTCGATGGCATCGTCCTGCATCAATTGCTGCAATGGCACCACATGCTCAGCAGCTGGTACCCTACAAACACGATCGAAAACCTGGAGCTGAATATCCGTTGGGATGGCATCTTTCACAGCATCACCTATGCATTGCTTGTCGTCGGCCTCTTCGTGCTCTGGCAGTCCGCCGATCGCCATCATCTCTTTTGGTCCACCAAGCTTTTCACCGGAACGCTCTTGGTGGGGTGGCGTCTTCAACTTTGTTGAGGGCATTATTGACCACCAGGTTCTGGGAGTGCACCACGTCAATGAGCTAGTTGGGGAGTCCCATCGGATTTATTGGGATGTTGGTTTCCTTGCGTGGGGTCTTGCGATGATCGTAGGTGGCTGGGCGATCGTCCGGACCGGCAAACTGAATGGCCCATGCTGAGCGCAGCACTCGAGTTACTTAGGCGTATACCACCATCGGTGGTCTATTTTAATTTCGCGATCCTGCTTGTGCTCGCGACGTTGCCCGCTTGGCGCTTTTTCCTGTTCGGATTCACGCTAGACGATTTGCTCCAGCTTAGGTGCTTTTGAAGCCAGGGCAGAACCACGCGCCACGCGGCCTCAACTCCATGGGTGGAGTTTGTTGTGTGGCGGTCCGGCGGAAGGACCGGCCGTGAGCGTCGGAGCGGACCACAGACCGCGTCGTGATCATCAATAGGATTTCGAGTTCGTCATCTCGGCATTTAGGAAGAGCTCCGAACTGGTTGAACCATCCTATCTCTCAAACGGAAGAACAATGAACCAAGGAGTGAAGAACGGTGCCTGGAGCGGAGTGGGACCTTTGCTTCGTGCCGGCATTAGCCGCCATTATCCATAGTAGGAGACGACCATGCCCAAGGTAAAGACGCTCGAGGACCTCTTCCAAGCTGGTCTCAAGGACATCTTTTTTGCGGAGAAGAAAATCCTGACTGCGTTGCCGAAAATGGCCAAAGCGGCCATAAACCAGGACCTTCGCGCCGCCTTCGAAAAACATGTCGCCGAAACCGAAGAGCAGGTTTCCCGGCTTGAGCAGGTGTTCGAAGAGATCGAGGCGAAACCGCAGAGCAAGACCTGCGATGCCATCATGGGCATTATCGCGGAGGGCCAGGAGATTATGAAAGACTACAAGGGCTCTCCGGCGCTCGATAATGGGCTTTTGGCGTCTGCCCAAGCCGTCGAGCACTACGAAATCTGTCAATACGGCACGCTGATATCCTGGGCTAACGAGCTTGGGCTGAAAGAGTCCGTGCGCCTCCTGAGGCAGACGCTCGCTGAGGAAGAAAAGACAGATAAGTCACTCACCGCGCTAGCGGAAGCCGTCGTCAACCAGGAAGCCTGTAGCGAGCCAGCCGGAATAGAAAGCGAAGAAGAGACCTGAGCGGCGGCACGGATTTTTGCAGGGCTTGGCACCAGCTGGATAATCGTGGTTCCAGTGCCAGCCGAGGCGTGCCCTGAAACGAGCCTGCTATCGGTGGGTGGGCTGATCGAAGACACGTCGCCCAAGTGACTGTGAAGAGGGGCCATCAAAGCTGACGGCTCATTGGTTCATGCCGAATGTCGCTCGGCATTCTGAACCTCACAATCCGCGGTACCCAGCTTGAGGCTGTTAAATGCCATCCTCGCTATTCAGTGATAGTCAAGTCGAACAGTCGGTATGCGATGGTCGTTCTGCCGCCGTGGTCTTTCGCCTATCGCATGGTATGGAATATTGATGGATGCCTCATCAGGTCTCGTTGAGGAGGTGATGCTTGGCTGGGTCCAAGGACTATCCCAACTTTTCGGGACCGGTTTTCGGAGGCGCCTCTCGCAAGAGCACGACCGGCGGCGATCCATTCTCCAGGCAAGTCAGAAGGTCACAAAGTTCTCCTGCGACGACGAAACACCCCGCCTCCGTCAACGCTTCTCTGGCGAACCCGCCAGTGAGGAGCCCGGCGGCGGCAGTGCCCGCCCCGACCGCCGCCTCGGCGTCGTATGGAGTGTCGCCGATCATAACGGCTTGTCCGGCGGCGACTCCCAGCTTTCTGAGCGCTAATCCGACGAGTCGTGGATCCGGTTTGCCGTGTTCGACGTCATCGCCGCACGCCATGGAATCGATGAGATCGTCGACGTTCAGCAGGGAGAGGTAATGCTTCAGTTGAGGGCCCTTGCAGTCGGTCGCAAGCGCAATCCTGCCGCCCCGCTTAGTTAGCGCCTCGAATACGTCACGCACGCCGGTGAATGCTTTCACGCTTCGCAGGTATTTCGCTTCATAAAGTTTGCTTTTGGCTTC
>NZ_JNIJ01000083.1 GCF_000701345.1 Bradyrhizobium sp. URHD0069 | reverse complement strand
CAAAAGCGGGAAGCATCGCGCGAACAAGCTTGCTGCTCCTGTGGTGTTCCGAGATGGCCACCCTGGGCCGATGCAGAACATAACCCCGCTGATAAAAACAAAACGACAAATGGCAATCGAGACATTCTGGTTCCACGTCCCTCATTGTTGGGCTTTTTCATTTCACCACATGCAGCCCTCTCTCAAGCCGTTCAATGGCGCGAGAGATCTCGGGTCTGTCCAGTGCTCTAATCAGTCTGGTGACCGTTTCCTCCGGGTCGCGAGTGCGTCCCGCCTCCAAATGTTCAGCGATTATCCTGCCCGCGTCCTTTAAGGCAAAGATGATCAACTCCTGATCGGTCAAACCAGTCCTCCCAGCTTGGCCAGCACGTTTCAGGCTGGCTGGTCGTCACTCCCACACCAGTCGTATCACCGCGCGCCGGTTTATCCGGTCCAGTGCATGGACGACGTCGTTTCTATTCAGGATAGCCAGCAGTCGTTCCACGGTTCGTCTCGCGTCGCGCGGCCCTGGCTCAATGTATTCCCCAAGGATGCGCCTAGCGTCCTCAACAGCACGCACAAGCGTATGTTGGTCGGGATTATTCATGACTGAATACAACTCCATGAAACCAGGATTTAAGATTGGAGAGGAATTTTCGTTCCCGCCGCGAACTGCGGTTTAATGCCTCGGAGACCGCCGCGGTTAGTCGCGCGTTTTGTCCGCCGCCGCGTCGGGCTCGACTCCAGCAAGACCCCTACGCGGCTAGGCCCGGCGCCGCTTTGGATCGCCGGCGTCGGGCCGCCCCTAATCATTATCGATCCCTCGCCAGCTTCCGGCGTCCCCTTAACGCGCGTCACCCGCGCAATAGATGAGGTCCAAGCCGCGTGAATGCGAAGCCTGTAAATTACTGAGTCTTCCTCCCTACCGCGACCGTTCGTCACCTTGAGAGTTCGGCGCTAGAGTCGTATCCTCTGACCGCTACGACCTTAACGGGGGTAACGCAGCGATGGGGGAAGAATTCCTAAACAACGCGGCCCACTGGCGTCGCCGCGCAGAACAGACGCGGGCAAAGGCTATCTCCTCGTTCCCTTACACAGAGCGAGACCGCCTTCTCAAGGTTGCTGAAGAGTATGATCGATTAGCGGAGCGTGCGGAGCGATGGCATCGGCCGTCTGGTGGCGCCGCCGTTTCATCTGAGAAGAGACCAAACGGCGCATAGGCACCGGAGGTCGCTTCAGCGTTCCGTGGCCGGTATGACACCTCACTGCCCGATGTGCGTCGAGCCAATGAAGGAGCATGGTCGCGTTTTCCTATGTGAACCATGCAGGCAGATCATCATTTTCCTCCAGGTGCCAGAAACCCCGCCTGTCGTGTCGCTAGGCGCGGCCGTAGCCTCAAACGAAAAACCCGAACACCAAGACCAGGGTCCGTGATGCCGGTGGGTACATGACAAGGCGCCGCCGATGGTTGCCGCGGCATACGATTGGAGCGGCTTCTACATCGGCGCCAATGGCGGCTGGGGAACGAGCCGCAAGTGCTGGGACTCCGTTGCGCCGACTATTCTCGTCGGTCCTGAGGTCGCCATGACGCAGACGGCGGCACGGCCGGTGGTCAGATCGGTTATCGCTGCAGAACGCCGCATGGGTGTTTCGGGTAAAAGCGGATCTCACCTACTCGGAAGGCCTTAAGCGAACGCGCGGCCCCTGCTCCATATTCCGGAGCAAGTACCGCGCGCCCTCTATGACGACCTCGCGATTACTTCTTCATCGTGCCGCCGGGCGTTGTAGCATCGCCCTTCTTTTCAGCCGGACCCGAGGTGTCCGCGCCTTGAGTGCTTGCGTCTTTCGCGGAAGGCGTCGAGCTGCCGGTGGTTGCCCCTGTCGCATCATTTTTCATTGCACTCCCTCCGCCAGAGGTCGTGCCTCCGTCCTTGGAATCGCCAGTTGTTGTCTTGCTCGCAGCCGGACCACCAGCAGCGGAGCTTCCGCCTGCGGTGTTTCCGCCCGCTTGTGCAAAGGCTAGAGTACTGGAAAGTGCGAACGCTGTGGCTAGTGCAATTGTCTCAATTCTCATGGCCGTATCCTCCTTATGCCCCCAAAACAATTGCTGCGGACGGGCTAAGTTCCGACAGGCCTTCCCGCGGCGAACCAAACTTCTTCGCGCTCGTCTTCACCTCCATGAACTCTCCGGACGTCACGCTTGGTCCAGGCCGCGTGCCCATAACCTTGCCTTTGCGCTGTCCATTTCTTCAGGCGTGCGTTGTCGCCCACCCGTTTGTTGATCGCCACCCTCCTCCAGAGCTGAGATCTTGCTCTTCGCCTTGCGAAGGTTGAAGAACAGTGTCTTTTGGTTCGCGTGGCGCACCTCCTACCAGCGACCATCAAGGCAGGAGAGACCGAGCAAAATTCGCGAGGCTGTGCAGGCCGTTTGCAATTCACGGCCGGGCAAAACCAATTTGGAGTTTTCGCGGATTTCTGGCGACAAAAATGTCATCGCAACGCGCGAGATCACGCCTTGTGCGTGGGTGCAGCCGGATGAGGAGCGCTGTTGGCTCTACTGGCGGGTTTTTCTTTGGCTCTTGCCGCACGCGGCGCAGTGTTGATGGTGAGGCTTTCAATCCAACGTTCTTTGGTACGGCTGGGATTACCAGGGAATTGAACCGAGCAGCCCATCGCTGCTCGAAGCGTCTTTGAAGGTGAAGAGGAAGAATGCCCATGGCTGAAGCTACCGTTCCGACCGTCCAACATACAGAAACGTCCCCATAGCTTAAGGTTTCTGGGCATGCCGATGTGCTGAAGAGAGGTGAGGGAGACCAATAGAAAACGGTCAGGCAAAAAAGCTCGGTCGTGCAGAGCATTGCCGTCATCCATCAGAGTCTGCGGTCGAGACTTCCGGGTGCTTGGCGTTCCGACGGACCATGCGGCCCCGCAGAAACGGATTCTAAAAGACCAAGACATGGAGAGATCGGCGGGCTCCCACTTCCCGAGACATTATTATTCCATCATCGGCCGGCCGATCCAAAGTCTGTTGAGACAACGCACTGCCAAGTCGGGCTGCTTCTCGCTTTGCAAGCGCGCTAGGGCCTCCTGATAAGGACCCACCGCTCGTATGCGCATCGGAAGCCGAGGATAAAGCCGTCGGATCCGCGCGAGCGCGAGGTTCATGCTACGCTGTTCACGTTCGCCGAAGACCAATCCGAATTCTCCGCGTAGCCGCTCTGGCAGCAAGTGGGCCGTCAGCGCTAGATACCACTTCGGCGCGCGCAATTTTGTCGCGCCCCCCGAGAAGATTTGCTCAGCAATTTTGCGGGCGGCGGGGCTGACAGTGAGAATATCCGACCGCAGCATCGCCTCATTGTAGGCCGTGAACGACGTCCAGTCTGATGGTAGATCGGCTTGCCGAATGCCGAACAGCGCCGCGTACAGCCGGGCCTCGACCCAGTATTTTTCACGCTCGCTATCCGTGAGCGCAGGCAAAACGAGATCATGTGTCAACAAGGCAGTCTCCACGAGCGTGGCGTGAACCCACCGTAGCGCCGCGACCTCATTGGCGCGGTAATGAGAGCCCGCGGCGAAGCGACCTGCCGTCCACGGCAACATTCCTGTCACCGCGGCGTGACGCCGATGCAGTCGGCGGGCCGCAGCCAGCGCCTGATCGCGCGTGCCAAACACCATCGTGAAAACAGTGTTGAACGTTTGGTGGAACCGGCCGATCGGATCAGCAAAGGTCCGGGAATGCTCGGCGATCGCAGCGGCGACCCAGGGATGCGCCAACTGAAGCAACAAGGCGCGGCCGGCGCCAAGGAAGACGGCCGCCTCGCGGTCGACCCGCCAGGTCAGTGAAGCGGGACCGAAGACCCCCTCAATTGATCCGGCCGCCGCCTCGCAAACGGTGTCGAGACTGCTTTCAAAATCATCTTCGGACAACAACGGTATACCCTCAGGATTTGCAACGGGATGACAGGCCACCGGATCCAGGTAAGAGCAGTATTTGCCCCCTGTTGTCATCGCTGGGCGCCAACCGAGGAGCATCGCGGGATTTTGGTCAAGTCAATTGGGGGACGCATTCTGGCGACTTCGATGGACCGGGTCGCGCAGTTCGCGCGTTGCCGAGATTGACGCGACCCCGGAGTCAACGAATAAGCCCCGCTGACGGTCTAAGCTGCTGACCTTCCTTCACCTCGACGTTGCTACAACCCGTATATGGATTGACGACAACGCGCCTCGCCAAGCGGCGGCCAATACGTCTTGCTCGGGTGCTGGGCAGCGATACTCATCCTGACCATCGTCTGGGCGACGACCGTATGGGCATCAAGCAATGACGTTCCGATGTCCAAACATAGCTGGATCGCCCTTGGCCTGGGCACCTTGTTCTCTCTTGTCATCGGTGCGGACTGATGGCGTTGATGTTCTTTAGCAGCCGCAGCGGTCATGACGAGGTTGCGACTCCGCCAGGAAACGACGCACGACGACAACTAAGGCCGCCTCGCGCGCGCAGCCGGCGGGTTCACTCTCCGGCGCGTTTCAGCAGTCTTTATCAGCCGTCTGCCCAGTCGGCTTGGCACCTTCGGCTTGCTGCGCCGCCGTGGGTTGGCCCTGCATCTGCTTTTGTGCATCTTGCGAGGACGTTGCAACGTCTCCAGTTGCGCGATTCATCGCGCCGGTCGGCGGGTGCTGATCGACGTTCGTACCACCACCTATCTGCTGCCCGGTATGACCCGGTGTAGGTCCGGAACCTGCGTCCTTCAGGTTTCGGCCGGTGGTGTCGCAGGGGCCAGCCTGTGCGGTGCCAACACTCAAAACCATAATGGCGCAGCCCGCGAGAACGAGTCGTTTCGTGTTCATCTGCTTCTCCCTGGTTTTCGTCCTGAGGCGCGCCCTCGGCGTACCAGGACGGACCAGAAACGGACCTGTGGACCGCAGGTTCCGCGTGGAACGGTAAATCTCGATATAGTTCTATCAGCGCTTGCCTGTTCGCATCGCCCCCGAGCTCAGAGTTTTGCGAGGCCATCCATGAGACCGTTGTACGGACAATCACTCGCTAATTGCTCACAATCTGTCTTACGTCAGCAGGGCCTGCTCAAGACAGGTCGCAGCTTGAGCTGCCGACGCCGAACGCAGCAACCTTGCCTTTAAATACGCCCACGGCGCTGACCGGGAAGGAGCGGCTAAGCAAGAAATGGATGGATGAGCAGCGGATCGACAATTGCAACGTGCCGATCGACAAGCGGGGACCAAGCCGCAGCCCAGCACCCGGGCATGAAAACCATCCGCAGGTTTCTCGCGAGACAGCAGCGCCCATCGAGTATGGCCTGAGCGCGGCGGGATATTATATCGCAGGCGATCATCGCAGTCTTGAACGGGCTCGGCACCAAACAGCGAGAACGCGCACCTCGCGCACAAGGACGTCATCGTGGCGGGCTGAACTCGAAAAGTTCATGTCCCAGGTCATCGGTTCAACGCTGAGCCCGAAAGCTGCTTCGCCAACTCACTATGGCCGGCAGGCGGCGCTAAGGGGAACAATTCGCGAGTCTGCAACTTAATGGATCATACTGGAGCCCAGTCGGTATAAACTTTACGGCCTCAGCTTATGCCCCATGCTGGGGCCTTTTTCTTTCGTGACAGCAGCTCAGACGAGGCGGTCGGGAACAATCCTCTAATCTGCGGGCCGGCTCGGCCGAAAAGAAGGGCGATGCTACAACGCCAGATGGAACAATGAAGAAGTAAATGATGGCGGGGGTGCACACCCTGGAGTGGACGGCACCACCCTTTGCCTTCGCATCCCGGTGTGAGGAACGCCGTCGCGAGCGGGATCGGACGCGCGGTCGCCATTGCCTAGCCTTCGCGTTCGGTGCAAACCCGATGGTATTACGTCTGGTAATTTGGCTGCGGCAACCGTCGCTGAACTCCGGGTGCAATAGTTAGTGAGTGTCTGACTCCTGCCACTTCTCCAAATCGATATCCGTTTTGTTTTGCTGTTCCTTTTCAACTGGCCCTTTCCAAGGCTCGTTGGTCTGCTTGGTATTGGGCCAGTCGGTCTCCTGCCGCGGATCGTCAAGCGGAGTTTCGCGGGGATCTTCATCTTGGGGCTTGGGTTTGCTCATGGGCGCCTAACCAAAAACATTGCCTTTCGTTCCCGGGGCCGAGGCGAGAAAGCAATACCGCGGAGCAACTTAGGCGATCCACGAGACTGGCCGTCGCTGCATCATCAATTTCAGCCGTGGGGAAATCTTCGGAGCCGGGACAGGCCATCACTCCCCGATCGGTGGGTATCTTGAGGCGGAGGACATGGTCTTCGTATCAGACGGGAACCGAATTATCAGCCTTGGCTTATCGAACCGGAGCGGTTGTTTGCGGCGATGGACACCTGGGACGGGAAAGGAAACGTGACCTGCTAGTGATTGAATGCGCTCTTCTCTTGCCGACCGGCTGCTCGGGCTCCGGAGGCGACGGGTTTGATCTTTCAATGCAGTGAGGTGGGCGCAACTGCACTTTGATCGGGATTAGCCCGTCCTAAGTACACTTTTGTACATAAGAAACCCGTGGCAAACTGAGTTCGATGCGGGCGGATGCACCGACGATCAGGCGAGAGCTCCTGCCTTACGCCTCATGTGCAGCGGCAGCGCATCGAGCATAGTGTGGTCACCGGGTTGCGTGCGCTCCACAGCGAGTCTTAGGCCACATCGCCCGGGCTGTAAAACGCAATCGAAAATTTTCGACGCTTAGATCGAACTATATCGTGCTTGAAAGTATTGAGCCGACTAAAGCCGCCGCGCGCGGCGTCCATCACTTAGAGGCCTAGCTATGAGCACCATGATGAACCATCGAACAGTGACCGCGCTGTTCAATAATCGAAACGAGGCAACTCGGGCCGTAGAAGATCTTGTGAATGCGGGTATCGCGCGGTCCGATATAAGGGTTACGCCCGAAAATGATGTCTCCTCGCCAGCGGAGTTAAGAGCGCCGTACGACGAAAAGCGAGACGAAAAGGGATTTTGGGCATCGTTAGCTGACTTGTTTATGCCTGATGAAGATAGGTACACTTACGCTGAGGCAATGAACCGGGGCAGCATCATGGTAAGCGCGTCCGTCGGTGAAGCGCAGGCTGAAACAGCAGAGTCCATCCTGGAGCGGCATGGAACAATCGACGTAGACGAAAGCGTTGCATCTTGGCGCAACGAAGGGTGGGCTGGTTATCAGGGGGCCACTGCAACAGCCCAGACCGAGCAACCGGGCGCCAAGTCGTCGCAGGTTTTACCAGAAGTCGAGGAGCGGCTTCGGGTCGGGAAGCGCCAGGTGAACTCGGGTCAAGTGAAAGTACGCAGCTACGTTGTCGAGAAACCCGTGTCCGAGGCCGTAAACCTGCATTCCGAGAACGTCCAAGTCGAGCGCCGGCCGGTCGATCGTGCCCTAGGAGCCACTGAGGATGCGTTCAAGGAGCAGACCATTGAGGCCCAAGCTACTTCAGAAGAAGCCGTAATATCTAAAGATGTCAGAGTCACCGGCGAAGTCCTCGTTGGAAAAGAAGGGTCAGACAGGACAGAGACCGTGCAAGACAAAGTGCGATCAACGGAAGTTGACGTTGAGGATAGTAGGGCAACGGGCGGCAGGAAGCCCGGCGCTAGAGGCCTTTGATGGGATGAGGGGCCGGACCGCGATGGTCGTCACGGCCCCTCAGTCTGGTTTCCAAGGCCAAAAGTCGCATTTCAAACGCCAGCTCGCAACGGAAGGTTCAAAGGAGCCGATGGGAAATTAGCTATGGATAAGGGAGATGGGGCTGACGATGTGCCGGGAATCGCGAAGCTTCCGCTGACTGAAGAACAAATTCATATAGAAAAGCGGCGAGTGACGACCGGGAAAGTGCGCGTCCAGACGATGGTGGACGTCTCTGACGAACTCGTCACGCAGGACCTTACCGCCGAGCGCGTTGCGGTTAGCCGCGTCCCAGTTAACCGCTACGTTGAAGTCGCTCCTCAAATACGTACCGAAGGCGAACTAACTATAATTCCCGTTTTGGAAGAAGTATTGGTTGTCGAAAAGAAACTGCTCCTCAAGGAGGAGATACATATTCAGCGTACCGAGACCACGGAATTGGTGACTGAAACTGTTCCCGTGAGGAAGCAACGTGCGGTCGTTGAGTCAGAGGAGATAGATGAGTAGCCGCTGAGAGCGGATAGCAGTTCTTCAGCATAGCTCTAAATAGGCGGCTTCCCCCGAGATCCGTCCGTCCGCCCGAAAAGTGTGGGATCATGGACGGTAGCAATTCCCAGGAATTGGAACGGCGGCTTGCGGCGCCTGGCCATCTATCTGCAGTCTGCGACGTGGAAGGGACAAACCCCCAGGCGCCGCCGTACGCTGGATTACTTTCCGCCACGTTGGTGTACGCGGAGAAGGTTCGATGCCAGTTCCTCTCCCTCCGCCAGCTTGGCCGAAGCCGTTTATTCTCCGGGTGAACTTGTTAGCAATTAAGCCCTCTAACAGCAGCGATTTCTCATCTGAACTCCGGACTCCCGATCGGCAAAGCCGCCTCATTATTCTCCGAATGGCCCATTTTTCTCCGGAGCTCTGGACTCCGAAGATTCGGTACGGTTCTCGAAATTCAAACGTTTTCGAGGAGCTTGTGAATTTTAACGAAGAGCGGTTCTGAGGCTCCTCTCGAATAGGCGAGAGCATCTGATTTCTAACTCGCCACATCGAGGTTCGAAATCCTTTCGCCCCAGCCAGGCATTCCCGCAATCGAAGATATCGCCCGCCAACCGTCAGCAAGGCCCGCTTTTTGGCGGGCTTTCGCAATTGGGCACAGGTCTCCGCACTCCAAATCCGAGAACTGGGAGGCCATTTCGGCAAAAGTCTCCGGCGGCTGCCGCGGATATTCCCGTTTTTGGGAGACTCGCGCCGGAGACCCAATTCGATTTGCACCGCATGCTCGAGCTTGCAGCGCAAATCGCCCGATTCTTCGCTCTGCGCGTCGATAACTTGGGAAATTCGACGCGGCACTCGGCCTCGAACTGGGTGAACTTGAGGTGTTGGGCTTCGATCTCGATCTCGTCGGCTTTTCGGAGCAGGAGCGTGCAGCTCTGGCTGCGCAGGCGACGGAGGGGTTAACCGATCCTGACGTCGTACCGGATTTGCCGAGCAACCCCGTCACGCGACCAGGCGACATTTGGGTTCTCGGCACCCACAGGCTTATCTGCGGTGACAGTACCTCAGAGGATGATGCAGCGCGGCTGCTGGCCGGGGTCAAGCCGCAGTTGATGATCACCGATCCGCCGTATGGCGTTAGCTACGACCCGGCCTGGCGGAAGCGCGCCGGCGTAAACC
>NZ_JNIJ01000082.1 GCF_000701345.1 Bradyrhizobium sp. URHD0069 | reverse complement strand
ACATGGGGTAATTCCGGGCTCAGAGCCATACTGAAGCTCTCAGAATCAGCTCTCCAGGAATCGATAGGGCTCGCCTCTTGAGCCATGCAACGACAGGAGAGCTGCAATGGAGCATTATGTCGGACTAGACGTTTCTCTGAAGCTAACAGCGATCTGCATCGTTGATTCAACGGGAAAGATTGCGCGTGAAGGCATGGTTCGTTCCGACCCCGAAGCGATCGCAGCATTCATCAAGTCAAATGCGCCGTATGTCGCGAGGATCGGACTCGAAACAGGAGCAACGTCGACATGGTTGTGGACTGAGCTAAATAAGCTCGGGCTGCCAGTCATCTGTATCGACGCCAGGCACGCCAAGGCTGCATTAAAAATGCAAATCAACAAGAGCGACCGCAATGATGCCGTAGGCATCGCCCGCATCATGCAATGTGGATGGTATAAGGAAGTGCGCGTCAAAGACCTCGACTGTCACGCGGTGAAGGCTCTGCTGGCCAGCCGAGCTCTACTCGTCAAGATCAAGCGGGATCTCGAGAACCAAATCCGCGGGCTTTTGAAGAATCTCGGGCTGGTTATTGGCCCAGCAAAGATGAACGTATTCGCACGGCGTGCTGCCGAGCTCACCGAAAATCGGCCGGAACTCGCCGTTGTGGTAACGCCGCTACTCATCGCCCGAGTGGCCATCGAGCAGCAGGTTGCGGATCTCGATCGCAAGGTCATGAAGCTCGCGCGCAACAATGCCCAAGTGCGACAGTTCATGACGGCACCTGGCATCGGTCCCGTCACAGCTCTTTGCTTTCTTGCAACGATCGATGATCCTAGGCGCTTCAAAAGGTCAAGGAGCGTCGGAGCCTATGTCGGATTAACGACCCGACGCTACGCATCCGGCGAGATCGACTGGACGGGGCGAATCTCGAAGTGCGGCGACAAAATGTTGCGCGGCTATCTCTATGAGGCAGCCAATGTGCTGCTCACACGCGTAGCAAAATGGTCAGCGCTCAAAGCCTGGGGCATTCGGCTTGCAAAACGAAGCGGGCTACGCAAAGCCAAGGTTGCGGTTGCGCGGAAGCTTGCGGTCATTCTGCATCGGATGTGGATCGAAGGTACCGAATTTAGATGGTCATCAAAGGAGACCGCCATGCAAACAGCGTAGCAAACTATCGAATTCCCGCCGACCACCGGCGGAATCCAAGGTCCCTGCCGGGACGCTGGCGTTGGTGCGATCGCCCCTGGCTTTGCGATGCTCAAAAAGCAAGCGCGCTTCACACATTGATCCACCAGCGTCATCCTACGCCATCATGCGGAGGGCATGCCCCTACCGCGGAGAGAACCATGATCCCGGCAAGGATGTGTTTGGAGAGTCTTGACCGCAGGCCCGGAATTAGAGAACAAAATCGGCACGTTTGAGACGTGCCGACGTACCCTGCGAATGTTCGGTTATCGGGGGCCGGGGTAGACCGGAAGTGGCTGGCCCACGCTGAAAACGACGAGATTGACCGTGCGCCCCAAGGGCGCGAACTACCAGTGAGGGAGGATCTCACCCGGATAATTGTCGATTGGTCCGGAAGCTGGCAGGCGGCTCGGCCGGGTAACTGGCTGGGTTGGAGCCCTGCGACGAACGCCGCCTTGGGCTGCTGAGCGATCCGACGGGCCGTAACAAAAGTGAAGCCCGAGCAGGCCTCGAAAGTTCGAATGCGGATGCCGACCCTCCTGATGACGTTTGCTCGCATCGAGGAGCAGGGCCTGGAAGCATGGTTGGCGGGCTTGCGCGCGGAACTGGTCTCGAAGACGTACCGACCTGATCCGGTGCGGCGGGTGATGATCCCCAAAGCGAATGGTGGCGAGCCGCCATGAACTCCGGCTTACTGTCGAGAGAGGTATAGGCAAGCACAATCAGCGTAACGAGAATTTTTCGACCTTCGCCTTCACGGAACACTTCCATGTTGAGCGCAACGGCCTTGTCCGCTATAGCTTCAGCAATTTTGTACGGATCGTGTTTGAGCTTGGCGAGTTCTTCACTTTGCGGCAGACAGCCATCGAAGACCTCGGCTAAATTGGCAAACGCTATTTCGACGCTCTCACGAAAGCCGGCACTGTGGGTATGCCTTTTTTACACATCGCTTCGACGGCGTGTGACCACTTTCGCTACCCAATATGCCGGACGGATGCACCGCGGCTTGATTGCCGACGGGGTTTCCGGTTTCGGCGAAACACCAGAGGCCGATCTTCTTATTCGAACCGTCGACCCGCGGCAAAGCCGAGGCGAAGGATTTCGTCTGACCGTAGTGGGGATTTCAGCGAGTAGCCGGCTTGATCCGTGAGCTCGCTACGTCGCCATTCTCGCGCTCGCGATTAAGCGCCAAACCATGTTGGTAAAAGTTGGTGTGCCGTTTTTGGCGGCAACCATTCGCGAGGTATCGTTGGGCTCAAATGAGGTCCAACGCGACGATGCCGGCGCTCACCCCGAAACAACAGCGGTTTGTTGAGAACTACTTGCTCGATCTCAATGCGACGCAAGCTGCGATCCGTGCCGGAACGGACTGCCAACCAGCAAGGCCCTCGCATGTTGGAAAACGAGGACGTTCGAAAGGCGATCGACGCGGCCAAGATCAAGCGATCGGACAAGCTGGAGGTCGATGCCGAATGGATGTTGAAGCGCCTCGTTGCTGAGGTCGAGGCTGATCTTGCCGACCTCTACACAGATGCCGGTGACCTCAAGCCGATCGACGAGTGACCCGAGATTTGGCTGCACGGCCTCGTTGCCGGTATCGAGGTCAATGCGCTCTATGAAGGATCGGGCGAGGATCGTATCCAGGTCGGACAGGTGAAGAAGCTGCGGCTGTCCGATCGCGTGCGCCGTCTCGAATTGATCGGCAAGCATATCCGCGTCAATGCGTTTCCAGGAGACCGTACGCCATGCGGATTTGAACGGGCTTTCCGAACGCCTTGAGCGCGCCCGCCAGAGGTTGATCGAAAGCGACGTTGAGGTCGGCATTCAACTTGGCCCGACAGGCCAGCATGGCACCTAATCCGCGCCGGCCAAGGCTGCATCACTCGAGTGACCACCGCTCGAAATCGGGCATTCGGCTACACCGGCACAGTCAGCGCCTCCGTATCAACGCCACCTGAAAAACAGAAAAGCGAGCCAAAGCTCGCTTTTCGATTTTGTGGCCCAAGGACGTGAGTCCAAGGCCTTG
This sequence comes from Bradyrhizobium sp. URHD0069, assembly GCF_000701345.1. Taxonomy (GTDB): domain Bacteria; phylum Pseudomonadota; class Alphaproteobacteria; order Rhizobiales; family Xanthobacteraceae; genus Bradyrhizobium. Next base: position 6,247 of record NZ_JNIJ01000082.1, on the reverse strand, counting down.
TTAACGGCTAGCAGACACCCGGAGGTGTCGATACTGAAGCACACGATCTCCTATCGGCTAAATAGTGCGACTGTGCGACAGCATTATGGGTTGCAAATCCAGGACCCGCAACGGTAATTTTCGTCAGAAAAAGTCTGCGGCGACACAACGCTGGCTGGGGGAACGTCTCATGCGCATCGAAAATGCCCGCTCACGGGTGGGCCTTGACGTCGGCAGCAACAGCGCCGGCTGGGCCGCGATCAAACTCGACACCGACGGGAAGCCTTGCGGCCTGCTGGGTCTCGGCGTCCGCATTTTTGGTGATGGCATTGGAGCAGGCCGCAACCCCAAGGACGGCTCCTCCCTCGCCGTGCAGCGCCGCGTTCCGCGCGGCATGCGCCGCCGCCGTGATCGCTATCTGGACCGCCGCTCCGACCTGATGAACGCCCTGATCGCGCTCGGGCTGATGCCCGCCGACGAGACGGAACGCAAGGCGCTGGAAGCACTCGACCCCTATGTCCTGCGTGCGAAGGCACTTGATGCCGCGCTGACGCCGCATGAACTTGGCCGCGCGCTGTTCCATCTCGGCCAACGGCGCGGCTTCAAATCCAATCGCAAGGCCGGCGGCAAGGAAAAGGAAGACGGCGTCATCAGCGAAGGCATCAAGAAGCTGAATGCGCTGCTGGACGAACACAAGGCAAGGACCCTCGGCGAATTCCTTTACATGCGCCACAGCAAAGGCGACATGGTGCGGGCGTGGCCCGAGGCCGGATTCTATCCATCCCGTCTGCATTATGAGAACGAATTCGACGCGATCCGCGCTGTGCAAGACAAGCATCACGCCCTGCGAGCCGAGCAATGGCACGCGCTCAAAGACATCATTTTCCATCAACGCCCGCTGAAGCCGATTGATCCGGGCTGGTGCCTGCTGGAAGACGGCGAGCGCCGAGCCCACCGCGCCCTGCCCTGCGCGCAGGAATTCCGCATGCTGCAGGAAGTCGCCAACCTGCGCGTGGCGCCACGCGGCGAGGCCGCCTTGCCGCTGTCGAAGGACCAGCGCGACAAGGTTCTGCGCGCATTGCGAACCCAGAAGGAAGTGAAACTCGACGGCCTGCTCAAGCTGCTCAAATTGCCAGGGGACACCCATGTCAACCTGTTGGGTGAGGACCGCAAGACGCTGAAAGGCGACAACTGGAAAGTGGTGTCGCGCGCACCGCTCTCCGCGTTCAATACGCCCGAGGCGATGGACAAAGCCCTGCCCGATATCCGTGACCGCGCGCTGCGCGACGCGCTGATCGCGGAATGGATGACCTTCCAGAAGTCCTACAAGCCCGAGAGCACCGATCCCGACGACAAGAAGAGGAAAAAGAACCCGGCGATGGCCTTCGCCGACCATGTCGCTGAGAAGGGCATCAAACTCAACGGCCGCAACATGAAAGTGCGACGCGTGCGCATGACCGAGGAACTAGACGTCGTCATCATCAAGGATCGCAAAACGGGCAAGCCCTACAAGGCCTACAAGCCGGACGGTAATGCCTTTGCGGATTTATATGAACTGCCGGACGGCAAGTGGAAGGCTGTGGTGGTCCGGCGCTTTGACGCCAACCAAAGCGATTTCGATGCTGCGAAATTCCGCCCGCATCCGGCGGCCAAGAAGATTGCACGCCTGCATATAGGCACAAATCAGCTTGGCTGCTTCGTGATTGCTACCACGTGGTGCTACCACCGATCAAGCGCGTCGCCGCCCGTTGGGCTCAGTTCCGTTAGCCAACCGGCGAACTTTGGATTTCTTCGGGCTCGTGGTGCGTGCTTTGGCTGGCCTTGCCGGGGGCCGCCTTCTAACATGATGTACGCTAAAGCCGTGAACTTCCGGTGCAGTCAGGGTGTCACTCAAAAATATCACTTCCGAACCAACGGACTTTTCGCCCGCACTGTAGTTGAGGAGGTAAGTGATCGGCGCGAACGAAGAATACGCAGCTCTGATTTCGGGAACGTCGTCGTATGAAACGACCCAATTAGCTTTTCGCCTTCGTTTGAGCTCTGTAGCTATCTCCAAGTGATCTTCCGCGCGATAGAAATTCTTATAGAGCTTGTGTCCTTTCACGAAGTAAGGCGGATCAAGGTACACAAGAGAACGCTCACTGCCGACCTTCTGACGCACGAAGTCCAGCGCATCTAAATTAGTTACTTTGATCTGGTTCGCGTATCTGGACAGCGCTCGTATGTTTTCGATCTGCTTTTCTTTGACGAAGCGAACATCGAGCTTCCAATTACCCTTCTGAGCATATCCGCCGATGGGGCCTGCACCCTCAATTATCCCGGAGCGGTTTGTACGATTTAGGAAATAAGCCGAAAAGCCGAGTTTCAGCTTGTTATCGAAATCTGACGTCTCCCAGATTTCCTGCTGTCGATGCCATTGCTCGATGTCGATGGGCGTTTTCTGAATGAGGCGGCAGAACCTTTCCGTGTCAAACAGCGCTGAAACCCAAAAGGAGTAGATAGACTGGTCGATATCGTTGATTGAAACGTGATCGACAAAACCGTGGATCAAAAGCTGGATGGCCAGCCCTGCCCCGCCCGCATATGGCTCACAGTATTCGGCGTCAAAAAGCCGGTTCTCCCTTATCAACTCGATGAAATATGGAAAGAGCTTCGCCTTTCCGCCCGGATACCGCAGAGGAGAGGTGATCATTACACATGCTTCTTTACGAACTGATCAATCGTGTCTCGCGCCGCGAGGACCCGTGTCTCGTTGGGGATCACGTTGCCGTGCGCACCAAGATTGAGATAGGCGAGGTGATCTTTCTTGAATTCGCTTAAGATTGAATTATCGGCGTGGGACAATTTCACGTTATGGCTGATGCAAAGATTGAGTGAGCCCTCCAAGTCCAACTTTTGGCCCGACTTGTTTGCACCCTGGTCGTCAATGATGTGCTTGAGGATGGTCTCAACGATGTTCCGTAGGAGAAACGTGGCAGCCGCCGGATATTTCTTGCAGTTGATCTCCTTCGCCTCTTTCAACAACTGCGTCACCAGCGCGTTGTTAATCTTGTTTACTGGATAGCCGAAGAGCGATCCCGGCTTGGGAGCCGTGCTGCCTCCAGTTCCAGATTTGCCACCTCCGGCGCTGCCGCCCCCCGTTCCGCCGCTGCTAGACCCGCCACCGGTGCTGCCACCCCCGCTTGTTTTCTTTCCTCCAGACGGCTTTCCTGCCGCCGCAGTCCCGTAGTCGGCGAAAACAGCGTCGTAGGTTGCGGTGGCTCCGAGGCCCTTGGTCGGATTGATAACGAGCTTGCCGAGTAAGTGCTTGAACTTTTTCTCTGCTTCTTTGCCGTCGAACGCGACCTTGACGTTGGCGGTGTCGTAACTGATACCGACTTTTTCTTTGTGCCCGCTCGTCTGCAGAAATCGGACGGGCGGATTAAACGCGAGGTTTGGTTTGAGCAGGATGTCCTTTTCGGTATGGGTCCACTGAAGTGTGAGCGCCTTGAGGTAAAGCCGGTACTCAAGAATGAACTCTTTGATTTCACCTTGCGTCACATGGAATAGCTTGGCGAGCTTGGGAAGAGTTTTTCCGGCTTTCAACTCATCGAAGACGGCTTTGCGACTACCCAAGTAGCCCCACTTGGATTTGTCACCTGTGCCAAAATGCGCGCTCGCCATAATCGGCATCAGCGCGTCGCGATCAGGAGCAATACTGCAATCGACACTCAGCAAATGCTTTTTCGCGGCATCCGAGATGTGAGGGATGGTGTCTTCATAATCTTTGGGCGGTTTGATCAAACCAGTAAGAAGCTTGTATGCCGCGATGCGCGTATTGCCTTCGATGACGATGTACCCCGCGCCCTTTTTGACGACATAGGGGCGCTCGGCACCAATGTTTTTACCCTCAGACGCAATCTTCTTGGTGAACGCCTCCAAGTCTTCGTTCTCATAGAGGTAAGAGACGATTTCCCCTTGGGACGACAAAGGCGTCTGCGTGACGATCCGAGGATTTCGGTCATCCAAGGCAATATCCTTGAGCGGAATGCTCTCGTATTTGAACTTCTCAAACATGCTGCTGAGCCCCTCTCCGGGCATGAAGCACGAAGAAGGTCGAAACAGCAACTGACGGTAGTAAGCGGTCCACAAGCACTTAGTCAGCCTGACCCATGCAAAACGGAATCGCAGGGATTCCTAAACGCCCGTTGTATAAAACCTAAATGGTCAATAAGGTTCTTTACAGGAACACTCTGGAGGACCTTCGACGTGCCCACGGCGCCCATCGTCACCTACATCCGGGTTAGCACCTCCGGTCAGGGCCGCTCGGGCCTCGGGATTGAAGCTCAGCGCAACACCCTCGTTCACTTTGCGGCGGCCGAAGGTTTCGACGTGGTCCGTGAGTTTGTGGAGGTGGAGACCGGAAAGGGCGCGGACGCTCTCGACCGAAGACCTCAGCTCAAGGCCGCATTGGCCGCAGCACGGAAGCTCAGGTGCCACGTGGGTGTCGCGAAGCTCGACCGGCTCAGCCGCGATGTGCATTTCATCTCTGGCCTCATGGCACACAAGGTGCCGTTCGTGGTCGCCGAGCTGGGCCCGGACGTGGATCCCTTCGTGCTTCACCTGTTTGCAGCATTGGCCGAGAAGGAACGCGCGCTCATCTCTACGCGAACAAGGCAGGCACTCTCGGCCGCCAAGGCTCGCGGGGTCACCTTGGGCAACCCGAGGCTCCACGTGGCCCGCAAGAACGCTGTGGAGGCAGTGCAGGCTGAAGCTGATCGCTACGCCGCGAACGTGCTGCCCATCATCAAGGAAGCTCAGAAGGCCGGTGCGACCACGCTACGGCAAATCGCAGAGGCGCTGAATGCTCGGGGCATCCCAACGGCACGCGGTGGGCAGTGGTACGCCCAAAGCGTCGCAAACATTCTTGAGCGTACCTAGGAGAGGCACATGACGTAGCTTTCTTCACCCTCCTAGCGGTCGTCGCGGTCTCATTCGAGGCGCCTGTGGTTGCCACGGTGTTCGGCGCGGTGGCATTCTGGGTAAGCGGACACGGCGGGTAAGCAACGCCCGCTCAAATTTTACGGGTCCTATCTCGAGCACCGGACCCTATTTTGGCCGCCCGGGCCATCCCGACTTCAAATGCTGAGCTTAAAGGGTGCGGCCGCCGCCGAGGTTACGGCAGGAGTGTCGCTTTCCCAGCGGGTGTCCAATGTGGTCCCGAGGGCTCTTGATTGGCGGAAAGAAGCGGGCGACGAACTGGATGAACCTCTCCCAGCTGAGGCGTGCGGTTTGGCTGCGTCGCTTGAGCGATGCGAGCCAGCGCCGCTTCACCTTGTTGAAGAACCACCGCAGGCTCGGGTGGTTACGCGTCATCGTCGGTGCTGTGAGCAACTGACGTTCGTTCAGCTTCGCGGATCACGTCGAGAGGCACCCATGGCTTCGACCAGAACTTGGCGCCTTCAGGGAGCGCCTGCGGGAGCGGCTTGCCCGAGGTAACGATCACCTCGAGATCTGGAACACGCTCCTTGGCGATGTGCGCGAGCTCGACGCCGTCCATCTGGCCGGCGAGGTTGACGTCCGTCATCATCAACCACAGAGAGCCGCCCTTCCTGTCCAGTATAAGCTCGGCCGCTTCAGCGCTTTCGCACTGGATGACATCGTAGTCGCTCTCTTCGAGCAAGAGACACATCATTTCCCGTTGCATCGGATCGTCTTCGACAATAAGCGCGGTTGCGCGAAGTGGCTTCGATTGTCCCATCGGGTCTCCTAACGTATCGTGGGTAAAGGCCGGAACCGCTGAATGGTTTCCTGTTCCCGGCATGCAACTTCGGGGAACCTGGTGAGCCTCGTGTTCGGTCAATAGTCCATCTTGGCGTGACGACTCGTTTGTAGCTCCTCGAGAACTTCTACGGCCGGTTTGCGCCACGTGAGCTGCTGCCGGTTTGATGGACACCAAGTTTGGGTGTTTCATGAAACTGGAGGTGGGTCATGCAGAGACGCAAATTCAGTCGAGAGTTCAAAGTCGAGGCGGTCAGGATGGTGAAGGGCCGCGGGGTCTCTGTGGCGCAGGCGGCGCAGGACTTGGACGTTCATGAGAACGTGCTGCGCAAGTGGGTCAAGGAGTTCGGCGCCGATCCGGCGCAGGCCTTTCCTGGCCATGGGCAAATGAAGCCTGAGCAGCAAGAGATCGAGCGGTTGCGCCGCGAGGTCGCAAAGCTGAAGGCCGAGCGGGATATCTTAAAAAAGGCCGCAGCCTACTTCGCGAAGGAAGCGACATGAAGTTCGG
>NZ_JNIJ01000081.1 GCF_000701345.1 Bradyrhizobium sp. URHD0069 | reverse complement strand
AGTCCCGCTGCTGCGGATCATCGGCCGCATGTTCCCCAGGCTGCGCCACATCTTCGCCGACCGCGTCTACCGAGGTCCGAAATTGCTCGAGGCACTCGCCGATCAGGGCAAATGGACCATCGAGATCGTCACCCGCTCGCAGAGCGTGGGAACGTTCAAAGCCGAGCCTCGGCGTTGGGTCGTCGAGCGCACGTTTGCATGGTTCGGTCGCAATCGAAGGCTTGCCAAAGACTTCGAGGCATCCATAGCCAGCGCGGAAGCCTGGGTCCTGATTGCAAGCATCCGCCTGCTTTCCCGCCGCCTGGCAAGAACCTGATATGCCAACGACCTATTTTGAGTCAGACTCTCAGGATGAGGTCAGTATCCTTCACACGCTGCGACGGGTGATCGAGTATTCCGAGGCGTCAGCGATCCGAGCCCGCGATGAGGAGCGCGCTTTTGCGCGCATCTCGAAGGATGAGGTTTCCGCACTAGAAAATGCTTTAGCGCATGATCCGCCAAAGTGTGAGCAGTTGGCGATAAGATCATGCCCTGATTTGATATTTGGAGCGCGACCTCTGGACAAAGGAAGACGTTTGTCCGGCAAAACCGGTATCCACTTTTGCTGATTGCGCTCTGCGGTTAACGAGAGGTTTACGCACGCCGGGCTAGCTTCAGAGTTCAGCGAGGCCTCGAAATGCCGATCTCCGTCAATCCTAACCTTCCGGTAATTGCCGCCCAGGGCGCAACGCCCGACGTCGTGCTGCAGCCGGGAACCGTTGTCGACGCAGAGGTGCTCAAGCTGCTCTCTGAGAATCTGGTGCGGATCGCGATATCAAGTCTTTCGATCGACGTTCTCTCGGAAATTCCCCTCCAGGTCGGCCAAAAATTGCAGCTTGCCGTATCGCAGACGCCGGACGGTATCAGGCTTGCGGTGGTCGGGCGGGATTCCGGCGCGCCGGCCGTCATGTCCACCGATACCGTGACCCTGGCGCCGGACGCGCTTGTCGATGCCGCGGCGAGTCCGGCCGTGAGTGCGGCGGCGCCCAAAAATGTATTGACGCCGCTTGAGCGGCTGGCGGTCTCGGTAGCGGCGCAGAGTGCTGCCACGCAGCAGCAGAGCCTGGCGCCGCTGTTTGCAAATCTCGGCGCTGTCACCGCATCGAATGCATTGCCGCCCAAACTGCAGCAGGCGGTCATGCAAGTGCTGGCGCAACGGACCAGTCTCGATCAAAACCTCACCGGCAACGACATCAAAAATGCCGCTCAAAAGTCCGGGCTCTTTCTCGAGGCTTCGCTGGCCTCGAAATCTGTTGCGCAAGCTGCCGGCGTGCCCGATCTGAAGGCCGCACTGATCGTGCTGCGTCAAACGCTTTTGTCTTCGCTCGGTAGAGCCGGAGCCGCTCGAGGCGCCGCCGCGTCAACGACGCTTGCACAGCCGCCCGTCGTGCCGGGTCCCAGCACTCCCGCAGCGGACGCCGTGCCGCTGCCGCATGCTGCAGCGACGCCGATGCTTGCTCCATCCCTTTCCCCTGACATCGACGTCGGGGAAATTCTTCTGCCGCAGGCGCGCTTGCCGGTCGCCGATGATTTCCCGGAATCGGGCAGCACCGGGCGCATCGTACTGCCTGCGACACTGCCGGATCCAGCGGCGCGGGAAGCGAGGATCAGCGCGGCGTTGAACCTGCTGCAGGCGGTGCTGCAGGAAAGTCCTGATGTCGTCGGCAACCCATCGCTGCTGGCGGGAGCGCCGAAAGGCGGACGTAACGATGATTTGACCTTCCATGCCAATACGCCGCCTCCGCCGTTTCGCGGCGCGCAACCCTCGGCGCAACCGATTGCCGCGGCATCGATCGCACCCGATGCGCCGCTCGCAGCAACGGCGCATCACCTGCTCGGCGATACCGAGGCCGCGATCGCGCGGCAGACCTTGTTGCAGGTGGCCTCGCTGCCGGACCGGGTCGAAATCGGAAGCGCACGTCTGGATCCGGCTGCGCCGCGATGGAGTTTCGAAATTCCATTCGTGACGCCGCAGGGAACGGCCATGGCGCAGTTCGAAATATCGCGCGACGGCGGCGGCAGCGAGGTCGAGGCGGCGAAGCGAGTTTGGCGGGCGCGGTTCTCGCTCGATGTTGAACCCGCGGGTCCGGTTCATGCGCTGGTATCGCTCAGCGGCGAGCGGACCTCGGTGCGGATGTGGGCCGAGCGGCCGGCGACGGCGGCACAACTGCGTGCCGGGGCCGCGCAATTGAGCCAGGCGCTCAGCCAGGCCGAACTTCAGCCTGGCGACATTGTGATCCGGAATGGCGTGCCCCCGGGAGCGGTGCCCGCGCCTGCGGGACATTTTCTGGATCGCGCGCTATGAGCGTGGAGGCAAAGAACCAGCTTGCGGTCGCGCTGCACTACGACAAGACAGGCGCGCCGCGAGTAGTCGCCAAGGGTCGGGGAAGCATCGGTGAGAAGATCATCGAGATCGCCAAGGCCCACGATATTCCGATCGAGGAGAACGAGATATTGGCCGGGGCGCTCTCCAACGTCGAGATCGGCGATGAAATCCCGGCCGAGCTCTACAAGGCGGTGGCGGAAGTTCTGGTGTTCGTGCTGCGGCTGTCGGGACGAATACGCTAACTCTTTTTTGCCGTCGTCATTGTTTTACCACGATGTCATCAGCATCGTCGCTGCCGTCCTTTAGGCTACATCGGATGCTGCCGTGATCAATCGCCGCCATGCGCTCGGTCTTCTTGCTGCCGTGGGCCTCTCACCGTCGCGTGGCCTTGCCCATGTCGCGCCCCAGCGCGGCGAGATTCGCGAGGATCTCGCCAAGCATTTTACCGATGTGGGAACGGTCGGCACCTTCGTGGGCTACAAGACCGATGATTACCTTATCATCGCCAGCGACAAGGAGCGTTCGGGGGAGGCGATGCTGCCGGCCTCGACCTTCAAGATTCCGAATTCGCTGATCGCGCTGGAGACCGGCGTCGTCGGTGATCCCGACAAGGACGTGTTCAAGTGGGACGGCGTTGTCAGAAGCATCGAAGCCTGGAATCGCGACCACACCATGCGCACCGCGATCGCCGCGTCCGCCGTGCCGGTCTATCAGGAGATCGCGCGTCGCATCGGCGCGGAGCGGATGCAGAAATATCTCGATCTGTTTGAATACGGCAACCGCGACATCGGCGGCGGCATCGACCAGTTCTGGCTGACCGGCAACCTGCGCATCGATCCGGTCGAGCAGGTCGATTTCGTCGATCGGCTGCGGCGCGGCGTGCTGCCGGTCTCGAAACGCAGCCAGGAATTGGTGCGCGATATCCTGCCGGTGACAAAAGCCGGCGACGCCACGATCCGGGCCAAGAGCGGCCTATTGGGCGCGGAGCTCGGCAAGCCGTCGCTTGGCTGGATGGTGGGCTGGACGGAGAGGGGCAGCGCGAGCACGGTATTCGCGCTCAATCTCGACGTCCGCGAGCCGCGCCATATCGCGGCTCGCATGACAATAGCGCAGCAATGCCTTACCGATATTGGCGCGACTTAGCTTGCAGGTTTAGCGCCGGGCGAGGGCCAGCGTCACTCCCGTGATGTTGGTTCCCTGCGGGCGGATTGAGACGGTCTGCCTGCTTCCGCGCGTCGTCAGTGACAGACCCGCCGAAAAGTTCGGGCCCGTTGCCGCGGCATCGATGTGACTCCCGGCGGCGCGTCCCGAAAGAGTCCCGGACGCGCTGCGGCTCGCCTCGGTCCAGTCGCCGGAAATGGCGCCGCCGCGATATTGCACGTCGCTTGCGAGGTCGAAATTGTAGCTTGCGCTGGCGCATCTCAAATTCAGATGAAGTTCGGCGCCGCTCTCGCCGACGTCGTAGGACGCTAGGCAGCGCAGGCGTTCCCGTGCCCCATCCGTCGTACTCACCACGCCGCCACCCGACCATGAGCCTGCCATGGCGGAGAACGGGGAACCGGCAGCCTGTGCAGCGCCGCCAGACAGGCACAGCGCTGTCAGCAGTAGCCCCGTACGCGTGATATTAAATCCAGACATTAGTCGCCTCCGTTTTCTGTGATCTCCACCGAGTTCGGCGATCCAACGCGGTAACACCGAACGGGTTGTTGATCTGGTTTGCATGGCCCCGCTGGTCTAGGCTGCTCCTGTTCACAATCAAAAGAGCACGGAGGAAACCATGCACTCGTCGTCTGTCTGGATCTCATCGCTCGCCATCGCGGCGGCCGGCGGCTGGTTTGCCGCCACCATGTTCGCGCAGCCCGCGACCGGCAAGCAGCCGCGCTTTCCGCAACTGACCATGGACCAGCTCGACGAGAAGCAGAAACCGTTGGGCGAGCAGATCATGAAGGTCTCGAGCGTCGGCCTTGCCGGGCCATACAATCCCATGATGCGCAGCCCGGTCCTGGGCCAGCGGCTGTTCGACCTGTTTCATTATCTGCGCTGGGAAACCTCGGTTCCGGCCAGGCTCAATGAATTCGCGATCCTGATCATCGGACGGCAATGGCGATCGCAGGTCGAGTGGTACGCGCATGCACCGCTGGCGGCGAAGGCGGGTCTTTCGCCTGAGATCATCGCCGAGCTCAAAGCCAGCAAGCGACCGACGAACATGGCGGAGGACGAGGCAGTCGTTTACGGTTTCGTTACCGAGCTCACGACCACGCAGAAGGTTTCCGACGAAACCTTTGCGCGGGCCAAGAAGGTTTTCAACGATCAGCAGATCGTGGATTTGACTGCGGTGGCGGGTAACTACGTCATGGTCGCGATGATGCTGGCGATGGCGGAAGAAACCGTGCCTCCCGGCAAGGAGCCGCCGTTCAAGGTCGGCGAGAAGTAGACTATCGCAACATCACGCCGTCTTGGTCGTGTCTTTGCCGATGCGGCCGAGATGGGTGTGACTGAATCCCGCGCTGTATTTCAGGCCATAGCCGAGCGCGCGGTCGATGCCGATATGCGCCATCCAGATCATCGCGATGGACAGCACAAGCGGGGAGGCAAGCGCAAATCCGGTGGTCATCAGCGCCACCGGCGCCATGTAGCTGTGCGCGGTGTTATAGATGATGGCGCCAATCCGCTGGCCTGCGAGATAGGCTACGAAGCTCAGGTCAGGCACCAGGAACAGGATGGCGTAGAGCCACCACGATCCATCCCAGACCGCGTACAGCAGCGTCATCCCCGCAAATAGCGTTAACCCCTCCAGCCGGAGCAGGGTTCGCATTCCGCCTGTCACCGCGCCTGTCGTCTCAGTTGCGATCGTTCCGTTCATCGGTCACCTTCTCTCGAATACCCCAATAGCTTTGCCGCTTGTATCGCCAATTAGGCTCCGTTTGGCCGTGGAAAGCCGGTTTCCCGCCGGGAAAAGGCCGTGTTAGAACCCCCGAGAATTCTTCAATTCTTCGGCAAACGGCGCGACAAAATAGCGATACGGGTGCGGCAGCCATCGGCATCTAACTACGGGCAGGAGCAGATGAAAGAGATTTTGGACATTCTCGAAGAACGGCGCGCCGGCGCCAAGCTCGGCGGCGGCGAGAAGCGCATCGAAGCGCAGCACGCCCGCGGCAAGCTGACCGCGCGGGAGCGAATCGAGCTTCTGCTCGACAAGGGTTCGTTCGAGGAGTTCGATATGTTCGTCGAGCACCGCTCGGTGGAATTCGGCATGGAGAAGACAAAAGTGCCGGGCGACGGAGTGGTCACCGGCTGGGGCACCGTGAACGGCCGCAAGACGTTTGTCTTTGCCAAAGACTTCACGGTGTTCGGCGGCTCGCTTTCTGAGACCCACGCGCAAAAAATCGTCAAAATCCAGGACATGGCGATGAAGGCGAGGGCGCCGATCATCGGGCTCTACGACGCCGGCGGCGCGCGCATCCAGGAAGGCGTCGCGGCGCTGGCGGGCTATTCCTACGTGTTCCGCCGCAACGTCATCGCCTCGGGCGTGATTCCGCAGATCTCGGTCATCATGGGTCCCTGCGCCGGGGGCGACGTCTATTCGCCCGCGATGACCGACTTCATCTTCATGGTGAAGAACACGAGCTACATGTTCGTCACCGGACCCGACGTGGTGAAGACCGTCACCAACGAGGTGGTCACGGCTGAAGAACTCGGCGGCGCCTCCGTGCACGCCACCCGCTCCTCGATTGCGGACGGCGCGTTCGAAAACGACGTCGAGACGCTGCTGCAGATGCGCCGGCTGATCGACTTTCTGCCCTCCAACAATACCGACGGCGTGCCGGAATGGCCGAGCTTTGACGACATCGGCCGCGTCGACATGTCCCTGGACACGCTGATCCCCGACAATCCGAACAAGCCCTACGACATGAAGGAATTGATCCTCAAAGTCGTGGACGAGGGCGACTTCTTCGAGATTTCGGAAGCGTTTGCGAAGAACATCGTCACCGGTTTCGGCCGCATTGCCGGGCGTACCGTCGGCTTTGTCGCCAACCAGCCGATGGTGCTGGCGGGTGTGCTCGACAGCGACGCCTCACGCAAGGCCGCGCGCTTTGTGCGCTTTTGTGATGCGTTCAACATTCCGATCGTCACCTTTGTCGACGTGCCCGGTTTCCTGCCGGGCACCGCGCAGGAATATGGCGGGCTGATCAAGCACGGCGCTAAACTGCTGTTCGCCTATTCGCAATGCACGGTGCCGCTGGTCACGGTGATCACGCGCAAGGCCTATGGCGGCGCATTCGACGTGATGGCGTCAAAGGAAATCGGCGCCGACATGAACTACGCCTGGCCGACCGCACAGATCGCGGTGATGGGCGCCAAAGGCGCGGTTGAGATTATCTTCCGCAGCGATATCGGCGACACCGATAAGATCGCCGCACGCACCAAGGAATACGAAGACCGTTTCCTGTCGCCGTTCATCGCCGCCGAGCGCGGCTATATCGACGACGTCATCATGCCGCATTCGACAAGGCGCCGCATCGCGCGCGCGCTGGCGATGTTAAAGGACAAGCATGTCGAGATGCCGATGAAGAAGCACGACAATCTGCCGTTGTGAGTGGTACTTCGGCCATTCACAGTCGTCATACGCGGGCTTGACCCGCAACTTGCCGCAGCACTTGGGGTCTATCAGCGCCGATCTGAACGCTTGTCCCGTCAGCGAAGCTCATCGTGACTGGGCCGAACCCCACCTTGACCGACAATTGGTCGGACCCGTCACCGAACGAAATCGATGCCGTCCCCTCGGAGTAAATGACCTGCATCTTGTCCGCCGTCAGGCCTTCGCCGAGTTTGATGGTCGTGTCGCGGCCGGTATAGATCGTGTCCTTGCCGTCGCCTGCATTGAACAGGACGGTCGAACCGCGATCGGCCCGGATCACGTCGTTACCGGCGCCGCCATAGGCCACAGTTCCATTATCCGCATTGATGGTGTCGTTGCCTGCGCCGCCATCGATAAAGCTGTCGCCGGCGGTAGCCGAGATGATGTCGTCGCCATCGCCGCCGCTGGCTCGGCTATTCGACCACACCGTGATGGTGTCATTGCCGGTGCCGCCGTCAACCTGACTATCGGACCATGCGCTGATCGTATCGTTGCCGCTTCCGCCACTGGTCACGGTATTGCTCCAGGCGCGGATCGAATCATCACCGTCCCCGCCTTCCACCACGCTGTCTGACCAAACGTCGATCTGATCATTTCCCGCGCCGGCATAAACGCCGGATCCCGACCAAGCTCTGATCGTATCGTTTCCGGCCCCGCTGTCGACAATGCTCCCGGACCAGACATCCACGGTATCGTTGCCATCACCGCCGTCGACAAGGCTTCCACTCCAGCCGGACAGCTTGTCGTCGCCGTCCGTCCCCTGAACCGGGGACAGGCCGAGTTCTTGAATGCGCAGCAGAAACGCCTGAATGATCGGCGATTGGCCGATGCTCTTTGCGGCCGGGACCGGTGCGACATCGGCGCCGAGCAGGGTCGCCGCGATTGCCTCCTTGGGCATGGATTGGGCGGGTGCCAGACGGGGAGGCGACGGCGGCTCCGGAATCGACAGGCGCCAGTTCTGAAATGGATAATTGCCGACGATCGTCATAACTGCCCTTACTGATGTCTTGACTGAAATAAATCGAGGAAAGCACCACGTTGCGCTACGCCATGAAACTAAGATCGATTGGATTAAAAATCTCTAAAAGACGCCTGCGATGACGAGTGCGCGGCATTTTCTCGCCTGCGCCTGCATCGATCGGCGGTTGCCGCTTGTTTCGTCTTTTAGCGGAAAACTAATCGCACGGCATTTTGAGAAGCCCAAGCGAGTTGGCCGTCGTTCAAATTGGAACAAGATCGGGAAACACGGGCACGCTCATGAGCGGACGCCCGAGCCGTCACCGCGCGGCGTTGTAGACATCACGTAGGACGCTCGCCTCAAGCTCCAGATCTTCCAGTCGATGCTTGACTACATCGCCGATGCTGACGATACCGGCTAGCTTGCCGCCGCGTACTACCGGCATATGGCGCACGCGATGGTGCGTCATCAGTTTCATCACGCGATTGACACTCTCGTCCGGGGAGACGGTGGTCACGCCGTATTGCATGATTTCCCTCACACGCATCGACCCGGCTGTCTCGCCATAGCGAGAAAATGCATGAACGATTTCACGTTCGGAAATGAGACCAAGAACTGCGTTCTCACTCGTCACCACCAGAGCGCCAATATTCTTTGCGCGGAGCCAGTCTGCGGCCCTCTTGATGCTGGCTTCCGGAGCTATTGTTGTGACGTTGGTGCCTTTCCGCCTCAGAATGCTTTCGATGGTCATAGCCTCCTCCCATCGTGTAGCTTAGCCGCCTATCTCATCTCGCCCCCGCAATTGGGCGGCATGCCATGGAATCCGTTCTCCTCTACGAGGAGCACGAGCATATCATATCGGCAGGAAGCAGTCAGCGAGCATCGGGGACCGCGCAACCGATCAGTCGTTGGTAAACTGGTGTGTGACCGGTTCGGGTCATTCGCATGCACAAAACCGGCTGCCAATGACGATCACCGACTGATCGTCATTTCTCTCGCCGAACACAATGCCAAATCGCTGTCGCCTTCGTCCGGATCGCAACGACCGAGCGTCAAGCTCAGACTGCTGATCGGCCATGCTTGCTCAAATCTTGCTAGACCAGTCCTTATGCTCCGAAGACGAACCGAGTTCCCACCGCCGAGTGAATGACCTTTTCGCCCAGTTCGTTACGGGCGAGGTCGTAGAATCTGTCTCCGGAGCAGTGGCCGGGGATCAGATAGTCGGGATTGATCTCCTTTAAGGTCGCGACGACCTGTCGGATGTAGTCGTCATTCAGCGGGGGAACGATATGGAAGCCACCGATAACGGCGTGGATGTTCTTGATGCCCGAGACGACTTGCGCCTGCCTGATCGTGTTGATGATGCCGCGATGGCTGCACGAAGTGAGAATAACGAGACCTTTGCCCTTGACCAAAAAATTGGTCCCGATCTCGTGCTCGAAGTCATCCGGAATGAAAGCGCCAGTATTCTTCGCTGGTGACATCTTGTCTGGGAAGCATCCAAAACCATTGACGATGCCGACCTTCTCCCTGGTCGGTTGCAGTGGCTTCTCCGAGCTTACCTGCGCGATCTTGCCGGTGGTGAAACCATGATCGGCGACGATGGCGGGCCCCTCCGCCATCATCATCGCCAGGTCTGCGTCCATGATCGCCTTGCGGTCGAGCGCGCCGTATGGCCCGAAGGAACTCTCCCGTGTGCAGAAGCAATCTTCACCGCCGACGAAGAATGGAAGGTTCTTCTTGAGCTTGCCCTTGTTCGCGGAAAGAAATCCGACCATCCCGCCGAAATGATCGTAGTGGCCGTGGCTCAGCACGAGCGCATCGAAATTCTCGGGATTTATTTTGAGAATGGACATGTTGTTGATGAGCGTTTCCGGCGTGTAACCGAAATCGACCAGAACGTTGCGCACCTCGTTGCCGCGCTGCGATTCCACATGCATCGAGAGTCCCCACTCGCCGTGCAGCGCGGTGCGCGGTGGCGCATCCGGGGTCAGATTGGCACCCGTCCGCCGCTCGATGGTGAGGCCATCGCGCTTTTCCGACGGAATGAACTGTATGACCTGATTATCTGTGACGATGCGAACGGCAGCCCGGTCGACCTCCGGAACCCTGGACCCGAGCGCCTGAGCTCGCGCCGTCCGCGCATTTCCGGCCAACGTGCCGATGAGCGCTGACACGAAGCCTGCGCCGCCGGCGCAGAGCAATCCACGTCGCGATATTGGCGACCGTGGCTGACAATTACAGGCACCGAACAGCATGGGCCCACTCCATTATAGGAACTGAGAAAGGCCGCTTAAGCGCATACCCCTGCGACGATGCGCTGTTGAGGAACCCGACCACCGGCATCGCCCGCTGCTGCGCGCCCGGCCAAGCGGTCGCGCCGCCGAGAAGCG
>NZ_JNIJ01000080.1 GCF_000701345.1 Bradyrhizobium sp. URHD0069 | reverse complement strand
TTCGCGGGACCAATTGTGAGACGAGGCACAGGCCTCAATGCCAATCAGGCAGGGTGGCAGCTTCTCAAAGAACGCCAGGACCTGGCGACGCTTCAACTGGCGGCGGATGACCACCTGACCGGCGCTATCCACTCCGTGGACCTGAAAGACCGACTTGGCGATGTCGAGACCGATTGTCGTGACCGTCAGCATGGATAGCTCCTCCGAATCGTGGGAGCCTCAACAGCGCCCACATCCATGGCACTCAAGTGCCGGTGGAGGAGCCGTCCACAGCATCAACACCGGACATCGGCGTCTACCTACCAAGTAACGCTGGTCCTGGCGCAATGGTTGCTGCGACTGAATGCACACAACGTTGGATGCGATAAATTTCCGGATATGTGTACCCTTAGCCGACGTAGGTAGCCGCGATGCCCGCTCTACCTCCGTCTGATGTCAACTGCCGGACGCCCGGTCGGTGAACAGGCTGCCCTTTGTGATTATCAGCTCGCCGGGCCTCAGATTGCTCCGGACCTCGACGATGTCGCCATTGGTGAGACCGGTCTTGATCTGACGCAGTTCGATCGACTTGTCCTCGTGCGCGACCCAGACCCGGACCTGGTCGCCCTCGTAGATCAGCGCCACCCTGGGTACGCCGACCGAAGGCTGATCGCTGTGTGCGTGGATCGTCACAGTGGCGAACATTTCCGGCTTCAATTGCCCGCTTGTATTGTCGACAGTGGCACGGATCAGCAGCCGCCGGGTGGCGGGATCGATCCCCGCCGCGATGTAATTGATGCGGCCGGTGAGGGTGCGGCCAGGCAACGCCAGCAGACCAAACGTCAGTTCCTGCCCCACCACCACAGAGGAGGCTTGGGCCTCCCGCACAAAGGCGGCGAGCCATACGATGGAGAGATCGCCGATCACGAATACCGGATCACTGGCGCCGGCGTTGACGTATTGACCGGGTCCGATCTTGCGCTGCACCACCGTGCCCGCGATCGGCGCATAGATCGTTATTTCCGGATTGATGCGGCCGTTTTCCTGAAAGGTCGAGATCGCTTCGTCCGTGAGACCGAGGACGCGCAGCTTGTTGCGCGCCGCCTCCAGTGCCGCCTGTGATGAGAGCATGTCGTTCTGCGCCTGGATCAGAGTCACCTGGCTCTGCTGATAATCCTTCAGCGGAACGGCTTTACCTTCGAACAGATCTTTGGCGCGCTTGTCCTGCAGCTGCGCGAGGCCGTGCGCTGATTTGGCCTTGTTCAGCGCGGTCATTGCCGCAATGAATTCGTTCTGGGCCTGCACGTTATCGGCAGCCTCGATCACGAACAGCGGCTGCCCTTGCACGACGCTATCGCCCGGCTGCGCCAGTAATTTGGTGATCCGGCCGGCATAAGGCGAAAAAATCGGAGTTGATCGGTCCTCGTTGACTGCGATTTTGCGTTCCGTGACATGTTCTTCCCGGAAGGAGCGCACGGTCACCGGCTGGATGGTCAGGCTATCCCATTCAGCCGGGGTCAAGGCGTAGCGCTGCGAGCCCTTACGGGATTGGCTCGACACTTCGGAATGTTCGAATTGCGCATTTCTTAGATAAAGCAGTCCAGCAACGGCAAACGCGGCCAGCGCTATCAAGGGCACGCCAACGGCCAGCGGCTGATTGTTAAGGTTTCTAAATCTATTGACAGTTTTCGATAGCATTGCCCCTCGGGATGCATTCAGCGGCTGCCAGCGCATCGACCTCTCTTTGCCATTTGCTGGTTCGCTTTTTCGCCGCCTACCGTGACTATAAACACGGTCTTTGTCGCATATCACCCGTTTTCCACTAGCGAATTGCTGCAACGTCCGCTATGCCGCGCTCGAATCGGAACAAAAGCACGCCCATCTCAATCGTGCTGCGATGCAAAAAGGAACGGTTGCGGTTGCGGACGCCGGCGGGCGGCCGGCGCACGCATTTGGCGAAGAGAACCGATTATCCATCGGGAGGGCTATCGATCATGGCCAGGGCGGTGACAGCCACAACGTATCGACTGATCGCAATGCTGTTTGGCATGGCGCAGGCGACATCGTTTGCGGCGGACGAAGGCACGACGAAGGGCAGCGATTATGTGCGTGTTGTCTCCGATCAGATGCACCAGCTTGAAGTGGTGAAGGTCGAGCCCTATGCCTTCCGCGTTCAGAGATCGGCGATCGGTCAGATCTCGTTCAATGAAGACGCCACCACCATCGTTGTGTCGCCCTTCTCCGGCCGGGTTATCCGTCTGATCGCCAACGTCGGCAACCAGGTAAGGCGAGGCGATCCGCTGCTGGAAATCGACAGCGCCGAACGAGTCGCGCTGCAGAACGATTTTATCGCCGCCCAGACCGCCAGAAACAAGGCGCGCTCCCAACTCCAGCTGGCGCAAATCGGCGAGAAACGCATCCGCGATCTCTATGAGGGCAAGGCTGCCCCGTTCAAGGAACTGCAGCAGGCCCAGGCGCAACTCGCCGCCGCTGAGAGCGATATGCGATCGACCGACACGGCGTTCGAAGCCGCCCGCGTCCGCCTGCGCATCCTTGGCCGCACAGATGCGGAAATTGCGGCACTCGAGCAGCAGGGTACTCTCAGCCGCGTCACCCGGATTACCGCGCCGATCGATGGCACCGTCATCGTGCGCAAGGTCGGGCCGGGCCAATTTATCAGAGCCGATTCTGGCGAGGCTCTATATACGATCGCCGATCTCTCGATGATGTGGCTGAAGGCCGAGATCTTCGAGCAGGATATCGCGTTTGTGCGTATCGGCCAGGAGATCGAGGCAAAGGTTTTGGCTGCGCCGAACCGGATCTTCAAGGCGCGTATCAGCGCGATCAATTCGGCGTCCGACCTGACGACGCGCCGTGTTACGGTCCGCTCGGAGATCCATAATCCAGACGGCGCGCTCAAGTCCGATATGTTTGCGAGCGTCAAGATCGAGACCGAGGCGGCCGCGACAACGCCGGCGGTGCCGACTGTCGCGGTAATCCGTGAAGCCGATGTTGCGACGGTGTGGGTCGAGACCGAGCCTATGCTGTTCAAGCGCCGCTTGGTCGAGATCGGAGTTCAGCAGGATGGCTTGACGCAGGTTCGCAGCGGTCTCGCTCTCGGCGAACTGGTCGTCGCGCGCGGCGCGATTTTTGTCGATAACGAGTGGCGCCAATGATTTGGGTGGCTGGGGCCGTTTATGCTGCGTAGTCTCATTGCGTTCTGTATCTCCCGCCGGCTGCTAGTGCTGGTCGCGTACGCGGCCTTTCTCGGATTTGGATACGTTGCCTTCCTGACGTTGAACATCGAGGCCTATCCCGACCCGGCGCCGCCGATCATCGAGATCATCGCCCAGCAAGCCGGCCAGTCGCCGGAGGAAGTCGAGCGCTACATAACGATCCCGATCGAGATCGCGGTCGCCAGTACGCCAGGTCTGAAGTTCATCCGCTCCAATACCGTCTTCGGGCTTGGATTCGTTCGCCTGCAGTTCGAGTACGGCCGCGACTACAATTTGGTGCGCCAGCAGACCCTCAACCGGTTGAAGGATGCGGTGCTGCCGGTCGGCGTGCTCCCTGTGATCTCGCCTGCGGGCGGCATCAGCGAGATCTTTCGCTACGAGCTGGTGGGGCCTCCAGGCATGGACGTCATGCGGCTCAAGGCGCTGCAGGACTGGGTGGTCGAACGTAAGCTGCGCATCGTGCCAGGTGTCGCCGACGTCGCGGCGCTCGGTGGAAAAACCAAGGAGTTTCAGGCCGAGATTGATCTCGACCGCATGATGGCTTTTGGGCTGACGCTGCCGCAGATCATGACCGCGATCTCGGCGAGCAATTCCAATATCGGTGGCCGAACCATCGCGATCGGCGAACAGTCGGTCAATGTCCGCAGCATCGGCGTCATCACCTCAATGGACGATATCAGCAATATCGTGCTGACCCAGCAGGGCGGCGTGCCGGTTTTGGTGTCCGATGTCGCCAAGGTGCAGATCGGCTTCGCACCCCGGCTCGGTCTCGCCGGCCGTGACGACAAGACCGACGTCGTCACCGGCATTGTGCTGATGCAGAAGCTCGAACGCACCATGGACGTGGTCAAGCGCGTGCGGACAGCCGTCGAGCGGATTAATAGCGACGGATCGCTACCTCCCGGGGTCAAGATCTTGCCGTTCTATGACCGCGGCGACCTCGTCGCGATCACGGTGCAAACGGTGCTGCACAACCTGCTGTTCGGTGTCGCGCTAATTTTCCTGATCCAATGGGTATTTCTCGGCGATCTACGCTGCGCGCTTATCGTCGCGGCGAATATTCCGGTGGCGCTGTTCCTGGCGGTGATGATCACGGTGATGCGGGGGGAGTCCGCCAACCTGCTGTCGGTCGGCGCCATCGATCTCGGAATTATCGTCGACGGCACCGTGATCATGGTAGAAAATATCTTCCGCCAGATCGCCCACCATTCCGCGCGGATGTCATCGGACCGCAGTCCGACGCTGAGCGACAAACTCAGCTGGATCCGGACCGGCGCCGTCGAGGTCGATAAAGCGATCTTCTTTTCGGTGATCATTACGATCGCGGCTTTCCTGCCGCTGTTCACGATGCAGGGTGTGGAAGGTCAGATCTTCGGGCCGATGGCGCGGACCTATGCCTATGCGCTAATCGGCGCCGTTATCGCAACTTTCACCGTCACTCCGGTGCTGGCGTCCATCCTGCTGCCGGCGCATGTCCAGGAAGTTGAAACTTTCGTGGTCCGTCATATCCGTACAGTCTACCAAGCGGTTCTGGTGCGCGCGGTCCGCAACTATCGCCGCGCGGCGGTCGTCGCAGCGGTGTTTCTGTTGCTGTGTCTCAGTCTCGGGTTGCGGCTAGGCACAGAATTCCTGCCTAAGCTGGAAGAGGGCAATCTGTGGATCCGGGCGGTGATGCCGCCGACCATCACGCTGGAAGCCGGGATGGACACCGTGGCCAGAATCCGCGCTGTTATCTCGAGCTATCCGTCGGTCCAGACCGTGTTTTCTGAGCAGGGTCGCGGTGATGAAGGCTTCGATCCGGACGGCTCGTTTCTCGCCGAGTTTTTTGTCCCGCTGAAGCCGGCCGAAAAGTGGCCGGCCGGATTGACCAAGGAGCAGATCGTCAAGCAGATGAGCGAGCGGCTCAACCGCGAATTCGTCGGCGTCGACTTCAATTTCTCGCAGTACATCCAGGACAATATCGAGGAAGCCGTTTCCGGCGTAAAAGGCGAAAACTCGATCAAGATCTTTGGCAAGGACCTCCTCGAGCTGGAACGGTTATCCAAATCGGTGAAGACCGAGCTCTCCAGCGTTCGCGGGGTCGCCGACCCCGCCAGCTTCAACCTACTCGGCCAGCCCAATTTGATCGTCCGGATCGATCGCGCCAAGGCCGCGCGCTACGGATTCTCTGTCAGCGACATCAATTCCGTGGTCCAGGCCGCGATCGGCGGCCAGGAAGTTTCCAAAGTCTTCGAGGGCGAGATGATCTTCGCGCTGACGGTGCGTCTGGCGCCGGAATTCCGCCGGGATGTCGAGGCTATCCGCAGCATCCCCGTCGCGTTGCCGAATTCGGATTCGAGGAAGCCGACCGCCTATATCCGACTTAGCGATCTAGGCGAAATCAAGCTCGTTAGCGGCGCGGCCTATATCTACCGCGAGAACAGCCAGCGCTTCATCCCGCTGAAATACAGCGTCCGAGACCGCGATCTCGGTTCGACCGTGGTCGAGGCCCAGGAGCGGGTCCACGTGAACGTCCCGCTTCCCCAGGGCTACTCGCTGGAATGGTCGGGCGAATACGGCGCGCTGCAGGATGCCAAGAAGCGGCTTGCTCTGATCGTGCCGTTGAGCCTGCTTCTGATTCTGATGCTGCTGTACAGCTTGTTCAACTCAATTCGCGACAGTCTGCTGGCGCTATCGAGCATCCCGTTCGCGGTGGCCGGCGGCATTCTTGGGCTCTACATCGGCGGCCTGAACTTCAGCGTATCGGCCGCGGTCGGCTTCATCTCACTGTTCGGCGTTGCCGCGATGGATGGCATCCTGTTGATGTCCTATATCCGTCGGGACATCGACGAAGGTATGGGGACGGAAGACGCAATCATCCGCGCCTCCGAAACCCGGATGCGGCAGATCTTCATGACTGGCTTGTCGGCATGCATTGGCCTAGTCCCAGCGGCAATCTCGACCGGGATTGGCTCGCAGGTGCAGCAGCCTCTGGCCCGCGTGATCGTGGGTGGCATGCTGTTGTCGCCGATTTGCAGCTTGCTCGTGATCCCGGTGATGGCAAGATTGTGCCTGCGGACGATCAAGAAATCCGGCATGGCCCGTGTGCCGGAACGCTGAGTTCTTTCAGTCCTTAAACGTTAGCTGATAGGACGTTCCTATGTTGATCGCACCCCCTCGAATGCACGGCGCATCAATGTCCTTAGGCTGCCGCCGCTGCTTATGCGGAGACAGCGATGAACCGGATCGACCGCCGCGCGGATATGGCCGAGGCGGCGCGTCGCATCACGAAATCGATCCAGCGTAAGCACGAGGGTCTCGATGCGCTGGCGTTATGACATCGGAACAAGGTGAATCGCATAATATCAGCCAACGCACGGTCGAACTGCATAGTGCGAATTCGCGAAGTCTGGTGTGGGTCAAAAGGCGAAATACTCGCTGCGAGCAGATGTTTTCCGCTGTTCTCCCAACAGCAGACATTCGTTAGAGGCGCGTCTCACGCCGTCAGCAGATTCCAGTGGTCGGCCGTCTGCAAGAGCTGCTGCCGCGCAGAACTCTCATGGCCGCCACAGCCGTCCGCCATGTCGATCTGGTGCGTGATCAGATAAGGCGTATTCGGGTTGGTCGAGACCGAATCGATCTGCAATTCGATTCGCTCGACACCCGTAACATGCAGCCCGTCGACGTCGAACGTGCCGGGATGCCCTTGCTTGGCAGCCTGATCGAACGCCGCCTCAACCTGCCGAAATTCTGCGATGAATGCCTGTTCGGCCAGCGGGTTCTGGTCGTTGATGATGAAGCGCAGCGTGTCGTGGCCGCCGCCGCCGTCGATCGTTTGTTGGCCGAAGTTGAAGCCGCCGCCTGAAGAGAGCAGTCCCGCGCTTTCCTTGAGAACGAAAAGGTCGTCGCCGCTGTCGCCTGACAGCGTATCGGTGCCGGCACGATTGACGATCAACGCGTCTCCGCCGGCTCCTCCGACAAGCGTGTTGGTGCCGGTCGAATTGGTTTCCAGCACGTCGACGCCGGCGTCACCATAGAGCTTGGCGTTGCCGGAACCTGCGAAGATCAAGTCGTCGCCCGAGTCGCCGTGAACCGTCACGTTGCCGGAGCCTGCGAAGATAATGTCGTCGCCAGAGCCGCCATAGATCGTGTAGTTGCCGTTCAGCGCGGGATTGGTCGGATCGATCGGTGTTGCGAAAATGAAAATGTCGCCGTGCGCCCCGGCATGGATCACGCTTCGCGTGCCGTCGAGAAATTGCACGGTGTCCGACGTCAGCGTTGCGTCCGCGAACGCGGCCAGCACGCCATGACCGGCGCTGGTCGGATGCTCGCCGTCGAAGAAGGCGATCTCGTTCGGCGCGAACTGATGGGTGCCGGCCGCAAGCTGATCCGTCAAGGTGAAATTCGGATTCGGATTGAAGTCGAAGGCGGTGGGATCAGCGAACGCGGCCTCGCTGATCTGGAAGGCATCGACCACCTGGACGTTGGGATGGGTGCTCGCCATCTGCTCCAGCGCCGCGTTGTTAATCAGGTCGAGCTCATGGACGAACGCCACCACTTGTGGCCCCGCGGCTTGCGCGTTCGGCGTGGTTCCGAGGTCGGGCAGCGTGAACAGGATGATGTGCTCGACGCCGGCGTTGGTCAGCGTGGTGATCGCTTGGTCGATGCTCCCGACCACGTTGGCGACGAAGGTCTGAATCTCCTGGGACGTCTTGGGCAGGCTGGATAGCAGGAATGCATCGTAGTCGTTGCTGCCGATATTGATCAGCGCGGTCGTGCCTTCCGGCGCCTGGTGGCCGTTGAGATCAGCGAGATATCCAGCGATCTGGGTCGACAGATTGATCGGCAGCGGCTGTCCCGTCACTGGATTGACGATCAGCGGCGGCGACAAGTCGCTCGCTTCCGCGCCTGCGAAGGCGCGATCATCGAGATGCATGTGCAGGAAGCTGGCGAGTTGCTCCGCATAGACGGGGCCGTTGGAGGAGCGGCCCTCCCAAGCCGGCAGCTGCGGAAAGCCGATCAAGTCGAACAGATTCCCATTGTCCGACAGACTGTCACCGAAGACGACGAGCGTGGATATGCGGTGCGACATGACAAACTCCGGCGTTGAAGCGACTAAAATCAACACTTTCGCGTGGCGTCCGCCGAAGCCACCGGCTGGGTTGCAAATCCAGTTTGGGTCGCTGTTCGCTTATGCGAAGACCAACGACGTTGTTTGCTCGCAATCGCCCTGCAAATTTGACAGAGGATCGACGTTCTGGGTTTGCCAGGGGGCTGAGCATTGAGCGAAAGTGCGTCGGAATTTCGGCGGGTTGCCGAAGCTCACCGACAACAACTCTGCGATGTCCGAACGGCGCGGCCTCGCTGCGGTCCGCAATGTCTGAAATGGGTCAAACTGAGAAACACTCAGGATGAGCAGATGTCTTCTGCTCTTCTCCCAAGAACGGACGTTGGCTTAGCACGCCCCAAATTGTTGCGCGGATCAGCTGTTCTGGAATTTGCTCGGCGAAAGCCCGCCGAAACAGCCGCAGGCCGGCCAATCTCGGAAGCGATTTGGGCTGACGGGTACTTCTGCGCCATGTTCAGCAGCCCATCAGGAGAGCTTCACTAGCGGTTCGGTGGGCGTTTCGGCTGGATTGCGCTCGCGCTAGAAGATTGCGCACCGCCGAACGATGCCATTTCCCACCGCTTGCCGATCTGACCCCGCGCGCATTGAGCGCGTCGGCAATCTCGGCCAAGCTTGACGCTCCATTCTTGCGAATAGCTCCCAAGATCGGAAGAACGCTAGCGGCAAATTGGCCGGCGGTTCGCACCTGTATCACCCGGCCCGCTGATCCAGCTTCAGTCAGGTTCGCAAGATTACCCAGCTTTGCGCCAGCAGCTTTCTTTGCCTGCAAAGCTGCCTTGGTTCGTTCGGATATA
The DNA here is from genome assembly GCF_000701345.1 of Bradyrhizobium sp. URHD0069. Taxonomy (GTDB): domain Bacteria; phylum Pseudomonadota; class Alphaproteobacteria; order Rhizobiales; family Xanthobacteraceae; genus Bradyrhizobium. The sequence continues at coordinate 1,449 of NZ_JNIJ01000080.1, read as the reverse complement.
AGCCGCCGTTCCTTCTCAGCTAGCGCTGCGAACAGGTGCAGCATGAACGGATCTGCGTCGCGCCCCAGCTCGGCGACAATAAAAGGGACTCGCTGGGCCATGAGGCCAGCGACGAACGCAACGTCGCGCGAAAGTCGGTCCAGTTTCGACACCACGATGAAGCATTTGGCGGCGCGAGCGGCGGCTAAGGCGGCAGCAAGCTGAGGCCGGCGGTCAAGGGCGTCAGCCCCCTTCCCCGTTTCCGCCTCCGTGTATTCGCCGACGATGGTGAGGCCCTCAGATGCCGCGAAGCGCTCAATGGCGCACCGTTGGGCCTCTATGCCGAGACCAGAGCGCTGCTGTCGTTGCGTCGAAACTCGAAGATATGCGACAGCGCGATCCATTGACCACACCGCATACCACCGTATGCCGTTTGGTCGTAGGGCAATCCAGAGCAATGTCATTGCTCTTTTCATGTTGCAGCAGCGCAGACAAATGGCGCGCTCAGGCGGCCTAACGCTCGAAGTTCTTTCACGCGTTGTCAGGGCCGCGTGCCTTCCAAAAGCGAACCCCGTGCCTTTCGTGGCCGCGTGAACGGGCTCCCAGCGGGTCGATCGCCATCCGGTTCGTAACTGCCGCCAGATCTACGCCATCAGCTCCGACCTACGAGCTTCTCGTTGCGCTTTGAAAGCAGCAATGAATAGCTCGAGGCCGGCCGAGGTTAAATCGTTCTCAGTGATTAGACCGAGCCGCATGAGGTTGACCGTCTCTATCGGAGCATCACCATTGAGGGACCCGCCGCCGAACAGCTTGATCATAATTCGCTGCTCCCTGCGCGTTAGCTCGTCCCAGAGTGTCAAATCATTCACCCAAATGCCTCGCGCGAATCACTGCGGGTCGCTGTAAGAGTTAGCCGATCGCTCAGAGGCGAAATCGTGGCGGTTTTCTATACAGCCTGAGAAGAGCCGACACTTTCGCTGGGCCGTCCGGCCGCTACTTCTGCGAACGATCGCCCGTCTTGGTCGAGCTTGGCATCCTCGCCTGTAAAGGCCTGCCAGCGAAGCACCGCGACATCGACATAGGCCGGATCGATCTCGATCGCGAAGCAGGAGCGGCCGGTCATCTCGGCCGCAACTATGGTGGTGCCCGAACCGCTGAAGGGCTCATACACAGCCTGTCCGGGTGACGAGTTGTTTTCGATCGGGCGGCGCATGCACTCGACCGGCTTCTGCGTGCCGTGGCCGTGCCCGTCGTCGTCGCGCGAATTGATGTTCCATAGTGTCGATTGCTTGCGGTCCCCGCTCCAATTCGCCCCGGCCGTCCCGCGCACCGCGTACCAGCATGGTTCGTGCTGCCAATGATAATGGCCTCTGCTGAGAGCAAAGCGGTCCTTGGCCCAGATGATTTGAGAACGCATGTCGAAGCCGGACGCCGCAAGCGATTGCTGAACTTCGCTCGTATGCCGGCCCG
>NZ_JNIJ01000079.1 GCF_000701345.1 Bradyrhizobium sp. URHD0069 | reverse complement strand
GACCGGTTGCTCGCGATCAAGTGCCTGGATCTGGCTTTTCTCATCGATGCTGAGAACAAGGGCTCGGTTCGGCGGGGACAGGTAAAGGCCGACGATATCGCGTACCTTGTCGACGAACAGCGGATCGCTCGACAACTTGAATGTCTGGCTACGGTGTGGCTGCAAGCCGAACGCCGCCCACATTCGGCGGATCGTGGTGTGGGAAAAGCCAGTTTCCGCAGCCATTGAGCGGATCGACCAGTGCGTCGCGTCGACCGGCGTCGTGCGCAACGTCCGCTCGATCACGGCAGCAACCTGATCGTCGTTTGATGGTTCGAGGGCGGCCGGGGCGGGCTTCGTCGAGCAGGCCATCACAGCGATCCTTCAAAAACCGGCGGCGCCACTTGCCAACGGTGTGCTCGTGGATGCCGAGTTCGGCAGCCACAGATTTGCTTGGCAAGCCGTCCGCACATCGCAGGATCGCGCGGCACCGCTCCGATAGCGACCGCGCAGCACGGTGACGACGGACTTGTCTCTCCAAGTACGCCCGCTCCTGCGCACTCAGCACCAACGGCTCGATCGGCCGGCCTCTCACACCTGCATTCGCCACAAGCGCTCTCCTCGAAGGTTTCGAGCGCTAATTTATAATGCGACGGACTTGGGTTCCAGATGACTAGGCTCGCCATTCAAGTCAAAGTTACGGCTTCAGGCTGAGAACGCGGTGCTTCGACATCAATTGAATGTTTTGAGGCGCAGGCTACATGGTCGCGTCCGGCTCACGAACCATGATCGCTGGTTCTTTATCCAGCTGTATCGCTGGTCCATCAATCCTGCAGGTTCTCACAATCATCCGGCCTGAGACGCTCGTGCGGTGGCACAGGGCCGGCTTTCGTCGCTATTGGCGTTGAAATTCTAACTCGCGGGAAGGGCGCCCGCAGATTCAGATAGAGCTGCGTATGCTGACACGGCAAATGAGCATGGAGAATCCGCTTTAGGGCGCGCCACGCATCCACGGCGAACTGCTCAAGCTCGGGTTCGAAATCGCGCAGTCGAGTGTCGCCAAGTGCATGGTCAAACGACGCGGGGCACCATCGAGGTTCAGCACCGCCGCAGCCGATTTCCTGACCTCGGAGGAGGAGCAGAAATCAATTTCCACTTCAACGCTTCCCGCGATGCAGCGTCTCACGGAGCTTGTCACCGATGGCAAGGTGACAGTGGCGGGCAGTCTGCCGGAGGAAGATAGGCTTGCGGCACTCGCAGAATTTGAGGGAACCGATACGATCGAGATCAGACGTGAGGGCACCGTCGATGAAAAGATGGTCGCAACGCACATCTTCATTTCTTACAGCCAAGAAGACGCGAGCATTGCCAAAGCGATTAGAGAGTGCCTTCTTCGGCTTGAGGGGCCTGCCGTGCAAGTGTTCTTGAGTGTAGGTGACATGGCAAATTCGTCGAGCATGTTCGAAGTCACAGTGATCATTCCGCGCCGCATAAACTGCTTAGCTACGAATAGCTCAAACATTCCATGCCCTTGCATAATGAACATCCGCGGCGCCGGAATCGAAAGAAATTCTGACGCTTGCTTTAGAACAGAATGGATATGTGGATATTGATCAGAGGAAGCCTCTATGCAGTGACCCAAAATGCTTGCCTGAAAGAGCTTCGAGCTGATCCAAGACAGAAAGAGCCCTGCTAGGCCAAAGAAGACAATTGGTGAAATGATTTCGGGAGAATTGACCATGAGTGCAAACAGAAGTACGCCAAAAATGGCATTCACCGCCCAAATGACCCCAAGGTACACAGCTTCCTTTGGATCTCGAACATCCGACATCGATATTCTTTGATCAGCAGCTAGTTGCGGGAGAGTGATCTCAGCAACATCGAATAAAACGCCAGTCGGCGTCAGTTCAGCCGTTGTGGTGTCTGGTATGCGTTGGTCGATGGCAGGCGGTACTACAATTCTTTCCACGGCCGGAGCTCCTCGCAGTTGCGGTGGCTCAAAAGTCTCAAAATAGTTTCCGACGAGCGCTCACTATTGCTCGCAACTCCTCGAATCGCCTAATGGTCCGGCCAGCGTTTCAGCGCCAATCTGTCCGATCGCGATTAAGGTGGCGGGGGACGCGCGACCCAGAAACAAGCGCCTCGTGCCAAACTCGCTGTGATCAGAACGGCCGACGCTTGACCATCCTTAAAATTTGGGAATGTTGCGCGTCATTATCCGGATCAATGCGACCGCACCTCAATATTGAGTTCCAGACAACCAAAGTCTAAACGAAACTAATACATTATACAACTTGTCAGCGAAATACACTAGTCGCTTCAAATGTACCAGAGCAAGACAGTTGCGGCTTCGGAATAAACGCCTTTAGAGGGCAATCAATTGCCAGCGAAAACTTAGTGTTTGGGCGATGATATGATAGGGTATAGCTGGCGCCTGCTACTAAACGGCCGAAAGCTTTTGTTGCACTTTCAGTTATTTTTATTTCGAATCGCCGTCGCGCGGGCCGTTGAAGTTTGAAGGCCGATGCTGTTCAATCAACCGCTACCAGCTTTGGGCGCTGATGTTTGCCTAAGAACGAGAAACCCTGCAACGACCACAAAGCCAGAATTCAGAGCCATCCTGTGAGCTGCTTCACACTTGAGGTCTCGAATCTTGCCTATTCTGAGGTCAACCAAGCGGCGTGACAGCCGCACCTTCTGGCGTTGTCCGCCTCGAAGTCGCGGAGAACGGAACGGGCAGTTCGCATGCGCCAGCAATGTTTGTGGAAACATGATTGCCTCGTTGCCATCGTTCGTTGTTCGATCGGGAGCAGTACGATGCCTTATTCGACGGCGGAAAGTATCAACATCTTTCTGAGTTATGCGCACGAGGATCAGGCGATCGCGGATACCATCGCGAGCACACTTCGGAAAGCCTTTTACGATACGTTCGACATCACGATGATGAGCGAGTTTCCGGTCGGCTTGAATTGGCGTCGCTTGATCGACGACAGTATCGAGTCGACCGACATCATGATCGCGATCGTGACGGGCAGATTGAAGCCTGGGCATTCGTTCACTGGCTACGAGATTGGCAGTTTTTCCACCTCCATGCGGTTCAAGCCGAACATGGGCATTGCACCGAAACTGGCGAGGCGGATGATTCCGTTCGCCGTTCTCGACAAGACACCGGCGGCCATCAACGACTTTGAAGGGATCGATATCGAGCCCAAAGCCCTTCATGCAGTGTGGTTCGATGCCGGTAATGCGCCGCGTGAAATTGAGAAGCTTTCTTTGGACGGTAGCGACACTGCGACCGAAGGAGTCATCAAGTTTTTGAGTGATATCCAGGACATCATCAGCGAAGCGCTGCCCAAGAAGGAGGCAAAGCTCAGTCATAGCCGGGAGCGCATCGATTTCTTCAATTCACTGGCGCTGTCCCTTTGTCAGAAGCTTTTCTCAGACATCAGCAATAGGGAGAGGAGCGTCGTCATTCCGAAGAGCAAGCTGATCATCCGCGTACAGCCCGGCATAAGGCTGAAACGGGACGCGTTGACGACGGTCTCGGTTCAGACGCAAGGCTCATGCCGAGACTCGTTTGGGATAGACCAAGACGATCAGGTCTACGATTGGGAGTCCTTTTTGAAGTTCGCTTCGAGCGAGGATGTCGCCTATGCGTGGAATGAGGCATTTCGCTCGCTTCTGGCCTCGCTCAATACGACCGACTTCGTCGAAAATAATACGATACTCTCTTATGATAGAAAAAGGACTTTCCGTCTCTTCGTCGCCCGGCTAATCACGCTCTATAGCGGCATTCGCGAATATCACGTCTACGTTATCCCCTTGCTCAAACCAAAAGACTACGGCGACCCGTCTACGACCCTGTTGCTCAAGGCGCTACAGGTAAGCTTGGGTTATCGCTTCATGTTCCTGGAGGGATCTAGCGACTTCTCGCCAGATATTATTCGGGCAACGAAGCTGACCGACCTTCAATCTAGGGTATCGGCCATGCGAAACTCGCTGAACATGCTCCTGCAGATCGCAGATGACGGTGGTTTGAATGATCCTGAAGCAGTTGTTGCGATCCTCGGTGTCGAAGGCATCGAAGAGGTGTTCGAGATGTGGGACAAGGAGAAGAAGAGCCTGTATATGGCCGCGGGCAAGATTCTGGTCGAACCTGTCGATGCCGGCGTAAAGGCGGCTTTCGTTGCCCAGTTGAGCTCCTTTTGCGATCACACGAGAGACCTGAACCAGCGATATACTTCGCGCGTGATGGACGCGCTGCAACAGAGAATTGGCGAGGACAGGCAAATGCATGGCTCGATCTCGCCATAGATAAGCGGCACCTCTCGTTGTTGGGAGTGACGCGATACGGCGGCTCTCTCAGGGAAAATCCCTCATTGAGAATCGCTTTAAAATCCGCGGTGGACCCGTTCAAGCTCCGGCGGGGACGTCATAGGTCTTCACATAGCCCAGAACGGCCCAGCGAAAGGGCTGCCGGTTCTTTCTTGCAACAAACCCGCCGTTACCCTGGTTGGGTCCGTCGTCGGGGGAGGTATTGAATTCGATTGTATGCAGCGAAGTTGCATCGGCGCTTTGCACGATGCCGATATGCTGCGGAGTGGATTTTCGATGCCAATTGTAAAGAATGAGCCATCCTGGTTTCGGAGTAGCCGTCTCGCTCACCCACAATCCCCGCGCCTTGCTGTCATTCTCGATCGTCTGGCAACGCGCATCCGGCCTGAAATAGTAGGCTCGCAGCGGCTGCAGCAGTGAACGGAAGAGGCCGAGGCGTGTTTCGGGGCCGTAGGGGATCGTTGGTGCGAGATCGCAGAAGGATTTGGCCGTGGCCCAGGAAACGCCCGCCGCGCAAAACGGATAGGGGGTCCCGTTCTCATCCGCAAAATCCAGTCCCAGAAGTTTCAGATACTCCGTCACGCGCGGTTGGTTGCTCCGCCTACTGACACCGGCATCCGCCTCGGCGCTGGCGGTAGCGAGCAGTTGTTGGGCAAAAAGCGCCCCCGCATCCTTCTTTGCAAACTGTGCCGGGGATTCAAGGCCCGTCGCCGCTGTGATCCTGTCGAGTTCGTCGATCTGGGTGTGGTACAGCGAAAGCGTTTCCTCGGGTAATGCCGGGTCGCCGCCTTGGGATTCCAGAGCCAGTTCGCTGGACATCATCATCTCCTTGATAAAGCGGATCTCAGGTAAGGCTGGTTGTCGTGTATAATTAACTCTAACACAAGTTTAGCCGAATGTCTCGAGGGGAGGAAGAAACCGTGGGCGACCTTCTCACCGTCTCGGAATCCGACAATGAAGCGCTTGAAGCAGTCAGGCGATTTCGAGATGGCCAGCAGCGCTTCGGACACCAAGAACGCGCCGGCTATCGCGGGATCGACCACCCCGATTTCGAATCGGGCTTTCGATCTGATCGTGATGCTCGAGGCTAGGGTGCCTACGAGCAAAGCTATTCCACTCCGACCAGCTCCAAGGCACGTCCGGCGTAACGATCGGAATAGGCTATGACGTTGGCTACGTTTCCAAAAGCTTGCCATGCAGGATTAGCAGGACGCCATTCCGGATGCAGTGATTGCCGCTCTGGAGGCCATGATTGGCGTCACCGAGGCCGACGCCGACCAACTCGCGCATGATCTGCGCACCAACGTTGACGTTCCCTGGAAAGCGGCGATTGCGGTACGTCGCAGCAAAGCTACTCCAAAATGGGTGGCATTGAGGGGAGAGGGCGCTCCCCAAATAGCAGCACTTTGAGCGCCGACAGTCTCGGTGCGTTGGTCTCCCTGGCTTACAATCGCGGCGCTTCGTTCGATTCCCAGGAGCCAAGATACCAAGAGATGCGAGCGACCAACGACGACATGACGTTCAAAGCGTTTCCGATATCCCGGCGCAAATCCGCAATATGAAGCGCTTGCAGCCTACGGTGAAAGGCCTGCGGATCCGACACGATCTTGAGGCCCAGCTATTCCAGGATGGCCTGGGCGACGGGGTGCGAGAGATTTGCCGTTCTCGATGTTCGATAGTTGCGAAGCCTATGGTCGTGAATCCCTGCCAATTTCCGATGCGGTTCGGGTCGTACCTTGCTATGCGGGTAGTTGCGCTGTCACTCGGCATAATTGACGCCAAATCGAGCAAGTTCGGATTTCAGCATTGCGAAGGCGTGCGCATAGTTTTCCCGTCTGGGACCGCCGCCAAAATGCAATCCGATCACGGTCGATCCGTCGCCGAAATCCGTGACCATCGAACCCGAGTTGCCACCGAGGGTGGACGCATCATGTTCGAAGGCCCATTGTTTGCCGCCGTCGTCGACGGTCCCGATTCCTGCGTCGATCTGGCCGGGCGCGAGCCTTTTCACGCCAAATTCGTCTCGAAAGAGCGAGCTCAAGACGTTGGCAAATTCGGTCCCGATGGCCGGGTCTCCAGATCCGTAATAGAGATCGGCCGCCGCCGGAAAGCCGACGATGTAAAGATCGCGTCGGGATGAGACAGTCCCGCTCTTGCTCGAAAGAACCACCGGGGCGGGGAGTATTGCGCCGGCAATGAGCGGTTCGATCGATAGCAATGCGACATCGAGTCGTTTCGGATCGAGTCCAAGGATGGGCTCGGGGCCAGCAAAGACGACCTTTGTAATTTTGAAACTCAGCGTCGCCGAATTGTCGATTTCGCCTATAAAATCAATCGTTGTATCCTGGTAGAGGCTCCAGTTGCCGTCGGTGCCCTGCACCGCGAAGGTCTGCAACACGTGGCGATTTGTGATCACCAGGTCCTCCCCAACTAGGAAGCCTGTGCCGGAGTAGGAAAACCGGCTTTGCCGGACCCCAATCCTTCCCACGGCAGGAAGCACGTCTCGGATGGGGTGGATATGAGAGTCCAACGCCTCGCCCCATTTTCCCGCTTCGACGCCGGTCCTGTCCACGTCTCCGCCGCGAATGAAGAAGACCGGCCTCGATCCGTCCGCATGGATGACGGCCTCAACGCCCAGGCGCTCGTTCACCGAGAGCTTTGCGGCGTTTCCTTCGGAAGCGAGCTTTTTCAGTCCCGTTTCAGCACCGTTCGTGACCCTGTCCACTAGTTCGTTGCTGCCCCGGAATCTCGTCTTAGTGCGTCCCAAGGCTTTATTGAGGAGGCCGATCGATTGCTTGATCCTTGCATCGTCGAGCGGAGCCGTGGCTTCGGAGGCGCTTTCGAGCCTTTCTGTGGTCGATACGCCAGGCCCGCGAGTCAACCTCGCATACAGTGCTCCGCTGGGGAGCGCGGAGGTCTTCATATCCATTTCCTGCGGCATTCGACGACTCCCGGACTTAAAAGCAGAATTCCAGGTCTTTGTCGGCCGCGAGCGCGTCTGAGATGCTGGCGAGGGCAATGCCTTCGTTGGCTCGGTAGGTGCCGGCCTTTCCGTTCAACTTGCGCATCTCGGCGCTCCCGCTGTGATGGAGCGCGATGGCTCTCCATTGACGCTCGACGAAGACCGGGCTCCCCGAATTGCCGTTGGTTGTCGGCGTCGTATAATGCATGAGGACAACGCCCGCCTGGCCGGGACGGCCGGTCGGAGGCGCCTCATGGTCAAGCAGCCGGTTGTCCCGGAATGAAAATGCCAATTCGTTGCCGCCAGAATGCCCGATGACATACAGCGGGCTGCCGCCGTCCGTCGGCGGAAATTGTCGGCACATGGGAATTGGCTTGATGTCGGCTGGACAGCCGTCGATTCTCAAGACCGTAGCATCGTGCCGGCCGACCGGCGAACTCCAGACAATCTCCTTGATCGGAAAGGTTTGCTCGGGATCGTGGCCTTCGAAACGAACACTTGCGGAATCGATTGATGGAATCGCGGCGCCGGAGGGGCTAGGATCGCCGATAACATGGGCATTGGTCAGCACAAAACAGCCTGCGTCGCCGCCGGTCTTCCTGTTCCTCAGTCTGACAAGAAATCCGGTCCCCATGCGCACCGGACGATTGAGCTCATTCGGCGCGCAGATTGCGGCAACGGACTTCGCCCGGTCGATTCCCAAAATCCACCAGTCGATCAGCCTTGGCGCTTCGTCTCCGAACGCTTTCTGGAGGTCGTCCCTGCTCTTTTGCAATTTTTCCGAGTCAAGGGTGCCGCTGGCGATTTCGGCCGCGCTCATTTGCACCGCGAGTGTCCCCGTCCAGATCAGTAGCTTGGCGCGCAGCAGTCCTAGCATGGACGCAACCATGGGTGGGGATCGGGGGCCATCCAGTGCCCAGACCTCGGTCAATTGCCGCAACAGGCTTTCGACCGGGAAAGGTTTGGACGCACAATCGAGAAAGAGCTTCAATCGCTCGGCCGCCGCCTGCCAATTTTTGGCGCCGAGTTCGGCCTCCACATAGGTCGCATGCCACCAGACGTTGGTGCTCTCGCGGGCCTCATCGAGAACCTGCTTCAGCCTGTTCGAAAACGCCGCCGGGTCCGTGTCGCGGCTGGCTGCGCCACTTAAGCTTTGGTGGATCGTCAGCAACGCAGCGAGATTGCCGCCGTGCCAGAATGCCTTGGTGGGCTCCTTCTCGAATGCCGTGCGATAGGCGGCAATCGCTTCGTCGAGAAATTGGCGTGCGCGATCCAAAGTCCGATCCGGAGAGTCCAGGAATATCTGCTTTGCAACACGACCCAACAGGCCTTGGAGTTCGAACCAGTGAGGATGCCCCCCCGGAACGAGCGCACGCGCGGCAAGTAGCACGTCCCGTGCGGCAAACGGCATCTCACGATTAACCAGTGATTGCGCCGAGTAAACGATGTTTTGAACATCGTTCGGCTCATAAAAGCGTATTCGGTCCGCGATGATGCCGAGTTCGTCGTAATAGGTCCTGTTTCGTGCTTCCTCGGCGAGATCCCGCGCCACGGAAAGGGCTATATCGAATGCGGCGCCTGTCGTGTCCAGGGCGAACAGGGCGTTCCTTCGTTTGCCTTGAAAGTTCTTCCTGCCTGAATCGCAGATCATCGTCTTTCTCCGGAAGGCGGTATCTCGCTAATGGTTTTGACGACCGAGATAATTAGATCTGAAAATACTGCGAGGTTGTAGTGTTGCATATAATTCACCCTTTAGTATAGCTTCAAACCTATTCTTCAGAAAACTTGCTGACGAAAAGTCGCCTCACCGGATGAGGCGCAATCGACATGGTCGACGCTCCGATCCGCGTTTTGGATCGAGCATAGCTGACATTTCAGGCGACCTTTTTGAGTCCACGGCGCGCACGGAACCACTGTGACAATGGGAGATGAGCAATCCGATGGCAGAACCGGATTGGCTACTCGATTACACCCGTACCCCAGCAGGCCCTAAATGCTCCGCGCGAGTTGCGCATCGTGCTCGAGTCGAAGTAGCCCGTAGCCGCTGAGGCGACACAGGATGACATCGCGGCCGCCTATCGCTTGACGGTTCGTGTCTCGCCGCTTTTCGGAGGGTTCGGAGAGGAGGGGCAGACGATCTCGGCTTTTTGCTATTGCGTATTCCGGGAGTGTCGGTTGGCGAATTGCCGGAAAGTCCGTTTGCCCTTGCGTACGATCTTGTTGACCGCCTGCATCTGGTCTCCGTGGAGCCCGATCTGTCGACCGATTTTTTTATGGAAGATCCACGGGAGGTAGCGCGGCGCGCATCGCGCGCGCGATGCTTCGGTTCCTCAGCGCAATTCGGGCAGGGCGCCGCGGCAAGCGGTGATCCGCGTTTGATCGCTTGTCCCAGACCAGATAAGCATCATCACGCTGCAAGTGGGAGTACTCTGTTATGCCGAAATCTGCGGTCATTGGCCTTGCGGGCCGGCGGATCGACCGGGCGGACGCAAACCCGTCGCGATTCCCATCAGGCAATGTCGGTTTGGTCGCCGAACGGCTAGCCGAATTATTCAGAAGCGAATCTGCAGTCGCATTGGTCTGTTCGGCGGCATGCGGCGCCGACATCATTGCCCTCGAAGAGGCAGAACAACAGCGGCTTCGATTGCGAATTATCCTGCCATTCGAGCGGTCACGATTTCGCCGGACCTCCGTAACCGACAGGGGAGAGGACTGGGGGCGGCGTTTTGACCGGCTAACGGATCTCGCCAGCAAATCCGGTGACCTGTTGGTCCTTGACGACGCGCAGAAGGACGATGATCTGCTCTACGCGGCGGCAAATTCGCGAATCCGCCAAGAAGCTGCGATGCTCGCGCGCTCGCTGTCCGGCGCTCCCCACAGGATTCTGGCGGTGGCCGTTTGGGAGGGGCAGCCCAGGCCTGGCAATGATCTAACATGGAATTTCCTGCGAGCTGCAGAGAACGAAGGTTTAGAGACACGCCCCGTTTTGACAACATAAGACTCGCGCCGTCGTCAGAGGACATCGGCGGCGGACCTGAAGCATGTCCACCCGTTCGATGGTTTTCAGGACATACCAGAATTTCTGTCGGAATAGTGGAGATCCAAGAGACGCAGATAACTAGTCATCTGGAACCCAAGTCCGTCGCATTATAAATTAGCGCTCGAAACCTTCGAGGAGAGCGCTTGTGGCGAATGCAGGTGTGAGAGGCCGGCCGATCGAGCCGTTGGTGCTGAGTGCGCAGGAGCGGGCGTACTTGGAGAGACAAGTCCGTCGTCACCGTGCTGCGCGGTCGCTATCGGAGCGGTGCCGCGCGATCCTGCGATGTGCGGACGGCTTGCCAAGCAAATCTGTGGCTGCCGAACTCGGCATCCACGAGCACACCGTTGGCAAGTGGCGCCGCCGGTTTTTGAAGGA
>NZ_JNIJ01000078.1 GCF_000701345.1 Bradyrhizobium sp. URHD0069 | reverse complement strand
ACGGCAAAACCGTGTGGTCCTGGCACCCGTTGCTGGTGTCAAGTCGGCGGAGGTTTTGCGAGCCCAACCGGGTCTCGCAAAACCTTAATCCGCCGACGACGGTGACAAGACGAATTCGTCGCCGGGGAGAGCACGATATAAGCCGTTAAAACCATTGCGCAGGGAAAGCCGGATTGCCTCCGCTGAACCTGTATGCTCGTGTGCGTTTTTCTATATGCATCTTGCACACGAGACCGCGGGTGCAGCGCGCATCCGGCTTTCCCTGCGCCCTCTGTTTTCCTGGGCGAAAGATTTTTGCATCACTCGGGCGCAATCGCGCCGCGGGATGGCGAAGGTGTGTTTACTCTCGATGTCATCGCCCGGCAAAAGCGCGAAGCGCGTCTTCGCACCAAGTGACCGGGCGATCCAGTATTCCGAGGCGCTTGTGATCGAACCGAGGAGCCGCAGCGTACTGGATACCCCCGCATGCGCGGGGTATGACGATTCTCCACGTCATTGCGAGGAGCGACGCGACGAAGCAATCCATTCTTTCTTTCAGCGAAATGGATTGCTTCGCGGAGCCTGTCATCGGGCTCGCCGAAGGCGAGACCCGGTGGCTCGCAATGACGATCTCTTGTTTGAAAGTTGAATCAGTGACTTGCACTCGAAATGCAAACCATCGAATTACGTTGTTCATCGTGAATGCGAGGAGCGAACGCAAGGCCAATGACGGCAGAACGGCCGCTCAGGAGAAGGCGACTTCCGCCCTCCCCAGCCCCGCCAACTCCATCACCACCTTGTCGCCGGCGTCGAGCCACACCGTCTTGACCAGGCTCCCGGTCAGCACGATCTGGCCCGCGCGCAGGCTCTTGCCATCGGCGGCGAGATGATTGGCGAGCCACGCCAGCGCATGGTGCGGATGGCCCAGCACGTCGGCGCCGGTGCCCTTCCCTACTTCGACGCCGTTGATGAGCGCGCGGCCGACCACCGCGAGCAGATCGGGCGCGGCGGATCGCGCCACCGGCTTGCCGAGCACGCAGCCGGCGGCAAAGAAATCGTCCGCCACCAGGGTCGGCGCGCCCATGGTTTGCCAGTCGCTGTAGCGGTCATCGACGAGCTCGATCGCCGGCAGATAGGCCTCGATCGCCGGCGCGACCGCTTCCGCCGTGAACGGCGCCTGCGAGGGCGCGAGATCGCAAGCGAGCCGGACGGCGATTTCGCACTCGACGCCGACACAAACGAAATCCTTGGCGCGCAGCGACACGCCGCTTTGGTGCACGCCCTTGGCGAACACGCCGCCGCCGCAGGGATGCGGGATGTCGAGATATCGCTGCATCACCGGGCTGGTGCAGCCGATCTTGTAACCGACGAGCGCGCCGAACTCGGCCGACAGCAGGTCGTGGAGCGCGTCCTGAATCCGGTAGCCGTCAGCTTCGCTCCGCGGCGCGGCCTCTGGCGCCAACGGATGCAGCGGCGTGCGGTCGCGGCGGGCGGCGGCGATGCTCGCGGCGGCGGCGCGAATGTCGGTCATCGGCGGCGGCCTCCGTTGGCGCATCTTCCAGCTCAGTGGCTTCATCCTTCGAGACGCGGCCAAGGCGCCGCTCCTCCAGCGATAACGGCGAAGCCGTTACGCCGGGCTGAGGTCCTACACCCTCTTGGTGAGGAATCAACAAAATGACCGCACGTGGCGGCCAAAACCTACTCGTCGCGATAGACCTTCTCGCGTTTCTCGTGGCGCTCCTGCGCTTCCACCGAGAGCGTCGCGATCGGGCGCGCCTCCAGCCGCTTCAGCGAGATCGGCTCGCCGGTCTCCTCGCAATAGCCGTAGGTGTTGTCCTCGATCCGCTGCAGCGCCGCGTCGATCTTGGAGATCAGCTTGCGCTGGCGGTCGCGGGCGCGCAGCTCGATCGCCCGGTCGGTCTCGGAGGATGCGCGGTCCGCCAGATCAGGGTGATTGACGTTCTCTTCCTGGAGCGTCTGCAGGGTAATTCGCGATTCGCGCAAGATCTCGTCCTTCCACGCCAGCAGCTTGGCGCGGAAATAATCGCGCTGGCGGTCGTTCATGAAAGGCTCTTTTTCGGAGGGTCGATAATTTTTCAACTTTTCCAAGGCCAGCCCATCTTCACGTGCAAGGCGGGCGGAAAATGGTCCGCCCGCGCGGGCCTTATATAGCGGCGTTATGTGACAGACAATATCATGGCACCCGAATGCCGGACCGCCCCCAAAACGACGGAACTCTCCGGCTCGCCCGCCCGCCGTGAACAGGGCCGACGGCGACAGGAAGGCTCTTTCGCCTGCCGCAGCAGGTCGAGAAAAGCCGCGCCCTTCTCGGCCTTGGCCTTGTATGCCACGGACCGCCCAACGCAGGGCGATGGCGGCGTGAGACAACCCTCCGCCGTCATGCCCGCTTCAAGCGGGGCATCCAGTACGCCGCGACCTCTCGGTCAAGCACGAGCGTCTCTGGAATACTGGATCGCCCGGCAAGCCTGGCGACGACGTGCGGAGAATTTCGGAAAGCCTAGAACTGCCCGGCCTTGGCGAGTTCGACTTCGACCCGCAGCTCGATCTCGGCCAGCACCGCATCGAGGCCGGGATCGCCGGAGGAGGATTTGAGGGCGGCGGCGGCATCGCGCAGCCGGCTCACCGTGGAGGCATCGAAATTGCCGGACAGAAGCCCGATCTTGAGATCGTCCAGCACGTCGAGCGCACCTTTGCCGCGCTGCACCGAGCGCTTGCGGCGCTCGAGCGGATCCTCCTCGATGCCCTGCATCGCCAACAGCGCATCGATGTTGGCCGCAGCCTTTGGCGCGGTCGCGGCGCGCGTTTCGGGGGTCGACGCCGTGTCCGGCAGCGCGAAGCCGGTCGAATTGGTTTTCCGGGCATTGCTGGCCGGAGACCCGAGAGTGGTGCCGTTCGGTCCGTAGATGCGCATCGTGAAACCCCGCGGTGGATGGCGGGAGCTTCGCCCGGCTAGGGTTAATGGAGCGTAAACGGCTCGGCAAAATCTGCCGCCAGGGGCAGTTTCGCCACCGCGGCAGCAACCATGGACGACGGCGCTCCTTATTGTCTTGCCAGCAATATCAATAGGTTAGACGCGCAAATTAATGTGGCACGGGGTTCGCATAGTTTATCGGGGATCGCCGTCATGGGAGTGGCGCGCGGGTCCGGACCGAAAGACCTCAGCGGGGAGCAGAGGATGCCAAGCGTCTATCCGGCAAGAGTGTTTCAAGTGGCCTGCGCCGCGCTGCTGGCGCTGGTGCTGTCCGCCGTGCCCGTCGGCGCCACCTCGCGGATCAAGGACCTCGCCAACATCGAGGGCGTGCGGCAGAACCAGTTGATCGGCTACGGCCTCGTTGTCGGCCTCAACGGCACCGGCGATACCCTGAACAACATCCCCTTCACCAAGCAGTCGCTGCAGGCGATGCTCGAGCGCATGGGCGTCAATATCCGCGGCGCCACCATCCGCACCGGCAACGTCGCCGCCGTGATGGTCACCGGCAATCTGCCGGCGTTCGGCACCCAGGGCACCCGGATGGACGTCACGGTGTCCGCGCTCGGCGATGCCAAGAACCTGCAGGGCGGCACCCTGCTCGTCACCCCCCTGCTCGGCGCCGACGGCAATGTCTATGCGGTGGCGCAAGGCTCGGTGGCGATCGGCGGCTTCCAGGCCGAAGGGGCCGCCGCCAGTATCACCCGCGGCCTGGTGCCGACCGTCGGCCGCATCGCCAACGGCGCCATCATCGAACGCGAGATCGAATTCGCGCTCAACCGCCTGCCCAATGTGCGGCTGGCGCTGCGCAACGCCGATTTCACCACCGCCAAGCGGATCGCCGCCGCGGTCAACGATTTCCTCGGCGCCAAGTCCGCCGAGCCGATCGACCCCTCGACCGTGCAGCTTTCGATTCCTGCGGAATTCAAAGGCAACGTGGTCGCCTTTCTGACCGAAATCGAACAGTTGCAGGTCGAGCCTGACCTCGCGGCCAAGATCGTGATCGACGAACGCTCCGGCATCATCGTGATGGGCCGCGACGTCCGCGTCGCCACCGTCGCGGTGGCGCAGGGTAATCTCACCGTCACGATTTCCGAGAGTGCGCAAGTCAGCCAGCCCAATCCGCTGTCGCGCGGACGAACCGTGGTGACGCCCAGCACCAGCGTCGGCGTCAGCGAAGACGGCAAGAAATTCGCGCTGGTCAAGGACGGCGTCTCGCTGCAGCAGCTCGTCGACGGCCTCAACGGGCTCGGCATCGGTCCCCGCGATCTCATCGGCATCCTGCAGGCGATCAAGGCCGCCGGCGCGATCCAGGCCGACATCGAGGTGATGTGATGCCAACCAGTCCGATCCACGGCGCTACCGGCAGCATGCCCGCCAAGGCGATGATGCCAATGATCAACGGCCGGCCGGATTTTCAGCTTGCGGACGCGCTGACCAAGGTCTCACCGCAGGCGCAGGCCAAGGCCAAGGCGACGGCGACCGATTTCGAGGCGATGTTTCTCAATTCGATGTTTTCGCAGATGACCAGCGGCATCAAGGGCGACGGCCCGTTCGGCGATACGACGGGTACCGGCGTGTGGCGCTCGATGCTGACCGAACAATACTCGCAAAATTTCGCCAAGAGCGGCGGCGTCGGTATCTCCAATGACGTCTATCGCACGCTGATCCTGCAGCAAGCGGGCCGCTCCAGCTAGGATCCCGGAGGGAAACCAGACATGACTACGCATTCTCAACCGCCGCAAGCGCCCGCGCCGATTCCGGTCGCTGCGACGGCCGCCGACGCCCGCAAGCTCGCCGAGGACTTGATGGATGTGATGAGCGCGCTGCTCGGCGTCATCGAGCGCGAAACTGAACTGGTGCGCGCCGGCAAGCTGCGCGAGGCGATGGCGCTTGAATCGCAGAAGGCGGACCTGTCCCGCCGCTACGTCAGCGCGGTCGCGCAGCTGAAGGCCAGCCAGAAATATCTATCGCAATCCGCGCCGGAGCTGTTGACGACGCTGCATCGTCATCACGACGTGTTTCGCGCCATGCTGCAGATCAACCTCACCGTGCTCGCAACGGCGCATGCGGTGTCCGAAAGCATCGTGCGCGGCGTCAATGCCGAGATTCAGCGCCGCAATATCCCGAACACTTACACCGCGGCCGGACAGCCCGCCGCGCCCGGCCCGCGGCACATCACCCCGCTGGCGGTCAGCCGCTCGCTCTGAGCCAGGTATCAGAAACGGACATTTGACCTGCGCTGATGGTCAGTCGGCAAACTGGCCGGCTGCCTTGATGATCGGCGCCCAGCGATCTACCTCGTTGTTGAGCATCGTCTGCAGCGCTTGCGGCGTCGCCTGATCCTGCGCCACCGGCTCGGTATTGATGTCGTTGAACCGCTTGATCAGGTCGGGCTCCTTCAGGGCATCCTGCAGCGTTCGCGAGAGCTTCTGTACGATCGCATCGGGCGTTCCCTTTGGAGCATAGATGCCGTGCCACGCGCCGACCTCGAAACCTTTCAGCCCGGCCTCGTCCGCCGTCGGCAGATCCGGCATCGATGTGAGGCGTGTCCGGGTGGTGATGGCGTAGCTCTTGACCAGCTTCGCGGCGATCGGCTGGGTGGTGTTGGTGGTTTGATCGCAGGTCAGATCGATCTGCTTGGCAATGAGATCGGTCATGACCGGCGCGTTCCCCTTGTATGGGATGGGAAGAATTTGCTTGTTGACGGCGGTCATGAACAGCATCCCGCATAGATGCGATGCCGCGCCGAGGCCCGCATTGCCAAAAGTCATCTTGTCGCCGTTGGTCTTGATGTAGCTGACGAGTTCGCTCAGGGAGTTCGGCGGCAAATCGGGACGGCCGATGATCGTCATCGGCGCGTTGGTGATGAGACCAATCGGCGCGAAGGCGGTTTTGGTATCGTAGGGCAGGTTTCGATAGAGCGTCGCCGCAGTCGAGATTCCGATGTGATGGATCAGCAGCGTATAGCCGTCCGGCTCAGCCCTGGACGCGCGCGTCGCCGCGATCGTGCCGCCGGCGCCCAGCGCATTCTCGATCACGATGGGCTGCCCCAGTAGTTTTGACATCGATTGCGCGGTGACGCGTGCCACGGTGTCGGTGGCGCCGCCCGCCGCAAAAGGCACCAGCAAAGTGATCGGCCTCGACGGATAGTTTTGAGCAAAAGCCGGACTTACCATCATCAAAAACGCCGAAATGACTACCGTAGGCCGCATCGAATATCCTCCCATGAATTGTTTTGTGACCCGTGCCGTGACGCAGTATTGCACGATTGATCGGGAAACGCCTTCCTCGCACCTTACCATTCGGAGCGTTTTTAATAAAATTGCTGCCTCGGCGTCAGCACGGCATTCAGCGCATTCTCTAACAAAACGTTGAGATCTGCCGGTCATAGTTGACCGATGGAGGGGGATTGGATTTGACTCGAGGGAGGCCAGGAGGCTGCCGTGAGTACAGATTTCAGCATCAAGCCGGTCGGAGGACCGGTTGCCGCGCTGGTTGTGCAGCCGGTGAGCAAAGCGGCGGATCATGCGATCGCGACCGTACTGCCCGCGCCCCAGAGCGTCGCGGCGGCGGACGCTAGCACCCGCGCGCGCCCAGAATTCAACGCAGTGGACGCTTCCACATCGCGCCAGGTGGTTTTCGATCGCGCCGCGGCCTCGATCGTCTACCAGGTCGTCGACACCCGCACCAGCGTGGTCGTCCGCCAGTTCCCCGACGAGGCGCGGCTGCGTGCCCGCGCGTACCTGCGTGCCCAGGATGAGGCGAAGCGCGAACAAGCATTGATCAAGCTCGATCAAATGGCGTGAAGCCTTTCCTTGCGCGTCCCGCAAAACGCACGGGCGTGCGCCAAGGCTAGGGTCCTACAAGCAGCAATCAGATTCTATCGACCGGCGCCGAGTTCAGGGTCGACTGCCCGGTGGCGGGATTGGTGACTACGGTCTTGATCGTGCCGTGGTCGACCTTCGACATCAAGAATTTAGAGTCGCCTATCCTGAAGGCGTTGTCCTTGATCAGGACGTCCTGGTATTTGATCGGACCGTTGCCGCTCTGATACTTCACCTTCGCGCGAAATCCCTCCACGTTGGACACCGTGAAGGAAAAATTCTCGCCCGTCGAATAGGTCCCCTTCCAGGTCCCTTCCCAAACCGTGGCATCGACGGGGACATAAGTCGCGCGCGACGGCGGCGTGGGAGGCGTGGCCGTGTAGCCGGCCGCGAGAACACTGAAGATGTCACCCATGGTTCAACTCCCGGCTTGCTTCGCAATACGACTCAGGCGCGGCCGCTGAGGCCGGCGGCAATGTTGCGGTTGATCTCGATCAGCGGCTTGATTTGCTCGGGTTGCGGGCTGATCTGCAACGCCGTGGTCTGGGTCAGAACGAAAATACCGATGTTGGCGATATTCTGCCGCACGTCCAGCGGTTGCGGGTTTTCGTCGCGCAAGGCTTCGCTGAGAAAGATGGTCCAAAGCTTGCGGTTGAACATCAGCGCTTCGGACTTCTGCTCGAATGTTGCTTCGGCGTTATTAACGACTTCCTGCAACTTGTTCGCCGCCTTCAGCAAGGCCTGGGCTTCGATATCACGAGGAGACGCCGTTGTCGTGGCAACGCGCGCGTAGGCTTGGGCGGCAGAACTAGACATTCGTCACCTCAGTAACTCCTCTTCCCGTTTGATAAGCTTCCGGAATTCCTTTAGGGAACTGTAAAGAGAGCCGCTTAAAATTAGCTTACTTGCGGCCTCAATCTCCTTCCTGAAGCTCGGCACCGCCTCCAGCAGTTGCTTGAGGAAGTCCATGTAAAGGTCCTCGTATTTCGGGATGTTCTTTTCCAGGTACATCATCTGCACGCAGAGATAGAGCCGCTTCACAGGGGTATTGGCCGTCTCCGCCGTCAGGATGTCCTTCTCGCGCAGGATCGGCGCGTCCCCTTCGATCAGGAAGGTCGTTCGCGTCTCCGAATTGGTGATGACGCTCTCGCCGATGATGATCCGCTCGAACGGCTTCAATTCAACTTTCAGCGCCATCGTCGTTTCCCCTTGGGCTCATTGGAAGCGCGATCTGTACAAACTCGGCGAATCATCATGACCGATATCCTGCGACCGGAGTGCAAAACTGCATCAAAATAAAGGCTTTCCGGCAAAGCCCGTAGAAATTGCGGCCGCGCTCCAGCTTTTGATTGAGCATGATCTTTTCGAAGAACCGGTTGCTTTTTCGGATCATGCTAAGGATCAGCAAAAAGCGGCGAGGCAAAGCCCCGCCGCCGTAACGTTGATCGTTCATCGGATCAGCGCAAGAGCTGCAGCACGCCCTGCTGCGACTGATTGGCGAGCGCAAGCGCGGAGACCGCAATTTGCTGGCGGGTCGACAGCGCCTGGCTGTTGGCGGCCTCCTCGTTGCTATCGGCCAGCGTCAGATTGGCCGAACCCGTCTGCAACACGTTGATCAGCTTGTTCGAAAAATCCTGGCGGATCTGCACGATCGAGAGGTTGGCGCCGAAGGCCGACGCCTGAGAGCGCAACGTGGTGCTGGCATTGTTGAGCGCGGTCAGCACCTTGCCGGTCAAAACGTTGTCGGTGAAGTCGGTGCCGGCGGTGAGCGGCGCGAGGCCGAGGCCGTTCGGATCGAAGTTCACGCCGGCGATGGTCAGCGTCGATTTTCCGGTTTCGTTGAAGATCAGCTTCAGCGAATTGCCGTCCAGCAGGTTGATGCCGTTGAACGACGCATCCTGCGCCGTGGTCGTCAGGTTCTGGATGATCTGGTTATACTGCGCGACGAGCGTGGCGCGCGCAGTCTGGGACACCGCATCGGGAACCGCCGCTGGGCCTACAGTGCCGGCGGCGCCACCGAGCGCGTTCGCGCTGATGTTGATCGCGTCGAGCGTCAGCGGCGGAGTTGCAGCCGCAGTGCCGGTGATCACCTGACCTGCACCATCGTTGGTTGACGTGAAGGTCAGTTCGTTCGCGCCGGTGATCGAAGCCGACAGGTTGACGCCAGCCAAGGCCAGCGCCTGGTTGAGTTGATCGAGAGTTTTGACGGTCGCCGCCTTGGTCGTGGGATTGAAGGCCGTGGCAGCCGCGCCGACAGTGATCGTCACAGCGGTCCCCGCGGAATTGCTGAAGGTGTAAACACCACCGTTGAGCGCGCTGGGCGTGAGGTCGGCGGCAGTCGCCGGACCTGTGGGGGCGGCAGCGGTGCCCGTGAATTTAATGCTGGCCTTGGTGCTGTAGCCCGTCGGCTGCTGCAGCGCCTGGTTGGCGATCGACTTCGCGGTATCGACCAGCTTTGACAGCGCACTGATGCCCTTGTCGGCGGCCTGCAAAACCTGGACTCCGTTGCCGATGCTGTCGAGCAGATTGCCGATGTCGCCGGCGCGGGCGTCGAGGCCGGCCGCGGTGAAGAAGTTGGTCGGGTTATCGAGCGCGCTGTTGACCTTCTTGCCGCTGGCGAGGCGCGTCTGCGTGGTCGAGAGCAGATCGGCGGTACCTTGCAGCGAGAGCAGGTTCTGGCGGACTGCCGCCGTCAGGACGATATCGGACATGTTCAACGCCTTCCTCAAGTGTGCATCGCCGGCGGCTTCTCCCGCGCCAACGAGCTACGTGACTTCACCCGAGAACGTTATGAACAAAAGCTTTTAAAATGTGGTTAACGGTACCTTATTAGGCATGGTTAAGAATCTGATACGCCGCTCGCGCCGGTTTCAGGGCGCTGTTTTCGAGCGATCTGATCCTCGTGTTGCGATGGCGGCTCCGGACCTCAGACACAAAAAAACGGCGGGGCCGAAGCCCCGCCGCCTTGATGATCGAATGGTTCGCCGAGATCAGCGCAGGAGCTGAAGAACGCTCTGGTTCGACTGGTTGGCGAGCGCGAGCGCGGAGACCGCGATCGACTGGCGGGTCGACAGCGCCTGGCTGTTGGCCGCTTCCTCGTTGGAATCGGCCAAGGTCAGGTTGGACGACCCGGTCTGCAGCACGTTGATCAGGTTCTTGGAGAAGTCCTGACGGATCTGCACGATCGAGAGGTTGGCACCGAAGGCCGAGGCCTGCGAGCGCAGCGTGATGCTGGCGTCGTTCAGAGACGTCAGAACCTTGTTGGTGGCGTTGTTGTCGATGAAGTCGGATCCGACGGTCAGCGCACCGAGGCCGAGACCGTTCGGATCGAAGGTCACGCCTGCGATCGTCGAGGTCGACTTGCCGGTTTCGTTGAACACCAGCTTCAGCGTGTCGCCGTTCAGCAGGTTGATGCCGTTGAAGGACGCATCCTGCGCCGTTGTCGTGATCTGCTGGATGATCTGGTTGTACTGGGCGACCAGACCCGCACGGGCGTTCTGCGAATTGGCGTCCGGAGCCGCCGCGACAACCGTGCCGGCGGTGGCTACTGCATCGCCAGAAATATCCACCGAGGTCGAAGAACCGACCGGCGCCGCAGCAAAAGTGCCGGTGTTGGTGATGGTCTGCGACGCGGCATCGTTGGTCGAGGTGAAGATCAGCTTGCCGGTCGTGACGTCGAGGTTGGCGGTCAATTGAACGCCAGCAGCCACAAGCTTTGTGTTCAGGGCGTCGATCGAGTTGACCTGGCCCGCAGCCGTTCCGAGCGTAATCGTCAGGTCGTCCGCGGCAACCGCCGACGTCTTGAAAACGATGGTTTGCCCGCCAAAGGAGTTCGTGCCGGCGTTGGTCAAATCAGTCGCAGTACCTGGGGCTAACAGCGCAGGTGTAGCACCCGCTGGAGCGTTGGTGGTGAAGGTAGCCTTCGTGAACCCGCCGGGCTGCTGCAGCGCCTGGTTGGCGATCGACTTCGCGGTATCGACCAGCTTTGACAGCGCAGTGATGCCCTTGTCGGCGGCCTGCAAAACCTGGACGCCGTTGCCGATGCTGTCGAGCAGGTTGCTG
>NZ_JNIJ01000077.1 GCF_000701345.1 Bradyrhizobium sp. URHD0069 | reverse complement strand
TGGACCCGGGAGGTTGCCAAGTCATGAGAGGCGATCAACCAATGCGATAGGAGAAAACTCGAGTTCCACCAAGCCGTGGAACGATGTCCCTCGCGGGACGATGATGAGGTGAGTTCGTATGTCCGCTTGGACCTATCGTCTGTGAGACGGCAAGGCCGCCCCAAAGATTGTTCCACCTCGTCTTCGAATCCCATGATGGAAGGGCCTGGGTGCCGATTCCGAAGAGAAGCACGAGCCCGCGAGCGACATCGACACTGTGATGGCGGATAGTCTGAAAGTGCTTGACCCCAAACGGCCGATTAGAGAAGCAGACATCGACTACGCGAACAGCTCCGCCCCGGCTTGCGTGAACGACAGGTAAGCTCCGGACGGATGCATCGTGAGGATACGCGCCGCCCGTGCACATGATCAAGCTAACGATGGAGATCACGCCTTACGTCTGGGTGCATCGCCACGACGATGATCGGCGATGAAAATGCATCAGCAACAAGCCTACAGCTTCCTAACAATCTTTTCGGCTGCAAGATTCGCATCCGACTCGGAGGCGTGATCATCCGGCGTCACGACGCTGGATATCGTCTTACCCCGGATTGCAGTGCTGGATTGCCGAACAGGGGTGACAGCCGCGCGCCAATGCCCCGGTCTGCGTTCGTATGCCATGTCGCCTCCGGAGAGGGAGACCCCGCGCGCTCTATCCTGTGATGTCAATGGCTGCGTTAGCTGATGGTGCCGCGCTAGTCTCGCCTATGCGTTTAAGCGGGGCCAAATCCTGGCTCAGGCAAACGATGTGATCGGCATTCAGCCCGTATCCAGAGTGCGCGACCATATCGAGATGCTGCTGCTGCGCCGTGCGCCCAGAGAGTAAGGGCAAAAGCATCTCAGGCCGCCCGGCGTCGCCCTGTAGGCGCGTAAACTTGGCAAGGTGCAATCGTCCAGCCGACGCACTGACGGCGGGCGCTGATGATCGTGCGGTGCTATAGCGATCGATCTTGCACCGGATGCGGCAGCGGCCCCTCATGATCTTCGACCCTATGCGAGATCACGCCGGTCAAAGTAACCGTTGCAATGTCACTCGATGGGCAACGAGTCCTCAAGACGGGTGACACAATTCAGCAAGCAACGAATAATAAGATAGCCATGATGTTCTTGGTTGCACTACAACGGTCTGCGATCATTGTGATGCCCGCGCGGGGGGGCGAGGGCGTGCAAAAATGAATAAAATATTTGAACAATTCGTTCAAAATCTCTCGATGCACGATAACACGTCTGAAATTGAGCGTTTGTTACGACGAACTTTGGATGAATACGGCTTTCCGTGTTTTGCCTATCTAAGCTTCGCGCCACGAGGCGATGACGACGACACACTGGCAATGACGACGTATCCGAGTTCCTGGGTGGAACAGTACTGCGCGAATCGGTATGACAGGATCGATCCAGTGATCGCGCGCTCGATCGCAACGACGCTTCCCTTCGCGTGGTCGGCTGACCGATTCGATACCAAGCTGACCAACAAGCAAAAGTGGCTTTTAGAAGAAGCCAGCGAGTTCGGGATTCGACATGGCGTCACGATTCCAATCCATGATCGCCAGGGAAAGGTTGCAACGCTCACACTCGCCGCCTGCGGTTCCCGTTCGGCGTTCGATACCCGAGTCGAGCAATACCGCCATCAGCTACATCTCATTGCGATTTATGTGCATGCGCGGCTGCGCAACGTAACGCCGACGCCCATTTCACCGCTTCGCCCATGCCTCACTCAGCGCGAGAGGTCCTGCTTGCAATGGGCAGCTCGCGGAAAGAGCGCTTTGGATACCGCTGAAATTATAAGTGTCAGCCGCCGAACGGTGGTCTTTCACACCGAGAACGCCAAGCGCAAGCTCGGAGTGGCGACCGTGCAGCAGGCGGTCGCCAAGGGACTGATGTACGACATCATCAGCATGTAGCCGCTGGTCGATGTATTCTGAAGTCTGTGCCCTGACTTGAAGTGGGAAAGGTCCCTTGGCCGCATAGCGGCAATGACGCTTGGGTCAGTGCCGTATCTGGCGGCGGGCCTTCGCGCTCGCCGCTTGCGACGATCCTGAGCATGGTATTGGGCAGGGGCCGTTGCAGGTTGGCAGCTTCGTCCCACGGCGCGCGCATCCAGACATCGCATTCTTCCTCGGTGGTCAGGATCACCGGCATGGCCTTGGGATGGATCGGCGCAATTATGTCGTTCGGTTCCGTCGTTAGGAAGCCACGGAGCTAGCCCCGCGTTACTCGACGTTACTGCTGCTCCTTCGGAATAGCTCCGACCGGCTGATCAGGTAGTGGCTTCGAAGTTTCTTCGGCAGGCATGGTGGTTCTTAGCTCGGACGCGGCGCAATCGCCCGCCCAGAGCTTGGTCCCCTTGACCGTCCCGACGAGCTTACAGCCAGCGGGCGGGCGCGGCTTCACCTGAACGATGGGCTTCCCGACAGCCGGTCGCTTTGCGGGTGCCGCATCTTGAGCAAGGGTAGCCGTAGGTAGGAGGATCAAGGCGAACAAAATGGCTCTCATGGCGGCGCTCCATTTCTCGACGATGGTTGCCGTTCGCGCAATAATTATAGGCTGTTTCAACAGAGGAGTCGCTTTCTATGATCGACGCTCTCCTTTGGAACACCGGCCTTACCGCATGGGTTTTGATCAGAGCTTTACAGCAGCTCGAGTTCGGCGACGTCAGGCAGAATATTACCTAGGGCGTACTATCTGGGAATTTGATCGTCGAGACAGGCCACTTTCCATCGTGGCCCCTAATCGAAATTCGGAGGCCGTGCAATTCGTCGAGCCAAACGCCCTCGACCGTCCCGGCCTTCCCATAGGTGAGGATAACAGCCTTGCCGACAAGATCGGATTGGGCCTGCTCGAACTCGCTGAGGATCGTAGACGCGCGGACCTTCACAGATGGCATGTGTGTTCCGGAGTCCGGTTGAACGGATCGGTTTTGCATCTGAAAGGCGGGCAAGTCGTGATCAGTGCGCGGCAAAGGGATGTCAGCGGAACCCCGGCCTGCGCGATCTAGAAGCTTGGGGCGCCGCTGAAATGCCGGTCATGCCGGACGCCGCGCTACTCGCCCCCGGTTCGCATGATCAAGCTCACACAACAGCGCGCGTCCGCGCCAGACTCCCCCGTGCTTTTGTTCGGCTGGGCCGCCATCACATAGCGGCAAACGCAGGGGCTACGGGCGGGGCTCTCAGGGGCGAAGTCAGCTTGGATTTATCGTGCGAGCACCTGCGCTAGATCGGCAACCGCGCAACGCAAGGTGTCGTTTTTTAGGTTGAGGAAAGCGTCGATCAACCGGCGACCATGTAACGAGAGCGCAAGCTCGGTCAGCTCTGGCGTTTCGATCTCGCCGCCGCGCTTGATGTTGGTATCTCGTCGTAAAAATATCCAATGTCGACGCCGAGGAGTTTAGCCAAGGGCACCATCAAGGCCGCGCTCATCCGGTTGGTGCCCGTTTCATATTTCTGAATCTGCTGGAACGAGACGCCCAGCGATTTACCTAGATTGTCTTGGGTCATTTTCAGCATGACGCGCCGCGCGCGCAGCCTGTCGCCGAAATATTTATCGATAGGTCCCGTGCTCCGCGTCGTAGCCCGCTGGATGACTTGCTTGGCTCGTTTGCTGCTCATAGATTGCCCCCGCGTTGTTTGGTTTCCGGCCCCAGTGCGCTACACAATACACGGCGGCGCTCAAGAAAGAAGTCCTCGAAGGCTCGCGACCAAAATCTCAGCAATACGAGGCGCAATTTCGATTTTGCCGCGTTGACTGCGACGGTCTTCGATCGACCGGCAGTCGCCGCCTGATGGTGGCACGGATCGCCGCCGTCAGCAGCCAAATGAAACCCGCCCGGCTGGGATCGTCGAGCGGGCTCGTCCCTCAAAGGTGAAGCTGACGTCAGAGCGCGAGATCATGCCTTTGCGTTCATCCGAACGAAGAGAGAAGGTCAAACACTCCCAACAGCAAAGAAAGAACTGATCACCGTTGAACGCTCGACTCTCTGGGCGAACCCAGTAAGCTGGCAGCATTAAAGACAGTCAATTTTCAGGGGTATAGGCATGCAATCGCGGCGCTTTTTGAATTGGTGGTTTCGCATATGGGCTTCGGGTCGGTTCTTTGAGAAATTCTCAAACTGGCGGGCGGCGCGTAAAATCTCGAAATCGCCATGAAGACGACTTCCTAAAAAAGATCGTCGTTACTCCTGTAGCTTTGATCGGATTGGCGGTTTGGACGATGCTTAGTCACCCGCTATAAAGCCCAATCGGGGCTTTGGAAGCTTCTCAAGCTCCGCCATCTTCTCATCGATGGTTTTTTTCTGGTCCGCCAGTTGTTTGAGCTTGCGTTGTCCCTCGTCGGTCGTGACGTCGAGCATTGCCATGGCAGCGGCAAGCCCCTGGGACTCGAAAGACAGTCGAGCAATCTCATCGTCTTTGGCGCGCTGTTCGGCCCTCAATTGTCTGCGACCAACTGCCGTATAGAGCGAACTAAAACCGACCTTAAGGGGTGGGTTAGGTTCAAGTGTGAGGAATGTCCATACATACAGAATCGGTAACACGATGAGCGAAGCAATTGCCCCAGCTAAAAACTTGCCCCAGAATTCAGCTGGAAAGCCCCAAGCAACTATGATTGCCGTTATCAGGTGAGGGGCGATGCTCGCGAACGCGTTCCGTGGTGTGTCAATTCGATATGTCGCCAACAACGAACGGAGGGCAGCAGCGTGGCGGCTCACGATGAATTTCCAAGGTTTATTCGCGATCAGCCGTCAACCTAACCGATTTATGGCGTCATGCCCTAATAATGATGACCGCCCCCGAAACCCTCACCATGCGCGTGACCGTGATCGCTGGCGAGCGCTGCGCCGACAACTTTGAGGTGATCCGGCGCGGCATGTCCATCGGACGAATCATGCGTGCCATCGGCGTGCCGACCGACAAGCCGCAATGGACATGGAATTGCTACGTCCACGGCAGGCCGTCATCCGCCGACGACAACGGCACCGACCACGATCTTTGACGACGCCAAGGAAAAGTTCCGGCCAGCATGGGCGCGCATCACGACATCAGCGGGCTGCGCGAGTTGCAGACCTTACGTCGATGAGGTCAGGGCGCTGGCGAAGGATGGGGCAAATGATGCGGAAAGAGTTCTACATCCCTAAAACCCGAGGTGAAGGACCGGAAATCACGGTTCGAGGCCCTGAACGATTTCGTACGTTCGCGGAATCGCTGGATCACCAGCGTTCCAGGCGCGGTCGACGTGACACTGGAGTGTCTGCCGGGATCAATGCTGCCAGATGAACTGCGCAAGCTTGGCTATGACGTCAGCGAAATCGGGGAGGGCGAGCGAATTGTACCGACCGCGATTGTTGAGAAATTCGTCACCGGTGCTGACGGCACGTTCGTCGCATTGACCGAGGGCTTAACGCGTCCGGTCGCATCCACCGTGACACATGCCGGGCATTTGCAAGGTGAAGCGTTACGCCTTCGACATGCCCTGACGCGCGCTCGCGCCGAATGTCCGCTGTTGGGAGGATAGTGTTGCAAAAGTCGAAAATTGAACGACGCCGAAAATCTCGCAAAAGCTGATTTTTAGCGGACTCCACCACTGCCGCACTGCGTAGCGCCGATGCGAAGCTCCGTGGTCGTTTTTGTGTGAAACGATGTGGTCCCCCATATCGCCGCGCGCGAAAGGCATCAGCGGTCCTGAAAAATTTTGGTCGTCACCCCAAAAAGACTTTTGCAACACTATCGGGAGAATAGCGGAAAACATTGCTCGCAGTGAGTATTTCGCCTTTTGGACCCTAAGCAGACACTTCGCTGGCCATCCATACATTCAGATTCCTCAACCGGCCACACGGTCGATGCCTCAGCCGGCCGGCGGCTAGGGCATATCAAAGGATGCCTGTCTACCTCACCTGATATACCCAGCGCCGATACATAAAAAGTGGGTAAAAGCCCCGTTTTGGGGTCGAGAACCCTTTCACCAAGCCTATATTTGGCCCCCCGCATCCGAATCATCAGCATTGCCCTAAGATGGATCACGGCTCTATGGCGCGCGCTCCCACGCACGGCAAATCGACACTCGATGCACGATTCAGCTTTGCCGACACCGCGTTTCCAGGCGGGATCGAGGGTTGGCACTCTCAGCTTCGCTTTGCCACCGGCATCGTGGATGGCGAACATTATCTTTTGCGTCTCTTCAAGAAGACCGGAACAGCGCTCGACGAAGATCTAAAGCGGCTCATCACGCGCGGCCTCAGGCGGGTGCGCCGTGTTCTCTCATCGCGCCGTGCACGCCAGCTCCTGGTCGACGTCCTTGAGATCGTCGAGGACCAAGATGAGCTCGGTATCCTGATGGTCGATCCTGGCAGTCCCATCTGCGGGTCATCGCACAGGGTCCGAGCTAGAGAAAGCCGCATGCTGACAACGACCGGCCGCAAGGTGTTCTGGCGCAATATCTTGCGCGTAGCCGAAGGTCTCTCGCTCTGTCACGACGCGGGCATCGTGCATGGCGCCATCAGCGAACATGCGATTTTCTCGCACAGCGACGAAAAAGAGGATTTCCGACTCGGCGGCTACGAAGCGTGCGTGCACATCGCCGACGGCGATATCGGCGGTGCGGGACATCTCCTGCGGCCCTCGGGCACCGTTTCGTTTCGGCGGGACTGGAGTGATCTTGGGCAGGCAGCGTCCCGTATCCTTGGCCTTACCGAGGACGGCGGCGGCCCCTCCCTGCTGTCGATCGAACGGCGCATGCTCAATCGCCTTGCCAATCCGCCACACTATCAGCTTTTCGATGGGAGCATCGTCCTGAGCGAGCTGGCCGAGGTCGTGGCCGATCTTGACCGGTCGGGGTCAAGCGCCGAAGGCGAACTCATTCTCTACCCTTCGCCCCAAGTTACCCAAAGCGATCTTGCAGCTCTAACGTCGGGCACCGTCCAGGCCGACGACAGGGATGCCGTCCTCCGGTTTGTCGAAGAGGATCTGGGCGGACCGACGGTGCGCACCGTCGTCGTAGATCAGGCCTTCGTGCGTGTCGTTACCGATCTTGCCGCCTATGGCGTGAAGATCGTCGATGACTGGGTCGGCATGATCGAGAATGCCAACAAAAGGCGGCCCGACGATTACATCTATGATGCCGTCGAGGTTCGCCACCGGATTCATCTTGCGCGAACCCGAAAAGGCGCCGAAGAGCGAGTGCGCAGACTTGGCCCCGGTGCTAAGCCGTGGATTGACGCCAATGGCAAAACACGCGCCGGTCGCTCAGCCGACGATATTTCAACTTGGTACGCCCTCATTCTCCTCGAAGCCTTTACTTGGCTGCGAGAGCAATTTCGCATCTATCCCGTCGAAGTGCTTCATCCGCCATCGGACGGGGATGCCGATTTAGCCTGGATCGCCTCTCGCGAGGATGCCGACCGGGACATCCGTCGCAAATTGATGGGACTGCGCCCGGCGTACGATGGCTTAGGTCGCGAATTGAAGTTCGACGACGGCAAGCCGAATTGGATACTCTCACGCGCTGACACGCTCGCCGGCGATCGCGAGCGGCTTCCCGAACTCAGTTATGAGGGAACGGGCGGCGTCGTAGACGGCCACCTAGCTTTCACGTTCGCGACAAGCGAAGCGGTTGTGCCGGGGCAGACACTTTTTCTTCGCCCTCGACGCGACAGCGGGTTCGAACGCGCTATTCGCCGCCGCCTTCAGAATATCGTGGCGGCCCGGACGAATATTGAACTCTTAAGAGCGATCGACGATCCGGCGCAGGTCGCGCTGGACGATGTGCTCCGCGATATTGCGGCTCCGGGTGCTGCGCCGCCGGACGACATGGATGCATCGAAGAAGGTCGCATGGGACGCCATCGTGTCCGGCAAGTCCATCAATGTCGTTGTCGGCCCTCCTGGCGTCGGCAAGACCTTCCTGATTTCGCATCTCGTCAAAAGCATTTTGGAAAAAACGCCGGATGCCCGGCTTTTGGTCTCGGCCCAAAACCATGAGACCTTGATTCAGATGGAGGATGAACTCAAGACGACTCTGGCGAGCGGCACGACGATCGTCGTGCGTGTCGAACGCACCCGGTCAACCGATGAAATAAGCTCCCTGCGCGCGAGCTCGGTTAATCTTCTCCAGTCTGTTTCGGCGGCTGACCATGCCGCTGAAGGTATGATGGTCAATCAACGCTACCAAATCAAGCAGGCCCTCCGGCCCGTTGATGCGTCGGAAGCGACCGTCGCAGAACGCGTGTTTCGCGATACCGATCATCTGTTGCTGCGATCCTCCGATGTCACGCTTGCCACGACGTCGTCGCACATCATCGAAGAAATGATTGCCGACGGCGATCAATTCGACTGGGTCATCGTCGAGGAGGCGGCCCGCGCGAATGGAGCGGAATTGATCGGTGCGCTGTTGCTGGGCAACAGGAGAATCATGGTTGGCGATCACAACCAGCTTTCTCCGTTCGATGCTACCCAACGACAAAAGTTCTACGATCCTGAACGCGCAGCCGAGCTGCTGCGGGACGCGAAAGAGCAGCTTGATACTATTTCTGATCTGCCGCCGGAAGTTAACGAGGCGCTTGATACCATCAAGTCGAACGAGCTTCTGATGAGGGAGGTGCTCGCGACAGCGGCGCGTCTTGAAGAGCCGTTTCGATCAATCGCCGAGCGTGAAGTTCAGCGTGAAAAGGACACAGGACGTCCGAGTGCGATCGTCAACACCCTGCTAGAACAGAGCCGCATGCACCCCGCCATCGGGGATCTTGTCTCAAATACTTTCTATGACAAAAAGCTTGTTCCCTCTGACCGCGTCAAGCGTCGCGCGCTGACCGTTACGTCAACCGTGCCATACCTCGCCTCGCCGATCGTTCTTCTCGATTTTCCGCCGCTCAGCATGGCCAAGAGGCCGTACTTCGAAAAGAAAGTGAAGCGGTCCTACCGCAACGAACTCGAGGCGCAGGCCTTGATCGCGGTTTTGAAAGGTCTACGGCCGGTAGTTGGGGCGGACGGCCGCCGGCCCACGCTGGTGATCCTTTCACCCTATCTAGCGCAGGTCAATTGGCTCAAGCATTTGCTCAATCAACAGGTTAAAAAAGACAAGACTTTGTTCGGCTTCGCCAGCCCGCGCAGCAACGGAGAATTTGTCTTTACGAGCGACAGCTTCCAAGGAGGTGAAGCCGACGTTGTTGCCGCCAGCCTCACGCGCAACAATGTGATGGTGGGGTCGCGCGCGCTTGGTTTCGTCAAAAACCCACAGCGCATGAATGTGCTGCTCAGCCGCGCGAAGCAAAAACTGGTTCTTGCCACAAGTCAGCGCTTCGTTCGCGAAGTGGTCGAAGGAATAGATCCCGACGGAAAAAAAGATGAGCTTGAGTTCCTTCGCAAGATGCTGAAGGAGCTCGCGACGCTGGCAGGGAACGATTACGAGCTCGTCGGGAAGAATGCTTCCATCGTCAAGGTCAAGGGTGCATCCATCGTTACGGTCGATGAGAACGGGAGGTTTCCGGCGTGAAAATCTACCTTCCCGCCTGGCACTATCGCGCGCGTGCCATCGTCCAACGAACCTGGGGATGGAGCCCGATCGAGGAAATGATCCTGCTCGCGCTCGATCGCGCGCCAGGCACGATCGAAGATGTCGCAACGTCGCTTGGCATCCCTATACAAGTCTCCGGCTCGACCATCGCGCGATTGATGCAGTTCGGCCTGGTTGAGGTTCGCCTGTCTCCTGTTCCCCAACTGGCAACAAGCAGTGTCGGTCACGACTTCATCCGATTGGGTGGCGCCTTGCCCGAGCGAACCGAAGATCGGGAGATTCACATCAGTCTCGTGCTGGAGAAGGTCGGACACTCCGTCTTTCGCAACCGCGACGTCGAAACCGCCCCGCTCTATCGATTGACCCAGGCGGATCACAAGGTCAACTTCCCTCCGGGACCCGATGAGACCGATGACACGATGGCGGCGCGCGTAACCCAGCTCGTGGCCGGCATGCTTCGCCCCGGCGAATGGCTGCGCGGCGTGCAGACGATCAATTCCGTCCTTGAGAGAAAATACCTCGCTATCGAGCTCAACGACGTGAAAAACGGGCTGCTGCCCGAGGGGGCCAGTCAGGACTTGATCGGGGCCCTTCAAGCAACGATCAAAACCGGCATTCTTCCCGAGGCGAGCGACCCCCAACCAAGCCGGTCACTGACAATCGATACGATGATTGCCGCCGAGCAGTTGATCGTCGGCGGCGACCAACATCTCGAACGCTTCGAGCGGATCGTCGGCCAGGCCCAATCCGACATCTTTGTACTTTCGACCTTTGTCGCGCCGCACGACGACAAATACACTGAGCGCCACGAGCGTGTTCGCACGGCGCTCGAACAGGCATGTCAGCGTGGCGTGCGCTGCCATTTGTTCTACGGCACCACGCTTGACGCTGAGAGAAAAAACGCGATCGCGATGCAGGAGTTGAATGTCCGGCTCTCCTCGGTGCGGCGCGCGCGTGGTTTTGTGCTTACACAGCGTGATTCGGTTGGAAGCCACGTCAAATGTCTTGCGGCCGATGACGGCCAAGGAGGCGCTGTCGCCTTGCTCGGTTCCTCCAATTGGCTGTCGTCGCCCTTTTCGGCCGTGGAGGTATCTGTCGAGCTCACCGAGAATCACGCGGCCGCGGCCGGCTTGGATCTTCTACGTTCGATCATCTCGCCGCTTTCAAGCGCCAGCCGATCGGTTGAAACGCTTCAGTTCACAGCATCGGATCTGAGGCGTACCCGGAGCCCTTTATCACCCAGCACCGACAGCGGTCAGCGTATGCCGGTTCGGATGACAATCCTTCAAGCCGACGATCATGAGCGATTGCTTCGAAAGGTCGCGCATGAAGCCGATGAGCGGTTCGTCTGCTGCACTAACAAGGTCGGTGCCACGATGGTGCCCGGGCTCTTCAATCCGGCCGAAATCGCAGGTCGCCGGCTCGACGATGTCCGTGTTTACTACTCGCGCCGGTCCGGGCCCATCAAGCGGCGGCATGTCACGGCCCACCGCGAACGGCTAAATGGCGTCGTCGATCTGATTGCCGTGGAAGATCCCCAAGTTCACGCGAAATTTCTTTTGTGGGATACGGATCATGTCGTCGTGAGCACCATGAATTGGGGCTCTCAATCGGGTTCACCCGATAATCCTCTTGACGAGATTGGCCTGTATCTGGAAGGGCCGGGCCTAGCCACATCCCTTTTGGTAAAATTCGAGGATCAGCTCGAGGACTGATACGTGGGGCGTAACTTTTTGCGCACCAAACCGAGTGTTCGCGGAGCCCCAACCTGGCAAGGTCCGCT
Organism: Bradyrhizobium sp. URHD0069; assembly: GCF_000701345.1. Classification (GTDB taxonomy): domain Bacteria; phylum Pseudomonadota; class Alphaproteobacteria; order Rhizobiales; family Xanthobacteraceae; genus Bradyrhizobium. The sequence goes on along the minus strand of NZ_JNIJ01000077.1, from coordinate 236 downwards.
TTTTGGCACTTTTGTATGGACCGGCTGCGTTTCGCAAGAGAGCTTGTGCGTGGATAGCGGAAGTCGCTGATATGTATCCGGCCTGTTTGATCGGCTCGCGGGCCGTGGCCTTGATGGGAATACGCACGCATCTTTGGTCTCATTATCGGACAGGTTGACGAGCAACCACTAGTGCCACCAGACTCTGGATGCGCTCATTGATCCGTTCCATGCATTTTCTCTGTCGCGAACTTGGA
>NZ_JNIJ01000076.1 GCF_000701345.1 Bradyrhizobium sp. URHD0069 | reverse complement strand
GGTCTTGTGGACACGGCGACCGGTCAGAACGTCATTCTGTCGCTGGTTGGCGGGCATGTGGAAGGCCGCACCGCGATCAGCAACGACCTGGTGTTCCGGGTCGATGTGGACGGCTCCGGCAACGTGACGCTGGATCAGCAGCGCGCGGTGGTGCATCCGAGCGCGGCCAATCCGAACGACTCGGTAAGCCTGTCGGCGGACAATCTGGTGACGCTGACGGCGACGATCACGGACAAGGACGGCGACAGTACGTCGGCGGTGTTGAACATCGGCCAGAACCTGGCGTTCCTGGACGATGGTCCGAGCATGGGTGCTATTCAAAATGCGATCATGCCGAGCGTGAACAACACCGATGCTCACGGCACGTGGCCGCCAACGTTCGGCGCAGATGGGCCGAGCGCGACTGCGGCAATCGGGATCACGATGGGCGCACCGCCCCTAGGCGAAACGTATCTGGTGACCGATACGGGCACTCACAATCCGGCAGGCGAAGAGATTTTCTCGATCAAGGTTACGAGCGGGAATCAGTCCTATACGTTCTATGAGTACTCGCACTACAATTCCATTACGCACACCGGCGAAATGTTTGCGTATGGATCCCTTGCGGATGCGCAGGCCGGGCTTGGAAATAATGAGTTCTTTACGCTGTCGATGGCGGCGGACGGCACCTACGATTTCCATCTGGTGTCAAACAGCCTGCAGACGTTCGCTGCGTTCGACTTTACAACTCTTCCACCCGGCAATAGCGACTACGCGACAATTACCAACGGCGTGTTCACTGAGCAAAACGGCAGCGACAGCATCGCAGGCCGTAGTATCCTGATCGACGGATTCGACTCGACCCACCTAGATCCAAACGTCGCCAATAAGCCCTTTATTAATAACGGAGCAGGTGGTGGTCTTGGGCTGAACAACGGAAACCTCAACACCAACGAAACGATCTTCTTCCAGTTCAACACTGACCCGGCGGATTCCGCTTTCGTCGGCCTCCAAACCTCGGTGACCATCGGCATCGGTAAGGGCAACAATTCGACGAACGAAAGCTTCCAGATCACGATCTGGAACGCTGACCATACTGCCAGCGCCACCGAAACCATCACGCAGCCGGATGGTACGCCGGTAATAGTGGATGCCGCCCATTGGACAGGTGCGCCCGGCACCTTCTTCAATTTCGCGCAGGTCGATATCAAAAATCTCGGCGGCACGGCCGGTTTTGCCAACAGCGACGACAAGGTGCTGATCACGAGCATCAGTGGAGCATCGAAGATTGGTAGCACCACCCTGACCTTTACTCCCACGATCACCGATGGTGACGGGGATACGGCTCACGCCTCAACGGATCTGTCGGTCGCACTGAATGGCACGGCCAATGCAGCGGGCGGCTATGACTTGACTGGAACGACGGCACCCGAGGTATTGGTCGCGAGCGCCGGCGCCGATCATCTTAACGGCGGAACGGGACCCGGTGATACGATTGACTACAGCAACTCCAACTCGGGCGTGACCGTTAACCTGCAAACAAACGCGGTAAGCGGGGGTTGGGCTGCCGGTGATACGATTAGCAACTTCGAAAACGTCATCGGCTCGGCCTTTGCCGATACTTTGACCGGCGGTACCGGCAGCAACACGCTCACCGGCGGGGCGGGCGCGGATCACTTCGTTTATAACGCGACCACTGAAGGGCTCGATCAGATAGTGGACTTCACCCCCGGAACCGATGTGCTGGATTTTAAGAGCAGCGCCTTTGGCAACCTAGCGACCGGAACACTTAGCGCCGCAAATTTTGACTCCAATGCAACGGGGACAGCGACGCATGCTGGGCCTGAGTTCATCTATAATACGACGACGCACATTCTCTCGTTCGATTCGGACGGAACGGGAGCCGCAGTAGCTATCCAGATGGCACACCTTGAGAACGGCGCGGCACTGGTAGCCGCCAATATTCATGTGGTCGCCTGATCAAACGTCAGGTGTTATCCAAGCAGGTCGGCCCGCCAGTGTGTCTGGCGGGCCGATTCGTTGGAGCTGGTGTTTTCCTGCTGCTTGGCGGGCCTCTGTTTTGGGTCCGTGAGACCATCCACAGCTGGCAAGAACTCCTGAAGGCAGTTTTAAGATACCTCTTCCTTGATCTCCCATGCTCAAGTCAGCCGCGCTTGATGCCTGCCTGCTATGTCACATCAACAACGGCAGCGTCCTCAGTTGAGAGGCGCTGTCGTTGGACAGCTCCAGGCCGCCCCATTCTCGGAGATCACCACCGCTTGCCGCGGCAGGTGCTGCCTCGACTTCGCCGGGGAGTAGCGCGCGCTTGGCATAAGGTGCCGCGAACAGTTGCACGCCGCGATGATTGATGGCGAACAATGGCGTGAAGCTCGAGGCATCAGAGTCCTCGATCAATGCCGCTCGACGATTGTCGAAAATCAACCAGCGGCCGTTGAGCCGTGCGGCCAGCACAGCGTGATCTTGCCGGACGGCGCGATCGCGTACCAGCACCAATCGCAATTCCTCCCGCGGAAAGCCCGCTTCGCGCAACGCCACGTATTTGGCTATCGCGTAGTCTTCGCAGTCGCCTTTTGCGGTCGCAAAGGTGGCAAGCGGCGCGCTCCAGCGATCGGCCTCGCCATGTTGCGCCTGGTCGCTGACGTAGCGGATCGCCGCATTGACGGCGCGGTTCGCCTCGTCGAGTTTTGCGCGACCCGACTTTGACTTGACGGCGTCGACCAGCCGAAGGAATTGAGCGGCATGAGACGGGCAGCTTTCGGCATCGGCCCGGCATTGATCGAGAACGCCTTGCTCTTTGGCCATGTCGGCTTCAATGCTCCGCCACTTGCGCCAAAGCATTCCTTCAGGCGCGCGAAACGTGAACAGCCCGAAGGGCTCCTTGCCGACCGCCGGCGCTTCCTTCGGAGGCTGTGCATCTGTCGCGATGTTAGAGGGGGTGAGGGCGGCAAGACGAACGGCACCAGGCCCGCGGCCGCGCTGGCGATCAAGCTTCGCCAGCACCGCGTTGATGCTGAAGAACGTTGCGGCTGGCCGCATCGATGCCCGGTCAGACGCAGGTATCGAGTCGCCGGGAACGTCGGCGGCGGCTACATCATCGGCCGCAAATGAACCGGATGTCGCGCAAAGGCTGATCGAAAGAAAAAGCCCGGTCATAAAACCAAACGAGCCAGGCTTCCGCAATTTCAAACGCGGTGTCATGGATGACGTCCCCTTTATCCGGAACGTCAGCCAACGTCTGTGCGCCGATCTGGGTCCCGATCTGTTATCGGGACAGAGATTGCGGTCTCCACCGCTTAGGCGGAGTTAAAGGAAGTCAGGGAAGAAGGGAATGTAGGAAAGGCGGTCAATCGCGCCTTTGCTCGATCGTTCAAAATTGACTAAACCAAATTGACCAATCGAAATTGATGATCCATTAAGCAAACAGCAGCGCGTCAATGTTCGCGCAGAGCCTCGCTGCGCAAAGTGCGTGCGGGTTTAAGAAGATAATCGAGAACCGATTTTTCACCCGTGAGGATTTCGACGGTCGTGACCATGCCCGGGATGATTGGTAGCGAATTCGTTTCGGTCCCGAGGTGGTTTTTTTCAGTCCGCACCATAACCCGGTAAAATGTCTCCTGACGCTCCGATTTCTCAGCCTTTTCGTCGACGATGGTATCGGCGCTGATGCGCTCGACCTTGCCCTTCAGCGAACCATAGACTGAGGAATCATAGGCAGAAATCTTGACCACGGCGTCCTGCCTAGGACGAATAAAGGCAATGTCCTGGGGGCGGATCTTGCCCTCGACCAGCAACGAATCGTCGAGCGGAACGATATCCATCACGTTGGCACCGGGCTGCACCACGGCGCCGATCGTGGTGACGTTCAATTTGTTAACGATGCCGTGCACGGGGGCTTTCAGGTCGGTCCGCCGCACGCGGTCTTGCGCCGATTTGATATTTTCATCCAGGACGGCCAAATCTCCCTTCGACTTGGCTAAATCCTCATCCGCCTGCGATCTGAAAGAGGCCACTGTATAGGCGATCTTGGATTGAGCTTCGGCCAGCTGGCCTCTCATTTCGGTGGCCTGCCGGTCAAGCCGCAACATTTCGATCTCGGGCACGACCTTTTGTTCGTAGAGCCGGCGGGTGAGGGCGAGTTCACGGTCCAGCAATTTCAGGGATCCGGTGAGCCGGGTGACTTGCTGATTCAGCACATCAACATCTTGAGCCACTTTTTGAGACCGCATCTTGAAAACGCTGGTCTCGGTCGCGACCGAAGCCGGCACCACCTGATCCAGTTGATCAGGAAACGTGACCTCGCTGCGTCCTCTCGCCTCGGCCTCAAGCCGAGCAACGCGCGCGGCCATTGCTGCGCGCCGCTCTCTTATTTCTCCGAATTCTGAAGCAAATTTCGTATCGTCAATCCGCATCAGGGACTGCCCCTGTTGAACAATCGCTCCCTCCTGCACAAGGATGTCTCCGACGATACCGCCCTCGAGCGTCTGTACCACCTGGGTTTGCCGAGACGGCACGACACGGCCATTGCCCCGCTTGACCTCATCCAAGACCGCAAAATGAGCCCAGACCAGAAACGCCACAAGCAGGGCGAGGAAGGTCAACAGCAGCATGCGCGAGGTGCGAGGCGTGCGCAGGGCAGCCGCCGCTCGGATGTCATTTGCAAAAGCGAAATCAGACTGCGACATTTGGCTTTTGAACCACGGTTGCCGTTTGCGCAAAATTCGGCTGAGCCGTGTGCTCGGCCGGAGGCGTGGCAGGTTTGCCCTGCAGGAGTGCTAACACCTTATCGCGCGGCCCGTCGGCGACCAGGCGACCACTATCGAACAGCAGCAGGCGGTCAACCATGCTGAGAAGCGAAAGGCGATGTGTCGAGATAATGATGGTCATCCGCTCTCCGCGGATCGCCTTCAGTCGCTCCAGGAATTCAGCTTCGCTGCGGACATCAAAATGTGCGGTCGGCTCGTCCAGGAACAGCACCCGGGGCTGCCTGATCAGGACGCGGGCAAGGCCAATGGCCTGTTTCTGACCGCCGGACAGGCTGCGACCTCCTTCCGAAATGGGCATGTCGTATCCCATCGGATGGCCGGCGATGAAGCTTTCGACGCCCGAGAGGCGCGCCGCGGCGAGAACTTCCTCGTCGGTCGCCTCAGGCTTGCCCAGTGCAATGTTATCGCGCAGCTTTCCAAAGAAGAGGTCCGTGTCCTGCATCGCAAATCCGATGCCGGTGCGCAGATCCGAAGGATCGTATTGCCGCGAATCGACGCCATCGACCAGGATTCGTCCTTCCTGGGCTTCATAGAAACCGAGCAAAAGTCGGCCGACCGTCGTTTTCCCGGACCCTACGCGTCCGATAATGCCGATACGTTCGCCCGCGTCGATCTTAAAGGAAACCTTCTCCAGTGCCTTGCCGGGGGCATTGGGGTAGGCGAAGCTGACGTTCTCGAAAGCAATCCGTCCTTCGTCGATTTTCCTGGCAACATAGGCGCGCTCCGGCGATCGTTCACGCTCCAATGACATAATGCGGTCGATCGATTTGAGCGCAGACAAGGTCTGGGTGCCGCGGGTGATCACCGATGCGATGCCCGCGATCGGCGCAAGAACGCGACCAGCCAGCATATTGGCAGCGACCAGGGCGCCAACGGTGAGCTTGCCGTCAAGAATGAGAAAGACACCGACAATCACCAGGAAAAGGCTGGTCAGCTGCTGGGCCGTGTTAGCGCTCGTCAAGGTAAGCGACGCCCAGAAATGCACATCCTCACCCGATCTCGCGGTAGCTGCGACCGAGCGCTCCCACGCCGTCTGCATGCGGGCTTCGGCGCCCGTTGCGCGAACTGTTTCGAGACCGGAAAGAGATTCCACAAGCACGCCGTGACGTGCCGCAGATTCAGCCTGCAGCCGCTTCATGGCCCGATCAAGCGGGCGCTGCATCGTCAAGCCGAGCGCGATCATGATCGGCAACATGACGAGCGGAATCCACGCCAGCGGTCCGGCGACCATAAAGAGCACGCCAATGAAGAGGACGGCAAAAATCAAATCGGTTGCCGACACGACGCTGCCGGAAGTGAAGAACTCGCGCACCGAATCAAAGTCGCGCAGCTGATTGGCGATGATACCGACGGAAGCCGGCCGCTGTGCCATCTTCACGGCCATCACGTGTTCAAAAATATTCGCGGCGAGAACGACGTCCACGGTCTTTCCAGTCACGTCGATCATGCGACTTCGCACCGTGCGCAGCACAAAGTCGAAAACAATGGCCAGTCCCATTCCGATCGATAATGCGATCAGTGAGGGAATAGCGCCGTTGGGGATGACCCTGTCGTACACGCTCATCGTAAACAATGGCGTCGCAAGCGCGAGCATGTTGATCAGGAACGCGGCAAGGGCAATATGCCCGTAACTGCGCCAGTGCACCTTGACGACCGACCAGAACCAATGGTTTCGGGGGAGGTCCCCTGCGGCAACGGCGCGCGCATTGGCTTCGGCCGCAGCCCTAATGAGGAACGCGTAGCCGGTATACAACTCTGCGATCGCTTGGACTTGCCGGATCTGCGGTGCGCTTGGCTTCACCGAGGGATCGAGGACCTTGGCGCTTTGATTTGTTGTGTCGATTCCCAAGAGGATCAGCGCTGTCCCATCTTTCATGATCAGGACGGCGGGAAGGACCAGCGCAGGAATGTCGAAAATGTCCCGCTTGATCGCTTCGGTTTCCAAGCCGGCGCGTCTGGCCGCGCGGTCATAGAGAGCCACCGACAGCCGTCCGTCGAGGATGGGCAGGCCTCCCAGCAAAGCCTCGCGACTTACGGCACGGCCATGGTGGGCGGCCAAATAGGTCAATGAGGCGGCGAGGGGGTCATCCAGGAGAATTTTGCGGGTTGGTCCGGTGGTCTTCGGATCCGGTTCATCCCTGGATGGTTGGCTAGCCCCAGAAGCCAACTTCGGGGTCCCAAATAACAAGGTACAAAGCCTCTGTTTATTAACGAATATGACCTGCAGAAAAATCGAATATGGCCAGTAACTGCCAGAATACAGCAGTTCACGGGCCGAATCATTCGTCCAATCGGAGTAACCTAGTTAACCGTTAATGCCCTCGAAGGGGCTTGCTCAATCAAGCACCTGCGCGTGCAGCGGTCCCAAATCCAGGTGCGACCCGCACAGTCTCATTTCTTATCTTGGGGAAAAGGCGTTCAGCAACCAATACGGCTTACCCGATTCTGTCGCAGCGTATGACGCTGATTGCTGCCCGGGGCCGTCCCCGTACAACACCACCGGCTCATCGGCGGAATCCTTTTTCTGAGCAAACCATTCCGCAGCTCCAGGCATCCTCGCTGCGAGGGAGGATTGGGGCCAACGATTCTTGAAACCATCCCGATCCCGAGGCTCGACCGCAGCATAGGCAGCCGGGCGGGCGAGAGCGTTTGGTGCGACGCCGGTAACACGCAGAGGTTCCGATCCGGTCTCCGGCAAGTTTATCCGGAGCGTGGGAAGCTTGTATGGAACGACGCCGTAGGGAAGCGTATCCAGCGGCGCTGCATCTACTGGAGGGGGGGCCTTGAGGTACTCAAGAAGCGTTCCCATTGCAGCGAGCAATTGATAATCGGCAAAAACGATGACACCTCGCGACGAGGTGAGCGATACTGCCGCGTTGAAATATTGATTTTGCGCGTTCAGCAAATCGATGAGGGAACGTTGCCCGAGCTCGTATTCCTTTTCGTAGGCCGCGATAGCTTTCCTGTCTGCCTGAAGCTGACGAATCAGTGCGGCGACACGTGTTGCTGTAATTGTCCGGGCGGACCATGCCTTGTCGATCGATTCAAGTGCGTCGCGCTGCAGTCGAGCATGACGCATTGTCGTCTCGGTAAAGCGTTCAGCCATCTCCGATCGACGCCATACATCCTGTCCGCCACGGAAGATGTCCCAAGACATCACTACCTTGCCGCTATAATCGTCATGGGTGACGCCCAAATAGGGATACGTATTGTCGTTATGAGTAGCGCGGCCCTCGAGCGAAAACGTTGGAACGAACGCGCCGTCCGTTACCTTGAACGCATGCTTGGCTGCATCGACATCAGACTGCGCGGCCAGAATCGTCGGATTGAAACGAACGGCTACTGCGAGGGCTTCATCCCTCGTGCGCGGCATGCCGGCAAGCGGCCCGGGAAACCGTAGGTTGTAGGCCTCAAGCCCGACGACCCTTCGGTATTTCGCACGGGCGTCATCCAGGCTTCGGCGAAATTCCGCGAGCGTTGCACGCGCGTTTTCGACGCGTTCTCGCGCTTGCTCCAAGTCACCTTCGCCGGATCTTCCGCCGGAAAAGCGGGAGTTTACGTTCGAAAAAATCTTTTCATGAACAACAACATTTTGTTCCGCGAGCGCGACGAGCCGAAGGTAGCGCACGACATCGACATAAGCTTCGGCGGCGTCCAGCGCGATCAGTTCGGTTCGCTCCCGAACGCGAAATGCTGCTGCGTTAACACGAGCAGTTTGGCGCCAGATGTCATGGATAGACGCGAATCCATCAAAAAGAATCTGTCGGACAACCACGGATTCTTGGGAGCCATTCCGCCATGCTCCGGCTCCCGCGACAGGGACCGGCAAAGCAGTCCCCGTAACAACAGCGGCGCTCTGGTCGAACTTTTCCGGTCCGTATCGGGCCTCGATCCGCACCTGCGGTAATAAGGTACTCTGAGTTTGCCGAAGCTCGGATTCGGTCGCGCGCCGGTTGGCCGAGGCCTCACCAACACCTGGATTAGTGTGTGCAGCCTGTTTCAACGCATCGTTGATTGAAAATGGCTCAGCTGCGCCTGCCGCACTTGTAGCCAAAATGAGGCCCGCAATCGCTAAATAAGACGCTTTCATGTGCCCCGCCCCAATAAATTCAACGAAATCGGCAGAAATTGAAAGTTATTGTGCCAAATTTCGAGTCGGACCCTAGCAAAGGTATATCGGGTTACCTATGACATTTCGGCCACACTCGTAAAGGAACCCACAATTCTTGGCGTGTGACGGCCCAGCAACACGTACCGGCCCGCAGGTCCAGATGTTTTCGATTCGGCGCAGACTTTCAGCTAAGCGATCGAACGCCCGGCCCGCCGCCATCTTTCTCGATGAATTGAACGCCTGCTTTTTCCAGCGCAGCCCTGAGCGAGTAAACGGCAGCACGCGAGACGTCGCGGCGAGATTTCTCAAAATCGGCGCTTGTTGACAGCCCGAGGCCTAGACTAGCGTTGCGCTTTGCGCAAACGGACACCCGCTCCGCCCCCGTTTTCATCGATGAATTCCACCCCCGCGGCTTCAAAGGCCCGTCTGACCACATCCAGAGTGGCTCGGCGTGGACTGCTCGTTCCATTCTCCAATTGATGAACAGCAACGGTACCAATTCCAGCTCTCTGAGCGAGATCTTGTTGGCTCCACGCGATTAGTCCGCGAGCTGCTCTGCACTGGGCGGCGGTGATCATCCTACACAATGCCAAAAACATAGAATTCCTTCAACTCCATATATTTGCTATTGACGCCGGTGAGCATATAAATTATATGATTACATATTAATAATATGGAGATGGACTAATGGCACAATTGGTAAATCGACGTCAATTCATCGGCGGTTCGGATGCCCGGGTTATCATGGGCAAGGACGAGAAGGCCTTGTTACGGCTCTGGCGCGAAAAACGAGGTGAGGCGGCCGCGGACGATCTTTCACGCGTACTGATCGTCCAGCTCGGGCTGGTCACCGAGGACCTCAACCGCCGCTGGTATGAGCTAAACTCTGGCCACCGGATCGGTGACATCCAGCGCCATGCGATCCACCGGACAATCCCCTGGATGGCCGCCACCCTGGACGGCGTGGTCAAGGAAACCGGCGCGGTGTTCGAGGCCAAATTCATGCTGCCGTGGTCGTTTTCCGAGGAGGCGGCTGCGGAGAAGCACATGGCCCAGCTCCAGCACAACATGCTGGTCGCAGGCACCAAGAAATCCGTGCTCTCCATCATCAACGGCGGCGGCAAGTGGGTCGAACTGTCGATCGAGGCCGACCCGATCTACCAGACAATCCTGATAGCAGCCGAAAAGGCTTTTTGGCGGGCGGTCAAGACGGGCGAGCCCCCGATGCTGTTCGATTGCGAGCCTCCGAAGCCGCGTATCGAAGCGGTCCGGGTGGTCGACATGAACACTTCCAACTCCTGGGCGGAATTTGCAGGACTATTTCGCGACACCCAAGCCGCTCACACCGACCACGAGCGGGCCAAGAGTGAGCTCAAGGGGTTGATGCCGGAGGATGCCAAGGAGGCCATGGGCCATGGCATCCGGGCGAAACGATCCAAATCAGGTGCAGTCAGCTTTGATCTGGTCGAGATGGAGGCCCGCCATGCATCGGTCCAGTGAAAGCGTTGCCGCCATTGCTACCGCGCTGGCGAAAGCCCAAACCGAACTCTCCAATCCCGAGAAGGCGATGGTCGGGACGGTCTACAACGTCAGGTCAGACAGTCCGCAAAGCTTCCGCTACGCCTCACTGTCGAGCGGTCTGGATATCATCAGAAAGACCTTGGGCGGCCAGCAGATTGCGATCGCACAGACCACCGACATCGATCGCGCCAATGGCATGGTCAACCTGACCACCACGCTACTGCACACCTCGGGCGAGTGGATCTCCTCGGACTGGCCGGTCTGCCAGTTAGCCGAGACATCCGCGCCCCGACGGATGGGAGCAGCGCTGACCTACGCCCGACGCTACGCCCTGTTTACGATGGTGGGGATCGCTGGCGAGGATGATCTCGACGCGCCGGACGTCATCAACGACCAGCCAAGCGGAGACAAGGCCGCGGAGGCTCGTCGTGCTTCCAACTCAGGTCTTGAGCCGACGCCGAGCCGCGCCAGCCAATTCCGAGCCGTGAGCCCAAACATCCCACCAGTGCGGGAAAAGCTCGGTGCCGACGAATCTGCCGCGATCCGGGCTCAGCTCATCCAGGAGATTGAAACGCTGCCGGATGATGACCTGCAGCCTCGCGCGATCGCCATTCTGAAGGCCAAGAACCGCCTGTCAGCTGATGACGCAAAACTGGTTGAGGGCGCCTTCGTGGCCAGGATGGCTCCACAAGACGCCGCATTGCCGGAGGCTTTGAGAGCGGATGAACCTACGTCCGCCCCGGTCGATCCAGCAGCGTCCCAGGCGGTCTCAAGATCTACGGACGCCGCCAAGCCGCGGCGACCAAGAGGGCGCCCCAGAAAGGTCAAGGCCACGGCCGAGCAATCTGCCGCGCCTGCGGTCCCGTCGAAGCCAACCATCGACGACAGTTCGCCAGCTTCGACACATCTTCAAACCGAGGCTACTCCCGCCAAGATCGAGAAAAGCGAGCTCACGTTCGGCGAGCCGCGTCGGCATCGCGATAAAGGCCACCTCAAGTTCGTGGCATCGCAGCCGTGTCTGGTTTGCGGCAGAAGCCCCGCGGATGCTCACCATCTGCGATTTACCCAACCCCGCGCGATGGGACGCAAGGTCAGCGACGAATTCACGGTACCTCTGTGCCGAGCCCATCACCGGGACAATCATCGTTTTGGCGACGAGCAGGCCTGGTGGAGCAAACAAGCCATTGATCCTGTCGGAACGTCACGGCAGCTCTGGGCGTCGACGCGGCGCATTGAATGAGGGCGACAGCAATACTTCCGCCGTTCATCGGCCGCGCCGTGAAACGCTGAAATTGAGAGGAGTGCCAGCGCGGAAATGGACGGGTTCAATTGTTAATCGCATCGTTCTAGGGGCGTGAACTCATAAATCCGTAGGCATTTGGCGGACGTCCGCTTCTCTAATCGGCCGTTTGGGGTCAAGCGCCTTCAGACTGTCCACCGTCACAGTGTCGATATCGCTCGCAGGCTCGTGCTTCTCTTCGGAATCGGCACCCAGGCCCTTCCATCATGGGATTCGAAGACGAGGTGGAACAATCTTTGGGGCGGCCTTGCCGTCTCACAGACGATAGGTCCAAGCGGACATACGAACTCACCTCATCATCGTCCCGCGAGGGACATCGTTCCACGGCTTGGTGGAACTCGAGTTTTCTCCTATCGCATTGGTTGATCGCCTCTCATGACTTGGCAACCTCCCGGGTCCACCGGAATTCGGTGCCGTCAATCCAGATGCGGTGCATGATCACGGCCAACCGGCGCGCCAGCGCCACGATCGCCTTCTTCATCCCGCGGTG
>NZ_JNIJ01000075.1 GCF_000701345.1 Bradyrhizobium sp. URHD0069 | reverse complement strand
GCCTGTCGTCGTATCCCGCGCGGATTGGTGCTCGATCTCTGCGTTCAATTCCGCCCCAAGAAGAACGACGATGATGGAGAGCCATATCCAGACCATGAAGCCGATCACCGCCCCGAGTGAACCGTAGGTTGTATTGTAATTGCCGAAGTTGGCGGTGTACCAGGAAAACAGAATGGAAACAGCGAGCCACCCGATCGCAGCAAATGCGCTGCCCCATGTGATCCACCGCCACTTCGGCTTGGCGCGGCTAGGACCGTAACGATAGACAAGGCCAAGGCCAACCATCACCACAATGAGCAGTGCGGGCCATCGAAGAATTTTCACCGCCAGCTCGGCTTCAATGGCAATGCCCAGGTAATTCAAGGCGATCGGAAGCACCACCATCGCGCCCAAAGCCACAAGCACGAAGACAATCGCAGCCAAGGTGAACGTCAAGGAGATTGCATTCAGCTCTATGAAGCCTCTCTTCTCGGGCTCTTTGTTGACGAGGTTCAATGTGTCGAAAAGCGATTTGATGCCGGCATTTGCACTCCAGAGCGCGGTCGCCAGACCGACAATGAAGGTCACCCCCAGCGTATTATTTCCTTGGGCAGCGATACGCTTCATCTGGTCGCCCAGGACGTGCAGTGCACCCTCCGGAAGAATCCCGGAAAGGCTATTGAGATGCGCCGCGATGGTGTTGGGATCTGCGAACAATCCATACAATGCTACCAGCGCCGCAATAGCGGGAAACAGCGCGAGAATGGAGTAGAATGCCACGCTGGCGGCCAGCGCAACGACGCGATCTTTTCCAATATTTTGATAGACTCGCCAAAGGATGTCTTTCCATCCCAGTGCCGGAATATCCGACGGCTTGTCCGCAAGCCGACCCCGGCTGGGATCATACCCATGCTGCGGCACCCGCGGGTAATCGCTTCGACTGTCGCGCGCGTCAGCGGGTCCTGCAAACCGATGTGGTTTGAAGCCGGCAAACATTAAGACGGCGGTAAGCGCGGTTACCCACAGCGCCTCCGCCGAATGGTTTGACATGCCGCTGGCGCTCCGCACGACCATCAATCAAAGCCCGCTTCGCTCATCTTCCCAGCTCGCCGAAGCTTCAGGCGGCATCCGGGCGAGAGTTAAAGGCGTCATCCCCCTCAGTGGAGCTGGAGACCAATTCCTGCTTTTCAGCCTCCTCGGTTGCGCTCTGCAGAGCCCGCTCGGCGACCCCTTCGGCCTTTTTCAGGTGTTCCTTAGCTAAGTCAGCCGTTTTCTCTTTCACCGCATCACTGCTTTCGCCCATCAACTCATCTTCGGCTTCGGTGGAGAGCGACGCCGCTCCGATGGCCGCTCCGATAGCAACGCCGAGCCCAACCAGCACAAGCGGCTGCTCGTAAACAAAATCCTTGATGCTTCGGCCGGTCGCGGTGACTTTGCCGCGCATATCGGATGCGGATTTTTGAAGCTTGTCACCAGCGCGACGTGCCTGATCGGCAGCAACACCGTATGTCGTGGATGCGGTCTCCGCGACCGTGTCCACAGCCGACTGCGCAGCGCCTTGTGCCCGGGCCGTTGCGTCGCCTGCAAGCTCGGAGGCGGCAGCGTAGGTGGATGAAGCTGTGTCAGCGACCGAATCGGCGGTTTCGCGCGCGGTATCCTGGAGGTTTGACGCTGTGGTTTGTCCGCGCTGACCCAAGTCAGCCGCCGCTGACCTCGCCTGATCACTCCATTTCGAGGCGGTGTCAGAAGCGGTGTCCGCGGCATGTCTTACGCGCTCGGCTACCTTCTCACCTGCAGCACTGACCTTGTCGGTCGTTCGAGAGGCGAGATTATCAGCGCTCGTTCGGTTCGTTGAAACGCGTCGCCCAGAGATGGCGAGCCAAGCGAGCCCGGCCCCTGCCAAGGCAACCGGGATTGGATTGTCGACGGCCTGCTGTCGAAGGTTGCGGAAAAACATTCCGCCGCTGCTGTCGGTCGCATAGTCGACCAACCGATCGACGACGTGGCCCGGGGTCATCCGGGCGCGAAGCTCATCGAGCGTTTCGGAAATCCGCGCTCGCTCTTCCTCGGTTTCGCGTTCAAGCTGCTCGCTGGTGCTCATGGCCCGACCTCAATTGTTGCTTCGCCACGGATGCATCTTCCTGGATTTGATGGATTGCCTTGTTCGGAACCAGATTTTCGACCTTCAGCCGGTTGATGCCGACCAGCAGGAGAATGATGCCGATCACAAGGACCGCACCGCCAACGATCAGCGCCGCAGCAGTTGGTTGGAACCCCGCTTGTTCTAGCGCAGCGACGGCGGCCTGAAGGAGCACGACCAGTGCCGGCGTCAGCAGCACGGCCCCACCCACAATGAACGCCAGGCCGAAAGCCACTTGGGTGATCTTCTCGGACATTTCGGCACGGGCGAGCTGGCTTTCCTTCCGCGCCAGCGTCGGAAATTGGGTCAACAGGTCTCCGATGATTTCGGGAATGGAGCGTTCATAACGGCGATCCATGGCCTTCTCCTGCTGTTACTGCCGGTCTTCAGAGCGCGGTGCCGAACTCTTCAAGAAGCGCGATACGGCAAACCCGGCAATGACGGAGCCAGCGAAGGCCGCTGCGGGTTGCCGGCGAGCGAAATTATTGAAGGCGGACACAAGATCCTCGACACTGCGCTCGCTCAACGCTGACGATGCGCTTTCCAGCCTGTCCGCCACAGAATGGATGTAACCAGCCGCCTGCGGCAGTTCCCGGCCCAATTCGTCGGCCGCGCTGTGCACCGCACGACTTACGCCCGCCATCTGACCGACGCCTCTCGCCTTGGCTTCATCCGCCGCCTCAACGATCTCGTCCTTGACGCCACTGGCCACTCCCTTCAACTCGTCTTGCGCGTCCGTCGTGCTTTCGCCCTTCCGTTTGGTTGCCATCGCCGTTCCTCCGTCAGTCGCGGACGAGCGATCGTGCCAGCTCGGACGCGAGCGTTTCTTGAAAGCAAACCGTTCTTTTCAGGTTAGTTCCTTGGCCCGTAAAAATTTCAGGTTGGACAGGCGACCCGCACGGTCCTCGCCGCCCCAAAAGCCCACCCAAGGCGGGGCCATGCTCTTCCTAACGCTCGGAGAGCCATCGCTGAGGCCTTCAATGCCCCGGCAAATAGCTGATAGCCGACAAAGCCCCTCAGGCCACACGCAAGCAGGCAATAGACCTACACGACTATCCTTGCGGCGCTGCGCAAGCGGAACGGGATGACTGTGGCGGGTGATGGCGCGTTCGCGCGGTGCCGATTGAAAGAGGCTGTCAACTGAGACGGGCCCTAGCGGGTACATCCAGGCGGGGCAAGTTGGCGGCGTTATCCGTGCCAGTTTGGGCGGCACGTTGGGAACAAGCTTCGAGCCGTGGCTTTCAATAGATAGTGGAAAAGTCAAATCTCGCCGTTTGTGCTCTTCTTTTGACCACTTGTCCTAATAGCCCTGTGATGGGTGCCACAGCCGACCTATGGCATCCAGAAACAAGACGGCCCCAGTGCACAGCCCGCGCTGGGGCCGTTTCTTTGCGTTGGCCCTTGCCCCAGCGGAACCCCCGGCTCTCGACATGGTTTCCCGTAGAATCCTGAAGTAGCGCCGAAGATGCTGAAGGATCAAAGGATGGAGAGGCACAATGATCACGAACCAGCTGATCCTCGCTGGCTGCGCCGCAATGATTTTGACCGTTGGCACCGCGCAGGCTGGCCCATGTAACAGTACCGGTACGTCCACCAATCTGCGCGACGCCGGAGCGGGAACGCCATCGGGAGATACAGGTCAGACGGCCGGTACCGGAAGGTCAGCGGCCAATGAACACACGCCAACTGGTACAATGAACCGCGCAACAGGAGAGGTTGCGACATCTGCGCAGGATGCTGAGAAGCAGATGCAAGGCCGTGCCACGGCAGCACAACAGGCCCAAGACGCCGAACCATCAGCGAAGATGACGGACAAAGACCAAGCGACGGCTTCACGGCAAACCCAAAGCCCGGAGCCATCAGAAAAGATGACGGATCAAGGCTGTTAACGAACCGGGTGGCGCGACGGGTGCTTACCTCCGCGTCCGGATGCACCCAGAGATAAGGCGCGATCTCGCGGTCTCGGTCAGCTTGATCATGTGCACTGGGCGGCGCGTGCGTTAATCCGTGGACCGACAAGGCAGAAGACGTCGACTACCGTTTTGGTGGTGTTAAAAGTCAAAGTTCCGGTGAACGTTTGAATCGTGCTGAAAGTCGTCACTGCGCCGCCCGCCGCTGCAGCATGCATTGAGGGAAATTGATAACGGGATTGAGAGAAGCGCCACGCGCGGCATGGGCGTCCAGAAGGTCAATGAAGGCAGCCCAGCGCGGGGCCTCAAATGAGCTAAACTCTAGGACCGGGTGTCTGCCAACCTTTTCCGAAGTATGCGCCTGTCCGGGAAGGGTCTTCCGATTCTTCTAGCTTGGTCGCGAACGCTTATAATGGAGCGGTTGAACGCTGCCGCCGCCCGAAAGATCGACACGCCTTGAGCCACGAAGGCTCTAAGACGCTCGTTTTCTTCTTCAGTCCAAATGCCTTTCTTTCCGCGCGGTAGGGGACTCATGGCGACGATCCCTTGTTGAAGGCGGGAGCGCGACACTCTCAGTAACCGATAGACGTCTGCGGGCGGCCATTACCGAGCCTACTTCATTCGGCGGCGAACTTTCGTCCACTTGTGTACACAAGTTCAAACAGTATCTACTGGCCGAATTAGTCACCGCGTTTGCGGCGGCTCTGGACGTCTTGCTGACGCCAGGATGAACCTCCCAAAATGGGTGGGGTCTTTTCCAAAGCCGTGGGGTGGACGAGCCGATCCTGTTCCCGAAAAAGGCCCCAGCACGGGGGAGAGCTGAGGCCGTCAGGACAACGCTGTGCCGAAGGCTATCGGCACGATCCATCAAATTGCAATATAGAGGATTGTTCCCGACCGCCTCGTCTTAGCGCCTCCTGCCGCTCGGAACATGTCTCGAAAATTTGGATTGGTTCATAGGCTGTGTGCCGTACACACGGCTGGGCACGGCCTTGGTCTCGAGGTTCCAGCCCGCAGGTTAGGGTCGTGCCTCTCAGTTCACGTTCAGTGTAACTCTAGGTATGTACAAGGGGCACGTTAGGCAGGACGGTACCTGTTCACGCTCCTCACCACTTCGTGTTGTCTTAGCTGCGCCTGCCGCCCATGATTGAGCTGGCGAAGCAGCTTTCGGGCTCCGTGTTGAACCAACGAGGTGCCCCAGAAAAAGAGCGGGAGTGACAACGAAGTCGCGGCCGGAGTAGGCGAAATGAAATTCTAGCGCAAGCGGCGAACCGGGAAGGGTCGGCTTCTGCTTCTTCATGGTTAGCCGAGAAAGCGCCCTGGCGATCCCCATTAGGCCTTGGCTGATCGTCGGGCTGTTTGCTCTGACAGTCGTGATGTGCGTGTTCTCCGCCATCCGTACCCGCAGTGAGAGCCAAGTGTGATTCAGAATTCGATGTTCCCGATGTTCTTCATGAGCGACGCCCTCAGGCGCTCGCTTGGTTGGCTACTGGATGACTCAGGGTTCGCACCGCACGAAGCATCTTGGCACGTCGTGCTAACGCAACCAGATCTTCGGTTGCGGCGCTATGGCGAACACGCCGGAACCGCTGGTCCTGTTTTGATTGTGCCTGCCCCGATCAAGCGGCCCTACATATTCGATCTCTTGCCGGAGGTGAGCGTAATACGGCGGCTCACCGAAGCAGGCTTTTCTGTGTACCTGAGCGAGTGGTGTGAAGAAGAGAGCGGAAGCGGCGACCTGAGCAAGAGCGTGGGGTCACTCCGAAGTGCACTCGAGAAGATCGCAAGCGAGCATGGGCGAGCGCCGATCGTTGTCGGCCATTCCCTTGGCGGAACGCTTGCCGCGATACTCGCGGCAATCGAGCCGCTTCGCGTTGACAAACTTGTCCTGATTGAGGCCCCGCTGCGCTTTGGCGAACAGACCGGAGCATTACGACCGATCACGGTCTATGCAGACTGTTGGCTTTTCGGTAGGACGGTTGAGCCCATTCCAGGAAGTCTTCTCGATGTAGCCAGCGTTGCCGCGGCTCCGGAGGAATTTGCTTTTGGGCGTTGGAGCGATGCCTGGGCCAGCTTGCCGGATGTTGAAGCCTTTGCCATTCACGCCCGGGTCATTCGTTGGAGCCTTGACGAATTCGCGCCGCCCGCTCCATTGCTTCAAAGCGTAGTTGATTTGCTCTATCGCCAAGACCGGTTCGCGCGGAACGAGCTTCGCCTGCTCGGCCGTTTAGCCGGTTCAGACTCGCTTGCCGAAATACCCATCGCCGCGATCGTGGACCATACAAGCCGCTTGGTTCCGCCCTCGTCCGCTTTGGAGCCGCTGAGCAGTCCAACCGTGTTTGCCTACGTGCCGGAAATCGGCGTCGGGCTGCAGCACGTAGGGCCGCTCGTCGGCCGGCATGCCCATCGAGAGATCTGGCCCCGCGTCATTGAGTGGATGCGCGGGACTCATCGGCATGCTTGATGAAGATCGACGAAGGAGCGCTGCTAGCTGCAGAATAGAAGAGCTCGCGTTTAGGGACCGAGCGCTTACAGTGCCGATGCACAACAACGCGCAGTGACATCGTCAGGAGGGGAACTGGGCTTGTTTGTGAATCGTATTGGATCATTCGCCGCAATCAAAGAACACGCCAAGGACGGTCCGCAAACCACTTTCGATCGTGCTCTAAGAAGGCCGCGGTTCGCGATCAGCTGACTGCTGTCGGCGGCTATCGGCACGATCCATCAATTGGAATATAGAGGATTGTTCCTGACCGCCTCGTCTGAGGTGCTGTCCCGAAAAGAAAATGGCCCCAGCATGGGGCGTAAGCTGAGGTCGTCAAGTTTTGTGGCTAGGCGGCTTACGGCTCCGTTCCTGTGTGGAGTTGATTTCCGCGAAGGCAACACGGATGTGCGGCTAAGAACATGGATAGCTGATGGATGTCTGCGTCATCGTATCCAGTTCGGCCAACAACCATCTTCCTGGTGACGTCCGGTACGGTGCCGACATCCGTCATTGAGCAAACGTTGGCCAGCATCTTTCCAAACCGCGCGCGGTCCATATAGTCGGATCGCGTCGGCCTTCTGTATCTCGACCACTCGGCGACAGCGTAGGCACTCGACCCGCAGCAATTCTCTCGGCACTTCCGATACCCGGCGCTGTTCAATAGGCAGCGATGGCTTGCCGGCCGCCCGAGGGTCGGCCAGGACGCTATCCCACCACTCCGCCGGCGGCGGGTGGTCAGGTGCCGGCCAGCAAGTCTCCGGCATCGTCCGGCCCCGCTCCCGGGCCAGCTTCTCCATCTGCCTGGGGCTGGGCATTCGCCAAGAGGCGGGTCGATCGCTCATGACCATGGTTAGAACAAAACTCGAACATTGAGCAAGTGAGTGCTAGTGTGGAAAACGCGAATCTGCGATTACGCCGTGCCCCGGAACATGCGAGTCCTGCCGCTATTCTAGATGTTATAGCCGGGAGGCAAATTCCACACCATGCGAAGCGCCGCACAAGCCAAGCGACAAGGGGCGCCCGTCAGGCAGCCCTACCGAACGCTAGACGGCTGGGCTATCGGCCTCCTGCTGGAAATACACGCCATCAAGGAATGTGAAGAGCACGGGCATATGCTTGATCGAACTGATCCGGACGCATGGAAACGGGCCCGTGAAATAGCATCCAAGTACCCCTTCAGGGGAGCCACCCCGGCCGAGGCAGTGCGGGCTCTTGATGATGTCATGCAGTCCTTCGGAGACACCTGCCCCGAGTGTAGATGATTCAATTTTCGGCACTTTTGAGCCTTTGGCGCGTCTCCTATATTGAGCATTCAGTTCAGTTGAGTGGAGTATTCGATGGCCCCGCGCGCCAATTGGAAGGGTTTTTTGCGCCTTTCGCTCGTCACCTGCCCGGTCGCGTTGTATCCGGCCACTTCCGATTCCGAAAAAATCAGCTTCAACCAGATCAACAAGAACACCGGCCATCGGATTAAGTATCTGAAGGTGGATGCCGACACCGGCGAGGAGGTTCCATCCGAAGACATCATCAAAGGCTACAAGGTCGATACCGACACCTATGTCGAAGTGTCGAAGGACGAGCTGGAAAACATCGCGCTCGAGTCCACCCGCACCATCGACATTGACGAGTTCGTCCCAAAGAGCAGCATCGACCCTCGTTACCTAATCCGCCCCTACTATCTCGTGCCGGACGGCAAGGTCGGTCACGATGCCTACGCCGTGATCCGCGAGACCATCCGCAATATGGATATGGTCGCTATCGGGCGCGTGGTTCTGACGAGCCGGGAGCACATCATCGGCTTGGAGCCTCTCGGCAATGGGCTGATGGGTACGCTCCTGAGGTATCCCTATGAAGTCCGCTCGGAGCACGAGTACTTCGATGACATCCAGGATGTGAAGGTCACGAAAGACATGCTCGATCTGGCGAAGCATATCGTCAACCAACGGGCATCCACTTTCGAGCCGGACAAGTTTGAGGACCACTACGAGGAGGCCCTTACCGAACTCATCAACGCGAAGCGCCAAGGGAAAGCCATTGGCGCGAAGCCACGACCGCGCGGCGAGAACGTAGTAGACCTCATGGATGCCTTGAAGAAGAGCCTGGCCAACGAAACTGCTCCAAAGGGCAAGAAACCTCGCAAGGCTGCCGCAGGTCAAAAGGAAATGCTGCTACCAATCGAGGGGAAGCGAGGCGCGGACAAGAAGGCCGCCAAGTCTGAGCGGTCAACTGGACGCAGGAAAGCAGGATGATGGAGGTGAAGTTATGAAAGGGCCAAATCGGACGAACAAAGCTGCCGTAGCTGCACAGAACAATCAGGTCGAACCCCCGTCGCAGGATGGCGAGCAGAGCGTAGACGAGCAGGTTGCCGAAGCCGTGGAGCAGTCATATGGGCGCAAGCTCGTAGGCGGGCCAGCCAATCTGTCGGAAGAAGAACGTCAGCGAATTCAGGACAAGTGCGCCAACAGCAAAACGTGATGCGGAAGACACGACCCCAGCACGCACGACCCCAGCACGGGGGAAAGCTGGAATCGCCTTTCAGGCGAGACGTGCCGAAGCGAGACCCGGCACGACTCTGATGTAGACTCGCAATTCGCCGATCCCATAAATTCTGTTTTAAATCCAAGAGTGCCTGTGAAATGGCAAGTGGCCTAATTCGGCCAGCGCGTCAAAAGAAACGGCCCCAGCTCGGGGGTACAAGCTGAGGCCGTAGCCTTTGTGCCTTGGGCAAACTCGAAGCACACGCGACTTCGCAGCGGGGTTTCGTTGCTTAATACCAGCGGCCCCGGCCGTACCAGCCGCCGCCGCCAAGCAACAGAACGAGAAGGACAATTATGAGAAGCGTGGTGGTATCCATGTGCGTCTTCCTCGGAACGCGCGTATTGCGCAGCCTGGAATTCTGGCTTTTTGACAACATTTAGCTGGGCGTTCGGTTCCGAGTTGGCGCAGAGTGACGCCAGCGTGAAGAATATCTCGAGGCGCATGCGCGCAAAAGAGCTGCCACAGTTGTACCGCGCTTACATCCAGAATACCGGATCGAGCGGTCGAGAAACAGCGCCTGAAGCCAATGGGCCTGAGCACCGACGCCGCTCTGCATGCTAAGATTGTTCGACGTTTGCAAAACCGATTGTAGCCAGATTGGAAGGAACCACCTCGTATCTGTGGACGTTTCCCTGCATCCCTCATTTCGAGCGAGAGATACCTCAAGCAGGAGGTTTCAGATGTCCACACGCATAGCGATCACATCAGCATTCGCCCTTACCCTCGCATCGCCGGCGCTTGCTGATTGCAACCAAGAACTGAAGGCGCTCGAACAGAATGTCGTTTCCGCGGAGACGGGCGCAAGCCCGAGCGAATCGGGAATGCCGGCGACCAAGCACCAGAAGGAGCTTCTGGCCGGCAAGCAAAAGAGCGGTGAGCCTGAAACCACTGGATCAACGGCGGGGGCTGTGGAGCCCACTTCACCGCATCAGGAGCAAGTTACCGGCAAACGCAGCACTCAAAGTGCCGAACATGCCAGCCAACTGATGGCCGAAGCCCGCAAGATGTCCGAGGCTGGCGACGAACAAGAGTGCATGAAAAGAGTGGCAGAGCTCAAGGACATCCTAGGAGTTAAGTGAGCGATCGATTAAAACTCGCTAACCTCGCAATTAGGGCAGTGGAACAGAACGAACCTGCTCAGCCGGGTTAGCTGTCTTCATATGGAACAAATGACTTCTCACCTGTTTGGTCCGCCAAAGGGATCTCTCATGGTGCATGAGACTACAGTCGAACGGGTGACCAACCGAGTATGGGGCATCTTCTCCTCTCTCGATCACGGCATTGCCGGGAACAACAATCGCCGGGCGTTACTTAGAGCGTACATCGCATCGCTTGCCGAGCGCGGAGAGCACAATGCCGACAAGCTCACGGTTGACGGCCTTGTGTATTTGAAGAACCTTACTTCCCACAAGAAGAAACCGGTTAAGCGCAGGGCTTGATAGCAATTTCGATGCGCGGTCTCGCTTTATCATAGCCGCGCTGATCGCCAGTATCGCTATCTGGCTAAGCTGTCTACGCAAAGGACGGGGCCGGCGCGGCTTTGGCGGCGTCGAGCCGGAGGACAGGAAGGCCAGTCTACCATCCGTCGACGCTGTCGATTGGGCGCTAGCGTGTTGAGAGGCAAGCCGGAACCTCTGCCCAGGCAATCCTGTTAGAATAACAGTCATAAGTTGGAGCGGATCATGAGCTACGTTTTGAGCTTGATCGTGGCTGCGACTGTGTGGGGCGCTACCCAAGCCGGTTCAGAAGAAGCTGGCCTTGGAATTGGTGTTCGTTGGGTAGACAACGGCGTCACGGTAGGGACAAGCCTAAACCGGTGTTACGATACGGAGTGGAACACGGCCGCGATCAAAGAAGGAGAATCGGAACCCCCAGAGATGATCGCAATCATCGAGAGAAATCGCGAAAACCGCGAGCGCCAGGTAGTCATCGATCGCTAACATCCAATTTCCCTCAGCTGGCGCGCGATATCGACTGCGCGCCGCTGGTGCACATGATCAAGTTGACCAAGGCGCGCAAGATCACGCCTTACGTCTGGGTGCATCCGGACGAGGAGCGGTGAGGCGGCCGACCAAAAGAAACGGCCCCAGCGCGGGGGGCGAGCTGAGGCCGTTGAGGCTTGGTGATTGTGCCGAGCGCAGGCACGGCACGTCGGTTAATTCGCAAGCCCCAAACCAGTTCCCCCCACAGTGGCCCTGTTTTGAAGCACCAAAAAAGGCCCCAGCGCCGGAGACGACTGGGGACCTTCAAGTTAGTGTCTCTGGGGGCGCCGGAGACACGGACCAATAATCAAATGCATTGCGGCTTGTTCCGGACCTAAAGAAATGCTCGCCTCCGGAACATTTTTCGGTGCCTGTTTTTTTATGCTTAGCATTTACCGAGCGGCCACGAGGGAGGCGCTGTTCCGGTAGATGTCAGGGGTCCGGGCTCCCTCGCCGGGCTCCGCCTCAGTCGGCGGGCTCTTTCAGGACGGGCCAAAGCACCGTCACGCAGGGGCGGAGCCGATGTGCTGTACCCCCAGTTCAGCGTTGCTTGTTGGATGATTTTCGATTGGCCTTTAACACGTCGGCCTGCTTGCGATACGCCTTAGCAAGGTTGGAAAGGCTCTGCGCCGCTTCCACGTCAGATATTGCCCGCGCCATGCGCTCCGATTTCTTGGCCTGCTTATTGAAGAATTTGGTTTCCTTCACCATCGCCGCACCTAGTGCTAGGCGGTACCACGAGCGCCCTTGCGTCTCTCGCCGGCGGCCTGACGGGTTCGCGTGCACATTGGTTAAGCGGAGGGAAAGCCGTTTGTTCCGAAACCGCACAGTTGTGTCTCCGGAACGAATTCACCGGTCAAGGCTTGACCCGGCGTTGCGATATCGGTCGCAAACCGATGATAATGAGGGATGTGGAACCAGAATGTCCCGATTGCCATTTGTCGTTTTGGTTTTGTCAGCGGGCTTATGTTCTGCATCGGCACAGGGTGGTGGCCATCTCGGAACACCACAGGAGCAGCAAGCTTGTTCGCCCGATGCTTCCCGCTTTTGCCGAAAACAACTGAATGATGATATGGCTGTTCAACAGTGCCTGCAGCAGCACCGAGCAAAGCTGAGTAGGCCCTGTAAAAAGGTCTTTGAAAGCCATGGCATGTAGCGGGTCAGAGCCATTCATCTGAATCCCGGGCATCGGCTTGAATCCCGGTTCTGTTGCGGGAGTCGCGTTTGTGTCTGATCAGGATTTGGTTCGCGACGCGGTGCAAGAAGCTCAGCGGGTTCTGGCTGAATATGCTCCGCCGGGTCCACGCCGCAATCCAGATGAGACAATAGCATGCTTCCATATAACATGCTTCTATACTTGCTCGACCGGCGCGACGTGGTGCCTGCTGTCAGTCGGTTGCGCGCACGCCACGGGTTGCATGTCGTGAAATGATTCCCGGCTCGCTAAATGCCAAGCGCCCATGGTCACTAGACGATGACAAGCGACTGCGGGAAATGGCTGAAGCTGGAAGGAGCGTCACGATGATGGCGCTTAAACTCAAACGAACAGTCAGCGCTGTCCGCGGTCGATGCAGTGTCCTACAGATTCCAATTCGCGGCCGGAAGAGAAAAGGCTCGCCGGGGTGAACCGCGACCTTGGCAGCTTTGCTTCGGTGGCAACAGGTCCCATACACGGGCCGCAGACGTTTACGAGGCTGCGGGCAGATCATCGTCTGCGAGCAATGGCGACACCTAACAGGAACGCGACTAACAGTGAACCGAGAGGCGCTTCGCGGGCAAGATTGCTTAAGATGCTCAGCGGCATGCCGGGCTTACGGCCGGCATCGATCGCGGCGCCGACACGGTCCACCGTGTCTTTTACTACTTCAGATACCTTTTCAGTAGCGGGCTCGGGCTGCGGAGATAGGTCAGGACCAGCGTGGAACGGGGGCTGCGGAATGTCATCGCTCATGGCTTGATCTCCAATCGATTGATGCAGCCAATCGATCAGGTGATAAATCGTTCCGAACTTCCTTGGCGCGCTGGCGGGCGTGTTCAGCGTTGATCTTCGCGGCGCCAATCCGGCCGCCCCAGATGACCTCTCGCGATTTCGTGCCCATGGCGGGCGTTACAGCGCCCCCTGCGAGCGCAGGCAATGCCACTAAGAACAGATACCCGGAACGGCTCAGCGAATCTCGTCCCACCCGTTCGCTCGCTAATCGCATCGAAAAGACCC
>NZ_JNIJ01000074.1 GCF_000701345.1 Bradyrhizobium sp. URHD0069 | reverse complement strand
AGCGCCGATAGCCGATCTTGCCAGCCGGTCCGGCAAAGCCACCTTCCTCGACCGCGGCAACCTCCGGCGGGTCGGCCTCGCTGTCCTCCAACATCTTGTCGACGGCGGCACGGCCTACCGTGTAGGGCAGCGTATTGGGCTTGGGCCTTCCCTCCTGGACGGCCTTGTCCATTACGTCGAGCAGCGTGCGGGCTTCGGCATCGAGCATGGGTCACTCCGGATCGAACAGGTGCTCAGGTGGGAAGAGGCGTCGCCGAGAAGAGGCCTTCCGGGTCGAAACGACGCTTCACGGCCTGAAGTCTCGTGATGTTGTCGCCGTAAGCTTGAGCATTTGGTCTTCGGCATGCGGTCCAAGAAAGTTGACACCACGTAAAACGTCTCTCGGTCGGCGTGACTATGCATCGGCACCACCGCTCCCGCGGGCAAAGTGCATCGCATGAGACAGTAGTCCGCTTCATTGTCGGAAACATCCGTGAGATACTCGTTCGTTGGACGCAAGCGTCTCTGCGGGGGAACGCTTCCCTGGCACCGGTCGCACTCGTCGATGGACGATCATTCAGATTGAGATTGTCAGACATCGTCAGAGACCTCTTGCATGACCCCCGGTAAGACTTGCAGATGCACTCGCAGCGGTGCCAAGAGCATCGATCCTGCAAAGCCGGACCCAACAGCATTCTAGGTTGCAGTGCTTCCCACCGATTGTCTTTTTCGGACAGAACCTTCAACTATCGGTGACATTTGTCGCGTTGTAACGCGATATCTCTCAGTCGTGATGACCTGAGTGCAGTTTGTGCCAAGGGCTGAGGAAGTTCACATGAAACCTTCAAGGGATAGTTCGGGCCTTTGTCTGTTTATGGTCAATCGCGCCGCTTTGGCCATCGGCCGGTCACTTCCGATCTAACCCGATAAACGGACGTTCCCAGCGCCTGTTGGCACGTCTCAAAGGTGCCAGAAGCCGACATCATTCGATCACCTCGTCGGCGCTGGCGAGTAAAGAGAGCGGCATGGTAAGGCCGAGCGCTTTGGCAGTTTTCATATTGTCACTAGCTCGAACTTAGTCGGCTGCTCGACCGGCAGATCGGAAGGCTTGGCGCCTTTGAATTCAGTCCCGGTCGTACAGTGGCAGGCAGACGTCCGCTCAGGGTCGTGCGTGGGCTAACCCTTCCCCAGAACAAACCCCACGCCCATCGCGAGCACGCTCAACAGGATCGCGGCGGTGGAGAGCCAGCCGAGCCAGTACAGCGGACCGCGGATCACAAAGCGGCCCATCACGTCCCTGCGACGCGACATCACCATCAGCAGCACCATGACGGGCACTGCGAGCGCGCCGTTGATGACGGCGCTCCAGTACAGCGCCGAGATCGGATTGATCGAGGTGAAGTTCAGCGCGATGCCGATTGCCGCCGATAGCGCCAGCACGGCGTAGAACGCGGCCGCCTCCTTCGGCTTGCGCGCCAGACCAACCGGCCACTGCCGTCCCTCGCCAACGGCGTAAGCGGTCGCGCCGGCCAGCACCGGGATCGCCAACAATCCGGTGCCGACGATGCCCAGCGCAAAGATCACTTCCGCGAGCGGCCCGGCGATCGGGCGCAGCGCTTCGGCGGCCTGCGCCGAACTCCCGATATCGGTCTTGCCCGCCGCATGCAGCGTCGCCGCCACGGTGATGATGATCGACAGCGCAATCAAATTGGAAAAGGCCATGCCGACGATGGTGTCGGCGCGGATGCGGCTGAATTCCTTCCGCGCGCCGTAATGCTTGTCGATCAGCGGCCGTTTGGTGCCATCGACGCGCTGGTCCTCGGCTTCCTGCGACGCCTGCCAGAAAAACAGATAGGGCGAGATCGTGGTGCCGAGAATGGCGACGATGGTGGTGAAATAGTCGGCGCTCCAGTCGAGGCGCGGGATCAACACGCCCGCCAGCGCCTCGCCCCACGAAATATGAGCGAACGCCAGTGCGCCGACATAGGCGAACAGGCTGAGCGTTAGCCATTTCAGCACCGAGACGTAGCGCTTGTAATCGAGAAAAATCTGCGCCGCGACAGAGATCACGCCGAAGAACACCACGTAGATAATGCCATGGTTGCCGATCAGGAGCTTGGTGGCATCCGCCATCGCGCCGAGGTCGGCCGCGATGTTGATGGTGTTGGCGACGAACAGCAGTGCCACCACCACATTGAGTAGCCACATCGAATAATGCCGGCAGACATTGCCGGCGATGCCGTGGCCCGTGACGCGTCCGACCCGCGCGGAAATCTCCTGGATCGCCGCCATCAGCGGAAACGTCAGCAGCATGGTCCAGCCGATGCCGTAACCAAGCTGCGCGCCGGCCTGGCTGTAGGTGCCGATGCCAGAGGGATCGTCGTCGGATGCGCCGGTGATCAATCCCGGCCCGAGCGTTTTTAGAAATTCGCGGAAGCGAAACGGCCGGTGCCGGTCCTTTTCCGGCGCCGGAGGGGGCCCACCGGCATGCTGGCGCCTGCCGTTGTTCTTGCGTCTGGTCTGTTTGCGATTTGCCATATTTGATCCAGCCGCCGCGACAACGATCCGGACAAGGTTCGGTTCCGCAATGGGAACTGGCGGGCCGCGCCATGCGGCAATCCAACCGCGCCGCGGCACGCTGGGTCAATCGCTACCCGTCGCTCGCCGCCAGGTCGGATGCGAAGTCCGCAATGGCCCGAACCTGACCTGCTTCCAATGCCCTAACCCTAACCTGCGGCACATGCTTCTCGCCTTCTGCAACCGAGGAGTGTGACCATGCAGCATCAATTGGATGCGACTCACGCGCCCCATAAGCGAGTGCCCTGGAATAAGGGCAAGGTGACCGGAGCAAAGCCGCCGCTGCGACCCAAACATGTCTGGTCAATCCGGACTAAACTCCAGATCGAAGGCCGCGCTCGGGACATCGCCATGTTCAATTTGGCGATCGACAGCAAGCTGCGTGGCGTGACGTGGTCGCGATCAAGATCGAAGATGTCGCTGCGAGCGGATACACGGCGGACCGCGCAACGGTCCGACAGAAAAAGACCGGACGGCCAGTCAGATTTGAATTGAGCGAACTGACCCGCCAAGCAGTCGACGACTATTTGAAAGTTGCCAACAAAAGACCCGGCGAGTTCTTGTTCACTGGTCGTCTTGGTGCCGAACGCAGTATGACGACGCGACAATATGCGCGCCTTGTCTCCGAATGGATAGGCAGCGTTGGGCTAGACCCGAGGCTTTTTGGAACGCATTCACTACGACGAACCAAGGCCACCTTAATCTACCGGCGCACGGGCAATCTTAGGGCAGTTCAGCTTCTGCTTGGCCACACCAAGATCGAAAGCACGGTCAGATATCTCGGGATCGAAGTAGACGATGCTTTGGCAATAGCGGAACAAGTTGATGTCTGAAATACCCGGGCAGAGCGGACATGCTCTGCCCGACCTCCGACCGCCGGTTTCATGCCAACACCGGACTAGACATCTTAGCGGGGCATGGCCGATGCTCCCCGGCAGGGCACATAGCGCTTTCGTGTAGTAACCCAATGAATCCGGGTATGATCTCCCGGCGGCCTTGGTGGGCGCCGATCCTAGTGATGGCCGCATTGACCGCGTTTGCGATCGTTGCCGTTCGCTCCCTGCGGGAGCCGGTTCTGCGAGCCGCAGGATGGGCGCTCGTCGTAAACGAACCGGTCGCGTCCGCCGACATCATCGTTCTATCGCTCGATTCCGATGGCGCCGGGGCGCTCGAAGCGGCGGACCTCGTGCAAAGCGGCATCTCAAAGCGAGTTGCGGTTTTTATGAACCCTCCGAGTGCAGAAGACCATGAGCTCATCCGCCGGGGCGTCCCTTACGAGGATGAGGGGGCAAAGCAGATTCGCCAACTGAGGTCGCTTGGCGTCACAGATATCGTGCGAATCTCCACAATCGAGGGAGGGTCGACCGAAGGTGAAGTTCAGGCACTTGCGCCATGGTGCGACGAGCATCGGCTCCGATCCATTGTGTTCGTGGCCGCTAGGGATCACTCGCGACGATCGCGGCGAGTGCTCGACCGAGTCATGAAAGGCCATCCGACGCGCGTCACGGTCCAAGCCGCGCGCTACACACCTTTTGACCCCGACCGATGGTGGGAAACTCGCCGCGGCGTCCGGGCAGAAATCGTCGAGCTCCAGAAACTCTTGCTCGACGTCGTGCTGCACCCTTTGAGCCATTAAGCCCGAGATAAACGCAACGTCACGGGAAAGCCGGTCCAGCTTGGAAACAACGATGCTGCACTTTGCCTTTCTGGCTGCAGCCAATGCGGCCGCAAGTTGCGGGCGCCTATCAAGAGCGTCAGCGCCCTTCCCGGTCTCGAACTCGGCATACTCTTCAATGATGGTCAGCGACTCGGCCGCGGCAAAGCGCTCGATTGCTGCCCTTTGCGCTTCAATGCCGAGTCCGGAGCGCTGCTGCTGTTGCGTGGAAACTCGAAGATATGCGACGGCGCGCCCCATACAAACGGCATACCACCGTATGCCGTGTGGTCGTAGGGCAATTCAGAGCAATGTCATTGCTTTTTTCATGTTGCAGCAGCGCAGACAAATCCAGTCTTTTCCCGCCGCTCTGCGACATGCTCTCACAGGCGGCCCTACGCTCGAAGTTCCTTCCGATATTGTTATGGCCCCACCGTCTTCCGAAGCGCACCACCGCCCTTCCTGGCCGAATGAACGGGCACGTTGTGGATTGATGGCCTTCCTGCTCTCCCCCCGGCTAGTCCCCGGGTTAGAGGCAGTGCAAAATTATCACGGGCTTGCAGAGTTGTGGCCCTAGACCAAATGAACCGCATTGTCAGGTATTTCGAATTCGGCGAATCCGGCGAGCGGACCGGCCGTCAATTAATCATCAAGGACCACACTCCGAAACCGCCTCCGGCCGACGGAGCCCAATGGCGCCTCGATCCTGACTTCAATGCCGGAGATGTACTTCTAGAATCATCCAGGTTTCGCGAAGTGCTCGCCTCTGCTTTAAAAAACGGCCATCAGATAGTTTCGTGACCGGCTACCTTGGAATGCGTGCCTGTTCTGGGCGCGCTTCAGCAACCGACGTTAAAAGCGCATCAATTGTCATGGAACGCCGATGTCTGCAATAAGGTGGACAATCCTCGATTGGGCGTCATCTAAGGTCCGCTTTGTACTTCCAATGCCGGAAGTGGACAGCGTCCTCCCCAACAGAAGCTTTGCGACATAATCGTACTATCTGGGCGTCTAATGCTTGGCTTTGCGATGTCGTACACCCACACGGCTGGCGCCCCTCAATCGTCCGAACAGCTTTCCAATTTTCTGCCTGACCGCCTGCACGCCCGATAAACCCACGGCTCTTTGAAGCTACCGGCCCACATGCCTCGCTCATGCCGCTTAGCTTCAGTCTGAGCTTCGGCGTAGCCACCTTTGCTATATTGAGGCCAATCGAGCGCGAGCCCGTTCCGAACCAGCCAATCAGCAATATCCGTCCCGCCAACGTTGCAGACGGACACCACGCGTTTATACCGATCGCGATCTACTTCGATGCATTGGACGGGGCGACGGCCTATGAAGTTAAAGAGCGCATTCGACGCTTTTTGTCCACAACGGTACAAGCCGCTCTCTTCATTGCGGCAAAGCTGATCAGATTCAGGCGCATCAATTCCAAATACGCGAATACGCGCGCTATGAATTTCAATTGTATCGCCGTCAACTACGGAGGCCTGTCCGATTAGGTCGTCAGCACGGATAGGCGCAATCAATATAGATAACGAAAATGCCAAGATCGCTCGAACTAACCAAAGCATCAATTTAACGCCCAAAGACTCAAATCGATCCGCGCGAGTTTTGTATCGTGGTTCCAATGCGTCAGGCTGCGACTTTAGGCCTGAGTAAATATGACAAGCGAGCTCAGGGCTTAGGAAATTTAAGGATGTATCTTGCCTCCTGGTTGCCGGTTTCCTTAAACACCTCCTTTGCCTCTGACGAAAGCGTGCCATCGAACCCCGCATTCTTTCTCCCCTGAAGGGATATCCTATCGCCTTTCCGAAAGTATGGCGTCTGCGAAAGCAGCGGCACGGTGTCAGACACATTCCCGACCAAGATCGATGTGCATCTCTTGATCGCCGGTTTCACGACGCTGGTGACCGAGATGAAGGGCCTGGCCGCCGACCTGGACAGGGCCGCATGATCAAGTCCGCCAAACCCAGCAAAAAGGTCGAGGATGCCGTGTTGGTCATCTCCATCCCCATCACCTTCCTGCAGCGCGGAGGCCGGAAGCAGATCGTCGTTCCGCCGGGCGCCGCTGACTGGCAACCCCGCGCTAACCGCTGCGATAACAGCCTCATCAACGCTCTCGCCAAGGCCCATCTGTGGCGCAGACTGATTGAGACCGGGAAGTACACCTCGGCCGTCGAACTCTCGCGGGCGGAAGGCATCAACGAATCCTACCTCTGCCGCGTCCTCCGCTTGACCCTTCTCGCCCCCGACATCGTCGAGGCCATCCTCGACGGACGGCAGCCAAGGACGCTGGAGCTGCAATCGTTGTTGAAGCCCATCCCGGCGGACTGGCGTGCGCAACGCAAGGCTCTCGGCTTTGCCAATGGCGCGGGTCCCTCTGGCCATCCAGCCGACCGCGGGTAATTCGCACCTCAGCATTCCGGAAGCCGCAGGTCCAAAACGCTCGCTTAACAAACTTAACGCACTTAACACTCCGGGTCAGCAGAGCGGTGTTTGTTCTATGGACTACACAGCTCACGAACTGGAAATTGTAGGAACAATCACCTTTACCCCGCACTCCGCGAGGGCTGAGACCGAGCGGGCCAAGGCGTTAAGCGAAGCTCGGCAAGTCACTATGTCGGCTCATCAGGGGTAAAGCGGACTCGCAACGAGAGGGATGGGTCCCTCTGGCGGGATAGAACGACTGCGGGTAATTCGCACCTCAGCATTCCGGAAGCCGCAGGTCCAAAACGCTCGCTTAACAAACTTAACGCACTTAACACTCCGGGTCAGCAGAGCGGTGTTTGTTCTATGGACCACACAGCTCACGAACTGGAAATTGTAGGAACAATCACCTTTACCCCGCACTCCGCGAGGGCTGAGACCGAGCGGGCCAAGGCGTTAAGCGAAGCTCGGCAAGTCACTATGTCGGCTCATCAGGGGTAAAGCGGACTCGCAACGAGAGGGATGGGTCCCTCTGGCGGGATAGAACGACTGCGGGTAATTCGCACCCCGCCTGTTCGGTAGCCGCAGGTCTAAAAAAGTTAGGTTGACAAGGTTGACACGGTTGACACTCGGTTGACACTCGGTTGACAGCTACAAGCCCGCTTAGCCTTTTGAGCCTTGCGCAGGATGCCCTGCCTTGCAATGGCGGCATTCGGCGAAAAAATCGCCGCAGTTAGGGAGGCTCATAGCTATCGATCGCTCGGCGGCCAACTCCAGGTCCGCAATGGGCGCACTGGGCTTCCACCGGGCTTCATAATGTCCTCGTAGGTTTTTCCGTACATGCAACGCCACCCATCCGGCGTGATGCGCCAACCAATCTCACCGTAGTATCGCTGTGATGGACCCGTTTCAACGAGACCGAGGTTAACGAGACTAGCAAGCGTCGCCGTGCCAATGCCCGTAAGCTGCCCCTTAATGAGGAAGTCGCGATGCTCAAAACTTAGTTTATCAATCGCTTTGCGTTCGCGTGCGTTGAGAATGTGGGTCACGCGTTTCCGACAATCTGAGTTTCTCCGGTTTGGAAACCTTCGCCGCGCATCTCCCTTTTCACTTTTTCCCACTCTGCTTTGAGCACGTCGCGCCCAGCTTGGACCAGATCTTCATCTAATGCCTGTCGTTCTGCCTGAGTGTCGAGCTTGTAAATTTTGTCTGCTATCTCCCATAGCCGCCTTTGAAGTTGGTCCTTCCTATTGAGCAGCAGATCTATTTGGGTGCCAAGGCGAGACAGCGTTCGTGTGTCGTCGGGCAACAATTCGCCACCATCTTCGGTACTCATTAGGATGGCGTGATATTCCGACAAGGTGTCGCGCAGTTTTTCCATCCAGGCCATACGGAGTTTTGCAACTTCGCGTGCGCCAGCGATTTCTGCCGCTAACATTGATGCCTTGGCGGAGAGTTGACTCGCCAACCCCTGACGTCTGCCAACCCGCCACTGGACGAAGGGACCCAGCACGCCAGAAATCAGAGCAAATATTGCCGCAACAGCAGCAACACCAGCCGCCGGATTAGCAAGGATAACTTTTGTAATTTCAGCGACGGGGAGCTTCGTCAAAAAGATGACGAAAGCTCCGAGCAACGCACTGATGAGCGCTATCGTTAAATCACGCACTTTGCCTCCAGATCACACCGACCGATTGTCACGCAACCCTGAGGCGAGCGCAATGGGCCAATACCCATGTCCTGCATTTTATGGCTCAGGATCTTGGGTCCTCTGACGATACAGGACGATCGCGGGTCCTTACGGTCCAGCATGTTGATAGGAGCCTCGATATGGCGCGATGCCAGCGCCGACTTGCCGGCATGATGGCCCCACGAGATGGCGCATGGATAGAGCTTTGGCGGAGATAAGTGTGTTGCTTAGATCGATGTCTTGTTAGACAAATGGAAGATTGCCTCAAACTGATATAGCAAAAGGCCCACTAGCATTTTTTCGTGGTGGGCGAAGCGAACGGCCCCTGTGATCTCAACGCTTTTGAACCTTCGGATGAAATTGTTACAGAGATTTGCAGCGCAGACGGAGACAATTGCGGTCGGGCAAGGAGCCGTCACAATTCGTATTCGATCATTTTTCGCATTATGACGAGAACCTTTATTCATAGTTTCGACCCCGCTAACGCAAGCCCTGTCGCAGGGTCTACTGTCAGTCTAGAGGTGTCTGAGATTGAGGATGCCGGCATAAGGGAGGTCCTTCAGACACCAGGGGCTGCCTACGGTGCATGGTCCATTCTGGACACGCTCCTCACCGCTACTGGCCAAGGCACGCCTTTCATATTTAAGGAGCCCCTCGGACAGGCCCGGGAAGTGAAGGTGGCGTTGTCGGGACTGTTCGGCCGCTTTGTCGCTCGCGCCTATCTCGAACACTATTTCAACCTTTCGATCTTTGCGCATCTCAGCAGCCGGTCGCTGCTGCTCGACGGTCGCCGGCAGGTTGAAATCGTCCGGAGGGCACGTGGTGACCTGCCGGATTGGTTGGCATGTGCAGCCGATCTCTCCTCCCTTACGGTGGCGGAAGCCAAAGGCTGCCATGATTCGGGAGGCCCGGCGAAAGCACTCGCAAGAGCCTGGACGCAAGCGCAGCGGATCGATGTGACGGCCAAGGGGAAAAAGGTCACTATCAAGCGGATTGCGGTCGCGACGCGCTGGGGCGCCGCGACGACGGGCCCGGCCGACGCGCACCTTTCGGTTCAAGACCCCGTAGACGAAGGCGAGCCGATTGAACGCGACGACAAGGCTGCTCTGTTCGTCGGACTGCTTCGCTACCACATCGCGAATCTAATCGCTCCCTTGGGCCATCAGGAATTGGCCACATCGTTACGGCAACTCGCTCGGGACCGCCTCCAGAGCACAGTCCAGCGAGATCTGATCAGCGCCCGAGCGATTCTGAACTCCACGCCGCTGCGGGACGTTGCGGGCAGTAGCGCGATCGATGGCCTTGTGGGCGGTATTGTCACCCGGGCGGGGCCGCTGGCGGATTCGACTGTGGCCGCCGCCGACCAAGATACACTGGCGCGGCTCAATTTGCGCCCCGTCTTGGTCGGTGTGGAGCGAGATCTGATCAGCTTGGCGATCGACGGAGAAGCGCACGCCGTTCGCAAGCGGTTGGCCGATGTCGTAGGGAGTGACGACAGCGCCCGTTCCGATCGAGCGGGGGGCTGGATAATGCCGTTAGGCTCGGGCCAAGGACGCGTCAGAGATGTATGACCAGCGGCCACGGTCGGACTGCCCGCAACAATGAACGATACATCGGCCAGAACAACGGTGCGCTTTACGGAGCCAGGGGCAATGGAAAATCAAGACGCTGGGATTTCGAATGAAGCGGCGGCTTTAGTCGATGTTCTTAACTGGTCGGCCGATCTGCCGGCGTGGCAACGTGATGCTCTGCGCCGGCTCTGCTCGCAACCCAAGCTCGACACCACTGAAATCGCTGCGCTGGCCGCATATGCAAAGGCGAGGAGATCGCTTCGCCGTTGGATGCCAGCCACATCCGTGATCCTGGCGCCAGCAACGCCAATGTCAGCCTAGGGGCTCTGCATGGGCTCTCCCATGTCAACGCTTTGGCGCCAGGCGAGCGTCTCTCATTCGGGAAAACGGGCCTCACGGTCATCTATGGGGACAATGGCGCCGGCAAATCCGGGTATGCCCGTGTCCTGAAACAACTCTGTCGCGCGCGCTCACCGAAGGGCGACACGATCCTGCCGGACATCTACGCCGCTAACAGTGGTGTGCCGACGGCCAGCATCGATTTCCTGGTCGGAGGGCAGAAGCGCAGCGCCACCTGGCGCCAGGGTGAGGCTGCCGACAGCATGCTGTCGGCCGTTAGCGTCTTCGATTCCCGCACGGCGAATGTCCATGTCGAAAACACCAATGACCTCGCATATACACCCTCGCCCCTCCGCATCCTCGCGGGCCTCGCACAAGCCTGCCAAGATCTGAAGGTCCGGCTCACGTCGGAAATCCAAGCCTTGGAGCTGCAGACGCCAGCGGTGCTGTCAAAGCCGGAATGCAAGCCTCACACAGGGGTGGGGAGGCTGCTCGCAGCCCTTTCCGGCCAGACCAAGCTGGAGGCCGTTGAGGGACTCGCAGGTTTGGACGCGCTTCAGGAGGCCCGGCTGCAAACGCTGGCGTCAGATCTGGTAGGCGATCCGGCCCGGACGATTCGTCAGCTCGAGGGCCAGGAGACACGTCTGAAGGCGGCGGTCGAGCGGCTTCAACGCCTCGTGGCGTGCTCCGACGAAAAAAATCAGACGCTTCTGGCTGAGCCCTTTCGTGAACTTGAGACTGCTCGCGCGGCCACCGTTGTGGCGTCAGCCACCCTCTTCGCCAATGAACCTCTCCCAGAAGTCGGCGCGGACGTCTGGAGGGCATTGTGGGAAGCTGCGCGCGCCTATTCGAGCGCGGCCGCTTATCCAGGCCGACCCTTTCCCCTTACGGAGTCAGACGCCCATTGCGTACTCTGCCAGCAGCCACTCAGCGAGGAGGCGGCGAAGCGCCTCGCAAGCTTCGAAGCTTTTGTCCAAGACGAAAGCAAGCGGCGCGAAGCTGCAGTCGGAGAAGCCTATGACCAGAGCCTAGAGTCGGTTGCCGTCGGCCGCTTTCCGATGGCGGACATGCTGGGGCTCCTAGCTTTCGTGCGGGACGATCTGGGCCACGAAGCTTTGGCTGCTGCGCTTCGGCGCGAGATCGTAACCCTGACGTGGCGGCTGCGAGCCCTCCTGCGAAATCACCACCGTCCCGCCTTGACCGAACTGCCGCCAACGACATCCGTATCGTTTGATGGCCTGCAGGCAGTTCTGGAGGGCATCGCGCGCCGGATTTCCGATCTGAAAGCCGACGCAGATTCCCCTCAACGCGCGACCCTTGTTGCCGAGGAAGACGACCTGGCCGACCGAAAATGGCTCGGCCTGGTTAAGGCCGACGTGTTCGCGCAGATCGAGCGGTTGAAAGAGATTGAAGCGCTCCGCACCGCCACGAGGGAGACGACAACAAACAAAATCACGACCCAGAGCGCACGGATCGCCCAGGCGCTCGTCACGAACCGCCTACGCAGTCGTTTCGCGATCGAGGTCGACAAGCTCGGCGTCGCCGGCTTGGCGATCGAGCTCCAGCAGGCCAAGACGACAACGGGCGTACCATTTTTTCAGATTCGGCTGATCAACAAGCCGAGCGAACCGATCGGCAAGGTTTTGAGTGAAGGCGAGCACCGCTGCGTTGCTTTAGCCGCATTCCTCGCGGAGCTTTCCACGATCGACGCGCAATCAGCGATCGTCTTTGACGATCCAGTCTGCTCGCTCGATCATTTACATCGTGACAAGGTAGCGGCTCGGCTAGCGGAGGCTGCCGTGTCGCGCCAAGTTATCGTGTTCACACACGACATGGCTTTTCTGCTCCTGCTTGACGAAGCCTGCCGGGCGGCCAAGGGCCGGGAAGCAACGCCTGTCGCCTATCGACTGATCAGCCGAGGTCCAGATCGTGCTGGCTTCTGCCATCACGATCCGCCCGCCAACGTAATGCCCCTCGCCAAGGTCATTGACGGAATGAGGGCACATTTGACCAACGTTAAGATTCACTATGAGCGCGGCGACCAAGCGAAGTGGCTCCGGGAAGTCACCTCATTCCAGGACCAGCTTCGCACTACTTGGGAGCGCGCTGTCGAAGACACGGTCGGTCCAGTCCTTCGGCGCCTATCTCGCAAGGTCGATACCACAGGCCTGATTAAGCTAACAGTACTGACCGAAGCCGATTGTACCGAAATGCGCAAAAGCTTTGGCCGATGTTCGATGCTGCTGCATAGCCAACCAGGAGAACTTAATCCACGAATACCTGCACCTCCGGTCATTAAGAGTGAGATCGATGCATTGGCGAACTGGATTGGCGACATCCAGAATCGACAAGGCGGCGTCGAATGAGAGCAGGCGTTTGGGCTTGAGGTGCTCAACGGTGCGAGTCTCAGGCCGCTTCTTGCTTGTGTAATGCTTTCTTTGCACAAGCGCAAAGTAGGGACATCGGATGAGTAGTACGACACGTATGTTGAAGACCAAAGATATTGCAGAGAGTGACTTCGCCTCGATCATCGTCAGGTTGATGATGGCGATCAACGACACAACTATGGTCAACGTGCTGTTGAAGGACTGGTGTACGAATGAAGAAAAGATGCACAAGTGGCGCAGGTCAAACGGTCGACTGTTCCTGGCCAAGTTGCAGATGGCGTACGTTTTTGAAGCGCTGGATATTGTCCGCGACATCCGCAAGACCGAGGCGCTGATCGGACATATCGAGAAGCTGAGCGACGCAGCGCGCGCCGCGTACGACAACACGGTCGCCTTCATCGATTCGTCCGACTACAAGATGCTGGCGGAATTCCGGAACAGTGCCGCGTTTCACTATGACGCAAAGCGCACAGCTACTGCCGTGAACGAAATCGCCGACGATCGGCCAGATGATGTGCAAGTGGCTTCTGGCGGCGATAAGATCATTGATTGGCACTACGCGCTTGGAGACAGGGTGTACGAGCGGATCGCGACGCGGCACATATTCAAGGTGCCTGCTGATAAAGACATAGCGAAGGAATCTGATGCTATAGCAAACCGGTTCTTTGATATGTCGGAAGCAATAGTCTTATTTGGCGCGGCGCTCATCAGGCAGTTAACCTGACTAGTTTCCGAATCAATCAGTTCTTAGACGCGAGGCGCACGCGATAATTCTAACCACCCTCGTTCCAAGGCGCGGTAGTATAATCCGAGGCAGACCCAACATCTCAGGCGGCATTAAAGGAAGGTGGACGCGTCAGTGGACCCAGCGCTCAGCCGTTATGAGCCGTCCGCTTAACCTGGCTTTTAGGCACTTCGCAGCTCTTGGCATCACAAACGTTATCTTGAGGATGTCTGATTTGGCTGGCGGGCTCAATTGGTCAGCGCAACACTCTAATCTTTTAGCAAAGATGGAGTGTGGGCATGAAACAGCGAC
This sequence comes from Bradyrhizobium sp. URHD0069, assembly GCF_000701345.1. Classification (GTDB taxonomy): domain Bacteria; phylum Pseudomonadota; class Alphaproteobacteria; order Rhizobiales; family Xanthobacteraceae; genus Bradyrhizobium. The sequence goes on along the minus strand of NZ_JNIJ01000074.1, from coordinate 253 downwards.
GTCGCATTTATTACTCGACCGCTCAGCGGTCTGAGATCTGGGATCGCTGGCAGGCCGGCGAGCCGATGAGTTCGATCGGACGCCGATTTGACCGGGAGTCCTCGTCGGTCTTCTCTGTGATCTCGCCAACCGGTGGCATACGTCCTCCGGATCGGCACCGTGCCAAACAGGCGCTCGGCCTTTCTGAACGAGAGGAAATCTCTCGATGGCTCAGCATGCGCTGCTCGTTGCGGTCGATCGCGCGCCACTTGGG
>NZ_JNIJ01000073.1 GCF_000701345.1 Bradyrhizobium sp. URHD0069 | reverse complement strand
TGTTGGCACGGCGTCCGACCAAGGTCGCCGCTATCGCACTTGCCAACAAGATTGCGCGAATGGCCTGGGCCATGATGGCCAAGGGCGAGCGCTACAAGCAACCCGTCGCGCTGGCGGCGTAAACGAGATCGCGCCGGTCAATCGGCGTGAGGTGAAGGTTGGGAGGGCGAACAGCACGTAATGCAGAGCCGGTCGATCCGGCGATCAGGACAACCCACTTGTGCCATCGCATCGTCGAATGCGTGTTGTTGACCGGGACCTGATCCGCGGAGGGCATTATGGCCAGCGGTCATGTGAACCGCATCTACAGGCCGAACACATGGCAGCACCGACCAAGCCTGCGAAGTGAAGATTTCTCTTGCCAACTCGGAGCCGTCCACACATGGCACTTCGCGTCATTTCGCTGCGATGCGGAATCTCGTCGCTGCCGGGGCATAGCGGACATTGCTCAAGCTTGCACCAATGAAGCTCAATTTATGAGTAGGCGCCCTAGATCACCCATTGGCGCAACAGGTTGTGGTACAGCGACGTCAGCGAGACCAGGGAGGGATGTTCCGGATGATCGCTGTTGAGGCGAATGATGGACATGTCCAAATCGAACATCATTGCACGCCTCGTTACGTCGGCGATCATGCTCTCGGTCCAGAAAAACGAAGCTAGTCGAGAGCCCCGCGTCACCTTGGTGACGTGATGCAGACTGGTGCCGGGATAGACAATCATGTGCCCGGCCGGCAACTTGATTGCATGGGTACCGTAGGTGTCCTCAACCACCAATTCGCCGCCGTCATATTCCTCAGGCGACGACAGAAACAATGTCGAGGACACGTCGGTGCGAACGCGAAGACCGGTACCTGGAATGGTACGGATTGCATTATCGACATGGGAGCCGAAATTCATCTCACCGTCAGCGTCGTATCTGTTGAACAGCGGCGGAAAGACAGTCTTTGGCAGCACCGCCGACATGAACAGCGAATTGCCTGCAAGCGCCGCAAGAATCGTTTCGCCGAGTTCGCGTGCCTCGGGACTGTTCTCCGGAAGTTGCAGGTTGCGCTTTACCTGCGCCGACTGATGCCCTGCGGTTACCCGGCCGTCGACCCAGTTCGCGCTCTCCATAACATCGCGACAGTGTCGTACCTGTTCGGGCGTGAGTACTTCAGGAATGTGAACCAGCAAGGATGACGTCTCCCTAAAGACTCGGGCCGGCATCTCGCGACGCCAGCCCGACAATTACAATGCAACGGTCAGAATGACGCGCGACCCGACAGTGAGACGTACCGCCCGGCGCCGGGGATCCCGAAGCCCGCACCGGACGCCGAGTCGAAGTAATACTCGTCAGTCAGGTTGTAGACGTTGAGCTGCAGTGTGAAGTTTCGGGTGACCTTGTAGGCAGCCATCGCATCGAAACGCCAGTAATCAGGAATGCGGGCATCGTTGGTCACGCTGGTCCAGCGCGAGTCGACATAGAAGGCGCCGCCACCGATAGTGAATTTTGGTGTGATGTCATAAGTCATAAACACCGAGAAGGAATTGGTCGGCGTCATCGCCAGTTCATGACCGATATTGGCCGCCGTCAATGACTGCAGCAGCCTCGACCTCAAATAGGCGTAACCGCCGGAAACGCTCCACTGGTCCGTCAGTTTGCCGGTGGCGCCGACCTCGAAGCCTTCAACCTGCGACGTACCGATGGCTACGAACATCGGAGCACCAGCCGTGCCTTGATTCTCGTAGTCGTTCTTTTTCTTGATACGGAACACGGCCGCATTGACATTCAGCTTATTGTTCAACAAGTCGGCCTTGGCGCCAATTTCGTCGACCTCCGATTCCACCGGCGTCAATGACTGCTGCCCATTGGGGATGGTCGTGAATTCGGCCGGAGGGTTGGCCGATGTCCCGCGCATATAGTACACGCTGGAGTTAGGCGTCGGATGCAGCACGATGCCAGCCCGATAGCTGAGGAAATCGACATTCGAGTTCAGATCCGTCGGAGCTACTGCGGGGATTGCCGGCCCGCCGGTGAAACGGTTGAAAGAGTAGGTTTGCGCGTCCGCATTGAAGACGTCATAGCGGATGCCGCCCAGCAATTCGAGCCACTCTGTGACCTTCATCTGGTCCTGCGCGTAGAAGCCACGGGCGTTGGCGTCTGAAATCGTCGCGGCTGTTGTGGGAAGGAGCGTACCCGTTACGTAGGGATTGGGATTGGCAACGTTGACGCGATAGGTGTCGCTAAAATTGGTCCTGAATTGTTCACGATCCTCCCGGCTCCACTCCATGCCGACCAGGATGTTGTGCTGCAACCAGCCGGTATTGAGTTTGGCGTTCAAGTCGGTGACGTTGCTGAGCAGCCTGTTGTTGGTCTGGTTCTGGAAGTGGTTGGTGTTGGCGATCCAGATATTGTTCAGGGCGGTCGCTGTCGTAAGCGGGTTTCCCGGCGTGGCCAGTTGAGTGCCGCCCACGGGCGCGTTCCACAAATTCGAGGTCGCCGTGTTGAAGCCGCTAATCTGAACCGGCCGGGTTCGGTTGAAACGGTCGACGGCAGAGTAGCCGGTCAGATTGGTCAACGTCAGGCCGGGCACGAATTCGTGCTCGAACTTGTTGATGAGGTTGTGGGCCTGCGTTTGTTCGACGTCGTCCTGGCCAGGCGTAGCCACCCCGAAATAGGTATTACGCGGGACCGGCGCGGGCTGACGGTATGCCGTACCGAAATAAGAACCCGGCAGCATCGGTATGCCGCGGTCGGCGATGTTGTCATCGTTCTGATAGACGTAAGCCAGCGTGTTCTTGGTCTGATCGTTGATCTGCCACGACACCGACGGCGCGAAGCCGTAGCGCTTGATGTGCACGAAATCACGATCCGCCACATCCGTGTCGTAGCCAACCATGGCAAGGCGCGCTGTGACATCGCCGAACGTCTTGTTGAAGTCGGTCATCACGCGACCGCCGGGCGCTGAAGTTCCGCTGCCTTCCACGACGTAAAAGTCGCGGTTATGCGGCAGCTTCGAAACAATATTGATAACGCCACCCGTCGAGCCACGGCCGAACAGGAACGAGGACGGCCCCTTGTAAACCTCGACCCGATCGATGCTGAAGGCATCGCGCGCGTACCAGCCTGGATCGCGAATGCCGTCTCTGTAAATATCGTTTCTCGCGCTGTATCCGCGAATGTTGATTTGATCGCCCTGAACGCCACCTTCGCCTGCAGTAAACGTGATGCCGGGCACGTTGCGCAGCGCTTCCTGGAGCGAGGTGGTCCGTTGATCCTGCATCAACTGTTGAGATACGACGTTAACGGTCTGCGGCGTATTCAGGAGCGGCGTCGGATACCGCGATAAGCCGGCTTGAGCTGGTGTACGGTAGCCCGCAACACCTGCTCCATCCCCGACAACAGGATTGACCGTTGCGTCGTTGGGATCGGTTGCAACTGCTGGCGCGGGACGCGCGGGCGTACGTCGCACGGTTTGACGCTTGGCTGCCTGGCGCTTTGGCGCGGTTACTCGTACCTGCGGAAGGTCGTCACCGGTGCTCACCGTTTGCGCATCCGCCGAATCGGGGATCAACATCACCGCCGCAATGCCGATTGTCGCCTTGCTCCACGCAATCGTCGAAATCCCACTCGACAGCGTGCTGCCTCCTGACCAACCAGTTTCTTGTTTTTCTGATGAGATAACCATGCCCCAATTCCCCGAAAGCGCTTGTCAACACAACTGCGTGTTTCGGAGGATCTCATCCGTCATAACTTCACTTCATGCAACCGACGCCAGGCGTGAATCGCCTCGCTTTATAGGTCTTCTAGTTAACGAGAGTTCGGGCGATCGAGGGTTCGAGAGAAGTCCGCTTTGTTAAAGTGATTCTAAATTGATTGGTCGGTTCGTCTTACAGCGATTCTAAAATGCTCAAGCGGCTTGCTTCTTTGACTCGGTGAGCCAAGGCGCTAGACCGAAGCCAAGCGGCTTGTTCTTTCCGTCAGCTCCTTGCGGCTGATCCTTCGGCAGGGCCGCAACAAAAAGTTCACGAAATGAAACTGGCTTCAACTGACGTATGCTCGGCGCAATTCAACTCCCGGCGAAAATCACGGTTTTCGGTCACGGCCGTACTGCTGTTGATCGTTGCAGGGGCAGTCGGCTTCGGCCCGACCATTGCTTTTGCGCAATCGCCGCCGCCGGCATCGCCTTCCGCGGTCATCGCAACGCCCGCGAATCAGTCTCCGCCGGTCACGGAACTTGCGCCTGCAAATGCGACTGACGCGGAGCCGGTGCTGCCGCACGATCTGACGCCAACCGGCATGTTCATGGCAGCCGACTATATCGTGAAGGCTGTGATGATCGGTCTGGCCTTTGCCTCAGTCGTGACCTGGTCGGTATGGCTGACCAAGGTGATCGAACTCTTTAGCGCGCGCCGCAAATTGCTGCGTGATCTGCACACCGTCGAACATTCCAGATCGCTCGGCGATTCCTGCGAGAAACTCCGTAACGCCGGCAGCGACATTGCGCTGCTCGCGCGCGCGGCGGCTGGCGAATTGCATCGATCTCGCGACGCGATGAATCACGACGGCGTCAAGGAGCGTGTTGCCTCGATTTTCAGTCGCATCGAGGCCGCATCCACGCGTCGAATGACGCGGGGTACCGGCATTCTCGCAACCATCGGGTCGACCGGCCCGTTCGTGGGCTTGTTCGGAACGGTCTGGGGCATCATGAACGCGTTTATCGGCATCTCGAAATCGCAGACCACAAATCTTGCAGTCGTCGCGCCCGGCATTGCCGAGGCTCTGCTTGCGACCGCGTTAGGCCTCGTCGCGGCCATCCCTGCCGTGATGATCTACAATATGTTCGCGCGCTCGATCATGGGATACCGCGGACTGCTCAATGACGGCTCTGCAGAACTGATGCGCATGGTCAGTCGCGATCTCGATCGGGTTGAATTCTTGCCGCGCCGTCGCGCGGCAGAATAATCAGAAGCAGCGGAGATTGAGATGGCCGCACAGCTTCAGCAAGCTTCGTCGGACGACGAAATGCAGCAGGTTAGCGAGATTAATGTGACGCCGTTCATCGACGTCATTCTTGTTCTTCTGATCATCTTTATGATTGCCGCGCCGCTGGCGACGGTCGACGTGGCCGTTGATCTTCCAGCTTCGACCGTGAAGCGTCAGCCACGGCCGGACAAGCCGATTTTCGTGACACTCAAGGCCGACCGCACCCTCGCCATAGGCGAGACCCCGTTGTCGCGTGATGGGCTTGCGGCATCGCTTAATTCGGTCACTTCGTCAGATCACTCCAAGCGACTGTTTGTAAGGGCTGACAAGACGGTTCCGTATGGCGAGGTCATGACCCTGATGAACGACTTGCGCAGTGCAGGCTACCTTAAAATAGCTCTGGTTGGCCTGGAGAGCGGAGGCGCGCAATGAGTCGGTGTGCCCCTTACCGCGGCACGACCAGAAGGGACCTGCTTCGCTGGAGTATTTGCTTCGTAGCGATACTGTCGCTGCATGGCGCCGTTGCAGCGGCTTTGCTCATGAAACCGATCGAAGGCGACACGTTCGATAGTACGGTTGCTGTCGATGTCGACTTCACAACCGAGTCTTTCAAAGACGCCCAGGCCCGGGACATCGCGCCTGGCGAAGAGCAAATGCAGACGGATGCGGCGCCACCGCCGATGGAGAAGGCCGAACTCAAGGCTGAGGCCAAGGTCGAGCCAGTAAAGGATCCATTGCCAACGCCGGACGAGCCAATGCCGTTGCCGCCGCTTCCCGCGATGGCCGAGCCTGAAGTCGCGCTTGATACGGCTACGCCGAAGGAACAGAAGAAAGAAGAGGAAAAGAAGGAGGACGAGGCAGAGAAGGTGCCGAACGCGGCGCCGCCGGTAGTGGCGGCTTCCGCAACCACAGCGCCAACCGCGTCGGCGGCGCGTACCGCACAACTGGTCAGTTGGAAGCGCCGGCTTGCGCTGCATCTTCAGCGCAACAAGCGCTATCCGCCGGAAGCCCATGCCAAGCGTGAACATGGCATCGTCAAGGTCTCGTTCGTGGTCGATCGGCAGGGCCACATCATGTCGAGCACAATCGCCAAGAGCAGTGGCTCGGACGCGCTCGACCGCGAAACTCTCGCACTATTGCAACGAGCACAACCCCTGCCGACCCCGCCCTCGGACGTCAGCGGCTCTCAGTTCGGATTTTCGGTACCAATCCTCTTCGAATTGAAATGATCCTGCGCTTCGTACAGCGCGCGTTTGGCTTGCCTGCCGACCGGAGGCTGGCGCGTTACAGCCGAACGGCCAGGCAAATTCTCGCAGTTGCTTCCGAGCACCAGTGCTTGTCGCCGGCGGCCTTACTCGAGCGCGTGCAGCGTCTGCGTGAGAAAGCGATGGCGGGCACCGCCCTCGCGGACTTGGCAATACCGATGTTTGCGCTGGCGCGCGAAGCGGCGCGTCGTACGATCGGAGAAGAGCACGTCCCGGAGCAAATCGTCGGGGCCCTGGCTTTGCTGGACGGCTGTATCGTCGAAATGAAGACCGGCGAAGGCAAGACGTTGTCCGCGACGCTGATCTGTGCCTTGCACGGGCTGTCCGGCCGCGGCGCCCACGTCGCCATACCGAACGACTATCTCGCACGGCGTGATGCAAGCTGGATGCGGCCGGTCTACGAGGCGCTTGGGCTTAGGGTCGGACTAGTCACTCAGCAGATGGACGATGATAGCCGCCGCAGAGCCTATGCTTGCGATGTTACCTACGGAGTAGCCAGCGAATTCGGCTTCGACTATCTGCGCGACAACATGAAGTTCTCGCCGGCCGAGACGGTTCAGCGTGGCCATGCCTTTGCGCTGGTCGATGAAGCCGACGCCGTGTTGATCGATGAAGCGGGGATGCCCTTGGCTCTATTTGGTCCGCTTGGCGATCAGTCCGGCTTCTACCAGCTGCTCGATTCCATAGTATCAGCACTGCCACCCGATCACTACGAGATCGGCGACCGCCGCCGTGTCGCGCTGACAGATAAAGGCTATGACGCCGTCGAGCGTGGACTGCGGCGGGCCTCTCTTTTGAAGCCGCAGGTTTCGCTACACGACATCGAAGCGATCTCTCTGTTGCATCACACCATACAGGCGCTACGTGCCCACACGCTGTTGGCGCGCGATCGCGACTACATCGTGCAGGACGGCGCGATTGTCATCGTCGACAAGCATAGCGGGCGGATGATGCCGGGACGACGTTATGATGAGGGGCTTCACCAGGCGCTGGAAGCCAAAGAGGGCTGTATCATCGATGAGGAAACCCGCACCCTGGCTTCGATTACGCTCCAATCGTTCTTCCGGCGCTATGACCAACTGGCGGGTATGACGGGAACTGCTATCGGCGACGTCGATGAGTACCGTCAGGTCTACGGGCTCGACGTCGTTGCAATTCCCACGCACCGGCCGCTGATCCGCTGCGATGAGACGTATCTTCATCAGACGCGTCAGGGAAAGTTAAGGGCTATCCTTGATGAGATCGAACGCGCGAAAGCCAGGCAGCAGCCTGTCCTGATCGGCGCTCTATCGATCGAGCACTCGGACGCGTTGGCCGCGCTCCTTGAGGCCCATGGCTGGAAACAAAATGGCGATTTGTCCGAGAAGAGCTTCACCGTGCTCAATGCCAAGAATCATGCGAACGAAGCGCAAATTATTGCGCTTGCCGGACTGCCCGGCGCGGTAACTATCGCGACCATGATGGCTGGACGCGGTACCGATATTCGCCTTGGCGGCACGCGGAACGATCCGCAACTACGTGATCGCGTCGTCGCAGCGGGCGGACTGTTGGTGATTGGCACGGAGCATCACGAGCATCGTCGATTCGATGCTCAATTGCGTGGCCGTGCTGGCCGGCAGGGCGAGCCGGGCCGCTCGGTTTTTCACGTCTCGCTGGAGGATAATCTGCTGCAGAACCCGACGGCTGCCAGGATAGCGCGTACGGACGATCCCGCTGATCCCGCACTTGCGCTGGATCTTTTTGCGGCTGCCCAAAGACGTATCGAAGCCCGCGGCTTTGACAGTCGCCTGAGCCTGCTCCGCTTCGAAGAGACGATCCAGCGACAGCGCGATTTGATCTATAGCCAACGCGAAAAGATCCGCGACGATCCCGAGCCGCTAACGACCGTCAAGGGTCTCCGCGACGACACTATAGATGATCTCATAGGACGGTTCGCTCCGGCGTCAGGCACTTGGGACAGGACCGGTCTAGACGCCATGGTCCGCTCAATCCTGACGCTGGTTGTGCCAATCGCAGGGCCATCACATAGTCACCCTGCCGCTTCCGCGCTGTTGCAGAAGCGTCTCAGCGCATTGGCAGATGCCTGGATGCAGGGGAAGATCGAATTGCTTGGCAGAGCCGATCTGAACGTCATTCTGCGTCGAATCATGATGGCGATGTTGGATGAACTGTGGACCGAACAGTCGGAGCGGCTGGAACATTTGAAGAGGATGATCGCGGACAGGCGCCTGCCCCGGCACAAGATACTGGCCGAATTTCAGATCGAGGCTTTCACGCTCTTTGAAATAATGATGAAGGAATTTCGTCATGAGGTAACGGCGCATACCATGCGACTAGGAAAATTGCGGCCTTGATATCCTGGCCACGACGCTCACAAAGCGGCATATCAAGTGCGAGTGCGGGCAATGGCTCCGGCAATGATTTGCATTGTCACGCCAACTACCCATCCCAGCATTATCATTATTGTCCAAAAGATGTGCGGATTTTCACGAGACACAATCACACCGACCGATGCAAAAGCCGTCAACGTAGCGAGGAATGTGCCGACGGCACTGAGAAATTCTGTAGAATCAATTTTTCCGCCGGAGCCGCCTCTTGGAGGCTCACCATTTGGTCCATGAAAAGCCAGAGGGGGAGTATCAATTCCCAAGTAGAACGCAATTGCGCCGCCAATCATCATAATGACTATAAAATTTTGAGAAGTGAGCACCGTGATGGTAGAGCCGACATGGGCGGCAACAAACAATCCGCTTGCCGCTCCGGCCATCGCAAGCCCAATGCGTTCCAGGAGGTGGGCAACTTTCCTTACGCGGGATCTCATCATCGTATCCCCACGGAGGGCGAAGACAATAAGCTAGGGCATTTTGGTTCACTTCGGAAGTTCTGTTCGGCCTCCTCGAGGTCAGTTTATGACGCCGAAGCGGACCTTGCGCGCACGACATTCGGTAACGTTCGATCCAGTGGTCCAATGGCCTGAGCGCAGCCGAAGTGCTAAAACAGAGATTCAATAAAACACACGCAGGAGGAACCGGTCATGGCCTCGATCACCGCAATTGCCAAAGATTTTTTTGCCGCTTGCGAGACTGGAAAGGGCTGGGAAGTCTGCAAGCGTTACTGTACTCCAAACGCGACCTTCGCCGCTCAGGCCGAACCGCTTGCAGATATCAAGACTCTTGCGGAATACGCCGACTGGATGAAGGGGGTCATGACGACTATGCCGGACGCCAGCTACGAGGTGAAGTCCTTCGCCACCGATGCCGAACGAAACAACGTCGCTGCCTATGCTGTCTTTTCGGGTACGCATACCGGTCCCGGCGGTCCGTGTGAGCCGACCGGAAAAAAGACGGCTTCGGACTATGTCTACGTGATGCAATTCACCGACGACAAGATCAGCCACATGACGAAGATATGGCATTCTGGTATGGCACTAAAGGAACTGGGCTGGGCTTGAGCGGCAACCACCCGAACGCTTGCAGATTAATCAAAGGCGGACCGCTGATACGGGCCTGGTTCGCCCATTACGTTGCTCGCGCCCGCCCTCGGGTTTAAATCGATCCAAATCAGCGGTTTTCTCCTCAACACATGTGAATGACAGCGAAGGCAACAACATGCGCGACCAGTTCAGCAATGCCCAGCAAATCCGCAAACCGGCTGCGGTCTCCAAAGGCGGCATCGTCGCCGCGCAATCGCGCAAGGCAGCCGAAGTTGGAGCCGAGGTGCTGGCCGCAGGAGGGGACTGCGTGGACGCGGTGGTCGCGACCTCTTTCGCGCTAGGCGTACTCGAGCCTTGGATGAGCGGCATCGGCGGCGGCGGGGCGATGGTGCTCTATCGCGCGCGCGAAAACCGTTATGAGGTGATCGACTTCGGCATGCGAGCGCCCGGCGGCATCCGCCGCGAGGACTATCCGTTGACGGGCGAAGGCGCGGCCGCCTCCGATCTTTTCCCCTGGCCAAGGGTGAAGGACGACCGCAATCTACGCGGTCCCGGCTCGATCGCGGTGCCTGGCGTGGTGGCGGGCGTCGCGGAGGCGCATCGCCGGCACGCGAAATTGCCGTGGCAGGAATTGCTGGGTCCCAGCGTGACTCTGGCCGATCAAGGTCTCTCCGTGGACTGGTGGACAACCCTGGCCATCGCCAGCGCGGCAGCGGATCTGCGGCGTTACCCCGCGAGCGCGGCCGTCTATCTGCAAGACGGACTGCCGCCGCACCCGCAATGGGGTATCAAGGCCAGCGTGCGCCTGCCGCAGGACCGGCTCAAGGCCACACTGGCGCATCTGGCGGTGCAGGGACCTCGCGATTTCTACGAGGGCGACTTGGCCCGCGCCATCGCGGCAGATGTGCAGGCCGGCGGCGGTGCGCTGTCGGTCGAAGACCTTGCGGCCTTCCGCGCCCATGTGCGCGAGCCGCTCGCCGTCCCCTATCGCGGCGGCGTGGTGTACGCGACACCGGAACTCACCGGCGGCCCGACCCTGGCGCATGCGTTGCGTCTGCTACAGGAGGACTTGCAGCCCGCGCGCGGCGAGCCCGGCGCGTCGGCCTACACTGCCTATGCTTTGGCGCTGCAATCGGCCTACCAGGAACGCCTGCAAGGGATGGGCGATGCCGACGGTCGGCGCGCGCTGGGCGCCGAGCAGCTCGCGCCGGCCTGCACCTCGCATTTTTCGGTGGTGGACCGAGAGGGCAACATGGCGGCGGTGACGCAAACCCTGTTGTCGATTTTTGGCTCCAAGTTCGTGCTGCCACAAAGCGGGGTTCTCATGAACAACGGCATCATGTGGTTCGATCCCACGGCTGGCGGCGCCAATTCGCTGGCGCCAGGCAAGCGCTGCCTTACCAACTACACGCCGGTGTTGGCAGAAGCAGCCGATGGCCGACGCCTGGCCCTCGGTGCGTCGGGCGGGCGGCGCATCCTGCCGGCCGTGACGCAGATGCTGTCCTTTGTGATGGACTACGGCATGGATTTGGACGCGGCGATCCACCAGCCTCGCATCGATGCGAGCGAAGGCGCGGTGGTGATCGGCGATGTCCGTCTGCTGGCGCAAGTGCGGGAAGCGTTGCGGGCGCGCTTCGACTACGAAGATGCTCGCGTACAGGCGCAGCCGATGAAGTTCGCGTGCCCGAGCGTGGTGCTGCGCGAGGGCGGGACCAATAGCGGCGCCACCGAGATATTCCAGCCGTGGGGCGACGCGGTGGCGCAAGTCTAGGCTGGCGCATGGTCGGCAGGCGCCGTTGATACGAGCAGGACACGAAAAGGTGAAACCTTATTGCCCAATCGTTTGGGCGCCGCGGGTTTTCGGGCGAGGAAACCGTTTTACCTTCTTATACGTTATCGTGCCCCGCGTAGCTGATCGCAATCTCGCCAACTGCTTGGTGCCATGTGTCTATCGTAGCCATCGAGAGCAGGAGACCACTTGATGTTTATCGCCATGAACCGGTTTCAGGTAGCCAAGGGCTCGGAGGCTGCTTTCGAGCACGTCTGGATCTCGCGCGACAGTCATCTCGATAAGGTGCCGGGCTTCGTGGAGTTTCACCTTCTCAAAGGCCCCGAAGCCGAAGATCACACACTTTATGCTTCCCACACGGTTTGGAAAAACCGCGCCGTCTTTGAAGCGTGGACCAAGTCAGAGGCGTTCCGGGCAGCGCATCACAAAGCCGGCGACAACAAGCCGCTCTATCTCGGGCATCCGCAATTCGAGGGGTTTGAGGTTTGCCAGACGGTGGGGCGCGGCAAGGCTGAGGTGGCGTGAGGCTTGCGCCCAGAGCAGCCGGCGTGCGGAAGTTCCAGATGAATGTCCGTGATCGGGGGAGATGAACCGGACGGGACGCGAACATGCCGCTTTCTCGCTAAGTTGACCCATCTCCGACATTGGGCCGAGCCCGCATTTCAGCCCAATTGGGCTGTTCCTCGCTCGCCTCTTCACCGCAAAGTGCTAGATTTAAGTGTATCCTGGACGATCGAATGACGCCGCGCGAGCTCATCGTTTTCGTCGGCGCCTCGGCTTCATCTCGCCGGAACCAAAAAAGAGCGAAGGCTCGCCACCAGCGCAAGGGAGGACATCACCATGCTCGACAAAGCTCCAAATGGGAAAGTGTCTGATCTGCTCGACGCGCTCGACAAGGCGCTATCCCACGGCGACGTGGAGCACGCCGTCGGTCTCTTTCAGGCGGACTGCTACTGGCGCGACCTCGTGACCTTCACCTGGAACATCAAGACAATGGAGGGCAGGGAACAGGTTCGCGACATGCTCAAGGCGCGGCTCGCCGATACGAAGCCGTCGAACTGGAAAATTGCGGACGGCGAGGAAGCTTCGGAAGCGGATGGAATTACGGAGAGCTGGATACAATTCGAAACCGACGTCGCTCGCGGCTTTGGCCACATGCGTCTGCGGGACGGCCGGATATGGACGTTGCTGACAACAATGAGCGAACTCAAGGGGCACGAAGAGGCAGTTGGCTTCGACCGTCCCATGGGCGCCAAACACGGCGCCGAACGGAATCGAACGACGTGGAAGGAAGATCGCGAGGCGGAAGCTGCTGAACTCGGTTACTCGCGTCAGCCCTATTGCGTCATCGTCGGTGGCGGTCAGGGCGGCATCGCGCTCGGAGCGCGGCTGCGCCAGCTCAATGTGCCGACGATCATCATCGAAAAAAACCAAAGGCCCGGCGACAGCTGGCGCAAGCGCTACAAGTCACTCTGCCTGCATGATCCGGTCTGGTATGACCATCTGCCCTATCTGCCCTTTCCCCGGAACTGGCCCGTCTTCTCCCCGAAGGACAAGATCGGCGACTGGTTGGAGATGTACACAAAGGTGATGGAGCTCAATTACTGGGGCTCGAGCGAATGCAAGAAGGCTTCTTACGACGAGAAGACCCGCGAATGGACCGTTATCGTGCAGCGCGACGGCGAGGAAATCGTCCTAAAGCCGAAACAGCTCGTGCTAGCGACGGGAATGTCAGCCAAGCCCAACACGCCGAAATTCGAAGGCATGGATATTTTCAAAGGCGATCAGCACCATTCGTCGCAGCATCCTGGGCCGGACAAATACAAGAACAAGAAAGCCGTTGTGATCGGCTCGAACAATTCCGCCCACGATATCTGTGCCGCGCTCTGGGAAGCCGGAGCGGACGTCACGATGGTCCAACGCTCGACGACCCATGTTGTGAAGTCGGACTCGCTGATGGAGCTCGGATTGGCCGCGCTTTACTCCGAACAGGCGGTCCAGTCTGGAATGACGACGGCCAAGGCCGACCTCATCTTTGCTTCACTGCCTTACAAGATCCTGCACGAGTTCCAGATCCCGGTTTATAACGCGATCAGGGAACGCGATGCCGACTACTACAAGCGTCTCGAGAAGGCAGGCTTCCTGCTCGATTATGGTGACGACGACTCCGGTCTGTTCATGAAATACCTAAGGCGCGGATCAGGATACTACATCGATGTCGGTGCTTCGGAACTGATTGCCAATGGCAGCGTCAAACTGAAAAGCGGCGTCGACGTCAAAAAACTCGCGGAACACTCCGTCATCTTGAGCGACGGGACCGAGTTGCCGGCCGATCTGGTCGTTTATGCCACCGGCTACGGTTCGATGAACGGCTGGGCCGCGGACCTGATCTCGAAGGAAGTCGCCGACAAGGTTGGCAAGGTCTGGGGACTGGGCTCGAACACGACCAAAGACCCCGGCCCGTGGGAAGGCGAGCAGCGCAACATGTGGAAGCCGACACAGCAGGAGGCGCTTTGGTTCCATGGCGGCAACCTGCACCAGTCACGCCACTACTCGCAGTTTCTGTCCCTGCAGTTGAAGGCGCGAATGGAAGGCATCCCCACACCGGTTTACGCTCTTCAGAAGGTCCACCATCTTAGTTGATGGGCTTATTGGATTCCTGGTAGTGTCTCAGTTTGAAATTTGAAGGCCTTGACGGCCCGTCGTCCTCCTGCCGCAAGCTGTGGTAGGCTTGGCCGGGTACTGGCAATGGACGCGGAAGCGGCAAAAATGCCTGCGGTTCGTCGGCCTTACACAAAATGACAAAGACTGCCAACTGAGGCGGCACCTCACAAAAAATATGTGGGGAGGTGAACATGTTCCGTTGGAGTTTGCGACAAAAGGCCAACAGCATCGCTGTTCGAACTCCAGGCTTTGGGAAGTTGCTTTCCCTGACTCTGCCGAGGGCTCAGGTGTTCCAAGTGGCTTACGCCATGCGGGCTTGGGGAAGCGCAGAAAGTGGTTCAGGCGTTGGTTCGGAGCTAGCTGCCACGGAAAACGTGAGCGCCTATCTTCCCGAACTGTTTCAGCGATACCAGGTGTCCAAGTTCCTGGATGCACCGTGCGGTGACTGGAACTGGATGAGGCGAGTTGACCTCTCCGGCGTCGACTATGTCGGTGCCGACGTCGTTTCCGCCGTAGTCGCCAAGAACAACCAGCAATACGCCCGTTCCGGCGTGCGATTTATCCATGCCGATCTCACTAAAGATGATCTACCCGCCGTCGACATGATCTTGTGCCGCGATTGTTGGGTCCACTTATCGTTCCAAGACATTGCAGCGATCTTGAAGAACTTTCGACGTACCGGAGCGACATGGTTATTGGTCTCCAACACACCTAGCCAAGACAGCAATCAGAACAAGCTCACGGGTATTGACTGGCGAC
>NZ_JNIJ01000072.1 GCF_000701345.1 Bradyrhizobium sp. URHD0069 | reverse complement strand
CGTCGTCTCGGCGCTGATCAAGCAATCGCAGCGATTGCCCAGCGAGCTTTACCGGTCGCTGACCTGGGACAGAGGCAAAGAGCTTGCCGACCATCAGCGCCTGACATTGGCCACCGAGGTTGATGTCTATTTTTGTGACCCTCGGTCTCCCTGGCAGCGCGGCTCAAACGAAAACACCAACAGATTGCTGCGCCAGTATCTTCCGCGCGGCACCGATCTGTCCTTGCACAGCCAGGCCAAGCTCAGTGCCATCGCAAGGCAGCTCAATGAAAGGCCGAGAAAGACCTTGCTCTATCAGACGCCGGCTGAGAAGTTCGCAGAATGTGTTGCAGCGATCGGTTGAACTCGCCGTCAATTGACGACTTCGCGGCAAATCCACGCGATGTCTGATTTGCTCTTGAGCGCCGGTGGTCTGAGCTTCGGATCATGCTCTAAGCGCAAAACGACCGCGGCCTCCGCCAGGGGAGCTGACGGAGGCCGCGTTGGAACACTTCATCGCGCCTAGGTTCGCGATGAGGTGTGGGAGCTCTTTGTTGCCTCTCCCCAAAATGGGGGAGGCCGTTTGCTCGCGGCGATGCGAAGCATCGTCCGGAAGCAAACAGGGTGGGGGTTCTTGCTTGCGGCTCGATCCCCTCCCTGACCCTCCCGTTGGCAAGGGGAGGGAAGTTATTTTTAGAACGGCAGCAGGATGTCCGTCACCTGCTGGCCGTAACGCGGCTGCTGCACGTCGGTGATCTGGCCGCGGCCGCCATAGGCGATGCGGGCCTGCGCGATCTTGCTGGAGTCGATGGTGTTGTCGCTCTGGATATCCTCCGGCCGCACGATGCCGGCGACGATCAGTTCGCGGATTTCGAAATTGACCCGGATCTCCTGCTTGCCTTCGACCACGAGGTTGCCGTTCGGCAGCAGCTGGGTCACCACGGCGGCCACGCTGGTCTGCAGGGCTTCCTGCCGTATGGTCGATCCCTTGCCGTCGTAGGACGCGGTGGAATCGGTTGCCAGCAGACTGCCTGGGAGCACTTTGGCAGCGTTGCCGGTCAGCAGCTTGCTGCCGGCGAAATCGGTGATGGCGGCATCTTCGGTGGAGGCCCGGCTGCGCTGGCTTTGGTTGGCCATGTTGGCCCTGTCGGTGAAATTCACGGTGATGGTCAGAATGTCGCCGATGCGCGCGGCGCGCTGATCCCTGAAGAACGCGCGCGAGCCGTTCCGCCACAACGAGTTGGCATTGTAGGAGGCGACTTCCGGCTTCGGCATCGGCATCTGCACCGGCTTGTAGCCGGGCTGCGCCGTCGGATTTTCGATCGCGGTCAGTTTCGGGGTTTCGCCGATCTGTGACAGCCGGTCGATCGACGAACAACCGCTTGCGATTGACGCTGTCGCCAGCAATGCGCCGGTAAGGATGATGCGGTTGATAGGGGAAGCGAACATGTACATTACTCGGCTTTTGGAGACAGTTGCGAACTGGCGTTGGCGGCGACTGAAATCGGCGCGGCGCCTTGATTGGCGCCGAGCGAGGAGGTGGCGTCCGCCGTAGCGGGCAGACGCGGCGTTGCCACCGAGATCGAAACCTGGCCGCGGCCGGTCACGACGCCGGACACCGTGCGCTTCGATTGCAGGTTAAGCACGTTGACGACGTCGCCTTCGGTGCCGCCTTCCACCGCCTTGCCGCGAATCGTGAGATAGAGCCCGGCCGCCTCGTAGATCAGCGTGACGCTCTGGTCGCGCTGCACCAGGTCCGGCTTGGCGAGATCGGCCGACTTCAGCGGCTGGCCGGAGCGAAGTTGTTTTCGCGCCTGCATCCCGACCGCGCGATCGCGCGCGGCGAGGTCGCCGCCGACTTCGGCCTTGGGACGCCGTTCGACGATGAGGTCGGAAGATCTTAGCACTTCATTGCGTTCGACGTTGCGCGCCAGCACCGCGGCCTCGACGGTCTCGATGACGGTGCCGGTGAAACGCAGCCGGGTCGGCGTGGAGACGTTGTCGTTGGCGATCTCGAAGCTGACATCGAAGCGGTTGTTGCGCGGCTCGTAGCGGACGGATGCCGGCTGCATCACTCCGGTGTTCGAAACCTCCAGGCGGAGATCCCCGACCTCGCGATCGAATGTCAGGCTGAGGCTATCGGCATCGCCAAGGCCGTTGCGGCGCTCCAGTGCGCGGGCGACCTGAACCTCGATGTCCTTGCCGTGCACCGTGCGCGCCAGCCGCGTCACCGAGATCGCGGTCAAATCCCTGGTATCGACGCCGATCACGTGATGCGCCCGCAAACTGGCGAGCACCTGTGCGGTCGGCAGCGAGCCGGTGGTGCCCAGATCGGGCGCGCGATAGATCGCGATCTGCGCCGAGGTGCCGGCGTTGTCGATGATATCGCCGATCCGCACCACGTCGGCGGCGACGGCGACGTTGGCGCGCAGCACCGGCGCCGCAATGACATGGTCGCGGGCCTGGGGCACCGCGATGACGTGGTCGCGGGCCTGGGGCGCCGCGGTGACATCGTCGCGGGCTTGCGCCGAGGCGGCCGTGGCCGCGAGCAGGGCGGTTGCGAGCAGGAGGGAACGAACGGTCATTATCGGCTTCCCTCTAGCGGAACATTCCGGAGGTGGATTGCAGCATCTGGTCGGCGGCGCTGATCACCTTGGCGTTCATCTCATAGGCGCGCTGCGCCGCGATCAGGTCGGAAATCTCGGAGACGGCCTCGACATTGGCCTGCTCGAGATTGCTCTGCTGCATGTCGCCAAGACCGTCGGTGTTGGCGATGCCGTCCTGCGGGGCGCCCGACGCCGGCGTGTCGGTAAACAAATTGTCGCCGATCGGCTGCAGGCCTGCCTTGTTGATGAAGCGCGTCAGGCCGATCTGCCCGATATTGACCGGCGTGGTCGAGCCCGGCAATGTCACCGTCACTTGGCCCTGTGCGTTGATGGCGAGGCCGGAGGAATTCTGCGGGATCGTAATCGTCGGCTGCACCGGATTGCCCTGTGCGTTGACGATGCGGCCTTGCGCGTCCATCTGGAATGAGCCGTCGCGGGTATAGGTGAAGCTGCCGTCGGGCATCTGGATCTTGAAAAAACCTTCGCCGCGGATGGCGATATCGAGGTCGTTGCCGGTTTGCGACAGCGTGCCCTGCGTCATCAGCCGCGGCGTGCCGACGGTCTTGACGCCACCGCCGATGTCGACGCCGACGGGCAGGATCGTGCCCTGATCCGACGCCTGCGCGCCGACCCGGCGCACGTGGTCGTAGATCAGGTCCTGAAACGCCACGCGCTGCTTCTTGAAGGCGGTGGTGCGCAAGTTGGCGATGTTGTTGGAGATCACCTGAACGTTGAGTTCCTGGGCCGCCATTCCGCTCGCTGCGGTGTGAAGAGCGCGCATGGGTTAATCCTCCTACGCCGGAACGTCGGCGAGTTTTTCGATGGCGATTTTGTACAGATCGCCCTGCTGCTGCAGCAAGGTCGCGATCGACGTGTAGGCCCGCGTCACCTCGATCATCCGGCTCATCTCGGTCACCGAATTGACGTTGGATTTTTCGATGAAGCCCTGGCGAATCCGCGAGGCCGTGTCGGGCTCTGCGGCGGCGCCTTCGCCAACCGAATAAAGATTGGAGCCTTCCTTCACGAGCTGTTGCGCGTCGGCGAACCGGACCACGCGCAGCTTGCCGCGAACCGCGTCGATCCGGTTGATGCCTTCGAGCACGGTGACGTTGCCGTCGGCGGCAATGCTGACTTCCTTGTCGGTCGGCTGGAACACGATCGGGCCTGAGTTGCCGAGCACCGGGTTGCCGGCAGCCGTCACCAGTTGACCTTGATTGTTGATCTGCAGTCCGCCGTCGCGGGTGTAGCGCTCGCCGGCCGGGGTCTGCACCACCAGAAAGCCGCGGCCGTCGATCGCGACATCCAGCGGATTCTTGGTCTGCTCGCTCGAGCCTTGCGAGAAGTCCTTGAAGGTGCCGCGGTCCTGGACGTAGCTGACGCGTCGGTCCTGGGGCACGAAGTTGTCCTCGCGCGCGCGGGAGTTGAGAAACTCCTCGAACAGCGACCTGTCGGCCTTGTAGCCGGTGGTGTTGACGTTCGCGACGTTGTTGGCGACGACATCCATCTGCCGTTGCAGCACCATCTGCCGCGAAAGTCCGACGAGAAGCGCATTCTCCATCGGTGGTTCTCCCCTGTAACGATCCGCAGCAAAACCCTCCCAGGCTCGTTTGCGGATCCTTCCGAACCGGGTAGGGCTCTCCCAAGCCCCGCGGTTCGCAACAGAACAGAGCGAAAGCCGTGCCAGATTGGAAAATGGCGGATTTACAAGGGCTTGGATGTTTGGCCGGGGTGCGGAAGGGCGGCAATAAGGTCTTGTTGACCATGTTTGCCCGGCAACTTTTTCCTAGCTGAAGGCTAAAAGAAAGGTTCCATTAACCATTATTACCTTAGCGTCCGGATCAAGAGAGCGCGTGTGCGCTTGCGGGCATTGTATCGCGTCACGGACCTGCCTGGCGGCATCGATTTCATTCCAACCGGGCGCGGGCGATGGCAGACAACGAACAGCTGGACGGCGGCGCGGTGGAAGCCGAACGGATCGTAGCTCCCAAGAGCAAGCTCAAATTGATCATCGCAGCGGGCGGCGTGTTCCTGATCGTCGGGGGTGCCGCGACCTGGTTGTTTTCGGCTCGGCATACCGATGAAGAAACGCGCGCGGCGGCGGCGCCGGCGAAACCGCCGGTCTTCGTCGAGGTGCCGGACATGCTGGTCAATCTGGTCGGCTCGCCTGGCGATCGCGTGCAATATCTCAAGGTGAAGCTCGTGCTCGAGGTCAGGGAAGAGAAGCAGGCCGAAGCGATCAAGCCGAACCTGCCGCGCGTCACCGATATTTTTCAAACCTATCTGCGCGAGCTAAGGGCGAGCGATCTCAATGGGTCAGTCGGCGTATTTCGCCTGAGGGAAGAACTGACCCGGCGGGTCAACGCCGCGATTTCGCCAAGCCAGGTCAACGCGGTGCTGTTCAAGGAAATCGTCGTTCAGTGACGGGACGGATCTGAAATCATGGCGGGCAACGATCCAGTCGACCAGGATGCAATCGCGGCGCAATGGGAGGCCTCACTTGATTCCGAGGACCCGACGGAGGCTGCGGAAGCGGCTGCGGCCAATGAACTCTCCGGCGCCATGGCGCTGCAATGGGCGGCGATGGTCGAAGACGGCAGCCGCGACTTCGGCGGCGGCAAGAACGGCGGCGAGCGCGTACTGTCGCAGGAAGAAATCGACAACCTGCTCGGGTTTTCGGTCGGCGAGGTCAATCTCGACGACAACTCCGGCATTCGCGCCATCATCGATTCGGCGATGGTGTCCTACGAGCGTCTGCCGATGCTCGAAATCGTCTTCGACCGCCTGGTGCGGCTGATGACCACCTCCTTGCGCAACTTTACCTCCGACAACGTCGAAGTTTCGCTCGATCGCATCACCTCGGTGCGGTTCGGCGACTACATGAATTCCATACCGCTCCCTGCCGTGCTCTGCGTGTTCAAGGCCGAGGAATGGGAGAATTTCGGCCTGGCGACGGTGGATTCGAGTCTGATCTATTCGATGATCGACGTCTTGTTGGGCGGCCGCCGCGGCCAGACTTCGATGCGCATCGAAGGCCGCCCCTACACGACGATCGAAACCAACCTCGTCAAGCGGCTGGTCGAAGTCGTGCTGGCCGACGCCGAACAGGCGTTCAGGCCGCTGTCGCAGGTGAGCTTCACCATGGACCGGCTCGAAACCAATCCCCGCTTCGCCGCCATCAGCCGGCCCGCCAACGCCGCGATCCTGGTGCGGCTGCGGATCGACATGGAAGACCGCGGCGGCAATATCGAGCTGTTGCTGCCCTATGCGACCATCGAGCCGATCCGCGGCGTGTTGCTGCAGATGTTCATGGGCGAGAAATTCGGCCGCGATCCGATCTGGGAAGGCCATTTCGCAACCGAAGTGGCGCAGGCGCAGATTGCGGTCGAGGCCGTGCTCTATGAGGCCGACATTCCGCTCAAGCAGCTGATGAAGCTGAAAGTCGGCGACACCTTGCCGCTCGAAATGCGCGCCGACGCGCTGGTGGCGGTGCGTTGCGGCAGCGTCACCCTCACCGAGGGACGGATGGGCCGGGTCGGCGACCGCGTCGCCATTCGCGTCACCAAGCAACTGCGCAAGCCGAACACCACCTTCGCGATGTTCGAGAAGGCCGATGAGCAAACCAAGTTGATGGAGGCCCAATGAGTCATTCAATTGGAGTTGCGATCGAAAGTCTGGTGGCAGTATTGCTATTGGTCACAATCGGTTATTGCATGCTGTTGAACAAGCGTTTGAAGCGGTTGAAGGCCGATGAGCATTCGCTGAAGGCGACGATCGCGGAATTGATCACCGCGACCGAAATCGCCGAGCGCGCCATCGGCGGCCTCAAACACACCGTTCGCGACGTCAACGAGCATCTCGGGAACCAGCTGACTGCCGCGGGCCAAATATCTCTGCAGTTGAAGAAACACCTTGCGGAGGGCGACAATGTCATCCGGCGGCTGTCCAGAATAGTAACCGCCGCGCGGCCGGCGTCGGAGCCGGAGGCTGCGGCCCCCAAACTCTCCACGGCCAAGGCAATTGCAGCGGCGGCTCAGGCGTTTTCCGACCGAAGAAGGTCTGACGGCCTCGCCGCATGAAATCCTACCGTAACATTCGCGTCATTCCAATCGTCCTGACCGCGATCTTCGGCCTCGCGGTGCTGAAGGTCGCGGGTCTTGTGATCCATGGCGGCTACGTCTTCGACTATCAGGCACAGTCGACCAAGCGGTCATGGGCGCAGGAAACCCTCAACTTTCCGGCTGCAAACAAAACCGATGCCGCCGACATCACGGGTTCGTTTCAACAAAAGCCGAAAGAGGCTGCGCCTCCGGCTGTTGCCGCACCGGAGGAGGCAAAATCCGACGGCGTCGTCGTGTATCCCGACCAGAGCCAGCCGGTGCCTCCGTCGGAGCGCGCGATCCTTGAGCGGCTGCAGGCGCGGCGGCAGGAGCTCGAAGCGCGCGCCCGCGAGATCGACATTCGCGAAAGCCTGCTCAAGGCGGCCGAAAAGCGGATCGAATCCCGCGTCGAGGAATTGAAGGCGGTCGAAGCGCGGATCACTACGTCGAGCTCACAGAAGAGCGAAACCGATGCCGCGCGCTTCAAGGGCATCATCACCATGTATGAGGCCATGAAGCCGAAGGACGCCGCCAAGGTATTCGACCGGCTCGAAATGTCCGTGCTGTTCGAAATCGCCTCGCAGATCGCGCCGCGGAAGATGTCCGATATCCTCGGCCTGATGTCGCCGGAAGCGGCCGAGCGGCTGACCGTCGAATTGGCTCGCCGCGCCGGGGCGGACAAATCCGCCGCCGTTGCCGACCTTCCCAAAATCGAAGGCAAGGTGCTGTCGCAAAAGCCCAACTAGCAAATATCTGCACCGGTACCATTAGAGCCGCTCAATTTCGGTCATACCGGGCGCTTCGGCGCTGGCTTCGGCATAGCGATGAGCACGCGCAATGTCCGCCTCGGTCAGGCCGGCGCGCATTCGTTCCCAAGCCGTCCGGAACTTGGCCTGGGCGTCGTCCAGATCGTGGCCGGTGCCAGTGTCGTCCGGCGATGACGGCCTTCCAAGGACGTTATTCCGCTCGCCTTCATGATCCGGCCGATCGACATGCCGCGCCAAACCACCTGATAGTCGTCGGCGTAGCGCTTGCCGCCGATCACGGTGGGGCGCATAGCGAGCGTTTCGGAGTCGGGCATGAGCGGGTTGTTGTCAGGAACTACCGGCACGAGGGCGGGATAACCACATTTGTAATCCAACGGAGATTTTGATGCGCATTCTGGCTTTGTTGATTCTGACGATTGCGACGGTTTCGGCAACGCCGTCGGCCCGCGCCCAGACGTATGATCCGAAGTATCCGGTCTGCCTGCAAGTCTACCAAAGCTGGAGGGACTATTACTTCGAGTGCGCCTATACCTCGCTGGCACAGTGCAATATGTCAGCATCGGGCCGCGCCGCACAATGCATCATCAACCCGTATTACGCGGGTGCAAAAGCGTCGCCGGGACGACGAGACCGGCGGCATCGCCGCGTCTATTGAGCTGTGAATAGCTTCGTAGCGCCGGAAACCGTCGGAGATGAGGGCGGATGGTGCCGGCGCTGATCCGAACTGTGCGGATTTGAGAGCTGGACGACGCGCGTTGGCGCAACAGGAGACGGGCGCTTTTTTCGCGTTGGTCTATGTCTCTTAACTGTCCTCAAAGGCTCCCAACGTTAACAAATCCTTAAATAGCCAATCCTAGATTTGGAGGCGCGGCGCGCGCGAGGGCGTCCGCCGGCGATTGCATCGTTGAACCGAAAGACTGGCTTGGAATGGCGCGAACGGCTGCCGCTGAATCTTGGTCGCTAGGCCGCGCGTGCGCGCGGGCGGTCCCGCGCTGCCTCGGTGGGTCGTTGTCGCTGACGGCCGGCGTGATCGTAGCGGGCTTGACGTTTTCCGGTGTCTGCCGGGCAGAACCCGTCAAAGGCGAGGCCTCGTTTTCGGCAGCTGGCGGCTACGCCCGACTGGTTTTCAAGCTCGCCGAAGACGTCGAATCCGAAGTAAGTACCGCCGGCTCTATCCTCATCATCCGGTTCAAGCGCCCGGTGGATATCCCGATCGGCAGATTGTCCGACGCGGTGCCCGACTATGTCGGTTCGGCGCGCCGCGATCCCGACGGCTCGGCGATCCGGCTGTCATTGACGCGCCGAGTGACCATCAACACCATGACCGCCGGCGAACGCGTGTTCATCGATCTGTTGCCCGACACATGGAGCGGTCAGCCTCCATCGCTTCCGGGCGAGGTGGTGCGCGAACTGGCCGAGCGCGCGCGTGCCGCCGAGCGTGCATTGCGCCAGCAGCGCGTGACCGTAGAGGCCAGGAAGCGCGCGCCGATACGCGTCCGCGCATCGGTGCAACCGACTTTCGTCCGCTTCGCGTTTGAAATGCCTGGCGGCATCGGCGTCTCGTCGGTACTGAGCGGTCAGAAACTCACTTTGTCGTTCAATGCCGCGCTCAACTTCGATCTGGTGGACGCCAAAGTGGCGGCGCCAGCGAATATTGCGTCGATCGACCAGAAGATCGAAGGCGACTCCTCCGCAGTGGAGATCGCACTGATCGGCGATGTCGATGTCCACTCCTTCCGCGAGGACAAAAACTACATTGTCGATGTGACTTTGCAGCAAGCGGAAAAACCGTCAGCGCCGCCGTCGCCCGCAGCCGATGCCTCGCGTGCTCCGGCGTCAGTCGCTCCAGCGTCAGTCGCTCCGGCGTCAGCCGCTCCGGCCTCCACCCCACCGATGGCAACCGCGCCGGCTGCCGCCGACAAGCCAGCCGATGCAACGCCGGCATCGCCGCAGTCCGGTGAGGTTGCGCCGCTGACATCGGAGACATTCGCGCAGCAGGCCAAGATCGACATCAAACCCGAAGCAGCGCCGTCGCCTGCGCCGGAAACGCCGGAGCCCGCGCGGCCGCAGGAGGTGTCTGCTGTTTCGGCGGAGCTGCCGTCAAAAACAACTCTCGCCGCGCCCGAGCTGCCGCCGGCAACCATGTCGCCGCCCGTAAGCAAGGCCGGCGCCGCCGCCGCTTCGGTTAGCGCGATGCGAGACAGCGACGGCCTGCGCCTGACGTTTTCCTTTGCCGCCGCTACGCCGGCGGCATTGTTTCGTCGCGCCGATACCGTGTGGCTGGTGTTCGATTCCTTGAAACCGGTCGATGTCGAGCCGATCCGCAGCAGGGGCGGGTCTATCATCGCCGAGGTCAGCCAGTTGCCGCTGGAAAAGGGCCAGGCGATCCGCATTCGCCTCAACCGTCCCCAAATGCCGTCGCTGACAGGAGACGATCAGGCCGCCGGCGCGAGCTGGACCCTCACATTTGCCGACACCATGCAAACACCGGCTCAACCGCTGACGGCGATACGCAACATTACCGACCCCACGCTCGCCAACGTCACCGTGCCCCTCTCGGGACCCGGCGTTCTGCATCGGCTGATCGATCCCGACGCGGGCGACACCATCATGGTGGTCACGGCGCCGCCGCCGGCTCGCGGCTTCATCAAGCGGCAGGATTTTGTCGAGCTGTCGCTCCTGGAATCGGTCCACGGCCTCGCCATTCGTCCGAACTCCGATGACATCACCGTCGAGGTCGCTTCCGACAAGATCATCCTCGGCAGGCCAGGCGGCTTGACGCTGTCATCGGTCGGCGTCGGCCCCGAGCGCGCGTCCACCGCAGTCCGGCTCATTTTCGATATCGGCGAGTGGCGCAAAAACCGGAGCGAAAACTTCATCGCGCGCGAGGATGCACTTGCCGCGGCCGCCGCCGCGGCCGTCGGGCCCAACCAGCGCACGGAGGCCAGGGTCGATCTTGCGCGCTTCTACCTGTCGCGTGCGATGTATCCGGAAGCCAAGGGCGTCCTCGATCTGGCGTTGGCGGACTTCAAGCTGGGTCTTGAGGATCCCGTCGTTCTGATCGTGCACGCGGTTGCGAGCAGCCTGATCGGTCGTCCCGAGCAGGCCCTGAAAGACCTCGCCCATCCGGCGATCGGAACCAACTACGACTCGCAACTGTGGAAGGCGCTGGCCTACGCGCGTCAGGGCAAGTGGGCGGAGGCGCGGGAGAAATTCAAGAACGTCGAGTTCGCCATCACCGCGCTGCCGATCGAGCTGCAGCGCATTGTGATAATGGAAGCGATGCGTTGCTCGCTCGAGGTGAGGGATTACTCCGGGGCCGCCAAACGTAATAGCGATCTGGACGTGGTCGGTATTCCGTCCGAGCTGAAGCCGGCGATCTCGGTGTTGCGTGGCTGGCTGGCGGAAGCGCTCGGACACGACAGGGACGCGCTCGACGAATACAGGTTTGCCGTGCGGTCGCCTGATCGGGCCGCGGCGGCCGAAGCCAAATTGTTTGAAATCAGGCTGCGGCAAAAGCGCGGCGAAATCAGCCAGGCCGACGCGTTGCGCGAACTTGAAACGCTTTCGGTGATGTGGCGCGGCGACGCGATCGAGGTGAAGACGCTGCAAATGATGGCGGGGATGTATGCCGACATCGGACGCTACAGTGAATCGTTTGCGGCGGTGCGGACCGCCACCCGGCTGCAGCCAAATTCCGAACCATCACGGCAGGCTCAGGATGCGGCGGCGGCGCTGTTCGCGCAGCTTTTTCTCGGCCCGAAGGGCGTCGATCTTCCACCGGTCGATGCGCTCGCGATGTTTTACGAATATCGCGAATTGACGCCGATCGGGCGGCGCGGCGACGAAATAATCCGCCGGCTCGCGGATCGGCTGGTCGCGGTCGACCTGCTCGATCAGGCCAGCGAACTCCTGCAGTATCAGATCGACAAAAGGCTCGAGGGCGCCGCGCGCGCGCAGGTCGCCGCGCGCCTCGCGATGGTCTACCTGACCAACCGCAAGCCGGATCGCGCGATATCAGCGCTTCGCACCACGCGTATTGCCGATCTCTCCGGCGAATTGCGTCAACAACGGCTGCTGTTGGAGGCGCGCGCGCAAAGCGACATCGGACGCCATGATCTGGCGCTCGACATCACCTCAAATATCAGTGGCCGCGAAGCGATCCGGCTGCGATCCGACATTTACTGGGCGTCGCGGCGCTGGCGCGAAGCGTCCGAGCAGATCGAATTGTATTACGCCGACCGCTGGCGCGACTTCAGACCCTTGAATGCTGTGGAGAAGGGCGACGTGATCCGCGCCGTGGTCGGATACGCGCTGGCCGAGGATGCTCTCGGGTTGGCGCGCATCCGCGAAAAATATGCGCCATTGATGAGCGGGGAGGCCGACCGCGCCGCGTTCGAGACCGCAAGCAAGCCGGCTGCCGCCAACAGCGCCGAATTCGCCCTGATCGCCAGGATGGCGGCAAGCGTCGATACGCTCGACGGCTTCTTGCGCGAGATGAGGACGCGATTCCCGGACGCGACCGCGAAGGCGCTGCTGCCGCCGGAAACGGCGAAGCCCGATCCGTTGCCAACCGGCTCGTTGCCGGCGATCGTCGGATTGAAGCGGGCTGAAGCGGCGAGGTAGCGGCTCACGCCGCTGTCATCCCTCGACAGACGCGCGCAGAATCGGCAACCTGCGGCGATCGACGTCCGGAGGAAGCCCCCATCATGAGCAAGCCAACCAGGACCGAAGCCGAACTAGTTGCGATGGCGAGAGACCAGTTGAAGGTCCACGCCGATTGTCCCGACGGCATGGTCATCTCGATTGTCCGCGATGGCGATTCCTGGGAATTCCGCGCCGAGGCCGCCGAGGCGACCGTCGCCAAACCCGGCTATCCCGAATGCGTCGCGATGCTGGTCCAGATCGGCGACCACCTCAGCAAGCAATATGATGTGAGCGGTTGAGGGTGTTGCCGTGCTTCGCCACTGCGCGAAGCAGAGCGAATCCAGGCCATCATTCCGGGGCGATGCCAACGGGTCCGCGCAAGGCGCGGCCCGGAAGTGCCTTCTTCCGGCAGAGGCCGGCGATGCTTGAACCTCTGGGCGGTGACGCACACACAAGCGGGTGATCAAAAGGGACTTCCGCAAGCAGATCGCTTCAATTCGCTTTGACTGCCGCTTCGGGTCATTATGGCATAATCATTTGTAATTCATCTGCAGAGGCGGCTAGTCCATGACCGTCGCAAAGGCCAGCAAGATCTCGCCGTTGGATCGAACGGCGGCCGAACCTTTTTATCGCCAGATCTACGATCGGTTTCGCGGCGCTATTGCCAGCGGATTGTTGAAGCCGGGTGACCGCATTCCCTCGGCACGTGCGCTGACCAAAGAATTGGGTTTGGCAAGAGGCACTATTGAAGCAGCTTATTCTTTGTTAGCTGCCGAGGGGTACATTCAAGCCCGCGGCCAGGCAGGGACCATTGTGACGCCGGGCCTCAAGCCGCGAATGCCTATTGCAGCCCCGATGCCCCAGTCCAATAGCGGCATTGCTGCGGCTAGTTTTCGTCCAGATTCGATCTTGCCGTTCCAAATGGGTTTGCCTGCCCTGGATATGTTTCCCCGAAAGATCTGGGCACGGCTGGGCGCGCGGTGTGTACGTGCCATGCAACCATCTGACATGGTTCATCCCTCTATATACGGCTTGCCGGTACTGCGTGCCGAGATCGCCGCATACCTCCAAGTTTCGCGCGGGATCAACTGCTCCCCATCTCAGATATTCGTGACATCGGGATATCGCCACACCATCGAGTTGATTGCTCATTCATTGTTGAAGGTGGGAGATCGCGTTTGGCTTGAAAACCCCGGATACCCGCCTACGCGAGAACTATTGGGACATATGCATATTGCAGCCGTCTCGGTGCCGGTAGATCGGGAGGGCATGGTCATTTCCGACGGAATTAAGGTAGCGCCACGGGCGCGCGCAGCCGTGGTCACGCCTGCGCATCAGAGTCCGCTGTGCGTGTCTTTATCCTTGCCCCGGCGCCTGGCGCTGCTGGACTGGGCTGCGCGAAATAACGCATGGATCATTGAGGACGATTACGACGGCGAGTACCGGTATGTCAGCCGCCCTCTGCCTGCGTTGAAGAGCCTGGATCGCGATGGGCGAGTGCTCTATGCGGGCACGTTCAGCAAGGTGCTTCTTCCAAGCCTTCGGCTTGCATATCTTGTCGTGCCGGAAACGCAGGTCGAGCGGTTCGAGCAGATCACTCAAGTCTTTGCAGCGGGCAGTCCCGAGCTGACGCAAGCCATCGTCGCTGCCTTCATAAAGGAAGGGCACTTCGCGCGCCATATCCAACGGATGCGGAAGCTCTGGTCTCGGCGAACTGAGGATAACAGCATCCCGCACGTAACCAGCACCACTTCCGAGATGGGTCATTTTCGGAAGTGGTGGCGCAACGCGGTCATGTCCGGACGTTGCGATCACGTTTTGGTGGACCCGCGCATACAGACTTTTGCCGTTCGCCGGTACGTGATATTTTTGGCCGTTTCTTCTCGTATGGAGAGATGAAACATGTCCGAACTACATAGTTGGCTGAGCACTCAGCATCACGGCCTCCGCACTTACAAATCCCTAAAGAAAAAATTGATAGGGCGAGCCAGCGCTGATCCAGGGCACGCCGCGCTTTACAGGCTTCTTGCATCGATGATTGACCCCTACATCGATTCATTTGACGAAGAGCCGCTACCGGTCGACGTTGCCGACGAGGTCTTTGCACGGGTACTGGATATTGTGCGTTACGCCGAAGGCTCGGTTTCCCGGGGGGCGGCCGACCAAATCCAGGCGCTTAACAAGGTCGCGGCAGTCGAATTGATCTAGCCGAACCACGTAATGCTACGAATGTGGCGTGTGTGCCCTTGATTTCGGGCTTGCACTTGCGCGCGTTGATCTGCGGCGTCGGCTACTGCCGCCGGTCTTGAGCCCTGGACGTGTTACGATCGTAACGAAGTTTGTCTCCCGATGGCACTGAGCCGCCACACGGCCGCTGCATCTTGCTTGATGGGCGGCGTAGAGTTTTGAAATGAGACTGATCTTCGTAAACGACGCCTGCCCGGCGCTCGTATGGCGGCCGGGATGACGATGATCATCGAGTGCATCACTAATAGCGTTTCGCCATCGACCGAGACGTACCCAGCATTCTCCCCCCGACCGGCGAACTACACAGGATTGGGGTCGGTCGAGAAGTGACCATTTTATCGCGCCTTTTTTTGCTGGTGGCTGTCGCGCTCCTGCCCGCGATCGCAATTCAAACATACAATGAATTGGATCTCCGTCGTGCGCGCCAGGTCGAAGTGCAGAACCAGGCGCTCAGCCTGGCCAAGCTCGCCGCGGCAGAGCAACAGCAGATCGTACAGGGAATTCGTCAGGTCCTGATCGCGATGTCGGAACTCCCCTCGATAAAAACGAGGGACAGCCAAGCGTGCGACGCTTACCTGGCTGGCATGCAGCGTCGATTTCCAGCCTTCATTACCTTTCTTGTCGCCGACATCAAAGGCTGGTCTTTCTGTGACACGAACAGAGTCCATAGACCAATTTCCATCGTTGGGCGGCCCTACTTTGCCAGCGTCTTGAAGACCGGCCAGTTTTCGGTCGGAGAATACTCGGCAGGTCTGTCGACTGGCGTTAAGGTCATTCAGTTTGCGTTGCCGTTCTATGGCGACGATGGTCGGATAGGCGGCGTCATCGTCGCGGGTCTCAGGCTCGATTGGCTCGCTGACTACATCGCGCGAAAGGGTGTTCCGGAAGGAGCCGCGCTCGCTATCACGGACCGCAACGGTACCTATCTCGCGCGCTACCCCCATAACGGCCGGTTCGTCGGCACGAAGATGCCCGGTGACAAATACCTGAACATGGACGACCGGGGTGCGGTTGATATCCTCGACGTCGATGGCACGGAACGGATCGAAGGCTACTCGGCCCTGCAGGCCGAGTCCGGGGCGCTCGTTGTCAGCTTTGGCCTCGACAAGGCGCAGGCCTTCACTGAGATCCAGGATCGCACGCTCCGCGGCATCCTCCTGATCGCTCTAAGCACCGCGCTGGTGTTGGTCCTGACATCTTTGGGCGCCCGCCGGTTCATCCATCGTCCGCTTGGCGAATTGGTCTCCGCCGCAAACCAATGGCGGCTCGGCGAATATTCGCGGCGCGTGGACATCCGGAACAAATCCGAAATCGCCCGGGTCGCCGACGCGTTCAACACCATGGCCGACGCACTGGAGCACCGCGAGCACGAATTGTCCGAGGCAAAGGAAAAGGCCGAGGATGCCGCGGCTCGGATCACGATGATCTTCGAGAGTACGACCGACAGCGTGGTCACCGTCGATCGGGACTGCCGCATCAGCTTCTTCAACCAGCGGGCCTGGGCGCAGATCGCCGAAGGGC
>NZ_JNIJ01000071.1 GCF_000701345.1 Bradyrhizobium sp. URHD0069 | reverse complement strand
CGGAACTGAGAAGATTCGCGATGTATTTTGCGGCTAGCAAATAACCGGTTTCGGTAGGATGGACGTCAAACAAGAAGTGCTGGTTTTGGAAAGCTCGCGATCCCCCGATGCACCCGGGATCGATGCGGCACGGCAGAGCCGTCGAGAAACCGTAGCGAGTGGGATCCGCCTGGACTTGTGCCCGAAGTGCACCGTTATCGAAGATGCGGATGTGGGTGTTCGCATTGGCTAACGGGGTAAGCGCAGAAGCCAGTCCCGCATCGTATGCCGTGAAGTAGGTGGTAGCACCAGGCCCAGTCGCAATCGGCTGCGGATTGCCGAAATTGTAGTAACCGCCTTCATTGTAAGCCTGAGTAGCGCCGGCCCCTCCAGACGAATACACGACGAGGTTTGAGGCACCCAGGCCGATCAGCTGGGCGACATTGTTTCGTTGCTCGGTCAGCGCCTGCTGCGCCAGTCCCAGAGGTGTCACGGCCGGATTGAACAAAGCCGAATGATTGTTGCCTGCGCCGCTTATCACAACGAGGTCAGTTGGTCCGATCCGACTCCCTGTTGCCTGGAATTGCGCGATTTGGCCCGTGACGCCAGGCAAGACGGCTTCATTGCCCGTCCCTGAGCCACCGACTGCATAGTCATTTGCGCTGTTGAAAGTATATCGGGTCAAGCTCGGCAACTGTTGGAGGCCATTTGGGCCGTTGCCGCATGTCCCCGCCCCATTGTTCGGGTATTGGAGTAATTTGCAGAACACGCGAGTATCCAGCAAACTGTCCCCGAACGCGAAAATTGTGCCCGCTTGCTGCGCCTGAGCGCTCGCCGAGGTTGCCCCCAGGCTGCCTGCACCTATGGCGACCAGTGCTGCCATAGCGACGCGGCTTCTCGAGAATTCCCCGAAGTTCATGCTCCCCCCTTTTTTTTGCCAGTTTGCTGGCTGCCTCGGAGTGTCGCCACGGGCGTCGGAGGTGACAAGCGCATCGGCTTTCGAGTGAAGGCCACGGCTTCGCGATTCGGCCACAATGAGGCGGCGGCCGCGCGGAGGCACGCACCTTGACTTCTCCGATAGGGCGAGGACTAATTCTCACAAATAATTGATTTCTGGGGGAATGGAGGGGGAGGTGCAGGAAGACGCCAACGCGGGCATGAGGCTGCTCGGACACTTGAACTCCCCGCGCGGAGTCGGAATCTTCGCCGTTCGCGGCGTCCTCAACAATAAGCATGAAAACCTCGTCACCATCGAGGAAGCTGTGATTTCGCTCATCCTGAGCAACCCGACCGAGTTCGTCTCCAGCCGCGCGGGAAGGACATTCCAACCTATTCACCCTTTGAATTTCTGTGCAGGTGGAACGTCTTTCCTAATGCGGACCAATGGCCCGATGACAGTCGCCTCCTGCGTCTTCAGCAGGGCTTTCTTGAATGAGCTGTCGGAGATGGAGGAAGGTTTTCGGTTAGACAACCTCGACATAGTTTCCGGGATCGACTCCCCACGTCTCACGGAACTCTGCCAATCCATGTTTCGGGAGGCCTTGACGCCCGGCTTTGCAAGCTCGATTTTCGCCGAAGCCACCGGAACGACAATCGCTTTGGAAATCGCAAGGTATAATGGTGGGCGTCGATCGAAGGAGCGAACGCGCGGGGGACTTGCGCCTTGGCAACTTCGGCGTCTCGAAGATTATCTATATGCCAACCTGTCGGCGGAGCTCTCGCTTGGAAAGCTGGCAAAGTTGCTTGGCTTGAGCGTGAGACATCTATCGCGCGGCGTGAGGCAAGCGAAGGGCATTACCATCCAGCAGTGGGTTGCCCAAGAGCGCTTCCAAGAGGCGCGTCGTCTTCGGGCTGAGACGAATTTACCGATCAATCTGGTTGCGAACCAAACCGGTTTTCGAAGCGCCGCAGCCTTTGCTACGGCCTTCAGAGCTGCGATCGGTTGCACACCTAGCGATTTCAGAAAGGTTTGTGTCGATTAAGGTCCGGTTGTAGCGGCACTACCTTCGAGTCTCTACGCAACAGCAGCAGGGCTCTGGCCTCGGGATCGATGCGCAACGTGCGGCCGTTCAGCGCTTTGCCGAAACCGAGTCACTCAAGATCATCGCCGAATATACCGAGTTTGAGACCGGCAAGGGGGGGCGCAGATGCCCTGGATCGCCGCCCGCAGCTTGCGGCTGCCTTGGCCGCAGCACGCGCCGCGAAGCGCAGCGTAGTGCCGGCCACAACATTCTCGACAACCGCGGTTCGATTTGGGAGTATCTTGCTGCAGCCGGTGGTCGCGCGAGGGCCGCTGTGGCGCTGCCGTAACGCTGTCAATGAGCAATTGCTGGACGAGCGCCTGGCCGCGCTCGAGAAGGCGCGGGCGTGGAGCCCGCGGCTTGTCTCAAGGCTCGAGAGTCATATCCGGACAGCGGACGACCGGGCTTTGTTCCGTATCAATGCCTTCACGTTTGCGAAAGAGCGAAATCTTCCCGAGGGCGAGGTCATCGACCTGCTGCTCCATTCTACGGCGCTCGGCCTCTTTTCGATGGATTGGGCGCTGTTCTGTCCGCAGTGTTGCTGCGTGGTCGAGAGTTTTCGCAGTCTGAAAAGCGTGCACAACCATTATCACTGCGCATTCTGCCAGATCGGGTATGAGGCAGCCCTCGACGAGTACATCGCGGTCACGTTCACCGTCAGTCCGGTCATCCGTGAAATCGATTTCCATGATCCCGAGCGGCTCTCCGCCTGGAACGATTTCTTCAAGACCCGGAACACGCCGGATGGCGTGCTGCGGGACGGAACGCCGCTCGTGGACGCCAAGGCGACCCTTGCGCGGGTGGTGAGCTATCTGCCGCCGGGCGAGACGACCTCGCTCGAAGTCGAGGCTAGCGAAGGCATCATCGTCGGCGCGTGCCCGCAGGGCAAGGCAGGGATGATGGTGTCGGTCACCGGCGTGCCAGCGCAAGCGGCGCAGACGGTGTCTGTACCCTATGGCCAGAAGGTGCATGCGCATGCCATGAGCGAGGCGGCGCCCGGCAAGATCGTGTTCACGCTGGACAACCAGACTTCCGAGCGCGGCATGTTCGTGATCGCCCTCCTGCCGCCCGGCTTCGACCTCAGCAGCATTCCTTTGCGCTTCGTGCCGTTTCTCACCGGCAAGCGCCTGCTTACGACGCAGGCGTTCCGCGATCTCTTCCGCTCCGAGGTCATCAAGGCGAGCGAGGGCATCGGGGTGAAAGACATCACGCTTCTTTTTACCGATCTCAAGGGATCGACCGCGCTGTACGACCGAATCGGCGACCTCAACGCCTTCGCGCTCGTTCAGCAGCATTTTGATCTCCTGCAGGACGTCATCGTCCGCCGCAATGGCGCGATCATCAAGACCATCGGCGATGCCGTCATGGCCGCCTTCCTCGAACCTGTCGACGCGGTCGCGGCGGCACTTGCGATGCGGACCGAGATCGCGGCCTTTAATGCCAGGCAGTCCGACCGCCCGCTGATCCTTAAGATTGGCATCCACAAGGGTGCGGCCATCGCCGTGACGCTGAACGAGCGACTCGACTACTTTGGCCAAACCGTAAACATCGCGGCCCGTGTCCAGCAACTCGCCGACGCGGGAGAGATTTTCATATCGGACGATGTCCATGCGGCCGAAGGCGTGCAAGCACTGCTCTGCTCGCAGCCGGTCAAATCGAACGTCTTCAAGCTTCGGGGCGTGCAGCAGGATCTGCGCGTCTTCTGCGTCGCCACTCACGACGATTAAGCGGATAAGCCCTGAGATGCACGCGCTACGTCAAGCAACGGAACTTGGGCTCATTTTAGGGTGTAAAGGAACGCAGTAATGTCGCGCGAATCCTGCGGCGTGACGCCCATTCGCGGCATGACATTGCCGGGCAAGGCTCTTTGTGGGTCCTGGATCCACAACGCCATGTTTTCGGGCGAATTGCTGATAAAGCCCGCGAGGTAGGTCCGCGTGCCGACATGCAGCAGTGGTGGACCGACGTTTCCCCTTGCATCAGCGATCTGCGGAATCAGATGACAGCCGCCGCAGCCATAGTGCTTGATCAGGGCCATGCCCCGCTTGGAGTCGCCGGAAAAATTCGGCGGACCTTGCTCTGATTTCACATCGCAGCCTGCCAGCAAGAGGCTTGAACAGGCGAGAGCGATTAGCGACAGCAAAGCCTCCAAGGCGCCAGCGCGCGCACTGCTTTCGCGGACCTGCCTGCAAAACATCCGCATTCGGCAATTGAGGGAGGCTCTGCGCAGTGCTGTCCTCATCTCGCCATCTCCTGCGTGTCGCTTTAGGGCTTCTGGCCGGAGCTGAACTTCCTGGTGCCGGACCAAGGATCTGGCGTCACGACTTGCTGGGATGGAAGTTGCTCCACATCCGGTGACAGCGGCTGCTGCGCGAAGGTGCGCCCCCATTGCCGGTTCGGCTCGTTGCTTATCTTGCCGATATAGGTGACGAGATCCCAGATCACGGCGTCGGGAAGGACGGCGCCCCATGCCGGCATTCCGTTCGGACGTCCCTGATAAATCGAGAGGTAGATGTTTTCCGGCTCGGAGCCATAGAGAAAGACGTTGTTGCTGAGTGACGGCCCCATGCCGCCGCCGCCGTTGTCGGCGTGACATCCATTGCAGTTGAAGTTGATGAAATACTGCATGCCGCGAGTAGTCGCCTGCGGATCACCTTGAGCCGGATTCTTGATGGCCGGGCGTGAAGGCGATGCGCCAGGTGCGAGGCCGCTGACCGGCACTTGCATGAACACGCCGGGTCGGACATTTCCCACAGTTTCGCCGAAATCGGGCCGGAACGCGACCCCGGGCTGCTGGGCCTGCTGCGACTGGGGCAGGCTCTGCTGACCTTGTGCCGGAGCGGTGGCCGAAGCGAGCGCAAGCAAGAACAACGCCGAATTTCCTGCGGACAATCGTACATTCATCGATGTTCTCCTGCTGCCGAAGAGAGCCGCTTCTCTACGAGCGGGACGCCATAGCTCTGCAGCAAAGCCGTGATCTCACCGATATTCTGCGTGATGAAGTCATTCAATCGATCCCGCAGTGTGTGTTCACCTTTCCGCACGCCCATGGCGATGTCGAATTGAAACTGCTGCGGCGCAAATCTCTCGCCCGCGATGATTGGCACAACCGTCAGCGGGACGGCGGATTGCTTTGCCGCATAGCCAGCCAACGGACCCCATGCTGCGGCGATGTCGATCTCGCCGTGCTCGACCGCCTCGATGAGGCGCGCCGGCGGATCGGGTTCGCGGTAGTCGCCGTAGATCATGAAGCCGCGAATGTTATCGATGATTCCCTGCTGTCCGAAGGCGTGTGCTGGTGGGGTGTTGTTGCCGTCATCGCCGATCAGATGCACGCCGATGGTAAGGCCGCGTAGCCGCGGGCTGTCGATGGCATCGAGCTGCAGATGCCGTGCGGTTTGGCTGACAAAGACGTAGGTCGAGCGATAATAGGGCCGAGTGGTTTCAACGAGGTCATAGTGCGCGGGAACACCCATCACCAGGTCGCAATCGCCGGCCTTCAGCGTATGACGGATGAAACCACGGCGCTGCGCCCACCAGGTGTACGAAACGGCCTTGCCTAATTTCTGCGCCACCATCTCGGCAAGCCTGTTCTCAAAGCCTTCTCCGGCGCGATTCGAGAACGGCAGATTGTTGGGATCGGCGCAAACCCGCAGGGTCTCCGGCTCGGCAGCGACCGAGGCCGCCGCCTGCAAGGTGGCCATCGCCAGCAGCAAAACCGAGCTAACGAGGCTGCGCATTGCTCTTGTCCTTCGGCGCAGCCGGACCCAGCTTGAACACTAAGAGCTCGCTGCCTCCTGCCGTATAGAACGGAAGATCCTGCGTAGCGCCGGTGAATCCCAACGCTGCATTGCGAACGCGCGGATCGACTTCGGCGTTTGCGACCACGCCGGGCCATCCGCCGACGCCGGACAGGATAGCCACATATTGCTGGTCGTCAGAACCGCGATAGGTCACTGGTTGGCCGATAAAGCCGGACCCGGCGCGGAATTGCCACAACACATTGCCGTTCATGGCATCGACGGCTTTGAACATACGATCCATCGTGCCGTAAAATGTCACATCGCCTGCGGTGACAAGCGTGCCCGTCCAGACTGGTAGCTTCTCGTGAATCTCCCAGACCTTCTTCTTGGCGACCGGATCCCACGCCATGAACTCGCCTCGGTAACCTCCCGGCCCGGCGTACATGTCGACAGAAGCACCGATGAACGGTGTCCCCGCGATATAGCCGACCTCGCTTGACTTGAAATCCATGCAGAGGTGCTGGTGCGGCACATACAACAGCTTGGTGCGCGGCGACCAGGCTGACGGCTGCCAGTCTTTGGCGCCGGGAGCGGCCGGGCAGATGTCATTGATGGTCTTCCCGAGGATCGGAGTTTTCTCGCCATTCGGAATGATCCGGCCGGTCTTCAGGTCGACGCCCTTGTATGAATTCACATGATCGTAGGCGTCCGCCGAGATGACCTCGCCCGTCGCGCGGTCCATGACATACATGTAGCCATTGCGCCCGGGGTGGATCAGAACCTTACGGGTCGTGCCGTTGATATCGAGATCGACGAGAACATTTTCATTGATCTCGTCGTGATCGAACAGGTCATGCGGATTGATCTGGTAGGCCCATTTGGCGCGCCCCGTGTCCGGATCGCGCGCGAAGATCGCGGTACTCCAGAGGTTATCGCCGCTGCGCTGATTGGCATTCCAGGGACTCGGATTGGCCGTGCCGTAGTAAATCAGGTTGAGTTCGGGATCGTAGGAGATCCAGCCCCACACCGTGCCGCCGCCGACCTGCCAGCGACCGGCCGGCCAGCTTGTGACGCCAAGATCCTTGCCCTTGAGATTGTCGTAGAACGGCTTGAAGTCGTCGCCGATCAGCACCTCGCTGTCGGGGCCGGTCGAATACGCCCGCCATTTGATTGCGCCGGTATCCTCATCGAGCGCGGTGAGCCAACCGCGAACGCCGAGTTCTCCGCCGCTGTTGCCGACCAGCACCTTTCCCCTCACGACCACCGGCGCCATCGTGATGGTCTCGCCGCGGTTGATCTCGCCCAATTTGGTGTGCCAAAGCTCCTTGCCGGTTTTCGCGTCAATTGCGACCGTGTGATTATCGAGCGTGTTCAGGAAGACCTTGCCATTATTGAAGGCCAGTCCGCGATTGACGACATCGCAACATGCCACGCCCTTTGCCGCGGGCTCCGGGCGCGGGGCGTAAGCCCACTTCAATTCGCCCGTCGTGGCGTCTAGCGCAAATACCCGGTTCGGGTAGGGGCCGTCATAGGGGCCGACGACATACATGGCGCCGTCGATGATGATCGGCGCTGCCTCCTGTCCGCGATCAGCGCCGATCGAAAAAGTCCAGGCGATCTGAAGCTGCGACGCGTTGGAGGTGTTGATCTGGTCCAATTCGCTGTAGCGCGTATTGGCATAGTCGCGCGCGGCCATCGGCCATTGGTTGGCATCCTTCATCCGTGCAGCCAATTCGCTCGACGCAGCCTGGGCGAAAACCGGATTTGTGAGCCACGATGTTCCGATCAACACTATCCAGCCGACTACCAGCGCGGTATCGCGAAGACAGGTCCAGATCATCAGCGGCACTCCGCAGGACATGCAACATCGGACGGAAGCTCCGTCCAGACGGAACCTACAATCCTTTCCCACGGGTTTTGTTCCTGACGCGCGGCGCGCTTGATCCGCGGGCAATTTCTGCGCTTCGGCTATCTCACCGCACTCGAGCTGACTCCGGCGCCGAGATCGACGGCGATCTGGTCTTCTCTGCCGTCGCACTTCGGATGCCCAAACCCGGACGTGCTCTTTCCGTCCGGCCCAATGTCGTAAATGATCGCATCCTTCATGTTGGGACTGACGCCGGCCGGCACCTTGTCCAGTCCGAGGAAATGCCGCACACGCCACGCCACGTTGTGATCCGCGCACGCGCTGTCACCGCTTACGCCGAGCGCGCCTGCCACTCCGTTGCCGTCGTAAAGTGCCAGCCCGCCGCCGAATACGATGATGCCGCCGAGCGTCTTGCCGACCAATGGGTCCTGCGCGCTGCCGTACTCGGAAGGCTGACCGGCATAAAGCGCGGTGGGGTTCGGTGGACTGCTCAGCGCTGTGCCAAACAGATATCCGCCGGGTTGCGCCTGGGCGTAGAGATTGGCAGTCGCAATCGCCTTGTTCGGAAGGCTGAAGGCGTTCGCGGTGTTGGCTTTTTCCGCAGCGATGGCGCGGCTCCCGGGCCACTGGTCATCGGTCTTGTTGCCGCTGAAGGCCACGGCGCACACAAGGCCTTCGCGATTGACGACGGCGGCCCATTCATTGTTGTCAATGCCGCCATTGCTGGGACCGCCGCTCGGCTTCACGCTTTTCTTCAGGACGTCAGCCAATCGATCATGACCGACGGGGCATGAGGGGCTGTTCGGTCCCTGTGCGGCGATGGGCGATGCAGCCAGAACTGCAAGCAGCGCGCTCAAGATTACGACCTTGTGCATCGGATCAAGCTCCAGTGACGGTTTTTCGCGCGGACCTCGGTTGAACAAAATCAGCCGAGCAATGTTCCTGTTCTGGAAGCGATACCGCGCGCACCGCCGAACCCGACAGCGACAGCCAGCGATACGCGAAGAACAGGCCGGCGCAGGTGTAGAGCGTGCCCATTGGGATCCACATCAGCAATCCCGCGAGCTGTTGATCTTCCAGCGGCGTCAGCCCGAACTCCGCAGCAAGAAGCCCCTGTTGCAGGAACCAGAGACGGGGCGAGAGCGTGAGCAGAGCGCCCAGCAGACCGGAGTGCAGGACGGTAACGAACAGGCAGGCGACGCTAACTCCGTCGCGAATATGCGCACTTCGGCCGGAGCCTCGTCCGTAAAACAGCACCCACCAGAACAACAGGGCTGTGAGGAAGAAGCTGATGTGCTGCAGCCGGTGCACGGCGCCATTCTCGAGAACCTGCCGATAGAGCGGCGGCGCGTGCCATAGCCAGAGCGCAAGACCGTGCAGCGCCGTCGCGGTGACGGGATGGCTGACGGCACGCCAGCAGGCAGCGATCAGCCCCGTGGTGACCAGCCGACCCGCGACCGGTCGCCAACGTCGAGGCAGGCTCCACAGCAGCGCGCCATTGATCCGCGCATACGCCATCAAAGGTGCGGCGACAACCATCATCAGCCCGTGTTCGATCATATGGGCGCTGAACAGCCGCTCCCCCAGCCAGTGCAGAGGAGAGGTAATGGCAAGCGCGAGCACCAGCCAACCCGTCCAGAATGCGGCAACTTGCGCGACCTGCACGCCATGGCGGAACCCGGCGGCGTGCCAGACCCGTTGCGTCCCGACATAGAAGCAGATGCCGATGAGATAGAGCGGAGTCAGCAGCCAGGCATCGTAGCTCCACGCTAACAAGGAATT
Organism: Bradyrhizobium sp. URHD0069; assembly: GCF_000701345.1. Taxonomy (GTDB): domain Bacteria; phylum Pseudomonadota; class Alphaproteobacteria; order Rhizobiales; family Xanthobacteraceae; genus Bradyrhizobium. Next base: position 6,606 of record NZ_JNIJ01000071.1, on the reverse strand, counting down.
GATTGCACCTGATACGTCATGTGCGGCCGCCGGCGCAGCGATCAGCATCAGCAGAATCGCGGCAAGCCATCTCATCGCAGACATGGACTGATCATCAAGGCCGCTGCCAACTGATTCAGGATGACCAGCGCAAAGATTATGCCGCTGCCGACGCCAAGCCAGGCCATGAAGTTTTGTACGCGGCCCCCTTGTGCCTCTGTCCACTCCTCCGGTGCGTCGCCGCGAATGGCGCCCAACGATATCAATGTCCCTGATATCGCGATGAGTGCCATCACAATGGAGAGGATTATCGTCGCCGGCGTTGGCCTCGCGCAAGCATGGGGGGTGATCGCGTAAATCGTTTGCAGGTTGACCGCCCAGGCTGCAGGGCCCAGCGCCACGCCGAGCCAATAGAGCGGAGTTTTGTATGCGCTGCTCGGGTTCATAGCCGCGGGGCCCAATCCAGGAGGACGTAGAGCGGCAGCCAGGCGATGACGACGAAGTTCCAGTAGAACACGTTGTCGGTGACGTCGCTGAACCGTCGCGGGGTGGCGTGGCGCGTGAACATCAGGACCGTCAGCACAAGTGTGTCGCCAACATCCGTGGCAAGGTGCGTTGTGTGGAGCGCGAGCACGAACCAGACCGCGGAGCCATAGGCATCCAGATCCCATCGCGTGTTGAGATGCGCGAATTCGAACCCGCGGATCACCAGCAAGGCGAGGCCAATCAGCGACATGATGACGAGGCCGATGCGCACGCCTCGCAGATCGAATCGACGGGCCCAGCGGTTTGTGAACTGGTTCGGGATGGCGCTGAGAACGTACACGGCCGTCTCAAGCGTGCCCGGCCATAGATCGGGCGGCGGAGAATTGAGCGGCCATTTCGAATTTACAGCATAAAGATAGAGATACGCCGCAATCGCGACCGCAAATCCCATTCCTTCGAGAGCGATGAAAGCCATCGCGCCCCACCATGGCCCGGTTTGTGACCCGAAGCCATAGGTCGGCAGTTCGTTGACGTTGCGGACGATGGTCTGCTTCACTCTTCGTCCTCCTTGCTGCCGGTCGGCCAGAACCAGCCAATCAGCGCAATGGCAATTGGCGGCGTCCCCCAGACCGCGGCCCAGGGCGTGAAGATCGAACCGACAAAGAATGTCGTCGTGGCAATCGCCGTGAGCAGGGGCCAGATGCTCGGCTCCGGCGATGCCTCGCGTGTGTGCGGCTCGGCATCCGCAATTGAACTGAGCAGCACCTCGCGTCGCTCTACGCTCAAGCCGGCGACCACGGGCAGGTTGACGCCCTCCGCCCACAGCGGATCGCGATGGGTCACCAAGGGGATCCGGGAGAAATTATAGGGCGGCGGCGGCGAGCTGGTTGCCCATTCGAGCGTCGAAGCATCCCAGGGGTTGTCGCCCGCGCGTTCGCCGCGATTCAGGCTGAGAACGACATTGGCGATCAGCAGCGCAAAGCTGGCGGCAAAGACCAAAGCGCCAGCGCTTGACAGGAAATTCAGATGGTCCCATCCCAGCTCCGGCGTGTAGGTGTAGACGCGCCGGGGCATGCCCATCAGCCCGAGGATATGCATCGGAAAGAATGCGACATTGAAACCGATGAAGGCCAGCCAGAAATTCCAGCGGCCTAGCGTTTCGTTCAGCATCCGCCCGGTAATTTTCGGAAACCAGTAGTACACCGCGCCGACGAGCGGGAAGACGGCGCCGCCGATCAGGACATAATGGAAATGCGCCACAACGAAATAGGTGTCATGCACCTGCATATCGATCGGCACTGATGCGACCATGACGCCTGAGAGGCCGCCCAAAACAAAGATCGCGAAGAAGCCCAACACGAACAGCAACGGCGTGCGATAGACGGGACGGCCGTCCCAAAGCGTTGCAAGCCAGCAGAAGATCTGCAGCCCGCTCGGGACGGCGATCAACATGCTCGAGGCCGTGAACATGCTGGCCCCGAGTTGCGGCAAACCGGTAACGAACATGTGGTGTACCCACAGCCCGAACGACAAAAAGCCGGTGGCGATCAGCGACAGGACGATGATCGTGTAGCCGACCACCGGCCGCCCGGCGAAGGTCGCAATGATCATCGAGACCATGCCGGTGCCGGGAATGAAGATGATGTAGACCTCAGGATGGCCGAAGAACCAGAACAGGTGCTGCCACAGCAGCACGTTGCCCCCGGACGCCGTGTCGTAAAAATGCGTATTCACGAGGCGGTCGAGGATCAGCGTCGTCGAGGCGACCATGATCGACGGCATTGCGAGCAAGACGAGGAAGGAGGTCACCAGCATCGCCCAGACAAAGACCGGAATGCGATCCAGCGTCATGCCGACGGCGCGCTGCTTGAAAACCGTAACAACGATCTCGACCGCGACCGCAAGGGCTGCGACCTCGGTAAACGTGATCATCTGCGCCCAGACATCGGCGCGTTTGCCCGGGTTATATTGAAGGCTTGAGAGCGGGACGTAGGCGAACCAGCCGACGTCAGGACCGACATTGAACAGGAACGCGATCCACAGGAAGCAACCGCCGAACAGAAATATCCAGTAGCTGAACGCGTTGAGCCGTGGAAAGGCGATATTGCGCGTCCCGACCATCAGCGGAACGAAGTAAACGGCGAATGCTTCCATCACCGGGACGGCGAACAGGAACATCATCGTCGAGCCGTGCATCGTGAAGACCTGATTGTACAGGTCCGGCGACAGCAGCTTGCGTTCGGCGCCTGCGAGTTGCAGCCGCATCAGCACGGCAAGTAAACCTCCGAGAATGAGAAAAGCGAAGGCTGTGAGGATGTATCGTTTGCCGATCACCTTGTGATCGACCGACGTCAACGAGCCGAGCCAGCCGGAAGGCGTATGCCATATTCGGAGCAGCAAAGCCGCGAGCTCAGATTGCTCCAACTGGTTGTCGCGCAAGTGGCGGGCAGCGTCTCTGGCGAGGTCGCTCATTGCAACTGCTCCAGATAGTGAAGGATGGCGATCAGTTCGTCCGATCGGAGCGACATCTTCGGCATGAGATTGCCGGGCTTGATGTGCTGCGGGTCGGCAATCCAGGCAGCGAGGTTGCCGGAGTTCCGCGGCAGGGTGCCGGCGGCAATCGTTTCCCGACTGGCGATGTGCGTCAGGTCCGGGCCGAGCTGGCCGCCGGCGAGCGTGCCGCGGATCGTATGACAGAGGCCGCAGCCCCGGCCGCGAAAAAGTTGCTCCCCGCGGATGCTGAGTGGATCGCTAGGGCTCGGCGCGCTCTGGTTCTGGTGATCGCGCCAGCGGCGATATTCGTCGGGTGGCAAGGCGGTGACGGTGAACGCCATATGGGCGTGCTGCGCGCCGCAAAATTCGGCGCATTGCCCGCGGTAGACGCCCGGGCTTTTCGCGGTGAACTGCACCGTATTCTGTTGGCCGGTGACCAAGTCCATCTTGCCGGTCAGGCTCGGCACCCAAAAGCTGTGAATGACGTCGGCAGACTCCAGCTCGGCCGTGACGGGCTGACCGACCGGCACGCGGATCTCGTTCGCCGTCGTAAAACTTAAGTGCGGACTGTCGGCCTGATACTGAACCTCCCACCACCATTGGTGTCCGATGACCTTCACCGTCACCGCAGCGGGATCATTGGCGAACACGGTTCGCTGCGCACCATAGCTCACGACCGATAGGGCCAATACGGTGATCGTCGTGGCAATTCCGGCAACGAGAATGGCGCTGCCGGCGCGGCGCTCAAAGACGTCATGCGGATCGAGCGGCTGGTCGCGGGGCCGCTTACGCTGGATCAAGCCGAGCAGCAGGGCCAGCATCACAGCGGCCCAGACAACGGTGGACACCGCGATGAAGATCAGCAGGATGCGCTTGATCTCTTCCGATTGAGCGGCCTGCGCATTGAATGCAGATTGCCGTCCCGAGCAGGAGGTGAGGAGGCAGGTCGCGGCAACCGCAAGACACGATCTCAACCAGACAACCATCTTGTCCCGAACTCATATGCATCGAACCGGCGCAACCGCGCGGAGCCACAAAGGTTCCAATCACGCTAAGGGCTGCGGTTCGCTCATTGAATGCCCAAGCACTATATCTATCAGGTGCGGACGCTCTAAACCGTTGATAACACTGAAGGTCCACTGGGCTTTGGAGGATCGCCCACCGCGCCATGCTGGAGGCGGCGTACCCAGAGGGGACTGCGAGTTCTTTGAACCAGGCGCTAGAAAGGCCATCCCCGCGCCGCTATGGCCATCGCGGCTCCGCCGACCCCCATCATCAGCAGTACGAGCAAGATTGCGATCAATCCGCCAGGCTCCGTAAAGGCAGCGAATTCGCGCGACAAAATCTTTTTCATGCCGCGTAAACCGCGAATGGACGAGAGTGTTCCTGCAGCGGAGAATCCTCCCGGATGACTTTGCGAAAGTGGGATACCAGCGAATGAACTTTATTCGAGGTGCGAAGAGCGGGCTTCACGCGAAGGCCGCAGCACGGCGCGCCGAGGCGGGTCGGCGACGAGGCAACCCTCTCCAGCTCCTGCCTTATCGCTCCTTTACCAACCTCGATGTCTCCCCACCACCTTCCTAGAACGTATAAGGTTCCAAACTGCAGCAGCTCGGTTGACTGCAATTTGACGCTGAGGCCGAATTTTACCGCTCTTAGCGCCGGAATTCAGGACGCTGCCGTTTCCACGGCCGCCGCCAATTCAGAAAAAAGCCATCTGAGGTTTGGCTATCATCAACCACAATATGGCGGCGACGGCGGTGAAAGCTGGAATGCCGAAGGCAAACCAAAGCCAAAAAATTCGATGATATTCGTCGGGAAGCGGCGTGCTCTCCGCCAGGGCCTTTGCGGCGAGATCCCTCAGGCGCATTTGCATCCAAACCACCGGCAGCCACAGCGCGCCCGTAAAGACATACAGCACGATCGACCAAACGATCCACCCATCCCAGAACGAATAGCCAACGTGCCAGACAAGCAGCGAGCCCGTAAGGGGCTGCACGATGACGGCTGTGGCGGTAAAGATGAAGTCCGCAATCACAACGATCTTAGCGACGCCCGCGATGACGGCAGGCTTTCCGCCGAGGTGAGCCGCAAGCATGAAAAAGGCGATTCCCGCTCCCGTGCCAAGCAACACGGCAGCGCCCACGATATGGAAATATTTGAGAATGAAATACAGCATCATCGATCCTGTAAAATCGCCAAGGCAACGAGATGCGCCACGATGATCGGCCAGATTTTCAGCATCGGTCCCAACGGGTCGGCCCAGAGGCGAGGCACGAGTATGGTGCCGATGATCGCATAGATGAAGGAGATGGCGATCGCCCCATAGAGCCCGTAGCGGCTGGTCGGCCGGTAGGCAATCGCGATTCCAATGGCCAGGTCGGCCAGCGCGCCGGCGACGACCGTAAGCGCGGCACTCGCTCCTTCCACGCCGCCCTCGCGCATCAGGCCGACACCATAGTCCCAACCAGGTCCAAGCGAAACGAACGCGGTTGAGATCCAGAATAGACATAAGACGATAAATAATACCGGCTTCAGCAAATACATGCGCGCAAACCAGCGCTCCTGCACAGAGGCTGGTTCGGAGGCGAAAAATTCCGGAAGGCCTTTTGGGTGGATCCCAAGCCGCTGCATATCGTCGAGATTGCCTACAGCGCCTCGCGCTATCTCCCGTTCGGCAGTGCTTCGCACGGGAGGCCGCCAGCCCAGAAGCGAAATCATATCGCCAAATTTGTAGAGGACGCTTGAAGCGAATTGAGGCAGGTGAATCTCGCGCGCAGGAGACCAGCGGTACCAACGGCGGAAGAGCGAAACAGCTTCGGAAAAAGAGTACCGACGGGCCGACCAGTTCGACAATCCTTCGGGTGGCCACGGCAGGGTCGAGAAAATGCTCTACCGTCCTTACGACGTCCTCAAGCAGGACGATCTGGAGCTGCCCGGTGTTGGGCATTACCGAAATCGCCGGGAGAGCGGCTAGGCCTCGCATAAGCGCGCTGGCACCGTAGGCAGGCAGGCCGATCACCACGGAAGGCCGCAAAATGACCCAATCGAGGTCTCGCGCCATAAGAGCCTTGTCGCCGGACAATTTGGTTTCAGAAAAAGCGCTGGGGGTCTCCCGGTCGATACCGATGGCGGAAAAATGGATGACACGGCGAATTGCGAGTTGCTCACAGGCGGCAAAGAGGTTCGCAATGCCGTGGTGATGGACCATCGTCGTGGAATCTTTTGGGCTGTCCTGAAGCACCCCTGCGCAATTCACGATGGCTTCGACGCCGTCGAGATAACGCAACCAGTAAGACGGCGAGGTTGCCTTGGAGATATCAACAGCGACACCGTTTGCGCTCGCACCCGGCGCGCTTCTGCTCATCGAAACAATCGAATGACCGCGCGAAGACAAATGAGCCACCACAGCCGATCCGATCAGTCCGGTCCCTCCGATAATGGCTACCTTCATGACGGCCCTCGGCTATCGGCAGTCAGGCTCGCTTCCGCGACTTCAACCCTCGAACCAGCTCCTCCAAATAGGGGAGCAGTTCGAAGACCAGGACGGCGGATAAGAACGCGGCGACGTAAGTCCACGGTAATGGATCCGGCTTTAACGCGATGCGAAAACGGGCAGCCTCAGGACCCAGCCCGAACAGGCTGAGA
>NZ_JNIJ01000070.1 GCF_000701345.1 Bradyrhizobium sp. URHD0069 | reverse complement strand
TTCTTGTTGCGCTTGACATAGGGCTTGACGTGTTGCGGCGCCATCAGCTTCACCTCATGGCCTAGCTTGCGTAACTTCCGCGCCCAGTCATGCGCTGCGCCGCACGCCTCCATTCCAATCACCGTCGGCGGCAGCTTGGCAAAAAACACCAACACCTCGTTGCGCCGAAGCCGCTTGCGCAACCCCGGCCGCTCCGCGGCATCGACCCCATGCAGCTGAAAAATATGCTTCGACGTATCCATTCCAATGCGGATAATCTGGTCCACGGACGGCTCCCTTGTCTGAGATTTGCAACAACCTCATTCTGGCACACTGATGCCGTAGGGGGCCGTCCACCCCATCAACCACCGATTTGGATTTTAGAAACAAGATGGAGCATCAGGTCGGCACAACCACGAGCATTTGTGGTTATGGGTCCCGGCTCAAGGCCGGGACGACGATGGATTTTGAAGTCCTCATCCTGAGGAGCGCGCCCTTGCGCGCGTCTCGAAGGATGAGCGATACACCCACTCATGGTTCGAGACGGCGCTACCGCGCCTCCTCACCATGAGGACCGGAGCGCGCGGCTTATGAACACAACCAGCAATCTCCCCGCCATCCCTCTTCCCTCCGGCATCCGCTCGCGTTTCGTGGAAGGCATCAACGGCCTGCGCATGCACGTGCTCGAGGCTGGATATGAGGCTAAAGCCCGGCCCTGCGTGCTGCTGCTGCACGGCTTTCCTGAATTGGCCTATAGCTGGCGCAAGGTGATGCCGGCGCTGGCGGAAGCCGGGTATCACGTGATCGCGCCGGACCAGCGCGGCTATGGCCGCACCACCGGCTGGGACGGCAACTATGACGGCGATCTCGCCTCGTTCCGGCTGCTCAATCTGGTGCGTGACGCGCTGGGCCTGGTGTCGGCGTTCGGCTATCGTTCGGTCGATGCGGTGGTCGGACATGATTTCGGCTCCTCGGTCGCCGCATGGTGCGCGCTGGTGCGGCCGGACGTGTTTCGATCGGTCGCGCTGATGAGCGCGCCGTTCGCAGGCCCGCCGCCGCTGCCGTTCAATACCGCTGATGCGCCACCGACGCCGAAGCCGGACGATCCCGTGCATCGCGAACTTGCGGCGCTGCCGCGGCCCCGCAAGCATTACCAATGGTACTACTCAACACGCGAAGCCAACGTGGACATGCACCATGCGCCGCAAGGCGTGCATAATTTCCTGCGCGCCTACTACCATCACAAGAGTGCGGACTGGAAAGACAACAAGCCCTATCCGTTGAAGTCGTGGACCGCGAGCGAGCTTGCAAAGCTGCCGACCTACTACGTGATGGACCTTGCCAAGAACATGGCCGAGACCGTCGCCGAGGAAATGCCCTCGGCGGAGGCGATCGCTGCGAACCAGTGGCTGCCGGACAGCGAACTCGCCTTCTACAGCGCTGAATATGCCCGCACCGGATTCCAGGGCGGCTTGCAATGGTATCGCTGCGGCACCTCGGGCGCATTCACCTCCGAACTTCAGACCTATTCGGGGCGAACCATCGACGTGCCCTCATGCTTCATCGCCGGCAAACAGGACTGGGGCACCTATCAGCGGCCCGGCGTGTTCGAAGCGATGCAGACTACCGCCTGCACGAAGATGATCGGCTGCCATCTCGTCGACGGCGCCGGCCACTGGGTACAGCAGGAGCAGCCCAAGGAGGTGAGCCGGCTGCTGCTTGCGTTCCTGCAGGCCGCGCGCGCTCGCGCCTGATTGATTGACGTCCCAACAACGCCCGTTTATAACGATTTAGAATCATTCTAAATTGTGGAAAAGGCGTTCGTTGTGAAGAATTTCGCCGATTTGACCGAGCGCGAAGTCCTGGCGGTGGCGATCTCTGCGGAAGAGGAAGACAGCCGCATCTACATGACGTTCGCGGAAGATCTCGCAGAGCGCTATCCGGAATCGGCCAAGTTATTCGAGGAAATGGCCGAGGAGGAAAAAGGCCATCGCCACATGCTGCTGGAAATGTACGAGCAGCGCTTCGGCACAAACCTTCCGCCCATTCGCAGAGACAATGTCCGAGGATTTTTGCGCCGCCGTCCGATCTGGCTGACCAAGAACCTGTCGCTCGATGCCATCCGCAAGGAAGCCGGGACGATGGAATTCGAAGCCGAGCGGTTCTACATCAAGGCCGCCGAGCAAACCCAGGATGTCGGCGTCCGCAGACTGCTCGGCGATCTCGCGGAGGCGGAAAAAGGCCACGAAAAAATTGCGCAAAGGCTGACCAACCAGTTCCTCAGCCCTGACGTGCGCGCGGAAGAGGACAGAACGCGCCGGCGCGTGTTCGTTCTGCAATATGTGCAGCCCGGTCTCGCCGGATTGATGGACGGATCGGTGTCGACGCTCGCGCCGCTGTTCGCCGCGGCATTTGCGACGCATCAGAACTGGCAGACCTTCCTGGTCGGACTTGCCGCCTCGATCGGCGCCGGCATCAGCATGGGCTTCGCAGAGGCGTTGTCCGACGATGGATCGCTGACGGGGCGCGGTTCGCCCTGGCTGCGCGGGTTGACCTGCGGCCTAATGACGACGCTCGGTGGTGTCGGCCACACCATGCCCTATCTCGTTCCCGACACATGGCCCAACGCGTTCTGGATCGCGACCGCAATCGCAGGCATCGTCGTGTTCTTCGAGCTATGGGCCATTGCCTATATCCGCGCACGATATATGGACACGCCGTTCCTGCATGCGGTGTTTCAGATCGTGCTCGGCGGCGCCATCGTGCTCGCGGTCGGCATTCTCATCGGAGCGGCGTAGAGCCGTTCCAACTTTTGCATTTGTGAAGTCTGAACTTGTCTGTGGAATAGCGCCGGCCTTGGAACCGCTTCGTTGTCCAGCTGACAAGGACTCCGATGACCTATCGTTTGCAATATGGAACCACCGCGAAAGTGTTCCACTAACTGATCGTGGCTCCTCCTACTCCGGCAGCAATAGCGGTCTAGTAGCCTAGCGGCCGTCGCTCGGATGGGCCATCATGTCGCGCAGAAAAGCCTGTGAACGCAGGAGAGAAACGCCTTGGCCAAATCGGAATGGAGCTTCAAAACCGCAACCGAACTGTCGGCGGCTCTTGCGACGAAAAAAGTCTCCGCAGTCGAGCTGACGCAGGACGCAATCTCGCGCATCGAGCGTCACGACGGCAAAATCAACGCGATTTGCGTGCGTGATTTTGCGCGCGCCCTGGAAGCCGCCCGCGCCGCCGACGCTGCGCTCGCGCGCGGCGAGACAAAGCCGCTGCTCGGCCTTCCCCTGACGGTGAAGGAATCCTACAACATCGCAGGACTGCCCACGACCTGGGGCTTTCCGCCGCAGAAGGATTTTGTGCCGCCGGAAGACGCGCTGGCGATTTCCCGCGTCAAGGCAGCGGGCGGCGTCATCCTCGGCAAGACCAACGTGCCGGTCGGACTCGGCGACTGGCAGAGCTACAACGAGATCTACGGCACCACCAACAATCCGTTCGATCTCGGCCGCACGCCCGGCGGCTCCTCCGGCGGATCCGCGGCGGCGCTCGCGGCGGGTTACGGGCCGATATCGCTCGGCTCCGACATCGGCGGCTCGCTGCGCGTGCCCGCGTTTGATTGCGGCGTCTATGGCCATAAGCCAACCTTCGCGCTGGCGCCCGCGCGCGGCCATACGCCGCCGCCATTTCCCGCCATACCGCTCGATCGCGATATGGCCGTGATCGGCCCGATGGCGCGCTCGGCTGCCGATCTCTCATTGCTGCTCGACGTGATCGCGGGCCCCGATCCGCTGGAAGCCGGCGTCGGTTATAGACTGGCGCTGCCGCCGCCGCGTCACAATGAGCTCAGGAGTTTTCGCGTCCTGGTGATCGACAGCGATCCGATACTGCCGACGAACAAGGATGTGCGCGAAGCAATCGAGAAGCTGGCGGGCAGCCTTGCCAAGGCCGGCGTGAACGTCAAGCGACAAAGCCCGCTATGGCCTGATTTCGCGGAGTCATCGCGGCTGTACATGCGGATGCTGATGTCGTTTGTCGGCGCGTTCTTTCCACCGGAGGCCATCGCAGGCGCGCAGGCCGCCGCCGCAAAGCTGTCGCCCGACAACAAGAGCCTGGCCGCCGAACGTCTGCGCGGCATGCTCCTCAGTCATCGCGCCTGGCTGCTCGACGAAGGCGCCCGCGGTCACCTGCGTGCGCAGTGGCGCGAGCTGTTCAAAAGCATCGACGCGGTGATCTGCCCGATTATGCCGACGCCGGCCTATCCGCACGATCATTCGCAGAACCAGGAAACGCGCCGGATCAATATCGACGGCAAGGATTACGTCTATCCCGATCAGCTGGCGTGGCCCGGCATTGCTACGCTGCCCGGCCTGCCGGCGACGGCGATCCCGATCGGCCTTTCAAGGGACGGCTTGCCGGTCGGCGTGCAGATCGTCGGCCCGTGGCTGGAAGATCGCACGCCCTTGAAATTGGCCGAACTGATCGAGCGCGAATTCGGTGGTTTCGTTCCGCCGCCGATGTTTGATGACTGAAACTTTCTCCTCCTGAGGATCGGCCACTTGGCCGCGTCTCGAAGGATGAGACAATGTCGCCTTATGGTTCGTGGCCTTATGGTTCGAGACGGCGCATTCGCGCCTCCTCACCATGAGGGTGAAGACGGGAGGAAATATCATGAGAAGGACGTCGACGAGCTGACGAGTCTTAATCGCGATTACATCAATTCCGTCCAGAATTCCGACGTCAATCGCTTCGACGAAATTCTCGCCGCCGACTTCTATTGTTCCAATCCGGACAAGTCGCTGGTCGATCGCGCCGGATTTCTCAAGCAGACCGCGGTGCCGGTGACTATCAAGAATCTCGAGGCGCATGATGTCAAGATACGCCTGATGGGCGATTTCGCGATCATCCATGCCCGCACCAGCTACACGATGCCGGACGGGACGCTCGGTTCAGGCCGCTACACCGATTGCTGGGCTCGGCAGAACGGCCGCTGGCTTGCGGTGTCGGCGCATGTTTCGCGGTGACGTTCGCGTCTCCAACTGGACGTCCCGGAGAACGCCGGGACCCATAACCACCGGCTCTAGTTGTGACGCCGACGATGTCTAACACGGTGCCTAACGAGATGGCACGGCGTATGGGTGCCGGCTCGCGCGGAGCCTGTCATCGGGAGCGCATTCGCGCGACCCGTTGGTTTGGCCGGGACGACCCGAATTCACGCATCAAACACAATCACGCTGCGCACGGTCTTGCCGGCCTTCATCGCGGCGAAGCCTTCATTGATCTCCGACAGCTTCAGCTTCGCCGAGATCCAGTCTTCCAGATGCAGCCTGCCGCGCATGTAAAATTCGACGAGGCGCGGCATGTCGACGCGAAAATGGTTCGAGCCCATCGAGGAGCCCTGGATCTTGCGTTCGCGCAGGAAGTCAAAGCCGTGCAGCTCGATCTTCTGGCCGAACGGGATCATGCCGACGATGGTCGCGGTGCCGCCGGGCGCCAGCATCGCAAACGCCTGTTCCGCGGTCTCCTTGCGGCCCAGCACTTCGAACGAATGATGCACGCCGCCATTGGTGAGATCGCGCACCTGCTGCACCACGTCGCCATTCCGGGGATCGACGATATCGGTTGCGCCGAGTTTGGTCGCCAATTGAAGCTTGGCCGGATTGGTATCGACCGCGATGATGCGGCCGGCGCCGGCGATCTGCGCGCCGTTGATCGCGGCCATGCCGACGCCGCCGCAGCCTATCACCACCACGGTTTCGCCGGGCGCGACCTTCGCGGTGTTCACCACGGCGCCATAGCCGGTGATGACACCGCAGCCGATCAGCGCCGCCAGTTCAAGCGGCATGTCCTTGCGGATTTTGACGATGGCATTTTCGTGCACCAGCATCTGCTCGGCGAACGACGATAGATTGAGAAACTGGTTGAGCTTTTCCGAGCGTGCCCACGACATACGGTTGGACGCGCCCGGCAGCATTTTCACCGTGGTGTCGGTGCAAGCACCGGCCGTCCCGTCGAACAATTGTCGCAGGTGCCGCAGAACACCGACAGACAAGTCACGACATGATCGCCGGGTTTTACATAGGTCACGTCGGAGCCAACCTGCTCGACGACGCCGGCCGACTCGTGGCCGAGCACCGCCGGCAATGGATGCGGATAGAGCCCTTCCATGAAATGCAGGTCGGAGTGACAGAGCCCGGCGACGGTGGTGCGGATCAGAACCTCGCGCGGGCCGGGCTTTTGCAGGCTGACGTCCTCGATCACCAGCGGCTTGTTGACTTCATGCAGGACGGCGGCCTTCATCGATACTCCCCCCTCATTCTGCTTTTTTGAACCGACGTGGTTTCGCCGATAACCTACGCTGCCGAAAGCAATTCGCCAACCTCGGCCATGCCGACGGCGTGCTCGTCGAGCAGATGACCCGTGATCGCGCGCTGTGCCGCATTTTCCGTGAGCCGGAACGGATCGTGCGCCGAGACCCGGTGATCGATCACCATGCGCGACAGCAAGAGCCTCCGCGCATCGCCGCGCATTTCGTGAATGCGTCCGCCCTCCCATGCCAGCGTCACCGCGCTCGCCACATGATAAAGCAGGCTGGTGGCGCGGCGCGCCTCCGCTTCGTTGTCGGTGCGCGCCGCTACCTCGCGGGCGAAACCGAGCGCGCGGTCGGTGAGATCGCGCAAGCGGCCGCGCCAGGCTTGCGGCACGTTGGCGCCGTCGTCGAGCCGAGCGTGCAGGTCGGCTGCCAGCGCCGCATCGGCGCCATGGCGGCCGACCGCCCGCCTCAGCGCATCCAGCGCGACGATGTTGCCGGTGCCTTCCCAGATCGAGCCGAGATGCGCGTCGCGCAATAGCCGGGCGGTCGCGAATTCCTCGATGTAACCGATGCCGCCGCGCATCTCCAGCGCGTCGCCGCAGACCTTGCGTGCATCGCGCGTGGCGCGGAATTTCAGCGTCGGCGTCAGAATGCGCAATAACGCCGCGGCGTCCTGGCTGCCGGCCTCGGCGCGATCGAGCGCGTCGGCGGTCAAAAAACTCATCGACAGCGCCTGCTCGGTTGCCAGCATGATCTTCATCAATTGCCGCCGCGCCAACGGCAAATCGATGATGCGCTGGCCGAACACCACGCGATTTTGCGCCACCGTCATCGCATCATGATGCGCGCGGCGCATCAGCGCGGTAGATTTGACGCCGTTGGAGAGCCGCGACGAATTGACCATTTCGGCCATCTGCACGAAGCCGCGGTCGAGCTTTCCGACCGCATAGGCGATCGCGCCTTCCAGCTTGATCTCGCCCGACGCCATCGAGCGGGTGCCGAGCTTGTCCTTCAGCCGAACGATCCGATAGTGATTGGGCGAACCGTCGTCGAGCCGCCGCGGCATCAAAAACAAGCCGACGCCGCGGGTGCCGCCGACCGCGCCCTGCGGCCGCGCCAGCAGCATCACGACTTCAGCGTCGGCATTGGAGCAAAACCACTTCTCGCCCGACAGCCGCCAGTGATCGCCTTCCTGCACCGCCGTGGTGGTAAGCTTGCCGACGTCCGAGCCGCCTTCTTTCTCCGTCATGAACTGGCCGCCCTGGGTGAGCTTGCTCATGTCGGTCTGGGTCAGCCCGTCGAGATATCTGGCCTTCAACGCCTCGCTGCCGAATTTTGCCAGCAGCTTGGCGCAGCCATCGGTGACATTGATCGGACAACCCAGACCGAACTCGGCCTGATTGAACAAAAAGGTGAAGGCGTGCTTCGCTACCACCGGATAGGGCTGCGGCCAGCCCAGAATGCCCTTGCGAAGCGACATCGCGTGAATTCCGAATTCGCCGAACGCGGCGCGCTCCAGCTCGCGATAGGCCGGGTGATACTCGATCCACTGGATGTCGCGGCCGAAGCGGTCGCGCTGGTGCAGCATCGGCACGTGGCGGTCGGCAAGGCGCGCGCATTCGTCGAGGTGACCGCCGGCGAGCGCGCCCAGCCGGTCGAGATGCGGCTCGATATGTCGAAACAAAGCATCGGGCAAATGGATGCGAAGCAGATCGGTCAGCGCCGGATCAGCGCGGTAGAAATTCATTCCGGATGTATCAGGCGCGAGCAATCCCGGCTGCCCAGCGGGCACTGTCACATCGCTCTGCTCTGCCAATCGGTGCATCTTGCAACCCTTGTTCGTTCCGCCCCTTGTTGCGATCATCCAATGGTGACCTTGCTGCCATCACCGACCTGCCGCATTTGATGATATACATCAAAGGAAAGGGAAACGCCCATGGAAACGCCGAAGTACAAGATCGCCCTGATTGTCGGTGCCGGCGAAGGCCTCAGCGCATCGCTCGCGCGGCTGTTTTCGCGCGAAGGCATCCGTGTCGCGCTCGCCGCACGCCAAATCGAAAAGCTCGGCGCGCTCTGCACCGAAACCGGCGCAAGCGCCTTTGCCTGCGATGCCACCGAGCCCGACGAGGTCGAACGGCTGTTCGGGCTGGTCGAGCGCGAGATCGGGGTGCCCGACCTGGTCGTCTACAACGCCAGTACGCGGGCACGCGGCGCCTTCGTCGATCTGGTGCCCGCGGAGGTCGCGCAGGCGATTGCGGTCAGCGCGTATGGCGGTTTTTTGGTGGCCCAGCAGGCGGCGACGCGCATGCTGCCCAACAAGCACGGCGCGATCCTGTTCACCGGCGCTTCCGCGAGCATCAAGGGCTATCCGCAATCGGCGCCGTTCGCGATGGGCAAGTTCGCGTTGCGCGGCCTCGCCCAGAGCCTTGCGCGCGAACTATCGCCGCAGGGCATTCACGTCGCGCATTTCGTCATCGACGGCGGCATTCGCAGCCCGGCGCGTACCGAGCCTGCCGACAGGCCTGATTCGATGCTCGATCCCGACGCCATCGCCTTGAGTTACTGGAGCGTGTTGCAGCAGCCGCGCAGTGCCTGGACCTCGGAAATGGAATTGCGACCTTGGGTCGAGAAGTTTTAGCTCCCGACCGGCGCGCTGGCTTCGGTGCACAAGTTTCGCCGGAATTCACTCCTGATGGTGAGGAGCGCGGCACGCGCGTCTCCAACCATCAGGCCGCAGTGTCCACCTCATCCTTCGAGACGCGCCGAGGACCCCGCGCCTCAGGATGAGGAAAGACGCCGTGGTCAAAAAACGCTCCGATGTTTTAAGCGGAAGCTTGATGCACCGTCTGCTGGGCCGCAAGCTGCCAGCTCGCGCAGGGAATTTCCTGCGGCACCAGGTCGATGTGCTTTTCGAAGCGCACCAGCTTCCAGTCGCCGGGGCTATTCGTGAAAGCAAAATCGGACTTGCGTGCAAGGCCGATCATGACGTCGTTGGAGCGCAACGTATCGCCGAACAGGCGTTTGGCGCCGAACGCAGCCGCGCGACATTCCAGATTTCGCAGCAACGCCGAACCGATGCCCCGGCCCTGCCAGCGGTCGTCGATCGACAAGGCGACCTCGAAGCTTGCCGTGTCGGTGTCGAACGCATAGCGGGCTTCGCCGACAATGGTCTCGACGCCGTTGACCGTCACGGTGGCGATCACGCTGAACCGGCCACCTTCGCCGACATGGATGAAACGATCGAGCTCCGTTTGCGGAAGCTCGCTCATGGCGCCAAGGAAGCGGTTATAGCGGGAGTGGACCGAGAGCGAGCGGAAGTAACCCTGCAACACCTGCGCGTCGCGCGGCTCGATAAAACGTACCGTCACCGATCCGCCGCCGCGCAGCCACAGCACATCGGAATGCTGCTGAAGGTCACCGAAACGAAGCGCAATCATCAGGGGCTCCCGTTGGTCCAAAAAGTCGCTGCCGGCATCCCTCTTCGGAGGCGACGCCGGCGTGGCTGCTGCTTAAGCCCGCCAGAACGGCTTTTCGGCTTCGTAGGCGATGTCGCTCCAGGAAAGCCCGACGTCGTGCAGGTCCCGCTCGGTCAACTGGGCTAGCTGACGCCGTTGAACCTGACGCTCCCGCCAGACATGGAGGGTTTCAACGAGCCGGGCGAAGAACCCGGAACCATGATGATTTATCATTGATTCATGTGTGAAACTGGACATCTCAATCTCCTCAATCTAATCTGTTGCCCTTAATATCGGTTCGATCCGAGCTTTCGACAAACGACACTTTGTACCGCTTCGGATGATATAAACTCATGTATAAGATGGTCTGAAATGACCGCCAGGCTGCCATCGCTTAATGGATTGCGTGCGTTCGAGGCCGCCGCCCGGCATTTGAGCTTCACCAACGCTGCGTCAGAGCTGAACGTCACGCAGACCGCGATCAGCCATCAGATCCGCCGGCTGGAGCAGGAGCTCGGCATCCGCCTGTTCATCCGGCAGAACCGCGCGCTGGCGCTGACGCCGGAGGCCAGGGAGTACCTGCCCGGCGTCCGCGCGGCGTTCAACGATTTGCGGCTGGCAACCGACCGGATACTGCGCAAGGACAATGACCATGTGCTCACCGTCTCTACGCTGGCATCGCTGGCCGCGAAGTGGCTGCTGCCGCGGCTTTCCGCGTTCCAGGAGGCGCATCCCGGCATCGACGTCCGCATCACCACGTCGGCCAGTTTGGTCGACTTCAAGAGCGGCGACGTCGATGCCGCGATCCGCTATGGCCGCGGCCAATGGCCGGGCCTGCGCGCCGACTGGCTGATGGCCGACGAACTGTTTCCGGTGTGCAGTCCGGCGCTGCTCACGGGTGACAAGCCGCTGCGCTGCCCGGAGGATCTGGCCCACCATACGCTGCTGCACAGCAGCGGAGGCTATGACGACGACTGGCGGCTATGGCTCACCGCCGCGGGGCTGCCGGCGAATATCTCAAAGCAGCCGGGATTGAGCTTCGATCTGATGTTCATGACCGTGCAGGCGGCGATCGACGGGATCGGCGTGGCCATGGGCCGGACATCCTATGTCGAGGCCGACATCGCCAAGGGACGCCTTGTCGTCCCGTTCAAGATCGCGCTGCCGGCGGATGCCGGCTTCTACCTTGTCTCGCCCGAAGCGAAGGCCGAAACACCCAAGCTGTCGGCGTTTCGGCAATGGCTGATCGCCTCCGTGCAGAACAAAACCTGAAAAACAACCCAGCGGGGGGCGATATCACGCTCCATTGAGCGCCTTTCCGGTTGGTCGCGCCGCGCAGGTGTGGCAGATTGCCGCATGAAGCAGAGTTGTCGGCTGGCGAGAAGCCTTTCCGCACCGGCTACTTCGAACCGGGGAAAGCTCGCCGTGCCGGAAACATCCGCATCACAGTCACCACAGATCAAATCGCGCGTTGGCGCCATCCTGCGCGCGACCAGCGGCAACTTCCTCGAGCAGTTCGATTTCTTTCTGTTCGGTTTTTACGCGAGCGCTATTGCCAAGGCGTTCTTTCCTTCCGAGAACGAAACGGCGGCCTTACTGAATACCTTTGGCGTATTCTGGCTCGGCGCGTTGATGCGCCCGGTCGGCGCTATCGTGCTCGGCGCCTATATCGACCGGATCGGCCGCCGGCTGGGACTGATCGTCACCCTCGCAATCATGGCAGTCGGGACCGTGGTTATCGCGATCTGCCCGACCTATGCCACGATCGGCGTCGCCGCGCCGGTCATCGTCCTGATCGGCCGGCTGCTGCAGGGATTTTCCGCCGGCGTCGAACTGGGCGGCGTCTCAGTCTATCTCTCAGAGATTTCCACCCCCGGCCACAGGGGCTTCTACACCTCGTTTCAGTCCTCAAGCCAGCAGGTCGCCATTTTCGTCGCGGCCATCACCGGCTTTGGCCTAAGTGAGATGATGCCGGCAGCCACGGTCTCCGCATGGGGCTGGCGAATTCCGTTCCTCATCGGCTGCCTTATCATTCCCTTCATTTTCGTGCTGCGCCGAACGCTGGAAGAAACGCCGGTATTTCTCGCCATGAAGAAACATCCGACCGCAGCGGAAGTATTTGCTTCTGCGGCGGCGAATTGGCGCATCGTCCTTCTTGGAATGATGCTGGCGGCAATGACCACCGTGACCTTCTATTTTGTCACGGTCTATACGCCGACCTTCGGCAAGAACGTCCTGAAACTCTCGACCGCCGACAGCCTGCTGGTCACCCTCATGGTTGCCGTTACCAACTTTATCTGGAATCCGGTCGGGGGCGCAGTGTCCGATCGGGTTGGGCGAAAGCCTGTGCTGCTGACGATTGCAGGACTGTCGTTCTTGACCGCATATCCGGCGCTCCGCTGGCTCACGGCCGGCCCGACTTTCGGCAAAATGCTTGCCGTCGAATTGATGTTTTCGTTCTATTTCGGCGTTTACAGCGGCGCCATGCTGGGGGCGTTGGTAGAAATCGTGCCGGCGCATGTCCGCACCACCTGCTTCTCGCTGGCATTCGCTCTCGCCGCGGCGCTGTTCGGCACATTCACGCCGTTTGCGGCAACAAAGCTGATCGAAATGACCGGCGACAAGGCGTCCCCCGGCTTCTGGCTGATGTGCGCTGCTGCAAGCGGCATCATCGCCGCGCTTGCTATCTACCGCGGCAAGGCGGTGGCGGCGCGCGAAGCGTTTGCCGCGTAAATCCTGGTGCCGGCAGTCGCCCTGCCGGCGCCGGTTTGATTTCCATGCAAACAAAGATAACAACAGCGCATGGTCGATTTGACTCGTAAATTCGACGTGCTGGTGATCGGCGGCGGCAATGCCGCGCTGTGCGCCGCGATCAGCGCGCGGCGGGCCGGCGCATCGGTATTGGTATTGGAAGGCGCCCCGAAATTTTATCGCGGTGGCAACACCCGCCATACCCGCAATATGCGCTGCGCCCACGACGCGGCGACAGACATTCTCACCGGCCCCTATACCGAACAGGAATTCTGGGAAGACCTGCTGCGCGTTACCGGCGGGCAGACCGACGAAGAACTCGCGCGCTTCATGATCCGGGAGTCCAAGGACATTCTGAACTGGATCGTCGAGCAGGGGGTGCGCTGGCAGCCGTCGCTGGGCGGCACGCTAAGCCTGGGCCGGACCAACTCGTTCTTTCTCGGCGGCGGCAGGGCGATGCTGAATGCGCTCTATCTCACCGCCGAGCAGCTTGGGGTCGAGATTATCTACGACGCCGAAGTCCTCGATCTGGAGATCGACGACGGCATGTTTCTCTCCGCTGACCTAAGGCGGACCGATGGCCGCGTAAACGTCACCGCCTCGACGCTGGTTGCCGCCGCCGGCGGCTTTGAAGCCAATATCGATTGGTTGAAGCAGTATTGGGGCGAGGCCGCCGATAATTTCCTGATCCGCGGCACGCCCTATAATCGCGGCTCCATTCTCAGGATGCTGTTGGGTAAAGGCGTGCAGGAGGTCGGCGATCCCACGCAGTGTCATGCGGTCGCGATCGATGCGCGGGCGCCGAAATTCGACGGCGGCATCATCACCCGGCTCGATTGCGTGGTGTTCGGCGTTGTCGTCAACACGCAGGCGGCGCGCTTCTACGACGAGGGCGAGGACATCTGGCCGAAGCGCTATGCGATCTGGGGGCGCCTGGTCGCCGCGCAACCGGACCAGATCGCCTACATCATCTTTGATTCGACTGTATTGAACAGCTTCATGCCGTCGCTGTTTCCGCCGATCGCCGCCGGCTCGATCGCAGAGCTCGCTTCCAAATTCGATCTCGATCCGGCCGCGCTGGAAAAGACCATCGGCGATTTCAACGCCGCGGTGCGCCCCGGCACCTTCGATCACACCGTGCTCGATGATTGCAGAACCGAAGGATTGACGCCGCCGAAGACACATTGGGCGCGGCGGATCGAGACGCCACCTTACTATGCCTACCCGGTGCGTCCCGGCATCACCTTCACTTATCTCGGCACCCGCGTGAACAGACAGGCGCGCATGCTGATGAAGGACGGCAATGCCGCCGTCAACATGTTCGCCGCCGGCGAGATCATGGCGGGCAATGTGCTCGGCAAAGGCTACGCGGCCGGCATCGGCATGACCATCGGCAGCGTGTTCGGACGGATCGCGGGACGGGAAGCGGCGCAACATGCACGGAACTAGAATCCTCGAGGAGGCTGACCGGCTGATGACGGTCTGCAATTCGTGCCGCTATTGCGAAGGCCTCTGCGCGGTCTTTCCGGCAATGGAAATGCGGCGCTCGTTTTCCGACGGCGACCTCAATTATCTCGCCAATCTCTGCCATTCCTGCGGCGCCTGCTACACCGACTGCCAGTTCTCGCCGCCGCATGAATTCAACGTCAACGTCCCGAAGACGTTGGCCATCGCGCGCGCCGACTCCTACGCCGCCTACACCTGGCCGCGCGTCTTCTCGGGCGTGTTCGCCCGCAATGGACTTGTCGTCAGCATCGTCCTCGCGCTGAGCGTCGCGGCGTTTATTTTCGGGTTTGCCGCGTTCAACGATCGTCAGGTGCTGTTCGGCGTCCACACCGGGCCGGGGTCGTTTTACAAATTGATGCCGCACAATGCCATGGCGGCGCTGTTCGGCGCGGCCTTCCTCTACGCGATCGTCGCGCTGGCGATGGGGGTCCGCGCGTTCTGGCGCGACATCGGCGAGCCGATCGGCACGCTGGCCGGGCCCAACTCGCTTTGGCAGGCGATGAAGGACGCAGGCCAGCTGCGCTATCTCGACGGCGGCGGCGTCGGCTGCGTCAACGAGGACGAGCGGCCGAACGATCGCCGCAAAATCTATCACCACTTCACATTCTACGGCTTCATTCTGTGTTTCGCCTCGACCACGGTGGCGACGCTGTATCACTACCTGATCGCGCGCGAGGCGCCCTACCCCTGGTGGGACCTGCCGGTAGTGCTCGGCACGCTTGGCGGAATTGGCCTGCTGATCGGACCTGCGGGCCTCCTGGCCGAACGATGGAAGCGCGATCCTGATCTGGTCGACCAGACGCGCACCGGCATGGATGTCGCGTTCATCGTCATGCTGTTTTTGACCAGCCTTACCGGCATGGCGCTCCTGCTATGGCGCGACACGGCTGCAATGGGGCCGCTGCTGGCGCTGCATCTCGGCGTGGTGTTCTCGCTGTTCATCACCATGCCTTATGGCAAGTTCGTGCACGGCATCTATCGCTATGTGGCGCTGGTGCGCTACGCGCGGGAGCGGCAGATGATGGGGCATGGTACTTAGTCGGTTCACCATCGGCATTCTCAACCCTCTCGACTTGTCGTCCCGGCCTTGAGCCGGGCCCCATAATCACCGGCCCGGGTTGTCGAGAGAAAGCCGTCCACCAGCGCGCTCAATAATGACCGCGGCGGCGTATGGGTCCCGGATCAGCGCTCGCTGTGCTCGCTTGTCCGGGACGACGAAACCTATTTTCCGATGCGGACTAGCCTATCAACGTCATTGCGAGCCAACGGGTCGCGCGTACGCGCGCCCGATGACAGGCTCCGCGAAGCAATCCAGCTTCGCCGAAACAAGTAAGCTGGATTGCTTCGCCGCTTCGCTCCTCGCAATGACGTGGTTACATTCCGATTCAAATTTCAAACAGCAGATGTGCGTCCGCATTCTCGCGGCGCAATTCTGCCCGAGCTTTGCGTGTCGTTGTCCCTCGAGAAAAGAGGGAGCAGGGAATGCCGGGTGCGCGCTGCACCCGCGGTCTCGTGTGCAAAATGCACAAAGGAAAAACGCACACGAGCATACAGGTTCAGCGGAGGCAATCCGGCATTCCCGGCGCAATGGCTTTACGGCTTATGCCGTGCTCTCCCCGGCGACGAATTCGTCTTGTCACCGTCGCTGCCGGCTTGAGGCTGAAATGATCCGGTTGGATCGATCTCGCCACCGACAGCTTGACACCAGCAACGGGTGTCGGGACCACACGGTTTTGCCGTACGCAGCAACCCGTCTTCGCCAAAAGGCTTCGCCGGGCAAGGCGTCGTTCGTCCTGTGCGCCGGTCCATCGCTCATGGGATAAGCCCACCCTGCGATTACCTTGCGCGCCGACGCTGCCGCGTCCACCGCATCCTCTCCCGCGTTCGTGACGACGCGCGTACGCCCCTTGTGTCCAGAAAGTCTGGCAGAATGTGCGAACGGGCGGTTGCCCATCAACCGCCCGTTGCTGGAACTGAGCCCGTTACGCCCCAAAAGTGACAGAGCCTGTGTCAGAGCGAGGGACAGCTCCGGTGTCTTCCTCAACCCGAACAGTTGCAAGGGCTTTTAGCCCGTACCGAGCAAGGAAGGGAGTGGATGATGGCACAAAACGATCTCGTTGTCGTCGGTATCGATGTCGCGAAGAACAAGGTGGATGCATGCATTCGCGCGTTCACATTGCGCCAGACCTGCCCGAGCACCGCGCAGGGTCACCGCA
>NZ_JNIJ01000069.1 GCF_000701345.1 Bradyrhizobium sp. URHD0069 | reverse complement strand
GATGCGAACGGCAGCCCGGTCGACCTCCGGAACCCTGGACCCGAGCGCCTGAGCTCGCGCCGTCCGCGCATTTCCGGCCAACGTGCCGATGAGCGCTGACACGAAGCCTGCGCCGCCGGCGCAGAGCAATCCACGTCGCGATATTGGCGACCGTGGCTGACAATTACAGGCACCGAACAGCATGGGCCCACTCCATTATAGGAACTGAGAAAGGCCGCTTAAGCGCATACCCCTGCGACGATGCGCTGTTGAGGAACCCGACCACCGGCATCGCCCGCTGCTGCGCGCCCGGCCAAGCGGTCGCGCCGCCGAGAAGCGTGCTGAACTGGCGCCATTTCAATTGACCGAATTCATTCGGTCGCCTGCCAGCCGGGTCTGATTGGAGGTTATCAAATTAGCAGCGGTCAGTCACCGGGTATCAGCGCGTTTCGCGACCATTTGGAGGACCAATCCGACTTCCGCTTTGGGTCCATTCGCGACGCGGGTGCCAGACTCGGAACTGCCGGGTACCCAACACACCCGAGTATTGTTGCTGCTGTAACGCAACACCTCCCAGTCGTGATGATCCGGAAACGCTGTTAGCGCATTACGTACAGGTATTTGCTCCCCGCTTAGTTGCGGAAACGCTGCAACTGAGGTGACCACAATGCAGATGATGACCCAGGCTTACTATGAGGAGGTCATTTTCCGTGCTGGAATGCAGGTGGACGGTGGGAACCTGACCCGGCTTCCTCATATGGACCCTGTGAGCGGTAAGAGCGTCGGCAGTGCGGCATGGGCGGGTCGCGGCATGG
Source organism: Bradyrhizobium sp. URHD0069 (assembly GCF_000701345.1). Lineage (GTDB taxonomy): Bacteria > Pseudomonadota > Alphaproteobacteria > Rhizobiales > Xanthobacteraceae > Bradyrhizobium. Next base: position 16,718 of record NZ_JNIJ01000069.1, on the reverse strand, counting down.
GCCTCTTCGTGGTTGATTATCCGGCTGCAGAAGTTGTCGAACTGAACGCGCTCGTTCTCCGGGACGTGATCGCCTGTGCAGTCGTCCTCAACGAGGCTGCAACAAAGTTTGCTATTGCCGGTCAGCATTTCACTGCGGAAGCTTCGGACATGACAATGATCTTTGTTCCACGAGGAGAGCGTTTTCAATTTGCAACGCGAACCGGACGAGGTCTGAAGGCAAGCTTGAGGTCGCCGCACATCTCCGCCGGGCCGCGCAGGCGGGGCTCGCACCGGCGATCTATCTGCTCGGTGTCCTGACCGAACGCGGAGCGGGGATGGAGCGCGACCAGGCAGCCGCCGCGCAGCTGTACCGGCAGGCGGCCGCCAAAGGCAACCGCTCCGGCCAGGCGAGTTGGGGACGCGCGCTGATGTGGGGGCTCGGGGTCGAGCCGAACCCGGCCGAAGGCGAATCATGGCTGCGCCAAGCAGCGCTGGCCGGCGATCCGGACGCGGCGGCGCTACTGGGCGACCTTTACCTCAAGGGCGGGGCACTACCACCCAACTACGCGGAGGCGGCGATCTGGTTTCGCCGCGCCGCAGAGACCGGGCATTGCATCGCTGCGCGGGCGCTGGGCCTGCTCTACCTGACCGGGGCCGGGGTGGCGCGCGATGCGAAAGAGGCGGCGCACTGGCTTCGTATCTCCGCCGAGGCCGGCGATCCGCAAGCACGGGTGGACCTCGCCAATCTTCTCCTGAAGGGTGTCGGCGACGGGCGTCCGGAAGACCTTGCAAAGGCGCGCCGCTGGCTCGAGCAGGCAGCCGCGTCCGGAAACTTGGTCGCGGCGTTTAATTACGGCCTGTGCCTGCTCGAGGGTGCCGGTCTGGAGCGCGACGACCGGAAGGCGGCGCAGTGGCTCCGCCGCGCGGCGGACGGCGTGGTGGACGCGCAGTACTGGTACGGCCGGATGCTGGCCGAAGGGCGTGGCGTCGAGGCGGATGCCGAAGCAGGTCGCGCCTGGATCGCACGGGCCGCTGCACTCGGCATGGCCGACGCAGAAGCGGCGCTGGCCGAGATGATGGTGAACGGCCGCGGCGGGCCGCGCGACCAATCCACCGCAACAGCGCTGTTCGAGAAGGCCGCCAGCAAGGGTCATGTCGGCGCCATGTTTGCGCTGGGCGCACTGGCGCTCAATCAGGCTGAGTGGAAGCCGATCAGCCGCCCCGATCGCGTGCCAAACAATGAATTTAAAGCGCGATCGGAAGAAAGAACGGCCTCCACTTTTGCTGCGAGCGCTCGAAGCAGCGCCGTCTCCGACCCGCTGATGGACCGTGCAGTCGCGCAGCGTTGGTTACAGGCGGCGGCTGACCGCGGACACCCGGAAGCCCGAAACCTGCTGCGCAGCGCTTTTCAACCCGATCAGAGAGCTTTGAGCGGAATGCCAATGCGGATCGGCATCATACCCCCAGGCTGATCGACTGCCGTTGAATCTACATCTGTGCCTGTCTGGCTTCGAAGCCAATCTCGACCTTCATCAGTTTGGAGACAGGGCAACCGGCCTTTGCTTTTGCGGCGATTGAATGGAACGCGGCCTCGTCGATGCCGGGTATCTTCGCGGTGACGGTGAGATGGACCGAGGTGATGGAAAAGCCATCGCCGTCTTTGTCGATGACGACTTCCGATTTGCTGTCGACTTGCACCGGCACGAAGTTCGCCATGCCGAGTAGTCTGACGAACGACATGGTGAAGCAGGCGGCGTGAGCCGCCCCAAGCAGCTCCTCCGGATTGGTGCCCGGCTTTTCACCGTAGCGGCTGAAGAACGTGTAGGGATAGGTTTCCAGCGCGCGGCTCTCGGTCGAGACCGAGCCCTTGCCTTCACGCAGGCCGCCGTTCCAGGTGGCAGATCCAAAGCGTTTCATGGCTCCTTGCTCCTATCGTGCTGTGCATGCGCTGGGTTCGTCAGGCTTGCTGTCCCGCGGCTTGGAGGATCAGCCGCGTGATTTCGTCGGGATGAGAAATCAGCGAAAGATGGCTGGCCTTCACCTCGATGGTCTTTGCGCCCATCCGCTTGGCCATGAAGCGCTCGAGGTCCGGGTTGATCGTGCGGTCCTCTGTCGAAACGGCGTAATAGCTCGGCTTCGATCGCCAGGCCGCGTGCGTGGTCTTGCCGGTGAGCAGAGCCTTGTTGAACGGCTCCTGCACGGCGTAGAGCACCTTCGCCTTCGCTGCCGGCAGGTCGCCCGCGAAATCACGCAGGAAGGCCTCTTCGGAGAGACGTCCTTCATCGCCGTCGAACACTATTCCCGCGCTCGCCGGCGGCGTCGGATATGTCTTCGCCAGGGCCGTGTAGTCCTCGCCCGCATCTGGCGCGCGCGCTGCCACATAGACCAGCGCGGAAACGTTCGGATGCACGCCGGCTTCGGTGACGATCATGCCGGAAAAGGAATGCCCGACCAGGACCGTCGGACCATCCTGCCGCGCCAGCACGCGCTCTGCGGAAGCGACTGCGTCGGGCAGCGTGGTCAACGGGTTTTGCACGGAAGTGACGTTAAGTCCTGCGGCCTGCAATCGCGCGATCACCTCCGACCAGCATGATCCGTCGGCAAACAGGCCGTGCACGAGCACGACGTTGCGCGCCTTGACCGGAGCGGTGCTGGCAGCGGTGGTGGGTTTGGTGGAGATCAACGATGCCGCGGCACCGGCAACCAGGGCGGTCGAAAACGTACGTCTGTTCATCATGATGATGATCCTCTTTCGTCGTAGGGCTGGCATGTTGTTCGGATGGCGTGGATACAGCCGAACGGCGTCAGCCGTGGAGGTGGCGATTTCGGCCGCTCACCGTCGTTTGGCGGAGTTGGGGCGAGTATCGACTTCATCCACGGCCACGCCTTTCAAAATGGCATCGACCTCCTGGAAACGCACGATCGTCCCGCGTACAAAGGCTTTGTGGTTGTCCTCGATGGTGTCGCGGTCGTAGAGGTAGTTCACCATGATGCCGAAGGATTCCCGGATGCCGCGCGGCGAGTTGTTGCCGAGCCAATTGATCCGTTCGAGCCGTGCGCCATTGCCGAGGTGAAAACGCGCCACGGGGTCGATGCGTATCGAGGGCTGGCGCGTCAGATAAAGGGCGCACAGCCGCATCAACACGGGGCGCAGCACCTCCCTCTGCGCTGGATCATGGCACCAGCCGTCGCTCTCGATGTCGCGAAGCGTAATGATGTGAGGGACTACTTCATCCTGTAGTAAACTCACAGTCAGCCTCGCACGCGCCTGACGTTACACCGACCGGCGATGGCCGCTTGTTTGGTCTTTTAGCGGAAAATTAGTCGCCCGGCATTTTGGGCCTTTTGCAACAAAATCTGCCAATACCCGACATGAGCTCTAATCGGTGGTAAGGTCGTGTACCGATACTCCCGAATGCCTTTGCGCTGGGGGGCACCATGATCCGTCTTCTGCTGCTCGCGTTCGTTTCGATCCTCGTTCTCGAAGGCCTTGCTTTCGCGGAATCGGGTCCGGTGTTCTCCGACACGGGTCCCGAGGCGGAGGCATATGGCGCCTCCAAGGGATATCCGGTGCCCTCCTTTGAATACCCACCGGGTTCCCGGCAGGACTTCATGGTTGGAATGTACAGTCACTACGACAAGCTGACTCCGATGCGCACCGTTCCAAAACCGGCGGCGCCTTCGGTTTTGAAGCGCACGGCCGAGGAAATCGTACCAGTCTATCATTACGACGGGCGGCAGAAGGCGATTGGCGACTATCTCGATACGCACCCCGTGACCGGCCTACTAATCGCGCGCGGTGACACGATCCTGTTCGAGCACTATCGCTATGCCCGAACGGACAAGGATCGCTTTCTCTCACAGTCGATGGCGAAAACTCTTACGGGCTTGCTGGTTGGCATCGCTGTGTCCGAAGGCGCAATTCATTCCATCGACGATACGGCAGCAACCTATGTGTCGGAATTGGCGGATACGGAATACGGGGCCACGCCGCTGCGTGCTCTGCTTCACATGTCTTCAGGCGTCGCTTTTCGCGAACAAACCTATCAGCCAGACGACGACATTATCAAGTTGCATGCCGGGCTGCTGGGACATAACCCGGTCGGTGCGATTGCCGCGCTTCGCCAAATCAACACGCGTGACGCGCCGCCCAATACACGCTTTGCCTATGCCAGTTCGGAGACAGAGGTGCTCGGCCTCGTCGTCAGCCGTGCGGTCCACATGCCGCTTGCCGACTATCTTGCGACACGGATTTGGCAAAAGCTCGGTGCCGAGTCCGACGCCGCTTGGGCTATCGATCCAACAGGGCAAGAAGTGGCTTACTGCTGCTTCGTCGCCACGCTACGCGACTGGGCACGCCTGGGATTGCTGTTGGCAAATGACGGTGCCTGGAACGGCCAGCAGATTGTTCCGCGGCAGTGGCTTCTCGATGCGACGACGGTGCCACGGGATAGTTACCTACGCAACACGATTGCCCAGTCCTGGGGTTACGGCTATCAGGTCTGGATATTGCCGGGAGAGCGGCGAATGTTCCTTCTCTTGGGTATTCATGGACAGGGTCTCTTCGTCGACCCCGAGTCGAAGCTGATCATGGTGCAGAAGGCTGTGCGTAAGTTGCCGGTCGGGAACCCCAAATCGCCGGAAGCTATGGCCTTGTGGTATGCGGTCGTGGCGCAATACGCGCATCGTTAGCTCCGCAGGCAGCACTTCCGCTAAGGGTTGTCATAGCCGGAAGTGGCGGCCTCATTCTTCACCTCGCCGGTGCGGGGAAGGAGGCACATAGGACGATCGAGACGATGGTGCGGCGCTATTGCAACTGAAACAGCAACCGCAACCGCAATAATGCTGCGTGTTGGTGTGCCTCAGGATTATATAAACGGGCAGCTTCCGAGATCGTTCTGTCGTAAACCGGCTCTACGACGCTCTGGCAACGATCACTCAAGATCGTCGTGCGATTCTTAAACCCCAGATCGTTTCTGGAAGCCTCCCTTTCGACGGCCTGCAAATCTTCTGCGCGAGGCGTTCGCCTGAATAAAACCGAACCAGCGTTCCCGGGGGATTTGGCATGTCTGTTATCAATCAGCATACGTTGTCACGCCGCGGCTTCTGCATCTGCTGCGTGGTAGCGGCTGGCTTCGCAGCTAAGAATGCTGGCTAAGCCCCTCGCGAGCCTACGCCGAGGCACGCAACATCGTCGATCTGATTCGCGACGACGCCGCCAAGGCACCGATAAAAATCCATAAGCTGCGCCGCAACGTCAGCGTCCTCAAGGGCTCTGGCGGCAATATCGGTGTCTTGACCGGTGCCGATGGGACGGTGTTCATCGACGGAGGAATCACCGCGTCGCGACCACGAATCCTTGAAGCTGCCAACAGCCTCAGCCCTGGTCCGATCAAGCACCTGATCAACACGCACTGGCATTTCGATCATGCCGACGGCAATGCGTGGCTCAATGCGCAAGGTGCAGCCATTCTCGCCCACGAAAACACCCACAAGCATCTCTTGTCCGCGCAGAGAGTCGAAGACTGGGATTTCAACTTCCCCTCGCCGGCACTCGCAGCCGTACCGACGGAAGTGTTCTCATCAGAGAAGGCTCTGACCCTGAACGGCTCGAACCTTGCCCTCAAGCACTACGGTCCCGCTCACACGGACAGCGATATCTCGGTTACAATTCCTGACGCGGATATTCTTCATTGCGGCGACACCTTCTGGAACGGAATCTATCCATTTATCGACTACTCGACCGGCGGGAATATCGACAGGATGATCAAGGCGGCCGAGGCAAATATCGCCGCCGTGACTGACAAAACGATCGTGATTACCGGCCATGGCCACCCGGTGAGCAACAAGGCGGAACTTTCCGCCTATCGCGATATGCTCGTCGCGATCCGCGAGAATGTCGCGAAACTCAAGCAGCAGGGCCGCTCGCTCGACGACACCATCGCCGCCAAGCCGACCGCGGCGTTCGACGCGAAGTGGGGTCAATTCGTCATCGACCCGGCGCTCTTCGCCCGCCTGGTTTTCAAGGGAGTTTGACACCTTCGCAGGTGTCGGCCTGCCGACGTGAGGTGCGCGCAATGAGACGCGATGAGCATTAATTCGAAAGGAAATATGACATGTCTGCTACGGAAAAACCGCTTCACATCGATATACCGGTGCGGCTGGCGGAGGTGAAATCCGTGTATAGTATTGGAGCTTTGGAGTTCGAAGGGGATTTGCCTGCTTCGCTTTTTCACCTTCAGCTTATTGAAGGCGACATCGCAGATTGGAAGGCAAAGGGCAACGTTATCGCAGTCTTTCACACAAATGCCGGCCACGTGACCTTGCACGACAGTGCCTACAACGCCGAACGAAATATTGCGACCGGGAATCCATACAAGTATCTGGTCGCCGATCTGATGAAACGTGGTGTGAAGGTCGAGTTGTGCGGCGCCACCGCGAAGGCCCACAAGTGGGGCAACGAGGACTTGCTTCCGGGAATCGACGTCAACACGGACGCCATGGCAAGAACGACGCAGCTCGTTCAAGAGGGATTTGTGAAAATCACCGAGTGATCTACTCCAATTCCACCAAGAAGGATGATGACACATTCGGAGCTATGTTTTGATGGCCCTTGCAGGTCGAATTTTTCAAGACATGAGGGGAAACATACCGGGAGGAGCCGATGCCTGCAGCCTTTTTCGTCGTCCGCGCCATTGTCGCCGATCCAGCCAAACGCAAGGCGTTTGACGACTGGTATCACCGGGAGCATCTGCCCGACGCCGTGAAGGCGTTCGGGGTGAAGAAGGCGTGGCGGTTCTGGAGCGTGAGCGATCCTTCGCTGCATCAGGCGACGTATGAATTCGCCGACCAGGCCGCGCTCGATCGCGCCACGAGCGGCGATGCGCTGGCGTCGCTGGTCGCCGATTTCAACCGCGACTGGCCCGAGGTCACGCGCACGCGCGAGACTTTTGTGCTGGCGGAGGAGTTTGGGGCGGGGTGAGTGCGCCTCGACGCCCGGCGCAGCGTGATCTGCCGTTCGCCGGCCAAATGAGGCGGCGGGCGGCGCCGAAGCCTTTCATGGGATCGCGCCTTGCGCGGACCGTTTGGGGCCACTCCGCCTTTGCTTGGACAGCGCGATTTGTTGAGACAGATCAAGCTGTTTCCACCGGTCCAGTCCCATTTGCAAAAATATTCCGCTTCCCGTTTTACCCAAATCAACTCTAGAACCCTCGCCGTCTCGCGCCCTCAGAGGGGCGTTTCGCGATCGTCACGGACGTAGGGCGCGGGATGCGGTGGACGCGGCAGCGTTGGGCGCGCATTGGCAATCGCAGGGCGAGTTGAACCTCGTGAGCGATTTGCGGCGAGCTGACGAACGGCGCTGACGCGGACGGTTAAGCCGTGTGGTCCTGACACCCGTTGCTGGTGTTAAGTCGGCGGAGGTTTTGCGAGCCCAACCGGGCTCGGCAAAACCTTTAATCCGCCGACGACGGTGACAAGACGAATTCGTCGCCGGGGAAAGCACGATATACGCCGTTAAAACCATTGCGCGGGGAATGCCGGGTGATTTCCGGCGTGACCGTGGTGACTACCGTGTGCTTACTACCATTGCACACGGGCTGCGGGCGCACCGGGCGCCCGGCATTCCCTGTGCCCTCTGATTTCGAAGGCGCGACGTTGACAGCAAAACTCGCGTGGATGCGCGGCGAGGCCGCGAAGCTGTGTCTGGCATTGACGTCATTGCGAAAAGCGGAAGCGACGAAGCAATCCAGCTTCTGGTTCGCGGTGACGATGGATTGCTTCGCGGAGCCTGTCATCGGGCGCGCCGAAGGCGGGACCCGGTGGCTCGCAGTGACAGCTCCACAACGGTCGTTGGCTGTTTGAAAACTGAAGGCGTAGCATCGCAGTCCGAGTGCGACAGCGCTATACCTCTCAAACAAAAACCCCGCGTGAGCGGGGTCTTGCCGTGACTGCTCTTAAGCCGTGACTGCTCTTAATAGGTCACGCGGCAGCGGCCGTGGCGCCAGACGCTACCGTAGGGGCAGACGCGCGCACGGGGTACTACCACCACTGGCCGGGGAGCAACCATAAACGCGCGAGGCGTTACCACCACGGCGCGGCGGTTGGGCTGGCATCCGCCATAAGGACCACGATGCCAGCCGGGGCCGCATCCGCCGGCGGCGTTAGCGGCGCTAAAGCTCGCGAGCGTGCCCGCAACCAGCGCTGCTACGAAGAGATACTTCATGTTTTCTTCCTTGATGTTAGACCGCATCGCGGCACCCGACAGTGATTCAATCTCCGTGATTCGACACGTTAAATATCCACAACACAATATGTCGAAACATCGGGTCTGAGTCTAATGAGGCGACGTGAACGCGGCATGAATGCCGTTGATTCAGAAGCGATTTGCCGGCACGAGAGTCTCATCCGGAAACCACGTTTCCCCCGGGACAAGCACGAAGCGTTTGCCCGGAGGTGCTGTCCAAACAAGGCGATAGCGCGAGAGTCCGATTCGAGGCAGTCGAATCAGACCTTAGCGGGAGGCGAGGAAGGCGAGCATCAGCTCGTTGAATTTGGCGGGCGCTTCAAGAAATACCAGATGGCCGGTGTTCAAGATCACCTCCGCATTGGCATTTGGCATTTTGGCAGCAAGCGCTTTGGCGAGCTCGGCGTTTTGCCCCATCTTCGGCCGCAGCGCCTCCGGCGCATTCGGTTTGCCCGGTGCGTTGTGATCGTCGGCTCCCATGATGAACAGCGTCGGTTGCGTTATCAGCGGAATTTCGTGCGCCACCGGCTCGCGATAGATCATCTGCCCTGAACTGGCGAAGGCGCGCAGCCAGCGTGGATATTCCGAACTGCCTTTGATGTTGAAGCGCGCATCGATGAACGGCGTTACCTGGTCGGGCGGCAGTTTTAGCGAATAGTTGGTCTGCAGCTGCTTGCGGTAGCCCTCGGCGGTCAACTTGTCTTCGTTGTCCAGAATTTTTTCCGTGGGAGTTGGCGGCACATAAAGCCGGTAGTCCTCCAGTCCGATCGGCGCGGCGAGCAGCAGATGGTGGATGCGGTCCGGGTAGGCGCGCGCGATGCGCACGCCGAGCATGCCGCCAAGGGAATGTGCGACGATGTCGGCCTTGGCGATTTGCAGATGATCGAGCAGCGCGATGGTGTTGCGCGCCAGCGTATCGAAATGGAGCTCGGCAGATGGCTTGGAGGATTTGCCGAAGCCGATCTGGTCCGGCACCACCACGCGGTAGCCGGCGTCACTCAGTGTCTTGATGACAGGCGCCCAATAGCTCGACGGGAAATTGCGGCCGTGCAGCAGCACCACAGCGCGGCCATTCGGTTGCGCCGGCGCGACGTCCATGTAGGCCATCCGCACCTGCTCGCCGTCATAGTTGAGCGGCAGCATGCTGACGGGATAGGGATAGGCAAAGCCTTCAAGGCCGATGCCGTAGGGTTCACGGGCTACAGGTTCCGCGGCATCGGCCTTGAAGGGGAAGACGAGGAGGGCGGCGGCGGAGATCAGATGGCAGAAAATGCGTCGCATCGAGGGCTCCAGAATGAAGGTCCATTCTGTCTTGCCGCCGCTGCCGGACGAATGGAAGGCGGCTCGGCTTCACGACTTGTTGTCTCAGTTCATGGGAGCCTCGGGAAGAAGCAAGTATCGGTTCGTCTGCGCACACAACTTGGGCGTTCAAACCAGGAGATTGAAAAATCGTGGCCCGATTTAACCTGTGCTCTCGCCGAACAGCGCCGTGAACCGCTTTTCGCCATTGCGGCTGAAATTGACGACGCGGCTGCAGGGAGTGGTGTCGCGGGCCGCCCATTTCAGCTCGGTGAAGCGCGTCATCATGGCTGCACCAAGTGTGCCGGCGAGATGATGGCGCCGCTCGCTCCAGTCCAGACAAGCCTTGCACACGGGCCGGCGCGGATGGGCGAGGCTGTCGGCCGAAATCTGCAGGTTCTTCGCCAAAAAGCGCGCGCCCTCGACGGTCAATTCGATATCCTGTTTCTTCTGCCGTACCAGCCGCTGCGTTTTCATGCTGTCGAGCATCTGCACGCCGAGATCGCCGGCGAGGTGGTCGTAGCAAATCCGCGCACGACGCAGCGCCGGATCTTTCGGCCCGGTGCGCACACGCATGTGACCGGCCCGCGCCGCCAGGCCTGCGAGGCCCTCGAGCACACCGGCGACATCGGGGTCGGCGAGGCGATAGTAGCGGTGGCGGCCCTGCTTATCCGGCTCGATCAGGCCGCCGGCTTCCAGCTTCGCCAGATGCGAGCTCGCGGTCTGCGGCGTGATGCCGGCCTGATGCGCCAACTCGCTCGCGGTCAGCGCGCGGCTGGTCATCAGCGCGGTCAGCATATTGGAGCGCGCGGGATCGCCTACCAGCGAGGCGACCATGGCAATATCGGGGCCAGCTTTCATAGTTCGATCGTAACCGAAGTATCGACGTCGATCAAGCGGCTATATTGGAACCTCCGAAACCATGGAGGTTCCATTGGCCGTCACCGTTTTCATCCGCTACCAGCTCGATCCGTTCAAGCGTGCGATGTTCGAGGAGTATGCCAGGCGCTGACTCACCATCATTCCGAAATGCGGCGGCGATCTCGTCGGTTACTGGATGCCGCACGAAGGCACCAACAACATCGCGTTCGCGCTGATTTCTTTCGAAAATCTTGCAGCCTATGAAAGTTATCGCGCACGGCTTCGCACCGATAGCGAGGGCATGGCCAATTTTAGTTTCGCCGAAGAGAACAAATTCATCCTTGCGGAGGAGCGAACGTTTCTGCGACAGGTGAGATCATAGATCGTCGGGAAACGAGGAGATCGATATGATAGCGGTGATTTTCGAGGTCTGGCCAAAGCCGGAGCACAAACAGGAATACCTCGACATTGCGGCGGAGTTGAAGCCGGTGCTGGAAACCATCGACGGGTTTATCTCGGTTGAGCGATTCGAAAGCTTGACCGAAAAAGGCAAGATCCTCTCCCTGTCGTTTTTCCGCGATGAAGCCGCCGTCGAGGCATGGCGCAATGTGCCGGGGCACCGCAAGAGCCAGGGCAAGGGGCGCGCGCGGATTTTCGAAAATTACCGGCTGCGCATTGCCGGCGTCATCCGCGACTACGGCCTGAATGATCGTGCCCAGGCGCCACAAGACAGCCGCATCGTTCACGACGCGCTCTAGCGTTCGGGGCGGTGCGTGACTATCTGGCGCAGCTGAACATAGACCGGGAGGGACCATGCCGATCACGACAGCGGATAAGCGCAACACCTTTCGCAAGATGCACGAAGCCGGCTGCTTCGTGCTGCCCAATCCCTGGGATGTCGGCAGTGCCCGGGCGCTGCAGCATCTCGGCTTCAAGGCGATCGCCTCCACCAGCGCCGGCTTTGCCTGGTCCATTGGCAAGGCCGACAACCGCGTCACCCTCGAGGACGTGTTGCAGCATCTCACCGCGCTGTGCAACGCGGTCGATCTGCCCGTCAACGCCGATTTCGAGGGCGGCTTCGCCCATGAGGCGGAGAAGGTCGCAGCCAACGTCGCGCGCGCGGTCAACACCGGCGTCGCCGGGTTGTCGATCGAGGACTCGACTGGAGACGCCGCAAAGCCGCTTTACGACCGCGCGCTCGCGGTCGAACGCATCAAGGCGGCGCGCGCAGAGATCGACGCTAATAACAGCGGCGTGTTGCTGGTCGGGCGCTGCGAAGGTTTTCTGGTCGGGCAGGCCGATCTTACCCTGGTGATCGATCGGCTCACCGCCTACGCCGATGCGGGAGCGGATTGTCTCTATGCGCCCGGGATCAAAACCAAGGAGCAGATAGCAGCGGTCGTGAAGGCGGTGCATCCCAAGCCGGTCAATCTCCTGATCGGTGCACCCGGCCTCTCGGTTGCGGAAGCCGCCGATCTCGGCGTTCGCCGCATCAGTGTCGGCGGTTCGCTGGCGCTCACCGCCTGGGCCGGTTTCATGCGTGCGTCGCGCGAGATCGCGGAGAAGGGGACGTTCACCGAACTGGGCAGCGGCTATTCCGGCGGCCAACTGAACAAGATGTTCAGCTAACACGCAACGACGCGCAGCGGGTGAACGAAGCCCGCTGCGCCGGCAATTTCTTAAGTCGCTACTTACCTCCGCTACTTACTTGCCGGCGGATTGGTGGAGCGATCGAGCTCCTGGCCCGTGGGGGCCGCAGACGGCGGGGACTGCGGGCGTGCCGGAGCCGTACCGGTTGTCATTCCCTGATCGGTGTTGGCGCGCGGTGTTCCCGGAGGCGCTGACGGCGAAGGGTTCTGGGCCGTCGAAGAAGTGCCGGCCTGGTTGATCGACGTGTTGTTCAGGCCGTAGAACACCGCGCCAAGCACGATCGCGATGGCGATCGCGAATATCGCAACTTTCGCGTTACTCGCGGGACCTTCGGTCAGTTCAGGATCGGGCTGCAACTCGCTTTCGGGGCGGGCCTGGCGCCGGAAGTCGTCGTCGCCACGTTTGGAACGATAGGGATCGTCCGGATGGGGTTGGTTGGCCATGAGCCGTTCCTCCGTTGATGAGAGGACAACCGCCGGGGAACGGCGTGGGTTCCCCCCGAACCAATGTTTCTGGGCTACCGGGAGGAACCCAAGCCATGCCAGCCCGCGTGCCCTTCCGTGCATCTATTTGGCGCCCCTGGCGGCACTAGAGTGGGAAACCCTCTCCGTGAAGGCGCCACGTCGTTTCGCAACAGCGCCCTGCGGCGACACAACCCGAAAACGGAAGCCGGGGCCTTCGCCATGAAATTGCGAATAGAGAATGCGGGTCTCCCTCGCCAAGATTTGTGGTGCGCCCAGTGCAAAAACCGACATAGACTGGTTCTAACGGATTGAACGACTAAGTAAAAAAGGCCGCTGCGGCGATTGTCTTCAGGGCGCAAGAGGGTGGAATGGGAATCAACCAAGGTCCGATCAGTCTCGATCAGAAATACACCCAAGGCTCCGGCCACATCTTCCTGACCGGAATTCAGGCATTGGTTCGCCTGCCGATGGCGCAGATCCGACGCGACCGCGCCGCCGGTCTCAACACCGCAGGGTTCATTTCCGGCTATCGCGGTTCGCCCCTCGGCGGCTATGACCAGCAACTATTCGCCGCGCGTAAACACCTCGAACAATACAACGTCAAATTCCAGCCCGGCGTGAACGAAGACCTCGCGGCCACGGCGGTCTGGGGTTCGCAACAGCTCAACCTTTCGCCGGGCGCCAGGCACGATGGCGTGGTCAGCATCTGGTACGGCAAGGGTCCCGGCGTCGACCGCTGCGGTGACGTCTTTCGTCACGGCAATGCCGCGGGCTCGGCGAAAAACGGCGGCGTACTTTGTCTCGCCGGCGACGATCACGGCGCGAAATCCTCCACCGTGCCGCATCAGTCGGACCATGCCTTCATTTCCGCGTTGATTCCCTACCTCTATCCCTCCAGCATCCACGAAATGATCGAGATGGGGCTGCTGGGTATCGCGATGTCGCGCTATTCCGGCTGCTGGGTCGGCATGAAGGTGATCACCGAGACCGTGGAGACCACGGCGGAGATCGATCTCGCCGACGAGATGAAGCCCTTCATCATCCCCACCGATTTCGAGATGCCGCCCGGCGGCCTCAACCTGCGCTGGCCCGACGACCGCTACGACCAGGACCGGCGCCTGCAGGACTACAAGGGCTTCGCCGCGATCGCCTTCGCCCGCGCCAACAAGGTCAACCGTATCACCATGGATTCGCCGAACGCGCGGTTCGGCATCATGGCATCCGGCAAGAGCTATGAGGATATCCGCCAGGCGTTGCGCGAACTCGGTGTCACGCCGGAAGTCGCCGCCAAGATTGGCCTGCGGCTTTACAAGATCGGCATGCCCTGGCCGCTGGAGCCGGAAGGCGTGCGCGAATTCGCGGTCGGTCTCGAAGAGATCATGATCGTCGAAGAGCGCCGCGAGATCGTCGAGAACCAGGTTAAGCAGGAGCTGTTCAACTGGCGCGACGACGTCCGCCCGCGCATCGTCGGCAAGATGGACGAGCACGACAAGCGTTTCTTGCCGTTCGCCGAAGAACTCAGTGTGGCGTCGCTAGCAAGCTCGCTGACCGAGCGGCTGCTGCGCCTCAATCTCAATCCCGAAGTCGCGGCCATGCTGCGCGCCAAGGCCGACTGGTTCAACGGCCGGCTGGCGACGCAAATGCAGCCGGTGGCGCCGATCTCCCGCACGCCGTATTTCTGCTCGGGCTGCCCGCATAACACCTCTACAAAAGTGCCCGATGGCAGCCGCGCCTTCGCCGGCATCGGCTGCCACTTCATGGCGTTGTGGATGGACCGCAACACCGAGACGTTTACGCATATGGGCGGCGAGGGCGTGCCGTGGGTCGGCGTGGCGCCGTTTACCGACGAGAAACACGTGTTCGCCAATCTCGGCGACGGCACCTATTTCCATTCCGGCAGTCTCGCGATCCGCCAGGCCGTCGCCTCGGGCGCCAACATCACCTACAAGATCCTCTACAACGACGCGACCGCCATGACCGGCGGCCAGCATGTCGACGGCGAACTGTCGCCGCAGCAGATCACCTTCCAGCTGCATTCAGAAGGCATCCGCGAAATCTACCTGGTGTCGGAAAATCCCGACGCCTATCCGGCCTCCGAAATTGCGCCGGGCACCAAGACCGCGCATCGCGACGAACTCGATGCGGTTATGAAGACGCTGCGCGAAGTGAAGGGCGCCTCCGCCATCGTGTTTGTGCAGACCTGCGCTGCCGAAAAGCGTCGCCGTCGCAAACGAGGCACGCTGGAGGATCCGCAACGCCGCGTGGTCATCAATCCTGCTGTTTGTGAAGGCTGCGGTGATTGTTCGGTGCAGTCGAACTGCATATCGGTGGAGCCGCTGGAGACCGAACTGGGCCGCAAGCGCACCATCAATCAATCGACCTGCAACAAGGACTATTCCTGTCTCAAGGGCTTTTGCCCGTCCTTCGTCACCGTCGACGGCGGCAAATTGCGCAAGCGCGCTCCGGCCGGCCTCGGCGATATCGGCGATCTGCCCGAACCGGCCTCGCGACCTTCGCTCGATCGGCCCTATAACGTCGCCGTCGGCGGCGTCGGCGGCACCGGCGTGCTGACGATCGGTGCGCTGCTCGGTATGGCTGCGCATATCGAGGGCAAGGCGAGCATGATCCTGGATATGTCCGGCCTCGCGCAAAAGGGCGGCGCGGTGCTGAGCCACGTCCGGCTGTCCGAACATACCGCTGATGTCACCTGTTCGCGTATTGTAACCGGTACCGCCGATCTCGTGCTTGCCGCCGATGAGGTGGTTGCCGCCGCCAAAGAAACCATCACGCTCTGTGAATCGAGCCGTACCTACGGCGTCATCAACACCCATCTGATCCCGATTGCGGATTTCATCCTGAACCGCGATTTCAATTTTCAGAGTCGCAAAGTCAACGCCGTGCTGGAAGCCGCGCTGCGCAAGGATTCGTCATTCTTCGATTTCACCAAGCCTGCCGAGGTCTTGCTCGGCGATTCCATCGCTACCAACATGATGATGATGGGCTATGCCTATCAGAAGGGCCAGTTGCCGCTCACCGCCGAGGCGATCGAGCAGGCGATCGAGGTCAATGGTGTCGCGATCAAGATGAACACCGAGGCGTTTCGGCTGGGACGGCTGGCGGCAGCCGATCCGGCACGGCTGGCTGCGATGATGAAGGGCCAGGACGAGACGGTTGCGCCGAAGACGCTGGATGCGATGTCGCTTGATGAAATCATCGCCCACCGCAGTGCGTTGTTGACGGATTATCAGAACGCTGACCTCGCCGAGCGCTACCGCAATCTGGTGACGCAGGTGCGCGACGCCGCACTGAACGGCGGCTATAACGAGGCGTTGCCGCGCGCGGTTGCGATCAACTACGCCAAATTGCTGGCCTACAAGGACGAGTACGAGGTCGCGCGGCTCTATACCGACGGCAATTTTGAAAAGCAGCTTCGCGATCAGTTCGAGGGCGATTTCAAGTTCAATTTCAATCTCGCCCCGCCGATGCTCGGCGGCGGCACCGACGCCCTGGGACGGCCGCGCAAGCGCGCGTTCGGCGTGTGGATGATGCCGGTATTTCGATTGCTGGCGAAGATGCGCGGGCTGCGCGGAACGGCATTCGACATCTTTGGCTATAGCGCCGATCGCAAGCTCGAGCGCGACCTGATCGCCGGCTATGAGAAGGACGTTGCCACGGTGCTCGGCCTGCTTTCGCCGTTGACGCTCGATACCGCGATCGAACTGTTGTCGCTGCCGGACCGCATCCGCGGCTACGGGCCGGTGAAAGAGAAGTCGGTGCAGGACGTGAAGGCGCGATATGCGCAGCTGGCCGCCGATCTCGCCAACCCGCCGCCGGCGCCGAGGCAGATCGCGGCTGAGTAGGTTCACGACGTCGTCCTGCCCTTGAGCCGGGACCCATATGTGGACGGCCCCCGTGCCACAAGAGTTCTTCAGGGTCTGATCGGATCGCTTGCATCCATATGTCCGGCCTGTTGATGCGGTGTGTTTTAGACCGCTGGCCAAGATGGTTTCCGCGACGCGAGCTCCAAACAGCCTCACGACCTTTCTTCGGCCAATGGGTCCCACGGACTGTCTCGCACCTCGGATCGATCGATCCTACCATCTGCTCCCCTCTTGCAGCTCCGGCTCAACCGGTGTGGCGAACGCCGACCGGCCGATCTCTCAAGCGGCGACTGCCGATGCGTCAAGCATCCGCGCGCCATCGTAACTTTCGCCCGTC
>NZ_JNIJ01000068.1 GCF_000701345.1 Bradyrhizobium sp. URHD0069 | reverse complement strand
ATTCCTGGAGAGCTGATTCTGAGAGCTTCAGTATGGCTCTGAGCCCGGAATTACCCCATGTTGCAAAAGTCTTTTTGCACCACCGATCAAAAATTTTCCGGGCTGTAGGCGCGGCGATCGAATATTGATGTGGGGGACTACTGCATCCTGCGACGAACTCACAGGCGACTTCGGCGGCACGTTTGAGGCTACATCGATCGGCGATCGCAGCTTGTTTCGTCCTTTCGCGGAAAATTAGTCGCTCGGCATTTCGGGACTTTTGCAACAAAATCTGCCAATAGGAGAACTGGGCGAGCCTATCGCTGGCCCAGTGCTTCATCGTGAGACCGTTGCCGGTCGCCACGAGAGGTCGTCAGACCAAAGGCAAATAGCGATGGCCGCCAAGCACAGGGCTATGCCAATCCAGAAGATCGGCGAATGATGGATCGGTTGTCGGTCGCTCAAAGCGGGCTTCATTCGATCACCTCGTCGTGACCGTAGCTAACGAAGACCCTTGTACATGCCATTTCGTTGCTCCAGAGCTTCCGCGTTCGCTACCTTATGTGAAATGACGGAATTCCCTCCAATCAAAGCACAATCCGCTGTGAAAAATCGAGATCTTTACGCGTGTAGGAAGAAGACCTTGAGCTTCTTCTCAGCCGCGCGGTTCTCAAGTATCCGCGCCCCCCAAAAGCCGTTCCCCGATTGAACGTGAGGGGATTGGATCGTATCCGGTGTGCAGTTGCTGCACGGCGAAAATCGCGCTTGGAGCCATCGTCGTCCCGCGGAAAAGCAAAATCGCACGCTCAAGACGTTCGCCGAGCAAAATTGGTCCAAAAAGATTTCCACTATGTGTGATCTCAATTACACAGCTTTCGAAGGTGAGTTTCTATCCTTAACTTGCGCCATCCGAACGTCTGCGGACTGAGAAATGCCCGGTTCGGTTGGCCTTCAACTTGTGCCAAGCAACTCAAAGAAAGGAGAAAGAGCCATGTTTTATCGAATCGTTATTTCTTCCTTCGCGGCCGTCGCTATCGGCATGTCGTGCATAGCTACCGATGCTTCAGCCCGTGGCGGGGGCGGCGGTGGCGGCGGCGGTGGTGGCGGTGGCGGCGGTGGTAGATCAGGGGGTACCGCACCGGGCGTCCGCTCAAGCATCACTGGTCCCACGGGCGGCGGTGGTTATTTTGCCGCATCGGGCGTCCGCTCGATACCACGCATCACCGGCGTGGGAGGTCCCACGGGCAGCGGTGCAGCAGGTGCCCCTGGCGTCATGCCACGCATCATCGGCGTGGGAAATCCCACGGCCGGCGGTGCAGCAGGCGCCAGTGGCGGCGGTGTAGCAGCGGGAGCGCTATACTATGCACCTGCGTCCTATGACAGCAACGCTGCATGTGGACGCTATCCCTATCCACCCTGCAATAAAGTACCCACCCGGTGAAGGTCACCGGGTAGGTTGATGGTGGCATGAGCTGGTTGATCAAGCAGCTTCAGCAGCAAGCCTTCGCGGAAATAGTCGCCGATCTGCTTGGCGGAATGATCGGGCTGCTCATTGAGACTGCCAAGCTCGTCGACCGGACCGTCCCCGGCTCCGACGAGCGGCATCAGGGTTGCCATGCAGGCGCCGAGCCTGCGTCGAACAGTCCTAACCTAACTGGCCCTTCGATTTCATTCGGATCGATGTTCCCGCCGACGCCGGCTAAGGGGCGTCCGTCCCATACCATCAAGGGGCAAGCGTCCGCGCGACGCGGAAGCCGAGATCATTGCCATGATCATCGGCGGAGTACCAGAAGCGCAGGGCCGAGCGGAGGCCCACTGGATAGCCCGCCCAGGAACCGCCGCGAACGACACGGTGGTTGCAATCGCCTTGTGCTATCCAGGCTGAGCCGTCCTTGGGTGCCCCTTCGTAGTTGGTGTGCAAACAATCTTCGACCCATTCCCAGACGTTGCCGTGCATGTCGTAGAGGCCGAACTGGTTGGGTGCAAACGAGCCAACCGGAGCAGTTCGCCGGCTGTCCCACTCGCTGCCGCAGCCGTTGCAGTCAGCATTGTTTTTGCCGATCTCGTCGCCCCAAGAAAAGGCCGTCGTTGTGCCGGCGCGAGCCGCATACTCCCATTCGGCTTCGGAGAGCAGTCGGTAGGGGCGACCGGTCATCGTGGAAATCCAGACCACATACTGCTGGACGTTATTCCAGCTAACATTGATGACGGGCTGCGTCCCCCGTCCCATATTGCTGTCAGGCACATGCGCGCAGGCGCCAATGGCGACGCAGGCATCCCACTGTTCGAACGTGACCTCGAACTTCGAAACTGCAAGCGGCCGGGCCATCGTGACTCTGTGCAGCGGGTCTTCATTGCCGTAATGGTCCCTTTCATTGGCTGCCGATCCCATCATGAATTCCCCCGCGGGCACCACGACCATCTCAGGGCAATCCTTGGCGCATTCCCTGAAAGAATCTCCCGACTTCAACGCCCGCTCGGCCGCCGCAGTGAGCACATACGGCCGAACTTGCCGGAGCATGTAGGGCCTCACCGTCGTGTACCAGGTCAACCGTTCCCTCAGGTACGACTGATTGATCCAGCCGATCAGTCCAGCGATGCTGCCGACCAACAGCACATAAACGAGTGCCTGCACGCGACGTGCCCTGCTCCGCTCCCTCCTCTCACGCCGGGAACTCTGATCGATGAAGTCCCGGTCGATCAGCGGCAAATCGTCCCTGCGCTTTGCTAGCCAACTTTGGGCCTGTGTCAGGGCCGCGCCCATGAGAAGCGCGTCTTCGCTCTTTGAACTGCCGAGCGTTGTCTGCCACGTGCGTCGCGCGGCTTCGAGCCCGGTTCTCCAGGCGAGAAATTCGCGCTCGGCAGCAATCCAGTTGCGTAGCTTATCCCAGCGCCGAAAGACCGCCTCATGCGCTACTTCGGCATAGGTCTCGCCCCCCTCGGGTGTTGCCGTAACGAGAAGCCGGTTGGGATGATCGGCGAGCTCACTGACCAGACGCCATTCCTCATTTGTAAACTCGGAGCGCGCGGCGCGCCGTCGCGTCGGCTCCTCGCCCTCGCGTACGGTAGCAAGCTTCAGGGTTAAAATGCGGCGAAGCTCGTCCTGGGATTTCGGATGGCTGGCAAGAAAGGCATCGGCGCGGTCCACCAGAATGCCACCAAGCTCGAAGGATTGAGCGGGAAGACGGAGCACCCCGTCACCACGCTTCGCCATCTGCGTCCACATGTCGTCGAGCGTATAAGACAGCAGCGGCAAGGCGCCCACGTCCTTGACCGAATCCTCAGCGGTGCGCCGGGTAATGACATCCGCAAGCCCATCGGTCTCGAACCGTGCCGAAAGCAGTTCGGCCGGCCGCCTCACGACCATGCGCAGCTCCGTCTCGCGCAGGGGCGGCACATCGATCTTTCGATGCACCTTGAAAAGTGATTCGTCTTTCTGCAACTCGCCGAGAAAATCCGCACGCATGCTCATCAGCATGTACAGACGCGGATCGGCGACGCCCTGCGCAATCACCTCCGAAAACCGGCGGCGCTGCCACTCCTCGGCGCGAACGTACAGTTCCTCGCCCTGGTCGACATAGAGGAAAAAGGCGGGAGGCTTGGTCCGATCCAGTTCCTTGTAGCGGCGCTCGGTGACGTCGAGCAGATCGCGCAGCATGGCGTTGCCGTCGCGCAACAGTTCGATCCAGCCATTCTGCTGTTTCACCCGCTCCGGATCGGTGGCGTCAAGTTGCCAAGTGTTGAGAAACGACTCGACCAGCGCCTTGAGCGGCTCAGTCCCTGGCTTGAGTGTGAGGAAGCACCAGCGGCGGCTTTCGCGAAAGGCATATGGCCACTCGGGCGCTGTATCCACACCCTCAGGCCATGCCTGGCGCTTGAGCGCCGCCAGTATGCCCGCTTGCGCCAGCGAGGACTTGCCGACGCCGGAATTGCCGAGCAGCACCGGGAGCCGGTCCATCGCCACGGCCGGTGCCGATAGCACATCCATGGTTTCCCGCTCGCGTCCGAAGAAGTAGTCGCTGTCTTTCTCCTCCATCGCGGCAAGGCCACGATAGGGCGACGTGTAGCGCCACAGATCGCCCGATCTTGTGCTGCTGCCGGATGCCGCATCGAACAGCCGAGCCACGTCCTTTTCGGATGACGGGTCAGGGGTGATAACCCAATGCAGGCGGCGCAGGAAGGGCAGACCAGGGGCGGTCTGGCCATGAAGCAGCACCAGGATGACGGGGAAATCGGGAGACTTCACCCGCTTGTCGAGTGCCTCGTCGTACTCAAGGACCTGCCAATCGCCGATACCCTTCTCGCCAACCAACAGGATGAAGGCGTCTGCTTGCGCGATCTCCTCGGCGAGCGCTTTCGACCAGAATCCTCCCGCGCGCAGACTCGACGGCGCGAAGAACACGCTGGAGTCCGTATCCATGCGCTCAAGCGCGGCCTTGAGCCGCTCGCCCAGCGCCCGATCGGGCGAATGGTAGCTCAGGAACCACCGTCGCATTCAAAGTGCCCGTTCGAACAGTTACCACCCGCGAAGGAGAAAGGATTCCTGCCAACATTATCTCAGTACCATAAAATCGGTTGAATATAGTAAAAGATACTCGTTTTACCTGTACAAGTAAATCCAAATACTGTTTGCTTGAAAGGGAGTTCTCGACGGTGAGCGAGGAAACTCAGGCATGACTCCTTGGGAGGAAATGGCCAGCCGACAAGGCGTCTGGTCGGGCACGGCAGACAACCTCAAGCACAACCTCGCCCGAGCGCGTTGGATTACGCTCTGCCTCTCGGTGCTGGGCGCGCTGCTTGCAGCGATCGCCAGTCAGATCACTTCAGAAGCGCCGCGCTTCCACATCGCCATCGGTGGTGCCTTGTTGCTCGCGGTGGTCAGCTTTCTGACCAGCCGCCTGATGGGCAGCGAGCACATATCGGCCTGGGTGCGGGCCCGCGCTGCCTCAGAGGCACTCAAGCGCGAAGCTTTCAAATTCGCGGCCCGGGCAGCCCCCTACGATGAAAGCGCGAATCGCGTCCAGCGGCTCAACGTGGAGCGCGAGAGGATTGAACGCGATGTCGATGATATCCTCGATCGGGTGGTCGCGTCCGGGCCGGGGAGGACACCGACGACAGACGTAACACCCGACGAGTACGTGCGGACACGCGTCCGCAATCAGGCGGAGCATTTCTACGAGCCCGAGGCGGAGGCCTATCGTCGCGCGGCAGCGCGTTTGCGCCGGGTCGAGTTTGGGCTGTCGCTCGCCGCAACGGTCGTAACAGCGATAGTCGCCGTGGCCGGCAGAGATCCAACCGGGCTGCACTTCGACTTCATCGCGCTGACGGCGGTCCTCACCACGGTGGCCGGCGCGATCCTTGCCCACATCGAAGCCTCCCGCTACGAGTTCTTGGTCACGAGTTACCGCGCAGTCGCTCGCTGAGCGCGAGGTGATCAAGAACCGATAGGTAGACGTGCCGACCGTCCCGGCTGATCGCCACCATCTGCGGACCGCCGCTCAGCGCTCCGTTCTTGGCACCAGGGTGCGTAGCCCTCGACACGATGCCGCCGATCCTGACCTTGCCGGTGAGCTTCGGCTTGAACGGATCAGAGACGTCGTATTGTTGCAGATCGCCCGTCCCCCAGCTGGCAACGTAGAGGAATTTGTCGCCCATCGACAGATCGATGTCGGTGGCAAGCGGCGGCACTGCCTTGAAGCCCTTGAGCAGCGGCGGCAGCTCGTCCTCGGTTGCCGGCTCGGCGGGGATCTCGATCACTTTCTTGACCGCCCACTTGTCGCCGTCCTTGTACCAAGTCCAGACCGAGGACGAGAGGTTCTCCAGACTGATCACGCAGTTGACGAAGCCGTAGGCTTTGGTGGGATCGTGCGCAGGTCTCAGCTCGAACACGAGCTGAGACTTGTTGCCGAAGTCGATCGTCTGCAGGTGCTTCCTCTTGTGCAGGTTCCAGAAATGCAGCCGCCGGCCGTATTTGGCGCCAAGTAGCACTTCGGGGATGAGCCCGTTCTCCAACGTGTCGGGTGTTCCCCATTCGCTGGTGACCAGGGTGTCGTGGCCCAAGTGCCACCAGGCATCGTAAGCGAAATGCTGAGGTCCGCGGTCCATCTCCCACTGGCCGCGCACGTCGAAGGTCTCGTGGTCCATCAGGAACACGCCGCCCGGCCCCTTGCCCTCCCGATTGCCGAGCGCGGCGATATAGATGCCCTCCGGCCCACAGTGCACCGTGTGCGGGCGGGTGTAAACATTTGAACAAACTGGAGCGATTATCCGCTGCGGCGAAATCGTTCGCAAACTTCGACGCTTCACAAGCCGAACGCGACGATCGCCGCGCCGCCTGGGCCTATCGCTTGACCTTGCAGTTTCGGAAGGCACTGCAAACATTTGTCATGCTGGGCAGAGCTCGGCATACGCCAGGATCACGGCACGTTAGTAGCTCGTGGGCAAGGGTTGCAGGAATGCCTCTTCGCGCTCGCTTTTCGAAAGCTCCTTCCGGCCCATGGGAAGTTTTCCGCGCACATAACCGATCAGCTCCCGGACGTCGCTTGGAGGAAGAGCGACGAGCCGAACGGCTTCGTCCGCTGCGATCGCCAAGGTCTGACCGTCCGGCGAGAAGATAACAGTGTTGACTGATCCTTGATGCTCGATCATGGCGCATTGCTGGCCGGTCCTGACATCCCAGATCCGCGCAATCATGTCGTCGGACGCGGTCGCCAACATGCGCCCGTTAGGTGAGAAGGTAACAGCACTTATGAGTGCCTGATGCTTGAGCACAGCATATTCTCGGCCGGTCGCGATTTCCCATATCCGAGCAGTCTTATCATCTGATGCGGCCGCCAACGTAAGACCATCAGGGGAGAATGCAATCGCACCGATTTTATCGTTGTGTGAGAGCGCGGCCCCTTCCCGGCCCGTTACCACATCCCAGAGCCGTAGCGTATCGTCGAGTGACGTGGTCGCCAACGTGCGCCCGTCCGGCGAGAAGGCAGCCGCCTTGACCACGCCCGGATGCGCCAGTTCCCGTGCTCTGGTAGTCGCGACATCCCAAATCTGAGTTCTCGCATCGTCCGATGCAGTCACCAGTGTGCGGCCGTCCGGCGAGAAAACAGCTGCTGTAACCGGGCGCCGATGCGTGAGCGCGGCGCTTTCTTGACCGGTCACCACATCCCAAATTCGTGTCATGTTGTCGAGCGATGTGGTCGCTAACGCGTGGCCGTCCGGCGAGACAACGACGGACTTTATCAAGTTCTCGTGCCTCAGGACCGGCCCTTGCCGGTCGGCCTCCATGTCCCAGACCTGGACCGATCTGTCGAATAAGGCAGTCAACATGCGGCCGTCGGTTGATAAGGCGATAGCACTGACCAAGGTCTCGTGTTTGATCGGGACGCGTGCACGGCCAGTTGCGACATCCCAGACCTGGACGGCCCTCTCGCCCGATATAGTCGTCAACGTGCGGCCGTCCGGTGAGAAGGCCGCAGTATTGACTGAGCCATGGTGCGGGAGCAGGCGCTCGCCGGTCATGACGTCCGAGATCCGGGCTGTCTTGTCGAACCCTGCGGTTATCAACGTGCGACCGTCAGAGGACAGCGCAGCGCCTCTGATCCGGTCTGGTTGCCTGAACGCGACGTATTCGTGGCCAGTTGCGACATTCCAGACTCGCGTCGTATTGTCGAGTGTCACCGTTACCAGCGTGCCGCCATCAAGCGAGAAGGCAACGGCCCTGATCTCGCCCTTCGCGCCCTCGTGGTGGAATATGTGGACTACTTCGCCGGATGTGTCATCCCAAATCCGAGCTCTCTTGTCGTCCGATGCCGTCGCCAATTTGCGCCCGTCCGGTGAATAAGCAACTGCCCTGACCGAATCCTGGTGCCTGAGAAGGGTGAGTTGGTGAGCCGTCGCCACATCCCAGGTGCGGACAGTTCTGTCGTCCGATGCCGTCGCCAGCACCTTCCCATCGGGGGAAAATGCAACTGCCCTGACCGTGTCGAGATGCCCCCTGAGCACACGAACTTCGCCGGATGTCACATCCCAGATCCGGGCCGCCCTGTCGTCTGATGCTGTCGCCAATGCGAGGCCGTCCGGCGAAAAGCCAACGGCCCTTACCACGCCTTCATGGTTGAACGCGCGCTCCTGCCCGCTTGTCGCATCCCAGATCCGGGCTGTCCTGTCGAAAGAGGCGGTTGCTACAAAGCGACCGTCGGGTGAGAGGGCGATAGCACTCACCAAGTCGTGGTGCTTGAGCACCACGCGCTCTTGGCTGCTTGTCGCATCCCAGATTCGGACCGACTTGTCATCCGATGCGGTCGCCACGATGCGACCGTCGGGCGAGACAGCGACTCCGCCGACCAAGTCCTGGTGCTTGAGCACCGCGCGTTCGCGGATACTTAAACTGGCCTGCATAAGGGCCGCAAAGGCTTCGGGAACCACTGGACGGCTGTCGCTTTGATCGCGCGGCAAAGCTTCTAACGCCAATAGGATGCCGGCCGCCGCATCGCCCGATCCAGTCTTCCGCTGAGACAACTGCGCCAGCAGGTGCGATTGCGCGGTCTGGGCCTCTCTAAGGCGTTGTGCGGTTTCTTCCTGTGCCAGACTCAACTGTTCGAGCGATCGTGCCTGCTGATCGAGGGATCGCGACTGCGTAACTGCGAGCGCCGCAACGACGATGAGGAGCATGAACCCAAACAGGCCGCTTATCGCGTAGGTCCTTTTCGTAGCCTTGCTGCGCGCCGCTTGCGCTTGGGCGAGCGTCTCCGCCGTGTCCGCTCGTACAGCCTCCTCTTCGGCGAGCCGCCTGGCGAGGACAAGTTCCTTGTGCTGCTGTTGGTCGCGGGTCCGCCGCTCCTCCTCCTGACGCGCCTCATCCTTTGCGATCGACGCCTGGACGAAGTCTCTCAGGTCGCCAATCTCCGCATCCTCACGCTCAAGCAACTCACGGGCTTCCTCCAATGGCCGCCCAGGCGGAAGGAGTCGTTCGTCCTTATTGCCACTCTCCTCGTACCACGCCCGCATCGATACCTTCACTCGCTCAATTGTGCGCAGGAACTCGCGATCTGCATTCACCCACTCCTTGAGTGTGTCCCATTCCCTGATGAGCGCCTCATGTCCAACCTCGACCATTTCGCGTCCGCTCGCCGGGTCACGCCCTGTCGTCAGCAATCGCGCACCAGCAAAGCGATCGATGACCTCGCGCACCTTCTCGTCGCACTGAGGGATCGCCGTCCGGGCGCGCGTATCTTCCTGCCCCTCACCGGGCGTGACCAGCCGAATGAGAAAGCGTCGAGCGGCAGCCTGCTGCTCAGGGCTGAGCTTCTTCAGCTCCCCCTCTGCTCGCGTCGCGATCGCTCGTTTGACACCACCGGTACTGACGTATGAGCTAAAGGTCAGGCGTCGATCCGGATTATGCCGGTCCCAGAGCTCCTTGAGGAGAAACTCTAAGAGCGGTAGGTTTCCCGGCTCGTTGCCAATATCACTGAGAATTTCGTCGACGAGTCCCGCCTCGAAGGAGAGCGAAACTTTCTCAGCCGGTTCGACGATTGCCCGCCTGAGCTCGTTGCGAGCCATCGGGCTAATGTTGACGATCGCGTCTTGCAGTTGGTCACCGAGCGCTCGGTCCTGTAGTGCCCGTCCATAAAAGTCGCCGCGGATCGTGAGAACCAACGAGAGTCGTGGTTCGCTACGCACGCTTTCAAGTAGTATGCGCACGAAGGTATCGCATTCGGAGCTGATCCCTCCATTTTTTGTCTGTGCGTCAAGCAGCTTGTCCTTTGCGTTTTGACTGCCTTTGATCGGAAGATCCCGTGCCTGGGTGTAGAGCTCTTCCCACTGGTCAACAACCAATAGTAGCCGGTCGGTGCCCGGCTGGCGCTCCAGCGTGGTATCAATCACGTCGGCCAGCGTGATTTCTCCCGAGGCCAGTTGGTCAGCCCGTTTCTTCAACACTGCAATCCGGTCGAATTCCTCGAGATTCGTATCCGGTGGCAGGAAAATGGCGGCGAGTTGGCGCAGTGGGTGGGGCCCCGGGCGCATGACCCCAATCTCCCAAACCCGGCCATCGGCGCGCAGACGCAGCGAAGGCACGAGTCCGGCTAATACAACTGAGCTTTTTCCCGAGCCCGATGCCCCCACGACGCCGACAACGGGTCGTTGGCCGATCTTTTCGAGCAATGTGTGGACGAATGCCTCGCGGCCAACAAAAAAGTGTTCATCCTCTTCGCGGAAGGGCTCCAGCCCCCGGTAAGGGCAGACGGAGGCGCGCGCGTCTGGCAGACCAACATCATCAGGTGACGAAGCCTGGCCCCTGATTGCTCTCTCTAGGACGTTCAGGGCGAGCCAATCCTCCACTCCGGCCTTGAGATCGATCCAGGTGCTCAGCCTCAGGAAACCTAGCGGCGGATCCTTTGCCCCAGGCAGCAGAAGGGGAATGACCGGGAAATGATCCTCCTGCACTTGGCGATCGAGCGCGACGTACTGCTCGCGTTGTTGCCACGGTCCAAGCCCTTCCGGCCCCAGGCAGATGGCAACAGCCCGGCACGCACGCAGATGCTTCTCCAGGAGCGTTGGCCACGCATGGCCGGGCGTGAGGTAGTCACGATCGAAAAAAACCTTGAGACCACGCGAACGGAGCAGTTGCACGAGTCGCTGTGCATTGGGTGCATCAGCGCGGCTATAGCTCAGGAAGACATCGAAGGCCTCATCTTGGGCCACGGTGATCCGTTCCCTTGTTTACGATCTCGAAAGGCTGCTTTGAAACCGGTTTCCCGGGAATCCGAAGTTATCAACTCGCGAAAAGCAAAGATTGGTCTCGTTATCGCCGTTTGTGGCCACAATAAACCGGCTAAGCAGCGTACCTCGCTCGCCCAGACCTTTTGCGCATTCGCGCGAGCTGACGATATTCGCCTGACTAATCTTTCGTCTGATCTGGCCGAGATGTCGAAGGCGATACTGTCCGACTGATCCCGACTGTCGAATGTTCTCCTCCACGAGCTAGAGGTGTTGAGCCTGCCCCCTCCGGACCTTGCTTTTCGCTTGGCTCAGTGACCAACGCCAGGGCGTCCACAACACCGATCCCGCAATTGCCGTCGCCGCCGGTTTCAGTGCTGAGGCGCCGGGCGCGGTTGAGCAAAATGGTACGCACGGCCGTTGGGCTCAGATCGGGGCGCGACTGCAACATGAGCGCGATAGCGCCGCTCACATGCGCGGCGGCCATCGATGTGCCAGACCCGAACTCGTACGTGCCAGAAGGACCCGCCACCATCACGTCAACTCCTGGAGCTGCGAGGCACACGTGAGGGCCCCGGTTGGCAGCTGGATAAAGGTTGTCTGTTGCATCGCTGGCAGTCACGGCGATCACGCTATCGTCTGCCGCTGCGGCATTCGGACCTTCATTGCCGGCGGCCGCGACGAAGACGATACCCTTTTCCTTGCCCGCATGAAGCTCCCGTGAGAGGAGCGGATCACGCGGTCCAGTAAAGCTCATGTTGACCACGCGCGCGCCTCGTTGATGGGCCCACTCGATACCCCGCACGATGTGGTCTGTCGTCCCGTCAGCTCCAATCCTGCCGCCCTCACTGGCGAAGGCGCGGATGGCGAGCAGCTTCGCCCTGGGAGCGACACCCATGAGCCTGGCATGCGATCCAATGATACCGGCGACTGCCGTCCCGTGCTTGTGTGGCCTCGCTGCCCCTTCGATTGCATCAAAGGCATCTGCAATTGAACCTGCCAGTTCAGGATTGGTACTGTCGATCCCGGAATCGATAACAGCCACGGAGATGCCAAGCCCTGTGGAGACGCGGTGCGCCTCTGGCAGACGCATCTGCAACACAGCATACTGCGTGCCCGACAAGGAATTGGGTGCCGGGCTTTCCGCAAGCCTGTAGACGAAATTCGGCTGCGTCGCGCCGATCCGCACGTCTTGTTCCAACGCCTGGACAACAACTGGCACTGGCCGGCCATCGGTGACGCGATACCGATACACTGTGCTCCCGGCCAATTCGAGGCGTTGCGAGGAGATGCGTGTAAGCCGATTTTGACGGGCAATGTCATCGACCGCCGACGCGGGGACTGAATTCCGGACTTCGAACATGATTTCATCCGGGACGAATCTGTTTTCGTCGCCCGGCGCAGCAACCGGTAAGCTGGGTGGACGCTGAGCAAGCGCTGTGGGCGGCTTCGGTGGCGTCACTGGGGGCGCAGCCCGGCCGACCTTGGTCTTTGGGGGCTCAGTGACGGCCGCTGGACGCACCAGCTTCTTTTTCTCAGGTTCACTCTTCTTGGTCGTCCGTGTCCTGATTGGGTAAGGGTCAGGTCTAGGCTGCTCTTGGGCGGTCAGCGGCGGCTGAGCTCGGGGGGTGGCAATAACACCGATGATCCCTCCGACCAAGCCGCCGAGCGGGGCAGCGCCGAAGCCACCCCCGCTCTCACCACGGCGGTAGATACGGCCGCCGCCATAAGGGTTGGTGGGTTGGTGGGGTGGGTACATACCGTCGCCGCCCCCGCGCCCCACTGGGACACGGCCGCCATCGGATTCACAATTCGGGCACTCCGCCCATGCGCTATCTGACAGAACGGCAATTGAGGCGAGTGTAGCGAGTGCTATGAGTGAGCTCTTCATGGTTGGCCTCCCTCAGTTAGATTAGGGCCTGTGCTCAAAATCTCACGACAGTATACACTAACTGGCTCCCCTTGGACGTGAAGTAGTTCACACCTTTCGGCCCGACTTTGGTGCGCAATTCAGAGGTCAGCCGGTTCCGTCCCTTTGCGCTGGAATTCAGGTAACGCGCTGGGATACAGCCCCGTTTCCAGCCAGGGACTGGACGAGCCTCTACCTGTGCCTGTCGTAAATCAAATCCGGACATATTGGTGGTGTAGCCCGCCGAGAATTGGGCGGCAAAGAATGTGCCCGGCTAGTTCGAAGGCGCGGGAGATCGGCGCATCTTTCTCCAAAGATAAATGCGTCCGTATCTCGTTGTGATAACTCATGTACGACAGCAGGATGTGACGGAGATGTCGCTCGCCGAACACAACAACGTGGTCAAGGCATTCCCGTCGGATCGAACCGATCAGCCTTTCGGCATATCCATTTTGCCAAGGGGAGCGCGGCGACGTGGGTCGATCGCGGATGCCTATCGATCTGCGGATAAAGACCTCACCATAGGCCCCGTCCCGGTCACGAATGAGATAGCGGGGAGCCTGTTCCCACCCGCATGCTTCCGTGACCTGATTTGCGATCCATTCTGCGGTTGGATGCGCTGTGACGCCAAACCACAGAATATGTCGCCGGCCGTGCCCCATGATCAGCAATCCATAGAGCAGGCGAAACGAGATTGTCGGCACGACGAACATATCCATCGCAGCGATCCCATCCGCGTGATTGCGGAGGAATGTCCTCCAGCCTTGGGACGCGGGTCTCGTCGCCTGACCATGTACTTGGCTACGCTGGTCTGTCCGATATCAACGCCGAGCTTGAGCAACTCTCCATGGATCCGAGGCGCTCCCCACAGAGGATTGGCAATGCTCATCTCGCGGATAAGCCTGCGTATCTCCAACGGAATTGTTGGCCTGCCACCCCGCGCTTTCGATTTCCAGCGCCAATATAATCGGAAGCCAGCGCGATGCCATTTGACTACGGTCTCCGGCTTGACAATCGCCAGCGCATCGCGAATGCCAGGGAGAAGCCGGTAGAGGCAAACAAAAATCAATCGGTCGATGGAGCTGAAGGTTTGTTTCTTAGGAGCGGTTCGCCGCAGAACGTTTATCTGCTGCCGCAAGGTCAGAATTTCCACCTCGAGCGCTGCTCGCGACCGAAACAGATCTACGACCATCCAAACAATGAGCCTGACATGATCTTTCATCCTGCAACAGCATCGCCCGATTCTCGATCAACTGCTAGTCAGATTGAGTTTGCGACAGGGACAACGCCTCAAAACAATCAACTGATGTCGAAGCACCGCGTTCTCAGCCTCAAGCCGTAATTTGACTTGGATGGGGAGGCCAGCACCGACAGAACGAAATAGAACAGCCCGATCATTCCGTCAGCTTAGGTGATTCCATTGCTCCATCAAGACGGATAGGGTTTTCGATACACACAGGATCACGCCTGCAAAGTTTTCCTGTCCGAAACACCGACGCCAAGGCTTGTTCGTCGAGGAACGACGCAACTACGTCCGTTGTCCGTGCCGGCTTGACGTCGAGCCCTACAGGTTCGTTGCCTGCTTCAGACAGCGCTTAGACAACACGTTTGCCAAGTTGTTCTGTTCTACGCCGCGAGCACGCCTGCTTTTACCCCATAGGATACGGCCAAGATTCATTCGAGATGATCGCGGCGAAAAATAGCTGCGGCTGTTGAATAAAAATCACGCTTCTTGTCCGCACTCCATTCCTTCCAAGGAGTGCTCTTATAATCATATATCTCCTGATCGACTTCACTCATACGCGCCATTATGTCGTCGAAAAACGTGCGCATCTCATCAGGGCTTAATTGTTTACCTTCACTGTAGCCCACCACTAGACCAGAGTTCTGGAGATTTTGGGCTTTTTTCTCGAACTCACGATAGAAGGGGAGGATGGGCGGCGCTTGAAGCCAGAAATTGTCGTATGCGTAATTTGGTTTCGCGCCGTTTGCGCCAAGCACCACGCCATAGCTTATTCCGCGCGCTAGATGGTCTTTCGCAATGGCGGACATTGCATCCGCATGAGCTCCGCCGATCGTCAGCCAAACTCCAACGTACTGCGCCAAAACCCCGACCGTACCAACTGCGATGCCTGCCGCCGACCAAGCACCGGATCTTGAAGCGAGGTAGACCGCTTCCGTAACGAGTTCGCCGATAGAGGTGGCCATGCCAACGCCATCAGCAACATAATTGAGCTTCCTAAGGCCGGAGCCGCCCGTTTCGACATCGGCTTGTTCGATCATCTCTTTTAACATGGAGCCCACTCCTTTGCATTTCCGCGAGGTACAAGCATTTTACTGAGTAGGTCGAAGAATTTCCAAATCTCGCCAACAGCGTGATGTTTTGGCCTGGACGCTGAAGCCACCAGCGATGCATTTCCGATATCGCACAGGAGGGCCTGCGATATTTGTATTCATCTAAACTCGAGCGGCTCTCATTCGTCATCCCCCGCATCACGTAATCGGCCACATCAACGCGGGGTCCGGATTCGGGCTCGTTCCAAAACCCTTCCAAAGGAAGGCGAGTGTGCACACATCGTCGCCGCCAATGGCTTGTTCCGTTACAGTAGGAAGTTGGGCTGCAACGATTGTTGGCACAACCTTCTGTATCATCAGCTGTTGAAGAGCTTGGTCGCGCTGACGGATGGTGTTCAGCGCATCGAAATTGCGCTCGATGCGCATGGGAACAGCCTTTCGCTCGGCGACCGCAAGGTGAATTTCCATCGGATTGACGGTTGGGAACTCGTGCACTCGCGCCATTGCGATTATGGGCATCGCGCTTGGCTGTTCTGCTGGAGCCGGCTGAGCAATTGGCCCTCCAACATTGAAAATACCGGCCGCCTTCAAAAAATGCCAGTGCTTGAACGTTTTGGGGGGCGGTGATGGATGAGGTGGAGGAGCTCGCTTTCTTACCTGAATGTTTCGCACCAAGATCACCGCAGTCACATATCCTGGAAGCTTTCCCTTCGGAGGATCGCCACCATCTGAAAACATCGGAGAATCACCCGGCGTCTTCCAGATCCTCGATTCAAAAGCTCCTCTTGGAAACCAGGCTCGCTCAACGTTGAGGCGCGCAAATTCAAAGCTCACTGAGACGTACCCTGGATCCGCCGAATAAAGGCGCTGCTTCAAGTCCTGAGGGGCATTGCCGACAAGTTGCTCATACTGACTGCCGTCCACTGTTGCATTGGCCCAGTCCGATTGTGCAGTGATTCCGGGAGGTGAGAAGCTTGTCGGGGCAAACTTTATCAGGCTTAGATCGCTGGCAGTGTCTATTTCGCTGGCGAACTGCGACATCCAGCGAGTCCATTGGGCAGCGGGCTTGGATTCCGCGGCGTCAACGAGGACCCGCTTCGCACTTTCGATCTCGCTCTTGTGGCCCTCTTCTTCCCAGCGGAACAGCGCTTCTGCGATTTCGGCCCGATATGATGGCTCCGCGGTTTCGGTCCAAAAGTCACGCACAGCTTGTTCGGTGGACTGTAAAGCCTCAAGCTGCCTTTGTCGGTATATTTGCACAGCCTCTTTATGGATGTCCTGAAGCGCAAGATAGGCCTTGTGAACGACGGTGAACGACCGGATTTCGGCCGACGGATCTTCGTAGAGCAGCTTCTCGGCCGCCTTAATTTGATCAGCGGCGGGCCCACTCGCACTGCCGTCAGCGATGACAACTTGTTGCATCTTGAGTTCGGCCAAGCCGTCCCACAGGTAGGTCAACTCGTTGGGGAGTAGCACTCCAGCGGTCGGTATGAAATTGACCGATCGTATCCACGCGCTTTCGAACGCGAGCTCCTCCGCCGTGGAACTTCCCTTCCCGACGGTTTCAAGCTTGTCGCGTCCCAAGACCGTCGGCGTTTGTGCACAAGCGAGGTAGGTCCCCGGCTCCGCAAATATGCCGCGAAGCTTCTCAAGAACCGTCAGTAGAACCGTTGCGTCCAATTGCGGTATCTCCTCGCATCACTTTGGCGAAAACCTAGACGAGATTTTCCGGTTTAAGGTCCGGGTGCAGGTTCGGAGACTTGGGAATGAGCTGGACGATGTGAGCGATCGCTTGGATCCCAGGCACCTCGAGTGTCTCACCTTGCTCCTTGGAATCGAAATCCCGGCCACTTTCGGAGCGTGCGTACTTGCCCTTAACCGAGAAAGGTCCGTAACCGACACTTCCTCCGGCCTCGAGCGATTTGGCATACGTCGACAGGATTTGAACCAACTCCCCCGATTTGATCCTGATGTTGCGCGCAAAAATGATCATCGTCGGATAGCCGATCAACAGGCCGTTCGGCGGCCTCGCCCCGTCCGACGGCAACTCGCTGAAGGTCCAACCGTGCCCGGCTTGCAGATCCCAGCCCCGGTTCTGGAAGAACTCAGGATAGAACCAAGGCCGGATTATCGCGACCTGCGCTAGCTCGAAAGATATCTCAAACGAGGACAGCGACTTATTCTCGTCGTGCGTTGAGTCGGTTTTCTTGGCATCGGCCGATGCCCTCCACAGTCCCATGTTGAAACCACCTCCGGCCTCCCAGGAGGTTGATTTGTCGCGCAATGACTCCGTCAAATGCGATGAGGTCAACCCGTATTTCGTCCAGCCAGAAGACGCGACAAAGTTCGACGGTGCTACGGTCGCGGGATAGAAGGTCGAACCGGGCAGCAAACCACTGATTTCGGAGTCAGCAAGGTTTTTCTTTAAACGGTCAACCCAGAGCCGCATGCTGCGGCCGGTGACCGCGTCAATCGCAGCCCGAAGCTGCTCGACTTCATTTTTGTATCCATTTGCGATCCACGTCTGCAACGCGGCATGCGCAGCATCACGGTACATGGTTCCGTTGTATTTCCAGTCTACAACGGCCTGCTTTCCTTCAACTCCAGTCGCGACTTCGGCCATGATGCGTTTGCTGTTGTAGTTCGTCCGCGCCGCCATGGACGCAGCCATGTATTTGTTGTATTCTTTGACAGTGGGGCTGTCCTCGGTGATCTGCTTCTCCTCGTCTGTAACCAGATCTTTCACTGTTTTCGTTGTCTGCAGCTTCGAGCGCCAGTTTTCCAGCTTCGCCTGCTGTTCTGGCGTCAGTTCCTCATCGGCCACGCGGGCGAGTTTCAGGATCTCACCGTACATGTGGGACATGCGGTTTTGCGCGGAGCGATAGATGGTCTGCTGTTGATCGAGATTGAGCAGTCCGGATGCATCCGGAGCAAAGTCTACGAGTGTTGAGAAGAGGTAAGACTGGTCGAGCAGCCGCTTTTCCTCTTCTGCTGTGGCTCCCGATCCGAGGCCCTTTGAAGCGAAGTCGAAGTCGGTTGCCTCGAACGGAACGCCAGGCGAGAACCAAGTCACAAACGAGTTGGACGACGGTTTCAGCTCATCGTCGCCACCAATGAGGATTTCCACTAACTGGGC
>NZ_JNIJ01000067.1 GCF_000701345.1 Bradyrhizobium sp. URHD0069 | reverse complement strand
TGAGCCATCGAGAGATTTCCTCTCGTTCAGAAAGGCCGAGCGCCTGTTTGGCACGGTGCCGATCCGGAGGACGTATGCCACCGGTTGGCGAGATCACAGAGAAGACCGACGAGGACTCCCGGTCAAATCGGCGTCCGATCGAACTCATCGGCTCGCCGGCCTGCCAGCGATCCCAGATCTCAGACCGCTGAGCGGTCGAGTAATAAATGCGACGTCGCTGTTTCATGCCCACACTCCATCTTTGCTAAAAGATTAGAGTGTTGCGCTGACCAATTGAGCCCGCCACCCATGTCGGACATTCGCCTTTAATCACAGGCTGTCCGGATCGGGCGGCGGCGACGGACTTCAACGCAGCCTTAACCCTTCCAGCCGGCCTTGCGCAAACCCTCGACCAGATGAGCGTGGTCTTCCGGCCGAAACCACGGAGCTCTCTTGCGGACATACATGTCGAATGCCGCCGGTGCGCGCGAGACGGCCTTCTCCAATGCTTCCTTCGCTTCCGCCGTGCGCCCAAGCTGACCCAGCGCCGCCGCGGGCCAGCGGTAGATCATCGGAAAATCGGGAAACGACCGGATCAGTCGTTTCGCTGCTTCGATCGAAGCCTCGTATTCCCTGCAAAAATACCGACCGCACGCAACGTGCAACAAACGTACTGCCAGATACGGATCGCGGGGATCGAGCCTGATACATGTTTCGAGAGCCGTGAGCCCTTCCCTTGGCCGTCCCGCGAAGATCAGCGTCGCACCTCGGTGCCCATGCGCGATGGCCAGATTCGGACTCATTGAGAGAGCTCGCTCGATCTCGGCCAACGCCCCGTCAGCCTCGCCGCGCGCTTGCAAGGCCCAGCCGAGGGATGAACGGGCTTCAGCATCGGCGCCATCGAGCGCTACCGCCCGGCGCGCCAAGGCCTCGGCCGAGCGTTGCGCGCTTGGCAGATCCAGCTTCTGGTAGATCGCGGCGGCTTGCAGCTGATACAAGGCGAGCGCGCTGTAGCCGCCGGCGAAGGTCGGGTCGAGATCGATTGCCTGCTTAAAAAATCTCTCTGCCGTCGGATCGTCGTCTGGGGTCGCTTTGCTCAGATACCACAGACCGCGCTGATAGGCGGCCCAGGCATCGAGGCTCTCCGGTGGCTTGCGCATGGCGCGTCGCAGCTCGGCGTCTGCAATGGCGGGGGCCAGGGCGGTCGTCAGCGCTTCGGTGAGCTCGTCCTGCATAGCGAAAATATCGGCGAGATCGCGGTCGTAGCGTTCGGCCCACACATGGTTGCTGGTTCCCGCCTCTATCAACTGTGCAGTGACGCGGATCCGATTGACGGCCTTGCGCACGCTACCTTCGAGCACATAGCGCACGCCGAGCTCGCGTCCGACCTGTTTCACATCGACCGCTCGACCTTTGTAGGTGAAGGACGAGTTCCGGGCGATGACGAACAGCGAGGGATAGTGCGATAGCGCCGTGATGACATCCTCGGCGATCCCGTCGGAGACGAACTCTTGCTCGGGGTCGCCGCTCATATTGGTGAATGGCAGCACGGCGACGGACGGTTTGTCGGGCAACGCGAGCGCCGGAACCTCACGTTTGCGCGTCGCGGGCCGCTGGCTTGGATCGATGATGATGCGGTAAACGTGGACAGGCCGGGCGATATTCTTCAGCGTTTGCTCGCCCGCGTCCTCGACGTCGAAAGACACCTTATCGCGCGCGTGACTGAGGACTGTACGTGAGATACATATGCCGCCGGGTTCGGCGAGCGCCTCAAGTCGCGCCGCGATGTTCACGCCATCGCCATATAGGTCGCGGCCTTCGATCATCACGTCCCCAAGGTTGACCCCGACGCGAAACTCAATTCGTTTCTCCTGCGGCACGTCGGCATTGCGTTCGACCATGCCTTGCTGAACCTCGATCGCGCAGCGTACTGCATCCACCACGCTTGGAAACTCAATTAGAATTCCATCACCGGTCGTTTTCACGATGCGGCCGCGATGTTGCTTGTTCTTTGGATCGATCAGCTCGCGGCGAAGCAGCTTGAGGTGGGCGAGCGTGCCCTCTTCGTCCGCACCCATCAGCCGGCT
The DNA here is from genome assembly GCF_000701345.1 of Bradyrhizobium sp. URHD0069. GTDB lineage: Bacteria > Pseudomonadota > Alphaproteobacteria > Rhizobiales > Xanthobacteraceae > Bradyrhizobium. The sequence goes on along the minus strand of NZ_JNIJ01000067.1, from coordinate 16,269 downwards.
ATAGCCGGCAATATCGGCGGCGAGAATAGCGGCGAGCTTGCGTTTGGTCTGATCTGAGGCCATTGGGGCCGGTTTCCCCGTTCCCTATCTACATACTACCACCAAATGCTTTGCCTTTGGGGTCATTCACGGGGGATGGCCCGCCGTGAGACTGGTTCTGACGTTCGATCGTGCTGCTCCAACGCCGGAGCCTTAGCACGCCGAAGCATGAAGGGATGAGGCGCCGCGCTCGGCGATCGGCAAGTTTCGCACCACTCCGTCGGTCTGAGCTCGAACACGAAGGCGCCGGTGAGGGCGCGAAATCCGTTGACCTGCCAATCGACCAACGACCAGAATTTAGCCGGTCATCAATCGCAAGACAGCCAGAACGCTGGTTCTGACGGTGCCGCTTCTGCTGGACCGCGCCAACGAAGTCATCGAGTGCGGTCGACACTTCTGGGTTTGGCTTTCAGACATCAACTTGTTCCGCTGTTTCCAAGGCATCGTCCACTTCGATGCCCAGATATCTGACCGTGCTTTCGATCTTGGTGTGGCCGAGCAAGAGCTGCACCGCTCGCAGACTGCCTGTTCGCTGATAGATTAGAGCGGCCTTCTAACGTCGATCGTCGTGGTCGTGATCTCCTCCAGCGAATTAAGCGTTTCGAGGCGGTACTCGTGTGACCCCCGCCGATCTAGCGCATTTGCAAGGCTCAAAAGGGGCGCCGGGCCGCGGCCTCGTGCGCTTGAGTTTTGATCAGCGCCGGAAGCGAGCGGGGCCGATCCTGTCTGGATCGAGTCGGGCCATCACGGCAACTTGGGGCCGCGTTCGCTGCGCGCGCTGAACCTGAGATGTTCGGGCGCACTTTTGCTACAATTGCCGCGCTGAATGCCCGTGCGTTCTATCTTGGCTAACATTTGTTGTGGGGTGAGGGGCGACGTTTATTGTGGGCCATCGCAAGGCCGTACGGAAAGATTGCTAACCCAGATCAACCTGGGGCCCAGCTCGGCAGCCGCATATCGGCGGGGAGGGCGCGTGCATCTACCGAAAGCGAAATCGCGGGACGAAACCGGCCGAAGAGTCCGGTTCTATGTGGCTCTTGGCTTGGTGACGGCAGCGACACTGATGCTGCAGATCATCGAGACCAGAATCATTTCCGTTATCTCATGGTACCACCTGGCCTTCTTCGTCATCAGTATTGCCATGTTCGGTCTGACCGCTGGCGCGGTTTTTGTCTATTTGCGCAGGGAGAGGTTCAGACCGGAGCAACTGTCCTACGACCTGGCCGTGGCGGCGCTGGCCTTCGCCTTAACGACCGATCTTGCCATGCTCGTGCAATTGACGTTGGTGACAGGTGCTTCGCCGTCGCTCACCTCGCTGGTGGCTTGGGCAGAATTCGCGCTCTGTCTTGCCGTTCCATTTTTCTTTTCGGGCGTTGTCGTGAGCCTTGCCCTGACGCGTAGTCCCTATGCCATCGGAAATGTCTACGGAGCGGATCTGATCGGTGCGGCCGCTGGGTGTATCGGTGTCCTCGTGCTCCTGAATGTGATGAGCGGGCCATCAGCGGTGTTGTGGGTCGGTGCGCTCATCGGGCTCGCGGCACTCGGCTTCGCCGGCTCCGGACTCGGCACCCTGCCCGAAGCCACCTCGCTCGGGTCCAAGCTCTTTCGCTACCGCCGAAGCATTGTCACAGGCTGCCTACTCTTTGCGATTGCCAACACGCTCACGATCTATGGCGTTCGACCGACGATCATCAAGGATCACGTGGAAAGGCCGGCCGATCTTGCGTACGATCGCTGGAATTCGTTTTCCCGCATCACCGTCAGTCGGAGCGAAACCGTATCGCCGGCGATGTTCGGCGCCTCGCCGCGCTTGCCGCACTCGACCATTGAGCAGCGAGCGCTGAATATCGACGGCGGCGCCGGTACCGCCCTGTACCGCTTCGATGGAATCCTCGCGAACTTGGGGTTCCTGCGCTATGACGTGACCAACCTTGCCTATGCCATTCCGGACCTGAAAACGGGTGCCGTGATCGGCGTGGGCGGCGGTCGGGACGTCCTGTCGCAACGCCTCTTCGGCCTGAGCGACGTGACGGGCGTCGAGATCAATCCGATCATCATCGACGTCCTGGAGCGCCACTTTTCCGGCTATACGGCGATTGCCACATTGGATGGGGTGAAGTTCGAGGTCGACGAGGCGCGCAGCTGGTTTGCACGCACACCGCGCTCCTTCGATGTCATCCAGATGAGCCTGATCGATACCTGGGCGGCGACCGGCGCCGGCGCCTTCACGCTCACAGAAAACGGTCTTTACACAGTCGAGGCCTGGCAACGCTTTCTCGATCGGCTTAACCCAAGTGGCCTGTTCACGGTGAGCCGCTGGTACGCGCCCGGCGAAGTGAACGAGACCGGGCGATTGGTCAGCCTTGCCGTCGCGACACTTCTTGCAAGCGGCGCCGCCAAGCCCAGGCGCCACCTGTTCCTCGCCGCAGCCGGGAAGGTAGCGACACTGATTGTGACGAAGTCGCCGCTCTCGCTGGCGGCACTCAGGGCGCTCGAGGACGCCGCCAAAGCCAATGAATTCACGGTGCTGTTAAGCCCGGACACGTCCGCGCCATCCGCCGTGCTCGAGAAGATCGTCAGTGCTACGGACCGTCGCATGCTCGACCGGGCGACAGCCGGCTTCTATCTCGACCTCACGCCGCCGACCGATGCGCGCCCTTTCTTCTTCAACCAGTTGTGGTTCGCCACGCTGTTTGACGCGGACGTGTTCTCGCACTTCACTCACACTGGCGTGTTCGCGGGCAACCTCGTCGCGACGCTGACCCTTGCCATGCTCGTTCTGATTTCGGTCGCGCTGGTCGCCGCTACGATCATCGTCCCGCTGCAGCCGACGGTCAGAGAAGCCGGCTGGCAGCTGGCCGTGGGCGGCACCGTTTATTTCGTCCTGATCGGGAGCGGGTTCATGATGGTCGAGATCGCTCTGCTGCAGCGAATGAGCGTCTTCCTTGGTCATCCCGTCTACGCGTTGAGTGTCGTTCTGTTCAGCCTGATCCTCTGGGCAGGCTTCGGCAGCCTGGCATCCGAGCGCATGCGCCTTGCCGGAACAGGCAAGCTCCTAGCCTGGAGCGTGGCGAGTGCCGCTTACTTGTTTGCGTTGCCGTTCTGGCTGCCTCCGCTCTTGCTCGACCTTGACGGAGCGGGCCTTCTCGTTCGCGCCGGCCTCTGTGTTCTTGTCCTGGCGCCGGCAGGCGTCCTGATGGGCTTTGGATTTCCCACCGGCATGCGACTGGTCTCTGCAATCAGCGCGGGCCCGACGCCATGGTTCTGGGGCATCAACGGTGCTGCAGGCGTGCTCGCCGCAAGCGTCGCCGTTGCCACCAGCATTGCCTTCAGTATCGATACGACGCTCAGGATCGGAGCCGCCTGCTACCTCCTGGTCGCCGCTCCCGCAATGTTATTGATGTCCGCCGGCGCCCGATCCAGCCACACCGCGCTCCGATCCCTGCACCCGAGCGAACCCAAACCAGCGATAGAGCCAAACAAATAGAAAACGATCCGTATTGTTGAGGTGCGGTCGCTTCGCCGTTCGCCGGCGAAGCACATTGACCTGTTGCCGCAGAACCAGGTTTTCCGCTTCCAGCGTTGCTCTCCTTGAAGCGCGAAGCCAGGATACCGAGAATCAGCTTGAACAGATTGGTCATCAGGATGCGAGCTTACGCCGTCCGCTTGCTGCATCTACGCCGACTCGAATTTTCGGTACACACAGGGAGTTCCTGGTGTGCAAATCAGCTATGTTGTCCGGTAAAATAAACTGTTTGCCCGAAGGGAATACTTTGTAGTGTCTAGCACAGCCTGATGTTTCCATGGAAGATCGAGCCGATTTCAGAGGAAGTTATTCCGTGGACAAGGATATCTTACGCAAACTGGAGGAACGTCTCGGGCCGCTCCACGCAAGGCAGCGATTGGGGATCGAGACGGACCATGAAGCACAAGTCTTCGGCCAAGGGCTTACCTTCTTTCATTTAGAGAACTTGTATTTGGCGCCGGCAATCATTCGAAATGCGCTGAAGCTAACAGGCCTCTATTGGCGTGCTCGCCGAAATGCAGAACGGATTGTTGTTAGGCGAAACGACGTGAGGTTTGCCGCGTTACCGTCGCTTTTTGACCATTACACCATTCTGCACATCAGCGACCTGCATGTGGACATGAATGAGGCTGCCATGCAGAACCTGATCCAACTTGTCGGCGGTCTACAATATGATCTGTGTGTTCTAACCGGCGATTATCGAGGAAAGACTTTTGGACCGTTCGAGGCGGCTATGGAGGGCGTGGCAAAAGTGCGAGCTCATCTAAAGCAGCCGATCTATGGTGTGCTCGGCAACCACGATACAATTCAAATGGTTCCGGCGATGGAAGCCATGGGCATACGAATGCTGCTCAACGAATGTGAAATGATCGCACGCAGTGATCAGCGCATCTTTCTCGCCGGCATCGATGACGCGCACTTCTTTAGGGTCGACAATATCGAAAAAGCGGCGTTGCAGATCCCCGATAGTGAGTTTTCTATATTGTTGTCGCATACACCGGAAGTGTATCGCCAGGCTGCGCATGCTAATTTCAATCTGATGCTAAGCGGACATACACATGGTGGTCAGATCTGTCTGCCCGGATCTATTCCGATTAAGCTGGAGGCAGTGTTACCACGACGAATGGGGGCGGGAGCTTGGCAGTATCAAAACATGAGCGGCTACACCTCTGTAGGTGCAGGATCGAGCGTCGTTCCTGTGCGCCTGAACTGTCCGCCGGAAATTACCCTGCATTGCCTTCGGCGCGGCTGACCGGGAGCAATTGCGTATAGGCAAAAGGTGCATCGCCGCAGCGCTGAATCCCTTCAGGGACCGTCAACCGAACAAGTCCATTTAGACCTCGCGGGTGTCAACCCTCGCCACGCCCACCCCTCCTTTTGAAAAAGAGCGTCAGCAAGATTAGATCGGCCAGGGCGCCGCTCACAAGAAAATACACGTTAGAGCCAGCCCGTGACTTCGGTGACTCCGTTTATTCGGCTAACGTCGCGATGTCGGCCAGCGGCCCCGCGCCGGCAGAGAGTGAGACGCAAATCTAACGCTTCGAGCAAACCCGAATGAGAAATGCGAGATGGGTTGAATCGGGAATGGCCGGAATACTCTATAGTGCCTGTCAGAACCGGATGTCCCCAGGGAACGTCGAGCCGATTTCGGAAGAAGGTATTCCATGGACGAAGATATCTTGCGCAAACTAGCGGAACGTCTCGGACCGCTCCACGCGAAACAGCGATTGGACATCGAGGCGGATCACGAGGCGCAAATCTTCGGCCAAGGCTTCATCTCCTTTCACATAAAGAACTGGTATCCGGTCCATTCTGTCATTCGAAAGGCACTGAAGCTGACCGGTCTCTACTGGCGCGGACGCCGAAATACAGGACGCATTTTCGTCAAGCGCAACGACGTTATGTTCAAGGAGTTGCCGCCGCTTTTTGACGGCTTCACGATACTCCACCTTAGCGACATGCATGTGGATATGAATGAAGCTGCCATGCAGCACCTGATCGAACTCGTCGGCGACATGCGTTACGATCTATGTGTTCTAACCGGCGACTATCGAGGGAAGACTTTTGGACCGTTCGCGGCAACCTTGGAGGGCGTCGCACGAGTGCGAGCTCATCTAAAGGAGCCCGTTTATGCGGTGCTTGGCGACCACGATACAATCCAATTGGTTCCGGGGCTGGAAGCGATGGGAATACGGATGCTACTCAACGAGTGCGCGGTGATCGTGCGCGGTGATCAGCAGATCTATCTAGCCGGTATCGATGACGCGCACCACTTTAGGGTCGATAACATCGAAAAGGCTGCGTTGCAGATACCGCATGGCGAGTTCTCCATCCTATTGTCGCACACACCGGAAATCTATCGCCAGGCGGCTCATGCCGATTTTAATCTGTTGCTGAGCGGACATACGCACGGTGGGCAGATCTGTCTGCCAGGATCTATTCCTATCATACTTGATTCAGTATTGCCTCGACGTATGGGGGCGGGAGCTTGGCAGTATCACAACATGAGCGGCTACACCTCTGTAGGTGCGGGATCGAGCGTCGTTCCTGTGCGCCTCAACTGTCCGCCGGAAATCACCCTGCATTGCCTTCGGCGCGGCTGACGGCGAGCTAATATGGTTCATCGCGCACGTGGACCTGGTATAGAAGGCGGGACAGAATTAGCTCGCCGATAAAAAAGATCCCGACGCCAAGCGCTATGTCTGCGATCGTCAAGGAAAGTGGATCGCGGCATGCCAGCATCGGAAATAGGGATTCGGGCACCTGATCGAGGCAGAGCGCCTGGCTGCTCGGCGGAAAGTTTAGGCGGCGCTTCACGAAACTGGAGAACAAGTCCCCCACCATTGCCGCGCCTGCCACGATAGCGCCGATCGTCAAATCTAGACCGATAAGCGGGGCGCTTGCCGTCGTGATGAGGATCGAAGCCGTGATGCCGCGAATGGTTTTCGAGTGACCAAACAACGGCCGCCCATCAAAAAAAATGATTCCGCCATCCAGCGGGCGAGCAAAACGCGGGCCAAATATCTTCTTTGCGACGATCGGCGTGCCATTGGCCAACGTCAATAGCGCCAATAATTGCAGTATGTGCAAAAAATGCATCCTCGCAGGCTATCTCAGCCCGCGCCGTTGCGCGACCCCTCATCGCCCTCCGGTGATCCGGCGGTCGATGAAGGCGGCAAGATTCGGGATTTTTCGGATATACTCGATGGTATTGTCGAAGCCGTGAAGCGGCAGACTTTGCGACGTCGCGATCTGCTAGGATTTCCGGCATGGTAGCGTGACGCAATCGATGATGCATATTCTCATATCCGTCTCGATCAGACGGAACTCTTCGGGCTCTTGGATGTACAGCAGGGATCGAAAATGAAGGGATCAGATCTTCTCGTTGCTGCCCTGGAGAACGAGGGCGTTGATCGTATTTTCGGGGTGCCCGGCGAGGAGAACCTCGATGTCGTCGAAAGTCTTCGGCAGTCCTCCATTGAGCTGGTCGTAACCCGTCATGAGCAGCCGGCGGCTTTCATGGCAGCAACATATGGGCGGCTCACCGGAAGACCAGGGGTAGCGCTCAGCACACTTGGTCCGGGAGCGCTTGATCTCGTCACGGGCGCCGCTTACGGGTTTCTTGGTGGCATGCCGATGGTGCTGATCACCGGTCAGAAGGCGATTCGACATAGCCGACAGGCCCATTTCCAGATTGTCGATGTGGTCGCCGCTATGCGCCCGCTCACGAAACAGTCACAACAGATCGTCAGCGCATCGAGTATTCCGACTCTCGTCCGGAACGCATTTCGCATCGCGGCCGAAGAGCGTCCTGGCCCGGTTCATCTCGAGTTGCCGGAAGACGTAGCTGCAGAGGAGGCGGGCGACGTCCCAATGGTGCCGGCCCATGTGGCGGAGCTTCCGATTCCATCGCCGGAAGCCTCAAGCGCGCATCCGACTTGATCTTAGCCGCCAAGTATCCGCTGCTCATGTTCGGCGCTGGCGCAAGTCGCCCTCAACTTGCTCCGGCACTTGCCGATTTCGTTCGTCGCCTCCGCATCCCCTTCTTCAATACGCAGATGGGGAAGGGGGCTGTCGGGGGTGCGTCGGACTTCTATCTTGGCACCGCGGCCTTGAGCGAACGCGATTACGTCCACCAGGCGATCGATCGCGCGGACATCATCGTGACGATCGGGCACGACACGATTGAGAAGCCGCCGTTCCTCATGGCGCGGGGCCGACATCAGGTCATTCACATTGGGTTCGTGTCGGCGACCGTCGAAGAGGTGTATTTTCCTCAGGCCGAAGTCGTTGGCGACATAGCTAAAGGCCTCGACCTGCTCGCCGACCAGTTGGAAGGCAAGCTGAAGACGAACTCGGACTGGGTCGTTTTACGCAAGGATATCCTGGATCACATAACCGATCGAGCGGAAGAGGATCGCTTCCCCTTGACTCCGCAACGCATCGTGCACGACGTCCGGCAAGTCATGCCGCCCGAGGGAATCGTGGCGCTCGACAACGGGATGTACAAGATCTGGTTTGCTCGCAATTACCGCACGGATGTTGCAAACGCGCTTCTTCTGGACAATGCGCTGGCGACGATGGGAGCCGGTTTGCCTTCCGGGATGATGGCGGCTCTGCTTTATCCCAAGCGCCGCGTGCTGGTCGTGGCAGGCGACGGTGGGTTCATGATGAACAGCCAGGAGCTTGAAACGGCGCGGCGGATGAATCTCAATCTTGTGGTTCTGATCATCGAGGACCAAGCCTATGGCATGATCCGGTGGAAACAGGCGGTCGATGGCTTTGCGGACTGGGGCCTAACCTTCGACAATCCTGACTTCGTCGCGTACGCCGCCGCCTACGGCGCCCGAGGGCGGCGGGTCACGACGGCGTCGGGGTTAGCGCCGGCGCTGGAGGAGGCATTTTCCGCCGGCGGGTTGCACCTGGTCACCGTTCCAATCGACTACAGCGAGAATATTCGGGTGCTTGTCGACGAGCTCAGGCACATGCAGGACTAGTCTATTATTTCGAGTAGGTCCCGCGACGCTTCTGACGGTTGCTTGGATCGAGGCCACCACCGTTGGCGACCCGCGCGTGCGCTTGTTGCGCTTGTTATGAACAGCCGGCCGATTAAGTCTTTGGCTAAGAGAGTAGGGGCGGACATCGCAATATCCTGACGTGAATGAATAGGTCTCTTGCGTGAGCGTTGTCGTCGTTATCTCTTTCTGGGTGCCTCGGGGTCTTTCGGATCTACGATAATCCGTCTGATAAGGGCTATTTCTTGCTGAATGGACGCTGGCTCCAGCAGCTTGAACCTTTCCGCGATCTCCATCGCTTTCATAAACGATCGTAAATCTCCCTTTAGTGCGTTGTTTAGACAGACTTCAGCGGCAGCGAAAAGCTTGGGGACACGGCGGACCCCACCTGCATCCTTGATCCTGACGGTTTTGAAAAAGGCGTCCCTGAGCAGGCCGGTGTTATTCTTCCTTCCCTTGGGACGACCTTTTGGGTTCCCGGACTTGCCCTTCCTGAAGCGTGTTTGGATATCTTTCCGCTCTTCGTTAGCCATTCTGTTTCAGACCGGCATCTGTAATGTTTTGATTGGGCATGCCGACGCTCCGCTGCTCGGTGATGTCCTCAAAGGTTGCACCGGACCCGTCGAGGCGCGCCGGCTTTCCGCTGTAGCGCTGCCAGCGTCGCACAGCGACGTCGACATACAGAGGGTCGATTTCCATAGCATGCCCTCGGCGACCGGTCTTCTCCGCTGCAATCAGTGTGCTGCCGCTGCCGCAAAACGGGTCAAGTACAATATTTGAGCGTTTGGAGGCATCCTTGATAGCGTCGGCGATCAAGGCAACTGGCTTGACGGTTGGGTGCATGGAGAGTTCGTCGAGGCGGCCGGTGCGGAATGTGTTCACGCCGGCATATTCCCAAACATTGGTGCGGTTTCGACCGTGTCGCCCGAGTTCAACGTTGTTGGTGTGAGACTTCGTGCCGGCTTTGAAAAGCAAAACCAACTCGTGTTTTGATCGATAGAGCGATCCCATGCCGCCGTTGTCCTTGTTCCAGACGCATAGGTTCAGGAATGAGGAGTAGACGGCTCTGCCAGCGGAAAGGACTTCGTATACCGACCCGAGTCGCTATCGCGTAGAATCGTGCGGTTGCACGCGCGCTTCGCGCTTGCCGCCGGGAATCGATGCAGATGTCAATGACCGATATCGATGACGACGCAGAGCAAGCAAGACGCTCTTCAACAAGGTCCTGGACGAGGAGATCTCGCTCAGAGACGGAACAGAAGTAAAAAAGATAACCAAAGCTGAAGCGGTTGTGCGCAGCGTCGTCGTCGGCGCCTTGAAGGGCGACCCTCGCAATGTCGCAATCTTGTTTCGATTGGCAGAGCAGGCGGGACAATTCCAGGATGGACCCTCCGACATCACGGAAATCAGGCGCGTCATTGTAAGATGGCAGGGCGACAAGGATGACGATGCCGATGCGGTCTGACTTCGATCAATCCACACAGCAGAGCGAGACCCTGGTAGCAGCCAAGTCTGCAGGGAAGGTAACCTGGCCGGCGGATCACGTTGAGCGCTGGCCGACGGAGCGGCTGATCCCGTTTGCCCGTAACGCGCGCACCCATAGTGACGCACAAGTCAGCCAGATTGCATCGTCTATCCGCGAGTGGGGCTGGACCAATCCAGTGCTCGTGACCGAAGACGGCACAATTTCGCGGGTCATGGCCGGGTGTTGGCAGCACGCAAACTGCGCATCACCGACGTCCCGGTAATGATAGCTTCCGGTTGGACGGACGCGCAAAAGCGGGCCTATGCCCATCGCGGATAACAAGCTCACCCTGAACGGTGGCTGGGACGAGGAACTGCTAGGGCTTGAGCTTGGGGAGCTTGAAGTCTTGGGTTCGACCTTGACCCGATCGGCTTCACTGAAAGCGAACGAGAAGCACTAGCCGCGCGATTTACAGAAGGGCTGACCGATCCAGACGTTGTGCCGGACCTGCCGAGTGAGCCTGTCGCCCGAGCTGGCGATCTTTGGGTCCTTGGCACGCATCGCCTCCTTTGCGGTGACAGCACGTCCGCGGAAGCTACCGAGCGGCTGCTGGCCGGGGTCAAGCCGCAGTTGATGATTACCGATCCGCCCTATGGCGTGAACTATGATCCGGCCTGGCGGAAGCGGGCCGGCGTAAACCTCAATGCCCGCAAGCTCGGCAAGGTAGCGAACGACGATCGCGCCGATTGGCGGGAGGCGTGGGCACTGTTCCCCGGCTCTGTCGCATATGTCTGGCATGCTGGTCGGCACACGAGCGTGGTCCAGCAATCACTGGAGGCCTCCGGCTTCGAGATGCGCTCTCAAATCATCTGGGCCAAGGACCGTTTCGCGCTCAGCAGAGGCCACTATCATTGGCAGCATGAACCATGCTGGTACGCCGTGCGCGGGACGGCCGGGGCGAATTGGAGCGGGGACCGCAAGCAATCAACACTTTGGACCATCAACGCCCGCGAGGACGACGGGCACGGCCACGGGACTCAGAAGCCCGTCGAGTGTATGCGCCGGCCGATCGAGAACAACTCGTCACCGGGGCAAGCCGTGTACGAACCATTCAGCGGATCCGGCACCACCATAGTCGCGGCCGAGATGACAGGGCGCGCCTGCTTCGCAATCGAAATTGACCCGGCCTATGTGGACGTCGCGGTGCTTCGGTGGCAGGCCTTTACGGGCGAGAATGCCACGCTTGAAGGAGCCGGCAGATCGTTTGCGGAAGTGGCAGCCGAACGGCAAGTCGAAAGCGCCAGCTGATGGGGCGGCGGGCCCACCGACCGGGATCCCTCGCAACGTCGCCAAGTCGAAGCCTTGGCGGCCTATGGCATCCCGGAAGCCGATGCCTCGGGGTCGTTGGGATAGATCCGAAAACGCTGCCTAGCACTACCGGAGGAACTCGATCTGGGGGAGACCAAGGCCAATGCCCAAGTGGCGGGCTTTCTCTTCAACGCGGCCAAAAATGGCAACGCGACGGCACAAATCTTCTGGCTCAAGACTCGCGCGAAGTGGCGGGAGACGCCAATGGAACTGCGGCACTCCGGAGCTATTGCGAGGAAGGACCTCAGCGAGCTATCCGACGAGGAGCTGATGGACATGATCCGCACGGCCGCAATCGTCTTCCATCGCGTATCATTCGCCTTAGCCGTTGTTCGATCGCGCTAGGTCACTAGAGCGGTTCGCAATTTTTCCTAAGAATGGTTCAAAAGATTCCCTGAGTTGTTTCCATTCCGCTGCTTCTGCACGCCAGTATTCCATCAGCGAGTATTCCATTTCCTTTCTGGCAAGCGCAGCCCGCTCACGGCACATGGCCTCCAACGCTGCGAATTGTTTCTTTGAATACATGGGCTTTCCAGTCGTCGCTGAGTCTAATCCGTTCGTGATCAAAGCCAACTGACAATCTGGTCATGCGACTTGTCACGTCCGTAAGTATGTTTCCGAATGTGTAATCCACATGACAAACCCAAGCGCTTTGGTACAATTAGTCGGTACAAGAATAAAAGATAATTTAAGGAAAAGAAGATTTTCGGTTACGTGCGAGTGCGAAGGAAGGAGGTTTTATCGCAGTAGCAGATAACGGCGGTGAAGGAGTTGAGCACGTCGCCGTGCTGATTGAGAAAGCGGCTGATCTCAAATCTCAAGTTGATGAATCGAGTACGACGCCGGACCCGACTTCTCAAGCGCCGGATGCCCAACCCAAAGGTAGCGGCACGGCGCATCAGGCAATGACTCCGCGCCATATGTTGTCCGCCTCAGCGATCCTCCGACAGCGCACGAGCGGCTGCAGTTCGCAGCAGTTCGCATTTGCGTCGCTCGATAGCGATCATGCCGGCGAAATGCCTAACCGTAGGCGAGTGGATCGCGCGCTTCGGCCGAGCATAACCAATCATCCGCGACATCATCCTGTCGCCGCCCTGCGGGCCAGGAAGGGCACGTGGCGCGGTTCGGAACGACACCTGGCCCTAACAATATCAGAGAGAACTTTGAGCCTTGGGCCGCCTGTGCGCGCTTTGTCGCAAAGCGGTAGGAGATGACGCCATTCGTCTGCGCTGCTGCAACATGAAAAGAGCAATTACATTGCTCTGGATTGCCCTACGACCAAACCGCATACGGTGGTATGCCGTTTGTATGGGGCGCGCCGTCGCATATCTTCGAGTTTCCACGCAACAGCAGCAGCGCTCCGGGCTCGGGATTGAGGCGCAAAGGGCAGCGATTGAGCGCTTTGTCGCGGCCGAGTCGCTGACCATCATTGAAGAGTTTGCCGAGTTCGAGACCGGGAAGGGCGCTGACGCTCTTGATAGGCGCCCGCAGCTTGCGGCTGCCTTGGCTGCAGCCAGGAAGGCAAAGTGCAGCATCGTCGTCTCCAAGCTGGATCGGCTTTCACGCGATGTTGCGTTTGTCTCGGGCTTAATGGCCCAAAGGGTGCCGTTCATTGTTGCTGAACTCGGTCGCGATGCAGATCCTTTCATGCTGCACCTGTACGCGGCCCTGGCGGAAAAAGAACGGCGGCTGATAGCCGACCGAACAACAGCCGCACTGCAGGCCAAGAAGGCGAACGGCGCAAAGCTCGGCAACCCGACAAACCTTTCTGTTGCGGGCTCGTTAGGACGCATCGCCCAAGCGCAGGTAGCGGATGAATTTGCCACAAACCTGATGCCCGTAGTCCAAGCGATCCGGAATGCCGGGGCACTTAGCCTGGCCGAGATTGCTAGCGCTCTAAATGGTCGTGGTGTCCGACCTGCTCGGGGCAGCAGGTGGCACCGGTCGTCCGTTAGAAACCTGTTAGCTCGTGCTAAGTAGTGCCTTGGCCTTTATAGGCGGGAAATTGGATGTTAGCGATCGATGACTACCTGGCGCTCGCGGTCTTCGCGATTTCTCTCGATAGTTGCGATCATCTCTGGGGGTTCCGATTCTCCTTCTTTGATCGCGGCCGTGTTCCACTCCGTATCGTAACAACTGTTTTGGCTTGTCCCTACCGTGACGCGGTTGTCTACCAACGAACACTAACTCCAAGGCCAACTTCTTCTGAACCGGCTTGGGTAGCGCCCAATACAGTCGCGGCCACGATCAAGCTCAAAACGTAGCTCATGATCCGCTCCAACTTATAGCTGTTATTTTAACAGGATGTCTCGGCAGAGGTTCCGGCTTGTCTCCCAGGCGGTAAGCGCCCCTTGGTTTCTCTGTTCCAATTGAGGTTCGGCCTGACATCCGAGGCAAGTTGGTTAGAGGCGAGCTGGCGACGAGGCGCTTCTTAGATGCTCTTTCCGGCTCGCAATCAGCAGTGCAGCCTTGCCGAACTACTGGTTTCTTTTTTGCGGCTCGCGATTGGACGCGATACCGCCGCTAGGGTAGTCGGACCGCCTTAATTGGCGGTTTCATCCCACCGCGCCACACGCCATCGCGCTGGCGCGCGACCTCACCAAGCACTGCGAGTGCCTAATTCGGCCAGTACCAAACAAGGCCCCAGCGCCGAGACGACTGGGGCCGTTCAAGGTAGTGTCTCCGGGGGCGCCAGAGACACGGGCCAATAATCAAAGGCATGGCCGCTTGTTCCCGGACCTAAAGAAATGCTCGCCTCCGGAACATTTTTCGGTGTCTGATTTTTTATGCCCAGCATTTACCGAGCGGCTACGAGGGAGGCGCTGTTCCGGTAGATGTCAGGGGTCCGGGCTCCCTCGCCGGGGCTCCGCCTCAGTCGGCGGGCTCTTTCAGGACGGGCCAAGCACCGTCACGCAGGGGCGGAGCCGATGTGCGGTACCCCCAGTTCAGCGTTGCTTGTTGGATGATTTTCGATTGGCCTTTAACACGTCGGCCTGCTTGCGATACGCCTTAGCAAGGTTGGAAAGGCTCTGCGCCGCTTCCACGTCAGATATTGCCCGCGCCATGCGCTCGGCTTTCTTGGCCTGCTTACGGAAGAATTTGGTTTCCTTCACCATCGCCGCACCTAGCGCTAGGCGGGAATGCTATCACGAGCGCCCTTGCGTCTCTCGCCGGCGGCTTGACGGGTTCGCATGCACATAGGTTAAGCGGAGGGAAAGCCGTTTGTTCCGAAACCGCACAGTTGTGTCTCCGGAACGAATTCACCGCTCAGGGCTTGACCCGACGTTGCGATATCGGTCGCAAACCGATGATAATGAGGGATGTGGAACCAGAATGTCCCGATTGCCATTTGTCGTTTTGGTTTTGTCAGCGGGCTTATGTTCTGCATCGGCACAGGGTGGTGGCCATCTCGGAACACCACAGGAGCAACAAGCTTGTTCGCGCGATGCTTCCCGCTTTTGCCGAAAACAACTGAGTGATGATATGGCTGTTCAACGGTGCCTGCAGCAGCACCGAGCAAAGCTGAGTAGGCCCTGTAAAAAGGTCTTTGAAAGCCATGGCATGTAGCGGGTCAGAGCCATTTTAGCTGAATCCGGGGCATCGGCTTGAATCCCGGTTCTGTTGCGGAAGTTGCGTTTGTGTCTGATCAGGATTTGGTTCTCGATGCGGTGCAAGAAGCTCAGCGAATTTTAGCTGAACACGCTCAGCCGGGTCCACGCCGGAATCCAGATGAGACAATTAACATGCTTCTATATTTGCTCGACCGGAGCGACGTGTGGCTGCTGTCAGCTGCGCGCCGGGTACAAGGCCGATGTCGCTCCGAGCCCGTCACCGAAGTTGCCCGTGGGCTAGTCACAGGATGACGTAGTCCCCCACATCAATACTCCATCGCCGCGCCTGCAGCCTAGATGCGCAAACAGAGCATCTGAACTGGTGACTGATAGGAATGAGCAGAAGCCTTGTCAATCCGTCCCCAACGATGTTCCATATCATCTGATCTGCGCAATATTTTGGGGCGTGCTAAGCCAATGTCCGTTCTTGGGAGAAGAGCGGAAGACATTTGCTCGTGCTGAGTGTTTCTCAGTTTTGACCCGGAGCGGACGTCATCGACCCGGGCGGAACGGGCTCACCGCGACCGTCGGAATAGGGATGAGGCCGCCAACTCAGGCGGCCTCGATCTTGCGAGAATCCATCGGCTATAGTGGAACGCCCTCGACGACGAAGCTGCGGAATTTCGCTAACTTGTTGCGGAGCGGTAGGAGGTCCTTGAAGGCCGTTGAATCGCGGTAAGCCTGGACTTTTTCGAGGCTATCCCACTGTTGAATGACAACGCGCGATTTCGGCGGTTCTCCTTCGATCGTGGTGGTCTTGCCTCCGGCGGCAAGGAATTTGCCGCCAGCTGCTTTGATCGCAGCCTGAGCCTTTGGAACGTAGTCCTTCAAATACGCTTCCTGGTCCAAGAAATCGATTTCAACGACTTGGTAGACGGGGGACTTGGCCTGGGCGTGAAGCCCCTGAACCGCGACCGCGCCAAGTCCGAAACCGGCGAGCATTGCCAACGTCATGGTGTAGTGGGTTTTCATAACTTTCCTCCCTGATCGTTGCAAGATTTGCCGCGTGCGCGTGCGCACACGACCGTGCGAGTGCTGGTAGCACCGGCAAAAAAGTACGTCGGTCTATTTAGGTGCGATGCCTGCCGACAGCTTCGACGCTGCCGTAAAAAAACTCGGGGCCTCGGCACGTCCCGCTGGCAGCTCTCAAAGGCACTGGGTGGAAACATACATCAGTGGGAAGGATGTCGAAAGAGGCGTGGCGGTCAATCACCCTTATAGGGGCATTGAGAACGTCTCCTTCAG
>NZ_JNIJ01000066.1 GCF_000701345.1 Bradyrhizobium sp. URHD0069 | reverse complement strand
GCCACATCTTCGCCGACCGCGTCTACCGAGGTCCGAAATTGCTCGAGGCACTCGCCGATCAGGGCAAATGGACCATCGAGATCGTCACCCGCTCGCAGAGCGTGGGAACGTTCAAAGCCGAGCCTCGGCGTTGGGTCGTCGAGCGCACGTTTGCATGGTTCGGTCGCAATCGAAGGCTTGCCAAAGACTTCGAGGCATCCATAGCCAGCGCGGAAGCCTGGGTCCTGATTGCAAGCATCCGCCTGCTTTCCCGCCGCCTGGCAAGAACCTGATATGCCAATGACCTATTTTGAGTCAGACTCTCAGGATGAGGAGTGCTGCTGTGCCCGCTGCCCTCAGTTCACATCCATCTGCAGGCCTTCCTGCTTGATGATGGCGGCGAATTTGGCGGTCTCCGCGGCGACGAAATCGGAAAACTGTTGCGGCGTGCCGTAGTCGGTGCGCGCGCCCATCGCGGCAATGTTCTTCTTGGTGTCCTCGCGCTCCAGAAACACCTTTATCTCCTTGTTGAGGGCATCGACGATCGGGGCCGGCGTGCTCTTCGGCAGGAAGATGCCGAACCACGACGAGACGTCGAATTTTGCCAATTCCTGCCCCGTGTCGCGAACGGTCGGCAGGTTCGGCGCCGACGGGCTGCGTTCGGGCGTGGTCACGGCGAGGCCGGTGAGCTTGCCGTCCTGAACCTGCGGCAGCGACGGAAACAGATTGTCGGACAGGATCTGGATGTCGCCGCCGAGGGCTGCCTGCAGCGCCGGACCGGCGCCGCGGAACGGCACATGCACCATCTTCAGTCCCGTCAGCTGCAGCAGCCAGGCCATGGTGAGGTGAGGGCTCTGCCCGATGCCGGAGGAGCCATAGGTCAGCTTGTCCGGATTGGCCTTGATGTAGGCGATCATCTCGGCGATCGACTTGATCGGCACCGAAGGGTGCGCCGAGATGATGTTGGGGATCCGGATCAGGTTGGAAACCGCCTGCAGCTGATCGGCCTTGTAGCTCAGGTTGCGGTAGATGCTGAGCGCGATGGCGTTGGGGCCGGGATTGCCGACCAGGATGGTATGGCCGTCGCCCTTCTGGCGCGTCACCTCGGCGGTGCCGATGGTGCCGCCGGCGCCGGAGCGGTTTTCCACAATGGCGGACTGCCCCCAGGCGCCTTGCAGATGAGCCGCCAGCATGCGTCCCATCACGTCGGTGCTCCCGCCGGGCGCGGCCGGCACGATCAGGCGCACGGTCTCGGTCGGCCGCCAGTCGGCGCCAAGGCTCGCGCGCGGCAGAATGGTCGCCGCCGAAACTGCGGCGGCCCCGGTCAGCACACCGCGTCGTGTAAGCAATCTCTTGGTCACGTGTTCACTCCCCTGCATGGATTATCGTTTTGCAGGGAGCCTAGGGAACGCGCGGGCGGTCGGCAAGCCGTCAGCCTGGCGCAGGCGCCTTAGTTGAAGCTCAGCAGCTTGAACAGCGGCGTCAGGTAGCTGAGCTCCTGACCCGAGGTCGGCGTGGTGCGGCTGATGAAGTCGAAGATCTTGCCGTCCTGCAGCCCATAATTGGCGAGTCGCTGCACCTGGCGGTTCTTGTCGAAATAGATCGCGATCACCCGCTGGTCGACGACCCTCTGGTTCATGAAGGCGACCGGACGTTCGGAGCGCTGCGAGATGTAATAAAACACTTCACCATTGAGGGTTGCGACGGTGGATGGCGTTCCCATCACGATCAGCACCTGATCCTGGCTCGCGCCGATCGGAATTTGCTCGAGCGCGCCTGCCGGCAGGATATAGCCTTTCTGAAACTGTTCGCCGGTACATCCGCCGAGCCCCGCGCACACCAAAGCGATGGCCGCGGCCGCGCGCAAGCCATGCCAGCGCGCGAGCAAGCCTCGCGTGGAGTACGCGTGTGAACGTGTCTGGCTCGTCTCGGTCATTCCGGAATTGGTCCCGTCCCCTTGCATCGCGCGAGACGTTGACGTACCGGGCAGCACGTTGGATTGCAACATGCGCGGGCCCGGGGGGCTCGCTTCCGGAACCCACGATGCTTTGGCCGTTCAATCACTTCAGGAAACCCCGGATACCCTCGCGCGGCACCATTGAGGCCATCTATGGCACGATCGTGACGCAAGCGCGAGAACCGTTGTTTTATCGGGACTTGGGCGTGCCGGATACGGTTAACGGCCGTTTTGACCTGCTGGTGCTGCATTTGTGGATGGTATTGCGGCGAATGAACTCGACTGAGGGCGGCGTGGGCCTTTCCCAGATGCTGTTCGATCGCTTCTGCGACGATATGGATGGCAATTTGCGCGAAATGGGCGTCGGCGATCTCAGGGTCCCGAAGCGCATGCAGGCCTTCGGGGAGGCCTTCTACGGCCGGGCGGCGGCCTACGATCTTGCTCTGACCGCCGGCGCGGAGCCGCTGGCGCAAGCGCTTTGCAAGAATATCTTAAACGGAGAGCAAATCGAAAAGGCCCGGCGGCTCGCCTTCTACACCGAGACGGCCGTCGCAGCTTTGGCAGGATTGGACGACGCGACCTTGCAGAGTGGATCGTGGAAGTTTGCCTCGCCGGCGGGAGTACGGCAATGAACAGAACAACGGGTATGACGCCCAAACCCGATCCCTGGAGCGTTCCGGTGATCGTAGCGCAAATACCGGAGACCGGAATGCATCTCGACATCCAAGCCGACCGCGCTCAACGCGCGGCCATGGCAGAGGTCGCGGGCTTGCGCGAAATTCTATCGGCAAGTGCCGTCCTTGATGTGACGCCCAAAAGCGGCGGCCGCGTCCACGTCGCAGGCCATGTTCGGGCGCGGGTCGGGCAGACCTGTGTCGTCACGCTCGATCCGATCGAGAACGACATCGATGAAGACATCGATCTGGTCTTCGCACCACCTGAGCAGATTCCCCAACTCGCTGATCTCGTCGATGAGGCCGCCAAGAGCGAGGCGGAGATTCCGGATCCGCCGGAGCCGATCGACAACGGTGCTATCGATCTTGGCCGCCTCGCCACCGATGCGCTATTGTTAGGGATTGATCCCTACCCACGCAGGCCGGACGCGGTTTTCGAGCCGCCGGTCGTGGCTGATGATCCAGAAGACCATCCCTTTGCTGCGCTCAAAGCGTTGCAGCTCGACGCAAATTCCGCTCCGAAGAAGCCCAAGCGTCGTTGAGGGGCTGCTGAAGAGGCGCCTGACTCCCGTGATGGATGTGGGACCGATTCCGAAATTCGGTCTAATTCCTTGAATTAGTGAGATTAATCAGCGTGGACTGATTCTCGGCTGCCAACACGCGGCCTCCAAAAGGAAGCGGTCAAGAGGTTGTGTCGGGGCGGGGACACGCTATTGTCGCGGCCCTGACGGAGTGCAGCGTTGCGCTTCGCCGATCGTCGCCGTCCATGGCGACTTCCAGTTCGCGGCCGAGCGCTTAAGACCGCAAAAGATCAGGTTTCCGGGACGTTCATGCCGCAAAAGGTTCGAATCGCGCTTGACGCCATGGGTGGCGATGTCGGCGCATCGGTCGTCATTCCCGGCGCCGCGATTTCGTTGACCCGACATCCCGACACCGAATTTCTTCTGTTCGGTGATCGCGCGCTGATCGAAGCACAACTCGCCAAGCATCCGACGATGAAAGCCGCCTCGCGCGTCATTCATACCGACGTCGCCGTCAGCATGCACGACAAGCCCAGCCAGGCGTTGCGCCGTGGCCGCAGGACCTCGTCGATGTGGCTGGCGATCGACGCGGTCAAGAAGGGCGAGGCCGACGTCGCTGTATCTGCGGGCAATACCGGTGCCTTGATGGCGATGGCGCGGTTCCATCTCCATACGCTGCCCGGCATCGACCGTCCGGCGATCGCGGCGGTATGGCCGACGATCCGCGGCGATTCGGTCGTGCTCGACCTCGGCGCCACCATCGGCGGCGATGCGCATCACTTGATGGCGCTGGCGGTGATGGGCAGCGCCATGGCGAGCGTATTGTTCGATCTCGAGCGGCCGACCGTCGGCCTGCTCAATATCGGCGTCGAAGAGATCAAGGGCGGTGAGGAAATTCGCAAGGCCGCCGAGCTATTGCGTGCGATGAACCTTCCGCAGCTCGAATATATCGGATTCGTCGAAGGCGACGGCATCGGCAAGGGCGCCGCCGACGTGATCGTGACCGAGGGTTTTAGCGGCAACATCGCATTGAAGGCGGCCGAAGGAACCGCGCGGCAGATTTCCGAATATCTGCGTAGCGCCATGGCACGCACCTGGCGCTCGCGGATCGGCTATCTGTTCGCCCGCCACGCCTTTAAGGCGCTGCGCGACAAGATGGATCCCTCAAAGTCCAATGGCGGCGTGCTGCTCGGATTGAAGGGCATCGTCGTCAAGAGCCACGGCGGAACCGACGCCGAGGGCTTTGCGTACGCGGTCGATGTTGGCTATGAGATGGTTCGCTATGATCTCCTGAACAAGATCAACCAAATGCTCAATCGCGACGGCAGCTCGCCCGCTCAAGCGCCGACCGCGCAGGAGGCTTTCTCGTGACTGCGATACGTTCGGTCGTGCTCGGCTGCGGCTCCTATTTGCCTCAGCAGATCCTGACCAATGCTGAACTGGCAGCGCGGATAGACACCTCCGACGAGTGGATCGTGCAGCGCACCGGCATCAAGCAGCGCCACATTGCCGCGAAGGACGAGTTCACCTCGCACCTGGCGATCAATGCCGCGCGCGCAGCGCTTGCCGATGCCGGAATCGACGCGCAGTCGATCGATCTGATCGTGCTGGCGACCTCGACGCCCGACAATACCTTTCCCGCAACCGCGGTTGCGGTGCAGAGCGAGTTGGGCATCCACCACGGTGCCGCATTCGACCTGCAGGCGGTCTGCTCAGGGTTCATCTTCGCGCTCGCCACTGCGGACAATTTCCTGCGCAATGGCGCCTACAAGCGCGCTTTGGTGATCGGGGCCGAGACATTCTCGCGGATTCTCGACTGGAACGACCGGGGCACCTGCGTGCTGTTCGGCGATGGCGCCGGCGCTGTCGTGCTCGAAGCGCAACCGCAACCGGGCAAATCCTCCGACCGCGGCATATTGACGACGCATCTGCGCTCCGACGGCCGGCACAAATCCAAGTTGTACGTCGATGGCGGTCCATCCTCGACCCGGACGGTCGGCTATCTCAGGATGGAGGGCCGTGAAGTCTTCAAGCATGCCGTCGGCATGATCACCGACGTGATTGTGGATGCTTTCAAGGCTACCGGCACGAGCGCCGAGGACATCGACTGGTTTGTTCCTCACCAGGCCAACAAACGAATCATCGATGCTTCGGCGCACAAGCTGCATATTGCGCCGCAGAAGGTGGTGCTGACGGTAGATCTGCACGGCAATACCTCGGCGGCGTCAATACCCCTCGCACTCACGGTCGCGGCTAAGGACCGGCGCGTGAAGACGGGCGATCTGGTGCTGCTCGAAGCCATGGGCGGCGGTTTCACCTGGGGCTCGGCATTGTTGCGGTGGTAAGCGCCGTATTAAAAAGTCTATGGACTTTGCAGTTTTGTTTCATGGTGGAGCGAATTCAGCAAAAGTGGCTACCGGTTTTGGGTCAGAAGTCGCCCCAGACCATAAAGGCGCCGCGCCTTCTTCGCGCGAACCGGCGGCCACATTGCTCGAAACCACGCGGTACATCGATGAGCGCTGTTGACCGTCGTCCGTTAACCTCATAATTTCAGATACGAAATTGTTCGCCGTGAGTTGGGGCAAGGCGATGACCGGAACCGGAAAAACAGTCACACGCGTCGACCTGTGCGAGGCCGTCTACCAGAAGGTGGGCTTGTCACGCACGGAATCGTCTGCCTTCGTCGAACTGGTGCTGAAAGAGATCACCGATTGCCTTGAGAAGGGCGAGACGGTGAAACTGTCGTCGTTCGGGTCATTCATGGTGCGCAAGAAGGGTCAGCGTATCGGGCGTAACCCGAAGACGGGAACCGAGGTGCCTATTTCTCCGCGTCGCGTGATGGTGTTCAAGCCGTCGGCCATCCTCAAGCAACGGATCAACGGCCACAGCCCCGGTAACGGCGAAAGCAAGACCGACTAACTAGGGCGAGCCGCCCGACGAACAAAGTCACTCAACCGGGCGATCGAGGGGAGCGAGCATTTGGACAAGGCGCCCGATGCGTTCCGAACCATCAGCGAGGTTGCCGACGACCTCGACATCCCCCAGCACGTGCTGCGGTTCTGGGAGACGCGGTTCACCCAGATCAAGCCGATGAAGCGGAGCGGGGGCCGCCGCTACTACCGCCCCGACGACGTCGATCTGCTCAGGGGCATCCGCCGATTGCTGTATGGCGAGGGCTACACCATCCGCGGGGTGCAGCGGATTCTCAAAGAGCATGGCATCAAATCGGTTCAGCGTCTGGCGGATGGATCGGCTATTGCCTCGTTCGGCGCGATCGAAGAGGTAATCGGAAAAAGCCTTCTGGAGCAGGACGACCCTTCGCCCGGCATCGACGTCGACGACGACGATTATGAGGGTACGGACGGCATCGATTTTCGTCTTCTCGAAAGCGATGAGGACGGAATCCCGGCGGAGTTGGATGCCGGCCCGATTCCCGGCGTTGCCGGCGGAGCGCGCCCGCTCGACGTCGCACGTCTGCAAACCGTGTTGCAGGACCTCATCGCCTGCCGGCAATTGCTCGATCAGGCGCTGAAGGACGGCTAGCCGACTAACCCAGCGGAACCGGCATCGCTGGATCCGCGAGGCCAACCGGGCGCCTTGCGCGCAAGGCTGATCGAAGCTAAGGGAACGGCATCGGAGCGTGGCGCAGCCCGGTTAGCGCACTAGTCTGGGAGACTAGGGGTCGGAGGTTCAAATCCTCTCGCTCCGACCAAAAAGGCCCCGCAAATGCGGGGCTTTTCTCCTTTCCGTCTGAGATCCCGTGAGACGAGCATCCGGGCCGGGCGGAGGGATATCGCGCTGTGGCTCGGCTCTTTTGCGCTTTCTCTCGGTCATGGTCGTGAACAGTGTCGAACCGGGTTAATTCCGGCCGTCATGGGCGAGTTTGAAAGCACCTGACCAGCGGGCCAAGTACGGGGTGATCGCGGGCACAGGGGGCGCTTCGCCCGCCGCCTGAGGTCACAGGCGACCCAGCCCAGCATTTGCCAACGCTGAGGCAGCGCTGCCGTTTGCAGT
Source organism: Bradyrhizobium sp. URHD0069 (assembly GCF_000701345.1). Lineage (GTDB taxonomy): Bacteria > Pseudomonadota > Alphaproteobacteria > Rhizobiales > Xanthobacteraceae > Bradyrhizobium. The sequence continues at coordinate 11,509 of NZ_JNIJ01000066.1, read as the reverse complement.
CCTGATTAGCTGCGTTCCCTGGGACCGACAAAGAGACGCGAAGTGAGTGAACCGCTTCACACCGACAATATGGCTTCCGTAGTATTTTCGAAGGATGCGAGGCTCAACCATGACAAGGATGGCAGGCTCATCCATGACACGGCACCTTTTCTTCGCGATCACCCTCATAGGCATCGGGGTGCTCCTCAACTCACCGGCGGCAGCAAAGCCACCGGCAGCAAAGACACCAGCACAATGTGAGTCCCAAGCGACGAATTGCTTGGGCGTTTGCGCCGAGATGTCGGGGGCGAAATACAACAAATGTGTGCCCCTCTGCGACCGGCAGCGGACCAGATGTCTAAAGGGTAAGGCGTGATCACTCGCGTCCCGGCCAGCTTGATCATGCGAGCATTGTTTGCGCCTATGATCGACCAGGGACCGTGGCGCTCCTCAACGACAACGTCCGCCATTCGATCTACCGCTGCAAAAAATTACCGCCCCCGCCGCTGCTTTGCATGCGACCAGATGAGCCTTGCCGGTCAACGGCAATCCTGCAGCTCTTGCGTTTGGGTCGTAATGAATTCCGTCTTCGCCTTTGCGTCATCGCGGAGCTTACGAGACTCGGCCCGGCGCACGGGGGCGTATCGCCCCCTCAGCGCCGCGAACTCACCCGCGGGTACATTCCCTATAGCGGTAGCGTACCAGAAGGAGTTCCCTTTGCCGGAACGCCTCAGGCGGTGCCGTTGCCTTCGATTCTACGTTTGATTGTTTCGCAGGTTTTGCGCACGTCCTCGGTCAACAACGCACAATCCTCGATGCGCTTGAAGATCTTTTTGGCCTCCTCACGATAGGCCGCTGCGGTATCGCGCATGTAAGCAATTGCATTGTGCACTTCTGCGGTCATCGCCTCGCATTTCTGCGCCGCGCCGATCAGCTCGGCTCCCATCGCTTCGATTTCCCTGGCAGCGGCTTCATAGTCGCGCACCACGGCCTCAGCACTGAGCGCGCCGACACGCGAAACACCGTCTTGATGCTCGACGTAATCCGGCATTGGCTCAGATTGAACCGATGGTACCCCCCTGATCGACGGTAACGACGTGCGACCCGGAAGAGCCGCTGCGACATCTGCTTCAAGGTTAGCCAAATCTAATGACATGGCGCTGCGAACTTGTTCAATGCTGGTCATAGGTCAATCCTTCTAATACAAAGTGGAACAACCCAGTGATCGCATAGTAACAGAACATTGCGATCTGTCATTACTACCTCTTTGACCAAACGTTTGCTGGTTGGCACAGCATTGGTAGAATTGATACTTTTTCCTCTTTGGCTTCCGCGTGCGTATCCTTGCGGACGAGTGGAAACGTGCGGTTCACTGCTCGCATGATCCCGATGCGTGAGGTGCAACCTCGCCGCATACACACGATGCGGGAGGCGGGAACTCGTTCCGGAAAATGTACGGTTAAGGGCAAAACGCCTGCTTTGGTCGGGTAACTAACCCAAATGCGGAACCTACCGTGGCCCTACGTAGGACGAATACGCGCCGGGCCTCACCAGCCAGCGGGGCTGGCGTCTGATCGGATCGGCTAAGCGATCATCGCAGCTACGTCAGTTTGAGAATGGGTTGTCTGCGTCGTTCAATATTCTTTTCCGGCTGGATTGTGAGGCGAAGCGCCACCTCGGCCGATCCGTCGAAAACCTCGAGGACATGATCGCATGTCAAGCACCGGAACTCGCCCTGGGTCCCCGACCTGGAGGTCAGTTCGATGCGGCGATAGCCAGCGCCGCATTCGGAACAGGTGACATCGGACTTTCTCATGCCGTAGAAATTACTACGGGCGCTTGTGATATACTCCTCACATTCAAATTTAGGACGTACATACCTACGTTTTATTGACAGATGCCGCGATCCCGAAACGTTTCTCACTTTCACCACTGCGAAATTCAATTAGGCCACTAGGCATTGAAACAGGCCAGGGACCCCGGACGGATGACTGCGGTCAAATAGGTACAGCATCGCGATGGAGTACTGGCCGAATTGGGACCCTAGCAGAAATAGGCCACTGCAATATGCTGCAGGCAAACTGGAACCCGGCACGAAAGAGCGGCTTGGCCTCGATCAAGACGACGACGAAGCCGGGTATTTGAAATGAAGGAGGTCGCCAACTGTGGTGGCGCTACTCCTTTTTGAAAGTCTCTGCGGTCAACCGGAACAGATAAAGAGGTTCATCGGCTTCGTCGCTTACTTCCAAGCGCCATTCGGGACTGTCTTTGAGGTCTTCGACGACGTCGCGGATAAGGTCCGAGCACACCTTCGCACCCTCGTGCCATGCGGCGTCATGATCTGCTAAGTCGACGTGCACATCGCTTGAATAGGTGCCTTGGCGGATTCGGAATACATATCGGGGCATCTTGTAACTGTAACTGGTGTAGGCCGCGCAATCGATCCAACAGCAAAGTCCCTTTATGTACGCAAGTCGACTTAAGAAACTTTAATTCGGCAACCCCTTGTTTGTAGCGGAAACGAATTCGGACCCTGACAGACTCAAATTAGGATAACTGCGGTCAAATACGGACAGCATCGCGATTGTGGGGGTACTGGCCGAATTAGGCCCCTCGCAGAAATGGCCACTACGATATGCTGCAGGCAAACTGGAGCCCGGCATGAAAGAGCGGATTGGCCGCGATCAAGACGACGACGAGTATTTGAAATGAAGGAGGCCGCCAACTGAGGCGGCCTCTAGGCGGTCATTCAGCAGGTGGCCGCTTTCTGAAAGCACGTCCTATGGCGTCTGCGGCCTTAGCTATCGGAAGGGCAAGCACGAAGAAAGCGCCCATCGCAAACGACACTATAATGAAGCTGAGCGAAGTTTTTTCCTCTTCATTGAACGGATACGCTTCCTTGTGTATCGTTACGGGCGCGTACCCGGCATCCAAAGAGCGAGTCACGTTCTGCTTTCGCGGCTTTCGCGGGGGCTCCATGAGCACAACAAACAGGACGTTTAGAAGCAGCCATATGCCGAAAATAATGAGGACCGTGCGCATATAAGCCTCTTTGCAGAATACAAGATCAACTCAGGACATTCCGAAAGCCCCATGATGGAGGGGTGACGATATCTCGGTTCTCAACATAGTCGGTTCGGTTCCCGACTAAAACTTAAATTAGGCCACCTGCCTATTTGAACTTAGGCCACTATCCAAGCGCAACTATGGCGCGATAGCAGTAGCAGGCTGCCCGTAGAACGGTCGTGTAGGCCTTCTGCTGCGGAACGAACGACCGTCCCAGTTCGTTGACGCGGAAATCGAGAGATCCCATGCCGACAGGAAACGATTACAGACGCCGTCAGGATCAGCGCCCGCAGCATTTCCCTGCCGCTGGCAGCGGCGAGCGTCGGGCCGACCAGACCAGCTCGCGTGACTATGTCCGGCGGGCGACATCACCTCACGGGTAAAATGAGCCGAGCATTCGTCAAAGACGGAGATGAGAGCATCGAGCATCTTCCAGATCGCTCAGTTTCCGAACACCCGAACGACGTCACCAAGGAGGGCCTGGCGCAGATCGAGGCTGCACTCGCGTCGGCGCAAACGACACACGCTGCAGCTCAAGCTGCAGGCGATCGTGCAGCCATTGCAAGTGCGGCACGGGAGCTTCGATACTGGAGCGTGCGGCGTGCGACGGCCAACGTGGTCGCCGAGCCCGACGACAGCACGCAAGTGCGCTTCGGCCACACCGTGACAATCAAACGCGACGATGGACGAGAACAGAGCTACCGGATCGTCGGTGAAGATGAAGCCGACCCGACGCGTGGGACTGTGTCGCACGTGTCGCCGCTGGCTCGGGCCCTATTCGGAAAGAGCGTCGGTGACGTTGTGAAGGTCGGAAGAGGAGAGGCCGAGATTTTAAAGATCAGTTGAACCTAACGGCGATGACCTAACCTGATGCCCAGCTTGAGGGCCTTCTGGCGTAGTGATCCCTCAGTGCGCTTCGTTATCTTTGCCAGTTTAGCGACTGAAGTTTTTGCCTTCGAATGTGCACGAAGTTCTTTCACGTCTTCCTTCGTGTACTCACGACGGACGATTCGCTTCTTGGTCTTCTTGGCCATTGATGTCTCCCGGACACTGAGGCAGCCTTCTAGCACATCAAACGTGATCGGCAACCTCATGGTCATCGCGCTCACCACTTTGATAGTGAACGGCGTGTCGAGTACGCGATCCCGAGCTTATCACATGCCTCGCGCGGGAGATTGCCGACGCCTGATAGCCGAGAAGGCACTACAGGCCACACGCAAACAGGCTATGGACCTGCAGGCCGCTATCCTATCCGCGCTACGGAAGCGCGACGGCGGGATGGTGGTTGGTGAGGGCGCGCCAGCGCGGTGGCGATTGAAAGAGGCCGCCATCTGAGGCGGTATGGTGTTTTGCTTATATTTGAGGCTCGGCATCCGGATATCGAGGACTCCCGTCCGGCCCCGCACTCAACTCATCGACTAGCGCTTTAAGATCGGCCGCTTCCTCTCAGGTTGGCCGCAAGCTGAGGGTTGGTGGTTGACTGGGCTGCCTTGAGAAGCGTCTCCGCTTGACGCGTGAAATAGTGCCTACCGATCACGACTTTCCCCCCACTAAACGAGCAGCCCAAATACATCATGCAGAAGTCGGGATTGCATTCCAAGCCAAATGTGAAGTGTACTTAACGGAAAAGGGCCACTCCTAAGAGCAAAGGCGACCATTCGCTATAAGACGCTATAAGAGGTGATGGAAAGGGGCCAGTACCCATTTCCTGTAGGGCAGCTTGCGAGCTCGCCCCGAACTTGCCGAAGCGCAAGTCATCGCACGTCCGCTGGCCTTCTTATTTGCGGCGGGAATTCTAGCCTCCAGTGTGCATTAGCACACACCGTCGCCAGCGACCTCGCCCTTGCGAGGGCCATGCAGGGCGGGGGTCGTATGGCAAGCGAACCTGCCATCTCGCCCCGCGCCGGGGCGCGTGGTCGCTAGCGCGTTTCACTTCGCATTCGGATTCGAAGCGCTGATCGAGGCGGTCCCGTCCAATCGTGTACGCAACCATAGCCGCTGCGCCATAGGCATTGGATCGAGACTCAGCTGCTGCCAGTCGATCGCTTGGCTATGCAGGAGACCGTGCCCCGCGAGAGAAGGGGCGGGACATCAGATGGTCCTATACACCACGGTCCAAGGCAGCGTTTGCTGCGCCCATGGCTTGCGATTGATGCTGAGTTACTTCAGCAACAAGATTGCGCCAATGAGCCGGGCAAGTCTTTGGACTACTCCCAAGCCAGGTCGAATCGCTGACGAAGCCGCTCGGCGAATTGATCGGTAAGGTCTCGCAATTGTTGAGGGTCTCGAACTCGACCGGCAGCCGGCATAATCGTCAACATCGCGCGCCAATCGGTAGCGCCGTAGACGGTAACTCGCAAACCTTTTTTAGGCGATTCAGGATGCTGCGCCAGATCGAACTCGATCATCGCGGCGAGCTCGGCGGCAGTCTTCAATTCTTTGCCCTGCGGCATAATCTTGGGCAAGGCCGGCGGCCTCGGGGATTCCGAGAGGACCTGAGCGGTGATCTCATGCGGCTTCGAAGGAATGACTTCCGCTCGCGTTATGACTTGTACTGCCTTCGTTGGGGTCTCCGTTTTGGTTTGCGGCTTTCCGAATGCAAATACTTCTTCGACCGAAGCAACTAGTCCATGATCGCTGATAAAGTCTTTCGGCACATTCATTTTCCTATTTGGCAATATCGCTTAAAGGCTAGCGTTGCAGGTGTCCAAACTCAATGGGGACCTGGTTTCAGCTGTCTGGCTGTCGCTGACTGATCATTCGTTGCGACCTCGCAAGACAGTACAAGCCAAGCGCACGGTAGGGTGCATGCTGCGAGTCACGCCGACGGGCTTCTTGCAGGTCGTTCCCTAATCCCTTGCGTTCAAACGAAAATCCGATTTGGGTTCGTTCTGCCAACTTTCGGAAGCACAACTATAAAGTGTGTTTTGTATATTTACTAATCTTTCGGATTGGACCATCGCATCCCAATCCGCTCCATGTTGGGAGCGAAGCCTATCTGGCAGCTCTTTCAAAAAATATGCTTCTTCAGCTTCGAATGAGAACGCTGCGAGTAGCGTTCAAGCGCGGTGAGCCGTCGAATAACAGTATGGAGCGTGTCGAGGTCCTCGGATCTCGACAGATTATGGACTTCGTTGAGAACCTTAACGCGTTCAACTTCGATTTGGCGAAGACGCTGATACATCGCATCCACGCACGAGTCGTCGGCGGATGCGTTGTCGTCAGCGGTAACAGTGTTGGCCGCGGCCAAGCCGTGGCGAAGCGCATTCATCCGCGAACGCGCTATGCCTTGTTGACTGCGGGGGCCGCGGCTTTTCGCGCCGTTGCGCTTGTTCGCAGCTATCTGCCGTTGCGACGCCATGACACTACTTTTTGACGTCCGGCGTCTGGTCGGAAGCCTTGGCAGCAACCGCCCGTTCTGCCGCCAAGCGTAGTGCCTCGGCGCTCGCTTTGGAGGTTTTCTCTAGATCCTTCAAAAACACCTCGAGCCGTTTTTGCGCTGACACGATTAAGCGATCGATTTGAGCCAAGGACGGCAATGCCCTCATGAAGGCTTCTGCCTGTACGGCATTAGGCGGGTAACCGGCGAGTTCAAACGCCTTCATCATCGCCGGTCTGGTGGCAGGGTCCGCGAACCATTTCTTGGCTTTCTGATCTGCCTCCACCTTCATTATCGCCTCGGCACCCTTCAGCGTCGCTACCTCATTGGTTCTGCGCAGCAGGGATTCCAGTGCCGGCCGTTGATGGCTGCTCAACACCGCGACCTTCATTTCGTGGTAGCGCAGGATATCCCAGGTCAACACCGTGGCTTGATACACCGCAATATAGTCCCGTGCCGTCTGGGCCTTCCCGTAAGCCTCAAAGCTATTAAACAGCTGATGAAATTCCTTTGGATTCTCGTGGGGCAGCAGTTGCGGGGTGTCGAGAAGACGCATCAAGACATCCAGCGGATATGACTTGTCTTCGGACGGCTTATCTTCGCTCATGGTCAGTTTCCTCCGAATCCTGCACGGAAATGTGCAGGTGATCGAGGAAGCATGAGCTGAATTGATTCTGCGAGAAGCAGGCTGTGGGAACAATCGGGTAGTGCGTTTGCAGGCTTATTTAGCCGGCGGAAAATCGTCGGTCACGAGCCTAACTATGGTGGCGACCGTTACCTGTAGACCCCGTTCCCGGAGATATCCCTGCAGCGGCTTCAAAACGAGCTCAAGAAAATCGTAGAAGGGGCCGCCTCCTTCAACGTACACTACCTTGCCGTCGCGCATGACCGGCTCATTGCTACGGCGAATCGGTTGCCCGCTCCCGCGGAAGATCTCGCCCAATCGATCTGCAAGAATTTGATCAGCGCGATTGTAGGTCCGGCCGCGCTTCCGCCCGTTTTGAATCTGCTCGAGAGCAGATATGGCTGCTTTCTTGATGTTCGCTTCGGTCGGTTGTTCAACTTGCCCTGGAAGAAGCGCAACCTGGTCTCCCCAGATGTCTCGCCAATGTGTTCCAGGCGGCTCGTTTTCCCGCTGATAGCTGCACGCGATTTCCCATTCGACGGGCTGCGGTAACTCTCGGGTCATAAGCAGGCTTGGGTCCGCCCGCACTTTTTTGAGAGTGGCGACGAGTACGGCGGTGGGCATCACGGTGGACGCTTCGGCCGCGGCCGCCAGCGCGCCGGCTATTGGTAGTAGTTCCGTTTCTTCATCTGTAGTTGGAGCGCCCTCTGAATCCTCTTCCGGCGACGGTAGGTCGCGTTTGGCGTAAAACCCAAGTGCTGTCAAAATGAGGCGCCGGTCCCGGCAAAGTTCCTGATACATTTTCTCGGATGGGGCTCCCCACGCCGACTCGGGTTCAATCAATCGCGCTTTGGCAAGGGTGGGCATTGACGCTCCGACAGGATTAAAAATCGTACCGGGCGCACTCTTTTGGCAAATTAAGGCGTTATCTTGAGTGGGGTTCACTTATCCCCAGTTCACTTATCGCCCGATTATGATCGGTTCAGCGATCCCGACGGCATGGAATCAGCGTCAGGCTTTGCCTCGTAATGCATTGATCTTGGTTGATCTGAGAATTTCGCATTATGTGGTTTACCTATGAACTGTCGCTCGTCGGATCTCACATAAGCGTCAATTTGCAGACATGACAGTATCGCCACGATAGTTGCGGATCAGCTGCAAAAAAACCATATCGTCATTAAAGGGCGCGATCTCATGATGCTGGGGAAGACAGCTAGTACTGACTGCGATCGCCGACTGGGCCTTGCACCACGCTTTCGTTTTTGGGCCGGGCTTCTAGTGCTGTTCGCACTTCTTTGGCGCTCATGAGAGCCCGACGGATAGTTCTATCTTCCGAACTGGTATCGAACGTAATTAGCCGATTGCAGTGTTGGCAATTCGTCTGGAACCCGTTGCGGATTTTCTGCGCCCGCTCCCGGAATACCTGCGAGCATTTCGTGCATTTGATTTTTACTTTTTCGTCGATCATGAAGAGCCCCTAAACTCAATGCCGGCATTCTGCTTTCCATAGTTTAAGGGCCTGTTTAAGGGTTTGCTAAACCGCTAATGAAACTCAAGCGGCAACCACTGTTAAACCACGGTCACGATCGGGGAATGGGACGTAGTGTGGACATCGCATTTATTTAGCGAATAACCCCATCTCGGACATGGCCTGGCTTCCCCATGGTCACCTCCGAGCCTCTCGGATTTCAGCGATAAGATGCGCTGTCGGATTGCGCTATTTCGCCACCTTCAGTTTGGCCCGGCGGCTGACATCCACTGCCAGTGACGGCCAGAGCGGCTTTTCAAAAGCAACGCCCGCAATATTACCTTCCCGCCAGATAATTTTGCAGCTGTGTATGGTGCGGAAATTGTCGAGGCTGAAACCCACAGTCTCGGGCAATTCCTCAACTCGAAAAGCAAACTCGATGCAGACACCAAGTCCGGTGACGTTGTTCACCGTGCAATCGTGCACAGTTTCCCCGCGAACGAGCACCTTCCCGGAATGGCGGATCTTGGTCCGCTCGAGCCGTCGTTTGTCCATCTAGCTGATAGCCCTGCGCAGGGTTAATGCCACAGCAAACCACCTCGAATAGCCAGTCAGTCGCTGCAGGCGAAATTCCGCACGCATGTTGATCAACGCTGCCCCCTATCTTGTGATGCGATGCTTAGTGGCCAAATGTTGGTGGTTTGCTAATCGCCCCTTCGTTTCATTTTGTGTGATTTCAGTTGCTCTACTGAGACCACTAAAAGTTTAGCCGCCTGTAGGTGATGGGCCTCGGGTGGCCTTGGGGGCTTTGTTGGGCTATCGGAGTGTCCGCAATCTCACGCGCCGTCATTAAAGCGGCAGGCCGCTCGGGGGTGGCTCATTCGCCCTGAGTCGCGGCCCCACGGCAGAAACGGTGCTGCAGTTCCATTCGAGGAACTCAATCAATGAAAGAGGCTTGAGGTGTAATCATCTGAATACTCGGACAAATTCCCGACACCATCGGATTCATAGTTAAATCAAAGTATATCGTCCGGCATATAGACGTTAAGGCGAATTTACGGCAAATTGCATCCAAATTAGGGTAAGAGATGGTGTCGCGCAGGATCCCACTTCAATGAGCTAAGGGGACTGTTCGGTTTCTCAGATCAAAATTCAAAATGTTGCAAAAAGACTTACAAGAAAAAAATTTCAAACATGCGCGGTCCGCAGGGGACTGAGCATGAGGCGGGCAGGGGTTATGGCGGTCGAAGTCTTTTCACAATAGTCCAATTTTTTTCCAGTGGCAGCGCGTTTGCGCTGACCGCGCGCCGATGGTCGGCGGTCTCTTGTGAGTTGCTCTTCTGCGATCGCGCCTGCTCTGCGTCAGCAGAGTTGAGGAATTTAGCAGTGGGTCGCGTCGTGTTTACCAGGAATGCGGAGCCAATTGATTGGTCCCAGATCGAATTACGCCTCCATGACATTTCAATTTCTACTCGTTTTCCTCATCCTTCGATCGAGCCGTTCGTGGCTCTCGCAAATGAACCACCAGTAACCGCGCCAGGCGATTCCGTGGAATCGCTGTCATCTCGTCACGACATTTTCCGGCCCGCAATCGTGGCATCCGTTTCATCGCACTAGCAAGCGACGCACTAGTCGCGCATTTTTTTCGAACAGGATATTGGAGCATCTAAATGGCAACCACCCCTACAGGCACTAGCGGCAGCGATAATTTAGTCGGCGGCAGCGGCGCTGACATACTGTCGGGCGGCGCTGGTGATGATCGGCTTAACGGTGGCTCCGGAACAGATACGCTCGATGGTGGAAGTGGTTTTGACACTCTTCTCGGTGGCTCGGGCGCTGACACGCTTATCTTCAAAGCATACGCGAACGAGTACAAGCTCGGCAGCACATACGTTGCAGGATCCGGTGCGCTGCCCGGTACTCTCACAGGCGGCACTCTCTATGACAACGGAGTGTTGCAGAGCGGAACCTCATTTAAGGGATACGACAATTACGACGGTGGCAACGGTACGGTCGCGGGCGGAACGGCAGAGATCGACACGCTTAAAATTTCTGTCAGCGTTCAACAGAACAACGACGACGCATTCATGCAGGCGCTTAACGCCGAAATCAATTACTTCAACACCGTTTGGTATCCAGCTCACAAAAATAACCAGACTGGGCAGGCGGACCAGACGGTCTACGAGTTCAAGAGTATCAACCTGAAAGTTAGCGCGATCGAGAAGATCGCTCCGGTCGTCGTAGATACCACCACCAATCATGCGCCGGTGAACACCGTCCCAGCTGGGACGCAAATCGCCACCGAGGACACTACTAAAGCCATCAGCGGATTGTCTGTCGCCGATTCCGACGGCGGATTACTGACGACGACCGTCTCGGTTAATCATGGTACGCTCACGGTCACGTCCGGCTCGGGGGTAACACAGAACGGAACGAATTCTGTCATTATAACCGGCACGTCCTCTCAAATTAACGCAATTCTCTCTAGTCTGACCTACCAAGCGGAGCCGGACTACAACGGGTCGGACAGCTTAACGATTGCAACCTCGGACGGGTTAACGACCGATACGGATACAATAGGCATCACGGTCAATGCGGTTGCCGACATCGTCGCCGATGCAGTCACCACCACTGAAGACAACGCGGTCACGTTCAACCCGGTGAGCGGGGCGAACGAGGTCTCGGGCGTCGACAATTTCGAGGGCAGCGCGCAGATTACTCAAATCAATGGCATGGCGATCACCGTTGGCGGTCCGGCCGTTGCGGTCAGTCATGGCTCGGTGACGCTGGGCGCGGGGAATCTCCTCACCTTCACGCCGGCTGCCGACTATAACGGCCCGGCGGTGTTCTCCTACACGGTCGCTTCCGGCGGCGTTACCGAAACCGCCAACATCACCGTGACCGTCAACGCGGTTGCCGACGCCCCGACGCTGACCTCGCCGGATGCGTCCGGCAACGAGGACACCGCGATCGCGCTCAGCTTCTCCTCGGC
>NZ_JNIJ01000065.1 GCF_000701345.1 Bradyrhizobium sp. URHD0069 | reverse complement strand
GGGCCTCGTCGAGCAGGCCATCACAGCGGTCCTTCAAAAACCGGCGGCGCCACTTGCCAACGGTGTGCTCGTGGATGCCGAGTTCGGCAGCCACAGATTTGCTTGGCAAGCCGTCCGCACATCGCAGGATCGCGCGGCACCGCTCCGATAGCGACCGCGCAGCACGGTGACGACGGACTTGTCTCTCCAAGTACGTCCGCTCCTGCGCACTCAGCACCAACGGCTCGATCGGCCGGCCTCTCACACCTGCATTCGCCACAAGCGCTCTCCTCGAAGGTTTCGAGCGCTAATTTATAATGCGACGGACTTGGGTTCCAGATGAGTAGGGCCTGTACTCATAAAGGCGCAGATTTCGGCTTGGGGGATAAGCTGAAATTTTCTGCTCAATCGGTGCATTACCGGCTTTGACCCTTACACGGCCAATCTCGACCATGCACACGGCCAAGACCCAAAGCGTTCGCCAGCCACAACGGAACCGTTTCCTCTTGAGGCCCTGTTCGTATTACCGGCACTACGGGCCCGCCGCATGGATCAACCCGGTCATCCTCAGGGCGATAACGATATCGTGGAACAATATAGTAATCCCAGTAAGGAGTTGTCCTAAACACGGGCACCCTGATGATAGGCCTTTCCCGTGGTTCACGAACGACTTTGGCCTTCTGCGCATGGGCTGCGACACTAAACGTGCCCAGGTTACCCAGGACCAGGACCGTCCCCAGAGCTACGATCACTATCCTCATGCCTTGGCCTCCTTGCCACACACAGCCTAGACGCAACTCGGACCTCCAGCAACGTCCGCTTTCGCGCCGCTGTTAAGGACATAGCCGACATCAAGCGCGCCCTGATCCGCGCGTCGTCTCATTTTATGGGTACACGCCTAGTCTATTTCGAACAATTCGATGATGCCGAAAACGCGATCAGGCGCGAGAAGCGCTTGAAAAAGTGGAATCGAGTTTGAAAAATTCGATTCATTAAGTCCGGTCAAGCCGGGCAACGACAGCATAGTTACCTGATCGGCGGGGCGTACTGTATCCCGCCGGCGCTCCAGAGCTGATTGAGCCCTCTGGGAATGCCGAGCTTCGATCCGCTGCCGACATTGCGCTCGTAGATTTCGCCGTAATTGCCGACGTGCCGGATGATGCGCGCGGCCCAATCCTTGGGCAGCCCAAGCACCTCGCCGTAGGCGCCTTCGGTGCCGACCAGCCGCATCACGTCCGGCTTTTTCGACTTCAGCGCCTCGTCGATGTTCGTTGAGGTAATGCCGAGCTCTTCGGCGTTGATCATCGCATACAGCGTCCACTTCACGATCATCATCCAGTCATCGTCGCGCTGCCGCACCACGGGTGCGAGCGGCTCCTTTGAGATGATGTCGGGCAGGATGACGTGGTCGCCGGGCTTGCCGAGATTCAGCCGCAGCGCATATAACTGGGAGACGTCGGCGGTGAGGGTGTCGCACTGGCCGGAATCATAGGCCTTGATGACGTCCTCCAATTTACCGAATTTCATCTCCTGGTATTTCATGTTGTTGGTGCGGAAATAATCCGCAAGATTGAGTTGCGTCGTGGTATCCGCCTGCACGCATACTTTGCTGCCGTTGAGTTCCAGCGCGGAATCGATGTTGCGCGCCCTCGGCAACATGAATCCTCCGCCGTCATAGTAAGCCACCGCTGGAAAATACAGGTCATAGGAGGTCTCGCGCGACATGCTCCATGTCGAGTTGCGCGAGAGAATATCGACCTTGCGGCTCTGCAGCTCCTTGAAGCGCTCGCCGGCGTCGAGCGGAACGAATGTTGCCTTTTTCGGATCGTCGAAGATCGCCGCCGCGACCGCGCGGCAGAAATCCACATCGAAGCCGGTCCAGTCGCCCTTGGCGTCGGGAATCGAAAAGCCGGGCAGGCCTTTATTAACGCCGCACAGCACTTCGCCGCGCCGGATCGTCCGTTTCAGGGTTTTGGTGTCATAGCGTTCATAGGTGATGGCAATAGCCGCGATCACGGTTGCGACCGCCAGCCCAATCAACAGGCCGCCTCGAAATGTGCGAATCATTTTTCTCACCAATGTCAGGGAAATGGGCCGGCCGTGAAGCGAGCCGCCGCGGTTACAATTCCGGCTTCTGCCGCACGATCACCTTGGTGCCGACCGGGACGCGCTCATAAAGGTCGGTCACGTCGTTATTGACCAGCCGGAAGCAACCGGACGATACCGCGGTGCCGATCGTGTCCGGCCGGTTGGTGCCGTGGATGCGATAGACAGTGGTGCCGAGATACATCGCTCGGGCGCCGAGCGGGTTGCCCGGTCCGCCGGCCATGAAGCGCGGCAGGTAAGGCTGGCGCGCGATCATCTCCGGCGGCGGTGTCCAGTCCGGCCATTCCGCCTTGCGCGTGATATTCAACAAACCCTGCCACTGAAATCCTTCGCGTCCGACGCCGATGCCATAGCGCAGCGCTCGGCCGTTGCCTTGCACCAAATATAGATGGCGCTCCGCGGTCGCGATGATGATGGTGCCCGGCGGCTCCGTGGTGCGGTAAAGCACTGCCGTACGCCTGAATTGCGGATCCAATTCCACGGAATCATCGGGCAGAAGCCCCGGCTCGTCGCCGACGTCGGGCTTCTGCGCATGGCTCTGCGAAACCGAGAGCATTGCAGCGGCGGCGGCAATCACCATCCAGATCAGGTGCCGAAACTTGATCATGCAAAGCTCTCCTCGTTGGCGCTATCAGCGTATGTACATTGTTTGCGAAATCACTGGAACCATCAAATCGCAGGGATAGCGCGATGGCAAGCGATCCAGACATCTCGCTGGAATGCTTTCAATTTTCTCAGTTATGGATCATCCAAAGATGTGGCCTGAAAGCCTCACTTTGGCGCCAGCCACAGCCTCAAGCCATAGGACAGGACGGTCACGGCGCCGACGCCGGTGAGCCAAAGCACGATGAACCACATCAGGCGCCGCGCCAGCGGCCGCGGCCTTTGCTTCTCGGGCATCAATGATAGCCGCTCTCGGGTCTCACCTTGCCGCGGAATACCCAATAGGCCCAGGCGGTGTAGCCGAGAATGAGCGGAATCAGCACGGCAACGCCGATCAGCATGAAGACCTGGCTGTTTTCGGGAGACGCCGCCTGCCAGATCGTGATGCTCTGCGGCACGATATAGGGCCACATGCTGATGCCGAGCCCGGCATAGGACAGCGCGAACAGCGCCAGCGACAGAAAGAACGGCCGATAGTCCTGCTTGTCGGAGAGCGCGCGCAGCAACATCGCCGTCACCACCGCGACCGCCACCGGCACCGGCGCGGTCAGGATGATGTTCGGCCAGGCAAACCAGCGCTGCGTATATTGGACGTGAAGGAACGGCGTGGCGATGCTGACCGCGACGATCGCGCCCAGCATGGCGAACAACAGCCACCAACTCAGATGATAGGCTTTGTCGCGGAGCTCGCCCTCGGTCTTCATGACAAGCCACGTCGCGCCGAGCAGGGCGTAACCGACGACCAGGGCCAGCCCCGTCAAGATGCTGAACGGCGTCAGCCAATCCCACCAGCCGCCGGCATACTGCCGCCCCTCGACGTGGACCCCCTGCAAGATCGCGCCAAGTGCAATTCCCTGCGCCAGCGCAGCCAGCAGCGATCCGCCGGCGAACGCGATATCCCAGCGGTTTTCGCGCTGCGTGGTCCGCCAGCGGAATTCGAAGGCAACGCCGCGGAAGATCAGGCCGATCAGCATCGCGATGACAGGTGTATATAGCGCCGGCATCAGCACCGCGTACGCCAGCGGAAACGCGGCCATCAATCCGCCGCCGCCGAGCACCAGCCAAGTTTCGTTGCCATCCCACACCGGGGCGACGCTGTTCATGATGAGGTCGCGATCGGACTTGTTTGGAAACAGCGGATACAGGATGCCAAGGCCGAGATCGAACCCGTCCATCACCACATAGACAAACACAGCGAACGCGATGATGAAGGCCCAGACGGTTGCGATGTCGATAGCGGCGGTCATGTTGCGGATCCTTCGGCTACCACGCCGGCCGCGGGGGTGATGCCTGCAGCACGGGTCGGTTTTTCGCCGCTCGGTCCCTCTTCGCCGGGATGCGGCGGCGCCGCCATCAGCCGGAAGAGGTAGGTCAAGCCTGCCGCATACACGATGAAATAGACGATAACGAAGGCGAGTAGCGATGAACCCACTGCAGGTGCGGCCAACGGCGACGCGGAATCAGCGGTGCGGAGCAGTCCATAGACCGTGAAGGGTTGGCGCCCGGTCTCGGTAGTGAACCAGCCCGCGAGCACCGCAATGAACCCCGCCGGGCCCATCGCCAGCGCGAAGATGTGCAATAGCCGGGTTTCGTACAGCGTGCCGCGCCAGCGCGTCCACAGGCTGAACAGGCCGAGCGCCACCATCAAAAGTCCCATTCCGACCATGATCCGGAACGACCAGAAGGTGATCGGCACCGGCGGCCAGTTTTCGCGCGGCACGGTATCGAGGCCCGCGAGCGGCGCATCGAAAGAGTGTTTGAGAACGAGCGAACCCAGCTTCGGTATTTCGATCGCGTATTTGACTTTGGCTTCGGCTTCATCAGGCAGGCCAAACAGCACAAGCGGCGCGCCGTTCGGATGACTCTGGAAATGGCCTTCCATCGCCATGATCTTCACCGGCTGGTGCTCGAGTGTGTTGAGGCCGTGCCGATCGCCGGCGATAATCTGGATCGGCGCGACCAGCGTGGCCATCCACATCGCCATCGAAAACATCACCCGCGGACCTGCGAGATGAGCATCGCGCAGCAGGTGAAACGCGCCGACGGCGCCGACCACGAGCGCGGTCGTGAGATAGGCCGCCAGCACCATATGCACCAGCCGGTAGGGAAACGACGGATTGAAGATCACCTTGAGCCAGTCGACGGCGACGAATTGCCCGTCGGCGTTGACGGCATAGCCGGCCGGGGTCTGCATCCAGGAATTGGCCGAGAGGATCCAGAACGCGGACATCAGGGTGCCGATTGCGACCATCAAGGTGGCGAGGAAATGCAGCTTGTGGCCGACCCGCTCGAGGCCGAACAGCATCACGCCGAGGAAACCCGCTTCGAGGAAAAACGCGGTGAGCACCTCATAGGCCATCAGCGGGCCGATGACGGGGCCGGCCTTATCGGAGAATACCGCCCAGTTGGTGCCGAACTGGTAAGACATCACGATGCCCGACACCACGCCCATGCCGAAGGCGACGGCGAAGATTTTCAGCCAATAGTTGAACAGGTTGATGAAGACCTCGCGCCCAGTCCACAGCCAGAGCGCCTCGAGCACCGCGAGATAGCTTGCAAGTCCGATCGAGAAGGCGGGAAACACGATGTGAAACGACATCGTGAATGCGAACTGCGCCCTGGCCAACACCACGGCATCCCAGCCCTCGAACATCGGCACCATCCATCCGCAGTTGGATCGTGCCGCCTGATTATCATGTAATCCGAGGCCGGAACATCGCGAACGCCCGAATTTCGGTGTCACCTGCAAATTCTCTAACGCCGCAAAGTACCCCCAAAGTAGAGCGACCCGGAGGGGGGCATCCCATCCGGGTCGTCGAGTACTCGGGAGTTAGAACTTTGGTCAGCGGACTCGCTGCATCTCTCGGTTCGGCGTTCGTGATCGTCGCTGTAACAGCCGAATTTTACAGGTTGATGTCATCTAATGTTTCAATTGTTTCCTGGGCGGTAGCTACTTCGCAAAACGCGGCTCCGGTTTTCGCGGCTCAATAAACCAATAACCGGTTGAAATTGTTATCACTTTAGGCCGCGAGGCTGTCGACGCCGGCGCCCCTGAGCAGATCGGCGAGCTGCTTGCGGGCATAGAACATCCGCGTTTTCACCGTGCTCTGGGGGATGCCGATGATCTGCCCGACCTCTTCCACCGACTTCTCATGATAGTAGACGAGGTTGATGATCTCGCGGTGCGCGGGCGACAGCTTGGCAACGCAGGCGCGCAGAATGGCGCTGGTGTTGCTGCGGTCCAGGGAGGCTTCCGGCGTGTCGGCCTCGTCGGCGATCTCAAGCACGTCCTCCTGATCGATGTCCTCGTACCGCCGCTGACGCAGCGCGGTCAGCGCCTTGAAGCGGGCGATCGACAGCAGCCAGGTGGAAACCTGAGAACGGCCTTCGAACTGGCGGGCGGTGCGCCATACGTCGAGGAAGACCTGACTGACGAGGTCTTCCGCCATCGTGGCGTCGCGCAAGGTACGAAGGATAAAGCGGTAAACCCGCACATTATGACGGGAATAAAGGATGTGCATCGCGGTCCGATCGCCATCGGCGATGCTTTCCAGCAGCATTTCATCCGTGATCGCCTGGGCAGCGATGATGCTTTGGCGGGCTGCGGCGTTGATGGCGATGACGTTCTGCATGACTGGCTCCCCGTGAACCGCTGCGTTGCGGTTTCGTTGGGCAGATTGTTAGTCAGCGAACGTTTCGGGACTTCTGCACGGCAACCGGAAAATGGTTTCGTGGGCAGGAGAATTGTTTCGTCGCAGTCCGGGCGACGAAACATTCGGACCGAAATTTGAAGCAATTTCAATGAACGCAAGATTCGGCGGTTGGCAGCACCGGGGACGAGACCGCCATACTGAAAAACGGCGTCCTGGCCGGGTCTCGAGCCTTTCCCGCTTCGATCGAACCGAAACCGGGCTCAAAATTCCTGAAAACGCTCTTGGAAGGATGAACGGGGCGTCACCGTTCGAGACGGCACAAGCCCGCCTCCTCACCATGGGAAGATGCAATTTCGCTAGTCAGCCCTTGTCGCCGACCGGCGAAAACAGATAACCGCCGCCTCTGATGGTGCGGATGACCGCGGGCTTGGTCGGGTCCGGTTCGATCTTGCGTCGGATTCGCATGATCCGCAGATCGACGGCGCGATCGAAGGCCTCGCTGTCGCGCGCGTTGGCCAATTCCAGCAGGCGCTCGCGCGACAGCACGCGCTTCGGATTGGCGGCGAAAACCTTGAGCAGGCCGAATTCGGAAGCGGTCAGCGGATGCTCGTTGCCCTCGTCGTCGCGCAGCGCCTGCGCCTCGAGATCGAGCCATTTCGTTCCGAACCGCACCAACTGCACTTTCGCTGCCTTGGCGGCCGCGGCCTCCGGCGCCGCCGCGGACGCCTTGGGCGGGGAGCTGCGCCGCAACACGGAACGAATCCGGGCCATCAATTCGCGCAATTCGCAGGGCTTTGCCACATAATCGTCGGCGCCGAGTTCCAGCCCGACCACGCGATCGATCGGGCTCGCGGTCGCCGTCAGCATGATCACGGGGACATTGGTGCGGCTTTTCAGATCGCGGATAATGGAAAGCCCGTCTTCCTCGGGCATATTCAGATCGAGCACCACCAGATCGGGCACGCTGGTTTCAATCGCGCCGCGCAGGCTGTTGCCGCCGTCGCACAGCGTCACGGTGAAGCCGTGCATTTTGAGATAGTCGCCGACCATCTCGCGGGCCGGCGCCTCGTCATCGACGATGATGATATGCTGATTTTGGGTCATGACATCTCTGTCGCAGGCAAGATAACGGTGAAGGTCGATCCCTGTCCGGGTCCCGCGCTCTCCGCGGTGACCTGGCCGCCATGCATGTCGATAATGCGCTTGACGATCGAAAGCCCAAGGCCGGTCGAGCTTTCACCGGCGGTGGGTTTCGCGGAGAGCCGCTGGAAGCGGCCGAACAATCGGCCGAGATCCTCGGGAGAAAGGCCGGCGCCTTGGTCGGCGATGCGGATGACGGTGTTGTTCTGTTCGTGGCTCACCACGACGGTCACCTTGCCACCGATCGGACTGTATTTGATGGCGTTGCTGACGAGATTGTCGATTGCCTCCCGCATCCGGTCGGCATCGCACATCGTCACGAAATTCGGCGGCGCCGACACCGTCATGGTCTGCTGCTTGTTGGCAGCCAGCGGCTGATTGGCGTCGACGACTTCGCCGACCAGGGCCGCGATATCGACCGGCTCGCGGCGAATGGTGATGTCGAAAGCGTCCGCCATCGCGTCCGAAATCAGATGATCGACCATCGAGGTCAGGCGCCTGGTGGCATCGCGGATGTGTTCGACCTGGGCCGTGACGCTCTCCTTGGGAGAGCCGGCGCTGATCAATTCGGTCAGCATTTCGGTACGGCCGAGGATGACGCCGAGCGGATTCTTCAAATCGTGGGCGACGGTGCCGAGAATTTCGTTCTTGAAGCCGTTGGCGCGCTGCAGCCGCAGCCACTGCGCCGAGAGCCGGCGGTTGGCCTGCATCAGCGCACGGGTGCGCTGGGCGACACGGTCCTCGAGCTGGGTATTGGCGTCATGCAGCTGCTGATAGAGAATGACGTTATCGAACGCGATCGAAAGCCGGCTGCCGAAGATCGCGACCAGCGCCCGATCCGTTTCGGATAACTGGCGCTCCGCCTGCAACAGCACGACGACCTCACGCCCGCTGCCGGTACGCAGATAGAGAACGCTGCGGTGATCGGAGAATTCATTCTTGCGGCGCTGGAATGCCGCCTCAACCATGTGGCGCAGGTCCGGATCAAGCGATTTGGAACCGGTCGTTCCAATGAAGCGGCTGTAGCAACCGGAGCCCGCAAGCACCGAAAAATCCGAGCCCGAGCTGCTGCCGTCGTCGCGCAGCACCAGGATGCCGGCGCAATCGACGTTGAGAAGCGACGCAAGTTGCGTCAGCACGCCCTCGGCGAGCCGTTGCATCGATTTGAAATCGTACAGGGTCGAAGCGGCATCGATGATGATTTCCAGCCCGCGCCGGGTCTGAACCATGCGCTCGAGCTGCTGATAGCTGCGCAGCGCCGCGGTCAGCGAGGTGAACAGCTTGTCCGCCGTCAGCTCGGTCTTCGCCTTGTAGTCGTTGATGTCGTATTGGACGATGACGCGGCGTTCGGGCGCCTGGCCGGGTTGCCCGGTGCGCAGGATGATGCGGACGGTCTCGTTCTTGATGTCATTGCGGATGTATTCGACGAGATCGAGGCCGGCGGCGTCGGTTTCCATGATGACGTCGAGCAGCACGGCCGCGATGTCGGGGTGCGCGCGCATCAATGTCCGGCCGTCGGCCGCCGAATAGGCCGACAGGATTTCGAGCGTCTGGCCATGCAGGCTGTAATCGCTCAGCGCAAAGCGCGTTCCTTCGTGCACGGCCGGATCGTCGTCGATGACCGCGACTTTCCATTTGCGCGCGGTCGATGTCTCCGGCGCGGTGCCGGAATCGTCGATCAGGTGGAGGACATCGTCCTGTTCGGCCATTGAGGGGTTCCGTCGCTTGCTGGCTCTGAGGTTACGGAGCCGCCTCTGGCGGCCCTCGGCATGATAATGCGAAATGTGGTGCCTTGTCCCAGTCTTGACTCCAGCATCATACGGCCGCCGAGTTGCTGGGTTACAAGATTATAAGCGATGTGCAGGCCAAGGCCGGTACCGCCCTCGTTGCGGCGCGTGGTAAAGAACGGGTCGAACGCCTGCCGCTGCACGTCCGGCGTCATTCCGGCCCCGTTGTCGGCAAAAATGATCTCGACATCGTCATTGCCGCGCGGCCTCGCCGAAATCGAGATCGCCCCGGAACGGCCGTCGGGAAACGCATGGTTTGCGGCGTTGAGGAACAGATTGGTCAGAATCTGACCATACGAGCCCGGATAGCCGTCGATTACAAGGTTGTCCGGGACGTCGACCGACAGGGCGATCGACGCCTTCCTCAGGACAGGCCGCAGGCTGGCGACGATCTGGTCGGTCGCCTCGCTGAGGCTGAACTGCCGGCGTTCGGCATGCGAGCGGTCGACCGCGACCTGCTTGAAGGACTGGATCAGCTCGGCGGCGCGATGCAGGTTCGCCACCAGTTGCTGGGCGGCATCGCGCGAACTCCGGACGAATTCCTCAAGCTGAGACCGGCGCAGCTGGCCGACGGACCTCAACTCGGCATCGAACATCTCGGCGCGGCGGGCAAAACTGGACGCCACCGTCAGGCTGATGCCGATCGGGTTGTTGACTTCATGGGCGACGCCGGCCACCAGTCCGCCGAGCGCCGCCAGACGTTCGGCGTCGATCAGATCTTGCTGGGTGGCGTTCAGCTCGAGCAGGGCGCCCTCGGCCTTCTCCTTCGAAGCGCGCAACTCGTCTTCGGTCTCGCGCTTGGCGATGGCGTTTTCGCGGAACACCTCCACCGCGCGCGCCATCGCGCCGACCTCGTCCTTGGCGCGTGTTCCCTGCACCTGTCGATCGTAATTGCCCGACGTGATGGCGTGCATCGCCGCCAGGATCTGCCGCAGCGGCAGCCGGATGCTCAGCGCGATCAGGACCCCCGCGGTGATGATGATGCCGAGAAATATCACGGCGATCGACACCACCCGGCGGGATATATTGCGCAAGGTTCGATCGAAGGTCTCCTGCGCCTTCTGCTCGCGCTGCCGCATCTTGACCGACAATGCGTCGATGGCGCCGATGGCTTCGGCCTGGCTGGCGTCGATGGTATTGCGCAACAACTCGGTTCGGTTGGCGAGCTGCTCCGACAATTTCGCGAGCCCCTCCCGCAGTGCCATCGTGCGCGCGTGCAGGCGCTGCAACGCCATGCGCTGCAGGTCGTTGTCGGCGAGATCGGACATCACAGGGATCGTTTTCTCGATCGTCTCGGTATTGCGGCGGGCGTCCTCGGCGGATGCCGACGCCAGCGAAAGATAATAGGCGTTGGCGGCCACCAGCATCGCGGTAAACGCCTCGCGGGATTTGGCAAGCGACGGCCAGATCAGGGCATCGCGGTGCCCGGTCGCGCCCTCGATGATTGAATAGAGCCCGGCCATGTCCCGGGCGGGCGCCAGCACCTGCTCCTCATAGGTTTTCGAAATCGTTGCCTGGACGCCGCGCAGTTCGCCGAAGCCGTTGAGGAAACGTTCGGTGACGCGCTCCAGCTCCTCCACCGATCCGGAGAGCATCG
The DNA here is from genome assembly GCF_000701345.1 of Bradyrhizobium sp. URHD0069. Taxonomy (GTDB): domain Bacteria; phylum Pseudomonadota; class Alphaproteobacteria; order Rhizobiales; family Xanthobacteraceae; genus Bradyrhizobium. The sequence goes on along the minus strand of NZ_JNIJ01000065.1, from coordinate 8,438 downwards.
GGTCGGTCGAGGCGCGGGTGGTGAGGGTGCCGAGCACGGCTTCGCGCAACAGCAGGATTTCGGCGAAAAGTTCGGGGCTCGGCTGATTGATGTAGCGATGGATCAGGTTCTGCAGCCGGCTGGTCTCGCTCTCCAGCAGCGCCAGAATCCTATCCGACTTCCGCACCTGCCGCACGTCATCCCAGGCCGAACCGAGCACCTGGGCGCCGTTCCATATCATGACGGCGAGCACCATGACGACCGCGGAGTTCAGTGCGGCAATCGACAGGATGCGCCAGCGGATCGGTACCGCGCGGAGCAGCCCGACGATGCGGGAACGCCATCGCGGGGCGAGGCCCGCCGGTGGTTCCGCAGCTTCGTCCTGCCGGAATATTCCCAAGACCAACTCACTCCACCTTGCGGATTCGTTCGATCAATTCAGCCCGCCGCGGGGCTGCGTTGCGCTTTTGCATAGATAGCCGTCATCGCAGCTTCGAACGGTTGCAGTCGAAGTCGGTCATGATCGTTACACCAGCCGCTTTCGCCTGCGCGCGCGATCGGCTCTGCGCCCCATGCCTTGATGCCCCATGCCTTGATTATGTCGGACATCAATTCCGTTTGCTGCACGCGAAGCCGCAAACCCCTGACCTCAGCCATGGCGCGGACCGGCTCGACACTGTTGTAGATCGATCGCGCGCCGGAATCGTAGAACGCCAGGCCGACGAAACCATACGGCTCTAAGCTGTCGAGGATTTCGTCGCCGATGGGGCCGTTTAACACCTTCTGCAGATGCTCGATGGAGCGAAACAGAAACGGCATCGCCAGCACGTGCATAGCCGGAACAAAAGTCCCGATCGGCGCCACATTGCTGCGCTTGAGATCGATGACGCCGGCGCGGGTCTGCGCGATGGTCTGCTTTTCCTCGCCGAACTGGCGCGAACGAAGGACGCGGATCTGGTGACGGCCGCCGCTGCGCTCGACGATCAGGTCTCCCATGTAACGCAGCGCCTGTACCGTCGGAAAATCCCCGCTCTGGGTATCGGCGGCACGAAATTCGCAAGCGGCCGCGCTCGTCGAGACCGCCGTCAACAACAGCGCGACAACGAGTGCTGCGGCCCGCGGAAGGTCGGCGCGGCTGTACACAGGCAACTTCATCCCCTTATGATGATGTCGTTGGTTGGGAAAAAAGGTTCAATGTTTTCTTAGCAGAAGCCGGCGAGAGTTGGCTATTTTGTCGGCGCCGCCGGGATCGTTGATTGTGCGTTGTTACCGGTTTTTTGCGAACTGTAACCGCCGGTGCGGAGTCTTATGAGAGCGCGCGACGCGAAGCATAGCGTTTCGGCGCCAGATAGAAATGGTTTAGCTGTGAATTCGGTTTTGAGATTTTTGCAACTCGCCGTCGCTGCGGCAGTGTTCATGTCAGCATCACCGGCCCGAGCGCTCACCGACATCGCGTGGTGGCATGCGATGTCGGGCGAGCTCGGCCGGCAATTGGAGAAGCTCGCCGCGGATTTCAACGCATCGCAATCCGAATACCGGATCGTGCCGAGCTACAAGGGGAACTATACCCAAACCGTCAACGCGGCGGTCTTTGCGTTTCGCTCCCGGAGCCAGCCCGCCATCGTTCAGGTTAACGAAATCGCCACCGGGACCATGATGGCGGCAAAGGGCGCGATCTACCCGGTGTTCGAATTGATGCGCGACCAGGCGGAGGCATTTTCGCCGGACGCCTACCTTCCGGCCGTGAACGGCTACTACGCCGACGTCGCCGGTAACATGCTGTCATTCCCGTTCAACGCTTCGACGCCGATCCTCTACTATAACAAGAGTATGTTCCGGACCGCCGGCCTCGATCCCGAAACGGCGCCGAAGACCTGGCCGGAGGTCGGCGCGGCGGCGAAGCGGCTGCGCGCGTCGGGGGCGGTTTGCGGGTTCACTACGTCCTGGCCGTCATGGATCAACGTCGAGAACTTCTCCGCATTCCACAATCTGCCGATTTCGACCAGGACCAATGGCTTCGACGGTCTCGACGCGGTGCTGACGTTCAACAACCCGGTGGTGGTGCGTCACATCGCGCAACTCGTGGAATGGCGGACCACGAAAGTGTTCGATTACAGCGGCCGCGCCACGTCGGCGGAGCCGCGGTTTCAGAACGGCGAATGCGCCATCTTCATCGGCTCGTCGGCGACGCGCGCCGATATCAAGGCCAATTCGAAATTCGAGGTCGGCTACGGCATGCTGCCGTACTGGCCCGACGTGGAGGGCGCGCCGCAAAACACCATGATCGGCGGCGCGACATTGTGGGTGCTGCGGGATCGGCCGCGCGCCGAATACAAGGGCGTCGCAAAGTTCTTTAGCTACCTGTCGAAGCCGGCGGTTCAAGCCGCATGGCATCAGAACACCGGCTATCTACCTGTGACCCGCGCCGCCTTCGATTTAAGCCGCGCGCAAGGCTTCTACGATCGCAATTCCGGCGCCGCGATTTCAATCGAACAGGTCATCCTGAAGCCGCCGACCGAAAACTCGAGGGGGATTCGGCTCGGATCGTTCGTTCTGATCCGCGATGCGATCGACGACGAACTGGAGCAGGCCTTCAGCGGCAAAAAATCCGCCCAGGCTGCGCTGGATTCCGCCGTCGAGCGCGGCAACCGGCTGTTGCGCCAGTTCGAGCGGGCGAATCCGGACCGGTAGTCGCAGCGCCCCTCCGAGCGAGTATTGGGCGATCCGCAGGATTCCTGTACAAGGGATTAATTGACGGCAATTCCCATCCGCCGTTGCCGGCTTAGTCGTCATGCCACGCGAAGGCGGGGCATCCAGCTAACGTTGGTATTTACTGGATCGCCCGCCTTCGCGGGCGATGACTAGATGAGGAGAGAACGTTGACGACCGAGACATCTGATCCGCTTGATAATTATATCGACGCCGTCTCCAAAGCCCTGGCGCTCCGTGTCGAGGATGCCTGGAAACCGGCAGTCAAAGCCAATCTCGAAGTATCGCTGAGGCTGGCGCGGCTGGTCGATGAATTCGTGCTGTCAGACGAAACCGAGCCGGCCAGTGTCTTTGCAGCGTGAACCCGCCATGACCGTTGAACGCGGCGGGCTGTCGGCCTTGGAAATCGCGCAAGGCGTGACCGGCCAAAAGATCTCGGCGCTCGGCGTCACCGAAGCGACGCTGGCGCGGATCGCCAAACACAATCCCGTCTTGAATGCATTCACCGACGTCACCGCGGATCGCGCGCGTGCGAGAGCGCGCGCCATCGATGCCGCCGTTGCGGCCGGACAAAATGCCGGACCGCTCGCGGGCGTACCGTTTGCGGTAAAAAACCTGTTCGACGTGCAGGGTCTGTCGACCCGCGCCGGATCGAAGATCAATCGCGACCTCAAGCCGTCGCCGCGCGACGCCGCCCTGATCCAGCGCATGGAAGCGGCCGGCGCCGTTCTGGTCGGCGCGCTCAATATGGGCGAATACGCCTACGATTTCACCGGCGAGAATGTTCACGACGGAGCGTCGCGCAATCCGCATGACGTGACGCGCATGACCGGCGGCTCGTCGGGCGGCTCGGGCAGCGCGGTTGGCGGCGACCTGGTGCCGCTGGCGCTGGGGTCGGACACCAACGGTTCGATCCGCGTGCCGGCATCGTTCTGCGGAACCTTTGGACTGAAGCCGACCTATGGCCGGTTGTCCCGCGCCGGATCGTTTCCCTTCGTCTTCAGCTTCGATCATCTCGGTCCGTTCGCGCGCAGCGTCAGCGATCTCGCGCTGGCGTATGACGTGATGCAGGGGCCTGACCCGGACGATGCGGCGTGCACGACCCGGCCCGCGGAGCCGGTGACGCCGCTGCTCGCGCAGGACATCGGCGGCCTGCGGATTGCGATTGCCGGCGGACATTTTCAGAACAGCGTTTTCCCCGAAGCTACAGAGGCCGTCGCCCGCGTCGCCAAGGCGCTCGGCACCACGCGCACGGTCGAAATTCCCGAAGCCGCGCGCGCCCGCGCCGCGGCCTACGTCATCACCACCAGCGAAGGCGCTTCGCTGCATCTCGATCGCCTGCGCAAGCGGCCGAACGATTTCGATCCGGCGGTACGCGATCGACTGCTGGCGGGCGCGATGATCCCCGCGCCACTGATCGACCGCGCGCAAAAGTTCCGCCGCTGGTATCGCGCTCGAGCCTTGGAGATGTTCCAATCCGTCGACGTGATCATCGCGCCGGCGACGCCCTGCGTCGCGCCGAAGATCGGGCAGGTGACATTCGTGCTCGACGGCGTCGAACTCCCGGTGCGCGCCAATATCGGCATTCACACCCAGCCGATTTCCTTCATCGGCCTTCCGGTGGTCGCGGTGCCGGTTCCGCTCGAACCGTTGCCGATCGGCGTGCAGATCATTGCAGCGCCGTGGCGGGAGGATATTGCGCTGCGCGTGGCTTTCGCGCTCGAACGCGCGGGCGTGGCTTCCGCGCCGTCTCCGAGAGGATTTTGAAATGCAGGTCGATCTCCCCGACGTCCTCGCTGAGGTGACCGAGCAGTTCGCGCGCTATGAAAAAGCGCTGGTGGCGAACGACGTCGCCGTGCTCGATGAATTGTTTCGCGATGACGCTCGCACGCTGCGCTACGGCATCGGCGAAAATCTTTACGGCTATGACGCGATCACGGCGTTTCGCGCGGCGCGCTCGCCGGTCGGGCTGATGCGCCGGACCGCACAGACTGTCATCACGAGCTATGGCCGCGACACCGCGGTAGCCTCGACGCTGTTTTACCGTGACTCGCTGCCCGGCCGGGTAGGCCGGCAGATGCAGACATGGGTGAGATTTCCCGAGGGCTGGAGAATCGTCGCCGCGCATGTCAGCATCATCGACGAACCCCCGGATCAAAAGACATGAGTCTTGACGATCTTCCGAGCCGCGATCCATCACGTCCCGGCAAAGAGGGCGCGCCCTGAGGAAACAATGACCAGCGCTGCCGCCCACCGCCAAGACAGTCTTGAGTCCCTCTTTGCGACGCCTGACATCGTGGCCGACCGGCGCGCCGACGGCAGTGTCTGGCTGAAATCGACGACGCCCCTGCAACCATACGCCCGTTGCGTCGGCGACTGGCTGGAGCAGTGGGGGCGGCAAACGCCCGACAAGGCTTTTCTCGGCGAGCGCTCGAGCGTCGACGCGCCGTGGACGACGCTTACTTACAAGGACGCACTGCGGCAGGTGCGCGCGGCTGCCGCCTGGATCCTGGCGCAAGGCTTGAATGCCGAACGCCCGCTGGTGGTTCTCTCCGACAACAGCATCGATCATGCGCTGTTCGCGCTCGCGGCCATGCATGTCGGCGTGCCCGTGGCATCGCTCTCGCCGGCCTATTCGCTGATGTCCAAAGATTTCGACAAGCTCAAGAGCATGATCAGCCTGCTCGATCCCGGCGCGATCTATGTTTCCAGCACAAAGCCGTTTGCGCCGGCGCTCGCGGCGATCAAACCGCTGCACTCGGCGAAGATCGTGAGCGGTGAGTCCGATAGCGGTGATGCGATTTCATTTCGGTCGGTTATAGCTACTCCCGAAACCCCCGCGGTCGCCAAAGCCTTCGCGGCGATCGGGCCCGATACGATCGCGAAATTTCTGTTCACCTCGGGCTCGACCGGCACGCCCAAAGCCGTCATCAACACCCAGCGCATGCTGACATCGAGCCAGCAGGCCAGGGCGCAAACCTGGTCGTTTCTCGAAAACCCGCAATCCGATCCGGTAATTCTCGACTGGCTGCCGTGGAGCCACACCTTTGGCGCCAACCACAATTTCAATCTGGTGCTGCGCAACGGCGGCACGCTCTATATCGACGGCGGCAAGCCGGCACCGGGCCTGTTCGCGACATCCTTGGCCAATCTGCGCAGCGTGACGCCGACGGTGTACTTCAATGTGCCGCGCGGCTTCGATATGCTGATCGCGGCGTTGCGCGGCGATGAGGAGTTGCGCCGCCGGTTCTTTGCCGGCGTGAAGTTCGCGTTCTACGCCGGCGCGGCGCTGCCGCAGAATCTCTGGGATGCGATGGAAGCGATGTCGATCGAGACGGTCGGCCGGGCGCTGCCGATGGTCTCGGCCTGGGGCTCGACCGAGACTTCGCCGCTCGCCACCGACTGCCATTTCCAGGCCAGGCGATCCGGCAATATCGGCGTGCCCATTCCCGGCACCGAACTGAAGCTTCTGCCCTCAGGCGACAAGCTCGAGGTGCGCGTACGCGGGCCGAACGTCACGCCCGGTTACTGGAAGGCGCCGGAGTTGACCGCGCAGGCGTTCGACACGGACGGATTCTACCTGATCGGCGACGCCGCCAGGTTTGCCGATCCGGATCGGCCGGAACTCGGACTGTTCTTCGATGGCCGTGTCGCCGAGGATTTCAAGCTCAATTCCGGCACCTGGGTCAGCGTCGGTACGCTGCGGGTCGCAGGGATTACCGCGCTGGCGCCGCTGGCGCAGGACATCGTCGTGTCGGGTCATGGCGGCGATCAGGTGCGCTTTCTGGTGTTTCCGAACGTCGTCGCTTGCCGCGCGCTTGCCGGCCTGCCCGACAGCGCCGACGCAAGCGAGGTGATCGGCAACGAAAGCGTGCGCGCGGGAATTGCATCAGGACTGGTCAAGCTCAGGGGGCAAACCGGCGGCGGTTCATCCGCTTACGCGACACGCGCGCTGCTGCTGGCCGAGCCCGCCTCCGTCGACGGCGGCGAGATCACCGACAAGGGCTATATCAATCAGCGCGCCGTGCTGACGCGGCGCGCAAAGGCTGTGGCGATACTGGAAGACGATGCGTCGACCGAATGGATCGGATGCCCGGGCTGAGGCCGAACAGGAGCCTTGCCCGGTCAGCGCGCCACTTTGCTGCTTCCCTGCGTAATCAGCCGCGCGGCGCGTTGATCGCGCGCGTAGACCCACAGCCAGCTGATCGCGACGCTGAGCCGGTGGCGCAGGCCGATCAGGAAGTAGATGTGCGCGATGCCCCATATCCACCAGGCAAGCGCGCCACGCAGCTTGAAGCGTCCAAAATCGATCACCGCCTTGCGCTTGCCGATCTGCGCCAGGCTGCCGGCGTGCTTGTAACGAAACGGAGCGGGCGTGCCGCCGCGCAGCCGCGCCTTGATGGCTTCGGCGACATAACGTCCCTGCTGCTTGGCCGCCGGTGCAATGCCGGGGACCGGCTTGCCGTCGGGACCCGCGATCACAACGGTATCGCCGATGGCGTAGATATCGGGATGCCCGGGAACGGTGAGATCAGGGAGCACTTCCAGGCGGCCGGCGCGGTCGGCCGGCGCGCCGAGCCATTCGGCGGCGGGCGAGGCGCGAACGCCGGCGGCCCAGATGATGGTTTTGGTCTCCAGCCGGTGGCCGCCATAGACGACACAATCGGCGGTGCATTCGGTGACGGGCTGGTTCAGCACGATTTCGACGCCGATGCTTTCCAGCGCACGCTGCGCATAAGCCGAAAGATCGTCGGCAAAGCCCGCCAGCACGCGCGGCCCGGCCTCGATCAGGACAACGCGCGCCTTGTGGGTGTCGATGTTGCGGAAGTCGGGCGGCAGCGTGTCCTGCGCCAGTTCGGCGATGGTGCCGGCGAGCTCGACGCCGGTCGGACCGGCGCCGATAATGACGAAGGTCAGAAGCGCCGCACGGCGCTGCGGATCGGTCTCGCGCTCGGCGCGTTCGAAGGCAACCAGAATGCGCCGCCGCAGCGTGGTGGCGTCCTCAAGTGTCTTCAGGCCGGGCGCGAATGGCTCCCATTCGTCATGGCCGAAATAGGCGTGCCGCGCGCCGGTGGCGAGAACGAGCGTGTCATACGGCAGGGCGTCGCCATCATCGAGCAGCACGCGCCTGGCCTGCGCGTCGATACCGGTCACGGTGGCGTACAAGGTCGTCACCTCCGGCCGTCCGCGCAGCAGATAGCGGACCGGCCAGGCGATCTCCGACGTCGCCAATGACGCAGTTGCGACCTGATACAGCAATGGCTGGAACAGATGATGATTGCGCCGGTCGACCAGCGTGATGCTGACCGGCGCGCCGGCAAGCCGATAGGTCGCTTCCAGTCCGCCGAAGCCTGCGCCGACGATCACCACCCGATGGGCTTCTGCCGGGCGCGCCTGCTCTGTCATCATGTGGAAGCGCCCCTGGTTGCAGATTTCTTCGTCCGTACTCTTTATGTAAGCATTCAGAGGTATCGGTCCAAGGCCGATTTGCTGATTGACCGATAGCGAAAACGTATTCTCAGGAATCTTCTAATCTATGGCCGCAAGCGGGCAGAGGAAGAATTGGCTAATTTGTTGAACCGGATCAATCTGATTTGGGTAGTCCAGTCCCTTTTCCAAAAATATTCCGCTTCCCGTTTTACCCAAATCACTTCTAGAACCCTCGCCGTCTCACCCCATGAGAGGGGCGTATCGCGATCGTCACGGACGCGGGGTGGGATGCGGTGGACGCGGCAGCGTCGGGCGCGCAT
>NZ_JNIJ01000064.1 GCF_000701345.1 Bradyrhizobium sp. URHD0069 | reverse complement strand
CCCCAGGCTGCGCCACATCTTCGCCGACCGCGTCTACCGAGGTCCGAAATTGCTCGAGGCACTCGCCGATCAGGGCAAATGGACCATCGAGATCGTCACCCGCTCGCAGAGCGTGGGAACGTTCAAAGCCGAGCCTCGGCGTTGGGTCGTCGAGCGCACGTTTGCATGGTTCGGTCGCAATCGAAGGCTTGCCAAAGACTTCGAGGCATCCATAGCCAGCGCGGAAGCCTGGGTCCTGATTGCAAGCATCCGCCTGCTTTCCCGCCGCCTGGCAAGAACCTGATATGCCAATGACCTATTTTGAGTCAGACTCTCAGGAGCGGCCGCTTGGCCGCATCTCGAAGGATAAGCCGTAGAAACCTCATGGTTCGAGACGGCGCTGAAGCAGCGCCTCCTCACCATGAGGACAGATAAAGCCAAGAGCTGGAACGTCATCGCATGCCCATCCCGCAACACGTCTTCGATCCGCCGTTCAACATCATCCGGTGCAGCCATGCCGTGCTGGACGTGGTGGATCTGAATGCCAGCCGTGAGTTTTATGAAAATGCTGTCGGGTTGCACGTTGAGGATTGCGACGACAGAGCGGTCTACCTGCGCGGCAGCGAGGAGCATCAGCATCACTCGCTGGTGCTGCGTAAGGCGTCGACCGCCGCCTGCAACCGCCTCGGATTCAAGGTCGGAAATGAACAGGATCTCGATAAGGCCGCGACATTCTTTTCGGAAAACGGGATCGCTTATGCGTTTTCGCAGCAACCGTTCCAGGGTCGCACGCTGCAATTCACCGACCCGTTCGGCTTTCAGATCGAGATTTACGCATCCATGGAAAGGCGCCCGCATCTGTTGCGCCGCTACGATCTCTACAAGGGCTGCCACCCGCAACGGCTCGACCACTTCAACGTGTTCGCCGCCGAAGTTCAGGCTACCGTCGACTTCTACGCGCGGCTCGGTTTTCGCCTGAGCGAATACGCCGAGGAAGACGGGCCGAATGGCCGCATCGCGGCGGCGTGGCTGCACCGCAAGGGCAATGTGCATGACTTTGCCATCACCAACGGCAAGGGCCCCCGCCTGCACCATTTCGCCTATTGGGTGCCGACCGCGATGAACATCCTGCATCTGTGCGACGTGATGGCCTCGAGCGGTTTTCTGAGGAACATCGAGCGCGGGCCCGGCCGCCACGGCATCTCCAACGCATTCTTCCTCTACATTCGTGACCCCGATGGTCATCGCACGGAGCTCTACACCAGCGATTACTTCACCATGGACCACGACCATGAACCGATGCGCTGGTCGCTGAAAGACCCGCGGCGGCAAACGCTGTGGGGCGCGCCCGCGCCACGTTCCTGGTTCGAGCAGGGCTCGCCATTTCCGGGACAGGCCGTCCGCGAAGCGTTGTTTGTCGCCGATGTAACGGTTGCTGACTAGAGTCGATCTGTGAATTCCCGCCGCAACATGCCAATTGGCGGTAACGAGGGCTCTCACGACGCGTCGTCCCGGCGCACGGCGGAACAACGCGAATGATATTGGACCTCTGATGGCCCCTCCCCGCCTTGCCAGTTTTTCCGTCAACGGATCGCAGAAGGACGGTGCCGTGGTCGAGGGCGGCATCGGTGATCTCTCCGCTCACTTTGCAAAAGAATATCCGACAATCCGTGAAGCCATCGCCGCCGGCGCGCTGGTGAAACTTGCCGAGGATGCTGCGCGGCGCTCGCCGGATCATGCGCTGGACGCGATCATTTGGCAGCCACCGATCCCTGCGCCGGAAAAGATCATCTGCATCGGTGTCAATTATCCGGACCGTAACGCGGAATATAAAGACGGCCAGGATGCGCCGACATATCCCAGCATGTTCATGCGCACGCCGCGCTCTTTCGTCGGTCACCTGACGCCGCTGGTTCGCCCGCACGCGTCGACCCAGCTCGACTACGAAGGCGAACTGGTTCTGGTCATCGGCAAAGCCGGCCGGCATATTCCAGAGAGCGCGGCGCTCGATCACATCGCTGCCGTTACGCTGTGCAATGAAGGCACCATCCGCGACTGGGTCAGGCACGCGAAGTTCAATGTGACGCAAGGCAAGAATTTCGACTCCACCGGCAGCCTTGGCCCCTGGCTCGTACCCTACACCGATGAAAAGCAGATCGCCGACATCAGGCTGACGACACGGGTTAACGGCGAGACCCGACAGGACGACCGCACCGGGCGGTTGATCTTCGGCTTCCGCTACCTGATCAACTATATCTCGACCTTCACTACTTTGGTGCCCGGTGACGTGATCGTGACGGGAACGCCGACTGGCGCCGGTGCACGGTTCGATCCGCCACGCTATCTAAAACCCGGCGACGTCGTAGAAGTCGAAGCTGAAAATATTGGCCTGTTGCGCAATGGCGTAATCGACGAAGCCTCATGAATTGGCTCGTAAGCGATTGGACAATAGGATGACTGTCAGTACTGGCGGCGAAGCCATCGTCAGCGGCCTGGTCGCGCACGGCGTCGACACCGTGTTCGGTCTGCCCGGTGCGCAGATCTACGGGTTGTTCGACGCGTTCCAGCAGGCGCAGTTAAGGGTCATCGGCGCCCGGCACGAGCAGGCCTGCGGCTACATGGCCTATGGCTACGCGCGATCCACCGGCAGGCCCGGCGTGTTCAGCGTCGTGCCTGGCCCGGGGGTGCTCAATGCGGGCGCGGCCATGCTCACGGCATTCGGAGCGAACGAGCCGGTGTTGTGCCTGACCGGACAGGTGCCCACGCAATTTATCGGCAAAGGCCGCGGCCATTTGCACGAAATGCCGGATCAGCTCGCAACGCTGCGAAGTTTCGTCAAATGGGCCGACCGCATCGAATATCCCGATGCCGCGCCGACATCGGTCGCGCGCGCATTCCAGGAAATGATGTCGGGGCGCCGCGGACCCGTCGCGCTGGAAATGCCTTGGGACGTGTTCACGCAACGCGCTGAAACCGGCGTATCGAAGGTGTTCGAGCCCTTTCCGGCGCCGCAGCCCGATACCGAACGTGTCACGGCCGCCGCCGCGCTGATCGCAGACAGCAAGACGCCGATGATCTTCGTCGGCAGCGGCGCTATTGACGCGCGCGATGAAATTCTCGAGCTTGCCGAATTGATCGACGCTCCTGTGGTGGCGTTCCGCAGCGGGCGCGGCATCGTGAGCAACGCGCACGAGCTTGGGCTGACGATCGCGGCGGCTTATCGACTGTGGCCGCAGACCGACCTGATGATCGGGATTGGCAGCCGTATGGAATTGCCCACGACGTTTCGCTGGCCTTTTCAGCCACCCGGTTTGAAATCAATCCGCATCGATATCGATCCGTCGGAAATGCGCCGGTTGACGGTGGATGCCCCTGTGGTCGCCGATGCCCGGGCCGGCACGCGCGCACTGCTCGCAGCGGTCAGAAAGGCGGGCTACTCCAAGACGCGCGGCCGCCGCGCCGCGATCCGTGATGCCTCGGCGACGGCGCTGCAGGAGATTCAGACGGTTCAGCCGCAGATGGCGTACCTGAATATCCTCCGCGAGGTGCTGCCGCATAGTGCCATTGTCACCGACGAGGTCTCGCAGGTCGGATTTGCGTCCTGGTATGGCTTTCCGGTCTACGAACCGCGCACCTTCATCACCTCGGGCTATCAGGGCACGCTGGGCTCGGGCTTTCCGACCGCACTCGGCGCCAAGGTCGCAAATCCGGACCGAACGGTGGTCGCGATCACCGGCGATGGCGGCTTCATGTTCGGCGTGCAGGAACTTGCCACCGCCGTGCAGTTCAACATCGGCGTGGTCGTGCTGGTGTTCAACAACAATGCCTATGGCAACGTCCGGCGCGATCAGCGCGAGCTTTTCGGCGGCCGCGTGGTGGCGTCCGACCTGGTCAATCCGGATTTCGTCAAGCTCGCGGAGTCCTTCGGCGTTGGGGCTGCGCGCGTGAGCTCGCCCGATCAATTTCGCCCCGCGCTGGAAAAAGCCTTGGCGAACGGTGGTCCCTATCTCATCGACGTCGAAGTGCCCAGGGATTCCGAGACCACTCCGTGGACGTTTATTCACCCGGCGAAGCCGTAGCTGGAGCTTCACCGCGCCTTGCGGAACGTCAGATTGATGCGTTGCCGGCCCAGCAAGCCGTGTTCCCCGTCCGCGAGCGGCGCGACGCCATGAAACACGAGCCGCGCCGGTCCGCCCCACACCGCGATGTCGCCATGTTCCAGCCGAAACCGGCGCGGCCGGTCGCTTCGCTTCAATCCGCCGAACAGGAAGATCGCGGGCAAGCCGAGCGACACCGAGACGATCGGCGCGCTGAAATCATTCTCGTCCCTGTCCTGATGCAGGGACATGCGCGCGCCGGGCTGGTAGCGATTGATCAGGCACGCGTCCGGCGAAAATCCACGGAAGCCGGCACGGTCAGCCGCTTGCTCGGCGAGTTCGCGAAACGATAGCGGCATCGCCGGCCATGGCTTTCCCGTCTCGGGATCGCGGGCATCGTAGCGATAACCGGTGCGATCGGTGACCCAGCCAGCGCCGCCGCAATTTGTCATCGCCACCGACATCTGATGCCCGCCCGGCGTCACCATGTGGCGAAACGGCGCTTGCGCTGCGATATCGCGCAAAGCCGCCGTCAGATCGGCTTCGAACGGTTTTGCGAATCCACGCAGCAGCACCGCGCCATCCGCCATCAGCTCCTGCGACGGGCGCATATCGGCAACACTGGCAAGCAAATCCGCGGTCAAACGAATAGCACTCACTTCGCATCGTGAAAGATCACGCCGAGGGTATGGCGGTGGCCGGAACGAATCCGGTTCACGCCGTGGCGCAGATTAACCCGATAGAATCCGCGTGTCCCCTGCACCGGCCTGTGATGCACGGCAAAAGCCACCGCATCGCCCTGCGCCAGCGGCACCACTTCGGGCCGCGACTGCATTCGCGGCCGCTGCTCGGTCAGCACGAATTCGCCGCCGCTGAAATCGCGGCCCGGTTCCGAGAGCAGGATCGCGACCTGCAGCGGAAACACGTGTTCGCCATAGAGATCCTGATGCAGGCAGTTGTAGTCGCCGGCACCATATTGCAGCAGCAGCGGCGTCGGCCGGGTCTGGCCGGCGGCGTGGCATCGCTTCAGGAACGCTTCGTGACCTTGGGGGTAGCGGATATCGATACCCATGGCTTCGTTCCAGCGGTTGGCGATGTCGCGAAGCTGCGCATAGAGAGCCGGCCGCAATTCCGTGATCAAATCCGGAAGCGGATGAGAAAAATATTTGTACTCGCCGCGCCCGAACCCGTGGCGTGCCATCACAATGCGGCTGCGGAAATGTTTGTCGTCGGCATAGAGCGCCGCCAGCGCGCCACACTCATCCCGCGACAGCAAACCTTTCAGGAGGACGCAACCCTGCGCGTCCAGCTCGGCCGTCGCTTGCGTCCAGTCCATCGCATCGACGCGTGCGGCGATTTCGGATGAGGGACGGATGATGTTCTTTGCGCTTGATGTCATGGCGGGGAATTTCGCAAATCAGATCGCCTCGCGCCACCCGATTTCCGAAAGGGCCGAGCATGAAACTATAGTTCCGACCTCTCAGCGTCGTCCCCGCGAACGCGGGGATCCATAACCACCGGCGTCGATTGTTGCAGAAAGTGGCTGCTTCAGGGGCCAAAATGATAGAACACGGAGTACGGGTCCCGGCTTGCGCTCGCTCCGCCCGCTTGCCGGGACGACGGGGACGCGATGCGCTATCGAAACCGCGCCGCGTCAGCCAAGGATCGGAAGTTCGATCACATCATAGGCATGGCGAATGCTGCGATTGAGAACGGGATCCTCGAACTCGCATTCGAACCTGGTTGCGGGGCGGATACCGCCTTTGGCCGCGAAGGTGCCACCGAACATGGCGCAACCGTCCGGCAGTCCCTCAGCCCCGAAACCGCGCTGAATCAGTTCCTTAACCGGGAGCATGCTGTCGAGGGTGCCTTCCTGGTACAACACGCGTGCGCCGTCGATCCATGCGTGCGAACGCAGGATCATTTGGTCCCAGTGATCGGCAAGCTCCTCGAGTTCCCACAGCACCGGCGCGATGGGCTTGTCGCACATCTGCTTGGAGACCGTGACGCTGTAGGTTTCCACCTTTCGGTCGGTATGATCGGAGCCGAGACCGACAAAAATGCGGCGCTGCCAGCCGATCAGGACGAATTCGACCTCGCCGCTCGATTCACTGCCGCTCACTTCGATGCTGTCGGCCGTGGTCAGCCGCCGCGCGGCGACGCGGTAATAGATCGGCGTGGACGCCGGCCGCGCAATGCCGATCGCTTCAAGTTCGGCGATGTGCTTGTCGCGCGCTATCGGATCGCGGCCGGTCCAGCCTGCGATAACAGCCTGATCTATCGGCAAGGTCAACGGGGTCGTGGCGCCTTTGGCGTCGATGGTGAATGCAAGATCAAACACGGATGGCGGCCTCCATTCCGGCGGCGAGTTCAAAGATGCGGCGGTCAGCCCCGCCTGATGCCGCGAGCATCAGCCCGACCGGCACCTCACTCTCGCGATGCGCGGGCAGCGAAATCGCGCAGCCGTCGATCATGTTGATCAGCGTACAGTTACGCAGCGACAGCAGGTTGGCTTTGGTGAAAGCCTTGTCGTCGGCGAGATCGGCGATGCGCGGCGGCGTGTTGGCGGTGGTCGGCAAAATCAGCGCGTCATAGGGCGCAAGGCGAGCCGCAGCGCGCGCGATCAGCGACTTCCGCGCGCCGAGCAAATCGACGTAGTCAGCGGCGCTCAAACTTTCTCCGCGAAGGATGCGCATTGAAACGCGGGGATCGTAGACGTCGCCCTTGCTGACGATCAAATAGCGATGCCAGGCGTAGCTTTCCGCCGCGGCGAAGCCGCCCTTGGCGTTCAGCTGCGCCACGTCCAGGAACTCGGGCACCGCGATCCGCTCGATCAGTGCGCCCTGGCGCGAGAGCACCTCCAGCGCGCGTTCAAAAGTCCGCGCCACGGCATCATCGAGCTCGTCGAGCGCAACCGTGGTCGGCACCGCCAGACGCATGCCCCTGATTGGACGCGGCTGCAGCGGCGCGACCGTTTCGTTGGCGAGCACCACGTCGAGCACCGCGCAGCACGTAACCGAGCGCGCGAGCGGCCCGATGCTGTCGAGCGTGAACGACAGCGGCACGGCGCCATCGAGCGGCACGCGCCGCTGCGTCGGCTTGAAGCCGACGATGCCGTTATAGGCTGCCGGAATCCGGCAAGAGCCGCCGGTATCGGTGCCGAGCGCGCCATGCGCCATCCGATCGACGACGGACACCGCCGCGCCCGATGACGACCCGCCGGGCACGTGACCTACGCTGCGCTGCCATGCGCTCTTCGGCGTACCGTAATGCGGATTGATGCCGATCCCGGAAAACGCGAACTCGGTCATGTTGGTCCGACCGATCACAACGAAGCCGGCACGACGCAACCGCGCCACCGCGGGAGCATCGGCTTCCGCCGGCGGCGAATCCTCCAGCGCGCGCGACCCGGCGCGGCTCACCTGCCCCTTGATGTCGAACAGATCCTTGATCGAAAGGGGAATGCCGGCATAGCGCGACGGCGCCGCTTTCACTTCGCGCAGCCGGTCCATCGCTTCCGCCGCTTCGATCGCCGCTTCCGCATCGACATGAATGAAGGCGCGTGCGCCCTCCCCCGAGGAATCCGCGATCCGGGCAAGGCATTCGTCAACCAGTTTGCGGGCACTGGTGCGGCCATTCTCGAGATCATCAGCCAGGGTGGCAAGGGTCGGAATGTTCGGCATCGTTTTTTCGCCTTCGCTGCACGATCGATTATTCGTTATCAGAATCTGCTTCGATCTCCATATCGAGCAGCGCGGAACTCAGCGACTTGCCATGCGCATCGAGCGCCAGCGACCGCGTCACGCCACCGCCGAGCGCACAGCTCATCACGAAATTCAGCGCGGCAATATTGGGCAGCTCATAGCGGACAACCTCGCCTTCGACAACACCGGAAAAATGCGCTTTTACCCGCTCGCTGGTGACTTGCTTCAGCAGCAGCGGATAGTGCTTTTCGTCATAGGCGATCACGGAAATGTTGGAGGTGTTGCCCTTGTCGCCGGTGCGGGAATGGGCGATCTCGCGCAGCTTCATCGCTCACGCCTCCACGAAACGGACCTGCGGCCTGACGAGTTCGCGCGGCAGCAAGACGGACGCAACCGCAACGACATCGCGCGCCGATTTGAAAGCCCCGCCGCCGGCGGCGGGACCATTGGTGTAGAGCGTTTCGACCTCGTTGCCGATTCTGACAGCCTCGCGCAGATTTTCGGTGCGGCCTGTGACGCGAACGCGTACCTCGTAAGGCTCGTTCGCGTGCGCGGAGACTTCGGCGCCGTGCAGCGAGTCGACGCCGATCAGTTCGAACCGAAATTCGCTTGCCGCAACTCCAGTGAGTTTCAGCCGCTCGCGAACAATCTCCAGCGCCAGCCGTCCGCGCGCCAACGCGCCGGGACCGGCATAGGAAATCTGGCCCTCACCGATATAGCTGTCGACATAGCCGACCGACACCTTCAGCGTGCCGGTGCGCTTCGTTCCACGCCCGCCGCTGACGCGGACACGGTCCGGCGCGATCTCTTCGACCTTCACTTGCGAGAAATCCGCGACCACGTCGGGTTGGATATATTGCTTGGGATCGTGCACCTCGTAGAGCAGTTGCTCCTTGCAGGTTTGCGCCGTCACCGCGCCGCCGGAACCCGCGACCTTGGTGATGACGAGGCTGCCGTCTTCACCGACTTCGCCGATGGGAAAGCCGAGCCGCGCAAGGTCGGGGATATCCTTATAACCGGGGTCAGCGAAATAGCCGCCGGTGATTTGCCCCGCGCATTCAAGCAAATGCCCGGCGACGGTCCCCTGCCCCAGCCGATTCCAGTCATCCATCGCCCAGCCGAAAGCGTGAATCATCGGCGCCAGAAACAGCGCCGGATCGGAGGCGCGCCCGGTAATCACAATATCGGCGCCGCCGGTCAGCGCCGCCGCCATCGGCTCGGCGCCGAGATAGGCATTAGCCGACAGCAGCCGGTTGCCGAGTTGTTTGATAGTACCGTCGAACTCCATAATCGGGAGATCGCCATCCTTGCAGGCATCGAGCACGTCGTCGCCGACGACGGCGGCAATCCTCAACGATGAGAGTCCGAGCGACCTTGCGATCTCGGCGGTCCTGCGCGCCGCGGCGACCGAATTGGCCGCGCCCATATTGGTGACGATCTTGATGCCCTTGGAAGCGCAGACCGGCAGCGCCGCGCGCATCCGCTCCTCGAGTAGCGGATCGTATCCACTGTCCGGGTCTTTCATGCGCGCCTGCTGCGCGAGCGCAACGGTGCGCTCGCCGAGACACTCGAACACCAGATAATGGATATCGCCCTTTTCGGCGAGTTCAACCGCGGGCTCGATGCGGTCGCCCGAATAGCCCGCGCCGGATCCTACTCGAATCGTCCGCACACCCTCTCCTCCCTCACAGCGTCACATCTTTTTGGTGAGGTTGCCTCGTCGCTGGCGCTTCTCGCAATGATGGACACCCTAGCGCGAGAGATCGAAAGCATACAAGCGTTCCAGGCGAGCGATTGTTCCCGTGCCGGAATACGCGCCATGCAACAGGTCAGCTGGACCGTTGACGCCTTATGGTCAAATGTCGCATCAAGGTCGCAACAGTGGGCCCCGCAACCCGATCTCTGGGAGGAAACCACAGATATGGCTGAGCCAGCGCGCGCGCGACCGAAACCGACACCGGAAACCCGGCATTTCTGGGATGGCACGCAGGCCGGCGAATTGCGCCTGCAGCGCTGTGACGCCTGCGCCAATGTCTATTTTCCGCCGCGCCCGTTCTGTCCGGCCTGTGCCTCGCGCAAGGTCAGCGTGTTCAAGGCCAGCGGCAAGGCAAAACTCTACAGCTACGTCATCCATCACCGCCCGGTGCCGGGCTTCACGCCGCCATACGCCATCGCGGTGGTGGAGTTGGATGAAGGTCCGCGCATGATGAGCAATATCGTCGATTGTCCGCAAACGCCTGAGGCGCTCGAACTCGACATGAAGCTGGAAGTCGCGTTCGAGAAGCTCGACGACAACATCACCCTTCCGTTATTCCGTCCGGCGAAGGGCTAGGCATCATGCGGAAGAACCAGGTCGCCGTTGTCGGCGCTGCCGAAACTACCGAACTCGGCGTTATACCGAATGTCTCGCAGATTCAGCTGCATGCGGACGCAGCGCTGAATGCCATCGCAGACGCCGGACTGAAACTGTCCGATATCGACGGCTTCGCCACCGCTGTCGAGACGCCGCAGCAGATCGCGCATTATCTCGGCATCACGCCAACCTGGGTCGACGGCACCTCGGTCGGCGGCTGTTCGTTCATGCTGCATGTCCGGCACGCCGCGGCGGCGATCGAGGCCGGGCTGTGCAAGACCGTACTGATTACGCATGCCGAAAGCGGCAAATCGAATATCGGCCGCACGCCGCGTATGATCGGCCCCGACAGCCTGAACGGGCAGTTCGAATTGCCTTACGGCGTTTCGACTCCGGCCAGCATGTTTCCGATCCCGGTGCTGCGCTACATGAAGACCCATGGCATCACCCATGAGCAGATCGCCACGGTTGCGGTGGTGCAGCGCGAATGGGCCGCGAAGAATCCGCGCGCCACCATGAAGGCCCCGATCACGGTCGAGGATGTGCTGAACTCGCGGATGATCGCCTATCCGTTCCGCCTCCTGCAGTGCTGCCTGGTCACGGACGGCGGCGGTGCGCTGATTCTGACCTCGGCCGACCGCGCCAAGGATTTTCCGAAGAAGCCGGTCTATATCCTCGGTACCGGCGAAAGCGTGGAAACGCCGATGGTCAGTCAGATGCAGACTTTTGATAGTTCGCGCGCATTCAAGGTCGCGGGTCCCCTAGCTTTCAAGGAAGCCGGCATTGCCCACAAGGATGTCGATCACCTCATGATCTACGATGCGTTCGCGCATCTGCCGCTGTATGGCCTCGGCGATCTCGGCTTCATGCCGCATGAAGAGACCGGCAAGTTCATCGCCGACGGCAATACCCGCCCCGGCGGCAAGCTGCCGCTCAATACCAATGGCGGCGGCTTGAGCTACATGCACTCCGGCATGTACGGCATGTATGCGCTGCAGGAGAGCGTGCGGCAAATGCGCGGCATCGCGCCGGCACAGGTCAAGGACGCGAAGATCTCGGTCTGCCATGGCGTCGGCGGCATGTTCGCGGCAAGTGGCACGATCATCTTTACGAACGAGAAATAATCGTCATTCCGGGATGGTCCGTAAGGACCAGACCCGGAATCTCGATTCCGGGTTCACGCTTCGCGTGCCCCGGAATGACGAAAACAGCGGGAGGCATCCATGAGCCAAGGCAACTCACTCGAAGGCAAATCCATCATCGTTACCGGCGCCGGTCGCGGCATCGGCCGCGAGATCGCGCTGCTCTGCGCCGCCGAGGGCGCCAGGGTCGTGGTCAACGATCCCGGCGTCGCCGCCGACGGCTCGGGATCGAGCGCTTCGCCCGCCGAAGAAGTGGTCGAGGAAATCAGAAAGCGCGGCGGCACGGCAGTAGCGAATTTCGAGACCGTCGCTGAAGCGATCCCGGCCAGCAAGATCGTGAAAACCGCAGTCGACAGTTTCGGCAAGCTTGACGGCGTGGTCAACAACGCGGGCATCCTGCGCGACGCGATTTTTCACCGCATGAGCATCGACGCCTTCGAGTCCGTCATCAAGGTTCATTTGATGGGCTCGTTCTACGTCTCGCACGCCGCGGCGCGGCTGTTCCGCGAGCAGGAAAGCGGTTCGTTCGTGCACTTTACCTCGACTTCCGGGCTGGTCGGTAATTTCGGTCAGGCCAATTACGCGGCGGCGAAGCTGGGCATCGTCGGTCTGTCGAAATCGATCGCGCTCGATATGAACCGCTTCAATGTGCGCTCGAATTGCGTGTCGCCATTCGCCTGGAGCCGCCTGATCGGGACCATTCCGACGGAAACCGAGGCGGAGAAAGCGCGTGTGGCAAAAATTCAGCAGATGGGACCGGAAAAGATCGCGCCGATTTGCGCTTTCCTGCTCAGCGACGCCGCCAGGGATGTCACCGGGCAGATCTTTGCAGTGCGGATGAACGAGATTTTCCTGATGAGCCAATCGCGACCGCTGCGCTCGATCCATCGCGGCGAAGGCTGGACCCCGCAGACCATCGCCGAGCATGGCATGCCGGCGCTGAAGTCGTCGTTCTACAAGCTCGACCGCTCGGCGGATATTTTCAACTGGGACGCCATTTAGCGCGCCCTCGCACGGCGCTGACCGGAAACACGAAGTAGCACCATCTGAGGTTGCCGCCCGCTTTACGCCCGATTGCGGGCGCAGGATTTCCTTTCCAATAAAAGACGTGGGAGGAAAATCATGACAACTTCACTGACCTTTCCTGACAAAAACGAAGGACGCGGCGTCGACCGCCGCAGGCTGCTGAAGGGGGCGGCAGCGCTGGCTGCGACGGGCGCGACCATGAAAGCGGCCTCTGCGGCGACCGTAACGCCATTCGGCCAAACGGGCGCCCCAACCCCGTTGACCGATCCGCTGCCCTTGGGACCGCTACCGGGGAGCCGCTATCCGGATTCCCATCTGGAGTCTCTCAAGAAGCCCAGGGTTTCGTTTGGACCTGCCGGTTTTCCCGCCTTCGCCGGCACCATGGCGGTGGAGCGCGTCGCGACCGGGTTCCGCTGGGCCGAGGGCCCCGTCTACTTCCCGGCTGGGCGCTACGTGCTGTTCAGCGACATTCCCAATAATCGCATCATGCGCTTCTCCGAGGATGACGCTCACCTGAGCGTATTCCGCCAGCCGTCGATGAACTCAAACGGCAACACCATTGATCGGGAAGGACGTCTGATCACTTGCGAACATAGCGGCCGACGGGTCACCCGGACCGAACTCGACGGCTCGATCACCATCATCGCCGACAAATACAACGGCAAGAAGCTGAACTCGCCGAACGACGCGGTTGTCACCTCCGATGGTGCGATCTGGTTCACCGATCCGGTCTACGGCATCGGCGGCTATTATGAGGGCGTCAAAGCCGAGCCTGAGCAGGAAAAGCATAACGTCTACCGGGTGGATCCGAAAACTGGTGACGTCAAGGTTGTCGTCGATGACTTCGTGGAGCCCAACGGCGTTGGCCTCTCGCCTGACGAGAAAAAGCTCTATGTCTGCGACACCGGCTTCACGGACGGGCCGGACAACCCGTCGCATATCCGCGTGTTCGACCTGGATGTGGGGGCCGGAAAAGTTTCGAACAGCAAAGTCTTTGCGGAAATGCCCAAGCCCAGCATTACCGACGGGGTGCGCTGTGACACCGCCGGGCGTGTTTGGTGCTCCGTGGGTTGGGGCGATCCGAACGAGGACGGCGTGCGCTGTTACACTCCTGACGGCGATATGCTCGGCAAGATCCACATACCGGAAACTGTCGCCAACCTGTGCTTCGGCGGTCAGCAACGAAATAGACTTTACATCTGCGGCTCGTCATCGCTCTATGCAGTCTACACGAGTGCGCAGGGCGCGATGAAGCCATGACCAACTAGGCGTCTATTTTTGTTGAGAGATTGATTGCTCGCAGCCGTCGTTGCGAGAAGCGAAGCGACGAAGCAATCCAGACTTGCTTTGCGGCCTGACGGATTGCTTCGCGGAGCCTGTCATCGGGCGCGCATTTCGCGCGACCCGTTGGCTCGCAATGACGACGAGACGCACGCGCGCCTTTCTCGTTATACGGGACACGCGCCTTTGCGTGGACCCGGAATGAGAATTAGCCACTGTTGCGCAAGCCGGCTGAGATCCCGTTGATGGTGAGTTGGATCCCGCGCAGTACCTGCTCATCGGGATTTTGCGCGCGATGCTCCTTCAGCAATTCCACCTGCACATGGTTCAGCGGATCGAGGTAGGGAAAGCGGTTGCGGATCGAGCGCTCCAGCAGCGGGTTGCCCTGCAGCAACCGCTCCTGTCCCATAATGTCCAAGAGCGCTTCGATCGAGCTATGCCATTCGCGGCGGATGCGACCGAAGATATTTTCGCGCAATGCGACATCCGGCACCAGTTCGGCATAGCGCGAGGCGATCGCGATCGAGCTTTTGGCCAGCACCATGTCCATGTTCGACAGCAGCGTCCGGAAGAACGGCCACTCGCGATAGAGTTCTTTCAGGAACGGCATGCCCTTGTCGGGATGCTCCGATATCCAGGTCTCGACCGCGCTGCCGAAGCCATACCAACCCGGCAGCATCAGTCGGCATTGCGCCCAGCTGAATACCCAGGGAATGGCGCGAAGGTCCTCGATCTCACGGGTTTTCTTGCGCGACGCCGGACGACTGCCGATGTTCAGCGTGGAGATTTCAGTAATAACCGTCGAAGCCCAGAAATAGTTTGCAAAACCTTCGGTTTCATAGACCAGCCCGCGATAGGCTTTGAAGGCCAGCGCCGACAGCTGCTCCATCGCCTTCAGGTATTCTTCGCGCGGTGCGCTGTGCTTTGGCTGGAGCAAACTCGCCTCGAGCGTTGCGGCTGCAAGAATTTCCAGGTTGTTGCGGCCAACTTCAGCATTGGAATATTTGCTGGAGATGATTTCGCCCTGCTCGGTGATCCGGATCTGGCCGTTCACCGCACCACCAGGTTGCGCGATGATGGCGTCATAGCTCGGCCCGCCGCCGCGGCCGACCGAGCCGCCGCGGCCGTGAAACAGCCGCAACCGCACCCCGTGGCGCTCGAACACCTCGATCAAGCCGATCTCGGCCTTGTAGAGTTCCCAGCCCGAGGTGACGAAGCCGCCATCCTTGTTGCTGTCGGAATAGCCGAGCATCACCTCCTGCACTGCGCCGCGGCTGTCCACCAGCTTGCGGTAATCGGGCAGCGACAGCATCCGGTCCATGATGCCGCTCGATGCCTGCAAATCCTCGATGGTCTCAAACAGCGGCACGATATTGATCGCGCTGCGGCCCGAGGGATGGACGAGGCCGGCCTCTTTCAGAAGCAGCGCGACCTCCAGCATGTCGGACATCCCCTTGCACATGGAGATGATGTATTGGGGAATAACGTCGGCGCCGAATTTGGCATGCGCCTCGGCGGCAGCGTGGAAGACAGCCAGTTCACCAAGCGTCTCGTCAGAGTATTTCACGAATGCCGAGGTCAGCGGCCGCGCGCTGCGCAGTTCGTTCGCCAGAAGCGCGATCCGTGCCTCTTCATTCAACGCCAGATAAGACATGCCGGGCGTTGCCGCGTCTAGCAATTCGGCGACGGTGCGCTCATGCACCGCGGAATTCTGCCGCATATCAAGACTGGCGAGGTGAAAGCCGAAACAGTCGAGGGCGCGGCGCAGCAGCCGCAGCCGCCCGCGCGCGATCACGCCCGAATTGTTTGCGATCAGAGAGCGGTTGAGAATATCGAGATCGGCTTTGTACTCCCCGACATTGGCATAGGGAGCCGCTTCTCCAACCGGCCGCCGGGTAATTCCGACATCCAGCTTCAGCGCGGTCGCGGTGAGCCGCGCATAGATACCGGATACCGCCAACCGATACGGCTCGCCCCTTCGATGCGGCGAGGTATCGGGCGAGCGCTGGGCGAGCGCGCGCAATTCATCGGAAACATCGGCCAGATGCGCCGCGAGGGAAAGCTCGGCGCCGAGTAGGTGCAGTTCCTCGAGATAAAAGCGCAGCACGCGACTACTCTGCAGGCGCAGCGTGCCCCGCATCACCTCCGCCGTAACGAACGGGTTGCCGTCGCGATCGCCGCCGATCCAGCTTCCCATTCGCAGGAAAGATGCCAGTTCTCCGGACGCGCTGCCCTCGCCTTCGTTCAATCGGTCCTCCAGCGCGCAATGCAGCCGCGGCACCTCGTGCAGGAAGGTGTAGTCGTAGAACGAAAGGCCGTTGCTGACCTCGTCGAGCACGGTGAGCGTGGTGCGGCGCAGGAGATTGGTCTGCCACAGCGTCAGCACCGCGCGACGCAACTGCTCGTCGCTGGCCTCGATTTCTTCCGGCGTGAGCTGGACGCGTTCGCGCCGGTTCAAGAGCGCGGCGATTTCCATCTCACGGTCGATGGTGCTCTTGCGGCGAACTTCGGTGGGGTGCGCGGTCAGAACCGGACTGACTAGGGCTTCGGCGAAAAAACGCCGCAAATCGGCGGCGCTGAAGCCGGCCGCGCGCGCATGCGATAGTGTCAGCGCCAGCGTTCCCGGACGCGGCGATCCGCCGGCAGCTGCGCGCGAGCGCATCTGCCGGATGTTGTTCTGGTCTTCGGCGATGTTCGCTAGATGCGAAAAATAGCTGAAGGCGCGCACGATACGCACGGTTTCGCTGGTCGACATGCTGTCGAGGATGATTTCCAGCTCGCGCCGTGCCGGCCTATCATTGTCGCGATGGAACCGGATCGAGGTCTGCCGGATGCGCTCGACCAGGTCGAACACGTCGGGGCCTTCCTGGTCGCGCACGGTGTCGCCGAGGATGCGCCCGAGCAGCCGGATGTCGTTCCGCAGCCGGGCGTCTTCTTCAAGCGCCTGGGCTTCGTCAGCGCGATTGGACCGCAGCTCAGTGTCGGAAGGCATCATCTGGGAAGACATGGCTGACTGCTCCAGAAACTGCCCGGCACCCTTGCCTCGCAATTTTTAAGGCTTGGCGCAAGACCAAGATAGGGGCGGCCCGGACCAGGGTCTCCCATTCATCGCGGTGTTCTATATCCGCCGCCCTGCCTTTTCCCAATAGGGATCGCGCAGCCGGCGCTTGAAGATCTTGCCGGAATCCTCGCGTGGCAGCTGGGCCTGGATTTCGACGTGCTTCGGCACCTTGTAATCGGCGAGCGAGGTTTTGAGTTGCGCGCGAATCTCCGCGACGTCCAGCGGCACCCCTGCTTGCGGTTCCACCACCGCCATCAGCGCCTCGCCGAATTCATCGTCGGGAATGCCGAATACGGCACAGTCGTAAACGCCTGGCACCGCATGCAGCGCGGCTTCGATCTCCGCGGGATAGATATTGACGCCGCCCGAGATCACCATGTCGCGCTTGCGGTCGCAGATGAAAACATAGCCGTCCTCGTCGATGTACCCGACGTCGCCGGAGGTGATGAACCCTTGCAGGTCGATCTCGGCGCGTTTCTCCGGCTTGTTGTGATAGGTGAAATCCGGGTTGCCTGCGATGCGCGAATAAATTTCGCCGATCTCGCCCGGCGGCAACAATCTCCCGTCGTCGCCGATAAAGCGAAGCTCGGCGCCGGGCGCAATCTTGCCTACGGTACCGGGCTTTTTCAGCGCATCCTCGGAATTGGCGAAGGTGACCGCGCCGGATTCGGTACTGCCGTAGAATTCATGGATCACCGGCCCCCACCACTCGATCATGGCGCGCTTGACATCGGCAGGGCACGGCGCGGCAGCATGGATGATATGGCGCAGCGAGGACATGTCGTATTTGCTGCGCACGGCTTCCGGCAGCTTCATCAGCCGGACGAACATGGTCGGCACCATGAAGATGGTGTCGACCTTTTGCTCTTGAATTAGCCGCAAAAATTCCTCTGGATCGAACCGCGGCATCAGCACCAGCGCGCCGCCGAGGCGGCCGGCGCGCAAGCCGAACGAGTTCGGCGCGGAATGATAGAGCGGTCCCGGCAGCAGCGCGCGGGCGCCGGGCTTCAGCCCATAGATCATCGCGCGCATCCGCTCCGAGGAAGCGCTTTGTTGCGGTGTCGGCGCGGCGCGCCGTACCCCCTTGGGATGTCCGGTCGTGCCTGACGTATAGATCATGTTCTGCGGTTGCGGCAGCGCCGGGCCATCGTAACGCGCTTGCTGTTCGAGCCAGAATTCAAGGTCGGTCGCGAAATCGGGCGTGGCGAGATGATGGAGATCGATCTTGTAATTTGCGAGAATTTCCGGCGGCGTGGGGGCGCTGAGCACGGTAAGCCCCGCTGGAATCGTTTCGCGCAGTTGATGCAGCATGTCGGCATGGCCGATCAGGACCGATGTTTCGGAATCTCTTAGGACATAATCGATTTCCTCCGGCTTGAAGTGCCAATTGACCGGTACCGCGTAGGCGCCGAGCCGCATCGCGCCATAGGCGGCTTCGATGAAGGCGATGTCGTTGCGCATCAGAATGCAGACGCTGTCGCCCTGCTTGACGCCGAGCTTCTGCAGACCTCCGGCGATGCGGTCGGCGCGATCGGCGACTTCGGCGTGGTCGCGCCGTCGCTGATCGCTGATGATGCCGAGGAAAAGCTGTTGCGTTGACATTGTCTCTTTCCGATCTCGCGTCGGTTTAGGAGCCCTCATGGTGAGGAGCGCGTCTTCGCGCGTCTCGAACCATGATATGAAATGTCATCCTTCGAGACGCGGCCTGAAGGCCGCTCCTCAGGATGAGGTTCTGATGTTCGTCAAACGTCGGCGAATCGTGGCGCACGCTTCTCCAAATTGGCGCGGACCGCCTCAAGCTGATTGGCGCTGCCCTTCAGTTTCATCTGCTCAATGGATTCGGCGAGCAGTGTCGGAGCGGGATCGACCGACAGATTGTTCAGCATTCGTTTGGCGGCCCGGATCGCGTCGGGACTTTTTCCCGCGATCTCGCGCGCGACCTCGAAGGCGGCGGCGCGCGGGTCGTCGCAGACCCGCGTCGCGAGACCGTAACTCAGGGCTTCCTGCGCCGAGAAAATTCGTCCGGTATAGGTGAGCTCGCGCAGGATATCATCGCGCACCAAACTCGCCAGGATCGGCGTCCCCGCCATATCCGGCACCAGCCCCCATTTGATCTCCATGATCGACATCCGCGCGTCGGGGGCGAGAAAGCGCATATCGGCTCCGAGCGCGAGCTGAAACCCGCCGCCGAATGCCACGCCCTGGATCGCGGCGATCACCGGCACCGGAAGCTGCCGCCATCCCCACACCGCCTGTTGCGGGAAATTAGCGAGGCCATGGCTGCGGGTCGCCAAGTCGCGTTTCTCGCCACCCGGTATCCCGTTGCTGTCCTTATCCTGCATCGCAGCGAAACGGCCCATGTCGAGCCCGGCGCAAAACGCCCGTCCCTCACCGGACAATACTACTGCCCGAACGCCTCTTTCGCCGGCCAGCCGATCGCTGGTGGCGACAAGGGCGTCGAACATCGCGGCATCCAGTGCGTTCATCTTGTCCGCCCGCACCAGCCGGACATCGGCGACGCCCTCCGAGATCGATACCGAGATGCGCTCTTCCATGGATGGTTCTCCCTGCTGTTCTCTCTGCGTTGCCGCTTTACAGAACGGCGTTGTCCGGTTTTAGTCATGGACCAATTGACAGACAATCCACTTGGGCGGAAACCTCCGATGTTCAACGAACAGCTACTCGCCGGCCGGCGCATCCTCGTTACCGGAGGCGGCACCGGGCTCGGCAAATCGATGGCGGCACGCTTCCTTGAGCTTGGCGCCGAGCTCCACATTTGTGGCCGGCGCAAGAGCGTCTGCGACGAGACCGCGACCGAGTTGATGGACCTGTATGGCGGCAGGGTGGCGAGCCACGGCGTCGATATCAGGAACGCGCTTGCGGTCGATGAGATGATCGAGACGATTTTCAGAGAAGGCCCGCTCACCGACCTCATCAACAACGCCGCCGGCAATTTCATTTCGCGGACCGAGGACCTGACGCCGCGCGGCTTCGATGCGGTGGCCAACATCGTCATGCACGGCACATTCTATGTGACGCATGCGGTGGGCCGACGCTGGATCGCCGCCAAACAACGCGGCAACGTGGTGTCGATCACCGTGACGTGGGTGCGCAATGGCAGCCCCTATGTGGTGCCATCAGCAATGAGCAAGTCCGCGATCCATGCCATGACGATGTCGCTGGCAACCGAATGGGGACGCTACGGGATCCGGCTCAATACCATCGCGCCCGGCGAAATTCCAACCGAGGGCATGAGCAAGCGCTTGAAGGCCGGCGACGAAGCCGGCGCGCGCACCACCGCGATAAATCCCATGGGCCGCGTCGGAAAAATGGAGGAACTGCAGAACCTCGCGGTGTTCCTGATCTCGGGCGGCTGCGACTGGATCAACGGCGAGACCATCGCGATGGACGGCGCCCAGGCGTTGGCGATGGGCGGCAACTTCTATCAGTTGCGCGACTGGACCGACGCTGACTGGACCCAGGCTCGCGATGCGATCAAAGCGCAGAACGAAAAGGACCGCGCCGCAAGAGGGTGACACCTTGCGGAGTGCTTCTACCCGTCGTCCCGGCGAACGCCGGGACCCATACCGCGTTGTCCCCTCGATTAAGGTGGCCAACGCCTTCCGTAAAACCAATGCCGGTGGCTGATGGGGTGGACGGCCCCCTACGGCATCAGTGTGCCAGAATGAGGTTGTTGCAAATCTCAGACAAGGGAGCCGTCCGTGGACCAGATTATCCGCATTGGAATGGATACGTCGAAGCATATTTTTCAGCTGCATGGGGTCGATGCCGCGGAGCGGCCGGGGTTGCGCAAGCGGCTTCGGCGCAACGAGGTGTTGGTGTTTTTTGCCAAGCTGCCGCCGACGGTGATTGGAATGGAGGCGTGCGGCGCAGCGCATGACTGGGCGCGGAAGTTACGCAAGCTAGGCCATGAGGTGAAGCTGATGGC
>NZ_JNIJ01000063.1 GCF_000701345.1 Bradyrhizobium sp. URHD0069 | reverse complement strand
GCGATCGACCGCAACGAGCAGCGCATGCTGAGCCATCGAGAGATTTCCTCTCGTTCAGAAAGGCCGAGCGCCTGTTTGGCACGGTGCCGATCCGGAGGACGTATGCCACCGGTTGGCGAGATCACAGAGAAGACCGACGAGGACTCCCGGTCAAATCGGCGTCCGATCGAACTCATCGGCTCGCCGGCCTGCCAGCGATCCCAGATCTCAGACCGCTGAGCGGTCGAGTAATAAATGCGACGTCGCTGTTTCATGCCCACACTCCATCTTTGCTAAAAGATTAGAGTGTTGCGCTGACCAATTGAGCCCGCCACCCCAAGCCGACATTCGTTGATCTGAAGCAAGGAGAAGCGGCAGCGCGCGCTTTGAATGTCAGCTCGCATTTTGTTGATCCGCTGCGTAAGCCAAAAAGGGGTAAACTTTGAGCTGGCTGAGGGAACTTTCCCAACCGGGAAGTTCAGATGTGCGACCACAGCCTTCACAGCGATCAATCACAGCCAGCGCTTATCTCGAACCGCTGCGGACGTGCTGCGGACAGTGCTTGCGCGTACCCGGATGTTGCATTTCAGGCAACGCGGCATTCACAGGATATGATCTGGCATCAACGCTTTCCCTGGCGCAACGCTCGCGTTCGTAAATACACCCTAAGCTAACGGAGACACGTTATGCCATTCCTGCACATGCTGCCTGATGTGGGCATGAACTACACGTTCAACCGGCCGCTGCTTGACGGCACGTCACCGGCGCGCCTCAAAGAGCTGAGTGCCATTGCGCCGCGTATCAAGGATTATGATTCCTGGTACACGGTCTGGCTTGAGGTCGCCAAAAAGGCGGAAGCCGAGAAGCGTTATCTGGACGCCGCCTCTTACTATCACGGCGCGGAGTTCTATCTGCCGGCCGGCGACGTGCGCAACGGGCTCTACGACGACTTTGCGCGAAACTGGACTCTCGGAATGAAAGATGTTGCTGGTTACGAGCGCATCGCAATTCCGTATCCCGGCGGACATCTGCCGGGCTTCAGACTCCAGGCAAAGGGCAAAGAACGCAGCACCTTCGTCTTCACCGGCGGATACGATTCGTTCGTCGAGGAGTTCTATAACTTCCTTCTTCCGCTGACCGAGCTTGGAATTACCGTCATCGCCTTCGACGGGCCTGGCCAGGGCGGTGCCCTGCGGCAAGGAATCTATATGGATCACGCCTGGGAAAAGCCAGCCAAGGCGGCGATCGATTACTTCAAGCTTGACGCTGTGGATTGGCTCGGTGCCTCTTGCGGCGGCTACATGTCGATTCGCGCGGCTGCGTTCGAACCTCGTATCAAGCATATCATCTCGATGCCCACGTCGTATTCGGGTCTCGACATGACGCTGAAGCAAATGCGGCCGGGGAAGGCCCAGGAGCTGATCTCGCGGTTTAAGGCCGGCGACCGCAAGGGCACCGAGGCCGTCGTGGGCGAAGAGCGCCTGCCAAGCTCCGTGTTTGAATGGTGCATTGTCCAAGGGATGCATATTACCGGCACCAAGACGCCGTTCGACTTCCTCACGGAGATTGCGAAGCATTCGCTCGATGGAATTCTGCACAACGTCAAGCAGGATATCCTGCTGACTGAAGGCGAGCAGGATCATCTGTTCGATATCGGCTGGGTCCATCGGACCATGCGCGAGCTCGTCTGCGCCCGGTCCGTGACGACGCGGATATTCACGGCGCGCGAGGAAGCGGAGCAGCATTGCCAGCTCGGCAACTCGGCGGTCGCGCGTCACGCGATCGTCCACTGGCTCGCAAGCTTCTACCCCGGTATGCCGGTCGGCGAAGGCACGCAAGTCACCAGCATCGCAGCTTGACAGCGGATCTTGAACTGACAGCGACCACGTCGTTGCAAAATGGTGATCGAAATGAACCTGTCACCCTTGGCAGCAGCAGCACTGGCCGCGGCGCTTGTCGCCGCGGCTTCTGTCCTCGCGTTCTCGGCCATGCCTGCGCTCTTTGTTTGGGCAGCATTCATCGGGTGGGCGAGCCACGACCACTCGGGAGCTACTCTGCAGGCGGCGCTGCGAAGCTCGGCCGCTCTCGTCTTCGGCGTCGTTATGGCATGGGCGGTCGTCGCTGCCGGCATACTGCCACTCAGCGCATCGCTTGCAACCGCCGTCACCGTTGGCATCGCCGCATTCCTGAACGTCTTGGCGTCGGCAGGACCAATCCTCAGTATCGTCCCCGCCACGTTTTACGGCTTCGCGTCAACGTTCGCTTATCTTAGCCTCGTACCCGGGGCATTCACGATCAACGCGATGACGGGTCTCAACTGGAAAAACGCGATCGTAGCGGTGCCGCTCTCTTTGCTGATCGGAACCGGTCTTGGCATTGCGCAGGGTTGGATGGCGAGCGTGCTCGCTGCGGGCAAGACCCACGTCGCGCCGGCCCGGGCCCTTCGCCTCGATGGCTCACCGGTTGAAGATGGCAATAGTCTGAAGGCGCGTTGAAACATGATAGGCGCACCGGGACTTTTGAGGTTAGTTTCGAATGAAAGCGGTCAATGCCCATCAACGGAGCCTTGCGGGCCTGGCCCGATCCGTACGGGCAGCGATCGTGGTCCCGTCGCTTTTCGCATTAGCACTGATTGTCTTCAAGCAACCCGAACTGGCCGGTTTTGCGGTACTCGGGACTTTCGCGCATCAGGTGCTGGTCAACTATGATACGGCGGGAAAGTCAGGTTTGTTCAATCTGCAATGCTCACCGCTTTGGGCGCGATCATTGTGAGCCTCGGCACTCTTGCTTCGGGAAGCGCGTGGCTCGCCGTAAGTGGAGCGATTGCGGTGGGATTTTTGTCAGAAGTCCCTCCGCTGACCAGTGGCCGCATTGCAGCTATTCGGAGAGCGTTGCTCCTGGCGTTCATGCTCGCAGTGGCTGTGCCAGCTCCAGCCAGCTACGTGTTTGTCTATCTGCGGGCTGGCTGATCGCCGGCATCATCGCGCAACCGGCGTGATTCTTGATCTGGATTCCACTCCAAAACAGCAGTGCGACAGGCGACGGAGCGAGTTCTCGCGACGTCACTGCGAACCACGTCCTGCCCACCGATCGTTCGAACTGGAGGGAAAGTGCCGTCCGTTCCGGATTGGCGCTGGGTTTCGCCGTTCTGCTCACGCGGCTTCTCAAGGTGGAGCATGCATTCTGGGTGGTGCTCGGCGTGCTTCCCGTCCTGAGCGCCAGCGGAGCATTGGAGGTTCGTACATTCTGGCAAGAACAGGCAGGGACCTTGATCGGTTTTTTGGTCAGCGCAATCGTGGTGGCGATCATCGGACCACACTGGGCTTGGTATTGGCTCATCTTGCCCTTTGTCGTCTTTGGTTCGACTTACGCGGCTAGCGCTGTCGGCCTCATGGCCGGACAAGCGGCATTCACTCTGTTCGCGGTGGTGCTGTTTTGCATTCTCTTACCGCAACAGACGCCTTCCGGGCTCCTCCGGCTCGAAGATATTGCCATTGGCGGTGCAATCAGCTTGGCGGTCGGCGCGCTGCTACGCCTTGGGGAGCGCGGATCCTTAAGTCGCGTGCGGAGCGCGGTCAAAGCTTGATTGAGCTTCGATCGCCAATCAAGTCAGATGCTGGGCGCTCGGCGTGATCTTCTCGACGCCTGCCGCATCGTCGGATGAAAATTCAGCGAACCTCCCGGCCGAGCAAGCAACCAACATCGAGTTGCGCATCAACCTCAAACCGTGAAAGCACT
The DNA here is from genome assembly GCF_000701345.1 of Bradyrhizobium sp. URHD0069. Taxonomy (GTDB): domain Bacteria; phylum Pseudomonadota; class Alphaproteobacteria; order Rhizobiales; family Xanthobacteraceae; genus Bradyrhizobium. The sequence goes on along the minus strand of NZ_JNIJ01000063.1, from coordinate 17,318 downwards.
TGGCGTCACCGTGCCGCTCACGCGCCTTGGCCGCCCCGACGAAGCAACCTAATGGCAGGGCGCAATGTCTGACTTTGGCGTGCGCCGTGCAAAGGCGGCGCTTTCCAGTGGGTGAAAATCCCACCCGGCAATCGCTCCAGCCGGAAGCAATCGGAGCAGTCATGGAGGTAACGAAGTGGCTGAAGCCTTCGATTAGCGTGTCACGAATTGGTGACAGCGCGAGTGTGGCCGCCGATCACGGCGGCGCGCAGGGTGATGGTTCGGGATCGGACATTTTAGGGATCGCAGCAGGAACGACTTTAACAAGCCCCGCTTGATTAGTCGGGCCGCTTACCCCGGCGGCCCGGCACGGCACCCGTCTCACCTTGCACTACACCCCAAGGCGGGGCCGTGCTTTATCATTGAGTGTCGCCGGAACGACTGCTAAAGCCCCGTGTTAATCAGATCGGGCCGCTCACTCGTGTATCCGCATCCGCCCCGGTGATCTGAATTTCGATCCTCACGCCGTCGTCCAGATATTCAACCCTTGACCTTGGGCTTCTCAGCGTTGGGTCTCGTCTGTTTGCGCTTGGCCATTTAGGCATTGCCTTCGGGTTTCGATCTAAGTCCCGTTTCACACTCGTATAAATAAATACGGTCGAGTTCCCGGACCCTTTTGCATGTTGCCCTATTCTTAAGTGAGACTAGCCTCAGAATTGAGCTTTGGAGGACGCCATGGATGACAAAGAAAAACCGGTCATTGAGCAGGCCGCCGACAAGATCAACGATGTCGTAGAGGAAATCACGCTCAAGGCAGCGGACGCTGCCATCGAGCCTGATGCCGAGCACGTTGCAGGGACGACGAACGAGCAAGTCCACGTTCCAGAGGCTACGGAGAACGTCTCGCTGCCGAGCCACATTGACCCAAAATCCGACGATCGGACTGCTCGTGAACGGCAAAAGTACGTCGAGCAAATTGTAGGGATGGCCGCTGCCCCGCCGAAGAAAGTTGCGAAGAAAACTGAAACAATAGCCCGGCGGATGTCTAAGAAAAAGAAAGCGAAGCGCTAAGGATGGAAGATACTGATGTTCAAATCAATTTTGATGGTCCTGCAACTCTCCGAAAGTGGCCTTCACTCAAGAACCAACGCGTTAGCGCATCACTCGGCGCACGTCCTTACTTGATAATCGACGGCACTCTCGATGAGTGTATCCGGAAGTTTATGTCTCAGCCCAAATTTCAACATCATTTGTATGAGATCCACACTGCTCCGCAGTCTGGCTTAGTTAGCGCGATTTTGTCGGCGGAACACATCGTTGAACTTGCTCGGTTGCGGGATTTTCTCTAAGGCAAGACCTACAGCATAACGCATCTTGTAAAGGAAGCGCAGGACCGGTACTCGCCCGCCGCCGTAGTAGCGGTAAGACTTGATAATTCATCGAACCTCACCCTATCGGTTAGGCTGCGATGTCCGGCTTAGGTACCACCGTGACGGTCCACCGCGCGGGAGTGCTGGACTTATCTTCCTTAACTGATCGGACCATCCCGGTGACCGGCAATCCATTCAACATCAATCTCGCCCTTTCGCCCCGGTATTGGGCATAGCGGCAACGTCGGGCCTCTAACGGATCGGTAATTTCGATAGTTTGCATTGGCGTTACCAATGGTCGCGGTTCGGGGAACCGTTTCGGGGCGGTTCGCAGGGTATAGATGAAACGTTAACAATAGTTCCGGCCCTGTTCGGCAGCGCTCCGGCGACTTAGTAAAGCACTCTGTCGCGCGAAGGTCCGACCGCTATCGATGACTGGCTGAGAAATCGGTCTCGCAATTGTTGAGGCAGTCTTCTCTTTGTGCGACGTGGCTAAGCATCGTCCAAACCGCCAATCCGATCAAAGCTACAGGAGTAACGACGATCTTTTTTAGGAAGTCGTCTTCGATTTCGAGGTTTTACGCGCCGCCCGCCAGTTTGAGAATTTCTCAAAGAACCGACCCGAAGCCCATATGCGAAACCACCAATTCAAAAAGCGCCGCGATTGCATGCCTATACCCCTGAAAATTGACTGTCTTTAATGCTGCCAGCTTACTGGGTTCGCCCAGAGAGTCGAGCGTTCAACGGTGATCAGTTCTTTCTTTGCTGTTGGGCGTGTTTGACCTTCTCTTTTCATTCGGATGAACGCAAAGGCGTGATCTCGCGCTCTGGCGTCAGCTTCACCATTCAGGGACGAGCCCGCTCGACGATCCCAGCCGGGCGGGTTTCATTTGGCTGCTGACGGCGGCGATGCGTGCCACCATCAGGCGGCGACTGCCGGTAGATTGTCCAATACCATTGCAGCCAACCGAGAATTGAAGTTGCGCCTCGTATTGCGGGGATTTTGACTGCGAGCCTTCGAGGACTTCTTTCTTGAGCGCCGCCGTGTATTGTGTAGGGCACTGGGGCCGGAAACCAAGCAACGCGGGGGGCAGTCTATGAGCAGCAAACGAGCCAAGCAAGTTATCCAGCGGGCCACGACGCGGAGCACGGGACCTATCGATAATATTTCGGTGACAGGCTGCGCGCGCGGCGCGTCATGCTGAAAATGACCCAAGACAGTCTAGGTAAATCGCTGGGCGTCTCGTTCCAACAGATTCAGAAATATGAAAAGGGCACCAATCGGATAAGCGCCGCCTTGATGGTGACGTTGGCTAAAATCCTCGACGTCGACACTGGATATTTTTACGACGAGATACCAAAGACCAAGCGCGGCAGCGAGATCGAAACGCCAGCGCTGACCCAGCTTGCGCTCTCGTTACATGGTCGTCGGTTGATCGACGCTTTCCTCAGCCTAAAAAACGACAACTTGCGCTGCGCAGTTGCCGATCTCGCGCAGATGCTCGCACGATAAGTCCAAGCTGGCGTCGCCCTGAGCGTCCCCGCCCGTAGCCCCTGCCTTCGCGCTCACCGATCTTCGTCCGGACGTAAGGCGAGCCCCTACAAGGCGGGTTCGTTTCGCTCATCCCTTGTTCACATTGAGCTTCTTACTGTGTGACATGCTCTAGATTCCACAGGAGGAGACCGTGAAACTCAAATTTGCGCTTGTTGGACTTGCTGCACTCGGCAGCCTTGCTGCGGCAGGAACCGCATTCGCAATGCCGGGTGCGAACCCCAATGCCCTAACCGACACTGACAGTTCAATCATCCTTGTAAAGGGCGGTCATGGTCATGGCGGTGGTCATGGGTGGGGGCATCGCGGCGGCCGCGGTCATCATTATGGATGGGGGCGGGGTCGCGGCCATCACTATGGCTGGTCGCGCGGTCGGCATCGCGGCTGGTATTAAAACCCACACACGGAGAGGCCGCCTCAGTTTGCGGCCTCTTTCATGTCCAGCCCACCAGCGCCATTGCGCCCGGCGTGAACCGGCGCGTGTCTTGAGCGTGCTTATTGCAGCCGCATTGGTTTCACCGAAGGGCTTAAAGGGGCCTCGGCCTACAACGCCACAATCGCGCCGCACGAAAATCCATTTTGCAGACGTAGAGTGTCCCACATTGACGCAATGCAGGGGGACACCGAATGCGCCGCGATGGTCAGCCGATCAATGAAGATTTAGAGACGACGCACTACACATTTCATTTTCAAATATCGAGCGGGGGCGGTAGGCAGGCTTGCAGCGTTAGAGTGCAAGCTCCTAACATTGACGACGCGACGAAGTTCTTTCGACAGAACTGGCCAACGATCGAGTTGAGGGCTCGCGAAGGTTTGGCGACCGATTTTCAGCGGCCCGGGCCATCACTTTAGGAAGCGTCCCGACGCATGCTGGTCGACATACGTCGGGCCGCTACCAGACCATGGGATTCCCCCTCCGGAATGGCCGAATCGGTATAGGCGAACTTCGTGGCAAAAAAAGCCCGCCGGGTGGAGTCGGCGGGTTTAGCTAGCGCCCTAGCCGGAGTGAGTTACAAAGTCCGCGGTGAGACGCTACTGGCGACCAATACAAGCGCGCCGTTGCGGTCTGTACGGTTTCCGGTATCGATCTTGCGGAATGGCTGGTCAAGAACGGGCTAGCGCTCGACTGGCCCCAAACTCGAAGGGTGCATACGCGCCAGCGCAGTCGGAAGCGAAGCGCGCGACCCTTGGAATGTGGGGCGGCAACTTCCAAGAACCTTGGCGCTATCGCATTTGCAGAAGAACAGGCGGATCACCTGTTAGCTGTTCCGATCAGCTATAGCGACTCTGCGTTCTGATCGATATGCCGAGGCCCGGCGCGGAGGCGCTCGCCAGATACGACAGGAAGCATGGAAAGTGAAATTCAAAGAGGAACGCCCCTTCCCTGCGCCCGAGGCTGCCGAGCGCAAACTGCTTGAGCTGGCGAACGCGGTCGAAGCCGATCACGCCGGTCGCCTGTCGGGCGCCGTCATCAACACGCAATTTCGGAATGCCGGTGGCAGCTACGAGGAATATGGCGCGGCGGTTAAAGCCGCTATCGCGCACGGCTGGCTTACGATGCATCCGTCCGGCGGTTACAGGCGATGGCAAGCGCCGCATTAATCCGCGATCTTGCGCCGCGGGCCACTGAGGCCATGGCGGCTTGCACCAGACGCCCGTCGAGCCACCGCATCTTCTAAAGCGAGGGCTTACTTTCCTGTGGATACTGTATCCCCATAGCTTCCATCGCCGGAACCATTTGGGATCGTATCGTGGTTCCGAGCACACCATAAATCGGCTCACTGAGCTGGGGCTCGCACTTTTGCCAAGCCGTCCAAGGCCGTCTCGAACGGGCCAAACGTCTCCCCTCTATCATCTCCGGTTAAAACACACAGATCGTACTCCGTGCCTTGCTCCAGTTGGATCAGGTTTAACTGCCGAGCTTAACGAGCAGGCCACATCACCGACCATACTAAATAGCGCTATTTCACCACCCTCAGTTTGGCCCTTCTGACATCAACTGCCAATGAGGGCCAAAGCGGCCTTTCAAAAGCAACGCCCGCGAGGTTACCTTCCCGCCAGATGATTTTACAGCTGTGTATGGTGCGGAAGTTGTCGAAGCTGAAATCCACAGTCTCCGGCAGTTCCGCAATTGAAAAAGCAAACTCGATGCAGACACCAAGTCCCGTGACGTTGTTCACCGTGCAATCATGCAGGGTTTTCCCGCGAACGAACACCTTCCCGGAATGGCGGACCTTGGTCCGATGGAGCCGTCGTTTGTCCATCTAGCTAATGGCCCTGCGCAAGGTTAAGGCCGCAGCTAACCACCTCGAATAACCGATCAGTCGCTGCAGGCGAAATTCCGCACGCATGTTGATCATTGGCGCCCCCTGTCTCGTGATGCGATGCTTAGTGGCGAAATGTTGGTGGTTTGCTAATCGCCTTTCGTTTCGATTGACGTCGTTTCGGTTCCTCTACTGAGATCGATAAAATTCTAGCTGCCCGCGGGTGGACTTTCCCAACTGCAGATGGGCCGGACATCAATAAAATCTGTTGTATATTTGTAATCCGAAATGAGGCGGGGCCCATTACCACGGGCGGTTCAGATCGCCCGGGAGCCGCATCATGTTTAGCCACTTCCTAGACCGTACTGTTGATCACGGCTTCCCCACAATTCACGCTGATCATGGAGACCGAGCAGATGAGCCGGCATTGCCGCGTCATATGGCGGAGAGAGAACCGGCTCGGCGTCGCGTTCAGGCAAGTAGACAATCAGCCAGAGCTTTAATCCGGCGGCACTGGGAGAACACCTTGACCGATTCAGGCCGTCGCCCGGAAACACGCGTGTTTTTCGAGAAGGGCATCAAGGCTCACATTATGGGCATTGACGGCACATGGCGCCGTAGCTGAACAATGGCGGACATATCTGAAACCGGAGCCCGCCTAACAATTGATGAGACGCTTGCGGATCTAAACCTGGATGAATTTTTCCTGGTGCTCTCATCTAATGGCTCAGTTTACCGCCGCTGCCAGCTGGGGTGGATCAACGGCAGTGATATCGGCGCCAAATTTGCGGCGCACACGCAGGCCACAAAGAAAAAGCCCCCCGCTTCAGCGCCCGTCAGTCCAAAGCAAAACCCGCCGCCGTGAACCGGCGCCCTCACCGCTCCTCGTCGGGATGCCGGCAGCAAAAAGCCGCCACCGCAGGAGCAAGCGGTGGACGGCCTTTGCTGTCAGAGATCGACGCCGACTGCGATGTTGCGGCCCGTCAATTCGGCAAACCAACAAGGCGCTCAGGGGTGATTACATCCTCAAGATTTCAGAGGGGAAAGCCAAAGGGGCGGCGCTTGCCGCCCGGCACGCTGAAAGATGTTTATTCTGAGAAGCAGATAGCCGCCGACCCCGGTAGGCGCGCGCGAACGCTGATCATGGTGGCACTACCTTTGCTGAAGATCCTCAAAGACCAGAGATCAGCAAGGAAAGTGTCCTATAATGAACCTCTCGGTGACCCAAAGGGATACGGCAGGTCGCTTGATCGACAGGAGGCCCCGTCGCGGTGCGTGGTTGCGCCGGTCATCGCAGCGCTCAAAGGTATCACGTCTCAGGCGGAGGGGACCGCGATGGATGCTCGCGGCGCTCCTCCTCTTGCTCGCCGGCGATGTCGTGCTCGCGATTATCGCCTGGCTCATCATCGAACACATCGTCCGCTAGAAAGTTCGCAATGCCGGCGCGGGACTCCAGAAACACACCGGCCAAGCAGGCAACCTGGCTGATGAAAAGACATGCGACGGTAACGAGCACACCCTCTGAAAATTTGAAGCCATGAGAGGCGAGAGCAATAGCTGAAACAAATGCGATGAGCGGCGCAACTATCGCATTTGCCCACACCCGAAACACCAAGCCGGTCGCCAGGCCGAGTAAAGCGCTCGCGGCCAAGGCAACCAAAACGATGATCATGATATATTCCCAATCAGAACGCCAACCCGACCGTTTTCTTTCGTCGCGAGAAGCCATGGTGGTCCGGTAAGCGGCATCAGGAATAGCAAGATGGTCTGGAAATTTCCCCGTGAAATTTGAGTATCGTTAATCCTAACAAGGCGACTAAAAATTTAAAGAAAATGAAGTAGGCCGCTTCAATTGGCGGCCTCTTTCATATCGGCCACGCCTTTAAGGCGAGTTCGATTAACGCCTTCTACCGCCCCTCTAAACCGTGAAACGGCGCATTGAGCGCAGACCCGCCCTGAGCGGGGGGTTCTTTGCGGCCTCGCTGGTGGACGAAAGTGTATGTCGCACAGCGATCGAACGATCATGTATCGCAAACTGAACCGGTGCGGCCTTAGGTTTCCATTATTTGGCCACGCCAACACAACCTCTCGGGAGGTACAGTAGAAGAGCATTCTCAAAAAGTTTTTCGCCGAGGAATCCGCCGCCATCGAATCCGGACTGATCGCAGTGGGCATTTCGCTGGCGATTATTGCTGTCGTCAGAGGGGTGCGATCTTCTTCGACTTGTCGATCACCGGAGTATGTGGCGCGGTACCCTTCTCCGCGACCAGCCAGTTCAGGATCAGACCCGACGAGAGAAAATGGAATGGTCTGTCTGAGTTTGAGCCTGGAAACAGAGTCATTTATCCGTCTCCCGGTTAGCGTTTGTTATCCAAGCCACGGAATGGAACCGCTCTCGCGCTGCGATCGTCGCGAATGCGCGACCGAGACGCCACATTTCATATTTCCTCAAAGAATTTCAGAGACTTTGCTGCGTTGGCGTCAGCTCTTGGAGCCATCGTGTGGAGTCCGGAATGCGAGAGTGTCTGAGATCTTATTTCTCGAAGCTATTCGCCGGCGATCTAGCCGCCTTTGGCGGTCCGACGACGGAAGAATTGGTTGCAGGCTACATTCGAGCCGAACAGATCGCTCTCGTGCTGCGCCATTCACTGGGCATAATGCTGGCCAATGCCTGCAATGCGACAGTGCTCGCAATGGCCCTGTGGAATTCGCCCGATGGGATGATTGCAGCTTTATGGGCTGCCACCGTGGTTTGCGGGGCGACGTTTCTTGGAGTGAAGGCGCGGGCGTCGCGGCGGGTGGCGAAGCCTCAATTTGTGTCCCGTAAGTCCATCCATCGGCTCGTGCGAAATGCCTTCATTCTTGGCGGAGCCTGGGCGATCGTTCCGGTGGGTTTCTTTGCAAACGCCGCGAACGGCGGACAACTGGTGATGACATGCCTGTGTGCCGGGATGCTGGCGGGCGGAGCACTCACCTTCGCCACAATTCCGGTGGCGGCGATTGCTTTCACCGCTCCCATCTTTGTCGGCACAGCGATCTGTATCGGCAGAGGCGGCGATTTTGTCTACTTTCTCGTCGCAATTTTGGTCGTGGTGTATGCATGCGTCCTTCTGCGCGGCGTATTTTCCTATTCCTTTGAATTTACGCGACGCCTGATTGCCCAGCTTGAAGCCGATAAGGCTGTCCGCCAGGACTCGCTCACGCATCTTCCAAACCGTTTTGCCTTCGACGAAAGCCTTGAACGTGGCTTGAGCCGACTAGCTCGCTGCGGCGAGAAATTTGCCATTCTTCTGCTTGACCTCGATCACTTCAAGGAGGTGAACGACCAGTTTGGTCACCCGGCGGGCGACGAATTCCTCATCCAGGTTGCGACGCGGCTGCGACGGTGCACACGAGAGGAGGATACTATCGCGCGCATAGGCGGTGACGAATTTGCACTGATCGCTACAAATCTGACCAAGTCGGAAGAGGCACTTGAACTCGCCGAGCGGATTGTTGCTGTCTTTGCAGATCCTTTCCGCATCGATGAACGGGAAATCACCGGCGCCACCAGCATCGGAATTGTGCTTGCTCCGCGTGACGGCAGCACAGCCAATGACCTCCTGAAGCATGTCGATGTCGCGCTCTATCGCGCAAAGAAAGCAGGACCCGGAACGATCCGTTTCTTTGAGCCAGGCGACGACGCATCGACTCACGAACGCCGAGCGTTGCAGCATGATCTGGAAGCAGCGATTGAACGGAACGAGTTTTTTCTCGTCTACCAGCCGTTTTTGGACCTTCGCGAGAATCGCGTAACCGGCTTCGAGGCATTGCTGCGCTGGCGGCACCCCGTGCGCGGATTGGTTCCACCAGCTGAATTCATTCCAATTGCCGAGGAAAGCGGGCTGATCCATTCGATCGGCGAATGGGTTATCCGACGCGCCTGCGCGACGCTGTCGCATTGGCCTGAAGACGTCAGGATTGCCGTCAATTTCTCAGCGGTCCAGTTTGAGAATGCAAATGTTCTGCAGACAGTTGTCCGCGCTCTCGCTGAGGCCGGTATTTCCCCGAGGCGTTTCGAAATCGAGATGACTGAGTCGATGCTGATCTCGAAATATGGATCAGCCTCCTCCGTACTGAAGTCATTGCTGCAATTAGGAGTCACGGTCGCACTTGACGACTTTGGAACAGGTTATTCGTCGTTGACTTATCTGCGCAAATTGCCTTTCAGCCGAATCAAGATCGATCAGTCCTTTGTCCGCGACATGCTGACCCAACCGGATTGCGCGGCCATCGTGAAATCGGTCATTGGGCTGGCTCAGGATTTGGGGATCGGCGTCGTCGCAGAAGGTGTGGAAACGAAGGAGCAGCTTGCGTACCTGCGCCAGACAAATTGCGTTGAAGTCCAGGGATATCTCATTGGGCGGCCAGTTTTGTCCGACCAGGTCTTCGCCTTGCTGGACCAAGGAAGCCGGAAAGCGGAGCATGCGGCCTAATAAATGGCATGGCACCGGGCAAACGGGATGCTTGGGTGGACGATAATCGTAGCGGACGTTGGTTCGGTAAGCAAAGGCGAGAAAGCTCGCGGAAAAATGAACGAAATACGAGTTGGTAAGATCGCGATTGCCCCGCCACCTTCGTCAAAAGGGAGGATAAAACGGCTTCATCTCCCGGCGGCGGCCAACAATGAGAGCGGCGCGGCACTGCGGGGCGATGCCGCGATGTCCGCTTTCACACAACCAAGACCCATAGCGGACTTCGAATCAGTCGAACATTTACTCGCTTGGCTGCGATCACTATGCTGAAGCCATGGCCCCGCCTTGCTCTGTTCTTCTCGATCTCGACGGCACCCTGATTGATTCGCAGCCCGGCATTTTGGCAAGTTGCCTCGCGGCGCTGCGCACTCTTGGACACGAGCCGAACGAAATCCTCGACATCAAGCGGGTCATCGGGCCGCCGCTCGAGGACGTGATGCGATTCATGCTGCAGCCATATGGGGACGACAGGATTGCTGAGGCAGTATTGGCCTTTCGTCAGCACTACGGTGAAAGCGGCCTTCTCGGAAGCGAGCCCGACCCGGGAATAGGCAATTCTCTAAGAGAGATGCAGCAAGGAGGATTGCGACTATATTTGGCAACATCGAAGCGGGAGGCATTCGCGCGTCGTATCCTGGAGCATTTGGAGCTTGCGGCATATTTCGATGGCATCCACGGCTCGGTGCCGGGCGGAGAGCTGGACCACAAGCCTGAGCTGCTCGCCCATATCTTGTCGGAGCATAATATTACACCCACGCGCAGTTTGATGGTCGGGGACCGCCGCTACGACATCTCTGGCGCCCATGCGGTTGGAATGCGCGGTCTTGGAGTACTCTGGGGCTATGGTACCCGAGATGAACTAGAAGGCGCTGGCGCAGATCAATTGGTGGAATCAACTGTTGATCTCGCTTGCACAGTTCTCGCGATGGTTAGTGGAAAGCGGCCCTTGACCTAGGCCTCCCAATTGCAATCGAGACGATCGCTATTGGCACCTTTGAGACATGCCGACTGTATTGAGCAGTGTCCGCTTTCAGGGGTAACCCGGAAGACATTTGCTCACACTGAGTTCTTCTCAGTTTGACCCATTGCAGACAACAGGCTTCCAGCGGCGACGCGCCGCCCGCGGCCAAGGCGATCGTCGATCTCACCCAATGGGCAAAACCAGGCGGTGAAGGAGACTCCGGAACAGATCGTGGCGCAACTCAACGGGGGCGCGGCACAGGCCGTCGGATTGGCCGGGCCAATGAATGCGCCAATGAAGAAGACGGCGCGCCGCGTGAAGTGACGGCGCGCCGGGCGCCGCCTATTGCTGCGATCTGCTTTCAAGCAGTCGTTCGCGGACCTCCTCCGATACGAAGCGCTCCGCCCGCTGCCATGCCTCGTCATTGTCACCGCGGAACGTGAAGAACTTCTTGAACACGACGCGCTGGGTCGTTGTATCGATGGCAGCAGTCCACACCAGCTGCACCAGCGTGCTGCTCTTCTGAACGATGCCGATGATCAGGATCTGCGTGCCGGCCTGTGACGCCGCGCGCAGCCGATCGACCAACGCGGGTCCCTCGGTCGGACAATTTGGTGCGCAGGAGGAGGGCACCAGCTCAAAACGCCGGTGTGCCGTGACGTCGTCCCGCAGCGCGGTCATGAAAGCCCGCAGTTGCTTTTGGTGCACGGCCGTCTGATCGGTGGGCTCGTTCGACGTGTCGATATATTTGAAATCGTCGACGGAGACGGCCAAGGCGTGGCCGGCGGTCGCGGCGGATGCATCTGCGATGAGGCTGGATCCCAGGAACAGACCGGCTGTGGCAAGAGCGTGCAATAGGGAGGCGTGGCGCATGGCGATGGCTCGATCTCCGTGGCTGAATTGCGGTGCGACTATAACCCTTTCCAAGCATCAATTGCTGCATTCCCACCGCTATCCGGCACCGTCGTTAGGACCAAGTCGCGCCGATGTCCAAAGCGGCTTTGACCACAACATCAGAGATCGCCAGCGCATAGTCAGCTTGTGGCACTTTACGGAAGTGGTCCGACTGACTGACGATGTCCGTTCGCGGGGCAAAAGCGGAAGTCTCTGTTGAACGCCCCCAGGTCCGTTGGTGACGACCCAACTCGGACATCGGCGGATAGGTTACGCTTGAGTATTCTGGGTTAGATTGTCATTAACTTATTCCAGACAACGTCCGGTGTTCAGCGAACCGTTTCTTTAACCAATGATCGTATCGGTCGCCCGATGGGCAACGACATGCATCCGGCCTCGACGCGATATCCTTCTTCCGATTCGGTCCAAAGCAACCTCTTGAGAAAGTCCGCTCGTGTTCAAGGCATTTCAGTGCGGCGGGCTTTGTGCAGACTGAGTTACCGGTGGAGAACACTCAGCTTGGAAGTAGGTTGATGTGGCGTGGAAAGAGTCTTGCGGCTACTGCGTTGACGTTTGCCGTTCTAGGCTCGATTGGAGGCGCATGTTCTCTTTGGCCAAGCTTAGACGATAAACTGCGTCGCGACTTCGAGCTGATGGTGTTAGGCCGCGATTCGAAAGCGACGGAGGCCGTCGGAAGAGCCGACTGCATCTGCTTCAACCAGACCAACCATCAACTAGCTTATCGTAGCGAATTCCTTTCAGAGTCCAAGAGACTGGGCGATGTATTCACGCAGTCCCTCGAAGGATGCGGTATCGAGAACAGTTGCTGCGGCGCAGGCAGTCATTTCAGCGGAGCAATCGGTCTCGTTAAGAGCGGAAAGATTCGTTGCATCGAAATCGACGGTTTCGACTTTTATCTAAAGTTAAACAGGCCCTTTTGCGCGAAGCCGGAAAGGCTGGTGGTCTCGAGCAAAATCAGCGTCCCTGGCGAGCGGCCATTAGGACGTCAGTGGGTTGCAAGAGCTGGCCGAACGTCCTTTGAAGTTTGGGAGAAAACTGGTGAGTGAGCCAGAAGCGTAGCTCCCCAATTATTTCGAATATGCGCTAGGCAGCCTCGGTCGCTGCCTGCTTCATATCAAGTCAAGGCCGGGATGTCGCTCATTGGCACCAAACGGACTCGGCAATCATGCTCGGCGAGGTCCGTTCATCGGGGCAAAGCGGACAAGGCCCATTTGGGCAGACATGTCGGTTTCGACCCCGACCATTCGGCAACGCTGCTCGCCCGTGCGCCCCATCACTTACGGGTCATGCGGCCCGTCGAAATCGCTTTCGAAGCGCAAATGCTTCACGCTGCGGCCATGACGCCGCACAAGCTTGAGGGCCTCCATCCCGACCTTGATATGCGTTTCGACGTAGTTCGCGGTCACTGTGCGATCCGACGCTTCGGTCTTCACGCCCTCGGGGATCATTGGCTGATCGGACACGAGGAGCAGCGCGCCGGTTGGAATGTGGTTGGCAAATCCCGCGGCAAAGATCGTCGCAGTCTCCATGTCGATCGCCATGCTCCGTGTGCGACGCAACTGCTCCTTAAAGCCATCATCGTGTTCCCAGACACGACGGTTGGTTGTGTACACGGTGCCTGTCCAATAGTCGTGACCCAAGTCACGGATCACTGTTGACACCGCGCGTTGCAGTTGAAATGCGGGCAGCGCCGGTACGTCCGGCGGTAGGTAGTCGTTCGAAGTGCCTTCGCCGCGAATAGCTGCAATCGGTAAAATCAGATCGCCCGTTTGATTTTTACGTTTCAGACCGCCACATTTGCCAAGAAATAGAGCGGCTTTTGGGGAAATGGCGCTTAGTAGATCCATCACGGTCGCCGCATTCGGACTTCCCATGCCGAAATTTATCAAGGTAATGCCATCGGCAGTCACGTTGGGCATCGGTCGATCCGCGCCTTTGATCGATACGTCGTGGTGGGCGGCGAACCATGCGACGTAATCGCCGAAGTTCGTCAAGAGAACATGTTCTCCGAATTCATCAAGCGGCGTGCCTGTGTAACGAGGTAGCCAGTTTTCTACGATCTCCTTTTTCTCTTTCATTTTCTGCTCCCACGTGAAGTTGCGCCCATACATTCGAAGCCCGGCGAACTACGCGAGTTTCATCCTAAATCTTTACATGTGATCGAAAAAGGTGGCTTGAAGCGCACGTTCGCTGACTTCCACTAATGTGAAGGTTTTCGGACTCGGCGCGATGCCCGAGTTGAGTCCGCGCTTCTTCGCTGGCAATGCGCTCGCGAATAAGGCGCTTCCGTTCGTGGCTATCCCGAGTGGCGTCTTTTTCTAGGTGACCGCGGAACCAACACCGTTCCGCTAAGGTTAGGGACAGATAGCCCTCCGGAGGAACCCGGCGGCGATCGCCCAAAACCGCCTTCAGAAGGGAGACAAATTCTGGATCGGCAAGAATGGCGTCGGCAACGCTAAATGCGTCGGTCAGAACGGCTGCGGTCATCGCGTAGCCAATCCGGCCGCTCGCGACCTCGACGAAACATCGAACTCTATGCACGATCTGCCGTTGGTTTTGCTAACCCTTGCTCGGGATAGTCTCGTATTTAGCTTCGAAGCCGTGCCGCACCTACTAAAAAAGATGACAAGATTGCCGTCTCGCGGCGGTTTCCAAACGCGACCGATTTCTCGACCACCTACAACGTCGAGCCGACTAACGACGGCAAGACGATGGTGACGGCGCGCTTCCAGCCGACCAGCTATTAAGCCAGCGGCGCGCGTGCGCTCGCAGTGCGGGCCGACAAGGCAAAGAGCTTTCCGGCGTCTTGCTGAGTTAGGCGCGACCGCCCTGAATTACCTTGAAGTTCCGTCGCCGATCCGACGGCATCTTAGTCGGAATAGCAAGAGCAAGCGCGACATCCATAACCTTGGCAGCGGTCACTAAGTAATAGCCGCCGACAATTGTCGCCGCAGGGACTGGCCAAAATAACAATACAGGCATCATCTTCTCCTATTGGACAAACGCGGGCCGTCCCCGATGTAGGTTAGCAATCCGCCGATCCCATTAAATTCGGTGTCAGAGTGGTGAGTGCGCGGCCGACAGCGATCCCCCTGTGTCAGCGTGCGCATTGCAGCCGCATTGGTTTCACCGAACGGCCACAACAGAATCAGACGCTAACCAAAGTTCGTCGATAGAGTCTCTTAGCTATTCAAACTGAAAATCTTAGCTATTCAAACTGAAAAGGAGTGCGCATGCGCATCGTTACGGCATCCGTCATTATTGCGGCCCTCTCCCTAGGGACGCCGGCTTTCGTGCAGGCACAAGGAGCGCCATCGCAATCCGAGGCACAGACACCGCCTGCACAGTCCAGCACGGTCATAGAGAGCATACAGGTCGTCGACGTCAAGGACCTGAAACCGGAGGTGCGCTCGAAGGTCGATGAGATCGTCGCGCAGGCAAGCGAGGAAGATATTCAGTCACTTCGGAAGTCTATTGACGGGACACCGGAGGCGGCATCCGCGCTTAAGGCCAAGGGCCTGAGTTCGTCGCAAGTCGTTGCTGTCAGCATCGCCGACGGCGTCCTGAAGTTGTTCGCCAAGACAGCTTGAAATCAGGATTACTAAACTAACGTGGCGTGGAACGATTGCCCGGCATTGCGGTAGCCGCCAACCGCACACGCTTCAGGCGCGGCCGAGCTGCACTTGGCGGTCGACTGCAATCCACGTCGCTCGAGCCACGGCCAGCAACGTTCCAGCTTCACCATAGGCCGCGGGTCCGAACGCAATGTCTCGATCGACAACATTGCGCGCATTGCTCGGGGGCTCAAGGTCAAAGCCTGGACGCTGCTGGACGACAGCGTCAAATGATTGGGGTCGCTGGGCGAGCCTGGACGTGCATCCGAACGTTGATGGTCAAACCCGCGCGGGTGGACGGTGGCGCCGGCAGCGGGGGCGATGTCCGTTCTTGGGATGCCGGAGCGGCAGGCGGTCAAAACGGCGCTTTTGACCCTGAGCGACCGTGCGGCCTGCGCGCGGCGTGCCGCGTCTTACCACCAGCGCTGTTGCATCGGTTGATTGTATTGGCCGGCGCGCGGACGTGTATTACCAGGTTGGGAGTTCCAATTGCGCTGGAAAAAGAAGCCGAAGCCGTCGTTGCCCCAGTCGTTGCCGCTCGCAACGGGGACATCGACGCTAGGCCGGCGCGTCACGAAGCCGCCCTGGGGCTGGTTGTTCAGCACCGCGACGAATTCGGTGCGATAGTTGGTCTCGCGGCTTAACGGCTCGTCCGAGACGATGATCGAGGATCGCGGCAATGCGGTCGGCGCGATGCGATGGAGCACATCCTGCGGGATGGTGATGCGGTCGAGCGCGTCCTTGGCGTCGTCCCCGTTGTCGATCGTAACCGCGGTCCAGCGCAGGCCCGCGTCGTTGCGCGCCATCGCCGTGAACACATGCGTGCCGATCCGCTTGTCGGGATTGCGGATCGAGATCGGAACCTCAAGGGTCGCATCGAACACCTCGCCCCCGTCCGCCCACGGCTTATGCGTGTTGCGCCGCACGTAAAGCTTCTGCGTCGCGCGGCTGATGTAAACCGAGACCGGCTCGAGCGCGAGCTTCGCCTCGCTCGCCGCCTTGGCGGCGTCGGCCTTCCTTGTCTCGGCCGCCTTGGCGGCGTCCTTTGCGGCGGCGGCGGCGTCGAGCTTCGACTTCGCGTCGGCCTTGGCGGTGTCGAGCTGCGTCCCCAGGTCCGCGGCCTTGGCGGCGGCCTTTTGCTTGAGGTCCTCGGCCCGCGCCTTGGCCTCGTCTTTCTTGGCGGCGGCGAGCGCCTTGTCGGCGAACGCGAGCTCGGCGTCGGCGCGGGTCTTGAGCGCCTCCAGCTTGCGCAGCGACGCCGTCAGCGACGCCGTCTCGCGCTTCGCTGTCGCGGCGGCTTTCTTCGCCTCGTCGGCCGTCTTGGCGGCCTCCTCGGCCTCGCGGGCGAGCGCCTCGGCCTTGGCCGGCGCGGCCGCGATGGCCTCCCGGTTCGGCACGAACAGCGCCGGATGGGAGAACTCGACCGGCTCGGCGTCGTTCGGCGAGATGATCACCCGCATCCCGATCCACGTCTTGTCGAACAGGTTCTCGGCAAAGCCGTAGGGCATCCGCACGCAGCCGTGCGAGGCCGCATATCCGGGCAGCGGCCCGCCGTGCAGCGCGATGCCGTTCCATGTGATGCGCTGCATGTTCGGCATCCAGGCATCGTCATAGAGGGTCGAGTGGTGGTCCTTGTCCTTCTCGAGGACGGCGAAGACGCCGGCTGGCGTCTCGCGTCCCGTGGTGCCGGTCGACACCGGCGCGCGCAGAATCCAGCCCTCGGCGTCGTAGAAAGTGACCTGCTGGGTCTTGATCGACACGATCGCCATGATCGGCTCGCCTGCATCGCGCGGCGCCGTCGCCTCGGTGGGTGGCGCGGGGCGCGCCTGCATCGCCGCGGCGTCGGCGGTCAGCGCCGTCAGTGCGGCCATCGCCGCGAGCGTCACAATGGCAGGAGGCCCCCAACGCCGCATCGCCGCGGTGGATTGCGCCATCGTAAATCGATTTGCCATGCCGCACCCCGGTTGAAATGCCTGTCCACGCTTGCGTCGATCAAGATCGGCGACCAGCTTATTTGACTCACCCCGACACGGCTAGACCGACCCGATGTCGCCTTTTGGCAGATTTTGTTGCAAAAGTCCCAAAATGCCGAGCGACTAATTTTCCGCGAAAGGACGAAACAAGCTGCGATCGCCGATCGATGTAGCCT
>NZ_JNIJ01000062.1 GCF_000701345.1 Bradyrhizobium sp. URHD0069 | reverse complement strand
TCCAAGTTCGCGACAGAGAAAATGCATGGAACGGATCAATGAGCGCATCCAGAGTCTGGTGGCACTAGTGGTTGCTCGTCAACCTGTCCGATAATGAGACCAAAGACGCGTGCGTATTCCCATCAAGGCCACGGCCCGCGAGCCGATCAAACAGGCCGGATACATATCAGCGACTTCCGCTATCCACGCACAAGCTCTCTTGCGAAACGCAGCCGGTCCATACATAAGTGCCAAGAAGCGACATCGGATGAGATTGCTGCGAACGTATTTCTCCTCGATTTGAGCCAGAGACTCGGCAATATCCAGTATTCGATTTCGAATAACCGCGGACTGGGCCAGCTGGGGCCGTTGCGTGCGTCGCGCGGCGTGCGCACGAGGTTCACCTTGCGCCGGCATCACGGCACGACCCACCCACCGCTGGACTCCATCATGCTGCCGCAAGGTGCTCCGCGAGACGCCGCGCATGCGATGGCAGCGTGTCGAGCCGCTGCACGATCACCATCAGACGGCGTTCGGCCCAGGGGTCCTCCAGCTGCACGAGGGAGAGCGCTCCCTCTCCCGTCCACCGCCGCGCCGCGGCTTCAGGGACCACGGCGACGCCGGCGCCAAGCGCGACCATGCGGCAGGCTGCATCCAGCCCGCGCACCCGTATGCGCGTTCGCACCAGCGCGCCCGTCCGCGCGGCATGCTCCGCCAAATGCCCGCCGAGCGCGCTGTCGCCTGAGAGGCCCACGAACTCGCTGCCTAACGCCTCGACGAAGGCGACTCGTCCCCGGTTGGCGAGCTTGTGTCCGCGGGGCACGACCAGCATGAGCCGGTCGGTGCGGAAGGGCATGGCCACGAGACCCGAGAAGTCGGCGTGGTCGGCTGCGATCCCGATTTCCGCCAGCCCTTCGGCGACGGCGCGCGCGACCTCAGGGCTCGGCCGCTCGTCGAGGTCCACGTCCACGCTCGGGTTCGCGGCGAGGAAGGCAGCGAGGATTTCGGGCAGGAATTCCGCAGCGGCCGCGGTGTTGGCGAGCAACCGCACGTGTCCTTTGAGCCCGCGGGCGTATTCGCCAAGCTCGCCTCGCATCCGCTCTATCTGACCTGTCACCAACCGCGCGTGATGTAACAGCGTCCGGCCCGCCGGCGTCAGCTCGACGCCGCGGTGGCCGCGCTCCAGCAGCGATGCGCCGGCCTGCTCTTCCATGCCCCGCACCCGCGCGCTCGCCGACGCCAGGGAAAGGCCGGCGTGTTCGGCACCCGCCGTGATGCTCCCCGCCTCGGCCACATGGAGGAACAGGCGCAAGTCGACCAGATCAAAGTGCATGGCGGCCCTCCGGGCGAATTGCCTTCGTCTCCAGCTGAGGCAGGCTAAACAACTCCCGCATTGTGAGAGAAGGGGTCCGGGACCAGATTGCGTCCATGACCGATCTCCTTCCCCATATCCTGCTCATCACCGGCACCTTCATTGTGGCAGGGCTGGTGAAAGGCGTCACGGGTCTCGGCCTGCCGACCGTCTCCATGGGCCTCCTTGGCCTGGCGATGTCGCCGGTCCAGGCGGCGGCGCTGCTGCTTGTGCCTTCACTTGTGACGAATCTCTGGCAGCTCTTCACCGGACCCCGCTTCGGCGCTCTGCTGCGCCGCCTCTGGGGCATGATGCTTGGTGTCGTCGTCGGCACGCTCGCAGGGTCGGGATTGATCGCCGGCACGGCCGGGCACGCGGCGACCGCCGCCCTCGGCGGCGCTCTCGCGCTCTACGGCGTCGTCGGACTCCGCAAGCCGCGCCTGCGAGTGCCGGCAGCGGCCGAGCCCTGGGCCGGTCCCCTGGCGGGTGTGGTGACCGGACTGGTCACCGGAGCGACAGGCGTCTTCGTTGTCCCTGCCGTCCCTTATCTCGGCTCGCTCGCGCTGGAACGAGACGACCTCGTTCAGGCGCTCGGCCTGTCCTTCACCATTTCCACACTGGCGCTCGCCGCTGGCCTCGCCTGGCATGGCGCACTGCACATGGGAGCCACGGGTACCTCGTTGCTTGCGCTCGTGCCGGCGCTCGCCGGCATGGTGCTGGGCGGTTGGCTCCGCGCACGGGTGCGGCCCGAGACCTTCCGACTTGGCTTCTTCGCCGGCCTGCTGGTGCTGGGGGGCGAACTCTTGCTGAGGGGGTTGACATGAAACGATTGACATCAGCGCTCGACGCCATCTTTGCCGGGGCCCACCCGGGCCTGATAGCGGCCGCCGTGATCCTCGCCCTGCTTGACGTCGCGGTGGCAGCGCAACACTTGAGCGGCTCGCGTCCGGAGACGCCTGTCGCAGTCAGAACCGTCGTAGCCTCGGCCGAGACTGAGCAGCGCGCTCCCGTCATCCCGCCGGAGCTGCTCGACATGATCGGGCGTGATTGATCCGGAATGCGACTGGCGCTGGTGGCGCCGTCGCACGCAGGGTAGCTCGATCCGTCTGGTCATCCCCTCGAGGGCCACAGATCGCAGACGCTTCACGCCGTGACTGTGCTTAGGAACATGACCAAGGAGTTGAGCGAAAAGCGAGGCGTCCTGATCGGTCAGGATTACTGGCAGCTGCCTAAGCCGTGTGACGCGCACTGCCGTTGCTAGTACGCGCAGGATGGCGCCCTTCTTGAGCCGCGGACTCGAGTCTAGGCACCACGAGTATCGAATCGGCCGATGGCCGCTAATGGGTCATTCGCGTCGGTTTGATGGCTCGCGGACCACTTCCGGTCTGCGCTGATTAACGGACATTCCCAGCGCCGGTCGGCACTTCTGTTACGTGCCATGGACGGAAGTCCTCTTCATTCGATGACACTAAGAACTAGTCAAAAATGCGAAAACTTCGTCAGGCGCACCGGTAGAATGAAAAAGACGCTTTTGCGCCGTGAAAATTTGGCCAAACTATTTGCCGAATTTCTTGCCGTGATGTTTTCGGGAGGAATTGGCCTTGCTGCCGATACCACGGGAATATCGTTGATTCTATTTCCAGAAATTGCGGCGTTAGCGTTCGATGTATTTTCCCGTCCTAGAGGAAAATGGGCAACTCAACCTCTCAGGCTAATCATTACCCCGACCATAACCGCAGCGCTAGGTGTGATCGTCACCCGTCATTGGGAATATGGCGCAATCGCTATAACAGCTATTACTCTTCTTAGTCTTGTTACCATCAAATTGCTGCGGTCGAATATTGGGGCAGCGATCTCTGCAGGCGTGCTCCCAATGGTTCTCGGGGCGACAAGTTGGGTCTATCCCGTCGCCATTTTCTCAGGACTTGTTGTGCTTGCCGCTACACTGACCCTTTGGAAGCAATTCGATCCTCATATTTACTTGTCTGAAGGAAAAAAAGAGAGTCAAGTTATTGACGCTGCCGAAACGCCACCCAAAGATAAATTTTGGATTTTCGCGTTGACGGGATTTGTATTGGTCTCTGGGGCGGCGGCACAAGCAACTGATTTACGATTTCTCTTGTTTCCTCCCCTTATTGTCGTGGCCTACGAATTGTTTGGCCACCCGGAACTTCCGGGCTGGATGTCGCGGCCGGTACTGTTTCCTCTCGTATGCTTCCTGACAGCCTCGGTTGGCATGTTTGCCAACTCTACACTTCACGCAGGTTTTTTGGGAGTTTCGTTCACGATGGTTTGTTCGATTGCGATTTTGAGGGCGTTTAAAGTCCATATGCCACCTGCGTTGGCAGTCGGTTTGATACCGTTTGTGATTGTCCATCCCACCTTCTGGTATCCAATATCAGTGTCTCTAGGCGCTTCCGCTTTGATCGCGTCCGCTAGCGTATACACGTCCATCAAACGCAGGCAGCGGGTGAGGTAAAGCCGCAAACCACGAGCGCGAAGGCCAAGGGCGACGAAGAGGACCGAAAGCAAACCGTTGAGCCGCAGGGCAGCCCGCGCCGCGCGCGGCCATGCCGCCGCGCCGCCGAGTGCGGCGATGAATTGTGGCCGTCGAATCCAAGTCCTCTGCGAGAGGGAGCCTGTTCAAGAATAGCACGGTCCGAATCGTGCGGTCCTCACTTTGAGGAAGTGGGGAAGGCCGGCTTGCGGCTCGGCCTAATGTCCGGTTGGGGTCAAACTGAGAAAATCTCAGTGTGAGCAAATGTCTTCCGGGTTGCCCCTGAAAGCGGACCTTGCTCAATGCAGCCGGCGCGTCGCATTTGGGCCAGAAGCTGACCCGCGCCACTTCAGCGAGGGTCAGAGACAAATCAGGCAACTCTTTTAGGCTTTACCTCAACGACATCTGGTGCCCCAGAAACGGGGTCTGGGCCGGCTTGGATCACGCCGTCGTGACGAATACGCAGCCCAGAGTGAGGATCAATCCCCAGCCGCTCGAACAGCGCTCGCAGTTCTGGCCGGTTGCCGTCTCCACAAAGAGCGGCGATAGAATGAAACTTTTGCATGTCGTGCTCCTACGTGCGTTAAGTCACGATAGGATTTCACACGGATCGATCCACCCGATTTCTGAATGGCCGCTACGCCAACACGGGTCCGCTTCGGGTCCAGGTTGTGTAAAAACATGGACGCTTATGGTTGGGGACTCGCGGTCGGGTCCGCGCGGCAAGCCTCACGCGCGGATCGCTTCCATCAATCCGCCAACGCCCAGAATGCGCATCACGCGTTTCATGTTGTAGGCCAGGACGTGCAGCGCCATTTCGGTACTGACGTGCTTGAGCGTTTTCATCTGGAAGTGCGTCGCTCCCATCCAAGACTTTATCGTGCCGAAGGGAAGGGATGCTCGACAGTCTGGCGGCGCACGCGCATCTTGTCCGGGCTCCGATCGAGCCGCGCCTGCACGGCCTCAAGGACGGCTTCGTGCTCCCATCGTGAGATCCGCCGCTCTTTACCCGTTGTGCACTGGCCCTTCAGCGTGCAGGCCTGACAGGCGGTGGTCCAATAGCGACGCAGTGTCTTGCCATCCTCTTCGTTGGTGTAGCGATAGGTTAGCTTCTCACCGGCGGGACAACGGTATGCATCGTCCTCTGCGACATAGACGAAGTCCTGCTTGCCAAAACGCCCTTTGGCGTTGATGCCCGAGGTTATCGGCTTCGGCAGATGGACCGTGATGCCGGCTTCCTCGCAGGCCAGAATTTCCTCGCCACTGTAGTACCCGCGATCGGCAACAGCCTCGATGGCCTCAGAACCAATCGCTGCACGAGCCCGTTCGGACATGCGAGATAGTTGGCTCCGGTCAGAACCAACGTTGGTCACCTCGTGGGCAACAATGAGATGATGCTTGGTGTCCACGGCACTTTGCACATTGTAACCGACCATTCCGCTGCCTCGGCCGCTGGTGGCCATCGAGCGCGCATCGGGATCAGTCAGCGAGATCTGCTTGTCTTCGGTCAGCATCATCTGAGTGTTCAGCTCGTTCAGGCGCTGTATCTCCTGGCGCAGCGTTGCAATCTTCTCGTTGAGCCGCGTGATCTTGGCCTCCGGTACCGCTTCCCCCTGGCGATCGGCGCTATCAAGCTGCGAGAGGTAGCGGGAGATACTCTCGTCAATCTGCTCCAGTCGCCGCCGCATCTTGGCTTGCGTGAAGTTCCGGTCCCGCGTGTTGACGGCTTTGAACTTGCTGCCATCGATCGCAACGCTCGCCTCGCTGAACAGCTCAAGGCGCCGGCACAACACCACAAACTCACGGCAGACCCTGCGGATGGCCTCGCCGTTGTCCTTGCGGAAATCGGCTATCGTTTTGAAGTCCGGCATCAGGCGGCCAGTCAGCCACACCAACTCGATGTTACGCTGGCACTCCCGCTCCAGGCGCCGGCTCGATTGTACCCGATTGAGGTATCCGTAGACGTAAATCTTCAACAATGTCGCCGGATGGTAGGCCGGCCTTCCTGTTGCCTCTGGCTCGACGCCGCCAAAACCAAGCCCGGCCAGATCAAGCTCATCCACCAAGACATCGATCGCCCGGACCGGATTGTCCTCGTCCAAATAATCATCTAACCGCTCGGGAAACAACGTGTTCTGACTGCGGTCATCGCCAACGACAAAGCGCGTCATCGAATCCTCCGACCAAATCACAGAGGAATCATATCATCGATGGCGTTTTCACACAGCCTGGGTCAAAATGAGAAAAACTCAACATGAGCAGATGTTTTCCGCTGTTCTCCCAACAGCAGACATTCGTCATTGCATGTCGAAGGCGAAGCGCTGAACTCTGATGATGCCCGCATGCGTCACAGTGGATGTGACCGGACGTGTTGAGCCCTCGGTCAATGCGACGATCGTGCCGTCAGCACCGGTGACGAATTTCTCGACGATCGCAGTCGGCAGAATTCGCTCGCCTTCGCCGATTCCGGTGACGGCCGGCCATGGACGTAACAATTCCATGTCCACTGCTGTCTATCGGACGCTGCGCCGCTCGCCCGCATGATCAGACCAATAGATAGGGCGCGCCAGATCACGGTGTAGTGTCGATATGGCGCTGACCGGTGATCATGGTGGGAAGGCGATGGTTTCGTCGTCGGTCATCGGTTAAAAATGTCGTGGGAACGCCTTACCAAAAGACCGGTTATTTAGATCGGGTCGCTTCCTGTTAGAACACAAGCGGCCTGCACGGTTCCGTCGCACCAGCGACCATAATCCAAGGCGGGACCGTGCCCTGAGCGGCCGGTGAATCTAGTCTAGCCGAGCCGCCGATCACCGTGACTTGCATGTTTCATCGTCGGGTAAATAATGTCCCAGGAACGCCTTACCAAAAAACCGCGTTACTAAATCGGGTCGCTCCTTGGAACACAAGCAGCGGCCTGCACGGTTCCGTCCCTCAGAAGCCCCATTACCCAAGGCGGGACCGTGCCCCAGAATAGCGGCCCTCCAAAGGGTTGCGGGAACGACTTTCAAACGCCCCGTTGTTTCATCAGACCGCCCGTAAGCGTATCGCGGCCTGCACGGTTCCGCTGATCCACCTCCCGGTAGTAGGTCAGTTTAAAATCCGGCCATCGCACCGCATGGACTCTATTGCACGAAAGGAGCAACCTTGCGGCCTTGGGGCCTTGTGAAGAAGGCCAATGCAAAAAGTAAATCGAAGATCAGCAGTCGCTCTAGGGTTGGCAGCCGCTTCGGCGGCCATCGTGAAGCCGGCGGCTGCGCAAACTACGGACTACAAGGATGCGACGCCATTTCCAGGCGTCGTGGTGCGTGCTTACAGTGGTGAGACACCATCCCTCATTCCCGGTTTCAAGACGGTCTCCATGCGTGACATCATCATGCAGCCGGGATCGAAGATCATGAGTCACCCGATGGAGAATGCCATGGTCTGCCATATCACCGAAGGGGAGCTTCAGATCGACCAGGACGAGAAGACGTTCACGGCCAAAAAGAACTTCGTCTGGACCTGCAACAAGGGCACCAAAGAGCAATCGTCCAATGTAAGCAATGCGGTCGCAATTATGCGGATCACCGACCTAATGGCCTGAGGCGTGCGGAGGCCGCTTTTGTTGGCGGCCTCTTCGTTTAGAAGCCGTCACCGGAACACTTCCTCGAATATCGATCGCATCGGCGCGGCCGATTCCCGATCAGGCGCGGGATCAGCGCGCGCTTGAAGCGCGCCATTGCAATCCCGAACCCCATGAACCCCTCGCCCCGTGCTGCCCGCCGCTGCGCGTCTAATTTTTGTACGCGGCATTGAATTCGCGGAGCTGACCGTTTCGGCGCATCGTCTCGCCATGAGCATCGAGTCTTTTAGCGGCGTCACCGGCCCGGCCGATCGCGACTGAGTCCGGCGTCAAGGTGCCCCCCAGGACGACCGCAGCACGCTGTATGGCGGCCGTGGCCACTGATAGGTCCGGACTGTCGCCCGCGAGCCTGCAGGCTCCTGGCCACTGGCGTGACCCTTGGCGGCCTAACTTGCAAATGCCAATGGCCTAGTTTGCCCTTGCTGCCGCCCTCAGCGTAATCACATGCACCACGGCAACTATGACTGAAAACAATAGCAGGCCGATGTCGGCACCATGCAGCTTTTCCGGTACGTAGGTTGATGCGGCCCAAATCAGCAATCGGATTGCAAGGGCGAATGCCACCATGCCCCAAAGGCCAAGAGCTTTGGGAGCGTACCAAGTCGGCTGGCCGTTGAACCCCCACTGCATCGCCATGCGGTTGTATCTAATACGGGGCCCAAAATAAAGATTACAACCTGCCATAGAGGCGACTGCGGGCCAGAAAGCATAGTCAGCCATCATCCTGTGTATCTCAGCAATGGGCCGCCTCAGTTGGCGGCTTTTTTATTTCCAAGCCAAACGCCATTGCCGCCTGATCGTGCCGCGTTCGGTCACGCTGACTCTTCGCGGAAAAAATTGCGGGACAGATTTAACACGATCAACGATCGGCCCCGTCATGATCGGCGGGGCCGCTCGCTGTTCACCTTCACTTTCGAGCGTGAGCTATTGAGCAGCAACCGCCCGGGGGAGAGAGGAAGCGGCATCTTCCACCTTAGCAACAATGGGTGCTTCGTCCGCTTCTCGAGATGCGGTCTTCTTGCGGCTAGCAGCGCGCTGAAGACGTTTGATGTTCTGGTTAGCGGCCTTCGCCTCGTCGCTATCGACCAAATCGCGCTTCAACACCTCGTCTCGCAGAAGCGAGCGGAGATATTCGACCTCAATTTTGACGCCCGAACTCATTCGGCGAATTTCTCGTCTCAATACCTCAAGAATGAAATCTGTCTGCAGAACCGCTGCAACGGTGAATTTGCTCGTTACTTGCTTGTGCAGGAGCAATTCTGCCATCGTACCCTTCGAAAATCCCTCCCGGCTAAGATTGCCGAAGCATTCGATGACCTCGGGATTTCTGACGTTCGTTGTTATCGCATCCAACTCGCAGACAAGAATTTTCTCAATCGGCTGACCGAAGTGAACCTTGTAAATTCGCCAGAAGACACCGTTGGTCAGAACAACCCACTCGATGCCTTCGTTTGCGGCATAATCGATCGCTTGCTTGACATGAGCGTCTTTCAATTCAATGCCAACTGCCTTCGCCTCAATTAAGAACCGAATGTCTTCATCAACCTTTACGGCAAGGTCCACATAGGTCCCGCGTATCGCATACTGGCTGGTGACATGGAGGTATTTGTCGTACCCGCAAATATCTGCAAGCATGTCGTTGATGACTGTAACGGTGTCTGCTTCGCTCACGTCACGTTTTTGCAGGTTGGCTAAAATGGATTGGTACCGTTTTAGCTGCGTTGTGATGCGCGATGAAACCTTTGATGATATGCCCATAAATGCCCCCTCAGACTTTCCCTATGTTCTTGCAACTTGAGGCTGAACGCAAGGAAGAAAAATGAATTGTGACATGAATATCTCCGATGATCCTCTTGATGGGCGGCGATAATTTACGATTGGGCATTTTCCACCCCTGCAGTCTGCCACTGGTTATACTTGGCTCGCGGTTCGGAGGGCTGACAACCCTAACGATTAAATCCTGGCAACGAGCAAACAGGACGAGGCGCTGCTCGCCACCATCAAAAGTCAAACTCTACACCTGATGGTCTTAACGCATGGGCGCTCATGCGGCTGCGGCCCTAGCGCGGCGTCCGTCATGATCGACATTTCAGCGCTGCAATGTGAACCTGCTCACATCTGTTCGCCGCGATTTAAGCTATTCATCCCATCGGTGGCCAGAGGCTGCGTGAATTCCAGCGCCCGGTCGAGCTTGATCAGAAGGCGCAGGGAAATGAGAGGGTCAAGCCTGCAACAACTCCAGAAGATGGCAGCGAAACTGTCAGCAACCGCTCGCACACTCCCGCCCGGGCAGGACCGCCAAGACGCATTTCGGGAGATCGCCAAATTTCGTGATCAGATAGCCGCTATGAAGATTGCCGATTTACGACCGGCACGAGAGCCACGGGGCGACCGCAAATAGCAACGATGCCGACGCGATTTGGTGCCGTGGTTGGGCCATCACAGCAGCCCCCACGCGCTCGACGGGCCCAAATATTCGCGGGGCGATTACGCTGCCGCACAGGACGAAGCAAAGCGCGCCGAGCGTGGCATGTGGAGCGGCAGTTTTGTTGAGCCTTGGCGGTATCGTGCTTGCCGCAGACCGGGCGGATTACCCGAGCGCTGTTCTGATTAGCTAGACGACACCGCGCTCCAACGTCATTCTGCGTCCAATCCCGGACTTCTGATTTTCTCTTGCTAGGTTCGGGTTTGGCCAGAATTACATTCGGCGACTGAGGTGGAGAAACATGGCAGACAATCGTTACTACGGCGTTCGAGTCGAGGGAGCAAAATACGGCGTCGGCTTTGGCTCCGCCCTTGCCATCGCGATATCCTACACCGCCAACCATTCGATCCTTTGGGCAATCATCCACGGCATCCTGGGCTGGCTGTATGTGATTTACCACGCACTGTTTCGGTCATAGTCAGCGCGCCGATCCTGTTGGCCTAAGGGGCTGAGTTTGTCGTGGGATCAGCGGTTCTTCGATCCAATCATATTGCCGGGCCGGAAGCCGCTGGTCACGCTCCGCGACGCGGCGCAACATCGGTGAGTGGTGGATGGGCCGTCGGTCACGAGGCGTAGGCTTCAATCGATTACCTCGTCGGAGGACGGGGGCAAACACTAGCCAGCAGCCGACATTCGGCGAGCTGTAACAGCTATCAGTGAAAGTTCAGGAATAGTTCTAGGTCGCCGATCTGTTCCCACGCATCCGGTGGCAGTGGCCTGTTTCGACCCTTAGTGGCCTAATTGAATTTCGCAGTGGCCTAGTTTGAAAATCAGAACGTTTCGAGACTATACGGCCTTTCCAAAGGCGTACTGACCTATTCATTTTTGCAGTGGTCCCATCTTTGGTCCGGCCCCGGTCAGACGAAAAACTCGCGTAGTATTTGAACGTGACCTCACGCGAAAGAAATAGCCATGGACAGTGCAGAACGTTGTCGGGCTCAAGCGGAAGAATGCCGTCGTTTGGTGCCTTTGGCCCAGAGCGAAGCCGAAGCCTCGATGCTGAAAAATCTCTCCAATACCTTGGTCATGCTTGCCAACCAAACTGACCGGTACGCCGATATCATGAAAGAGGCCGCTCGGAAGTAAGGCCGCCTCAGTTGGCCGCCTCAGTTGGCCGCCTCTGTTATCCGCCCCTTACCACCGCATTCCTTGCACGGCGGAGGATAGATTTTGCGGTTGGGCTGCGCTGGCTGGGTTACCACGGCAAACCCGGTGCCGTTGCATGCCGGACATTTTTGCTCAGTCGGATTCGCGGCTGGCTTTTTCATTTGAATAATCCTCTTTGGTTTCCAATCGAAGCATCTCTCAATCGCCGTTCTGAAATTGTCCACGTTAAGCGGGCATCATACCGGAACTGCAACTCGGCGATATAGAGCGGGAGACGCTATCCCTAGACGCCGCTTTACCTCTCCTCGTCCGGATGCACCCAAAGATACGGCGTGATCTCGCGCGTTTCAGTCAGCTTGATCATGTGCACGGGCGGCGCGTAGCGCCCTTGCATGCACGACCGGCATTTCAGTGCGCGGCTGTTCAGTGGCCTAAATTCCGCGCGGGTTCCATTGACACCCGTTTGCCGCGCCCCGGTCACGACTTGCACACCTTTCAAATCCAAATACCAACCCGCTCAACCTCTGACGCCGGGTCAACCATGCCAACGGTCAAGGTCCGTGCGTCCACGATCTCCGCGAGTTCGAGCAAGCCCAGACTGAGCTTGTCGGCAAGGCCGTGATCCTCACCGACGGAAAGGCCGGGACGGTGGAGAGCGTTTGGCTTGACGAAATGCACGGCCTGCGAATTTCTATCAGAGGCCACGATGGGAAGTGGCCTATCTCCACCATCAAATTCACGCAGCCGGACTGAAATCGGATTTAGGCTGCGGCGAGTGGTTTAGCTACGACCGAGACGATCCAGCGCGTCGGACTGCTGCATGTACAAGACTCCGCCGAGAACGAGCAGCGCGCTTGCTCCAGCCAATTTTGAGGGCACCATGGGCCGCGCGCGGCCAGTGACGATGGCGAGGCTGGAAATGAAAGAGGCCGCCAACTGAGGCGGCCTTAACGGCCGTTGCACCACGGCCGTCGTTGCGGGCAGCTTGTCGCGCCGCAGATGTAAGGGTGAGCGAGCCCTTCGCTTATCAAGATGGTGCCGACATCCCGTCCTCCTATCGATAGCGATCCACACACCGACCGAAATTGCAATTACGGGTGCCCTCCTGTCCTGGGCGGCAAGCGCACACCACGCGAGTTAGGCGGGCATCGCTGCTGGCAATAAGGGCGCGCAGGCGCGTTGTGGCTGCTTCAGCGCGGCGGCGTTCATCGTCGCAGCGCGCCTTGTCGCCACGCTCTGGCGTATCGATTCCGACCAAGCGGTACACCGCGCCATCGAAGCGCACGGTGTCGCCGTCGATCACCTCGATCGGATGCGACGGGACAGATCGGTTCGTCATTCGAACCGAATTGTCGACTGCACCTCGGCTGAGGTCGACCCCGCCGCTCTGCCACGTCACAAACGCCCAAGTGGCGGCAAAGCCGAACACGGCAGCGGTCAGCGCCGCGAGAGCGAGCGGTGCATACCGGTGTTTTGATCGGCGGCGAAACGGAATCACTGGGGACATGGCGTTTGAGGTTATGCAAGCTCCGCAGTCCCAGCTTCATTTTGAGCGATTCGTCCAGGCATGCCAGAATCCACTCACGCCTATTTTGCTTTGGGAGCAAAAATGTCCTCAACTTTCGCGGCGATGGCCCTTCCGAGATCCGCGTTGTTTTTGGCCGTGAAATGGATCCCGTCCACCCCATCCGTCGAGGTCACGCTTCCCGCATCGAAGAAGTCGACCTTCATGAAATTCGCAAGCGCGCGGTACTGCCTCGCGATCTCCAGCGTCTTCTCACGCCCGCCCTCGAACATTCCCTGGAACCAGGGGTCCGGCAGGGGAGCCAACGGCGGCGGCGCCACCACCAGCACCTTGGGTGCCGGATATACGGTGCCCACTCCACCGCCAGAGGTAAGCACCTGCCCAACCAGCTTCGACATGCCTACAGCGATCTCGTACGCCGTGCGACGATAGTAGCTCTTCGTGTCGTTGGTCCCGAGCATGATGATGACGAGATCCAACGGAAGGTGACTCGCCAGAGCAGAGGGCAAATAGGCGGATCCGTTCAAGCGCGGATCCACGGGATCATCGATGGATGTCGTGCGCGCGCTCAGACCTTCCTCGATGACTTCATAGTCGGAGCCAAGCTTGGCAGCCATGACTCCCGTCCAGCGCTCGCGGTACGGAAAACGAGTCGTGGGAGAACCTTCCGAAACAGCGACCCATCCCCAGGTCAAGGAGTCGCCGAAGCACAAAACACCTCTCGTCATCGATACCTCACTCAGTTGGATTTGGAACGAACGCCGTAGAAGATCGCAGCGAGCAGGATAATCAGGCCCTGGACAATGAGCTTACCGGGCTCCTGCACTCCCATGGTCGTCATGACCACAAAAAGAAGCGCGAAGCAGAGCACGCCGAAGAACGGGCCCCACACTTCCGCAGGGCGGCCGAACACCACGCCCCCCAGGATCGTTGCCGCGATCGAATTCATGACCAGTTCAGGCCCGAACCTCACGCTGCCGACGGCGATCGACGATGTCTGAACCAGCGCAGCCACAGCCGACATGAGCCCGGAGACCATATGCGCAACGACGATCGTTCGCTCGACCGGCACTCCGGAAAAGTGCGCGGAAATCGGATTGCTTCCGATCGACCAAACGAAGCGTCCGAACACCGACGCGCCGAGGAACACGCTCATGATGCCGGCCAGCACGACCCAAAAGATCACCGGCGCGGGTACGGTCCAGAAGCGGGTGTTGTATAGATCGCGAAAGTAGGCAGGGACGTCTCCCGGCGGCTTGCCGTTGGCGAGATACTCGACCATTCCGATAAGAACGATGTTGACCGCGAGCGTGACAATGACGGCCGACGCCCGGCGCTTGCCGATGAGAACCCCATTCGCAACACCCACGACCAGTCCCACGCCAAGACAGAGGAGAACGACAGGTAGAAGCGGCCATTGGTAAAGAAGCCCGGACGAGATCAGGTAATTGACGAGCAGAATGATTCCGCCGGCCGACAGATCTATCGACCGCGACGAGATCACGAGCAGTTGACCGAGCACGACGATTCCGAGAGGCACAACCTGGCGCGCAAACGTTCCGAGGATCGCAACGTTCATCATGTTCGGTCGCAACACCCAGAGCGTCGCGAGGAGCACCACAAAGACTACAAAGGACGGGGGTATCCGCAGGGCAGCCCTGAGCAGCAGATGGAGGCGTGAGGTCATGTCTTACAGGCCGATATTCTTGCGGGGCTGAAGCAAAATGACGACAAGAAGGATCAGGCCTTTCACGATCGTCTGGACGAATGCGGACACGTTGAGAAGATTCATGCCATTCGCGATCAGGGCGAGCAGCGCGCATCCGATGATCGTTCCATGAACGCTTCCGATTCCACCTGCGAGTTGCGTTCCGCCCAGCGCCACCGCCGTGATCGAGTCCACGGCATATTGCATGCCGATGTTGGGATCTCCCGACGCGATCCGGCCGGCGAGAAAAATGCCGGCCGCAGCCGCAAAACAGGAACTCAGAATATAGGCGGCCAAGATGTTGCGGTGCTCAGCGATGCCGAATGTGGCCGCCGTCTCGCCGCCGCCAATCGCGAAGAGATGCAACCCAAATCGAGAGCCGTGTACGATCTTCCAGGCCAGCAGGATCGCGGCGATCGACCAGATCACCGGCATGTAGACCCCGAGCACCTGCCCGCTCACCAGAAAGACGATCTCCGAGGCGACCGTGCCGCCGGCAGACGGCCGTATGAACATGGTCACACCCTGCGTGATCCCCATCATAGACAAGGTCGCGATAATGGGATGCACCCTGAAGCGAGTTACAGAAATGCCATTGAGGAGACCGACCAGGGCGGCCATCAGGATGGCGGCCGGCACGGTGAGGTAAACGGGAGCATTTAGCGACAGAATCGCCGTCGTCAGGCTGACGACCGACCCGACGGAAAGATCGAGCCCTCTGACCAGAATCACGATCATCTGGCCGATGCTCACCAGAATGAGCGGCGCCGCTTGCGCGACAAGATTGAGAATGTTCTGCCAGGTCGCGAAATCTCCCGTCGAAGCAGCCAGGCCTGCGCAGCCGGCAGTCGCGACGAGCAAAGGGATGGTCCAGAGCCCGTATCGCGAATTGGATCGAAGAAAGATGCGACTAACCTTCGTCATGTCTGCCATCCATTCCACTCAACGATGCAGAGCAGCTTCGAGGATAGCGTGCTCGGTGGCCTCCTCAGCGGGCATTTCCGCAACGACATGCTTGTCGTGAATGACGTAGAGTCGGTCACAGAGACCGATCAGCTCCAGCGTTTCGCGGGAGAGTACGATGACCGCGCGACCGGCATTCGCATAGTTCCTAAGCAGTTTGTAGATCTCGGCCTTCGCGCCAACGTCGACGCCACGGGTCGGCTCCTCAATGAGGAGGATGTCGGCACCGAGTGCCAGATAACGGCCCAGAAGGACCTTCTGCTGGTTGCCGCCCGACAAGCTCCCGACCGGCGTGGACGGCCGCGCCGCCTTGATGGACAGGCTCTTGATAGAGTTCGCAATAACCTCGCGATGACGACCGGCGGGCTTCATCTCAAAATGCTGACTGTGCAGACCGATGGTAAGGTTGTGAGCCAAGGAAAGGTCGAGGAAGAGACCTTCGATCTTCCTGTCCTCCGGCACGAAGCTCACGCCAAGCGACTGCATCAGGCGTATGCCATCGTTTGCCGAGAGCGGCAACGCGAGCTCTCTTCCACTAATCCGAACTCTGCCCTCGTGTGCTGCGTAGCGTCCGACAAGCGATCTGACAAGCTCATGCTGGCCCTGTCCCTCGAGGCCGGCAAGGGCGACGATCTCGCCGCGCCTAAGAAAGATCGAGCACGGCGTGGCGGCCGGCGTCAAACGAAGACCATCAATCGACAGGACGACGTCACCATCCCCTCGCTTTAGCTTGGGCGGGAATAGCTCGGAAAGTTCCCGACCGACCATCATCGCAATCAACTGCTTGGGAGCGATCGTGGAAGCCGGAACGGTATCGACGTTCCGTCCATCCTTCAGGACCGTGATGGTGTCGCAGATCTTGAAGATCTCCTCCACCCGATGGGAGATGTAGACGACGGCTTTCTGCTCTCTCTTGAGAGCGAGAATTTGCGCATTGAGAATATCCACGTCGGCAGCATTAAGAGCAGCCGTTGGTTCATCGAGGATGACAATATCCGCCCGCGCAGAGATGCCTCGTGCGATCTCGACGAACTGTCTCTCGGCGATAGAGAGATTTCCGACGAGCGTTGCTGGATCGAGGTTCAGGCCAAGGCCACGCAGGGTGTCGCGCGCGTTCCGTTCCATCAGTGCCTTATCGACAACCCCGAACTTCGCGAGCGGCTCCTTCCCGAGATACATGTTTTCGGCAATGGAAAGGTTGGCGATCACCGAGTGCTCCTGGAAGACCGTCGAAACACCGGCATCCAGCGCTTCACGAGGTGATGCTAGACGCACGATCTGGCCGTTCTTCCGGATCATGCCGCCATCCGGCTGAAGGACGCCTGCCAGGATTTTCATCAGAGTGGACTTGCCAGCGCCGTTCTCGCCCACGAGGGCATGAACGGAACCGGGAAAAAGTTGAAAGTCGACGTTTTCGAGCGCGACAATGCCGCCGAAGGACTTCGAGATCGATGTCATCTGGACGAGCGGCTGTACCGTCATTGCCTCAATCCGACGCAAGGTGGGATAAATGGTGCGCAGCGCCGACGGCGGCGGGCAAGCCGCGGCGCTGCTCCAGGTTCAGCGCTTACCGTAATACTTCTGCAGATCCTGTTCGGTCAGGCTGGTCGGAAACCAGACATTCGCGCTCAGATCTTTCCTGTAGTTCTTCTTGGCCTTTTCGATATCCCAGCCTTCGGGGTCGTAGCTGTAGCGCTTGTGGAGTTGCTTGCCCTCCAGCAGAGCGATGGCAGCGCGTACACCAGCGGCTCCCTGCTCGGGACCGTATTCTGGCGAGATCGAGGGAAATCCTAGTTCAATCCACCTGGCGAAGAAGCCATTATTGCCCTCGCCGGTAATCGGCGGAATCTTCGCCCCGTATTGCTGGAAAACATCGACGCAGGCGCGGGTCATATCGGCACCCGATGACCAGATGCCATCGACCTTCGGATCATTCAGATAGAAGGCCTCACAGACCTGCTTGCCAACGTCGTACTGCCACTTGCCGGCGTCTTCCGCGATGATCTTGACGTCAGTGCCCTTGATTGCTTCCAGGAGTCCTTTGTAGCGGTTGATGTCTTCCGGATGCGCAGGAAATCCTCTCAGAACCCAGATATTCCCTTTTCCGCCAAGCTGCTTGACAAGAAAGTCTCCCATCACCTTTCCGAAGTGGACACCACCGCCCTGGATGTCGACCGTGTATTTGTCGGTTTCCGTGAGACCCGTATGCACGATGACGGGAATGCCCGCCGCAACAGCTTTTTCGATGCCGGCGTCGGCAGACGTGGGCGTGACGGGCGTCACGATGATCGCATCGACCTTCTGCGCGATCAGGTCTTCAATGTCTGCAACCTGCTTTGCCTGGCTGAGGTTGGAGTCCAGTAGAATGAACTGACCAATTGTCTTGTTCAGCTTCGCTGCGGCTTCCGCGTCGTGCGCCATCTGGACGGTCCAGGTGTTGGCGTTCACGCCAAAGTGGCTCATGCCGATCTTCCACGGACCATTCTTCTTGAATTGGTTCGGGCCTGTCATTCGCTCATCGCCCGGACGCGGTGTAACGCCCTGCATGAGGTTGACTTCCTGGGCACGAGCCCCGGATCCGAGACCCAACCACATCGCGGTCATCAAACCGAGCCCGAGTATTCTCATTCCTTGGTGCATCGAATGTCCTCCCTCTTCACCGCAGGTGATGTGCCGAGTTTTGCTGCGAGGGGAATGGGACGCAGATCGACATGCGCCCGCCGCGTGTTTTGCGGCGTACGTGGCTTAGTCCGCTTCACCAGGTGTGTCGGCTCTTAACGAACTCGCGCCGCCGGCGTCCTTAACCTCCCCAGGCCGGCAGGTTCTCAGCATGCCAGCGCACCAAGATGCGATCGGTCTCATAGCAGTGTCAATAGTTATTCATATTGAATGATCAATTTACTTGTTGCAGTCGCCTTGGCCAGTGAACAATGATTAACGACCAAAAAGCACTGGGATTCAAAGCAATGCCGATCCGTTCAGTTCTCTGTTTCGGCGACTCAAATACACATGGTCAAATGCCCGGGCTGGGGCCTCTTGATCGCTATGATCGGCATACCCGGTGGCCCGGCGTGCTTCAGGCCGAGCTCGGCCTCAACTGGTACGTCGTCGAAGAGGGGTTGAGCGGCCGAACGACCGTTTACGATGACCCCATCGAGGGGGCGCACAAGAATGGGCGGACTTATCTGCGCCCCTGCGTCCAGAGCCACACCATCCTCCACCTCGTGATCATCATGTTGGGAACGAACGACCTGAAGGTGCGATTCAACAAGCCGGCATCGGAGGTAGCCATGGGTATTGGCTGCCTGGTCTACGATTTGAGAGAACTGGCGCCGGGGCCTGGCGGGAGCGTCCCTGAAATCATGATCGTGGCGCCTCCCCCGATGCTCGACGATGTAAAGGAATGGAAGTCGATATTTGAGGGCGCGCCAGAGAAGTCACGGCAGTTGGCCTTGGAGTTCGAGATCATGGCCGATTCGCTGGGCGTGCACTTCTTCAACGCCGGCGCCGTCTGCCAGTGCGATGAAGCCGATGGATTTCATTTGAACTCGGATGCTCATCAGGCGCTCGGGATTGCGTTGGCGCAGGAGATTGAGGCGATCGGTTGGCCAGCTCTTGAGCGCAAGGCTTGAACACCACCGCGCTCGATCGTTCTTCCGATATGAGGAGCAATTCCTTTGCCTGACATGCGATTTGCGCCCCCGAATCCGCTGCGGATTGCAGATCGGGCGAGCGGCCTGAATGCGCCGACGGTACGAAGCTACAACGAACGGCTGGTGCTCTCGCTGCTGTTGCAGAATACGGGCATCTCGCGACTTGAAATTGGTGAGAGAACGGGCCTCTCGGCACAGACCGTTTCCGTCATTGTACGTTCCCTCGAGCAGGAAGGTCTCGTCTCGAAAGGCGAGGCCCAGCGAGGCCGTGTGGGCCCCCCCACGATTCCGCTTTCGCTGAATCCAGAGGGAGCATTCTCGGTCGGCGTGAGCTTCGGTGAGAGCGCCGCGAACATTGCGCTGATCGATTTCGTCGGACAGGTTCAATACCACGCAGTGCACCCCTACCCCGCCCTGCAGGAGTCCTCGGGTGGGCTCGCCGGCAGAATCGAGCAAGGCCTCCTGACGCTTCCTCCAGCCAGTCGGGCTCGGGTTGCCGGAATTGGTTTGGCGGTTCCCGATGACGCAAGTACAAGCCATCACGTAAGAGAGCTTCTGGGTCGCGACCTTGGAGACATACAGGCCAGCCTCGAAGCCAGGCTCAATCTACCGGTCTACATTCAGAACGAAATAACAGCAGCCGCCGGAGGAGAGAGTCTTTTTGGAGCCGCACGATCGCTCTCGGATTTTCTATTCTTCTATCTCGGATCGCGCATGCACAGCCGCTTGATCCTGAACTATCAGATCCACAGCGGCAGGGTCGACCTCAGCCACGACATCGGATTGTTGCGGCTGCAAGAACAATTGAGTGAACATGGCCTCACATTGGATGATATCGGGTCCGAAACTCTGCCCGCAGCAGTTGACGACCTGTACGCCCAGTGGCGGCGTACGTGCTGCTGCAGGATCGTCGGATCCGTTCGCTCCCTGTTGAGCTTCGTGAGCTTCAAATCCGTCGTCGTTTCGAGCTATGCGCCGCCCAGTCTGGGGGACAGTCTGTGCTCGCAGCTTCATGAAGAACTGCCTGAGCTGGATTTTCTTTTTGGCGCCAACTGCATCGCGCCGAAAGCCGTCGGCGCGGCGAGCTTGCCGTACCACTCACGTTTCATGGTCCAGTAGAGACGATCAGCCCGGTGGGCCAAAGCGGCACTTTCTGCAACGGGCGCTAGAGTCCAAGCCCGCGTTTCCGATTAAAACTCCAGTCGACCTTACCACCGGACATCATCACGCCGGAAACCTGCTTTCCCAGATGCTGCTCCAGCGCGGGCCGCCAGGGTACAAGCTGAAATCCCAATCCGTCATCGATCATCGCGAACCGGCCTGAACTCAAATTGAGGCGCTGACGGTAGATCCCGGCGACGTGCTCGCCTTCCGCTGAAGGTTGGTAGGGAAGCCCGCTGCCGCCGCTGATCTTCCGGACCTCGCTATCCAGTTCCCGCCGCCGCAAGGTGTCGAGCAGATCGCGCGCAAAGACGACGCCCTGGGCTTGGCGTCGCGCATCAAGCCTTCGATCCCGGCCGCGCCGATTTGTCGCTGTTTTCGCGGCGCGATTCATCTTCTCTCAACATCGTAGCGCACCGCTTCGCCATCGGAATGTACCTGGCTAGTGAGTGCGCGTGTGTATGCTCAACTGTGCAGATGCGGATCGGGGCCTGTGCCTGTCGGAAATCAAACTCGGACATGCGTGAACACAGGGAGATCATTAACGCCATTTCGCAGGAAGGACCGCCGCGCGTTGAGCGCACTCCTTCCCGCCCCACGCACGACAAGCCCAGACGCAACTCCTTAGCGTTATGAATGGAAGCTCTGTTCCACCATTATCGATCGAGCGATCCGCAATAGAGTCTTTGATAATTTCCAAATGATTGGACTGACTGCAATTTGCGCCAGGAGCGGACATCCGGAGCCCTGTTGATCCAAGCTGACGAATTGCAGTGCAAGCCACTGCGCTCGCCAGCGAAGGTCCGCTTTGCGCCGATTTTGTTGTAAAAGTCGGTTGAGACAGGCCTCGAAGCGTGATTCCGTTGTGTTGACGCGAATCGCGACGAGGTCGATCCATGATGGGCCGTCTGAAGAGTGACCAAGGTCAACTGTTCTACCAGTTTCATCTTGGCGACGTGGTCCCTGAAGATCATCTTGTGCGCAAGATCGACACTGCTCTCGATCTGTCCTGGCTTCGCAGCGAACTTGCACCTCATTATTCGTCCATGGGTCGTCCGTCGATCGATCCGGAGCTGATGATCCGGATGCTGGTCGTAGGGTATGTCTTTGCGATCCGCTCCGAGCGGCTGAT
>NZ_JNIJ01000061.1 GCF_000701345.1 Bradyrhizobium sp. URHD0069 | reverse complement strand
GCTGCTGCGGATCATCGGCCGCATGTTCCCCAGGCTGCGCCACATCTTCGCCGACCGCGTCTACCGAGGTCCGAAATTGCTCGAGGCACTCGCCGATCAGGGCAAATGGACCATCGAGATCGTCACCCGCTCGCAGAGCGTGGGAACGTTCAAAGCCGAGCCTCGGCGTTGGGTCGTCGAGCGCACGTTTGCATGGTTCGGTCGCAATCGAAGGCTTGCCAAAGACTTCGAGGCATCCATAGCCAGCGCGGAAGCCTGGGTCCTGATTGCAAGCATCCGCCTGCTTTCCCGCCGCCTGGCAAGAACCTGATATGCCAATGACCTATTTTGAGTCAGACTCTCAGGATGAGGGCGTGCAAGGGCGCGCTCCTCCAGCGATAACGGCTAAGCCGTTACGCAGGGGATGAGGTCGGAGATATATTCACAACCTCTCAAGATGAGGCGCTGCCTGTCCAGCGTTTAAGCGACCATCAGGACGTAGAAGACGACGACCGGCGACAGGGTCAGGATCACCGACCAGATGCCGAGCGCCCAAAGAATGTCCTCGGTCGTAAAACCCTGTTGTTCAGGGAACAGAGTATTTTGAGTATTCACGACGCCTCCGCGTTTTGTGCTCTTGCGCGGATATTGATAGGCGTCGGTTTTTAAAAAGCTGGCCGCGATTTCGCTTGCATTTGACCACAGGTGCTACCGCGGATTAACCACGGCGGCGCCTGCTGCTGCCGTCAACTTCCCATCAGCAGCGGAAAGTCACTGCCGGCGTCAGGCCGAGGAGCGGGGTGTCTCCATATGCCGAATGACGACAGCAGAAGAAATCCTGCAGTCTTTCAGTGCGCCTCGCTGGCATTTTGCACGATTTGAGCAGTCATCGGTCCCGCTCATTTTGGTTTGAGGGGTTTCAATAAATCTCAAATTTTAAAGACACGGCCGTGCTTCGTTGCAAATCTGACATGTCGGCGTCACCGTGCATTAGCCAGATCGAGCCGAAGCCCGCCGCCTGGTCCGTCACGTCACCCGATGGCACCTGATGTCTCTTCGCTCGATTTCGAGATCGAGGCGCGCGGCGACTTCAGCGCTCACTTCCGTCATCGGCAGCCGCACCTCCGCGCTCTCGATCAGTCCCGTGCGCCACAGCCAGTACTTGATCGGCGCCGGGCTCGGCTCGGAAAACAGCAGTCGCGTGAGGTCGGCGACCGACCGCCAATGAGACAGCGCCGCATCGCGCTCGCCCGCCGCCAACAGCTTCCGCACCTTTGCGAAGGTCTCGGTTTCGATATGCGCGGACGCCAGAATACCGCCGTCGGCGCCATCGGCCAGCGCTTCATGATATTGAGCGTCCTCGCCGGTGAGAAGCGCGAAGCCGGCGGGGCGCCGGTGCAAGAGATCGAGCGACTGGTCGCGGTCGGCCGAGCAATCCTTCAGTCCGACGATGTTGGGATGGTCGGCCAGGTACAACATCGCCTCATTGCGGAGATTGACGCCGGTCCGATAGGGAATGTTGTAGAGCATGACCGGATGCGCAGCGCGATCGGCGAGCGCGCTGAAGTGAAGCTCTAGTCCGCGTTGCGATGGCCGCGAATAATAGGGGCAGGAAATCAGATAGGCATCGATCGGCCACTCCGCCGTTCGATCCAGCGTGTTCAACAGCGCGCGGGTGTTGCTGCCGGATAGGCCAAGGCAGATCGGAAGATCCTTAAGCCGGCGGACTTCCTCCCGCACCGTGGACACAAGCCGTTCGGTTTCGTCAGGCTCGAGCGTGAGGCTCTCGCCGGTCGTGGCGGCGAGAACCAGGCCATCGACGGGCAGCACCGCGTAATGCCGCACCAGCCGCCGCAGCGACGCTTCGTCGAGTTCTCCGCCAGAGAATGGCGTGACGAGCGGCAACCATAGGCCGTGCAGGGAAGATCGAAGGTCGCTCATTGGTCCATCTCCTTTGTTGAGCCGGAGACGGGACAATAAAAAACCCCGTCCAGACGGCGGGGGTTTGCGGATCGGTGTTGGGCGAGAAGTCTATCGCGCGCGTCGATCTGAAGTCCCCGGATGGGGAACTTTTTTCGACAACATTGCCGTACACGGATTCGTGATCATTTGCAGATGATGATTGGCGCGGCCGGCGCTGTCAACGCCGGCATGGGTGCAGCCCCATGCATGCAACTGCGAGGCGACCGCGACAGAGCGACGCAAGCGGCGCCCGATGACGGGCATTATGAAGCAATCAGAGGTTGCCCACGAGAAAGCGATGGCTTTCACGCCTGCGCGCCTCGCGGCGGCGAGCATTTTTCCTGAAGGTGAGTTCCGCGCAAAAAAAAGCCGGGCTCGTAAGAGCCCGGCTTAAGGTATGGCCACGTGAGGCCGACACAATCACCTTCCAAGAGGGATTACTGAGCTTTCGCGCCACTGGAGGAGGGGGACAAATGCGTAACGCAAATGCTCAGCGTAGAGACAGTATGATCCGCGCCAGTGCCTTGCAGCAACCACCCGAGCCGCATGTCAGACATGCGAAGAGCGGGGGTTGGTCAGCTTCCAAAACCGCAAGTTGCCGCGTCAGCACATGACGGATTCGAAAGGCCGTCAGAAAAGAAGGCTAAAATTGCAGCGACGCGGTGCAGAATTCTCGTCCACCGCCACCGCTAAGGTGAAGAAGCTTAGCAACACCCACGCCATCGAGCCAAAGACTACGACGGCCAGCGTTGCGCCTTGCTCACCACGAAATCGCGGAACACCTGCACCCGCGCTACCGTCTTCAACTCTTCGGGGTACACGAAATAGGTATCGAGCTGGATCGAGTCGGACTCCCCGAACAACTGCACCAGGCGATTGTTGTCCTCGACCAGATAATCCGGCAGCGCGGCGATACCGAGACCCTGCTGGCACGCGCGCACCAGGCCGAGAATGTTGTTGACCTTGAAATACGCCTCGCGCGGGCCGGAGCCATTGCGCCCAGCATCGATCAGCCAGCTGCGATTCTGCAAGTGCGGCGGAACCTGCGAATCGCTCAGCATGATGATGCGATGCGTGTCGAGGTCGTCGAGGGTGCGCGGCGTGCCGCAGCGCTTGATGTATTCCGGCGAGCAATAGGCATGGAAGCCGATCGAGAACAGCTTGCGCTGAATGAGGTCGGGCTGGGTCGGCTTGCGGGTGCGGATCGCGACGTCAGCCTCGCGCATCGAGAGGTCAAGCTCCTCGTCGGTAACGATCATGGAAATCCGGATCTCCGGATAAAGCGCCGTGAATTCGTGCAGCCGCGGAATCAGCCAGTTGATGCCGAGGGCTGGTGGCGTCGTGATCTTGAGGTCGCCGCTCGGCCGCTCGCGGCTGTCGGTCAGCTTGGCGCGCGCCGCCTGCAACTGCATGAACACGTCATGCGCGGTGCGAAACAGCAGGTCGCCCTGCTCGGTGAGAATGAGGCCGCGTGCGTGGCGATGGAACAGCGACACCGAAAGCTCCTGCTCCAGCGCGCTGACCTGCCGTGAAACGGCCGATTGCGACAGCCCAAGCTGCTCGCCGGCATGAGTGAAGCTGCCCGCTTCGGCGGCCGCGTGAAACACCTTCAGCTTATCCCAATCCATATCCGTAAATCCGTCCCGCGTTCGTGCCATGGCTACTCCGCTGCCGCGCGTTCGCTGGCGCGCAAAGCGAGAAAACGTTCGGCTTCCAGAGCGGCCATACAGCCGAGACCTGCGGCCGTGACCGCCTGCCGGTAGGTTTCATCGGCGACGTCGCCGGCGGCGAATACGCCGGGCATCGATGTCGCGGTCGAATTCGGCGCGACTTCGACGTAGCCCGAGGGCTTCAGCTTGATCTGGCCGAGGATCAGGTCGGTGGCCGGCGCGTGGCCGATTGCGATGAAGACGCCGTCCGCCGGCAGCTCGGTCAGCGCGCCGGTCTTGACGTTCTTCAATCGGACATGGGTGACCTTGGGCGGGTTTTCGGTGCCGCGGATTTCGTCGACCGCGCTATCCCACACCACCTTGATCTTGGGGTGCTTGAACAGGCGATCCTGCAGGATACGCTCGGCCCGGAAATGATCGCGGCGATGCACGATGGTCACTTGAGACGCGAAGTTGGTGAGAAACAGCGCTTCCTCGACCGCGGTGTTGCCGCCGCCAACCACCATGACTTCCTTGCCGCGGTAGAAAAATCCGTCGCAGGTCGCGCAGGCTGACACGCCAAAGCCCTTGAATTTCTCCTCCGACGGCATGCCAAGCCAGCGCGCCTGCGCGCCGGTCGCGAGGATAACGGTTTCGGCAAGGTATACGTCGCCGCTGTCGCAAGTCAGGCGGAACGGCCGCTGTGCGAGTTCGAGTTTGACGACGTGATCGGTGACGAGCTTGGTGCCGACATGGGCGGCCTGCTTCTCCATCTGCTCCATCAGCCACGGGCCCTGGATGACATCCGCAAAACCGGGGTAGTTTTCCACGTCGGTGGTGATGGTGAGCTGGCCGCCGGGCTGGATGCCTTGAATCAGGACCGGTTCAAGCATCGCGCGGGCGGCGTAGATCGCAGCGGTGTAACCGGCAGGACCGGAACCGATGATGACGACCTTGGCGTGGATAGCAGCAGGCATAGGGCAGATCCCCCTCTTTAAGGGAATTAAGGGAATTTGGTCAGCGCTTTAAGCGGAATGCACCGGAAAGGCATCGCTGCGGCGCGGAAAGTGTCAAATCCGAGTCTAGGATATCTGGCGAGCTATGCAAGAATTGCAATCCATATCGGCGAATTTTCCCCGTGCCTGATGCAAATGCGCACGCCCGCGCAATAAAATTGCGCAAGTCGCGTCAGCTGCGCTAAGGGTGTTTCCGATATACCCGCAAGTCTCAGCCCCAGGACCTGACCCGCGTGCCGAAGAATCTTGACGAGATCGACCTTAAAATCCTCAGCGAAATCCAGGCCGACGGCCGAATCACCAATGTGGAACTGGCCAAACGCGCCGGCATTTCGCCTCCGCCGTGTTTGCGCCGGGTGCGGACCCTTGAAGAGGCCGGCTACATCCAGGGTTATCGCGGCCTGTTGGATCCGCGCCGGCTCGGTTTCGACGTCACGGTGTTCGCCTCGGTGCATCTCTCCAGCCAGGCCGACGCCGACTTGCGCGCGTTCGAGGATTTCGTTCGCGCCGAGCCGCTGGTGCGGGAATGCTGGATGCTGTCAGGCGAGGTCGATTTCATTTTGAAATGCGTGGCGCCTGACATGGCAACGTTTCAGGACTTTGTCACGCACCTGACGGCGGCGCCGCATGTGCGCAACGTCAGAACATCGCTGGTGCTGCACAACTCGAAATATGAGGCGGCGGTGCCGCTCGAAGTGAAGGTGCCGGGGTAGCGCCACTCACCGTCATTCCAAGGCGCACGCGAACCAAGGCATACGCGAAGCAAGCGAGCCCGGAATCCATAGCCCACCATCGGAGCATGGATTCCGGGCCCTGCGCCAAAAGGCGCATTCTCTAATACGGCCCTAGATACGGCAATTGCGCATCTGAGAATGACGATGCACGTATCTAAGCGAGCC
Organism: Bradyrhizobium sp. URHD0069; assembly: GCF_000701345.1. GTDB lineage: Bacteria > Pseudomonadota > Alphaproteobacteria > Rhizobiales > Xanthobacteraceae > Bradyrhizobium. Next base: position 16,007 of record NZ_JNIJ01000061.1, on the reverse strand, counting down.
TCAACTCTTCTTGCGCATCATCGCGTCAAGGCTCAACGGGCCGCCGCCGGCGGTTGCGAGATAGAGACAGGCGAAGCAGAACAGGATAGCTGAGGTTCCCCCATTGAGGAGCGGATGCCATACCGGCGCACCAATGCCGCCCTTGAACATGTGCCCGATGAAATAGGCAAACGCCATTTCGCCCGCGAGGATGAACGCAACGGGGCGCGTGAACAGTCCGAGCAGCAGCAACGCGCCGCCGACCAATTCCAAAGCGCCAGCGGTCGTAATCAAGGGCGGAGTATTCGCAAAATACGGCAGAACCGGAAATTTCAGGATCTTGGCGACGCCATACTGAAACAGCAGTAAACCGGTAATAAAGCGAAACAGGCTGAGTGCCATCGGCTGATATCTGACGAAGATTTGGTCCATCTCATTTTCCCCCTGCTTGACCCATCAAGCCCAGCGTTTCGCGGCACAGCCACCGGTCGGTGTCGTGCAATGGAAACACTACTAAATGTGAAATATTCCCTGCCCGAGATCAATGACTAGCGCGCATTCGCAGCGCAGCAAAAAGCCGCGCAGTCGGCGCGGCTTTCTGATACATGGCACTTCAAAGCGTTCGTCGCGTGCTAGCGCCACTCGACCTTGGTGATCTCGTAGGCCTTGGGCCCGCCGGGGGCTATGACTTCCACGGACGCACCCTTTTTCTTGCCGATCAGCGCGCGCGCCAGCGGCGAGGTGATGGAGATGCGGCCCTTTTTGGCGTCGGCCTCCGGCTCGCCGACGATTTGCCACACCGCCTTCTTGTCGGTGTCCTCGTCGACCAGGGTGACCGTCGCGCCGAACTTGATGGTGTCGCCGGAGAGCTTGCTGATGTCGATGATATCGGCGCGCGCAAGCTTGTCCTCCAACTCGGCGATACGGCCTTCATTGTGGGACTGCTCTTCCTTCGCGGAGTGATATTCCGCGTTCTCCGAAAGGTCGCCATGCGAGCGCGCCTCGGCGATATGCTCGATGATGCGCGGACGCACCACCGACTGGCGCTGCTTCAATTCGACCTCAAGGGCGGCGTAACCGCCGGCGGTCATCGGAACCTTTTCTATCATTCGTCTTGTCCTTCAACTTCATGCGGACCAATCCGCGGTGCGCACAAATGCCGAAACAGAACACCCTCGCGACTGGCTAGGTCCGGTCACGACACATTCATTGCCAATCACTTGCCGGACCCTAGAGCCCGGCAATTGATCAGGTTTCGGAAAAATAACTCTGCAGCGTGCGGACCTCAAGGTCCCCGCCCAGATAGGCGCGGATGCCCTGTGCGGCCGCCACGGCACCCGAAAGAGTGGTGTAATATGGCACTTTATGCAAGAGGGCAGCGCGTCGCAAAGAGCGGCTGTCAGCCATCGCCTGTGGCCCTTCCGTGGTGTTAAAGACCAGCTGGATCTCGCCATTTGTGATGGCGTCGACGATATGCGGCCGGCCCTCCAGCACTTTGTTCACTTTTTCGGTCGGTACGCCATTATCGGTGAGAAAACGCTGCGTGCCCGAAGTAGCCATCACCTTGAAGCCGAGCGAGAACAGCAGCCGCACCGCATCCGCGATCCGGGTCTTGTCGATCTCGCGGACGGAGACGAATACCGTGCCCTTGCGTGGTACGTGGGTGCCGCCGCCGAGCTGGCTTTTGGCGAACGCCACTTCGAACGAGCGGTCGATGCCCATCACCTCGCCGGTCGATCGCATCTCAGGGCCGAGCACGGTGTCGACGCCAGGGAAGCGGGCGAATGGAAACACCGACTCCTTGACACCGACATGGCCGAGCTTGCGTTTCTTCAGGTTCAAGTCGGCGAGCTTTTCGCCGGCCATCAACCGCGCGGCGATCTTCGCCACCGGCATACCGATCACCTTGGCGACGAACGGCACCGTGCGCGAGGCCCGCGGATTGACTTCGAGCACATAGATGTCGCCGTTCTTGATGGCGTACTGCACGTTCATCAGGCCGACCACGTCGAGCCCGAGCGCCAGTTCGCGGGTCTGCCGCTCCAGCTCGGCAATCATCTGGCCGTCGATCGAATGCGGCGGCAGCGAGCAGGCGGAATCGCCGGAGTGAATGCCGGCTTCCTCGATATGCTCCATGATGCCGACGATGAAGGTGTCCTTGCCGTCGCACAGGCAGTCGACGTCGATCTCGATGGCATCGGACAGATAGCGGTCGAACAGCAGCGGATTTTTGCCAAGCACGGTATTGATCTGCCCGGTCTTGTCGTTCGGATAGCGCGCCTTGACGTCGGCGGGCACCAGCTCCGGCAAGGTGCCGAGCAGGTAATCGCTGAGCTGGGTTTCCTCGCGGATGATCTGCATCGCGCGGCCGCCGAGCACGTAGGACGGGCGCACCACCAGCGGCAAGCCGAGATCGGCGGCCACCAGCCGCGCCTGCTCGACCGAATAGGCGATGCCGTTTTTCGGCTGCTTCAGGCGTAATTTGTCGAGCACGCGCTTGAAGCGGTCGCGGTCTTCGGCAAGGTCGATGGCGTCGGGCGAGGTGCCGAGGATCGGCACATTGGCCGCTTCCAGCGCGTGGGCGAGCTTGAGCGGGGTCTGGCCGCCGAACTGCACGATCACGCCGTGCAACGTGCCGTTCTGCCGTTCGGTATCGATGATTTCAAGCACGTCTTCGGCGGTGAGCGGCTCGAAGTACAATCGATCGGCGGTGTCGTAGTCGGTCGAAACCGTTTCCGGATTGCAGTTGATCATGATGGTTTCATAGCCGGCGTCGTGCAGCGCGAAGCAGGCGTGACAGCAGCAATAGTCGAACTCGATCCCCTGGCCGATCCGGTTAGGTCCGCCGCCGAGAATGATGACCTTGCGCTTGTCGGAGGGTGCGCTCTCGTCCGCCAGCGCGCCCGCGAACGGAGCTTCATAGGTCGAATACATGTAGGCGGTGGGTGAAGCGAACTCGGCGGCGCAGGTGTCGATGCGCTTGAATACCGGGCGAACCCCGAGCGCATGCCGCCCCGCCGTCACTTCGGCCTCGGTGTTCTCGGCGAGCACGGCAAGCCGGGCGTCGGAAAAGCCCATGGCCTTCAGGGTCCGCATGCCGAACGCATGGGTGGGAAGGCCGCTTTTCCTGACCTTGCTCTCCATCTCGACGATGCCGCGCATTTCCGCGAGAAACCACGGATCGATCTTGCAGGAGGTGAAGATCTCGTCGTCGGTCCAGCCGAGCCGCATCGCCTGCGCCACCTGCAGGATGCGGTTGGGCGTCGGCGTGCCGAGTGCTGCGCGGATCGCGTTCCTGTCGTCGCTGCGGCCGAGGCCTTCGATCTCGATCTCGTCGAGCCCGGTCAGGCCGGTTTCGAGGCCGCGCAAGGCCTTTTGCAGGCTCTCCTGAAAGGTGCGGCCGATCGCCATCACTTCGCCGACCGACTTCATCGAGGTGGTCAGCGTGGTGGAGGCGCCGGGAAACTTCTCGAACGCAAAGCGCGGAATTTTAGTGACGACATAATCGATGGTCGGCTCGAACGAGGCCGGCGTCGCACCGCCGGTGATGTCGTTGGCGATCTCGTCCAGCGTATAGCCGACGGCAAGTTTGGCGGCGACCTTGGCGATCGGAAAGCCGGTGGCTTTCGAGGCCAGCGCCGAAGAGCGCGACACCCGCGGATTCATCTCGATCACGACCATGCGGCCGTCGGCCGGATTGACGCCGAACTGCACGTTGGAGCCGCCGGTCTCCACCCCGATCTCGCGCAGCACCGCCAGCGAGGCGTCGCGCATGATCTGGTATTCCTTATCCGTCAGCGTCAGCGCCGGCGCCACTGTGATGGAGTCGCCGGTGTGCACGCCCATCGGATCGAGATTCTCGATCGAGCAGATGATGATGCAATTATCTTTCTTGTCACGCACCACCTCCATCTCGAACTCTTTCCAGCCGAGTACGGATTCCTCGATCAAGACTTCGTCGGTCGGGGAGGCGTCGATGCCGCGTTCGACGATTTCGATGAACTCGGCCTTGGTGTAGGCGATGCCGCCGCCGGTGCCGCCCATGGTGAAGGAGGGCCGGATGATCGCGGGCAGGCCGATGCTGTCGAGCGCGCGCAGCGCATCCGGCAGGTTTTTGGTCTGGATCGAGCGCGGCGTCTCGAGCCCGATCCGGGTCATGGCCTCGCGAAACCGGCCGCGGTCCTCCGCCTTGTCGATGGCGTCAGCGGTGGCGCCGATCATCTCGACGTCGAACTTTGCAAGGGTTCCTTGCCGGCGCAGCGAGAGCGCGCAGTTCAGCGCGGTCTGTCCGCCCATGGTCGGCAGCAGGGCAAAGCCGCCGGGTATGACGTAACGCTCGTTCTCGATGATCTTGGCGACGATTTCCGGAGTGATCGGCTCGATATAGGTGGCGTCCGCCAATTCCGGATCGGTCATGATCGTGGCCGGATTGGAATTGACGAGGACGATACGATAGCCCTCGTCTTTCAGCGTCTTGACCGCCTGGGTGCCCGAATAATCGAATTCGCAGGCCTGTCCGATCACGATGGGACCGGCGCCGATGATCAGGATGGTGGAGATGTCGGTTCTTTTGGGCATCAAGTCTCACGGACAGGGAATTGGGCACAAAAAAAGGGCGCGCATACCGCGCGTCCCTTACACCCGGCGCTTGGGATCAACCTCGCGCGCGGGTGGTCTTTAGACCAGATTCCGCAACCGCGAAAGAGCCTTAAACGCGCCATCAACCGGCATTCGTCGGGGAAAATTGGAGGCCCGGCCTGGATTTGAACCAGGATATAGAGCGATGCACTGCTCTCGCGTCGACGCTTTCCGCCACCGGGCCGATCCGATCATCACCCATTATTCCACGGCGGGCCATGCCTGCCGCCCATTAACCCTAATCAACCCTAATCGGTGGGCGAGAACGCGTGCCGGGCGACGAACGTCATTCGCCACGGATTGTGGCCGATATTGAAATGCGCCCGCGAGGCGGTAAATCCGGCGGCCGCGAGCTTCGCAACCATCTCGGCCTCGCTGTAGCGCTGCAGGCCGACCCGCGCTCGCAATTGCCGATAGTCCGACAGCGCGGTGCTGATCAGTCCGATCAGCGCGTCCCTGAGAAAGCCATGGGTCAGCGCGAAGCGCAAAAGCGCAATGATATCCCGGATCATGCCGACCTCGGGGCGCAGGATATCGCCTAAAACCAGGCGGCCGCCGGGTTTCAACAGTTGCCGAATGACCGCGAATGCCGAATCGAGTTCGCCGGGTGTCATGTATTGGGCGACTGAATTCATCACCACGAGATCGACCGACTTCTCAGCCATTTTCCGCAAATCATCCAGCGAACGCACCCTGATTTTCGTGTTCGGGGCAAAACGCGCGATTAGCCGGCCGCGTACGCCAGGTGCGGGCTCCGCCAGGTAGAGCTTGCCGCAGGCGTCTGCGACCTTGCCTGCCGACAGTGCTTCGCCGCAGGCATAATCCAATACCACCGCGTCCTTTGAGGAGATGCAGCCGATGATGTCCTTGGCAATTATTTCGAAATGCAGGTCGCGATGCCGCTTGCTTACATAAATTGTATGCGTTGAATCGTAGTAATCGATCCAGTCTTCCATCGCCTCGGTGTCCGGTAAAAACGGGGGTTCCGGTCAACGGAACCGGCGCACGGATGATGCGTTAGAGCTTCCGGCGACCAGTGTCCATGCCGTCAACGTCCGATTTTTCCTAACAGGGAGGTGTCTCGTGAGCAAAGCCAAGTCCGACAAAGTCTCCCCCGATCTCGATACGCCCACTGACCTGCCGCAGGCCGCGGTGGACAAGGTTTCGGCGGCGCTCAACACGTTGCTGGCCGACGCCTTCGCGCTCTATCTGAAAACCAAGAATTTCCACTGGCATGTCAGCGGACGGCATTTCCACGATTATCATGTGATGCTCGACGAGCAATCGGACGCGATCTTCGCCACCACCGATCAGCTTGCCGAGCGCGTGCGCAAATTGGGCGGTACCACGCTGCGCTCGATCGGGCAGGTCAGCAAACTGCAGACCATCAAGGACAACAATAACGACTACGTGCCGCCGCGCGAGATGCTTCGCGAACTGATGGAGGACAACAAGCACATCGCCGCCGCGATGCGCAAAGCCCACCAGCTCGCCGACGAGCACGAGGACTCCGGCACCGCCGGATTGCTCGAAACCTTCATCGACGAAACCGAGCGCCGCACCTGGTTCCTGTTCGAAGCCAGCCGCCAGGAAGGCAGCAACGCGGCGTGAGCAGTTGCTTCGCCGTCGGGAGGACCTTCGGCTCCGCCGGCGCCGAAGGGCCGCCGCTCACTCAATTTTTACTGAGCCGATAAACCCACTGTTCCCTGCGTCTTCACGACTGGCGGGGGGTTCCATTTTCCGGTCAGCGCCTCGGACTTCGGAGCGTACAGGCGCATGGTCAGATTGAATGGTCCCTTTGGCGCGGGAAGCCAGTTGGCTTCCATGGCTTTTCCAGGGCTCTCGTTCTGGAAATAGAGGTCAAGCGAACCATCCGGGTTGTACTTGAACGGCATCCAGCTGCTGACGGCGAAGCGGTTCAGCACGTTGCCGACCTGGAATCCTTCCTGGTCGTAAAGCGTGATCGACCAGAACGCGTTGACCGGCGGAGCAGCGCCCTTTTCAAACGCGATCGTGTATTTGTTTACGCCGTCGAGCGGCTTGCCGGACTCGTCGCCGAGATTGAGCGGATAGATGGCGTCCTCGGGGAGGTTCGCGCCGAGTCCCAGTTGTGAGACGATCGCCCGCTTCAGATAATAATTGCCGTATACACCCATGGTGTCGGTGTTCATCGACCAGGCATTCGCCACCCGCGCCAGCGTCGGCACCTTCCAAGCCATCAGCTTCTGGCCGTCCTGCGGTGCTGTCTCGAGCGCTCGCTGCAAGATCGGATCGATCTTGCCGATATCAAAGCTTTTGCCAGGCTCGATGCCGATTTTCTTCATCTGCGCGATGATCGGCTGGTCGGTGATGTGAGGTGGATGAAGCTTGAGCAGTTCCGCGGCATAGGCAAAATACACACCGGCCGTCATGGTATCGACCTGGACCTTTGGCGGCGTCTTCATATCGACGCTGGGGTCCGGCTTGAATTCGACCGGCTTGGGCGTTCTGCCGAATTCGGAAAGCAGGCTGACCTTGTAGCCGGCCTGGATCTTGTGGACGGCATCGTAGTCCGCCGGACCGTCGGTCTTGGTCCGGCCGATCACCCAGACATAAGGCGTTGGCGCTTCGATGCGCTGGGTATCCTTCGGAAGCTGGAACTCCTCGGCGAACCTGTCGCGCAAATCCGGCCTCCAGCCTGCGGGCGTCACCAAAAAGGTCCCGGCCTTGGTGCCCGTCGTTCGCCAGCCCGGCGAGGCAAAGACATCGGTCCACATGTCGAGCATCGGCAGAAGATAGTAACGTCCACTGGTATCCGGAACCGAGATGACGACAGGCTCTTTGCTCATGTCGAGCCAGGCGATGGAATACAGCGTGTCGAAATTGGAACGAACAACACCCTTGAAATCGGCCGGTGGATATTCGGGCACGTTGACGAACATGTTCATCGGGCCTTTGCCAAATTCTTTGCCCGGTGGCAGGTTGGTGAATTGCTTGCGGGAGACGTCCATCGACATGATGGAGTAGAAGTAGACATAGGCGTCCACCGCGATGGCGTGGGCCTCCTGCTCGGTGATTGCCGGAGCCGCGCCCTGGGCCAGCGCAGTGGGCGCGGCCGATGCACTTAGGCAGAGAAACAATGTCAGCTTCACGATTCCTCGGAACATGTCGAAATACTCCCTCTCTGACTTGTTATTTGTTTATTTGTGCAATCGTCGCCACGCGCGGCTCTTCAGCCCGCTTTTTTCATCGCCGGAGGCACCATCGCGGAAATCTGATGCAAGTTGGTGATGCGCATGAGATCCATTCCTTCGCAAAAAGTGCGGTGGAACGACTTGGAAGCACTCTCGCTCCGCTGCGAGATAGATCGCGTATGCAAAAGAATGCGCGACGTGGCTGCATAAAACGCCACAGGGCGTATGCAGATACGAGACAAGATGCTTGAAAAAGATGCTATAAAGCTAACGGGTTAAAGAGCGACTTTCGGCGACCCTCACCAGTATTACACTAGCACAAGCGACAGATGGGAGCCAGTCATGGCCAGCATTTTGTGCCTCTAGCTTGTCGTGCTGTGTGCTTGCCGGCGGGTTTGTTCTCGCGATTTTCTTGCGCTTTTTAATTATCTCACGGTCGGGAGGCGTTACGGTGACAATTGGCCGAACGGTCAGCCGAGCTTCCACAGCTTCACCAGCGGCCCATCCTCTCCCAACACCGGATCGGCCGGCGGCAGCTTCACGGCCGGAATGGTCTCCAACGCCTTCGCGTGATTCTCCGGCGTCGGCAGTGTGACGTGCATCTTGGCGCCCGGCGGATAGGCGCCGATGACGCAAAAATCCCGGCTGGCAGACAGGCACTGATGCCCGGTGCCCGCGGGCAGGATGGCGACGTCGCCCGCACCAATTTCAAGCTCTTGGCCAGCGTCGCCGCCGAACCTCACCCGGGCATGGCCGCGCGCCACGCCGAGCGCTTCATGAACCGTAGCGTGGTAATGCAAATAGTCGAAGATGCCGTTGCGCCACATGTCGCCCCAGCCATTGGCGCCGAACAGTCCCTCGATGGTTTTCTCGGGGTGGTCGTTGTCGACGTCGACCGCCTGCCTGTACACCAAAAACGGCATCGGGTTGTTCGGGACGAGGCCGTCGTCTTCAAAAAAGAAGGCAACCGGTTCGATATCCTCGTTGACGACCGACATGACCATTCTCCAGCGGTTGAAGATGCGCGTGGATTAAACCTGTCTCAGCCGCTCACGTTCCCTTCGTCGTTTCTGTTGGCATCTCAAACACCAGACAAGTGGTGGTGCCATGGGCCAGCAAACGACCCTTGGCATCGGTGATGCGCCCTTCGGCGGTCGCGGCGCGACGACCGACGTTGAGCGTGCGGCCTTCGCTGCGCACCGGCCCGGTGCCTTCCGTCAAGCCCTTGATGAAGCTGATCTTGAATTCGAGGGTGGTGTAGCCGGTCCCCGCCGGCATCACGGTATGGATCGCGAGGCCCATCACGGAATCCAGCAACGTCGCAGCATAGCCGCCATGCACCGAGCCGATCGGATTGTAATGCCGGAAGCCGGGGATGCTGTGCATCACGACAACGCCCGGCTCGGCGATTGAATCGAACGGTTCGATGGTCTGCATGATCGGCGGCCTCGGCAATCTACCATCAAAGATGGCGCGGACGAAATCGATGCCCGCCATCGAAGCCATGATTTCAGGCAGCGTCACGCCGTATTCGGTCTTGGGGGCAATTTGTTCGTCCATGGGAGTCCGTCCTGCGGCGCGGCTTGCAATGATGGCCATCATACGAAACGGCCGCGCTGCCCGCAACATGGGCGGTATCGTGTCCCGGACGCGGTGCAGCGCCTTTTCTGCGGTGCGCCGCGCAGCATCCCGGGAACGTCGGAGAGCCTACGCGCTTTTCTTCGCCCGCATCAGTTCGGCGAACCGCTTGAACAGATAATGCGAGTCGCGCGGGCCGGGCGAGGCTTCCGGGTGATATTGCACCGAGAATACCGGCTTTCCCTCAAGCTGAATGCCGCAATTGGAGCCGTCGAACAGCGATATATGGGTTTGCGTCGCGCCTTTTGGCAAGGTCGCCTGATCCACCGCGAAACCGTGGTTCATCGAGGTGATTTCCACCTTGCCGGTGGTCTCGTCCTTGACCGGATGATTGGCGCCGTGATGGCCCTGATGCATCTTTTTGGTCTTGGCGCCGACGGCCAGGCCCAGCATCTGATGGCCCAGGCAAATGCCGAATGTCGGCGTGCCCGACGAGATCACCTGCTGGATCACCGGCACCGCGTATTTGCCGGTCGCGGCGGGATCGCCGGGGCCATTGGAAAGGAACACGCCGTCGGGCTTCATCGCCAAAATGTCTTCGGCTGATGTCGTCGCCGGCACCACCGTGACCTTGCAGCCTTCGCCGGCGAGCAGCCGCAGGATGTTGCGCTTGATGCCGTAGTCGATGGCGACGACGTTGAACTCCGGCTCAGTCTGCCGGCCAAAGCCTTTTTCCCACACCCAGGGCGTTTCGTCCCAGGTGAAGCGCTGGCCCGACGTTACCATCGGCACCAGGTCCATGCCTTCGAGGCCGGGCCATTCGCGTGCTTCTTCCTTCAGCCCGTGCAGATCGAACTGGCCGTCCTTGGCGTGCGCGATGACGGCGTTTGGCATGCCCTTGCTGCGGATCAGCGCGGTCAGCGCACGGGTATCGATACCGGAAAGGCCGATGATGCCGCGCGTCCTCAGCCATTGGTCGAGATGCCGCGTGGCGCGGTAGTTCGAGGGGTCGGTGATCGCCGCGCGCAGGATCACGCCGCGCGCGCCCGGCGTCGCCGCCATGTTCACCGTCTCGATGTCTTCGTCATTGGTGCCGACGTTGCCGATATGCGGGAAGGTGAAGGTGATGAGCTGCCCGGCATAGGAGGGATCGGTGAGGATCTCCTCGTAGCCGGTCATCGCGGTGTTGAAGCAGACTTCGCCGACCGCCTGGCCTTCCGCGCCGAGGCCGAAGCCCTCCAGCACGGTGCCATCGGCAAGCACGAGGAGCGCGGTCGGTTTATGGTCCGGCCAGGCTGAGGCGTTTTCTGTTGTTGTCATGAGCGCATTACATAGTCTTCGCATGCGCATGCGTCAAAGCCGGAAGTCGCGGATTCACATGAGGTTTGCGCATATTTGACAGAAGGTGAGGGGGTTCTAATCTGCAGTTTCCTGCGCGAGGCCAATTTCCCCTGAAAAGCGACCCGATCCCCGGAGACGAGCATGGACAATTCGCTGCCGATTCTGCTCATTCCGGGCCTGGTGTCGTCCCCGCGAATATACGCGCCCATTATTCCTGCGCTGTGGCGATTTGGCCCGGTAACCGTGGCCAACCACATCCGCGACGACAATATGGCCATGATCGCGCGGCGGATCTTGGCCGAAGCGCCGCCGCGGTTTGCGCTGGCCGGCCATTCGATGGGCGGCTACATCGCCTTCGAAATCATGCGGCAGGCGGCAGAGCGGGTGGCGAAGCTGGCGCTGATCAATACGCAGGCACGACCGGATGCCGCCGAGGCCAGCGCGAGGCGGCGCGCGCTGATCGCCCGCGCTCGCGATGGCGGCCTTCACGACGTAATCGACGAATTGGTCCCGCTAATGGTGCACCCCTCCCGCGCGGGCGAAGCGGACTTGCGGCGGCTTTTTCACGACATGGGTGATGATGTTCGAGCCGAGGGCTTCATCAATAACCAGACCGCGATCATTGCGCGGGTGGATTCTCGGCCGACGATGGCAGCCATCAAATGTGCCACTTTGGTGCTGACGGGCGATCGGGACATGCTGATACCGAATACGCTGTCGAAGGAAATGGCGGAAGGCATCGCAGGCGCCAAACTGGTCATCATTCCGGATTGCGGCCATTCCCCCCAGCCCGAAAGACCGCAAGCTACCATCGAAGCTCTGCTCGAATGGCTGCGGAACTAGTGCCGCCGATTTGAGAAGTTCCTGCAGCGATGCCGCACATTCGCACCAGGAACTTCAAATCGAAAAGCGGCACTGGAATCATTGGTTTGCCAGTGCCCCCTTTGTTTCCGAAGTTCGTATCAGGGGCGCCGCAATGGTGTACGAACTTCGGAAGCGGGACACTAGTGTTGTCTCACTGACAGGAAACGCCTAGATCAGGTGCATCCGGGGATGCGGCCTTAGGCTCGCGAGAGGACAGGACAATGCTGCGCGACGACATCAACAACGCGGTCAAGGACGCGATGCGGGCCAAGGAGGAGCGCAAGCTTTCCACGCTGCGCATGGTCAATTCGACCATCAAGAACGCCGACATCGAGGCGCGCGGGCAAGGCAAGCCGCCGCTCAGCGACGCCGACCTGCTCGGCGTGTTCCAGAAGATGATCAAGCAGCGCCAGGAATCCGTCGAGTTGTACGACAAAGGTGGCCGCTCCGAACTCGCCGCGCAGGAGCGCGAGGAGATTGCGATCATCTCCGCCTACCTGCCGAAACAGATGTCGGAGGACGACGTGAAGGCGGCAATCGCGGCCGTGATCGCCGAGACCAACGCCGCCGGGATCAAGGACATGGGCAAGGTGATCGGCGCGTTGAAGGCGAAGTACGCTGGGCAGATGGATTTCGGCAAGGCCAGCGGTATGGTGAAGGCGGCGCTCACGGGGTAATTTTAGGACCAAGCGGAGGTAAAGACATGGCTGATCAACAAGCCCCACCCGCCGGTCCCGATCTGTCTCAGGGTATCTCCCTGTCCGAATTCGCCGGCGCGACCCTGCTCGGCCACGTTGGCGATGAAGACGTTTTGCTGGTGCGTTCGGGATCCGAGATTTTCGCCATCGACGCCCACTGCAGCCACTATCATGGCCCGCTCGCCGAAGGCCTCGTGGACGGCGAGAGCATCCGTTGTCCCTGGCACCACGCCTGTTTCGACTTGCGCACCGGGGAAGCCGCCCGCGCTCCGGCCTTAAATTCGATCGCGGTTTGGAAGATCGAGCACGAAGGCAATCGCATTTTCGTCCGGCAAAAACGCGAGCAACCTAAACCTCGCGTGAAAGGTTCTGTCGATGCGCCTGCCCGGATCGTAATTGTTGGGGGCGGCGCGGCGGGATTTGCCGCCGCCGAGATGCTCCGACGGCAAGACTATCGCGGCAGCATCGTGATGCTGAGCACTGAGGCGGCGGGACCGGTGGATCGGCCGAACCTGTCGAAGGACTATCTCGCCGGCACCGCGCAGGAGGACTGGCTGCCATTGCGGTCGGACGATTTTTACGCCGAAACTTCTATCGATTTGCGGCTCAACACCGAGGTCACATCGATCGATACCAAGGCCAGGAACGTGGTGCTCGCCAGCGGCGAAGCCGTTCCCTACGACCGGTTGCTGCTCGCGACCGGCGCGGAACCGGTTCGTCTGCCGATATCAGGCGCGGACCAGCCCCATGTCCATGTGTTGCGCTCGCTGGACGATTGCCGCACGATTATTGCATCCGCGAACGGCGCGCGCCGCGCGCTTGTGATCGGTGCAAGTTTTATCGGGCTTGAGGTTGCGGCGTCGTTGCGTGCCAGGGATATCGAGGTCCACGTCGTCGGGCTGGAACAGCGGCCGATGGAACGCGTGCTCGGACCCGAGATGGGCGATTTCGTTCGTGCGCTGCATGAAGAGCACGGCGTCGTCTTTCACCTGGGCGATACGGTAACTGCGATCGATGGCAAGCGCGCGACGCTAAAGAGCGGTAGCGTGCTCGAGGCCGATGTTGTGGTGGTCGGGGTTGGCGTTCGGCCGCGCCTCGCCTTGGCCGAAAAGGCCGGGCTTGCAATCGATCGCGGCGTCACGGTGAATGCTTATCTCGAAACCAGCATCCCCGGCATCTATGCGGCGGGCGATATTGCACGCTGGCCCGATCCGCATTCCGGCGAACCTATTCGCGTCGAACACTGGGTGGTGGCGGAACGCCAGGGCCAGACCGCCGCACGCAACATGCTGGGACAACGCGAAGTCTTCGATGCCGTGCCGTTTTTCTGGAGCCAGCATTACGATGTGCCGATCAACTATGTCGGTCACGCCGAGAAGTGGGACGCAATCGCTGTGGACGGCGATATCGCTGCGAAGGATTGTCTGCTGCAATACAAGAGCGGCGGACGCGTGCTTGCCGTGGCTTCGATTTATCGCGATGTCGCAAGCCTTGAGGCGGAACTTGCGATGGAGCGGGCGAGACGCTGATCCCAGCAGCCTGATGAAGGCGCGCTTGCCGCGGTTCGGGTGAGCGGCCGCGGGCTGCCGCCCATGGGTCGCCAGGCCGCGGCGTATGGTCCCCGCTTTCGCGGGGACGACGCTGCTATTTTTGGTAGAGTGTGAAAAATTCGAAAGCCATTCTCATGCTCACCGAGACCGCCGATTACGCAAAGCTCTACCGCGACTTCCGCTGGAACGTGCCGGCGCGGTTCAACATCGCGAGCGCCTGCTGCGATCGCCATGCCGACGGCACGAACCGGCTGGCGCTGATCTATGTCGATGAGGACGGCGCTGCGCAGCGCACCTCGTTCGACGAGATGCGGGCGCTGTCCTGCGCGTTTGCCAATGTGCTGAAGGCCGACGGCCTTGTGCGCGGCGATCGCGTCGCGGTGTTCCTGTCGCAATCGCTGGAGCTGCCGATAGTGCATCTCGCGGCGTTTCGCTCCGGCCTGGTGTCGGTGCCGTTGTTCACGTTGTTCGGGGAGGACGCGCTGGAGTTTCGTCTCGCCAATTCCGGCGCCAAGGCGATCGTGACCGACGAGAGCGGGTGGGAGAAGCTGACGAAAATTCGCGACCGGCTGCCTTACCTGCAGGATATTTACGTCACCAGCGACGCCGTCCACGCCGGCGCCAAATCGTTCTGGTCGTCGATCGAAACAGCGTCCGAACAATTTGCCAGCGTCGATACCTCCGCCGACGATCCCGCGATCATCATCTACACCTCGGGCACGACGGGAAATCCGAAAGGCGCGCTGCACGCCCATCGCGTGCTGCTCGGCCATCTGCCGAATGTCGAGATGGTGCATGATTTCCTCCCCAAAGCCGATGACGTGATGTGGACGCCGGCCGACTGGGCGTGGATCGGCGGATTGTTCGATGCGCTGTTTCCGGCCTGGTATCATGGCGTGCCCGTGGTCGGGCATCGCGCCAGGAAATTCGAACCGCAGGCCGCGATGCAGCTGATGGCCGATCATCATGTGCGCAACGTATTCCTGCCGCCGACTGCGTTGAAGCTGATGCGGCAGGTCGGGGTCAAGCATTCCGGCGTAAAGCTGCGCAGCATGCTGACAGGCGGCGAATCACTTGGCGCCGAACTGCTGGACTGGGTGCGCACCACGTTTGGCATCGATGCCCACGAGGTATACGGCCAGACCGAATGCAATCTCGTGGTCGGCAACAATGCGCGGCTGTTTCCGATCCGTCCGGGATCGATGGGCCGCGCGACGCCGGGCTTTGACGTTCGCATCGTCAACGAGCGCGGCGAAGAAGTGCCGCAGGGCGAGCGCGGCATTGTCGGCGTGCGCCAGCCGAACCCGTGCACCATGATCGAATACTGGAGCAATCCGGAAGCGACCGCAAAAAAATATGCCGGCGAGTTCCTGCTCACCGGCGATCTCGGCAAACAGGATGCGGACGGCTACTTCTGGTACGTCAGCCGCGAGGACGACGTCATCACCAGTGCGGGGTATCGCATCGGGCCGTCGGAGATCGAGCACACCTTGCTGAAGCATCCGGCGGTGGCGCTGTCGGCGGTGGTCGGAATTCCCGATCCGATCCGCACCGAAGCGATCAAGGCCTGGATCGTATTGCGGCCGGGGTTTGCGCCAAGCGACGCGCTGGCGCGCGAAATCCAGGATTTCGTCAAAGTGCAGCTCGCCGCCCACGAATATCCGCGCTACGTGCAATTCGCGGACTCGTTGCCGATGACCGCCACAGGAAAGGTGCTGCGGCGCGAGCTGCGGGCGCTGGGGTAGTTCAGCGTCGTCCCTGCGAAAGCAGGGACCCATAACCACCAGCGGTAATGATTTTACACGCTGGTGGTTATCTCTCTTTCCAACAACAACGGCCGCGGCTGATGGGGTGGACGGCCCCCTACGGCATCAGTGTGCCAGAATGAGGTTGTTGCAAATCTCAGACAAGGGAGCCGTCCGTGGACCAGATTATCCGCATTGGAATGGATACGTCGAAGCATATTTTTCAGCTGCATGGGGTCGATGCCGCGGAGCGGCCGGGGTTGCGCAAGCGGCTTCGGCGCAACGAGGTGTTGGTGTTTTTTGCCAAGCTGCCGCCGACGGTGATTGGAATGGAGGCGTGCGGCGCAGCGCATGACTGGGCGCGGAAGTTACGCAAGCTAGGCCATGAGGTGAAGCTGATGGCGCCGCAACACGTCAAGCCCTATGTCAAGCGCAACAAGA
>NZ_JNIJ01000060.1 GCF_000701345.1 Bradyrhizobium sp. URHD0069 | reverse complement strand
CGCAACGAGCAGCGCATGCTGAGCCATCGAGAGATTTCCTCTCGTTCAGAAAGGCCGAGCGCCTGTTTGGCACGGTGCCGATCGGGAGGACGTATGCCACCGGTTGGCGAGATCACAGAGAAGACCGACGAGGACTCCCGGTCAAATCGGCGTCCGATCGAACTCATCGGCTCGCCGGCTTGCCAGCGATCCCAGATCTCAGACCGCTGAGCGGTCGAGTAATAAATGCGACGTCGCTGTTTCATGCCCACACTCCATCTTTGCTAAAAGATTAGAGTGTTGCGCTGACCAATTGAGCCCGCCCCCAAAAACGGAAGTTCCGATTCAAGATGCCCCGCCATGACTCAAGGGGGAGCCAATGGGGAAAGCTGCTCCCATCGGCAGGCTTCTGTTATCTGGCTTGCGATCCATTCCGCGATTCTATTCCATCATCGGCCGGCCGATCCAAACTCTGTTGAGCCAACGCACCGCCAAGTCGGGCTGCCTCTCGCCTTGCAAGCGCGCCAGGGCCTCCTGATAAGGGCCCACGGCTCGTATGCGCATTGGAAGCCGAGGATAGAGCCGCCGGATCAGCGCGAGCGCCAAGTTCATGCGACGCTGTTCACGTTCGCCGAAGACCAATCCGAATTCTCCGCGTAATCGCTCTGGCAGCAAGTGGGTCGTCAGCGCTAGATACCACTTCGGCGCGCGCAATTTTGTCGCGCGCCCGGAGAAGATTTGCTCAGCTATCTCGCGGGCGGCGGGGCTAACAGTGAGAAGATCCGACCGCAACATCGCCTCATTGTAGGCAATGAACGACGTCCAGTTTGATGGTAAATCGGCTTGCCGAACGCCGAATAAGGCCGCGAACAGCCGGGCCTCGACCCAGTATTTTTCACGCTCGCTATCCGGGAGCGCAGGCAAGACGAGATCATGTGTCAACAAGGCGGTCTCCACGAGCGTGGCGTGCACCCACCTTAGCGCCGAGACCTCATTGGCGCGGTATTGAGTGCCCGCGGCGAAGCAGCCAGCCGTCCACGGCAACATTCCTGTCACCGCGGCATGACGCCGATGCAGTCGCCGGGCCGCAGCCAGCGCCTGATCGCGCGTGCCAAACACCATCGTGAAAACAGTGTCGAACGTTTGGTGGAACCGGGCAATCGGATCAGCAAAAGTCCGGGAATGCTCGGCGATGGCAGCGGCGACCCAGGGATGCGCCAACTGAAGCAACAAGGCGCGGCCGGCGCCAAGGAAGACGGCCGCCTCGCGGTCGACCCGCCAGGTCAGTGAGGCGGGACCGAAGACCCCCTCAATTGATCCGGCCGCCGCCTCGCGAACGGTTTCGAGACTGCTTTCAAAATCATCTTCGGACAACAACGGTATACCCTCAGGATTTGCAACGGGATGACAGGCCACCGGATCCAAGTAAGAGCAGTATTTGCCCTGTTGTCATCGCTGGGGCGCCAACGAGAAGTACCTGTGCTCCATCGAGGGCGCCTGTCCTCCGGGCGTCCTGAATTTTTCGCTGACGCCCTCCCTGTTATTCGTGGACTATCGACGGCGTCTTCATCGATGAGACCTGGGCCAAGACCAACATCGTCCGCACCCATGGTTGGAGGCAGAGAGGACAGCGCCTGCGCGGACAGGCGTCGCACGGCATTGGCAAACGCTCACATTCCTCGCCGCCTTGCGGCACGACCGGATGGGCACCCGGCATTCCCCACGTCCTCTTTTGATCTATCACCGCTGCGAGATCATGCTCTTCAGTTGATTCAGCAGTGTCAGCACCCAGCAGAACGCGAACAGTCCGGCGAGGCCGACGCCGGTGCGGCGGTCGAGCAGCGACAGCCCGGTCCAAAGCCACACGCGATAGATCCACAGCGCGGCAATCGCGACGCCCAATAGGCACACCAGCAGCTTTACAAATCGCGTGTTGGCGACGCCAACGGCTGCGAACAGGATCGTCAGCGGGACAAGGAACATCTGACAGGTTGAAACCAGTGTCTCGTTCACGGGCAGCTCCGAAAGGGATTCTAGTGGTCCTTCGATTGTAACATTCGCAACGACGCCAACTGAGACGGAATGCGAATGTTAGAATCGAACCACAGCCGGTATTTCAAACAAATCGTTGCCGCGCAGCCCTTACACCAGACTACACGCCGTCGCCAGCCAAATGGCTATGGCCGAAGCGGAGCGAAATCCGGGCTACCCTCAATACGGCGGCTTCTGTTCGCCCGCTGCAGTTTCACGGCTTCGCACGCCTTCGCCGATTAAGGCTTGGGCGATGGCATGGCCGATGCCATTTCCCGCACCGGTTACCAGGGCTGCCTCGCGCGCCGGGTCGAATGGAGTGTTCGGCAGGCTCATGTTGATCGGAGCTCCGATTGCGATAATTGCAATGTATTGAGGTCACGTCCATGTCGAGCACCGCAATCCGGCTATTGCCGTTACGAGCCACCCCGGATTGCGCTGCGCTCCATCCGGGCTACAATTCGACGTAACTACACCGAATGCAGTTCACGCACGAGCACGCGCATATTTTCGCTGTAGTCGATCGGCGCCACGACCAGATGCACACCGCCTTCCCGGAAGGCCGCTTCCAGCATCGTCGGGGATTCGCTGGCGCTGCCGGCGCGGGAGCCCTTGGCGCCATATGACTTCGCATACGCGACGAAGTCCGGATTACCGAAGTCCAGTCCGAAGTCGGAAAACCCGTCGACTTCCTGTTTCCATCGGATCATCCCGTAGGCGTGATCCTCCAGCACGAGTACGACGAGGTTCAGCTTGAGCCGCACCGCCGTCTCAAGCTCCTGGGAATTCATCATGAAGCCGCCGTCGCCGCAGACGGCGAGCACGCGCCGGTCCGGATTTATCAGCGAGGCCGCGATCGCCGAAGGAAGACCCGCTCCCATCGTCGCCAGCGCGTTGTCGAGCAGCAGCGTATTGGCGACGCTGGTGCGATAGTTGCGGGCGAACCAGATCTTGTACATGCCGTTGTCGAGAGCAACGATGCCGTCCGGCGGGATGACCTGGCGGACGTCGTGCACGATGCGCTGAGGCGTCAGCGGAAACCGGTCCTCGGTCGAACGCTCTGCGAGCCGCGCCAGAATCGCTTCCCGCAAACCCAGCAATGCCGAGGCATTGGGGAGTTTGCCCTCCAGGCGGCCGGCGAGAGCCGCGAGGCTGGCGCCGACATCTCCGACGATCTCCGCTTGCGGGAAGTATACCTGTTCCACCGTCGCCGGCGTCGCACCGACATGGATGACCTGCGGTCCATTGTGGCCCATCAGGAAAGGCGGCTTCTCGACGGTATCGTGGCCGATCGAGACAATCAGGTCGGCGCGGTCGATCGCCTCGTGAACCCCATCCCGCTCCGACAGCGCGGCCGTGCCGATGTAGAGGTTGGAGCCCGCATTGACGGCGCCCTTCCCCATCTGGGTATTGAAGAACGGAATTCCGGCACGTCGCACGAATGCCGATAACGGCTCGGCGAGGTGCGGGCGGCTCGCCGCGGCGCCCAGCATGACGAGTGGCCTTTTGGCGCCAATGATCATGGCGGCGGCGCGTTCGATCGCCGCCGCCGGCGCAACCGGCAGCTCGACGACATGCGGGGGAATGATCTCGGCTGCAGCATCTTCGGCCGCGATATCCTCCGGCAGTTCGAGATGAACCGGGCCCGGCCGCTCCTGCTGCGCAACCCGGAAGGCGTCACGAACCAGGGTCGGAATGCTCTGCGCCGAGACGATCTGGGTCGCCATCTTGGTGAGCGGTCGCATGGTCGCGACAATGTCGACGATCTGGAAGCGCGCTTGCCGGCTGCTGCGGATCGCCTTCTGTCCGGTGATCATGACCATCGGCATCGCGCCCAGATGCGCGTAGGCGGCGCTCGTCGTCAGATTGAGCGCACCGGGGCCGAGCGTCGTCAGGCAGACGCCCGCGCGTCCGGTGAGACGCCCGTAGGTGGCCGCCATGAAGCCGGCAGCCTGCTCGTGCCGCGTCAGCACGAGCTTGATCTTCGAGCGCCGCAGCGACTCCAGCACGTCGAGATTTTCTTCGCCGGGGATCGCGAAGATGCACGCGACGCCCTCGTTCTCGAGGGCAGCCACCAGAAGATCGGAGCCTTTGGTCACGCGGCCGTCACTCCGCGCGCGCCTGATTCAGATTTCTCCACCCTGTTCGGCAGCTTCCAGTCGGGCCGAATGAAGTGACACGTGTAGCCGTCCGGGTAACGCTCCAGATAATCCTGATGCTCGGGTTCGGCCTCCCAGAATGGTCCGGCCGGCGCAACCTCGGTGACAACCTTGCCCGGCCAAAGGCCGGAAGCATCGACATCGGCCATGGTGTCTTCCGCGATCCGCCTCTGCTCCTCATTGGTATAGAAGATAGCCGACCGGTAGCTCGCTCCCTGATCGTTGCCCTGGCGGTTCAACGTGGTCGGATCGTGGATCTGGAAAAAAAATTCCAGCAGGCTGCGATAGCTGATGACCTGCGGATCAAAGATGATCTCGATGGCTTCCGCGTGATTGCCGTGATTGCGATAGGTCGCGTTCGGCACCTCGCCGCCGGTGTAGCCCACCCTGGTTGAAATCACGCCGGGATACCGGCGCAATAGATCCTGCACACCCCAGAAGCAACCGCCGGCAAGAACGGCACGTTCCGTTGAAACTGTCATGTCCATCTCCCTTACGACCTGGCATTATTTTCCGAGTTTCATGAAAGAAGCGTACAATGCGGCCGAACGATGCAGAAATACAAATATCCGGGGCCAGTTCACGAAGATTTACGCGGCGCGAGCTTTCAGAAAGAGAGCTGCGTTGGGACGCACATTTGCGCGACCTGCCAATCCGCCCTGCGGACTTATGAGTAAGACTGATTTGTCGGAACGGCTCACTCTGGTGATTTGCCTGTCCAGTCATGTTTTCAAAAAAAATTCCGTTCTCCCCTTACCCAAATCAAATCTATAACCCCCATCGAAATCCAGGATTGGCCCAAGTGGTTGGCCCAAGTGCGTCACGCCGGACAGGTGATCGGGACAACCCGGTCTCCCGTCATTTCCTGTGACTGCCCCTGTGAATTCCTCCACGCGAAGCGCAAGGGCGAGCCGGTACGCAACGCAGTGAAGCAGCGCGATACCGGCAACGTCGTCAATCTGCTGGATGCGCTCCGCAAGAGCCTGAGCACCGCCGGCAAGTCGGCACCGCAGGCGGCCAAGGGTCAAAAGCCCAAGGAGGCATCGGGCCAGCGAGAAATGCTGATGGCTATTTCCGGCAAGGGCGAAGGCAAGAGTGAAGCCAAAACCAAGGGCGCCGCCAAGGAGACGAAGCGCCCGGCCCGTCAGCGGAAGGCTGGGTAGTTCTGCCCGTCCGCCATCAGAAAAACGCGTCAGCTATTCAACGCGGTGACCCGCACGCCAGCCCATTTCCCAGAAGTCGGCTTCGAGCCGGGTAGCTTCCTTGAAGATCACGATCAGTTCTGCCTCGCGGGCCGGCGTGGCGTAGAGATCGGCGAGATCTTCCAGGTGCGCCCGCGCTTTCGCCGCGACCTCCTGGTATGGTGCACCGGCATACTCGGCGATCCAAACGCGATATGGGTTCGTTGCAGCGAGCGCACCAGGTCGCGAGGCGAGCCGCGCCGCGATCTCCGCGTAGCCGATCACGCAGGGGGCAAGCGCCACCTTGAGTGCCAGCAGATCACCGCGCATTCCCGCGTCGAGCACGTAGCGTGTATAGGCCAGCATCTCGACCGCCGGAGGGGTTTGTTCAAGATCGCTGGCCAACAGGCCCCAGCCGGCGCAGAGCTTCACATGCAGGTTCATCTCGATGTCGAGGATGGCCGAGAGGCCGGCCGCCGCTTCGCGCATGTCAGCGAGCTTGGGCGACTTGTAGACGGAGAGCGCGTAGGCGCGAGCAAACTCGGTGAGGAACAGGTAGTCCTGAACGAGGTAGTGACGAAACGCCGCTTCGGCGAGCGAACCGTCTGCCAACCCGTTCGTGAACGGGTGCTCGGTGTAGGCCCGCCACTCGGCGGATGCTGCTGTCTTTAGACGCTCGAAGAAACTCATGATCTTTCGCCGGGTTTGCTTCCCAATGAGTGTCTTTGCCTCGCTACCAATAGCACGTCGCAAACCGGTTGGACGTTGACCTTGATTTGCGTCAGGCTAATCTTTCAGCCGTCTAGTTATAGGAAGTCGGATCCATTAAGGATGGATACGTGACTCATTACCAAGTCCACCTTAGGGCGGGTTTCGAACTGGAAGGCAGTTAAATCAGTTCGCCGGCCTTTCCGTTCAATCCGAAGTATTAGGGCGTGAACTCATAAACGCGTTGTTGGACGGCTTGCTAGAGTCCGCTCTGGAAAAGTAAGCCGCGGTAAAACGCGCTCGGGCGGCCCTTCCAGGATGTGCCAAGGGCGGAAGTCTAGGTTGCTTTGACCCCAATCGCAGCAGGGCTCCAACGGCTATCGCATCACGGCATCAGTCTGCTGCACGTCGAAGAACGCGCTCGGCACCGTAAAAGGGGCGCAAGTTGCAGGACAGCCAGAACTCGTTCACGCCCTGGCCGTGCGAGCGAATATGTGGTCAATCTTGGTGGCCATGATGAAGTCGTTCTCATGCAGTCCCTTGATCTTCTTGGTCTGCAGAGAGACCGTCGCATTGCCCCAACCAAAGCTGATATTCGGATGATGGCCTTCGGCTTCCGCGAGTTCACCAATCTCCTGAACAAAGGTAAGCGCCTCGCGGAAATTGCGAAACCGGAAACTCCGCTCGATGCGGTGAGCTTCCTCCGGCAGTTGCCAGTCTGGGGCCTGTGCGTGAAAGAGCTCAGCTTGCTCGCGCGTGAGTGGGGGTATTCCCCCGCGACAGGGAGTACAGGTTTTGCTAGCAAGAGCTTCGGTCATGTTGCTTGCCCTCGTGTCAACCTTCGCCCGCATAAGGCTCGCAAACTGCGAAGGTGAATGTTGCGGCGGCGGGCGCTGTCCGCCTCAATCACCCGCGCCGGGATTTGGTGAGAAGTATGGGAGTTTGTCCGGCTTCCCCTCCCACTCCTTAGAGTCGGGCGGGGGCGCTTTTTTGACCGAAATATTTGGCCAGATTTTCGCGTATTCCGCATTCAGCGACAGCCATTTCTCAAGCCCCGGCTCGGTGTCAGGCTTGATCGCGTCGACCGGGCATTCCGGCACGCAGACCCCGCAATCGATGCATTCGTCCGGGTGGATGACGAGCATGTTCTCGCCCTCGTAGAAGCAGTCCACGGGGCACACGTCGACGCAATCCATGATTTTGCAGCGAATACAGCTCTCGTTGACGACGAAGGTCAATTAAGCGTCCTTTCAGCAGATCGCAGCGGCGAACTCATTCATGGTGTCCCTCAGTCCTCGCGGTGCCCGTTCATTGGTTGAAAATGGACGCACAGAAGACCTACGTCCTCTAGCTGAATCGGAACACCGAGGAGCAGGCATTCAGCGGCCGAGGGGCCCGGGCTCGGCAGGTTGCCGCACATCTCTCTGCCGAAGTGCGTGCAGTCCTGGCAACCACCGAAGCGCCGATGCGCCCCACTCGTAGCTAGAGTGGACAGCACTTGGTGCAGGGCGCGACGCATCGCAGTTCGCTCTGTCGCGTCGAGCGAATCCACGGCGCGCACCAGAACTTCGAAAGGATCGCGTGCAAGCGCCTTTCTGCCCTTGCTCGTCAGTCGCAGACTTACGCTTCGCCCGTCCGTCTTGAATGGCTGTCGGACCAAGTACCCACCCGCTTCAAGCGCCTTAATGGCTTGTGTTGCGGTGCCGCGGGTGGTCGCTTGAAATTCCGCGAATGCCGACGGGGTCCGCGAGAACGGGTTGGCACGGGCGAAGAAGCGGAGCGCCATCCATTGGGCCGGACTGAGCTCGCCGTCATAGCCCTCAGCTTGTACGAGCCGTCCCACCTGCAGCAGGAGCTCTGCCGTTTCGCGCGCTGACATGTTTGCCTCTTCGAGAGATAATAGCGTTTCGAAATTAACTTGACAACCGATCGGATGCAGACAATTTTGTTTCGAAACTAGTTGGAAGGCTTGATCATGGCCCGCAACGCGGCCCTGCCGATCCTTACGGCCGAACCCGGCCTCACCCATTATCTTGAGGAAATCCGGCGGTTCCCGATGTTGCAGCGCCAGGAAGAATACTTGCTAGGCAAGCGCTGGCGCGAGCACGGCGATCGCGACGCGGCGCACAAGCTGGTCACCAGCCATCTGCGGCTCGTGACCAAGATCGCCAGGGACTATCGCGGCTACGGTCTGCCGATCTCCGAGGTGATCTCCGAGGGCAATGTCGGCCTGATGCAGGCGGTCGAGCGCTTCGCGCCGGAGAAGGGCTTCCGGTTCGCCACCTACGCCGTGTGGTGGATCAAGGCGGCGATCCAGCAATACATCCTGCGCTCGTGGTCGCTGGTGAAGATGGGCACCACGGCCAACCAGAAGAAGGCGTTCTTCAACCTCCGCAAGGTCCAGAGCAAAATCTCCATCCTCGACGAAGGCGATATGCGGCTGGACCAGGTGAAGATCATCGCCCGGCGGATCGGCGTCACCGAAACGGACGTGATTTACATGAACCGGCGGCTTGGCGGCGACGCCTCGCTCAACGCCGCGATCCGCGAGGACGGCGAGTCGCAGGACTGGCTGGTGGACGAATCCCCGGACCAGGAGACGACGCTCGCCGCGAGCGAGGAGTTCGATAACCGCCGCAAGACGCTGTCCGATGCGCTCACCGTGCTCAACAAGCGCGAGCGGCGCATCTTCGAAACGCGTCGGCTCGCCGAGGAACAGATCACGCTCGTGGAGCTGGCCGAGGAATTCGGCGTCTCTCGCGAGCGCGTGCGCCAGATCGAGGTTAGCGCTTTCGAGAAGGTGCAGAACGCATTGAAGCACCGCGTCGCGGCGATGGCGACCCCGGCGCCTCTGCAGGTGCGTTAGCTTCCAACCCTCTCCCGTGGTGGGAGAAACTGACGATGGACGTGTCGCTCTGGGTACGTTTTACGGCAACCGAACGACGCGAGAGGGGCGCCGCT
Source organism: Bradyrhizobium sp. URHD0069 (assembly GCF_000701345.1). GTDB lineage: Bacteria > Pseudomonadota > Alphaproteobacteria > Rhizobiales > Xanthobacteraceae > Bradyrhizobium. The sequence goes on along the minus strand of NZ_JNIJ01000060.1, from coordinate 12,568 downwards.
CGCCGGGTGCTGATCGAGCCCTCGCTCGACGATCCACGCACGGCACTTTGCGTCATCGATCGGGCGCCTAAGCCGCGCGCTGCCACGTAAATCCGCAGCCGAACTTGAGGCCGAGTGCCTTCGGCTCCTAGCGATGGACCCGCACACGCGAGGCATTAACCTCAAGCCGTTCGTGTAGGTTGTCCCATGAACCAGCTTCATTGAACGTTTCGAGAGTCAGAATGCCACCCGACTGCATGGCATCTCTGGCGTTGATGGCTAGGTTCAGGATGACTAGTTCAATTTGAGTTGGATCGACCAGGGCACGCCAAACGCGCCGTGGAATGAAGCGGGTCAGCTACAGCGACCGCTGCCCAACACAATGCTCAGGATCGTCGCAAGCGGCGAGCGCGAGGACCCGCCTTCCGAGATGTTACAGTCCCAGCCATCGCTTCCGCTATGATGGACCGGTCCAAGCTGTGGTATGCTTAGCGGAAAGCAGGGAGTGGATGCCATGACGGTTGAGAATCCCAATGTCAAAAGCATCTGGACGACGATTGAAGTAGACAAAGATGGTGTAGAGACAGTCCTGGTGGTGGAAACCGATCTTGAACTGAATGCTGCCGATCCAGCTTTTGATGTCGCCAAGGTTGATGCCTTGATTGAGGCCGCAATGAACAGTTTTGCTGCGAGTGGCGGAACGATTGATCGCGTTCATTTGGTTCCGATTCGGTGAGAATGATGCCCAGAGGCCCTAAGCGCGAGAAACGCCACGCCGACGCCATCGGCATAGCGATCATGTAGCCAAGATGAAATTCAAGGGAGACCGCCCGTTCGCGACGCCCGAGGCCGCCGAGCAAAAATTGCTTGAACTGGCGAATGCGATCGAGGCTGATCACGCCGGGCGGCTATCCTTGCAGCGCCGCGAAAGGGTAACGGGGGAATGGTGGTTGGCGAGGGGGCCCCGGCGCGCTGGAAACTCGCGTCCCCGGGTAGTGGGTCAGTTTGAAGCGAGCTGGTTGGGGTCCCTAGGGCGTTTGGGGTGGGTTCCGGTCATTCGCCTTCCGCAATCCTCAGCCTGCCAGCGTTCGTCAGTCGAAGTCCGCCCGACAATTCCTGTATGTACTCTAGTTTGATCAGTCGGTCTTTGTGTTCGGCTGGGATTGCCCGGTGCATCAAACCCTTGGCGCAGTCCCGCAATGAGACAAATTCTTCGTGGGTTAATGGTGGTGCAGGTGCCATCCCACGAATATGCGCTGGCTTTCCGTCTGGACGTTTGACCAGCCCGAATATGGCAACGTGGGTGCTTTCCAACCAAGACTCTAATACCGCCCCGCAGACTTCACAGGAAGCGTGACCCGTATGCGGCATCAAGAACTTTGCTTCAGTGCGTTCGTACTCGGCGCCGCAATTGCATCGGACAATTGTCGCCATTCTCGGAATATGCGCCGGGAACCGCCCATTTTCCAGTGTGAAACTCTTGCCGGGCTTTTTTAATCTGCGATATGCCGCTGCCAGTAGCCGGCCGAGGACTTCGCGGCTTTCGCGGCGACCATCCGGGAGGCGGCCCTTGCTTACGTCCGTCGTGCCAGTGCTCCCACCGTTGGCGAGGTGCGCACCGAAATAGACGGACTACTCCGCGCCGCGGATCGGCGATACTATAATCATGTCGTACGCCGGCTCGAACGGCTTTCGGAAACAACCCGCGCCATCCTGAACAAGCGTGGCAGCCATCGAACCGTGAACACCAGCATTCCAGAGCCGGGAGCCCTGCTTGATCCCGCACAACGGGACGATGCCTGCGCCGCCATCGTGCGGCTATGCCGGGTTGGTGGAGTCCGGGTAGACGGCCGGAAACGGGCTGGCGGGGTGCGATCGAGGACGTTCAAACCGCTGCTGCATGCGCCGAAGGCCCAGGACCATCCCCCCAAGCGCGAACCCGAGCGCAGTTTCGTCGAGGATCTCCAAGTAGCCTATCGCCATGCGACAGGGAAAGGACCGGCCGCCACTGCCGATTCCCGGCAGCCCGGTCCGTTCGCCCGGTTCGTGCAGTCATGTCTTGACGATGTTCGTTCCGACGCCAGTGCCGTTGAATTGATCAATGACCTGCACCGGCACCAGAAGCAATTGGCCGAACAACTGTCAGGTACCAACCCCTGAGATACAGCAGCCGCGAGCTGCCATAGCGTCTCGCTTGCGATGACACCACTGCAAGCGAAGCGGAGACGCCAGCGAAGACCATGGACTGCGATACAGGTCCGCGTCAGCCACACCATGCGCGATCAGATTGAAAGCTGGCGCAAAGGGAGGCCGCGCGTTCCGCCGCTAAGCGTTGCGGTGCGCGATCTGATCGAGAAGGCCCTCGACGACCCCACCAAACAATAAGGCGTCCGGTTTGAGCGGACGCCTTCTGCCGGATTGAATCACCCGCGCTGTAACGCGGAAAACAACAAGGAGTACCTATGGCTAATAATCCCAAACGGGGAAATGTCAATCCGCCCGCAATGTATCGCGAAGGGTGGATGGTTCAATTGATCGAAGGCCTTGCGTTTCCGGACTGCGGGACCATTGCGCGCACCTGCGATGTGGAGCTGCTCAATCCTGGCCTGAAACTCCCCTGCCGTAACTGCCCCGCCAATCTGTTCAATTGTGAACCGACGTAGCCGTGATGAAGCTCGTCACACCCGCCGCCGCGCTCGCCGACGCCTTGTCCCTGGCTGCAACGGCCATGCGCGGCAACAATAACCTCACGCCCGTGCACGTGGTCGCCGACACGGGCGCGGTCTCCTTCACCTGCTCCGGGCCCGGCATCTCGATCAAGATCACCGCCATCGCCGACATCGCTGAGCCCGGCGAGGTTACTGTCGCCGCCCACCGCCTCGGCGGGTTGATCGCCGGATTCTCATCCAGCAGTTCGATCACGATCAACACCACCGCGAACACCACGATGATCTTGTGCGGCGACAGCCGCTTTCATCTGCCGGTCCTCCCCGAGGTGCCGGCTGCGCTCGCGCTCGATACCGAGACCACCGGCATCGAGGTGGCCGGCAACGATCTCCTGACGCTGTTCGAGGTGCTTCCGGCCGCCAGCACCGAGGCGACGCGGTTTTTTGTGACCGGGCTCTACATGCACAGCGTTGGCGACGAGCTCGTTGCCGTCGCCACCGACGGCACCAAGTTGCTGCGCGCCAGCATCAACGCTGACCATCTTTCGGCGGATCGCAAGTTCATCGTGCCGTCGAAGGCCGCGATGGCGTTGATCAGGCTGCTCAAGCAAACCAAGCCCGTCAGGATCACGCTGCGGCGTTCACACACGCGGTTCGCGGTCACCGGACCGGGCTTCGAATTTGTCACGGCGTTGATCGATGCAAAATATCCCGATTACGAGCGCCTGCTGCCGCGCGCGTCGATCAACCTGGCGCAGTGCAAGCGGTCGGATTTGATCGGCGCGCTCGCAAGGGTCGGGGCTGTGGCTGATGGCGCGCTACCGTTGCTGGCTCTGTCCTGGATCGACGGGGGACCGCTGCACCTGTTCCTGCCGCGACAGCCCGGCGATGCCGAGGATCGCGTTCCGGCGGAAACGCGGGGCAGCGCCCGGCTCGCGATGTCGTTGCCGCAGCTGACGGCGATGATCTCGAACTTCCCGTCCGACCGCCTTCACCTTGAGGTCGCCGATGCGGATGGGCCTCTCGTGCTGCGGGGTGAACGCAGCAAGCTCGGCATCCTGATGAGTTGCCGCTGGACTTTTGCGGAGGGCGAAAAGCCCGAAACTAAAAAACGGCCCGCGTTCGCCCGCTCGGGCGCGATGCCGAATGTGCAATAGCGGATCAGAAAACAGAAAGAGGAAGTCATGAATATGATCCCCGCCAAGCTCAAGACCGCCGACGAACGCCTTGAAGCTCTCGCCCGTGCGGCGGCGAACGTTACGCTGTTGAAGTACAACTCCGGCAACTGGACGATCTCCGAAATCCCGGTACCCGCCGATACGCGCTTCGTACTGTATCCGGATCAGGTCTCGCACTCATGGACCTGCTTTGGCGACAGCAAGGTGATCACCGAGATCAGCGCGGTGATTGCCGAGGATGATGACGGCGATACCGAACTTCGCATCGTCAATGGCCGCGGCCGCCAAGACCTTGGTCTTGATGATGAAGCGAAATGGGAACTGGACTCTGCCGGCAAACGTCGTGATCCTTGGGTCTACGGCTTTGGCCTGCCGATGATGAACGCCAAGACCGGCGCCGTCGTCGTATTTAAGATCGCATCTGTTGGCGGCATGGGCGCAATCGCTGGGCAGGTTGCGAGCTACACCCGGAACAAGCATCTGGGCTATCCGATCGTCACGCTCTCGACCGGCAGCTACAAGAACAAGAAGCACGGCGGCTTCACCTCATACCCGGTGTTTCTCAACGCCGGCTACGACACCCCGCCCGCGCCGGTTATCGCAAGCCGTGGCGGCAACGGAGGTGATGATCCTCGCGTGATCGGCGCGAGCAAGGTTGCCGTCCAACGCGACCGCGAGGTCGATGACATGGATGACGACATTCCGTTTTGAGAACCAACGAATGCGGCGCGCCTCCGGGCGCGCCGTTCGCATTTCAATGCTCTTCAGAAGGTCACCACCTCATGATGCCGTCGCTGCACCGGATAGCGCAGGCGCTCGGCGGCGAGGTTCGCGCCGGGCAGGTGCTCGCGCCAGCACCGGGTCATTCGCCTGCTGATCGCGGCATGTCCATCAAGCTCAGTGACGACGCGCCGGACGGCTTCCTGGTGCACCTGTTCAATGGGGGCGATCCCATTGCCGCGAAGAATTACGTCTGCAGCAAGCTCGGCATGGAGCCGTGGCGGCACAATGGAAAGGGCAGCAACGGGTATATATCGCCGGGCAAGGAAATGGCCCTTGCTGTCGCCGAACTGCGCAACGGAAAGCCGGCGCCTTCAGCATCATCGCCACCGGCACGATCAGCGCCGCCAGCGCCTGAGGCCCAGACGCGTGTCGTTGCAACTTATTTCTACGTTAGCGCCGACGGCGAGGTGCTGTACGAGGTCTGCGGATGGAGCCGAAGGGCTTTCGCCAGCGCCGGCTTGTCGCGGGCGGCGGCTATGCTTGGAACCTCGGCGATGTGCAGCCCGTGCTCTATCGCTTGCCCGAGCTGCTCAAGTTTGCGGACGCGACAGTTTTTCTATGCGAGGGCGAGAAGGACGCCGACCGTGTCGCCACGCTCGACCTGACCGCGACAACGATCTCCGGCAGCACCACCTGGACGCCGGAGCTGGCCGAGCCGCTGCGTGGCCGCGATGTCATCGTCCTGGTCGATAACGACGCACCCGGCGCTGCGAAGGCCGAGAAGGCGGCGCTGGCCTTGCACGGCGTCGCGGCGTCGGTGCGGCTGGTATTGCTGCCGGACCTGCCGCCCGGCGGCGACATCTCGGATTACCTGGACGCCGGCAATAGCAAGGAGCAGTTGGAGCAGCTTTGTCTGGGCGCGCCGCTGTTCGATCCTAAGGCTGCACCACCGTCGCCAATCCTAGATCCGCTGCCCTTCATCGATACGTCAACATGGCGCGTCAATGAAGGCGTTCCGCCACGGGAATGGGGCGTACGCGATCTCTTCCCGCGCCGCAGTCCCGCGCTCTTGTCAGGGGAAGGCGCCACCGGCAAGACGCTGTTGTTGCTGCAGCTCGGCGTCGCCCATGTGCTCGACCGCGATTGGTTGGGCACGTTGCCGGAGCCGGGACCGTTTCTGTATTTCGGCGCCCAGGACGACACCGACGAAATACACCGCCGGCTCGCCGATATTCTGAAGCATTACGAAGCGGATTTCCCCGACCTGCAGGGCAACATCCACCTGCTGACGTTTGCGGGCGAGGATGCCGTGCTTGGCCACGCCGATCGCACCGGGTTGGTGCAGCCGACGCCGTTGTTCCAGCGCCTGATGAAGGCCGCGATCGAGATCAAGCCGGTGTTGATCGGTATCGACACTTCGGCCGACGTATTCGCTGGTAATGAGAACGATCGCTCCCAGGTGCGCCAGTTCGTCGGCATGCTGCGCAAGATGGCGATGCAGGCGAACGCCTACATCATCATCAATTCGCACCCGAGCCTGACCGGCATCAATTCCGGCAGCGGCATGTCCGGCTCGACCGGCTGGCACAACAGCGTGCGGGCGCGGGCCTACCTGACCACCGTCAAGACCGACAAGGACGATGAGCCCGATCCGAACCTGCGGAAGCTGGAATTCAAGAAAAATAACTACGGCCCGATCGCCAGGACCATCGAGCTGCGCTGGGAGCGCGGCGTCTACGTCCCCGTCGGCCGGATCGGCTCGGTCGAAAAGATGGCGAAGGAGCATACCGCCGACCGACTGTTCGTTGCGCTGCTGGACCGCTTCAACAGCCAGGGCCGCAATGTCAGCGAGAAGGCCGCGTCGAAAAATTATGCGCCGACCGTATTCGGCAAGGAGACCGAGGCCAAGAAGTACGGCCTGAAGAAGGCGGACCTCGAACACGCAATGCGGCGGCTGTTCGGCGCCAGTCAGATTGCTGTCGAGCCCTATGGACCTCGATGCCGTGGCACGACCCGCTTGGTGACGACATGAAAGCCGGCAGCGGCATGAAGGTTTCCCCGCCGTGAGCGACGTCTACGACATGGACGGAGCCGCGGCGAGGCTTCACAAGAGCCGACGCTGGCTGCAGGACTGGCTGGCCGCCCATCCCCTCGACGTTGCCGGCCGGCCGTTCTACGCTCCCCTTGGCCGCGCCAAGACTTTTGACGATACTGACCTCACCCGGATCCGCGAAGCCTGCAGAGAGGAAGAGCGATGCCGATTAAGCTCATCCCGCCCCGCCCGGGCAAAACGCCGTTCTGGGCTGGCCGTGGCAAGCACCTCGGACGATATGTTGACCGAAGCACGAAGGCTGTTGAAAAGCGCCTCGCCGCGAAAATCATCAGGCAGTGGGAACGCGACATCGAACGTGGTGAATTTGCGACCGCGGGCGAACCGACGTTCGCGAGCGCCGTCGTCGGCTACCTGAATGGCGGCGGCGATCCGCGCCCGACCGGCAAGCTGCTCGAATATTTCAAGACCACGCCGCTTCGCCAGATCGAGCGCGTCGCGATCGACACCTGCGCCCTGGCGCTGTTCCCCACCCAGTCGCCGGCGACCCGCAGCCGCGAGGTCTACACCCCGGTCTCGGCGATCCTAAAAAGCGTCGGCGGCGAGTTCGATTTCAAGATCCGGCGCCCGAAGGGATCGCGCGGCAAGGTCATTACCGACTGGCTGTGGCCCGAGCAGGCCTTCCGTTTATTCGAGACAGCAGGCGCGCTGGATGCGGAGTTCGGAATCTTCTGCCATTTCCTCTGCTACACCGGCTGCCGGATCAGCGAGGCGCTGCGGCTCACCTGCAACGATTTCCGGCTGAGCGAGGCCTTCGCGTTCGTCCGAACCTCGAAGAACGGCGACCCCCGCCCGGTCTTCCTGCCGCCGGTCCTAGTGGCGCAGATGGCCAACCATCCGCGCGGGCTCGATCGCGGCACCCAGCGCGTGTTCCGGTTTCATCAAGGCGGTTCGCTGCGTTACCTCCTGCAAGCTTCCTGCATGATCGCCTGCGGCCTGCCGAAGCCGAAGCGTGTCAAGGCCGGCAAGACGCCGCCGAAACCGAAATACGAGCTCGACTTCGTCACCTTCCACACCTTCTGCCACACCTACGGCACCTGGATGCGCCGCTATGCCGGCCGCGACACCAAGGGCCTTGTCGGCACCGGCCGCTGGAAGAGCGAACAGTCGGCGTCGCGCTACGCGCATGTGGTGCCGGGCGAGGATGCGATGCAGGCGGTGCTGCTGCCCGCCGTGAGCGTTAAAACGGCAAGGAACTAGGCTTTGCGGTTCACAACGTCAGTCAGAAAATACAGCGACCAAAGAACAGTGACAGTGAGGCTGGACAATAAAAACGACAGCACCACAACGCCGACGATTCTCACCGGCATCATAAAATTCGGGTGAAGTTCGAGCCAGTTCAGAACTGAATCGTGCATCAACGCGGCGACGATCGCGAGCAGAAGCACGATCAAGCTCAGGAAACTCAGATATCCCAGAAGATAACAAACGAACTGACGCAAGGTTAGAATTTCACCGTCCAGCAATAAGTCCGCGCCTACTGGTCGTTTATCCAGGTGCGCGCCGGGCGAACCCATAGCGACCGCCGCCAATGCACCGATCATAAATGGCACTGCCATTATGAGCAGATCGCGCGCGTATTTCAGAACACCAGCTTCACCAAAAATCGCAGGATGGGGACTGATCGAAAAATATACTATGCAAGCGACGAAAGTTGCCCCGATCGGTGCGATCCAATCATACGTCGTTTTTTCCGGATGATGGATCGCCAGATAGCGCAACGGAGCCAATAATCGCAGGCGACTGACGTGCCTCTCGGTTACATCACGCAACCCTATCCCGCGCGTTGCCATAGCTCGTCTTTTTTCAAAATTTCCTTCAGCTTGCCGATAATCTCTTGATTGAATTTCGCAGTCCAACGCTTCGGCGGCTTGGTAAGTGTAATGAATTCTCTGGGACAAAGCATCAAGTCTGTGGCGCTCTCTATATCTCGGTGCAAATTGCCGCCAACTACACCACCGCTCGCGTAGCGGTAATAGAGTTTCGTCTGGAAGCCCTGTCCTTCCCAATTATTCCTTATTCGGGTGAGCCAGCCTTGCCTTTCTTGCGGTTCGGCCGGAGCCTGCTTGCCCGAAATGCGAACTTCGACGTCGGTAATAACCTCTTCGTGTTTAACGGCGGTTTGTTGCCCAACCGATAGCCTTTCCGATCGTTTGGTGAAGATGATCTGGGAAAGCGTTTTACCGTCACCTGAAGCGTGCGAGAGCTTGCGGCTAAAGTCGGCTACAAGGTCGAACTTACCATGATAGTGATAGTCCTTCGTCGTCGGCTTTTCGATTTCTTGTCGACCGACATTACAGAAAATTCCCACTCACCGTCCCGCCGGATCTGCCGGCTTAGAAAGCGCTCCACTGCCATGCGTGTGATCGGCGAAACGTTTTCGAATGCGCATCGATAGTTGCCGTCATCGAAGTCACCGTCAGACGGAAGTCTCACGACGACGTGCGCGCTACTCGCTCCCCGCTCCAGTTCCTTGCCGGACAGCTCGCGGCCAGCGAAGGTCTCAAGATCAACGAGAGGGAAGCTTGTTTGCGAGTCATCAATGAATTCGAACAGCATGGTGGCGAATCTCGCACCGGCGTCGTTTTCGATCTTGAATTAGCTAAGCCGAAAGCAGTCGTGGCCTGCGCCTTTTTTAAACGCTTGGTGTCGTCCTTGTCGTCCTCGGCGCCAAGAAATTCGACACCAAATCCCTTCTTTTGGCGCTTCTCAATTATTCCGAAAAGCTCAGCGCCAGGTATCATTGGAGGCTTATGCTCTCGCGGCGCGCGTGAAATGGATCGAGTGATTAGCCTGTTCAACAGGACGATTCGTTGGTTTTGGCCCCACCCCAGAGGGGACTTAACATAGAATTTCGTCTTGCGGTTGAAAGTTGCTGGGATGTGGAAAAATTGGGGAAAACAAACCTAACGGCCGCTAACCCCTTGAGTTCTCTTATGGTTGAGTTCCCTTCACACGGGAGAGGTCCAAGGTTCGATCCCTTGTGCGTCCACCAGAAACTCCTTAAAAACAAGCACTTCTGAGATTGTCTCCCTAACTGGGTGCCCCGACTTTGTCCGGGCACCGCCGGGGCACCCGATACACACAGACGAACGCTTATGGTCGCCTATGGTCGCCTGTGGCTAGAGATGTCGATGTCGCAAGGGTTCATTGCTCGCGAAGCGCCCCCTTTCGAGGCGGCCCTTTTTTTGTCTGCTGATTTCGAAGCTCCATGTATTCGCGCACAGCATCGGCCCGGTAGAGCGGTTTGCCATCCACATAGCGCCACTTCAGCGGATGGGTCCCGTCTCGCCGCCACAACTCCAGAGCACTGGGTGTTCGCCGCAGCACCGCGCACGTTTCCAGCACCGTCAGGTTGGCGCTGCCGGGCAACGTATCGATATCGAACGTCGCTGGCGGCGGCCTGCCCCGATTTTTGCGTTGCGGTTGCATTGTGTCTGCCGTCACATCCCAAATAGGTCAACTTCAGTATGAGCAATATAATGCGTCGCATTAAAATGCAACATCGGCCTGAATGTCCCGCATGTCCAAGGACGTGCAAAAATTGGTGGGTCACAATGCCCGCCGCCTGCGGATCGCGGCGGGCTTAAGCCAAGCCGAAGTCGCTATAAAAATGGGAGTTGACCGTGCCTACGTGAGCGGTCTCGAACTTGGCCAGCGAAATGCAACAATCGTTTCGCTTTGGCATTTCAGCCAAGCCTTGGGGATCAAGGTCGGCGATTTGTTCGAAGAAGAGAAGAAACACAAAACAGCGCGGTAGCCATGACTAACATGCAAGCTGGCCAAGTTTATGCATTGACATCGGAAGAGCGGGCTATGAAATCATAACGGCGGCCGACGTAAAGTTTACGGAGGCGGGCTTTGCTGACGAAAAAGCTCTAACCATTGCCCTGCTCGGGCGGACCCTGTCGCATCTCAAAGGTGTAATTCTTCTACTAGAAGAACGAAGGATCGTCGAAGCGAGAGCACTGACTCGCTGTTGTGTCGAGAACGCTTTTTGGGTTGCCGGTCTGCGACAGGAAGGCAACGAATTTGCTGAAAAGATGCTGGCTGACGAAGCAAAGCGAAAAACTTCTCAGACCCAGTATCTATTCGAAAATCATCCCGACCTCGATCCAGCCATACAGGTTCGACTTCGAACTTGGATGCAACAAAACGAGAATGCCAGACGCGGGAAAATGCTCAATCCAAAAACCGTTTCTGAACTGAGTGACGATTTTGGACGCCTTTATTTGTTTTACTCCCAACTTTCATCAGATTCTGGGCACCCCAGCATCACTGCTCTCAGCCGTTACGCAATACGGAGCACTAATGGACAGTTCGATGGCATCAACATTGAGCCAACTGTTAGCGACGAAGAAATCGATTCGACCTACCAGATAGTTTGCTCAACGGTTCTGACCACGCTGATGGGGTCAATCGAAATTCTGAAGAAGGGCGCAGAGTTGCAAGGATTTCCGATCCTCGCCGCTACGCTGCGGACACGAGCTATAGCAGAGAGTTTTATGGCTTTGGCAGGTGGGAACACGGCGGAAACAACTAAAACGGCTACGGCCCAAGATTCATTCGAGATGATCGCGGCGAAAAATAGCTGCGGCTGTTGAATAAAAATCACGCTTCTTGTCCGCACTCCATTCCTTCCAAGGAGTGCTCTTATAGTCATATATCTCCTGATCGACTTCACTCATACGCGCCATTATGTCGTCGAAAAACGTGCGCATCTCATCAGGGCTTAATTGTTTACCTTCACTGTAGCCCACCACTAGACCAGAGTTCTGGAGATTTTGGGCTTTTTTCTCGAACTCACGATAGAAGGGGAGGCTGGGCGGCGCTTGAAGCCAGAAATTGTCGTATGCGTAATTTGGTTTCGCGCCGTTTGCGCCAAGCACCACGCCATAGCTTATTCCGCGCGCTAAATGGTCTTTCGCAATTGCGGCCATTGCATCCGCGTGAGCTCCGCCGATCGTCAGCCAAACTCCAACGTACTGCGCCAAAACCCCGACCGTACCAACTGCGATGCCTGCGGCTGACCAAGCACCGGATCTTGAAGCGAGGTAGACCGCTTCCGTAACGAGTTCGCCGATAGAGGTGGCCATGCCAACGCCATCAGCAACATAATTGAGCTTCCTAAGGCCGGAGGCGCCTGTTTCGACATCGGCTTGTTCGATCATCTCTTTTAACATGGAGCCCACTCCTTTGCATTTCCGCGAGGTACAAGCATTTTACTGAGTAGGTCGAAGAATTTCCAAATCTCGCCAACAGCGTGATGTTTTGGCCTGGACGCTGAAGCCACCAGCGATGCATTTCCGATATCGCACAGGAGGGCCTGCGATATTTGTATTCATCTAAACTCGAGCGGCTCTCATTCGTCATCCCCCGCATCACGTAATCGGCCACATCAACGCGGGGTCCGGATTCGGGCTCGTTCCAAAACCTTTCCAAAGGAAGGCGAGCGGGCACACATCGTCGCCGCCAATGGCTTGTTCCGTTACAGTAGGAAGTTGGGCTGCAACGATTGTTGGCACAACCTTCTGTATCATCAGCTGTTGAAGAGCTTGGTCGCGCTGACGGATGGTGTTCAGCGCATCGAAATTGCGCTCGATGCGCATGGGAACAGCCTTTCGCTCGGCGACCGCAAGGTGAATTTCCATCGGATTGACGGTTGGGAACTCGTGCACTCGCGCCATTGCGATTATAGGCATCGCGCTTGGCTGTTCTGCTGGAGCCGGCTGAGCAATTGGCCCTCCAACATTGAAAATACCGGCCGCCCTCAAAAAAGGCCAGCGCTTGAACGGTTTGGGCGGCGGTGATGGATGGGGTGGAGGAGCTCGCTTTCTTACCTGAATGTTTCGCACCAAGATCACCGCAGTCACATATCCTGGAAGCTTTCCCTTCGGAGGATCGCCACCATC
>NZ_JNIJ01000059.1 GCF_000701345.1 Bradyrhizobium sp. URHD0069 | reverse complement strand
TCGCCAAGCGCAACGGGCTCCGCAAGGCCAAGGTCGCGGTCGCGCGTAAGCTCGCGGTCATTCTCCATCGCATGTGGATCGATGGAACCGAATTCAACTGGTCGAAGAAGGAGATTGCTGCCTAACCGGGGAGCATACTGAGATCCCGCCAAACAGGCGGGAAAGACGTCCCTGCCGGGACGATGGCGATGGTGAGTTCGACCGATTTTGTGCGAGCGTCCGAAGGGCCGACCGCGATTGCAACATTGAACCGCCAGCGTCACCTAACGCCATCATGCGGAGGGCTTACCCCTATCGCGGAGAGAACAGTGGGCCCGGCAAGGATGATCGCTGGAGAGCTTGACAGTCAGACCCGGAATTAGAGAACAAAATCGACACTTTTCGGACCTGACGATCGCGTTCGGTGACGTCTGTTCGTCAGGGGATTTTGTTGCAAAACTCGAAAATCGAACAACCCAAAAAATCTCGCGAAAGTTGATCTTTGGACTTCTCTGCGGCTGCGTCGCTCATTAGCGCCACTACGGAGATCCGTGATCAATTTTGGATGAAACGATATGGTCCCTCACGTCGCTGCGCGTAAAACGCATCAGCGGCTCTAAAAATTTTCGTTCGTTACCCCAAAAAGACTTTTGCAACAATATCCAGGGTGGAGCGGACATCGTTCAGGACCGCCCCTTTAGTCTCTCACATCTGCTGCTGGAACGTCGCGGCGGCGTTACAGAGACGTTTCACCGGCCTTACGATCGTTTCGGACGTAAGCATTCAAGCTGAAGATGTCGGCTCATCGGGATAAAGCGCGCATCGTTCCTGCGCTAGACACCACCGCGAGCGCAGGCCGGCCGCTTCCTGCCCATACCAAAAACCCCTGCGTGATCGATCCGAATAAACCTGCGAAATCAGAGTCGATCTTTTCTTTTCAGGAGCATGATGGTTTCAGCAAGGAAGAACCTCCATGAAAAAGCGCGTCGCCATCTATCTACGGGTCAGCACATCCAAACAGGACACCGAAAATCAACTGCGCGAGTTGAGCGCTGTGGCCGATAGGTCGGGATGGGAGATTTGGAAAGTCTACGAGGACGCCGGCATAAGCGGCGCCAAGGGCAGGGATCACCGCCCTGGCCTAGACGCCATGATGAGGGCGGTGAACGCGAAAGAATTCGACATGGTCGCGACGTGGTCAGTGGATCGGCTCGGTCGATCGCTCACCGACCTGCTCAGCATTCTCCAGGGCCTTCATGAAAAGGGTGTCGGTCTGTTCCTCCACCAGCAAGGACTCGATACTTCGACGACCGCCGGCAAGGCCATGTTCCAAATGCTTGGCGTATTCGCTGAGTTCGAGCGGGGGATCATTCGAGAACGAGTTAATGCTGGGCTCGCGCGCGCCAAGGCGAACGGTACGAAGCTAGGCCGGCGCCGGGTTAAGCCCTCGGTGGAGGCTCGAATATTAGAGTTGAGGGCCAGCGGTGATGGCATCCTCAAGATTGGCAAGAAGCTCGGCATCGGCACCAGCGTTGTGCAGCGAGTTTTCAAACAAGAGCCCTGGCAACCTTGAGCGTGGTTCGATCGAAGCAGAGTTCGCCGGCCATCAGACATTGAAGATGACACCTGCTATGGCCGCTGGCGTGTCTGAGAAGTTGTGGGAAGTACGTGCACCCTGATCTCGCAATCTTGCGTCAGGTTCTCCATGTTCACGGGCGGCCTTGTACCGCCGCGTTCCGCGTGGAGAGGCATTTCAGCGCGGTGCACGGATCGGAACTCTTGGCGAGCATTACCATTTTTGTTTGTTCGTTTCCACAACAGGCTGTCGCATGAAAATCGTGGAGCATCCCGAAAGCCACGTCGTCAAACTGGACTATGGATCGACGTGGCAGATTTTCCCCGGCGATATAGACCACGCCCTTGCATGGTTGCCGACGATCAGCTGCGGCTGTTCGAGATAAACGATGAGGTTGCCTCGCATGCGCTCATCAATTCCGATGATGGAACCCGTGTGCGCGCGCACGTCCTCAGGGAGAGGAATGGCCTTTGGGAAATCTCAAGGATGTATTGAAACAGGGATGACATTGTTCGGAGCGTTTAATGTATCCGTGGCCGACCGGCGATTTTGATAACTCGATGGACGTGGCCCTCGACACCGCAATGAATTACCTCGAACGCACTGGGCAGGCTCAGAACTTTGTTGTGGCTCAGCGCGTGGCGGCGATGGCCATCTTGCGGCTTGGAAGAACATGAACCGAGTTTAGCCGCGACTAAGCACCCGCCCCGAATGGCCGTCTTAAACGTGAGGTGTGCAGGGCGCGATCGGGGAAGCGGCACCGGAACCCTGCTGAACAGTTAGCTAACTACGATCTTTTCCTAGGAACGAATTTCCGGTCTCCGTTTTGTCGTCAGGATGGGAGACGATAGCATGGCTGAGGGAACAGTAGCTCTGGCCGTAGATACGGCTTGGCGCGTTTACCTTGTTACCCGTGGTGACGTTCACTCGAACGATGCGCGCCGCTGCACCCTTGAGAAATACCTTGAGCATCGTGTCCAAGCCGGTGAGACGGATGTCGATGATCTGGCGACTGATGGCCTGGCCTATCTCAGAAGGTTAGACTTTTACCAGGGACGAGAGTTCAGTTATTGATTGATGACGTTGCTGAAGGGGGCGGGTGCCATCAAGGGGCCAGTCTGTGAGCGATCTCTCGCCGAACGAAAATACATTCCAACCGCGAACGCGCGATATTAGACAGGAGCCAGCTAGTCAAAATATAAGATATCACTTCCGCCGTCTCGCCCAACCCAGCTTCACGCCCAAGCGTGACTAACAGAGCGGGACCGCCGGCGGAGGTTAAAACCCGGCGCTGCCGAGGCGGAACGTTCAACTCTGGTGACGCGAATTCGATTCAAGCTGGCGTCGCCGAATCGTTCCGACCGGTATCAGAACTCGTTCCAGCCGTAAGTTCGCGCAGCTGGATTTGGTGACTTAGATCGCAGGCCGATTGTCGTTTGGGACGGCGGCACTGACACCATTTGCATTGGTGGGCTGGCCGCAAGCTTCTGCGATCTATTTTCCACGTACAAATGCCCGACCACCAACATCACGGCGGCAAATACTAAGACCAACATTGCGCTGGCCAGTTGGTCGATTTCGTTCATACCCACCACATCCATCGATTGGACCTTTTCCAGAGGAGAGAACGGTTGCTGGTTTGCTGAGTTCCGCCTGATTGTCAGGAACCTGACGCTGCTAAAATTGTTCAGCAATCAAATGAAGAAGCTGCTGATACTTGCTGCGGCGGCGTGGAGCAGATCTCATCGTCCGGACGAGTCTAGTTGAACATCGTCTTGACCGCCTGCCAGAACGATAGGCCTTCCCGGTGTTGATGTTCAGCGGTTGGCGCCGGCTGAATGGCGCTGACCGGATCGATCAAACCTGCTTCCAATCGCGCATGCTTCTCCAGGTCGAGCCTCTCGGCCTCCCGGCGATCCGACTCATACTTGTTGACCGGAGCGGGATTGGCTTTCTGAGCCATTGCTTACCCTCCCCTTTTTCCGTGACAGAAGCCAACGGGTCCCAGGTTGAGTTCGTTCCGTGGCGATCCCAAAAAGAAAAGCCTTGAGCGTACCGCTCCTCCTCGGGATGCACCCACTTGTGATCTCGCGCGTCTCAGTTAGCTTGATCATGTGCACCGGCGGCGCATAGCGGCCCTTCCTGCACGATCGGCATTTCAGCGCGGCTTCCAGTCCAGATCGGCGCGGCGTGGACCGCCGATACGATCAAACGGGAGATTGGCCCGCGTGCCGCCGCGACAACATTCGACTTCAAGTAAGCCGTAGCCGCCGTCAGGCATTGCCCGATTGTCGGCTATGAGGCGCGCCGGGTGAAGAAAGCCGTGAAGAAGGTCGGCACCAGCCGCAAGCGCGGCGAGCGCGCGATGGGACAGTAGCTGGCACCTTCGTCGGCTGGGCTAGCTGAACGTGAATGGTCCAAACATGCTTGATTGGACTACGGATTCAACAAACAACCCAGTTCCCTTCGCGAGAATGTGACTGCGCGTATTGTGCATCGGGACTTGTAATGGCTCGATCATTAAACGCGGGTCTTCTATGTGCAGCTCCGAGCACTCTTTGTCGGCTTTCATCAAGAATGCCGATGAGTCCCGTGCATCCAGTCAATGACGCGGGGCCAGATCTCTCGATGGGCACGCCGGCCGACGAGCGGTCCTACGTGCTGCAGCCCGACGCCGATTTCCGGCACGTACGTAAACACGCTTGCATTCCTCAGCGGCTCCAAAGCCGATGAGGGCGGAACCAAGCGGCTTGTTTGGTCCACGACAGCGGCGATGGGTATTTCGGCAAGCGAGTCGGAAGGGGCTAAACGGCCGAGCACGCGAAGCTCGTTGCGCGCGAAGCGGTCTTGGCGATAAAGCAAATCAACCACGCTTTGAAGCAATGGAGCGGGCGGTGCGAATTCGTCTAGGCTCCAGCGAATGACCCGGGCGCGGATGGCAAGGGCTTCAACATCCGGCAAGCTGGCCCAGGCATCACTCCAACGCCCAAAAGCAAATTCCTCCGGAGCCGCGGCAACGCTGGCTACATCGAGAAGACTTCCTGGAATGGGCTCAACCGTCCTACCGAAAAGCCAACGGTCTGTGATACAACGCGACCGGACAGGTAACAAGGGAGAGGCGCAAAAAGCCCTTCCAATTGGCACGCGGGGCCATCGAAATACTCCACTCAACTGAACTGAATGCTCACATAGGAGACGCGCCAAAGGCTCAAAAGTGCCGAAAATTGAATCATCTACACTCGGGGCAGGTGTCTCCGATCGATGCCATCACATCCTCGATCGCGCGCCACCACCGGATTTGGGCCGCGTCGATGCGTTCCTGCGGAACTGACAGCCCATTTGCGCTTTAGGGGTACGGAGGTGCCCGATGAGCAAAGAAACGCCCGCCGACGATCCCCGTCAGAAAACGGATGGTGGCTCGCTCAAGCAAACCGACAAGCCCTGGAAGGGGCCGCCGGAGAAGGAACAGAAGCCGAGCGATCACACGCCGGATCTCGAAAAGTGGCAGCAAACCCACACGCATTAATGGAGAGGGACGATCGCGGTGAACAAACCGGTTGGCGACAATGCGCGCAAGGGCGCGGTGAAGAAGCGGATGCAGTTGAAGAACCGGCTGACCAAGACCTCGACCAAGCGCAAGAAAGTAGGCGGGCAGTTCATGGCAGTCAAAAAGAGCGCCAAAAAGTTCAAGGGCGTGCGTTGGGAGAAGTGATGGGCAAGGCAGCGCTCATCGCCATCGCGATCGGCGTTGCCAGCTTAATCGGGTTGGCTGTGTTTGTGATTCAATTATAGCAGCGGGACGGTTGTTGGTTCGTTTGTCTCGCCTTCCGCATCCAGTTCAATCTCTGCCTGCCGCCAGAAATCATCTGACTTTCCCTCCGGGCAACCTGCCTTCTCCCAAACTTGGTGGGCGTAATTACGTATCTGCTCTTCTGGATACTTGGGCATTGGATTCTCCTCGTTAGTTTATGTTGTGTTCGTACCGATCGCGCACGATCTGGTCTGAACCCTTTCTCTGGTATATGTTCCGGTAGCGGGTATGCAGGGTGCCGTAGATCAGTGCACTCAGGAGAATGAACGCGCCAGCGAAGTAAACGATTTCCATGGTGACCTCCGGAGAAAAGCCCGCCGTGTTCGGGCGTTCACGGCGGTCAGTAGGATGAAGCCTCGGGGAAAGCTTCGCGGGTAAAATGCGCTAAATGCAAAACCGTTCCTGAGTTCGGTAGCGTACCAACCCGTTGGTACCACTGCTTTTTTAATGAAACCGAATGGCTCCATCTGCGTTTACTTGCCCGAGAACGGGAAGTACGGCCATGGACATAACCCGCTGCCCGAAGTGTAATAAACGACTGATAGCGGTGACGGACCGTGGCAGGACCGAACTCAAGTGCCCCAAGTGTGACGAGATAGATCCCATGAAAACCGAGGCCGCGAAATGGGCCGACAGTCCTTTGGTTCCTCCGATGAGGGCCGCCTAATAAAGTAGCGGAGCGAGGAGCGTTGTTGTGGACTGCTGCGGAGCCGATCACGGAACAAACAGTGGCTTCTGTCATCTACAAAAGTAACCAGCTTAAAGCGACCAGCTTTTGCTATTTCTTTTCTGCAGGATTACGCTGCTTGTGTTCGGGCTCCGGTACCTTGCCGGCGTCGTCACTTTGGGGACCAGTACCCGGTATATTCTTTGAACTAGAATCTTGCGCCCGATCCTGATCCGTCGGCTGTTCCTGGTTCTTTTTGTCCAGCTCGATACCGTGACGTGATTTTTTCATCCCCGGTCTCCCTCACAAAGGGCCCGGCTAACCGGGCCTTGGGTATCAGACGTAAGACACGCCGTAGTAGTCGTCCACGGAGCGAGTACGGCTGGTGTCGGACCAGTTCCAGCTATCATCGTTGGCATATTTCGGTGCGCCTTCGAGTCTCGCCTGGGTAATGCCTGTCACATACCCTTCCAAATTGGTGTCATATTTCAATGACTGCCAGGGGAGTGGGTAGTGTTCGTCACCGATCCCAAGGAAGCCGCCAAAGCTCAGTACCGCATAGGATATCGTTCCGCTTACCTTGTCGATCATCAACCGTTCAATGGAACCGATCTCCTGATGATCGGCGCCGTACACGGCGGTGCCCTCTACTTTGTCGCTGCCGATGAGGCTTACCGTTTCTCGCTCTGCCATTGTGCGTCTTCCATGTTTGTATCATGGGAAACAGGCAGTTCCGTCGTTCGTTCCGTAGGATTGCCGAATGCCGCCCAGTTGCAATTGCCAACATTCGCAATGCTGTGAGCATAAAGGGCACGGAGGTTCCTCATGACGCCTTAGCGGCGCCTTTCGCCAATCGATTGCGCCAACTTGATCCGTTCCCCGGCGACCCGTAGCCACGCCTCTTTGTCGAGAGGTGCCTTCGGCTGCCTGCTCTCGACGCTTCTCAGCTTGCTTGCGGAACCTAGCTCGTCGTCGGACATGACGACGAGATAATGCACAAAGTGAAGTTAACCGCGCGCACGGGACCAACAATCAGCCGATAGGTCGGCACGCCATGGCGTATTCCCGTCTCCATGGTGATGCCCACACGCGGAACACTCAAAGCCGCTCATTCCCGCGCGCAGACCATAGCCTCGTGCGGCGGTAAAAAGCTCCGCATTGACACGTTCGGTGCTGGTCGATCATGGAACTTTTTTCACTCCGCACGTAACTTTTTTCACTCCGCACGTAGCCAACGCACAACTCTACCGTCGGCCAACAGAATGATCCGTTAATCAATATGAACGGATGTTCAACCACTTATCGCCGATTTAATATTGCGAGAAGGAACGTTAGAGCATCGACGTCGATTACCCACTCTATATGTTTTATTGTTGGAGTGAGGAAATGAAACAGTTAGCTATTGTTTTTGCCGTCGGTGCAGCCGCGCTGCTCGGCGGTTCCACGGCAAACGCTGCGGACAACACGGTGAAGGCGAAGGCCGACGTGACGCAACAGCCGACTGACTTCAGCTCACGTGATCGGCACTATCGTAACTACCGCCACTATGGCTATCGTAGTTACCGACGCCCATACGGTAGCAGCTACGGCTACGCTCCCAGGCCGTACTATGGCAGCGGCTATGGCGGCGGTTACGGAGGGCCGTACTATGGCGGCGGGTATGGTTACGGCGGTCCGAGCGTATCCTTTGGCTTCGGCGTAGGCCGGGGTTGGTAATACAAAAGAAAAAGCCCGCTGTGCGGGCTTTTTCTTTTCTATTATTATTTGGCAATTCTCCGCAGTGAAGTGCACGGCCGCTAATTGCCTCAGTGATAAGTTTGTTGAGCCGTTCGATCCTGCGCCGTCAACAACCCCGTCCACCTTTCGCTCTCGTGCGGGCTTTCCGCGGCGTCGAATTTGTAGCGGTTCATATAACACCCTCTGCCTCCGCCGCATCGAGTGAAGCGGAGGAAGCGGAAGGCTCGATGCTTTTAATGTGTGATGAGTGGGCGGCTAAGCGAGAAATGGTAGCTACGTGCTCGGGCGAGCGCAGTGACAAGCGGCGCGCCCCAAAGCGGGTTTTCGAGGCTCATCCGCCTGTTTGTACCGAAAAGTTTATCCGTGTTGACGACGGTTGATGACGCCCCGGCATCACCTAAGGTGGCGGAATGATCGGGCTCCTGTGGTTCATCGTGGCGGTCTTGGCCTCACCATTCAAGTCGAAGATCCGGCTTCAGGCTGAGAATGCCGCGCTCGATATTAGCTGGTGATCTTGCGGCGCAAGCGCATCCAAGCTGGTGATTAGCGGATGGCGGCCTTGGCCCGCCCTTGCCAGAAACCCGCCCTGCTAGCCCGCCAGAGTTTCGCTGAATACGCTGGGCTACGTGGAGAAGGTTCGACCCCAGTTCCTCTCCCTCCGCCAGCTTGGCCAGCCCCGGATTTTCTCCGACAAAATCTCCTCGCGATTTAGCCCAATATCTGCGGTCATTTTTTATTTTGGCCCCCGACTGCCTCTCTCGCCCGATCGCTCAATTTATCTCCAAAACCTGCGTTTATCTCCAAACCTCTGGACTTCGCCGATTTAGTACGGTTCTGAAAATCCGTTGGATATCAGGTCCTTGCAAATCGACGCCGCAAAGCGGTTTGAAAATATTTCTTGGACGAGCGAGAGGGTTATGTGCGCTCCTGGCGAGCCACGTCGAATGGGCTAGCCCTCGCGCACTGCGACGCTCTCCTCAGGCGAACTCTCATTGGCAGACAAGATCGGTGAAGAGGGTCGTAGCAGGCGCCCAACCGCAGGCCCGGCGGTGCGCCTGATCGATTTGCCGGCTGGTGCGGGTGCCGGACTGGGGCCGTCCAGCCGTTCCAGGCATCCATTGGTAGCGGCATTGCGGTCGGGTTCAAAGGCCGCTGTGATGGCACCGCCATGAGCAAAAAATCGCGACAGGTCCTCTTCTTGAACGCCAACTCACTCATGAGGCGGAAGGGTTAGCCCCTTGAGTGCCACTATTCCGTTTGGATCCATTAGGGTTTTCTCCGAGGGCACTTGATCCGCGCGCCGCTGGCGGTGGCCGACCAGTGCGTCAGCCAGCAACAATTGCAATTGCTTGGCCGGGTTCGTCGACGAACCAGCCCTCTGCGCAATCGCCACCGAAGTGCCGACCAGTGCCAGCAAAGCTATCGTCGTGATCAACTTTCGCATAATCAGTTTCCGGGTTGGGGCCTCCTCACGATCATGGTAGCGGGGAGCTCGATCACAAGGTGCGGCAATTCGCTCGGCCGCTAATCATGTATCAGCTGCCTAGGCGATTGAGCTACGCGATCATCCGGGGATTGAATAAGGCTAGAATTTCGTTACTCAGTTGCGGGCCATAAAAAACGGAAGGCGCACTGCCGGTGAATATCAACCTTGGAGATATCGTCCCGAAAGAGCTTCTGAATAAAGTTTACGACGATGCGCTTTCTGGCTCAGCAAAGCAGGTGGGAAAACTAAGCGAAGATACGATCAAGACAGCCAGATTGCTTCTGGCTCCTCTGCAAGTTGGTGCAGCACTCCAAGAGCGTTTCGAACGCATGATGGAACGGATCTCGCGCCGTGTACCAGATGAGCGGAGGATCGAGCCGCCTGCTGAAATCGTTGGCCCCACCCTGGAAATGATACGCTACGTCAGCGATGATGGTCCGTTGTGGGGAATGTTCGAGGAGGTGCTCACAAAATCAATCGACCAAGATGGTCACGAAAAGATACATCCCTCGTTTCCTCGACTCATTGCGCAATTAAGCCGTGACGAAGCATGGATGCTGTACCGGTTGCGCGATCGAGATTTCAAGGTAGTTGATTCTCTTGACCTTGATCGAGCTGCAAACAAGTTCTCGAACCGCGTTGTAAAATCCAATGAGTTACCGAGCCAAGAACTCTACCAGGCCGCGCAAGTGGAACTCTACTTTGCTCACTTGTCGGCGCTCGGTCTTGTAGAATGGCCAGTGGAAAACCAGGTGCCAATCATGACTGGCGGCGTGCAAGCCGGCATTACTCGACATAGCACAATGAGACTAACGGAATTCGGCAAGCTATTTGTAGCCGCTTGCACTCCTCCAGATGGATTTGAGCGCTTCGCAAAAAAATAGGTTTGATACAAACCCCTAATTTAACCCCAACCATTGAGCGACACGTAAGGCGGCTTAGAGGAATCCAATGAGTGAACAAAACAAAGACCCGCTTGAGGGGTTCGACTTCATCAACTTTGATCCCACGACGCAGCGGGTGACGATCCAGATCCATCCTTCAATTCTGAAGAACCCGCGCAGTGTCGCTGCGATCGAGAAGAAGTGCGAGGAGATCATCAGGGCCGGGGGCGTCGACGCGGTCGATATAGTTCCACGGAAGTGATGTGTCGGCAGCGGGGCGTAAGCCGATTTAGGCTAAACCTAGGCGACAGCCTCCGATTTCCAAATTAATCATCGCCGGCTCTGCAACGCGCGGACTTTATCGACAGATGCCTATTGGTTTGGCCATCTGCACGCGCAGTACTCTCGACCGAGAAGCGCAAACGGCAACGTAGGGAAGCTGATGCTGCCCGGTTATATGAGACTATTGAGAGGTTCGTAGGCGAACTACTGCGAGCCAAGGCGCGTCAGGGTGGCACCGGACGCGTCGGGAGAGCTATGAGCAAGAGGTACCCCGGCCAGTCAGTCAACTAGAAACGAATCCACGAGTCCCTAAAGGCCCCTGGGGCGATCTCGGAGATCCAAGGTGACAGACAGCGGCCATCGTTGTTAATGGTACTGGGAGAAACCCAAAAGGTTTTGTATGCCGGATATCCCGAAAACATTTATCGATAGCACGGTTACGCTGCTCGCATCGTCTCCGGTTGGCACCGGGTTTGTTATGCGCATCTTCGATCCAGGCACGCGCGTAGACAACCGATATCTGATCACCTGCGAGCACTGCGTGAGACCAGCTGTCAAGGCACGATTCTGTACCGGCCTCACTGTTGATCTTGCGAACAGTGATTGGACCCGTTCTCACACTCAAGATGATGTTGTTGCAGTCGACTTGACTGATCGTCTCTTGCCTGCAGCTGACTTTGGATACATCGACGCCGATCTTGTTTTGCAACGCAATGCTCCACACTATGGTATGGGATCTGATGTATACATGCTTGGAACGTTCGTCAGCGAGAAGGATATAGGAAGAAACGTTCCCAGGGCTAGATTCGGCAACGTGAGTGCTCTCGCCGAGGACGACGTTCCCATCCTGCAAGGCAACGGCATCTTGCGACCCGCACATCTCGCCGACATGCGGTCGCGAACCGGATTTTCTGGCTCACCAGTATTGTGCTATCTCTATATGTCCGGGCTGAGCGGCTCAGCGATCTATCGGGAAAAATTATTGGGCGTACACAGCGCGCAATATCCCGAGCGTATCAAGATTGCAGAACCCTCAAGCGAGTCAGTCGTCGAGATTCCTTCGAGTATGACGAAGATAGTTCCCGCGTGGACAATCATAGAGCTTCTCGACACCCCCACATTTAAAGCAGATCGTGACCGACGCAGCGCCGTCGCCGCGACGAAGGAAAGCTGACAGGACGTCAGTCGGTTTGCAGGCAGGTCAGAGTGGTCGCGGGATACTCCAACAACAACGCGGTCTTTAGTCGCCATTTTAAGTAGCGCTTTTTGAAATTCTCCTAAATCGCACGCGCTGTAGGACCTATCAAGGAACCTGAGCGCTGGGCGCAGTCGAGTCTTCGCCGCGACGGCGGAACAGACCGACGAGGTAGCGGTCAGTGCTTAAGTCAAATTCTGTCAATCCGGCGCTGGACATCTGCCTTAAACCATCGTCGGGTTGCTTCAACTTTTGGAGAGCGAATAATCTACTGATGTCAGGGCAGGGCAATCAGTAAGCTTTCTGTGTGGTGGGATGAAAGAGAAATCTAAGACCGGTCGTGTATTGAGAGATTTGAGACAGGTTGCCGAGGAGGAGAAAGAGCGGGCGAAGCGAGAAGCTGAGCACCAGATGTGGAACGCGCCACCGACACCTGAAAATGTTGAGGAAGAATGGTCTGTATCTGACTGGATCGAAGAGGAAGAGCGAGAGCTTCAGGCAATCAAGGATGCCTACCCCGTAGGGTCAGTTCGCGCACGAGAGCCGCGAAGTATTCACTCTCCTGTCCCTTCACCGCCATGGAAGCGCAAACTGCGACCATGACTAATTGATGCGATCAAGCAACCTTACCACCGCCGTAGGGTGCCATGTGCCACCAAGGGAAGCCGCCCGGCCGCGAGCCACGGAGATCAGGCGGCTGGCAGCGGCCCCACGTTCACGTACAGCGACTACTTCGAGCGGGTACCGTGGCTGTCACAGACTCACCGGGCTCTTCAATCTCAAGCACCGCTTCAAGGTGGAGATCGAGGAGGCGCCGGAGCGAAACGTTCACGGATTCAAGGGGTATCGTCTGAAGCAGGAGCAGATGGCGCTCGCTGTGTTGCTCGCTCTTCCTGCAAACGAATAGATTCGCCACGCCACTGATCGAGAACAGCCTGAAACTGTCCGTCGTCCTTCTTCTTGTGCTTCCCGCAGTCGCAGCTCTCCCCGATGATGAACACATCACCGCAATCGTCGCACATGTCCACGTTAATTGTCATGTTGCAGCCAAAGCAAACTGGCTTGTCGTGCCAACCGATGACGAGCCAGTCTTGGCGGCATTCGGGGCAGCGGTGCGTTCCTTCGAACTCTTCTGGGTTATCTTCCTTTTCTTCGTCCCCATCAGGCCACTCCGACCGTAGCCATTCGTGGAAGCGGTGTTGCGCAAGGCCGTAACTTTCGCTGTACTCAAAGACGCGCCGGCATATGTCGCGGAGAATTTTGCCGTCAATATCACCGTCGAGTTTCCGCTCAAGAACGAACTCAACAAAATATAGAATGAATTTCAGGGACGACGCGATGATGGCGTTGTCCTCCTTTTCGTTATGGTCGTAACGATGGTGTTCAATCCGGTTCCGGACCCGCTGGATGTTCTCGATGGTCCTTTTCTCTTCGTCAGGAATGCCGAGCCCAAGGTTCTCCAGGCGAGCAAGGGCTTCGCGGACGCCAACCGTCATGGCTTCATCGGTGATCTTCGCGTCGATATTTTTATAGATGAGAATGGGATTAGACCGCGCCAGTTGCTCCTTCAAGAACAGCTCGATGGCATGGAACACCGTGAGAATCGCGTGTTTGCGGCTGGAGTAGCTTTCTTCCTTCAAGAAGAACTCCATTCCGATGCGCAGCGAATCGACCGCGTTCTGGTAGATCGCGCTCGCGATATCGTCGCTCTTCATTGCCATGATGTTGCTCTATGTGTTCCGCGCGATCCATGTGTCCACAAGAAACGTCGCCATCGCTCCGGCGAGGTTCACGGCAAGTTGCGCATGACGGGCGGACGGTCGAACAGGCTTGCCGCCCTGACCGTGTGCATCACCAATTTTGTTTCGCAGTGAACCCAGGCCTTCCACGACACTCGTGACACCGCCAAGGATGCGCTTGAAGGCGTCTTCCGTGTGCTGGCTCGGGGCAATCTGAAGGTTCATCGCGACAGCACGATACAGGGCAGGCAGGTCATCCTTGTCTGAATATGTTTCGCTTGCCTCATCGAGAATCCTTTTGCAGACCGTCTCCAACAGGGTACGCGCGCTCGTAATCGCGCCATCGGGGTCGGTGTGGCGCCGGTCGAGCGCCTTCTGCCAAACGATATGAACGCCGTCAGCATCGAACTTCTGCAAAACGTCAGTCGCTACGTTGTCGACCGGTGCCGCATTAGCCCCCTCCAAATAATTGATGAGCGGCGTCATGGCGTCCCTGACGTGCGTCTCGCGAGGAGCCCAATGCGGCGAGTACGGCTTGATGTATCCCCAGAAGTGGCTGAGATCGCGACCCGTACGCACAAACTCCGGCAAGAGCGGCTTCAGCACGGAGTCCTGCATCAACTCGGTGCGGAGCTGCTGATAGAAGCCGGTACTGGACCTATCACCTCGGCACGCGGCCAACAGCACGTTCTCAAGGCTCTTTGCCTGCTCGCGCGGCGTGTCGGGAAAATCGGACATGTTATGCGGTGGCCTTTTTGGCGTTTGGGTCGACGCTACCCGGCCAATTGTTCGGCGGAGGAACAGGCGGCGTAGTCGCGGGCATGGACGTTTCCGGTAGTGCGAAAATCACATCGCCGGTTTCACCAGCGCGTTCGAATAACGCGTTGTATTTGTCCTGTCGGACAGCCACGCTTATAGAGCGAAGATAGAGATATGTCCCAATTACCGTTCCATAGTTTTTCCTGAAGTCGCCGTTGCGTTTTGCGATTTCCAACAAGTCGGACCCCACGCTTTGGTCTTACACGATTTGGCCTCCTCGATTGTCCCTCCAGCGTTGGTCCGGCGGGGTAGCCCGCAAGCCGCCCATCGAGAGCTAAATCGTTGATTTGCCCGACGGGGTGAGTCCAAATTTGGCCTGCTTTGGCGGATTGCGGAAATCGCTCGCGTTCCATAACAGCGGATCAGGAAATGATTGCCGTCTGCAAGGTACCGGCGTTCAAACCCCGATCAGTCAATCCCTTGTGAAATCCTCTCGGCGAGTGGGGTTTACGCGCAGACAGCGCGCATTCTGCTGAATGACATGCCTGTTGGTCACCGCATACACAGCGCCCTGCGGGCGCGGGAAGCCTTCCAAGGGGACTG
The DNA here is from genome assembly GCF_000701345.1 of Bradyrhizobium sp. URHD0069. GTDB lineage: Bacteria > Pseudomonadota > Alphaproteobacteria > Rhizobiales > Xanthobacteraceae > Bradyrhizobium. The sequence continues at coordinate 6,888 of NZ_JNIJ01000059.1, read as the reverse complement.
AGACAAGAAACGCACTACCCCCTATGTCGATAGCCTTCTTGGCCTCGTGTTTCCGACCGATACAGGTAGGCCACGCATTTTAGGTAATCGTCAGCAATACGAGGCATCGGCGGCTCCCACACCTCGAAAGGCGTGCCGCGCGAAGAATATCGCGTGCAAACCGTCGGGGGCTAGAGCTAATGGCCGCAACCTTTACTTGGCGTCAAGGGATAGACCTGCAGCAAGCCCCCCGGTAGAAACAGATCGGATGCTCATCGGACGTGCGAGGTCGCTTGAGGCACTCCGCACAGCACTGAATGCTGCAGCTTCCATGCCGCTGGCATTGGCTTCAGCAGATCATCAAGCTGAAGGGTGGTGGGTTGGCGTCCAGTGAGGATCGCCTCAATGATGTCTGGCGCGATTAGGGTTAGGCGCAGGATACGGCTTAGATATGAATCGTTGACCTTCTCGGCCTTGGCCAATTCTGCCGAGGAGCTGTATTCCCCGCTTTCGAGCATTTGCCGCCAGCGGTGGGCGCGGACGATGGCCTTGACGAGGGCAGTGTCGACGCGCGGCGCGGGCGACCATGGTGCCGCTCCCCGCGGTGTTAGGATCTGCTTGCGACCGCTGCGCTGGAGGAAAGTGACGGGGATGCTAACGGTGGCAGTGCGCCCATCCTTGCTGACGCTGGTTTTGATGACTTGAACGGCGGTCGTCATGCGGCATTCCGCTGAGTAGTGGAGTTGCCGGTCAATTCGCCGATTAGAGAGGAAACGCCAGCGATCCGAAGCTTGATGTCGACCCGGTCGGTCCGGACATCAACGCGCTCGACGAGCAATTGAACAACGCGGGCTTGTTCGGCAGGAAACAGTTCGTTCCAAAGCGGGTCGAACGCCTGTAGGGCGTTGCGGACCTCGGACTCGGTCAGGCCTTTGATGGATTTGCGGGCGCTGCGCCATGTCTGGACGATGATTTCGGGAGAGAGCAGCAAAATGCGGACCTGATCGATCACGATCTTCTCAATCTCGGCGGCCGGAACGCGCGCAACGGGACAATCGTCCGAGCCGTGCTTAAGGACGGTCTGGCTGAGGTAGTAGCGATAGAGCCTGCCATTTTTCCGCGTGTGCGTCGGCGACATAGCGACGCCGGTGGGGCCGAAGATGATTCCTTTCAACAGGGAGGGTGTCTGTGCCCGTGTGGCGGCCGCTCGCCTGCGCGGATTTTCCTGGAATCTCGCCTGGACCTTGTCCCAAATCAAACCTGTTAGCTCGTACCAGATAGTGCCTTAGCCTTTTATTGGCGGGAAAATGACGAAGGTCGGGCACGACAGCAACGACCGCCTGCAGTAATAAGACGGTCTCAATGTGCAGCCCGCGCTGGACCGTTTCTTTGCGCGCTCGATTTTAATTCGGGGCGGGAACGATCCGATCCGCGATAGTTTAACTTAAAAGGTTGCAAGGACTCGACTTCAGTCCCTCCAGATCGGACCGAGTTCTAGGTAAGCGGCTCCTTCCTGCGTTACACCGTTGGGACTGGGGCACATCCAGAACGGGAGCCCGCCCATGTTAAATCCGACACGCAGAACCCTCCTCGCCGGTGCCGTCGCCCTTGGCGCAACGGCCGCGTCAGCTCAAGAGCAACCGGTCGAAGGCAAGCGCGGTGCACCAATACTCGGTCCGCATAATGCAGCCCGGGAAGCGCAGAATCCCGATATCCTGCGGCCGCCCGAAACCGACAGCGGCGGAATTCCAAATTTGCATTTCGCTTTTGCCGATGCGCACGTCAAAATGCGCGAAGGCGGCTGGTCACGGGAAGTCACGCAACGCGAAATGCCAATTGCGACCACGATCGCCGGCGTGAATATGCGCCTAACCGCCGGAGGCGTGCGCGAACTGCATTGGCACAAGCCTGACGAATGGGCCTTCATGTTGGCCGGCAAGGCCAGAATTACAGCGATCGACAAGGACGGGCACAATTTCGTGGACGACGTCGGTCCAGGGGATCTCTGGTATTTTCCCAGTGGAATACCGCATTCTATCCAAGGCCTCTCACCGGAAGGTACCGAATTCTTGTTGGCCTTCACGGACGGTGGTTTCTCGGAGGATAGCACTTTCGCGATAACTGGCATGTTCGCGCACTTCCCGCCGGAGGTTCTCGCCAAGAACTTCATGGTCGACAAGAAGGTCTTCGACGACATTCCGAAGCACGAGAAGTTCATCTTTCCGGCCGCGGAGCCACCCTCGCTGGAGCAAGACAGGATTCAGAGCCCCGCTGGGCCGCTTCCGCGGGATAGAAACATGAGTTTCCGCCTGATGCAGATGCAGCCCACCCAAGCACCCGGCGGTACTGTACGGATTGCCGATTCGAGCAATTTTCCTATTTCGACAAACCTTGCTGCAGCGCTGATCGAAGTTCAGCCAGGCCACCTGCGCGAGATTCATTGGCACCCGAATGCCGACGAGTGGCAGTACTACATCTCCGGGAAGGCGCGCATGACCGTGTTCGCCACACAAGGTGCTGCGCGCACGTTCGACTACCTTGCCGGCGATGTCGGCTACGTGCCATTGTCCATGCCGCATTATGTCGAGAACACCGGCAGTGATCCGCTCCGGTTCCTCGAACTGTTCCGCGCGCCGCATTTCGAGGACATTTCGCTCGCGCAATGGATGGCGCTCACGCCGCGTAATCTCGTCACAGCGCACCTCAATCTTGATCGCCAATTCCTGGACAACATCAACAAGAACAAGCAGCCGGTCGTGTAGGTATTGTGTCTGATCGGTTATTTGCTGCGGGCCGCCTTGGTCAAGCGGCCCGCTATTAAGACACTGCGTTTGGTCCTGCAGGCACAATGCGAATGCGCGCAGCCTCTCGTCGAGAGGTCAAATCAGAGGGATACATCCCTCGTAATAGCACTTTACACTCCACCGTGGGTATCGCATTGGCGAAGATCAGATGCTGCTTCGCAACTGGATTTCCGATAAAGCGAGACCGCGCATCGAAATTGCTATCAAGCCCTGCGCTTAACCGGTTTCTTCTTGTGGGAAGTGAGGTTCTTCAAATACACAAGGCCGTCAACCGTGAGCTTGTCGGCATTGTGCTCTCCGCGCTCGGCAAGCGATGCGATGTACGCTGTAAGTAACGCCCGGCGATTGTTGTTCCCGGCAATGTCGTGATCGAGAGAGGAGAAGATGCCCCATACTCGGTTGGTCACCCGTTCGACTGTAGCCTCATGCACCATGAGAGATCCCTTTGCGGGACCAAACAGGTAAGAAGTCATTTGTTCCATATGAAGACAGCTAACCCGGCTGAGCAGGTTCGTTCCGTTCCACTGCCCTAATTGCGAGGTAACGGCACAGCGCGGGTTGTCTTCATCTGCGTGACGTAATTGCGGACGGCCTTGCTTACCGATCGTATGGTTCGCCAAGCCTCAGTGGCTTCTAGCCATGATTTGGCTTGTCGGAACTTGGCGTATGCCCAGGCGAATGCTGGAATCTTCATCAACTTGTCTCGCGTGAGGCTGAATAGGCGCTCGACCAGAACGAGCTTTAGAAGTTCGCCGACGATCAACGTAAGAACGCTGCTCATGATCTGGCCCGTCGACGCCAGATAAGCCGCTACAGGTTTGACCGGTTCTAGGATGATCACAGGCACGGAAAACAGCGCGAGCGAGGGGTAGGGCCGTAGCGATCTGATCCAGGCCCGCAGTTTCCTGAGCACTAAGTGCTTGGCGATCCAATTTGAGACCGGCTTGGCCACGGCAATGAAGGCCGCGTCCACCAGGAAATATATGGCGGCTAAGACGTAAGTGACGGGTTTTAGAATTCGGTTCACGCCGCGCCTCTCCGCGAAACCAAAGCCCGGACGTTCAAATGGTTTCACTTACCAATGGACATCCGGGCCTAATTGTTGGGAACCTGTGGGCCTTTGCTGCCGGACGGTTTATGGTTGCAAAGTATCTGCAAAATTGAAGGCGAACCATTTGTGTTTGTCGGAGGCATCGATGCCGGTATAGGCGTCGAGGCAGCCGCATCAGATCACGCGCTCTTGCTGGGGGATTGCAGAGGCTGATCGACTTTTCGACAGCCTCAAAACTCCAGCCCTTGGCGGTCTGGCTGACATCGCTCCGTCGCTGGGGAGAAAATTCCCGTAATCGATGATCGCTTTTATTGCAGGTCCTCGCGGATGCCCTTGCTCTCGGCTGAACCTGTCTGTGTTACCGTCCAGCAGGCGAGGGATCGACAATGGACTTGGACGCGCCGCCGGGCGCAGGCTGCATGGGCGGTGGCGTGCCTCCCTGTGGACTTTCCGCTGGCGCGTTCTCTGAGCCGGTCGAGAGTGGCCCGGTCCATCCTTGGGGCTGCAACTGGCCCTTGTTGTCGGGCAGCACTGTGCGTCCGGTGCTATAGGTCGAGTCGCCCGGCTTTTTGTCTTCGCTCTTTGTTTGTGCCGTAGCCATAGTTGTCCAAATGACAAGACAGAACACTGCAAGTGCAAGGCGCATGGTCAATCCTTCGAGAGGTTCTTTTTTCAACTGGCGGTGCAGCGAAAGGTTCACCAAAAAAATTGTCGCGTTCAAAGCCGACGTGGCGCGCATCATAAATCCTCCCGGATACCTTTGAAGTACGGATGGCGCAGTTTGCCTTCGGCCGACTTGGCGCGGTATTCGATCTCCGCCTCCAATGACGGTTCAACCCATATGCCCTTGTGTGCGATCTTTTTGGCGTAGGGTTGCGTCTTGCGGATCAGGGGTTTGAGCCGGGCCTGAACATCCTTTGCTGATGCAGTGTCAAAGCCATGGTCAACCTTTCCAGCGTAGATCAGTTGGTTTCCCTTGTGGCGCCCGACGTAAATGCCATCGAACTCATTTTCTTTGATGGCGAAGCCGGCAATCGGCAGCGTCTCGCGCTGCTGGCACGTCACTTTCACCCAATCGTTACCGCGCCCCGACGTGTACCGGCTGTCTCGCACCTTTGAAACCACGCCTTCCAGTCCGATGGTGCACGCGTGCTTGAACATCTCCCGGCCGTCGATCTCGAAACTTTCGCTGAACTGTATGGCGCTCTTTGCGATCAGCTTTTTCAGCATTGCTTTTCGTTCAATCAGCGCGAGTTGTCGCAGATCAAATCCGTTGAGATAGAGCAGGTCGAATGCGACCATGACAATTTTCTTTGACCTCCCGCGTAATTCGTTCTGAAGCACCGAGAAATCAGTAGCCCCGTTAGCTGCCGGGACCACCACTTCGCCGTCAATGATGGCCGTTTCCGCATTGATGAGGAATGCGTCGTGAACGATTTTCTTGAAACGCTTAGTCCAGTCGTTGCCCCGGCGCGTGAAGACCTTTGGGTCGTCCTCGTTGTGGACGTGCAGTTGAACGCGATAGCCGTCGAACTTGATTTCGTGGATCCAGCGGCCACCCGACGGGATCTTTTCGACCGATGAGGCCAGCGCGGGCTCGATGAATCCCGGGAAGGGCGCCTTGATGCCGATTACAGCCGATTTTCGTCGCTGGAACGCCACAACAAACTCCACGCCACAGAAGAGGGATTTAAGGCGGGGCCAGCGGATTCGTTCCGGCTTGGCTGCAGCCATCATGAGGCTGGAACTCGAAACCTTTGTCACGCGTTGCGTTCGGGACAAGGAGAGCGGGATGGCGAAAAAACAGACCAGTCGCGGACGCAAACAGGACCGAGCTCGCGTGGCAAGCGGGCAGAATTATGAAGTCGGGTATGCGGCAGAGAAGTCCCGCAAATCCGAAGCTGCCGTAAAGAAAGCCGTGAAGAAGGTGGGCAGCCGCCGCAAGAGGGTCGACGACCTGGCGTGGTAGCCGTCATCAGTGACTGAAGCCCTCGTCATCGATGTCGGCCTCAAAACCCTTCGGCAATCGTGGCGGGTTTTCGCTATCAGCCGGGTTGCACCATGGGCAGGGCACCCCGGCGCCGCCGCACTCGCACGCGCGATCACCCTGCCAAGGTCTGCCCGGGTGGTCCTCGCAAACCCAGCCGCAGTCGTCACACAACTCGCACTTCATCCAGGGACCTGTCTCAGGCATCGTTCAGCCGGGCGCCCCCTGATGGTCGCTGACACGATCTGTTGGGCCGTATGGCCGGTTCGGGGCAGCTAGCCGAAAGCGCCAGCAGCGATCTGGTTGCTGGGGCCGACATGGGGCTTCGGATCGCTTGCATTGGGTTCGATGGCGTGGCTGGTCGCCGCAGACTTGTTATGGCGCTTTAGACGCGTGGCACGCATCGTCCGCTGATTTATAGCTCGCAGCCATTCGATTGTGAATCGCCGCAGACCGGCTTTCCACCTCGCGAGACAGGGCGAAGGGCGCGCTCTGGTTTGCAATCCGACGAGTTCACCAACCGCGCTTCCGCTCTGGCTACTCGGCGCCCTCGACTGTTGCCTGCTCGATCGCTGCCGGCATTTTGGCTACTGACATCAGCGATCGCGCCACCTGATTGAGAAGCTGGTCGGCGTTTTCTTCTTCGCCGAGCGATTTGGACAATAGCACCACGATCGCGCTCTGCCGGAGCTGCTGGGCGAGATTGCGGGCGGTGGTATAGCCGGACATTTCGTAATGCTCGACGCGTTGCGCCGCGCCGATCAATGCAAGATCGGCGGCGGCATCCTCTTTGTCTTCGCCTTTGGACATGACCTCCTGGCCTTCTTCGACGAGGCCCATCATTCCCTTGCAGGGCTTGGCGCGGGCGGTCTCGCCTAGCAGCTTGAAGCATTCGTTCAACCGCTCGATTTGCTCTTCGGTTTCGGCGAGATGCTGCTCGAACAACTCGCGAAGCTTGTCGAAACGCGCCGCTGCGGCCATCTTGGGGAGCGCTTTTGTCAGTTGTTTCTCGGCGTGAAGGAGGTCGCGAAGTTCATCGATCAGGAGTTCGTCGAGGCCTTCCGGAC
>NZ_JNIJ01000058.1 GCF_000701345.1 Bradyrhizobium sp. URHD0069 | reverse complement strand
ATCCCGAACCCGGCAATTGGATGCTGTACCGACGGACCTATGACGGCCAAGGCTACAGCCCCCTCGACCAGATCAACACCTCGAATGTCAAGGACCTGACGCCGGTATGGACCTTCTCCACCGGCGTCATCGAAGGCCACGAAGCTCCGCCGATCGTCAATAACGGCGTGATGTTCATCACGACCCCGATGGGACAGGTGATAGCCCTCGACGCCAAGACCGGCGATGAGTACTGGCGGTACAAGCGGCAGCTTCCTGACGACCTCTTTCAATTGCATCCGACCAACCGCGGCGTCGGGTTGTGGCAGGACAAGCTCTATCTTGCCACGACCGACGATCATCTCGTCGCACTTGATGCCAGGACCGGCAAGGTTCTCTGGGACACCAAGGTCCAGGATTACAAGAAAGGTCAGTATTTGACCCTGATGCCGCTGGTGGTCGACGGCAAGGTCATCGTCGGCGGTTCCGGCGGCGAGTTCGGCGTTCGCGGCTACATCGTCGCGTTCGATGCCAATGACGGGAAAGAGCTGTGGCGGACCTTCACCATTCCCGGCCCAGGTGAGCCGGGCCACGAGACCTGGACCGGCGACGACTGGAAAACGGGCGGTGGTTCAGCCTGGATGACCGGCAATTACGACATCGAAACCAAGACCGTCTACTGGGGTGTTGGCAACGCAGCACCATGGCCAGGCGACACTCACCCTGGCGACAATCTGTACACCAGCTCCGTGCTCGCCCTCGATCCCAGCACCGGCAAGATCAAGACGCACTTCCAGTATCATCAAAACGATTCCTGGGATTGGGATGAGGTGGATGCGCCGATCCTGGTCAACCTGGAAAGGGGAGGACGCCCGTTCAAGGGCCTCATTCATCCCGGACGGAACGCGATCATGTGGATTCTGGAGGCGAAGCCGGACCGCATCAACTACGTCGCCGGGTGGCCCTACGTTTATACGGATGTCTGGAAGGGCATCGACCAGGAGACCGGCAAGCCCGTCGTCGATCCCGCGCACAAACCGGTCATGGGCAAGCGGGTCGAATTCTGTCCGTCCCTGTGGGGCGGCAAGGATTGGCTGTCCGCGGCCTGGAACCCGAAAACCAAGCTGGTCTACGTGCCCGCCAACGAGAACTTCTGTGGTGGTTTTACCGGCGAGAAGGTGGCGCTGGTGCCGGGCCAACTCTGGCTCGGTACCAAGCCCGAAGATATCGGCCTGACGGTGCGCCCGGGCGCCACTCATTTCGGCGAGCTGCAGGCGTGGGATCCTTCGACCGGCAAGAAGGTGTGGTCGCACAATTTCCCGAAATCGCATCTGTTCGGTTCGGTGACCGCCACTGCGGGTGACCTCATCCTGGTCGGCGGTACCAATGATCGGATGTTCCGGATCTTTGATGCCAAGACGGGCAAAGTCCTTTGGGAGCAAAAGACCAACTCCGGCATCATGGGCATGCCGGTCGCCTACGAGGTGGATGGTACCCAGTATATCTCCGTGCAGTCGGGCTGGGGCGTGGATGCCCAGCGCATTCAGGACGCGCTCGCGACCAGCAAAACTGCTGGTATCGAGAACAACGTCCCCCAAGGCGGCGTGGTCTGGGTGTTCGCCCTCAAATAGCGGCGCGGCGAAGCCTCGAGGCGAGAATCGGCGGGCTGAAAGGTCCGCCGCTTCTGTTTACGCGCGAAGCGCAAGCCGGTTCACGTGCAGAAGGGCGCAAGGGCGAGGACTATTTGCCCTTGGTCTCGACCTTCGCTTTTTCGTCCTCGTTCATCTTCTTCACCGTCGGATCGCGGCTGGCTTCGCCGGTGATCTGGGTAGTCGTGGCCGGCGGAGGATTGCTGGGCATGGAGCTTTGCTCGGCAGGATTGTTTGCCGGCCGTGTGGCGGTGGCAGGCGGCGGGTTCGTCTGCGCGCTCGCCGCCTGTGCGTTCAAAAGAAGGGCGCCCGACAATAGCGACACCGCGAGCGCCGTTGGGTTGGGTTTCATTGATCCGTCTCCTGTTCAGATCAATGAAACGGTCTGTACGATCTAGCGTTCCGCCTTACGCCTCCAATTGCTTGCCGATCGGCCGAATACGCTTGCCGGTCGCGGCGAAGATCGCGTTGATCAGCGCCGGCGCAAAGGGCGCTACGCCCGGCTCGCCAACGCCGCTGGGCGTCGAACCCCGCTTGGCGACTATGGGGCGCCGGGCTGCCTGCTCATTGAAGCGCCAATACGTCGGTACTAGTGCCGGCGGGAAAGCTCCGATACATTTAGAGGTTGCACGCGGCGCTGCCCTTCAAGGCAATTTCTATTTCCAATTGGTGGCTGGTGAATAAGGCTGTGAAAAGAGCAAAGCCGAAAAAGGTCTCGCCCAGAACCGCGAACGCCGTCGACAAGTACATCGGCGCGCGAATGCGCGAGCAAAGGCTCGCGCTCAGCATGAGCCAAGAGCTGCTAAGCGAACAATTGGGCGTCTCGTTCCAGCAAATTCAGAAGTACGAAAGCGGGAAAAACCGCGTCAGCGCGGCGCGCCTCTTCGACGTCTGCAAAGTCCTGAATGTCTCGCTGGCGTCGATGTTCGAGCGCGATCCGACGGCGTGAGATCCGCCCCTAGCAAGTGATGCCGTACGCGCCTAATCCCTCCTTAAGCTGCGGCATCGCTCCACTCGGGCTTGCACGATGTGCAGCGAAGGGATACCGCGGATTCCGATCAGGCGGGCCACGGATCTTGCTTGAAAACTCGCTGGACAACGCTGGTGCCGATGCCAAGCTTCCTACCGATCTTGAGGATGCCGTCACCATTCGCCCTCAACTCCAGTATTCGCGCCTCGACCGAGGGCTTGACCCGCCGGCGGCCCAACTTCGTGCCATTCGCCTTTGCGCGGGCGAGACCTGCGTTGACCCGTTCCCGAATGATTCCACGCTCGAACTCTGCGAATACGCCAAGCATTTGAAACATCGCCTTGCCCGCGGTCGTCGAAGTATCGAGTCCTTGCTGGTGAAGGAACAGCCCTACGCCCTTGTCATGAAGGCCCTGGAGAATGCTGAGCAGGTCGGTAAGCGATCGGCCGAGCCGATCCACTGACCAAGATGCGACCATGTCGAACTCTTTCGCGTTCACCGCTTTCATCATGGCGTCAAGTCCAGGACGTTGATCCCTGCCCTTTGCGCCGCTGACGCCAGCATCCTCGTAGACCTTTACGACCTTCCAACCGGATCGATTCGCGACCGCTTCCAACTCTCGGCGCTGATTGTCGGTGTCCTGCTTCGAGGTGCTGACCCGAATGTAGATTGCGACGCGCTTCATAGAGATCTCCCGGCCCGGCAACTACACCATAACGCACGATCATACCGAAATCAAATGATTTACGTATGGCTCAGGGGAAGGAAAATAGCTCAGCGAGCGCGTGCATCCGCACGCGAGTTTTAAAATGGGTTTTCGGTATACCCGGAAGATGAGGCATGCGGGCGTGTATTGGGACTAACAGAACGACGGCAGTCGGCGGCGCTGGCCAGTGGTCACGAGAAATCCTGCCTCAAAGCGGCGGTGATCTGTTCCAGCGCCCAGTCGACCTGATCGCTAGAGATAACTAGCGGCGGGGCGATGCGAATCGTGTGCCCATGTGTGTCCTTGGCGAGGATGCCTCGGGCCTGCAGGGCCTGACAGTAGCGACGTGCACCGCCTGCTTCCGGGTGAAGTTCGACGGCCAGCATCAGCCCGCGTCCGCGCACTTCCCGGATCGTGTTGCTGCGGATGCTGCTCAGGCCATCGAGAAAGCGGGTGCCCTGGGCGGCTGCGTTCTCGATCATCCCTTCCTCGACCAGCACGCGCAGCGCGGCCCGAGCCACCGCACAGGCCAGCGGATTGCCGCCGAAGGTCGAACCGTGCTGGCCAGGTTTCAGGGTGCCGAGCACCGCGTTGTTCGAAAGCACGGCCGACACTGGGTAAAAGCCGCCGGACAACGCCTTGCCGAGCAGCGTGACATCCGCCTCGATGCCCTCGTGCTGTTCCGCGAGCAGCTTGCCGGTGCGGCCGAGCCCGGTCTGGATCTCGTCCAGAATCAGCATCACGTCGTGCGCAGTGCAGAGTTCGCGCACTACTGTAAAGTAACCTGACGGTGGGATGAGGACGCCCGCTTCTCCCTGGATCGGTTCGACCAAAAAGGCGACCGTGTTGGGCGTGATTGCCTTTTTCAGCGCCGTGGCATCGCCGAAGGCGATGATCTTGAAGCCCGCCGCGAACGGTCCGAAATGGTCACGTGCCGCCGGGTCGGTGCTGAAGCCGATGATGCCAAGGGTGCGGCCGTGAAAATTATCGGCGCAGACGATGATCTCGGCCTGCCCGTCCGGAACCCCCTTCACCTCATAGCCCCATTTGCGCACCGACTTGATCGCACTCTCCACCGCTTCGGCGCCGCTGTTCATCGGCAGCACTTTGTGGGAGCCGGTCAGCGCCGCGATTTCTTCGTAGAAGAGGGCCAGCTGGTCGTTGTGAAAGGCGCGCGACGTCAGCGTCAGCCGGCCCGCCTGCTCCACCATCGCGGCCAAGATCTTCGGATGGCAGTGGCCCTGATTCACCGCGGAATAGGCGGAGAGGCAATCGAGGTAGCGATGGCCCTGCGTATCCCAAACAAAGACGCCCTCGCCGCGCGACAGAACGACGCCGAGCGGTTCGTAGTTCCGGGCGCCAAAGCGCGCTTCCCTCGCGATGAAATCAGTGACCGATGGATCCATGTTTCGTCACTCCAGTTGGAGCGAACTGGCAGACAATGGGCTATCGCCATTTTCCAGCCTGCGAATGCCCGATGATCATCATCAAGTTGCCACAGGCATTTTGCTTGCGGACGCATTGGGTGACGCTAAACGGCACTACCTATCGCGCTGGACAGAAACAACCTGGCGGACCCTCCTTCCGCCAACTATCGAGATAATATATTGAAAATACATCGATTGGCATCTTCAGGTGCCACCGACCTGACCGGGCCCGGCTTTTTGGGCTCGCCCTCCGGCGGTCAGTGATGGCGTACCAACTGGCTGGCGCTTCGGCCTCGCCCCTCACCAGCCAGTCGGCAAATTTGGGACATGTGATTTTGGCTGAAAGAGTCTTTTGTGTCCAAGAAAGACCCCTCTCCCCGTAGCCGCCCCCGCCGAATCAGCTAAAGGAAGCGGCACGCACCTGGACAGAGCGTTGCTCTCCGAAGGCAAAGGTCACACGTTCGAATCGTGTCGGGTGCGCCAATTAAATCAAGGAAGGGCACAACCGCTTACTGTTTCTATGGCGTTTTCGAACTTAGCTCGGGTAAGCACCGGGTAAGCACCAAAAAGGGGCATCTTCGAGATGATTGTGCGGAAAGCACTAATTGCTGCGGTTGTTGTGCTGGGAGGCTACGACCTCGCAGTTGCCTGGGACGGCACCAACACAACGACCGGCTCAAGCGTCGAGATCGAACGCGGACAGCTTGTCCGATCCGGGCGAACGATCGAGGTTTACGATAGCATCGAAGGCTACAAGGAATACGACGTTGACAGTATTCGTCGCTCAGGTAGCACCGTTGAGATAGAAGCAACAGACTCTGCTTCCGGCGAAAGTACAACGCTTGAGATGGACGACAATTAGACCTCGCCGATACTTCCTCCTTTAGAAGCATAAGGCTCGGCTTATCCGTAGTCTGCTATGATGAGCGCAGACGTCCGGGCAACGTTCACAGCGCGTCACCAGCTGCTCATCTTCGATTGATGGCACTTCCTGCACCGACCCCGTAGCCACGTGCGCGCGTATTCGTTGACGACGGTTTGTTTTGGAGAAATTCATGGGATCGGGTTGGATTGCCGAGCTTATCAAGGATAGCCTCGGTGCTTGGAACGCGAACCCAATTCCTTTTTTGACGATTGCGGTCTTGTTTGGCGGCATTGGGTATGTCCTCAGTCGGCTCCGACACCAAGGCCGCATCGACACACTGTCCGAGCGCGTACGTCACCGCGATGATCAAATAAAAATGAAGGATGAGGCGATTGCCGCGGCTTCGAAGCCCACGATTGCTGCGCCATCACCAATCGCTGCGCTTCCCGAACCCGCCGTTTCGCTCACACTGCCCGAGCCCTCTTCTCCCGCGCCGACAAAGACCGCGCCGCCCGATGAGCGTTTTAGAGTGGCAAATGAGAAGATCGCGCGCGATACCGAAGCGGCAATTCGTGCGGCTCTTCGGTCTAACCGGTATCGCTTCGTCTACAATCCGCTGACTAACAAGTCGAAGCCCGTAAAATTCAACGACGATGGTGAGGTTGGAGAGGGCAGAAACGGGAATGAGTATAGATGGCGAATTTCAAATTTGCGGTTGGAAATTATCAACGATAAGGACCAGGTGTATAGCCGCTTCTTTCTTTTGCCGGATAAGGCCACCCTTCACCACACAAACGATCCCGATCTTCCTTCGTTGAGGGGGCAATATTTCGTGCCGATGAGTACCTAACCCCTACGCTTTTTAATCTCAGCTCCCCGCGCATCGAACCGGGAACTTGCTATGGCAAAGCGCCGTCATTGGAAACAGTCGGGGACATTCACGGTCTCGCCGGGTCGAAATGTCCAGGGCGATCTGACCGTCGATGGGTCAAAGACTTCTCTGTACGTTCGCGACTCAACATCCCCTGAGAAATCATCCTATGCGGCGCATTTCGCGTGGAGCAATATCCCAGAACAATGCATCAAGGGAGTTCTGCACGATTTAACGAAAGTCTCGTTGTTCGGCTGTCTTGCGCTGAAAAGCGGATCCGCCGGCCGTGATGCAGAGCGTTACCTGTTTGCCACGATTTTTCCCCACTATGTCATCCATGGCCAACAACATGTTTCCCCGGCAGACAAGACCATCGTTCAGATCGCGCTTGTCGTAGATGACGCGAGTACATTGTTCTATGACTTCGACGCTTTCGGAACGATGATTGATGCGCGTCCCTTAATCGATCAAATCACGCAAACCCAATCCGAGGCAATAGACGCCCTTTCCCCAAGCAGACCCAAGCGCGTCATCGAAACGGGCCCCCACCCGGTAATCCAGTATTTTACCGGCAAGACCGAGATATTTTCAGCCCAGACAGCTATCGGCAAGATATCAGCCTCTCACAGTCCGACTTATAACATCGGCGGTTCTGGCGTCCGCCTTAAAGACAAGATAGTCGTGACAATAGATTACCGCGAGGGGGTCGCCTTCAAGACCGCCATTGATCATACCTCTGTAGTTCTACGATTTCTGGAAATAGTGGCGGGTCGCAAGCAAACCCTTGTCGAATCATGGGTGCGAGTAGAAGACGATCAACAATCGACGCATTTGCAAGTCCATTGGAGCTTCCCACCCAAGCGCAAATCAGCTCACGAAAAGAGAGAGCCGCATCCTGGCGATTTGCTTATAGACGCCGTGAATCAAACGCAATCATTCGTTTCACTGCTAACGAACTGGATTAGCCGAGACGACGCCTGGCGGGAGGCCCGGCAAAGGTTTTCAACTTCATTCGCACACCAATCTTCCTATCCGCAAGACAGATTGATTGGAGCGGCCAACATGTTTGACATCCTTCCCGCTGAAGCTGTGCCGCCGGATGTGGCGATGACGACAGACCTGCGCGACGCAAAAGTGAAATGCCAAGAAATTTTTTCTAAGTTGTCAAACAGCCCCGAGCGCGACAGCATTTTAGGGGCACTTGGACGCATTGGCAAAAGCAGCCTAAAGCAGAAAATCCGACACAGAGCGGGGCTTCTTACTGATGCTGTGGGCAACCGCTTCCCGGAGCTGTTCACCGTAACCGACGAGGCCGTGAATTGCCGAAATTTCTATGTTCATGGAAGCAGTCCGCGCTTTGATTACAGCAAAAATTTCGGATTAGTTTCTTTTTTCACTGACACACTTGAATTTGTATTCGCGGCCTCAGATTTCATTGAATCTGGATGGGATATCCACGCTTGGATTAAGGCGCCCACGGGAATGTCTCACCCATTTGGCGGTTATCGAGTTAGCTACGCTGCTAATCTTAAAGAACTAAAAGCCATCCGCACCAAACTATGAAGTCTGTGGCGACCTCTAGTCTAATTGGATTGTAGTCGCTTTCCACGCTTCTTCATCCGCCCCCCTGCCCCGCCACCGTAGCGATGAACTCGACGCCAGCCTTCTCCGGGGCCTTAGCAATGGCGGCGACCGTGTCCTCAGCGACTTTGATTGGCCCGCCGGCCTCTGCCCGTTTCAACGTCGGAATAGACACTCCCCCCGCCTCTGCCACTTCGGCCTGAGAGAGTCCGACAGTCCCGTCAGTACCCGCGCTGCTCTCAAAGTAGCGGTATAAACCGTGAAGGTGGATGTCGGGGCGCGGTCATCCCGCACCCTCCGATCACTCCATATGCGCCCAGATGGTTCATGTGCGCCCTTCTTTGAAAGGCGCCCATGGTGTTTCAAGTTCAGGACGTACCGCGCCGGGCCCATATGCTCCGGAATGGCGACACCCCTCCGGTCGGTCTGCTGGTTTTCCCGTTTCCCTACCTTCCTTGTCACATTGAACCGTCTCTGTAGGCAGCGGCCAGATCTAGTCCAACATAGATTGAGGAGCTAACCGGTCCGCACGCCATACCTGATGTCATCAGGCAAAACACAAGGGGGACGTCTCCCAGTGATTCGACATGCTCCTCAAGGATTTCGAAATCATCGAGCTCTTCCGCATCCTCTCCGAGCTCCTTTCGTTTACTATCAACCTTTGCCTGCAGCTCCGGTTTAATGTAATCAAATTCTCCGACCTCTGGAATGTAGTGGAAAAGCACGGTGGGGACCTCCTGCCATTTGGGTTCCCCGTATCCTTCGGCCATTTCGCCAGTGGCTGGGTCGTAACCCGAAGCGATCACCTTACCCGTGATTGGGCAACGCAGCACGGGAATGGGAGCATCAAATTCCCAGTCAATGAGCACAAGGGCCTTGGTGAAAGCACTTTCCTTCGACATTCCTAGAATCTCGCTGTTGGTTTTGGTTTTTGGATTAGGGCTTAGAACGACCGGCATTGTCTTGTCGGTCTTTGCCGCGTGCATCGATACCCGGCGATAGCGCGGCGTGCAATGCTGGAATGGGCACCGCCGACAACATGCCATTGGCTTTTCTGTGGGGAGAGATTGGACTTTTACTCTCGCCGCCTTCCAGCCCGCCAGCGGGATGAAATCCCGACACCATTGGGCATATAAACAAAATCTTCTGCGTGAAGGCAGCCGATTAAACAGCCTCGCAAGGTTAGAATTATAGCACCAATTAGGATTCGCAACTGTGACTCTATAGCTAGTAATATTCGCGAATATAGCCGTACGCTCGTTCGAAAAGCTCCGCGTCTTGGTGCAGCTTAAACTTGAAAAGTGTCTGCCGCAGCGCCTTTTTAACCTCCCGCTCGCCTGCGTGAGTTGCTTGCCAGCCGTCGAACCTTACGGCCCGCACGATCTCATCGATGTCGTCAACGACACGATGGACCATGATTGGGGTGTCACCGTTCTTTGCCTCCTCGAATAGCTCAGTAAGCGCGGCTTTCCCGCGATCGATGTCTTCCTCGACGGGTGTTTCACGCTCGGTCTTGACGACATCCCTGGCAAGCGCGAGGAGTTCCTTCAGAAAATCGATACTGAGCAGCAGCCCCTGCTGGTGGCGATTTTTCAAGTCCTCCAGACGCTCACTCAAAGCCTTGAACTTCGGGTTGCCAGTGTGTTTGCGCAGGCGTCCCGCGAGCTTGATTGATATCTCCTTGGCCTTCTTGTCGGGATCAGGATTCCCCAGAACCGCTTCCAGAAGCTCTGCGTCCAGAACCAACGTGTCGAGATCATCACGTACGGCGTCGACGTGTACATTCTCATGGATCAGCTCGATGGTCTTAGGCCCAAGTTGGTGCCAAAGCAGCCGCCCGGTTCCTGTAGACGGTTTGAGAGACTCGTAGACCTGCGACAGCCAGCGATAGTCCCTCTCATATTGGGTCAGCACCGGATCGGGCGACAACGCTTCCCAGATGCGACCCAGAATGCTGAACTCGGCGGCGAACGCATCACGCATCTCGTTGTTGGGAAGACACTCCTGCGCCGCGATAAGCCCTTCGTAACCCAGAACCGCTCGGTCAACGCCAGCAAAATAGGCGAGGCATTTCTGCAAGGCGTTTGGCAGCATTGCCATCAGCTCGGCAATATTGGAGACCGCCTTCCGCACCCCCTCTTCGTCGAATTTAAGCGCCTGCGCGACGTCATCAAAGATTCCGAGATAGTCGACAATCAGGCCGTGGGTTTTCTGTTCGCCATAGGGCCGATTTGTACGACAAATAGCCTGCAGAAGCGTATGATCACGCAGAGGTTTGTCGAGATACATTGTCTGCAGGATCGGCGCATCGAAGCCGGTTAGTAGCTTGGATGTTACGATGATGATCTTAAGCGGGTCCTTCGCGTCGCGGAAGCGGTCAAGAAGTTTCTCTTCGGCATCCCGGTCGCGACGATAGTCGGCGTACTCTTCCTCGCCGCTATTCACCGATATTACGATGTCGGATACCTCCGGTGGCAGATGCCGGTCAAGCTCTTGCTTGTAAAGCAGGCAGCTTTCACGGTCGAAAGTCACAACCTGCGCGCCGAACCCGTTCGGAACGACCTTTGCCTGATAGTGTTTGGCGATATCGGCACAGATTGCATGAATGCGTGCCGGCGCCTTTACGAGGATCGCCATCTTGGCGGCGGCGAGGCCGAGCCTGTCGCGGTCCTCGTCTGTGAGTCCCGCGGTCAGTTCGGCATAGGCCTCTTCGATTGCCTGCTGATCGATGTGCAGGTCCACCAATCGGGGCTCGAAATGCAGTTCCTTCGTAGCCCCATCCCGGATTGATTCATTCAACCCATAGCGGCTCATGTAACCGCCTTGGTCCTCCTCGGCGCCGAAGGCGTAGAAGGTGTTCTTATCGGCGCGGTTGATTGGAGTGCCTGTTAGGCCGAACAGAAATGCATTCGGCAGTGCAGCCCGCATTTTCCGTCCAAGATCGCCCTCCTGCGTGCGGTGAGCTTCATCCACCATGACGATGATGTTATCGCGGTCATTCAGACTGCCGTCGGCCTCGGCAAATTTGTGGATCGTCGTGATGACAACCTTGCGCGCATCCTTACTTAGAAGATCAGCCAGCTCCTTGCGACTCTCGGTGCGCACCATATTGGGCGTGTCGGCGGCATAGAAGGTACCAGAAACCTGACTGTCGAGGTCGATCCGGTCCACAACCACTAGCACCGTGGGATTGCGCAACGCGGGGTGCAGGCGGAGCTTGCGGGCCGCGAACAACATCAACAGCGATTTACCCGACCCCTGAAAATGCCAGATCAGACCCTTGCGGGGTTGGCCTGCCACCACCCGCTCCACGATTTTGTTCACACCATCGACCTGCTGATAGCGGGCGATTATTTTTATCCGTTGCTTACCTTTATGCGTCGCGAACGCAGTGAAGTTGTCGAGCATGTCGAGCACCGAAGCCGGGCGCAACATCGAGCGAACAGCCTTTTCCACCTCACTTAGTGACTGCGGGCCATCCTCATCCGTCCGCCAAGGTCCCCACAGATCGACCGGCATCCGGACTGAGCCGTAGCGGTACTCCTTGCCCTCCGTCGCTACAGAAAATACGTTCGGAACGAACAGCTCAGGTACATTCCGCTCGTAGTCGTCATGCACCTGCAATGCGGCGTCGAGCCAGCTTTGGCTAGCCCGTACCGGGGTCTTCGCCTCAATCACAACAAGCGGAATACCATTGATCAGCAGGACCAGGTCGGCGCGTTTTTCTGTTTTGCCGGCGCGGATGGTGAACTGCTGCGTGACGACAAAGGAATTATTTTCGATCCTATCGAAATCGACGAGGCAGATGGTGACATGTTCGCCGTTCTGGCCAAAAGGCATCGAACGCTCGCCCAGCAGCCACGCTGCGAATTCCTCGTTCGCTTTCACGAGGCCGTCGGAGCGGGCGCTCATGATAATGGCTCGCAGGCGGTAGAGCACGTCCTCGACGCGGGACGGGCTCGCGGCCACGGCAGGGTTCAAGCGGATCAGGGCATCGCTTAGTTGGGATCCGACCAGTACCTCTTGCGGCTGGCGGGGCAGATCGGCGGGGCCGATGAAATGCCAGCCGAGGCCGGATACGCGCCCGCCGAGCCGGGCGTAGCCGGGGGATAGTTGCGTTGCGCGCGCAGAGGCCGGGCCACAGAGCAGGTCGCGGAGATGGGCTTCGACAGTGTTGGATTCGTTGAAGGTCATTTTCCGCTATCGTCCCCATTCGCTAAACGCCTTTGAAGCGCCCGCATAGCGATTAACCGACGTTCCGCATCTTGGAGCGTCTCGGAAAACTTCTGCATGTCTTTGAGAATGGATTTCTGTTCAGCAAATGAGACAAGGGGCACATCAACTTTCCGCAAATTTGCACCGTTGATCTTTAACATGCTTGAGCTTGTTCCCGCGGCAAAGCTCTGTATCTGCCTTCTGCATTGCGGTGAGCGCAGGCAGAGTTCCAAGAAGTCAGTGCTCACATCTTCCGGATCGACGCTGATGCGCATCATGGTGTCGGGGTATGAGACGTCGCCGCGCTTTTCGGGAAACACCATCGGGAGACCAACCAGATCGCGCGTGTTTGATCGCGAGATAACGAGATCGCCTTTGTTGATTACGGCGGCAATTGTGTCTGTAGTGCAATGGACGGGTTTGAACTGACCGGCCCGGTAGCCCCAACGGGAGATCGCACTGAGAGCGAGCACCCAATGACCAGTTGGCTCGGATGCAGCTGTAGGAGAAAAGCCATTACTCGGTGATGCGGTCAGCAAACTACCAAGCTTCCTAACTTGGGCCCCTTTTAGCCGCAGCAATTCCTCGAAAGCCGAAAGTTGCGCGATTCTAATCGCTTCGACGAGTTCTAACAGGCGCTCGACATTGTTCTGTGCTGCAAGGAGTACTTCCACCGACCGCACCTGCTCCTGAATCGGCGGCAGCAGGAATTCTTCAGCCGCGAGAGTCTTCCAGTTGATAGTCGGTGACAGTGACCCCACTGAAATGCTCAGGGCTCTTTCCATAAACAGATCGCTCTGCATGAAAAACGGCAGGAAGTCTGGCAAAACGACATCGGGCTTTGTGCGCAGCACCATAGCGTGCGCCGAACAAATCCCTTCGAAATCCGCCACGGCCACCTTGCGCTGGTAGACACGGCGCTTACCGAAAATGATGTCACCTGGCTGGAACCGCAGCTTCGTAGATTCAACGTCCGTAGGTTCGCCCCAGCGGCGGATACGCAGCGAGTCCGGATCAAGATGTTCGAGGCCAACATAGAACTCCACCCCGGCTTCAGCCGGGTCATCGACGCGCTCATTCACCTGCGTCGCCATCTGGTCAAAGCGAACGCGGGTCCAACCCGCCTTGCTGCCGATTGGACGTTCAAGCATCGGCCACCTCGCTGGTCGTCAGCCCATCGAGCATGTCGACCAGCGCATCCATCCCGGTCCAAAACTCCCGCCCATCGGCATCGAATGCCGCCCACGTCGCCGCCAACGTCGCGCCATCCCCGCCCGTCGCGGCGGCCTTGGGCCGTTTGACATAGCGGGCGATCGATAGGTTGCCGTCGGCCGCCAGCACATCCGAGACGGTCGCCACCGCAGCAAAGCCGGGCTGTTCCTGAAACGCCTGATAGGCACCGAGAATGCGCGCCTGATGGTCGCGCCGGAGGAAACTCTGCGCCCGTTCGCGCGCGATCTCAGCCACGGCATCAATAAAAAGGATCTGCCCCTGCCGCGTCGATTTCTTACGCGATCGGCAAATCACGACACATGCCTCCATCGGCGAGTTGTAGAAGAGCCCGGGGCCAAGCCCCAGCACGCACTCCACTACATCAGCCTCGACTAGCTTGCGCCGCATCTCGGCCTCTTCATTGCGGAACAGTACCCCATGCGGGAACAGCACGGCGCAGCGCCCTGTCTTCGGGTCCATGCTTTTCAGGATGTGCTGGAAGAAGGCGTAGTCCGCGCGCCCTTGCGGCGGGGTGCCAAGGAAGTTGCGGCCCCAGACATCCTTCTCCCACGGCCCTCGGTTCCATTTCTTGATCGAATAGGGCGGGTTGGCGAGTACCACGTCAAAGGTGCGCAGTAGGTCGCCCTGCGCGAAGGCGGGGTCGGCCAGCGTGTTGCCACTCGCGATGTGGAAATCCGACACGCCGTGAATGACGAGATTCATACGGGCGATCGCTGCAGTGATCGTGATCAGCTCCTGCCCATACAGGCCGGTGGTGCGTATGTCGCCCCCGCGCCGTTTTACCTCGGCGAGACACGAGATCAGCATTCCCCCGGTGCCACAGGTCGGGTCATAGATCGACTCACCCGGCTTCGGCTCCAGCATCTGCGCCATCAAGTGAACGAGCGTGCGGTTGGTGTAGAACTCCTGCGCGGTATGGCCACTATCATCGGCAAACTTCTTGATGAGGTATTCATAGCCATTGCCCAACTCATCCTCGGGGACAGCCGAGAGCGTGAGATCGTGTTTTGAGAAGTGCTCGATCAGGTTCTTGAGCGTACCGTCAGGCATCTGCGCCTTGTCGGTCCAGTTGGCATTGCCGAACACACCCTGCAGACGTTCAAAGTTGGCAGCCTCGATCGCAAGGAATGCCGACAGTAGCACCCGCCCGACGTCGCGCGGCGCTTCGCGTACGTCATCCCAATGCGCGCCTTGGGGTATGTTGAAGCGGTCGTTCGCGGTATCAGTGGCGTAGCCCGCGTCACCGGTTTCGTCGAGCGCCTCCCGGTAATCCTCGTCCCAGACATCCGAAAGACGTTTGAAGAACAGAAGCGGAAAGATGTACTGCTTGTAATCGCTGGCATCGATCAGCCCGCGAAGCAGTGTGGCCGCACCCCAGAGATAGCTTTCAAGCTCGCGTTGCGTGATCATTGTAACCATCCCCCTTCGAACAGAACCTTGCGTAGGTGATCTTCGGCTGCGCGGGCATCGGCCAGCGCCGATTTGAAGGCATCGACAGCCTCTGGCAGCGGCGGGATATCCGCCCCGATAGGCGGCAGGACATAACGTGAGATGTTCAGCGTCCAGCCTTCTTTCTTGATCTCGTCCCGCGTTGCGACTTTGGTGCGGTCCTCGACATTCTCGAATGCGCGGTACCAGGCGACGATCTGGTCGCTGTCCTCGGCATCAAGGAAGTTCTGAGCGCGGCCTTTTCGGAACAAGCTGGAGGCGTCGATGATAAGCACCTTATTTTTTCGCTCTGCCGGTTTCTTCCGGCGCAATACGACCACGCAGCCAGCCAGCTGCGTGCCATAGAACAGGTTCGGCGCAAGTCCGATCACTGCTTCGACCAAGTCGTTCTGCAGCAGGGCCTCGCGAATGCTGCCTTCTGCTGATTTTCGAAACAGCGCGCCCTGCGGGAGAACGACTGCCATGCGGCTATTGCCGGTTGGCGCCATCGACGCGATCATGTGCTGGACAAACGCATAATCGCCATAGCTTTCCGGCGGGATACCATAGCGTGCTCGTGCCCAAGGGTCGGCTTCCCAAAGCTCGCGGCCCCATTCCTTCAGGGAGAACGGTGGATTGGCGATCACGCAGTCAAAACTCGCTAGTCCTCCCGTGCTGGCATCCGTGAACGCCGGATTTCTAAGCGTGTCTTCACGGGCAATCTGAAAATCTTCAATGCCGTGAAGCACCAGGTTCATGCGCGCGATGGCGGAGGTGGTCAGGTTCTTCTCTTGGCCATATATCTTGCCATAGAAGGTTCGGGGATCGCCACCTTTGCGGACGACGTGTTCGATGGCGCCCAGCAACATACCACCCGTACCGCAAGCGGGGTCGTAGATGCTCTCCCCTCCTTGGGGATCGAGGATCTCCACCATCATCCGCACCACGCTGCGCGGGGTGTAAAATTCGCCGGCCTTATTGCGGCGCGTGACATCGGCAAATTTGCCAACCAGATATTCGTAAGCGTCACCGAGCACGTCCGTGCTGACTGATTTGTTCCCAAGCCGGATTTCGGAGAAACCCTCGATCAGATCCTTGAGCAGCTCATCGGTGAACTTTTCCTTGTTCCCCCAGTCGGCGGTACCGAACACGCGATAAAGCGTATCGGGGTTGGCGCGCTCAATCTCCTGCATTGCGCGCAGCAACGCTGCCCCAACATTGGCTGGAACCGCGCGAACATCGTCCCAGTGGCAACCCTCCGGGATAACGAAGCGATGGATTTCGGGAAAGTGCGAGGGATCAGCCTCACCATAGATTTCCTGGGCTTCGGTCATTTCCTCATCCCAAACGTCCGAAATGCGTTTGAAGAAGAGCAGCGGCAGGATGTACCCTTTCCAATCCGTACGATCGACGGCGGAGCCTCGCAGCGTATTTGCCGCATCCCAAAGCGCTGATTTGATGTCCTGGTCTGGCACCGGCATTTGAGGGGTAGTGCCTTTCGGAAGCTCGTGCTTACTCATTTTCACGTCTATCCATTTCTCGATCTCGCCTTTGTCAAAGCGTCACGAGCCTCCCACCTTGAAACCGGGGATCTCCCCTTGGCCACGAGCTTGTAGGCCGCCTTCTCATCGATCTTGAGCAGGGCGGCCACTTCCGGCACCGCGGCGGTTTCGTTGTGATCGGATCGCTTGTTTGTGCTTTTGTCCTGTACGCGCCTGAAGCCGCGCTGCGTGAGCGGACACGGCCTGTGCCTCCTGCGCTAGCCGATGGGTGTAGGATTGTTACCCGACCAGTGAAAGTATGAGACCTCAGTCTCAGACGAGCCGGCTGATCGTACTGTGGCTAACATTGTACGACCGCGCAATATCTGTAAGCACCTCTCCCGCTTCACGGCGAGCGATTGCCTCACGGCGCTGATGACTGGTCAATTTAGGCTTTCGGCCAAGAATAACCCCCCTTGCCTTCGCACGTTCGCGCCCCTCGCCGGTCCGCGTTCGGATAAGTTCTCTCTCGAACTCAGCCAGACCACCCAATACGGTCAGCATAAGACGGCCGTGCGCTGTCGTTGTGTCAGCCCAAGTATCCTTGAGGGATTTGAATCCGGCACCCTTTTCGGCAATCGTACCTAGCAGGTTGAGGAGATCGCGGGTAGACCTCGCCAGACGATCGAGCCGAGTCACAACCAATACGTCGCCCTTCGCGAGAATTGTCATCAGCCTACCTAGTTGTTTGCGGTCGGAGCGAGCGCCGCTGATTTTCTCCTGAAATATCTTCGCGCATTTTGCCGCTTTTAGCTCGGCCAATTGGGCGGACAAGGATTGGCCGTCGGTGCTCACGCGCGCGTAACCGTAAACCGCCATATGGCTCCTCCATTTCGCACATATAATATGCACAGCATAAAGCCGCATTTTATATAGGTCAACGGATTTGTGCATAAATCATGATTTTTGCACGGACCGATCAATGTCCGTTGTCGAGGTGCGAACAGACTCTGCGCGGACATCGCTTAACCGACGCGATTGACCCCAACCGGACATCCAACCAGATGGCCGCTTGGCCCTTTCAACAGCATCAGCGTCATCGGCGCAGAGCACCGGCTTAGTAAACGGCTAAGTCACTCTTGATAGGCGGCAGATCATCTGCACCCTGTCGCCGAGCTTCCTTCCAAATAAAGCGGGTGAAAGCCGCAGTTTCAGGCCACTGCAGGTGAACCGGATCCATGAAAGCTGAGTCCGGCACGTGCCAACCAGCCATGCCATCGACCAAAATGGCCTTGGTGGGGGCAAGAGCAGATTCTACCGCGGATTTGAAACGTGCTTGTGTAGCCCCGGATTGGTCATAACGCTCGGCCCACCCCTGCATGACAGGAAATGTCACGGCAATGAACTGAATGCCTTTCGAATCGAGCAAGGCGGCGAGGCGCGTCAATTCAGGATAGCAGCTGGGTTCAGGCGCGAACGGATGTCCGGTGTTCGGCACCGCCGTGGTCAGCGGGCCAGATCCAAACTCGTCATATCGCAGCTCAGGCCGGCGTTCGTCGGCGTAGATCGCATGGAAAAAGACGTCTTTGAGACTAAAGTTGCGGAAGCGAAGCCACGCCTCGTTCACTTTTCCATCAATAAATCGATCGACCAGATCGGGATCGAAAAACGCTGTCGGATTCCTCGAACAGCCTTGGAAATCCCGGGGGGCCAGGACCATCATTATCGTCTCGAGCTTTGACGCGCGCTGGACGAGAAATTCAGTCAGATACCGAGTCTGGTTGACGGTGAGGAAACAAGGGGCCGCGTTGGCGACGCCTCGCTGCTGCGCTTCGCGAGGAATGACGCCGAAATCGAGGTTCCGCAAGGTCGCCGATGATCCTACTGCGATAAGACCTGCATTTTTCCAGTTGGGGTTTTCTCTCAGCCAAGCGAAACGACGGTCGATGCACCACGTGCCGGATACCGGGGGCGGCGGCAGACGATCCATTGCACGTAAGATGCCAAGCCCAGCATAGAACAAAGCGACCGACAAGATTGCCCCCGCGATGAATGCCCCAAGATAGACGCGTGCACGACGATGTGGACGGAGTTCTTTGCCGACCCGATCCAGAGCAACTGCGTAGGCGCGAGAAACCGTTCGCTCATCGTCAGAACTGGAAGTAGAGGAACGAGTGCACGGCGGACATCTGCGTCAAAGTGAAGACGAAAAGGCAACCCAACGCAGCGCCATGCAGCGGATACGCCGTCAATCGAGCATTCCAGGAATGTCCCTCCTCGACCGGCCGCTGCGGATCGTAGCCCAACCATTGTTGTGAGTTGGGAGCAAACAGAGCGATCGCCATCATGGCCGCGATCGATGCCAGCATTAGCAGCCCCGTCAGTTGCCGCTCGGCATTGATGCTGAGATTGAATCCGTTCAGTCCGATCATCGTACCCATCATCTTGCCTGCGCTTCCCAGAGAGTCCGCGCGAAACATCACCCATCCGAATATGACGAAGATCATGGTGAGAGCGCGAGCGAGCATCGGTCCCCATCGACTTTTGCCGCTGCGTTTGGATCCGCCGACGAGGCGTATCCACAAATGGCAAATCGCCAACCCGAGGCCATGGAACGCGCCCCAGCAGACGAACGTCCAGCCGGCGCCGTGCCACAGTCCGCCCAGGAGCATGGTGACACCCAGGTTTACGTATCGGCGCGCTTCCCCGCGCTGATTGCCTCCGAGGGAAAAATACAGATAGTCGCGAAGAAAGGCGGAGAGACTCATGTGCCAGCGCCGCCAGAAATCGATGATGTTTGTCGCCTGGTATGGAGAGTTGAAGTTCAACGGAAGGCGGATTCCGAATAGAAGTCCCAGTCCAATCGCCATGTCGGAGTAGCCGGAAAAGTCGAAATAAAGCTGTAACGTGTAGGCCAGTGCTCCTATCCAGGCGTCGGCAAAGCTCGGCGATGCTCCGTTCGCCACTCCGTTGAAGACCAGATCAGCCTGTGGCGCGATGCCGTCCGCCAGAAGCACTTTCTTTGCAAGTCCGAATACGAACAGGCCCGTCCCGAGCGCGAAGGTTGCTGGCGTGATTCTCAATGCCACCGGGCTCATGAATTGCCGCATCAGGATTCGATGATTGACGATCGGCCCCGCAATCAAATGCGGGAAGAACACCACCATCAGCAGGTAATCCTTAAAGCGGTATCCGTACGTCTCACCCCGCGAAGAATCGACCAGATAGGCGATCTCCTGAAATGTGAAGAATGAAATGGCCAGTGGGAGCACGAGATCGGGAACGGGAACATTGGTCCCAAAAACCGCGTTGAGATTGGCAGCGAAAAAGCCAGCATACTTGAAGTAGCCAATTAGGCCGAGATTGAATGCGATCCCGATGGCGAGCAGAAGTCCTGTCGGTTTCTTGGCGCGGGCTCGCTCCGCCAGGTACGTGCCACAAGAGAAGTTGAAACCAATGCTGCTGAACAGCACGAGCAGATTCCATGGATCCCATACGGCGTAGAAGGTCAGCGATGCGCAGATCAGCCAAAACAGGGTGACAGTCTTGCTAGCGAAAAGACGCAGTCCGAAATACCCGGCGAGTGCGAATGGCAGGAAGACAAATATGAACTGGTAAGAGCTGAACAGCACAGTGGATTGCTCCCTCACGGAAGGGTACACATCACGCCGAGGGCCAAACTTGAGGATTCTCAAAAACCAAAGGCGTTGCTTTGGAGGCGGCGCGCACTGCATAGAACAAGCCGCCCGGGCGATCGCCGGACGGCTCATTCCGCAACTGCCGGCACGGCGCCGGTTCCATCGCACATTGCTTATTTCGGCGTCGCCCTGGGCAGAGCGGCGGTCCCTTATCGCGCGGTACACATGGCCGGGGTTGATGCGGCGTCGGCAAAATCCGCACGACAACGATACGCTAAAACTTAAAATGCGACTGGCAATTGCAATTTCGAATTAACCCTTAAGGCTATGGCGCTATCGGAGCCTTTCAGCATCGGCCCCTGAGCAGGGCGAAGTTCATCGAAACGTCGGATTATTGATAGTTCGTCAACCTCGTGTTTTCCAAGCATCGTTTTCGAGCAGGCGGTGGGGCGGTTTTCATCAACGCGGTCGGCGGACAGAACAGCACCTGGACGGCGGCGCTGTTCGGCGGCGGCTTGAGCCCGCTCGAGCGACGGCCGCTGCTCGCCGGCGGATTGCTCGGACTGCTGATCTACAAGCCGCAGCTCGGGCTGCTGATCCCGGTTGCGTTGGCGGGGCGGCATTGGCGCGCCTCCGAGGGTGTCGCGGTCTCCTTAGGTGAACGCGACGTCGCTTATTGGCAGATTTTGTTGCAAAAGTCTTTTTGCACCACCGATCAAAAATTTTCCGGGCTGTAGGCGCGGCGATCGAATATTGATGTGGGGGACTACTGCATCCTGCGACGAACTCACAGGCGACTTCGGCGGCACGTTTGAGGCTACATCGATCGGCGATCGCAGCTTGTTTCGTCCTTTCGCGGAAAATTAGTCGCTCGGCATTTTGGGACTTTTGCAACAAAATCGGCACCTTTGAGACATGCCGACCGGCACTGAAAACGTCTGCTTTTCGGGGTAGACCGGAAGTGATCGGCGCACGGTCAAACCGTTGCGATTGACCCGTAGCTGAAGTCTCACCCAAATACCACCACGTTTGACGTAATCATTAGTTTGCGCTAATCATTAGTTATGGCTAATTATATTTATGAGAATCCGTTGTCGTGAAAGGTCCCGTAAGCATGACCGGCACCGGGCGTCGACCGGCCATGGCTAAAGACAGCGTACAACTGGCCGCTCTGGGCGATTCGACCCGCAGACGAATATTCGAACTGCTGGGCGCGCGGCCTCGCACTGTCGTTGAACTCACCCGAGAACTGACTGTCTCCCAGTCAGCCGTCTCCCAGCATCTGAAGGTGCTGCGCGAATCTCGTTTGGTTCGTGCCGAGCCAAAGGGGGCCAGCAACATTTATCACATCGATCCAGCGGGGCTCGGCCAGATGCGTGCCTGGCTTGACCGGTTCTGGAGCAGCACACTGGCAGCTTACAAAGTGGCCGTCGAAAAATCAGTGGAGGACCAGAAATGAGCATACGTGTATCGGCCGCGCCCATCAAACAATCTATCGTGGTTGAGGCGCCTATCGAGCGTGCGTTCAAGGTCTTTACGGAAGACTTCGGCAGCTTCAAGCCACCCGAGCACAATCTGCTCTCCGTCCCCATCGCAGAGACCGTGTTCGAGCCTCGGGTCGGCGGTCACGTCTATGATCGGGGTGTCGACGGCAGCGAATGCCGCTGGGCGCGTGTGTTGGCTTTTGAGCCGCCGAATCGCGTGCTTCTAAGCTGGGACATCAGCCCGCGCTGGCAAATCGAAACCGATCCCGACAAGACCAGTGAATGGGAGGTGCGGTTCATCGCCGAGACGCCAAGCCGGACTCGGTTGGAGCTTGAGCACCGTCACCTCGAACGTCATGGCCAAGGTTGGGAAGGCGTGCGCGAAGGCGTTGAAGGCGATCAGGGTTGGCCGCTCTATCTGAAACGGTTCGCCGAGCGGATTGCCCGCGAGGCATGATACTCGCGTAACCCATGCGACGTGATCGTAATTGCGGAGGTCCGTATGGCAGCCTACTCGCTTAGCATTGTCGGGGTGCTTGTCCTTTGCTTCCTGTCAATTTTGCTGGCGGTCTATTCAGGATCGTCCAAAGGCAGGGCCGGGGCACTCTCCGGACCTGTCCTGCCGTTGGATGACGACAACCTGCTGTACCGGATCGATCGCGTCCACATGAACGCGGTGGAGGCGCTGCCACCTTTTGTCGTCCCGGCAATACTGGCTATGATGGTGGGGGTGAGACCCGTCACGCTTGCAACGCTCGTATGGCTCTATGTCGCAATTCGTCTGATCCACGTTGCGGTCTATTTGCGCGGCGGCAAAGCGGCCAAAGGCGGCAGCATCAGAACCATTCTCTATGTTTCAGGTGCGCTCGTAACGATCATTCTCATTGCCGTAACCGCCGTGGCAGCCATCCACTAGGGTATCAACACTGGGCCGCCTGACGACGCGGCGACAGTTTTCAGCTTTTGGCCCGAAGCGAGTAATCTGTGCAATTCGCAAATAGTGACGGCGAGTTCAACCGATCGCTGCAACACATTCTGCGAACTTCTCAGCCGGCGTCTGATAGAGCAAGGTCTTTCTCGGCCTTTCATTGAGCTGCCTTGCGATGGCACTGAGCTTGGCCTGGCTGTGCAAGGACAGATCGGTGCCGCGCGGAAGATACTGGCGCAGCAATCTGTTGGTGTTTTCGTTTGAGCCGCGCTGCCAGGGAGACCGAGGGTCACAAAAATAGACATCAACCTCGGTGGCCAATGTCAGGCGCTGATGGTCGGCAAGCTCTTTGCCTCTGTCCCAGGTCAGCGACCGGT
>NZ_JNIJ01000057.1 GCF_000701345.1 Bradyrhizobium sp. URHD0069 | reverse complement strand
CGGGCGAAAGTTACGATGGCGCGCGGATGCTTGACGCATCGGCAGTCGCCGCTTGAGAGATCGGCCGGTCGGCGTTCGCCACACCGGTTGAGCCGGAGCTGCAAGAGGGGAGCAGATGGTAGGATCGATCGATCCGAGGTGCGAGACAGTCCGTGGGACCCATTGGCCGAAGAAAGGTCGTGAGGCTGTTTGGAGCTCGCGTCGCGGAAACCATCTTGGCCAGCGGTCTAAAACACACCGCATCAACAGGCCGGACATATGGATGCAAGCGATCCGATCAGACCCTGAAGAACTCTTGTGGCACGGGGGCCGTCCACATATGGGTCCCGGCGTTCGCCGGGACGACGGATCGCGAGTGCTCGTCAAAATCAATAGAGCGGGAATTTGGTCGGCTCGCCCCCGAGATCTGACGGCGGGTTCAGCGGCTGCCGGTCAATCGGGCGGTTCAGGTTCTCGCGCCCGAACGTTGGGTACCCGAACGGAGACGGGAAGGCATAGTCGGTGAACTTGCGGTCGCCCGGCAGCACTTCGGTGCCGGCATCGAGCCACGAGCGGGTGGTGATGTAGACGCGGGTATTCGGCCCCTGCTGATAGGAACGGTTGGGACCGTTCGCGCCGTAATAGGGACGGCCGCGGTTGTCATACTGCTGGCGCTTGGATTGCGCATTTGCCGGTGTCGTGTCGAAGCTGATCACGACGGCGGCGGCCGCAGCAAACAACACCGCGAGCTTGGTCGCAGCAGGGAGTTTTCGGGTCATCGCGTCCTCATAGGCGGCCGGACCGCCATTTTCCGATTTGCAGCCATCTTACCTGCCGTGGGTATATCGTCACTAGGTCAATTGGGCCACACCGCAGAACAATAATGCGGCGCAAGGCGAAAAAATTTCATGAAAACCAAGGTCTTGCAGTACCGCCCGATTACAGCATGCCGCGCAGCCGCGGATTTTCCGCTCCGCTTACCCAATCCGCCGGTATCGCTGGCGCAGCGGAGGCAGCGCAACTGCCCCGCCTCAGCTCGGCGCGGGCGAATAATTCGGCCAGTTTCGGCTCGTTTCCGGCCGTTAGCAGCACCAGCCGGTTCAGAATACAGGCGATCGCGGCGCGCCGGGCCGGCAAGGCGTCGCCCTGGCAGGACCAGCCCGAAATCCGCAGATTGGGCTCGTCGAGACGTTTGACGAAGCCAAGACACGATCGCGCCCCATCAGCGCTGCCAGCAAGGCGAAGCAGCGTCACCGTGCCGAATTTGCTGTCGATGACGCCCGCCGCTTCCAGCTCGCGCCCAGCCGGAAGCTCCATTCGCGCGGCGATTTCGGCCGCGGCAGGTAACGGTTGGCTGAAGAATTCACCGCCCGGGCGATAGATTTCCAGCTCTGCAACCGGTTTTTGGCCTTGGGCCGCCCAGCGCAAGACATCCTTGCGACCACCCTCGGGGTGCCGAAGGATCTCGTAGGTCTCTGTTTTTTCGGGCAAATCGATCCGGCTGACGGCAAATGCCGGATATGAGCGCGCAGCCACGCTCCAGCCCGCCCTGACCGAAGGCTCGTCCGGTTCGCCGATCGGCAATTGATCCCAAAGATGGATGCCGCCGATGGCAAGCAACGCCAGAGCACCCACATAGGCAATGAGGTGCGCCAGCATACCCCAGCATTCGTCGGCGAAGCTGGTCAGCGCCGGATGGATTTGGGTCGGATTAATGTGAATTGGCACGGGTGGCCCGAAACGATCGCACTGAACGCTCAAACGCGGACTAGCGTTGTCTTAAGCCCGTTTCTCGCATAGAAGCGCTGCTCCTTCCCTGTCCGCGAGCCGCGGGGTGAGGCATTTTTCTTCGGAGAGTGAACGATGGGTTACAAAGTCGCGCTGGTCGGAGCGACCGGCAATGTCGGGCGGGAAATGCTCAACATTCTGGACGAACGCAAATTTCCGGCTGACGAGGTGGTGGCGCTGGCGTCACGCCGCAGCACGGGCGTCGAAGTGTCCTATGGCGAGCGTACCCTGAAAGTCAAAGCGCTCGAACATTACGATTTCAGCGACGTCGATATCTGCCTGATGTCGGCGGGCGGCGCGGTGTCGAAGGAATGGTCGCCGAAGATCGGCGCCGCTGGTGCGGTCGTGATCGACAACTCGTCGGCGTGGCGCATGGATCCGGACGTGCCGCTGATCGTGCCCGAGGTCAATGCGGATGCGGTGGCGGGCTTCGTCAAGAAGAACATTGTCGCCAATCCGAACTGCTCGACCGCGCAGCTCGTCGTCGCGCTGAAGCCGTTGCATGATCGCGCCACGATCAAGCGCGTGGTGGTCGCTACCTATCAATCGGTCTCGGGCGCCGGCAAGGACGCCATGGATGAGCTGTTTTCGCAGACCAAGGCGGTCTACACCAACAGCGAACTGATCAACAAGAAATTCGCCAAGCGTATCGCCTTCAACGTTATCCCCGAGATCGACGTGTTCATGGAGGACGGCTACACCAAGGAAGAGTGGAAGATGATGATGGAGACCAAGAAGATTCTTGATCCCAAAATCAAGCTCACCGCGACCTGCGTCCGGGTACCGGTGTTCGTCGGCCATTCCGAAGCGGTCAACATCGAGTTCGAGAAGCCGATCTCGGTCGATGAGGCGCGCGACATCCTGCGCAACGCGCCGGGGTGCCTGGTGATCGACAAGCACGAGCCCGGCGGCTACGTCACGCCCTATGAGGCCGCCGGCGAGGACGCCACCTATATCAGCCGCATCCGTACCGACCCCACCGTGGATAACGGCCTCGTGCTGTGGTGCGTGTCTGACAATTTGCGCAAGGGTGCCGCGCTGAACGCGGTCCAGATCGCAGAATGCCTGATCAACCGCAAGCTGATCAGCGCCAAGAAGAAAGCGGCGTGAAAATTTGAAACGCGGGAGCCGCAAGCGCGATGACTGAACCGTCGGCTCCCTATCAGGCCAATCCTTCGCTGAAACGCGTCGAGCGGGGATTTGAGAGCGTGTTGTTCAACAGCCGCTGGCTGATGGCGCCGTTCTATTTCGGCCTCGTCATCAGCCTCGCGGTGCTGATGCTAAAATTCTTCATGGTGTTGTGGGAGTTCGTCGTCCATGCCCCGGGCTCCAAGGAGTCCGACATCATCCTCGGCGTGCTCAGCCTGATCGACATCTCGCTGACCGGAAATTTGATCCTGATCGTGGTGTTCTCGGGCTACGAAAATTTCGTCTCGCGTATAGATCCGCGCGGTCATCCGGATTGGCCGGAGTGGATGACCAAGGTCGATTTCGGCGGGCTCAAGCAGAAGTTGCTCGGCTCGATCGTGGCGATTTCGGCGATCCAGGTCTTGAAGGCGTTCATGAATATCGACTCCGCCTTCGACGCCCAGAAGCTGGGCTGGCTGGTTGCGGTGCATTTGATGTTCGTGGTCTCGACGCTGGTACTGGCGCTGTCGGACCGCTGGGGCGGCGATCACGGCAACGGCGACAAGGCGGCCCATTAGGGATTGGAGAATGGTGAGTGGCCAATAGCGAAATGGAAATTTTCCGTATTCGCTATTCGCCACTCGCTATTCGCCCACCTGCTCCCGCACGCTGCGAAATTCCTTCGCCGCCTGGTCGAGCACGAACAAGGAACCCTCGGCGACGCCGAAATAGGCGCCATGCAAGTTCATCTCGCCACGCTCGACCAGCGTGCGCACGAACGGAAATGTCATCAGGTTTTCCAGGCTTCGGAACACGGCGGCCTTTTCGATCCGGACGGTGAAATCCTGCATCGTCTCGTGGTCGCGCTGTCCGACCTTCTCGCCCGGCTTGATAAACATCGACATCCACCGCCCGATGAAATCGCCGGGCGACAGCGGCGCGATATTGTCGATGAAGGCGCGGATGCCGCCGCATTGCGCGTGGCCGAGCACCACGATGTGCTTTACCCGCAGCACCCGAACTGCATATTCCAGCGCCGCCGAGACGCCATGCGCGCCGCCATCCGGCGCATAGACCGGCACCAGATTGGCGACGTTGCGCACCACGAACAATTCGCCGGGGCCGGCGTCGAAGATCACCTCCGGCGACACGCGGGAATCGCAGCAGCCGATCACCATCACCTCAGGCGACTGGCCGCGCTGGGCCAGTTCGCGATAGCGCGACTGCTCGGTGGGCAGCCGCTGCGAGGTGAATGTTTGGTAGCCTTCGAGTAGATGTTGCGGGAACGATGCCATGGCAGTGGCTAACCATAGGCTGCCGCCGGGAACAAGCCTTTCGGACGAACGGCTGAAATGTTAGAGCATGATCCGGAGGAGTGGGCCCCGGTTTTCCGATAAGATCACGCTCAAATGACAAGCTACCGTGAATCCGACTTGACGAAGGCGAGCCGGATTTGTCGCGTGGGGCACGAAATTCCAAAGGAACCAATCCATGATCCGTCCGCGCCGCAGCCTGTTGTTCATGCCCGGATCGAATTCGCGTGCTCTGGAAAAAGCCCGCAATCTCCCGGTCGACGGCATCATCCTTGACCTCGAGGATTCGGTAGCCCCGGATGCCAAGGCCATGGCGCGCGACCAGATCGCGCAAGCGATTGCCAGAGGCGGCTTCGGCAAACGCGAGGTCCTGGTCCGCGTCAACGCGCTGGATTCGCCGTGGTGGATCGATGACCTCGATATGGCCGGCAAGGCGCGGCCCGGTGGCATTCTGGTGCCGAAAATCTCCAGCGTGAAGGATCTGATCGCGATCGCCGATCGCCTCAGCGACATCAGCGCCGATACATCGATCAGGGTCTGGGCGATGATCGAGACCGCGCGTGCGGTGCTGCACGCCGAGGAACTCGCGGCGGCATCGCGGGATTCCGAGACGCGGCTCGAGGGCTTTGTGTTCGGGCCGAACGACATTTCACGCGAGACGCGGATCCGAATGCAGCCGGGCCGCGCGGCCATGCTGCCGCTGATCACGCATTGCATTCTCGCGACCCGTGCTTATGGCCTCGAAATTCTCGATGGACCCTACAGCGACTTCAGCAATGTCGACGGCTTTGCGCTGGAATGTGCGCAGGGTCGCGATCTCGGCTTCGACGGCAAGACGCTGATCCACCCGGGCCAGATCGAGGCCTGCAACGCGATCTTCACGCCGCCCGCGGAGGAGATTGCGCAAGCCCGCAAGATCATCGCGGCGTTTGCACGGCCGGAGAACGCCACGCGCGGCGCGATCAGTCTCGACGGTCAGATGGTCGAGCGCCTGCACGCCGAGATGGCAAAGCGCACGATTGCGATTGCGGACGCCATCGCGGCAATCGGCCATCCATAGGCGTGGCTAGCGGCGCGGAGCAGGCAGCTTGATCAAGCCGGGATAGCCGGCTGCGGGTTTCTCGCAGGCGAGCGGCGATACGACATTTGCTTGATCCCGTTGAAGAACCGCTCGACGGTACTGCGCGCTCGATCATCCAGCGACCGTAATCTCGGAACCGATCATGGAGATCCGCCGTTGACGGCAGCAATCGTCGAAGCCGGTATGCGCCGATTGCGACTCTCGGAACCTGTGAAGGAGGCTCGCCATGACCGAAATCGACAGGAGCAGACGCCAGCTGGCCTGCGTCGCGAGCGCGGCCGGCGCCGGCATAATCGTCTCCGCGCTTGCGCCCGCCCTCATCATCACACCGGCCTCCGGCCAGGAGAAGAAGAAGCTCAAGGATGTGGCCGCCGGCAAGAAGGGTGGAGAAATAACTCCACCCGAGGACCTGATGCGCGAACCCGGCGTGCTGGACCGTGTGCTGCTTTGTTACGAGGCGGGGATACGGAAGTTTTCGGCAAATGAAGATTTCGATCCGGCGCTCATCGCGCAATCCGCCGAGATCATTCGCGATTTCATCAACAACTACCACGAGAAAACCGAGGAAGACCATGTCTTCCCGCGCTTCAAGCGGGCCGGCAAAATGGTCGATCTTGTTGATACGCTTTTGCAGCAACATCAGGCCGGTCGGCGCGTGACCGAAACGATCTTGCGGCTCGCGCCGAGCGGCCGCCGCGATGGCGACGACCGCCGGCAATTGATCGGGGCAATGCAATCATTCATCGTCATGTATCGCCCGCATGCCGCGCGCGAGGACACCGATCTGTTTCCCAAACTCAAAGGCCTTGTTTCCCCGCATGAGTACGACGCCATGGCGGAGGATTTCGAAAAGAAAGAGCACCAGTTGTTCGGGGAGGATGGATTCGAAAAGATGGCCCAGCGCGTAGCGGGTATCGAACAAGCGATGGGCATCCACGAACTGAATCAGTTCACGCCGCGCGGGTGACAACGAATGCCCAATGGTGGGGAGCGTCGTTGCGGTAGATCGAACAGGGCATGGCTTGCCTCCGCTGCAGGGGCGGGTAAGTCTAGGACACCCCAAACCGCTTCGCCGCCCAGGCATACAGGCTGCCGGCCAGAGGCGGCGCGCTGCCGCGGCCTTTCGGCGAAATGTGAAGCCCGACGATTTCGGGATCGCCGATCAGCGCGGAGAAATCCGCTCGTTCGAAGAACAGTTTTGGTTCGGCATGAACCGCATAGAACGATTTTTTCGGCAGAGCGTAGTTCAGGGCGCCGGCGCGCCGAGCGAGCGCGGTCAGCGCCGCCGGCCCATAGATTGCAACCCGAATATCGGAGAGACGGTTCGATCCGCCGCGCAGCTTGCGCAACATGAACGTCAGACGATGCCGTAGCGCCAGCCAGTCCGGCGTCAGTTCTTCCTGCTCCATCAGGTCCTCGAACGCCACCACGATGGGATCGTCGGAGGGCAGATAAAGAACTGAATTGCCGAGCTGATGCCGCCGCTCCCAGGCGAAATAGGGCTTTGTTAAATCGATCTCGACCGGCTTCAGCAACAGCACGTCGGCGTCGAGCCACAGGCCGGCGTTGCGCCCCATCAGTCGCATCCGGAAAAAATCGCTGAACTGCAAAATGGTCCAATCGCGCCACGTGCCGTCCGGTTGGGGCGGCCGCAGTTTCTCGGAGAACGCGTGCGGCAGGATCGCTTCGGCCTCGGCGTTGCCAACGCCATCGGGCAATTGCGCGAGCGGCTCGAAACTATAGACGGTGACCTTGTGACCCGCCGCGACCTGCGACCGCAGGCACGTCAGCCTCAGCGCATCGAGCGGGCCGTGCCAGAAGGTGACGACGTCGGGTCGCATGCGTCACCTCTGGAAAGCGTTTTCGAGCGAAGGGGACAGCGGTTCGCATGAGGAAAACGCGTCAAACAAAAGGATGGAGCCTCGATGCAATCAGAACCGAAATGGCTCGAAAATGAGTTCAGGCCCAGGCGCGCGCGGTCTTCGCCTTGCTCTCGTAAGCGTCGATCGAGCCCTGCTTCTCCATCGTCAGACCGATGTCGTCGAGGCCGTTGATCAGGCAGTGCTTGCGGAACGGATCGATCTCGAATTTCACCGTGCCGCCGTCGGGGCCGCGGATTTCCTGGCTGGCGAGGTCGACGGTCAGCGTCGCATTGGCGCCGCGTTCGGCGTCGTCGAACAGTTTGTCGAGGTCTTCCTGGGTGACACGGATCGGCAGAATGCCGTTCTTGAAACAGTTGTTGTAAAAAATATCGCCGAACGAGGTCGAGATCACGCAGCGGATGCCGAAATCGAGCAGCGCCCAGGGCGCGTGTTCGCGGCTCGACCCGCAGCCGAAATTATCGCCGGCGACCAGAATCTTGGCGTTGCGGTAGGCCGGCTTGTTGAGGATGAAATCCGGGTTCTCGCTGCCGTCGTCGTTGTAGCGCTGTTCCGAAAACAGCCCCTTGCCAAGGCCGGTGCGCTTGATGGTTTTCAGATACTGCTTCGGGATGATCATGTCGGTGTCGACATTGATGATCTTTAGGGGCGCCGCGACGCCTTCCAGCGTGGTGAACTTGTCCATCGATCGCATTTCTTCGGTTGGAATTGGCGAAAAAGCGTTTTCGCGGTTGGTTTATCGCGAATGTGGCCGCCGTAAAAGGGCAATTTGTCCCTAATCCGCGGCGGCCTCGATTGCCTCCATGTCGTCGTCGGAGAGGCCGAAATGATGGCCGATCTCGTGAATCAGCACGTGACGGACGATATGGCCCAGCGACTCCTCATGTTCGGCCCAGTAATCGAGGATCGGGCGGCGATAGAGCCAAACCATGTTGGGCAGCCGCGCGATGTCGTCATTGCTGCGAAATGGCAGGCCGATGCCCTGGAACAGGCCGAGCAGGTCGAATTCGCTTTCCGCCTTCATCTCCTCGAGAACCTCGTCGGTCGGGAAATCGTCGACGCGGATGATCACGCCCTCGCACAGATCGCGAAAGCCCTTCGGCAGGCGTTCGAAAATCTCGTGCGCCATGGCTTCCATTTCGGCAAGCGAGGGCGCTTTCGCGGTTGTCCACATTCCGCCTGTTTAGCGCGTGTTTCGCTATCGCGCACAGGAATTTGCGCGCAGTTGACGTTGGCGCGGCAATCGGAGACGTTGCGGCCCATGACAGCTTTGGATGAGCCCCTATGACGCGGATCAGAACGGCGGCCATATTGGTTGCGCTTGCGGGTACTTTTGGTTTGCCCGCGGCCGGCGCGAGCGCGCAAGGCGTCCAGCAGGGAATGCGGACCGCGCAGGCATCGCCGTCCATTGCCAGCGAAGCCTCCGCACAGCGCCGCGTCAGACGGCCGCCGACGCGCCTGCGCGTCTATCCGCGCTCCGAATGGGAACCCGACATCTATCCCCGGTATGATCCCGGCCCCAATGCGGTGCGGGACTGCACCGCAACTTATGTCCAGGAATTCCGGCCGAGTGGCACCGTGATCGTGCCGCGCATGAGCTGCTACTGGCGCCGCGGCTAGACCGGCGTAAGCGGCGGCGCGCCCCCGCGCATCAGTCCGCTGCGCCAACAGCGCCGATGTTCCACACACGATGACGGCCATTACCGGCTGCGTGAAGCGGCTTGCGGCGCCCGGGCTTGTGCCGGGACCTCGGGATGCGAACGCCCGCGTTAGCCCATAACGAGGTGACCGTCGTTGATGTGCCCGGCGACGCGTGAAGTGCGATTCCCTGTTCGAGGCGCGGCCATGAATCTGCTGTGGCAATCTGCTGTGGCGAGGTGCTTTCAGAAGATGCGCGCGACAGTCTATGACGGTTTTGAAAAGTTGCGCGTTTGATGGCGTTGTCGGCGCCAGGAACCGGTTGGCGATTCGCATTCATCTATGAGGCGCAACTATTCACATCACATTCACGTCGCTCACTCTAGCTTTTCGATCCGCGTTGCAGTGAAGCGACGTGACACCGATGACTTAGAGAGAGGATACAGATGAGCATGACGAGAGTTCTGGGGCTTGCCGCCGTCGGCGCATTGCTGATGCTGGCCGCGCCAACTGAGCGCGCTCAGGCGCTGTCGCTGAGCAACCCCGGCGCCGCCGCGGCCGTTCAGGATCATTCCAGCCAGGTGACCGAAGTGCATTGGCGCGGCTGGCATCATCGGCATCATCGCTATCATCGGCATCATTGGCATCATCGCCACCATTGGCGGCATTGGCACCGCTGGTGATATCGCGCTATTCTGCCGCGCGCTAACCGAAACAGGCCCGCGGTGCGGGCTTGTTTTTGCGAGCCGTGATATCGCATGAAACCCGCGCGCACGCCGTGCGTTGTCAGCGCCCTTAAGAAATTTTGAGGAGCCTGCCATGCAGACATTGATGGGTGCAGTAGCCGTTGTGGGAGCGTTCGCGCTCGCCGGCCCAGCGTCGATCGACCTGGCCGCAGCGGCTTCGCCGAAGGCCGGTGCAATTGCAACTGACATTTCCGAAGCGACGGACCTGAGCGCGCGACACCGCCACCGGCACTACCGGCCTTATTATTACAAGCGGCCTTACTATTATCGGCCTTATCCGTACTACATCGCCCCGCGTTACGCGCCGGCGCCATTCCCGGGCGGCTTCGGATACAGGGTCGGCCCGTGGTGGTAACTGCGGGTCTTCGCCAGGCGATACTGAACTAAATCGGCCCCCCCGAAAGGCGCCTGGTTTGTATCTGCCGCAAAAAAGTGTTGCCGCGCTTAATCCCAGTTCTTGAATTTCCAGGATCTAAGCTTCCACGGCGTGAGCGTCTCCAGCCGCCATTGCTGCCACCGATCCGGCGGCCAGTGGCTGAGATGCGATTTTTCCTTGACCTCGGGTGCGACGACGCGCGGCATCACCCTGCGCCGGGCCTGGCGCGTCGCCTCGCCGATCATATCGACGTAGTCAGGTTTATTGGCCACGGCTCGCTCCTGCGAAATGCCTCGCCTTAAGCCGTGCAGTCTGCTCCCAAGTACTTAACGACTTGCTTCGCGGATGCCTCGAGGTTGAAACAACAGCGCGCTACCGCCACTCCCTGATATCGACGAAGTGCCCGGCGATCGCCGCGGCGGCTGCCATTGCCGGCGAAACCAGATGGGTGCGGCCCTTAAATCCTTGGCGGCCCTCGAAATTGCGGTTCGAGGTCGAGGCGCAGCGCTCTTCCGGCGACAACTTGTCGGGATTCATCGCCAGGCACATCGAGCAGCCCGGCTCGCGCCATTCGAATCCGGCCTTGATGAAAATCTTGTCGAGGCCCTCGGCTTCCGCCTGCTCCTTCACAAGGCCCGAGCCCGGCACGATCATGGCATTGAGATTGCCGTTGACGGTCTTGCCGGCAATCACCTTCGCCGCCGCGCGCAGATCCTCGATCCGGCCGTTGGTGCAGGAGCCGATGAAGATGCGGTCGAGCTTGATGTCGGTGATTTTGGTGCCGGCCTTCAGGCCCATGTAATTCAGCGCGCGGTGTTTGGAGAGCCGCTTGGCTTCATCGGTAATCTTGTCGGGATCGGGCACCACGCCGGTGATCGACACCACGTCTTCCGGCGAGGTGCCCCAGGTCACGATCGGCGGCAGCTTTGCCGCGTCCAGCCTGATCTCGTGATCGAAATGCGCGCCGTCGTCGCTGCGCAATGTTTCCCAGTAGCGCATCGCAGCGTCCCAGGTTTCGCCTTTCGGCGACATCGGGCGGCCCTTCAGAAATTCGAAGGCCTTTTCATCCGGCGCGATCAGGCCGGCGCGGGCGCCGCCTTCGATCGACATGTTGCAGACGGTCATGCGGCCTTCCATTGACAGCGCGCGGATGGCGTCGCCGGCATATTCCAGCACGTAGCCAGTGCCGCCCGCGGTGCCGATCTCGCCGATGATGGCGAGAATGATGTCTTTTCCCGTCACCCCTTCCGGCAATTTGCCGTCGACGACAGCGCGCATGTTCTTGGCTTTTTTCTGGATCAGGGTTTGCGTCGCCAGCACGTGCTCGACCTCGGAAGTGCCGATGCCGTGCGCCAGCGCGCCGAACGCGCCGTGCGTCGAGGTGTGGCTATCGCCGCAAACGATGGTGGTGCCGGGCAGCGTAAAACCCTGCTCGGGGCCGATGACGTGCACGATGCCCTGACGCTTGTCGAATTCGTTGTAATATTCGATGCCGAATTCCTTGGCGTTGTCCGCCATCACGCGAATCTGCTCGCTGGATTCCGGATCGGGATTGGGCTTGCTGCGATCGGTGGTCGGAACGTTGTGGTCGACCACTGCCAGCGTCTTCTCCGGCGCGCGAACTTTTCGCCCTGCGGCGCGCAAACCTTCGAAGGCCTGCGGCGAGGTCACCTCATGGACGAGATGGCGATCGATATAGAGCAGGCAGGTGCCGTCGTCGGCCTCGTGAACCAGATGATCGTTCCAGATTTTGTCGTACAGCGTGGTCGGTTTGGACATGAGCGTCAGCTCCAAAGAGTATCTTGCGTGAGCGTTAAGCGCGGTTACGCGCCAATTCAAGCAAACGTCAGCGCGGCCTCAAAGCGCGCGCGCAAGCCTTGAAGTCGCCGAGGTCGTGAACCGTCCAAAGAAGCGGCCGGGCAGGCGGCGGCGATCGTCGATGACGATTCGTCCGGCGAGCTCGCACGCGATGCTGGTCTGATCTGCAACCATTTTAAATTTCTA
Organism: Bradyrhizobium sp. URHD0069; assembly: GCF_000701345.1. Lineage (GTDB taxonomy): Bacteria > Pseudomonadota > Alphaproteobacteria > Rhizobiales > Xanthobacteraceae > Bradyrhizobium. The sequence goes on along the minus strand of NZ_JNIJ01000057.1, from coordinate 11,904 downwards.
GCACAGCGCCAGACGTCGCGACAGTCAATCGATGGGTGACCGACTATGCGCACATAGGCATACCGCAACAAAAAAGCGCGGGGTGAGCCCGCGCTTTTCGTTAAACTCTCTGCAACGGGATTTACTCGCCGACGGCGGTGGCGCGATCGGTCTTCTTCTCGACGATGCGGGCCGACTTGCCGCGCAGATTGCGCAGGTAATACAGCTTGGCGCGGCGCACCTTGCCGCGGCGCACCACCTTGATCGAGTCGATCATCGGCGACATCACGGGGAAGACGCGTTCCACGCCTTCGCCGTAGGAAATCTTGCGCACCGTGAAACTCTCGTTGAGCCCGCCGCCGGAGCGGCCGATGCACACGCCCTCATAGGCCTGTACGCGCGAGCGATCGCCTTCGACCACCTTGACGTTGACGATCACGGTGTCGCCGGGCCCGAATTCCGGAATCTCCTTGCCGGCGGACAATTTCTCGAATTGCTCTTTTTCGAGCTGTTGAATGAGGTTCATCGCAAAATCTCCATCGGCGGCGCGCCCCAGCCTGTCAGGCGCGGGCTGCGCGGGTGTTCGTTTATCCTGCCATTGCGCGGATTTGGCGCTCGTATACGGCAAAGACCGCGCCTTGTCACCCATCCGTCGGGCGTTTTGGCCGTTTTTGGTCCTTGGTCCTGGCTGCCCAGAGATCAGGCCGCCGCGCCCGCGTCAGCGCCTCGGCTTCGGCCTGCCGCCAGGCCGCGACCCGGGCATGGTCTCCCGAGAGCAGGATGTCCGGAATCGGCTGGCCCTCGAACTCCTGCGGGCGGGTATATTGCGGGTATTCCAGTAGCCCGTGCGAAAAGCTCTCGTCGGCGCCGGAATCAGGCTTTCCCATGACACCCGGCAGCAGCCGGACACAGGCATCGATCAGGGCCATGGCTGCGATTTCGCCCCCCGACAGCACATAATCGCCGATCGAGACTTCCTCGAGCTGGCGGGCCTCGATGACCCGCTGGTCGATGCCCTCGAATCGCCCGCAGACGACCAGGGGTCCGGGGCCAGCGGCGAGTTCCACGACCCGGGACTGGGTCAATGGCCGACCTCGCGGGCTCATCAGCAGCCTTGGCCGATCCCTTGGCCGATCGGCGGATAGTTCTGCGGCATCGATGGCGCGTGCCAGCACGTCGGCGCGCAGCACCATGCCGGGGCCGCCGCCGGCCGGGGTGTCGTCGACGCTGCGGTGACGGTCAGTGGCCGAATCCCTGATGTCGCGGGCCTCGAGCGCCCAGAGGCCGGACGATAACGCCTTGCCCGCAAGGCTGACGCCGAGCGGACCCGGGAACATCTCCGGAAACAGCGTCAGCACGGTCGCGCGCCAGGTCTTTGTCTCGGCAGCCATGCTCAAGCGTCCGCATCGGTCGGATTGTCGCCTTCGATCTCATCAGGCAATTCGATTACCACGCGTCCGCCCGCGAGATCGACGGATGGCACCACGGCATTGGTGAACGGCAGCAGCGTCGTGGCGCCGTGCGGCGGCGCGATTTCGATGATATCGCCGGCGCCGAAATTGTGGATCGCGATGACCCGGCCGAGCGGCTGGCCCGCGGCAGTCTCGGCGGCGAGCCCGATCAGGTCGGCGTGGTAGTATTCATCTTCGCTCGTCGCCGGCAGCCTCTCGCGCGCAATGTAGAGCTCGACCCCATTGAGGCGTTCGGCCTCCTCGCGGGTTGCGACGCCCTTCAGCGTCGCGACCAGATGGCCCTTGGCCTCGCGTGCGTGCGTCACCTCGAACTGGCGCGCGCCATCCTTGGTCAGAAGCGGTCCATAGCGCTTCACGGCAAGCGGGTCCTCGGTGAAGGTCCACAGCTTCACCGCACCGCGCACGCCATGCGCGGCGCCGATCCGGGCGACGCAAACTTGCGAGGTGGGCATCAGCTGGTCTCATCCTTCGAGACGTGCGCAAGAGCGCACCCCTCCAGCGATAACGGCGAAGTTGTTACGCAGGGATGAGGCACTGACTCCTCATGCTGAGGAGCACGGCAAAAGCCGTGCGTCTCGCAGCATGGGACCGGGTTCATCCGTCGCCCTTACGCCGACTTGGCGGCGGCTTCGGCGTTGGCCTTGCGCTCCTTGCGCGGCACGGCCTTTTCCGGATTGTTGCGCGGGGCGCGCTTGGCCACGCCGGCGGTATCGAGGAAACGCGACACGCGATCCGACGGCTGCGCGCCCTTGGCGAGCCAGGCCTTGACCTTGTCCATGTCGAGCTTCAGCCGCGCTTCGTTGTCCTTCGGCAGCAGCGGATTGAAATGGCCGAGGCGCTCGATGAAGCGGCCGTCGCGCGGAAACCGCGAGTCGGCGACGACGACGTGATAGACCGGGCGCTTCTTGGTGCCTGCGCGGGCGAGGCGGATGACGACTGACATTTAGTTCTCCTGATGAGTTCGAAAAGTAACGTGAGAGGAATTCGGGGGAGTTAGCCCGCGGCGTGAGTTCTCGTCAGTGCAAGCAGCGAAGCGACGCTTTGCGCCGACCCATTGGCTCGCAATGACAAATGAGGTCATTTCTTCTTTCCCGGAAAGCCGCCGAGGCCCGGCAAGGTCGGCTTGCCGCTCAATCCCGTAAGTCCGGGCAAATTCGGCAGGCCGGAGCGGAGTCCGGCGGGAAGATCCTTCGGCAGCGCGGGCATGCCGCCCGGTCCTGCACCGCCGGGCATTTTTTCGGCCAGCGCCTTCATCTGTTCGGGCGACGGCATGCCGCCGCCAAAACCCATCGCCTGTGCAATGCCGGCCATCGGGCCGCGCTTGCCCGAGCCCATGGCCTTCATCATGTCGGCCATGTTCCGGTGCATCTTCAGGAGCTTGTTGACCTCCTCGACCTTGACGCCGGCGCCGGCGGCGATGCGCTTCTTGCGGCTGGCTTTGAGGATATCGGGGCTCTTGCGCTCCTGCCGCGTCATCGAATCGATCACCGCGACCTGACGTTTGAGGATTTTGTCGTCGAGCCCCGCGTTGGCGATCTGGTTTTTCATCTTGGCGATGCCGGGCATCATGCCCATCAGCCCGCTGATGCCGCCCATATTCGCCATCTGCAGCAATTGTTCGCGCATATCGGAAAGATCGAACTGGCCCTTGCGCATCTTCTCGGCGACGCGTGCGGCCTTCTCCGCGTCGATGTTGGCGGCGGCCTTCTCGACCAGCGACACCACGTCGCCCATGCCAAGTATTCGCCCCGCGATCCGGCTCGGGTGGAAATCCTCCAGCGCTTCGGTTTTTTCACCGGTGCCGATCAGCTTGATCGGCTTGCCGGTAACCGCGCGCATCGACAGCGCGGCGCCGCCGCGGCCGTCGCCGTCGACCCGCGTCAGCACGATGCCGGTGAGGCCGACGCGCTCGTCGAAGGACCGCGCGAGATTGACCGCGTCCTGGCCGGTCAAGGAGTCCGCGACCAGCAGCACTTCGTGCGGATTGGCTGATGTTTTGATCTCGGCGGCTTCCGCCATCATCTCTTCGTCGAGCGTGGTGCGGCCGGCGGTGTCGAGCAGCACTACGTCGTAGCCGCCGAGCCTTCCGGCTTCCAGCGCGCGCTTGGCAATCTGCGCGGGCTTCTGGCCGGCGACGATCGGCAACGTCTGGATATCGAGGTCACGCCCGAGCACCGCGAGCTGTTCCATCGCCGCCGGCCGGTAGATATCGAGCGAAGCCATCAGCACCTTGAGCTTGTCGCGCTGGGTCAGGCGGCGGGCAAGTTTGGCGGTCGTGGTGGTTTTGCCGGAGCCCTGCAAGCCGACCATCATGATCGCGACCGGCGGCACGGCGTTGAGATCGATGGTCTGGCCCTCGGAGCCGAGCGTGGCGATCAGTTCGTCGTGGACGATCTTCACCACCATCTGGCCGGGGGTCACCGATTTGACCACGGTGGCGCCGATCGCCTGCTCGCGGACTTTTTCGGTGAAACTTCTGACGACGTCGAGCGAGACGTCGGCCTCAAGCAGCGCGCGGCGCACCTCGCGCATCGCGGCGTCAACGTCGGCTTCCGTCAGCGAACCGCGCCGCGTCAGCCGGTCGAGAATGCCACCAAGCTTTTCCGACAGATTGTCGAACACGAGTTTCTTCCTGTTGCCTCACCCTGGGAGCAGGCGCTGCCTGCGTGTCGAAGGGTGAATTGGTGTATCGCGGCCCATCCTTCGAGACGCCGCTTCGCGGCTCCTCAGGATGAGGTCTTTGCTTCCTTAACCGCGAAAGCGGGGTAGCCAGTATTCCGAAGCTTCGCGGCTCAATCGCGACGCTCTGGGATACTGGTCACCAGCTTTTTGCGGGTGACGACGGGCTTATTATGTGTCCTCGCGACCGGGCTAGAACAACATTCCAAACACTTTTGCGCCCGAGGGCGCATCGCGCTGTCGGGCGTTGACCTCCGGTCTCGAGGGCCGGGCGGCGGGTCGAAAAGAACGTCTTTCCGATGATCGGCGCGGTTAAACCCTCGCAGCCCCTAAAAGTCAAGGAAACTCGCGGCAAAATGGCGTTTTCGTGAATTTCGCCGATCCGCTTACCCCTTGCCGAAGCAGAGGTTTTTGAGGCCAATCGGGACATGAAAGTCACCCGCCGTCGTCTGCTTAAAGGTTTTGTTGGGTTGCTCGCAGGCGCGGCCGCCGTCATCGGCGCGCCAGCGGTCTGGATTTACCGAACGAAAACCTATTCCGGGCCGGTGTCCGACCATTTCGATGGCCGGCATTTTTTCGACCCCGACGGCGTGCCGCCGAAGTCGCTCGGCGAGGTCCTGCGCTGGCAGTTCGGCCCCGGCAGGCAGCGGCAGGCCTGGCCCGTATGGGCACCGAGCCCGCACGCCGACACGCCGCCGGTGCGCGTCGCCGGCAAGCAGGTCCGATTGTCGTTTGTCGGCCACGCCTCTTGGCTGATCCAGACATCAGGCCTGAACATTTTGATCGATCCGATGTGGTCGGCGCGCGCCTCGCCGGTCAGCTGGGCCGGCCCGAAGCGTTGCAACGATCCGGGCATTGCGTTCGACGCGCTGCCTCCGATCGATGTCGCGCTGGTGTCGCACGGCCATTACGATCATCTCGACGTCGCGACCTTGTCACAGCTCGCCGCGAAATTCGCGCCGCGGGTGATCACGCCGCTTGGCAACGATCTCACCATGCGCGGCGCCGACGACGCCGTTCGCGCCGAAGGGTTCGACTGGCACGACCGCGTCGAACTTGGCAACGGCATCGCGGTGACACTGGTGCCGACGCGGCACTGGACGGCGCGCGGACTGTTCGACCGCAACAAGGCGCTGTGGGCTAGTTTTGTGCTGGAGACGCCGGCTGGCAAGATCTACATCGTCTGCGATTCCGGCTACGGCGAGGGCAAGCATTTCCGTCGTGTGGCAGAGGCGCATGGCCCGTTGCGGCTGGCGATCCTCCCGATCGGCGCCTATGAGCCGCGCTGGTTCATGCGGGACCAGCACATGAACCCGTCGGACGCGGTAAAGGCTTTGGCCGATTGCGGCGCAGCGCAGGCGCTGGCGCATCACCACGGCACGTTTCAGTTGACCGATGAGGCCATCGACGCGCCGGTGATCGCGTTACATACGGCCCTCGACGAGAAGAACATCCCGCGCGAACGTTTTGCCGCGCTGAAGCCGGGGCAGGTGGTGGAGATATAGGGCGCGGTTGCTTCTAATCCCTCATGCTGAGGAGGCGCTTTAGCGCTGTCTCGAACCATGGAGGCCTCATCTGCATCCTTCGAGACGCGCGCCAAAGGCCGCGCTCCTCTCAGGATGAGGCAGTACTTGGCTAAGAATTACTTGGCTAAGAACTACTTGGCTGAGAACTACTGCTCTTTCTGTTTGATCGCCCAGGACACGCTGACCGTGACCTGAAGCGTCTCTTCGCCTTGGGCCACCGGCGTCGACGCGGCCATGCCGGCCGCCATTTTGCGATAGGGGATCGGGCCGGGTCCACCTCCTTCCGAAATGCTAAACGGCGCGCCGAGTGTGACGCCGGCGGCTTTCGCGTAGATTTCGGCCTTGCGGCGGGCATCGGCGATCGCCTGTTCGCGGGCCTCATCAAGCAATTTCGACGCCTGTGATACCGTGAAATTGATGCCGCCGAGATCGTTGGCGCCCGCGCTCACCAGCGTATCGATCACGCTGGCAACCTTGGTGACATCGCGAAGCCGGATGCTGACGTGATTGCTGGCGCGGTAGCCGACGATCGAGGTGGGCCCCGAGCGGTTCGGCGCGATCTGCGGCTGCAGCGACAGCCGCGAGGTCTGGAAATCCTTCTCGTCGATGCTGGCGCCCTTCAGCGCCAGCAGCACCTTGCCCATCGCCGCGTTGTTCGCGTCAGACGCCTCGCGCGCGGTTTTGGCCTCCGATGTCACGCCGGCATCGATCTGCGCCAGATCGGGGGCCGCCGATACGGTGGCCTCGCCGGTGACGGAAATCATCGAAGGCGGCGTCGTCTGGGCCAGCGCTGGCGCGGCGAGCAGGCTGCCCGCAAGGATGGCCGCAAGCGGCGCGCGATGCTTCATAAGCCTCACCTTAGCGGCACATAGACGTTGATGACCAGCTTGTCCTCCGCGGTCTTCAGAGGATCGGTCATGTATTCCTCGACGAAAGTGTCCTTGGCTTCAAGCTTCTTGTCGTCGAGGTGATTGGTGATGGCCTCATAGGTGTTGTCCATGTTGTCGTAGGAACCGCGATGGACAAATTTCAACGCCTTGCCCTCGGGCGACTTGCCGATACTCATGTCCTTGGTCAGGTTCTTCGGATCCTGCTCGACCGGAATTTCAGCCAGATAGGTGAAGCCGGTATCGTCGGTGGAGGTGTAAACGATCATCGGATTGCCCGCGGGCTTGATGCCCTGCTTGTCGAGCAACGCCAACAACGACTTGAACGAATCGATCAGGCTGTCGAACGCCGAATCCCAGTTGGCGGTGCCCCTCAGGATGACGGCCGTTTTCGGCTCCAGCGTGATCTGCTCGCCGAACGGATCGGCGGTCTGAACCGGCGCGGCAGCCGGGGGCGTCGTCGGCGTCTCGGCAGCCGTAGGCGGGGCCGCGGGAGCAGGCGAAGGGCTGGCTGCGGGAGCCGGGGTCGCCGTGGGAGCGGGCGTCGCTGATGCGGCAGGCGCCGGTGTCGCCGCAGGAGCAGGCGCTTGCGCCAGCGCGGCGCCACCCCAGGCTACCGCCGCGATCGGGATCAGCGCGATGATGGCGAGGCGGAAAAAGCTACTACAATTCATTCAGGTGTCCCCATAGGCCGTGCGGCAACTGCGTTTCGTGGCCTGTCCGGATCAGGCCTGGCAAAATGCACAACATCATGACGTTAACACGCGAGATGAGATTTCGTCCCATGACAGATACGTCATGGGCCTGCGCGGTGACAGGCCCGGTCACAAATTCACCGCACTGGCCAATCCGCCATCATTGGCCATATAAGGCAACACCAATCGGGAAATTCCATGAGCGCGCTCGCCAACCACACGTTTGTCAAGATGAACGGGATCGGCAACGACATCGTCGTGGTCGATCTGCGCGACAAGCCCGCTGTGGTGACGGCGGACGAAGCGCGCGCGGTGGCCTCACCGGCGGGCGTGCACTACGACCAGCTGATGGTGCTGCAGCCGCCGCGGCTTAAGGGCACCGAGGCCTTTGTCCGCATCTACAACAATGACGGCTCCGAGGCGGCTGCCTGCGGCAACGGCATGCGTTGCGTGGTGCGCCAGCTATTCGAGAAAACCGGCCAGACCGCGGTCACTTTCGAGACCAAAGCCGGCCTGTTGAATTGCTGGCAGGGGCCATCAGGCGATCTCTACACCATCGACATGGGCCCGCCGAAGTTCGGCTGGAAAGACATTCCGCTCGCGGAGGAGTTTCGCGACACCCGCTCGATCGAGCTGCAGATCGGCCCGATCGACGCGCCGGTGCTGCACACGCCGTCCGTGGTCAGCATGGGCAATCCGCATGCGATCTTCTGGGTCGAGGATGTCGACGCCTACGATCTCGCGCGATTCGGGCCGCTACTGGAAAATCATCCGATCTTCCCCGAGCGCGCTAATATCACGCTGGCGCATATCGTGGACCGCGACCACATCACGATCCGCACCTGGGAGCGTGGCGCGGGGCTGACCAAGGCCTGCGGTTCGGCGGCCTGCGCCACGGCCGTCGCGGCGGCGCGGCTGAAGCGCGCCAACCGCATCGTGCAGATATCGCTGCCCGGCGGCGAACTTTCGATCGAATGGCGCCACGGTGACGACCACGTTTTGATGACGGGGACGGCGACGTTTGAGTATGAAGGCCGCTTCGATCCGGCGCTGTTTGCGTCCGTCGCCTGACATGAGCGTCGACGTCGTCACTTTTGGCTGCCGTCTCAACGCCTTCGAATCCGAAGTGATCGCCCGCGAGGCCGAGAGTGCCGGGCTCACGCAGACCATCGTCATCAATAGCTGCGCCGTCACCAATGAAGCCGTAGCGCAGGCGCGGCAATCGATCCGGCGGCTGAAACGCCAACGGCCGGAAGCCCGGATCGTGGTCACCGGCTGCGCGGCGCAGACCCAGCCCGAGATGTTCGCAGGCATGCCCGAGGTCGACCGCGTTCTCGGCAATGACGAAAAGATGCACGGCGAGGCTTGGCGCGATACGCGCACGGCGCTCGACGTCGCCGCCAGGTTCGGCATCTCACGGAGTGAGAAAATTGCGGTCGCGGATATCATGGCGGTCCGGGAGATGGCGCCGCATCTCCTGGAAGGATTCGGGAAAGGCCTGCCGCGGGTATTCGTGCAGGTGCAGAACGGCTGCGATCACCGCTGCACGTTTTGCATTATCCCCTATGGCCGCGGTAATTCGCGCTCGGCGCCAATGGGCGCGGTGGTCGAGCAGGTCCGCGCCCTGGTCGAGCGGGGCCACGCCGAGATCGTGCTGACCGGGGTCGATCTGACGAGCTACGGCGCGGATCTGCCGGGCGCGCCGAAGCTCGGCATGCTGAGCAAGCAGATCTTGCGGCACGTCCCGGAATTGCAGCGGTTGCGGATTTCGTCGATCGATTCGATTGAAGTGGATCGCGATCTGCTCGACGTGATCGCGGAGGACGAACGTTTGATGCCGCATCTGCATCTGTCGCTGCAGTCCGGCGACGATCTGATTTTGAAGCGGATGAAGCGGCGGCATTCGCGCGCCGACGCTATACAATTTTGCGCGCAGGTGCGTCGGCTGCGGCCGGACGTCGCGTTCGGTGCCGACGTCATCGCGGGCTTTCCGACCGAGACCGAGGAGATGTTCGCCCGCTCGCAGGAACTGGTGGAGGAGTGCGGTCTCACCTTCCTGCATGTATTTCCCTATTCACCGCGGCCGGGCACGCCGGCAGCCCGGATGCCACAGGTAGCGGGCGACAAGATCAGGGAACGCGCGAGGCGATTGCGGGCGACGGGAGAGGCGGCGCTTCAAAGGCGGCTGACATCGGAGATCGGCGCGACACGCCAGGTTCTGATCGAGAGTGACAGGCAGGGCCGCACCGAGCATTTTATTCCCGTCGCCATTAGCGGTGAAACGTCCGGCGCAGTGCGGGCGCTGGCGATCACCGGGAATGATGGCGGGCGGCTGACGGTATGAGGCGCGCTTCGCCTCACCCCTGTCATCGCCCGGCCGGGCGACCCAGTACGCCGCGGCTTTGGTGATTAGCCACCAACTGCTCTGGAACACCGGATCATCCGCTTTCGCGGATGATGACGATTGCCGGGTTGTCTCGCGCTCCTACTCCCCATTCCAGCCGCACGCTCTCAGCCGCTCATGCAGATGCGTCGGCGCCGGCGCGACCACGCGCACAGGGTCCTTGTTCTTCGAAATTGGAATGACGATCTCGCGGGAGTGCAGATGCAGGCGCGGTTCGCCAAAGCGTGGACCGTTGCCGTAAATGTTGTCGCCGACGATCGGCCAGCCCATGGCGGCGCAGTGGACCCGCAATTGATGGGTCCGGCCGGTGACCGGTTCGAGCGCCAGCCAGGTGACGCCTTCGCCGCGCCCCAGCACTTTCCAGTTGGTGACCGCCGATTGCCCTTCCGGATCGGGCTTCTGCCACCAGCCGCGCTCGGCATTGAGGCGGCCGAGCGGCATGTCGATGGTGCCTTCATCTTCGGCCGGGCCGCCTTCGACCACCGCCCAGTAGGTTTTGGAAATCCTGCCATGCTTGAACAACAGGCCCAGCGACGCCGTCGCCTTGCGATGGCGTCCCAGCACCAGACAGCCGGAGGTGTCGCGGTCAAGCCGGTGGGCGAGAACCGGCGGACGCGGCAGCCCGAAACGCAGCGCGTCGAAGGAGGATTCCAGATTGGCGCCGCCCTTGGGGCCGCGATGCACCGGCAGGCCCGCGGGCTTGTCGATCACCAGCATCAGCCCGTCGCGGTAGAGCACGCGGGACAGAATTTCGTCTCCGGTCAATTCGGGAACTTCGATCAAACCTTCGAGACTTTCGCTCATGGCGCGAAACCGCTAACACACCCCCGACATGAACGATACCATTCCAGAAAAGACAAAGCTGAGCTGGTGGCAACGGCTGACCGGCGGCCTGAAGCGCACGTCGAGTTCGCTCGGCTCGGCGGTGGCCGATCTCGTCACCAAGCGCAAGCTCGACCGCGCGATGCTCGAGGACATCGAGGATGTGCTGCTGCGTGCCGATTTGGGAACCGAGGTGGCGGCGCGCATATCCGCCGCGGTCGGCGTCGGCCGTTACGACAAGACGATCACGGCCGATGAAGTGAAGACCGTGGTCGCGACCGAGGTCGAGAAAGTTCTGGCGCCGGTAGCGAAGCCGCTGGTGATCGGGGACACGCAAAAGCCGTTCGTCATTCTCGTGGTCGGCGTCAACGGCTCGGGCAAAACCACCACCATCGGCAAGCTCGCAGCCAAACTCTCGGCTGAAGGCCGCAAGGTGATGCTGGCGGCCGGCGATACCTTTCGCGCCGCCGCGATCGAGCAGCTGAAGATCTGGGGCGAGCGCACCAAATCGCCTGTGATTGCGGGCGCGCAGGGCTCGGATTCCGCGAGCCTGGCCTTTAACGCGCTGTCAGCGGCGCGCGATGGAAAGATCGACGTGCTCCTGGTTGATACCGCGGGCCGTTTGCAGAACAAGGCCGAGCTGATGAACGAGCTGGAAAAAATCGTTCGTGTCCTCAAAAAGGTCGATGCCTCGGCGCCGCACGCAGTGCTGCTGGTGCTCGATGCCACCGTGGGACAAAATGCGCTGTCGCAAGTCGAGGCGTTTCATCGTACCGCAGGGGTCACCGGCCTCGTCATGACAAAGCTCGACGGTACTGCGCGCGGCGGCATCCTGGTGGCTTTGGCCGAAAGGCATAAGCTGCCGGTGCACTTCATCGGGGTCGGCGAGGGCATCGACGACCTCGCGCCGTTCACCGCGCGGGATTTCGCGCAGGCGATCGCAGGGATTGAATAGGCTCATGCTTCGAGATGCGGCTACGCCGCTCCTCAGGATGAGGCAGAAGCCGACCGGGTGCCTTCATCAGGATGAGGCGAAGCCAACCGGAATGCCCTCATCAGGATGGGGGAGAAGCCAATTCCCTCATCCTGAGAGCCTGACCGAAAAAGAAAGTTGAGTGATTCCAGCCCGTTGTGATTCCTTCGTGTTTGCGAAGACTCGAGGGAGCACAACATGTGTTGGACTGAAATCACCCGACGTCAATATCGGCGCGACGGACTGCGTTATGCAAGCGGCACCACGGATGCGGAGTGGAAATTGATCGAACCGTTGATGCCTGCGCCATCCCGGCGCGGCCGTCCCCGTGAGATCAATCTGCGAGCGGTCATGAATGCGATCCTCTACATTGCGACCGCCGGTTGCCAATGGCGTGCGCTGCCGAAGGACTTTCCGCCGTGTTCGACGGTTCAGTACTACTTCTACAAATGGCGCGGCTCCGGCTT
>NZ_JNIJ01000056.1 GCF_000701345.1 Bradyrhizobium sp. URHD0069 | reverse complement strand
TCTCGAAGTGCTGCAGGATCCTGGCCTCCCGAGGCGCTGCGAACCTTATTCTCGATAGTCGCCATTGGATCGCTCACATTGTTCAAAGAAGGCGCTGCGGTCTGAACCGCAGTTTGAACGGACCCGCCGATTGTTTTGCCGGCTCCTCCAAGCGCTGACGATGCTGTGCTCAGGGTGCCGCCAATCAGACCCGAGGCAGCCGATGAGAGCAGGTACACGACGGTGAGGGTCGAAACGGCCCACGCAAGCAAACCGTGATAGGCGGTTGTCGATTGAGATGCCTTTCCTGAAAGCCGCCCAGCGATGTAGCCACCAATGGCAGCGGCAACTATTCCAGAGACAACCCACCAGATACCGGCACCTACCGAGAGGGATCCGGCACTCGGCGTACCCCCCGCGGCGACATCGATGGTCGAAAGACCGACGCCTACTCCAATCATGTTGAGGATTATCTGCATGACGAGGGCAATCGTGGCCCCGGCGAACACGGCACCCCAAGAGACCTGATTCAACATTATCGTGCGGACGTCGTCCGCCGGACCGACCGCACTCACTTGGGGAGGATTTCGGTGCTCGTTTGGACGAGCCACTTCGGGTGAATAAGCCATTTTGTGTACTTTCTACAAATTGGAAACTTCGCCTGTAACCTCCTCTTTCCAACGATGTTCCTTTGCTTGCTAAATTAATGTGCGTCCGGGTTACACAGGCCGTGGCGTTTTCATTGCAAATTCCACGGCGCCGGCTGTTGCCCCGCGTCCAACATCGGAATGAATTAGCCAGACCTCAATCCCGCGCACGCCCTCCTGGGTGAGGCATCCTTCGAACTGCTGGCTGCGTCGGTCCGCCATAGCCGTCCATCTAAATCGACCATGCTTCGGCCTCGGCGCGGTCCGCCTCACGGCGGCCTCAGCAGCGCGCTTGCGTGCGCCTTCCTCGCGTATCTTCGCGCCGATGATGGGCCCCGCCGTAAATCGTCGGGCGCGATTTGGTGCTCAGGGCATCAAAATTGGCCTTGCGAGCGCAGCCAATGCGACTAGGAATTGAGGCTCGGAACGATGCTCTACCCTGCCGGTCTCTGCAAAATTCGTCTTGTGTACACTTCTTAACATACGCCACTGTTGGTTGGGAGTAAGCTTCGATTATCACCGCCCGATCCCCGGCGTCTCTCGGTGCCTGAGAGTGTTGTGCTCCCGCCAGACCCAGCAAGCACATCCCCATGCCTGAAGCTTTTGCTCGCCCTGACCCATCTACTTCCGATCGAACGGCCACGTTGCCCGGAATGTCACGGCCGCATGATGTGGCGCGCATCGAACTTGTCCCGCGGCCGTGGGCAAAAATTCGAAAGGGAACGTTCATGCAATTTCAGCGTTCGCACAGCTGAAAGTAACAGCCTGACGCGTCAAGGTCAGGCGTTCCCGCAAACTCTGAAGTCATGATGATGGCATTGAGACACAAGACGGGCAGCAAGCCTTCCAATTGCTGTTACCATAACAGCAGCCGGCTTCGTCTTCTCGCCTTGCCGCCGAGGTGAACGATGGAGATTGGTAGACCATATTCGCGATTGCTATACCGGCTTGAGTGGTCCGGTGTCTTGTCACCTCAAGACAGGCAGCGCATTGCCGAGCTACCGCTGACAGTAACCAATTTTGCCGCCAACCAGGAAGTCGCCCGTCAGGGCAGCGCCCCATCAAGCTGCACTCTGGTGCTGGGCGGGTTCTTATATAGCCATAAGCTTGCACGCGGATCGCGGCGTCAGATTACCTCGTTCCTTGTGCCCGGGAATATCGCCGATCTGCACACCCTTTATCTGTCGAGTCTCGATCACTCTCTCTCCGCGCTCGGGCCTGCGGTGGTCGCCTTCTTGCCGCACACCGCGTTGAGAGACATCCTGGAGAGATCGCCAGCCCTGGCCGGGGCATTCTGGCGCGAGGCGTTCATTGAAGCGGCGATTTTCCGAGAATGGGTCACCAATCTGGGGCGGCGTGACGCCATCGAACGGGTGGCTCACGTGGTCTGCGAACTGGCCGTCCGCCTGCAAGCGGTCGATCTCGCGCGCAATCTCTGCTTTTCGATACCATGGACCCAAACTGATCTCGCAAATTCCTGCGGAATCACGAGTGTTCACGCCAATAGGGTCGTGCAGGAACTACGGCGACTCGGGCTGGTGGACTGGGATTCCAAACAGGTGAGAATTCGAGATTGGAATGCGCTGGCCAAACTCGGCGACTTCTCGGATGATTATCTGCAACTGCCAGCGGCCGTGAAGGATAAGCCGTTGCTCGGACAAAAGGTAGCGAGCACGTCTGACCCGAAGCATTGATGCCCTGCGCAGCTTCAAGCAAGGGAGTTCTGGCATTGACAGCAGACGTCAGACAACAAGCTGGGGCGAACCAGTTGAGTTCCTCGTTGAGGAGAAACATTGAGGCGCTCCGAGACCGCCGCAGGCGAGAGATGAGGTCTGCGGGGTGGGAGGAAAAACTCGCCAACGCGATCACCGCGTTCACGGGCAGCATGCGTTTCGTCTATCTGCATCTCGTGATCTACGGCAGCTGGATTATCTCAAATCTGCTTCCTCAGATTCCACATTTCGATCCGAGCTTCGTCATCCTCGCGATGGTGGCATCGGTCGAGGCGATCTTTCTGTCGACATTCGTCCTGATCAGCCAGAACCGCGCCATGGCGGCAACCGACAAGCGCGATGACTTGGATCTGCACGTCAATCTGCTCGCTGAGCAAGAATTGACGCGGTTGATCGCCATGGTCGCGGCGATCGCGGAAAAGCTGGAGGTACATACCGGCGCGGAGCCCGAAATGGACGAAATCATCAAGGACGTCGCTCCGGAGGTCGTGCTCGGCGAGATCGAACAACAGAACCGGATCGAATGAGGCGCAGTCCTCTCCTCACAGCCGGCTTCTACGTTATAGCGGCATCGAATAGCGTCGGTAACGTCTCACGGTTAAGCGCGAGCCACTGCAGTGCAATGATCACCGTGCTGTTGTGAAATGCGCCACTGCGCAACGTCTGGAGCGCCGCGTCGATCGAAACTCTGATCGGCTCGATATCTTCCTGTTCCTCTGCACAGCCGGCGCGCGCCTTGACTTGCGCCGCATCGATTAGCACTGCATACAGCATCATGCACTCGTCGCTGAGCGCAGGAGCCGGCATAATTTGAAATAAGGGACATAACTTAATTGGAGACACGCCGACTTCTTCGTGGCATTCGCGGCGCGCTGCCTGATCCGCCGTTTCCTGCGGGCCAGCGCGGCCGGCCGGAATCTCGATCATGGCGCCCTTGCCGAGCGCGAAATGGCTCCCCAGGCGGAATTGGCGGATCAGGACCACTTCGTTGCGCGAAATATCGATGGGCAGAATGCCGACGACGAGGCCCGAGCGCAGAACATCACGTTCGATGCCGGATGTCCCGAATTTTCCCGGCAGGGAGATCTCGTATTTCTCATAGCTGCGATATCCCCGCCCAATCGTTTGAGGCGCGGAAATGCGGGCCTCGACCGGGAGGTCGACAAGCCTAGTCATGTCATCCAGATCTGGTCTGCGCATTCGCCAGCCTTCAGCCGTCCCCGTTCCTGAACTCACTAATTCATCTCGGTTCGCCCGGCCGCTTCCCGGCGCCTCAGGGACCGCTCCCGAGCCGCTCTCGCCGAATCGATGCTGGCAACGGTTGCCTCGCGGTTCTTGGTAGCGATGCTGAGCGCAAAATAGGCGATGGTCGCGTCCAGGCCCTTTTCGATGCTGACTTTCGGCTTCCAACCGAGAGTAGTTGTCGCTTTGCCAATGAGCGGCTTGCGTCGCTTCGGGTCGTCCTCCGGCAGCGCCCTGTGGTCGAGCTCAGACGCTGAATGCGATTGCTCGATCACCTTCCTCGCGATCTCCTCGATCGTGAATTCCTCGGGATTACCAAGATTGCACGGGCCCGTAATATCGGATGGACTCTCCATCAGCAATTCGAGCCCTCTCACAAGATCGTCGATGAAACAGAAGCTGCGGGTCTGCCGGCCGGAGCCGTAGATCGTGATGGGGACGCCTTGCAGCGCTTGGACGATGAAATTCGAAACGACCCGTCCGTCGTTCTCCAGCATGCGTGGCCCATAGGTGTTGAATATCCGGGCGACTTTGATCTGCACGCCGTGAGTACGGTGGTAATCGAAGAACAAGGTTTCGGCGGCTCGCTTGCCTTCATCGTAGCAAGCGCGCGGCCCGATCGGATTGACGTGGCCGACATAACTCTCATGCTGCGGGTGCATTTCGGGATCGCCATAGACCTCGCTGGTCGACGCTTGTAGGACGCGGCTCGATTTGAGTTTGGCAAGTTCAAGTACATTGACCGCGCCGATGACACACGTCTTCATGGTAGCAATCGGATCGCGTTGATAGTGTCGCGGCGATGCCGGGCAGGCCAAATTGTAGATTCGATCGATAGGTCCGCCAATGCTGAGCGGCTCACGGATGTCGTGGTGCAAGAACGAGAAGTTCGGATGGTTGAGCAGCGGCCGGATATTGCGCATCGAGCCCGTGAAGAGATTGTCGACGCAAATCACAGTATCTCTGCGCTGGACGAGATGGTCACACAGATGCGAGCCAATAAATCCCGCTCCGCCCGCCACGACGGTTCGATGACCGCGGCGAAGGGATTTGGCTTGACCAAATCGCATGTCGGTGCTGATCTTCATTTCGCGTCCTCCAATTCGGCGGGCCGTGCGCTAGAGTTCGCTGATTCCCGATAGGTCGCGGCCTCCAGGTAGTATGCCTCCAGCTGTTTGGCGCGATGATCTGGCGTATGCTCTTTCAGCAAGCGCGCACGTGCGTTGGCCGCGATTGAGAGGCGTCGATCTTCCGGAAACTCTTCCAATATCTGAACGACGTCGCGTGGCGCTGTTGCGATGAGTATTTCCTTCCCCGGCGTGAAGATCGTCTCCATGCCCGGCCAATCGTCGGAGATCAGGGGTGTGCCGCATGCTGCTGCTTCAAACAGCCGAACACTTGGCGAAAAGCCCAAAGCCTTCATATCGGAGCGGGTGACATTCAGCGTATAACGTTGCGAACCGTAGAATTCGGAATGCTTATTCGGCGGCAAATGAGCAATGCGCGTCACGTTTTCCGGCCAGCCCGCCGTATCGGGATATTTGGATCCGGCTATGACGAAGGAATGATCCCGGAGCCGCTGCGCCGGGATCAACAACAGCTGCTCGAGCGGCCGTTGCCGGTCTTCGCTGTAGGTGCCGAGGTAACCGAGCGACCATTGTGGCGCGGTTGTTCTCGCCGAGTGCATTCCGAGGTCGGCGCTGCAATAGAGTGCGCGCGCGAGCGGACTGCTGTAAAGATCCTCGATGATCCCGAGTGCGGGGCCTCCGGAGAACGATAGATACAAGTTGAACCGGGGAATTAGCCCTGGCGATATGTATTCGACCTTGTTTGCGTTCAATCCCGCCAGCGTGACCGGCGTATCGATGTCATAGAAAGCCGTTACCCCATTAGCACGGCCGGTAATCCATTCCCCGATCGCGATTCCATCGGGCACATAGGAGCCCAGTATAACTAGATTAGCGTCGCGGATCAGTTCGCCGTATCTGCGCGCGAATTCTGGCAAGGACTCGTATAAGCCGATGCGGCAGTAATCGGATTCTTCCAGGTCACGATGCTCGCGGTACCATGGCACGTCACGCTCGAGAAACGAGACGGTGTGACCGTGGTTCGATAACGCCTTTACCAGTGCACGATAAGTCGTCGCGTGTCCGTTACCCCAGGACGATGTGATTGAGAGCCCAATGATCACGATCTCAAGATTCATCCGGCCGCCTCTATTTGCTTTGACGATCCCTCAAGCACTTCGTGTACCTGAAACGCGCGTTGCGCGTAGGTATGACGAGCGAGTATTCGTTTCCTGGCCCGCCTTGCGATCTCGCGAGCGAGAACGGGCGTCAACGCCTGAAGGTGAGCCGCGACCTCGTCACCGTCCGCCGCTACCAGGACCTCGCGATCCCGTTCCAGGAAGAGATCGATACCTTTCCATTCGTCGGTAATCAGGCAGGCTCCGGCTCCGACTGCCTCGAACACGCGAGTGGGCGGCGAAAAGCCGTATTTCGCCATGCTTGCGCGATTGACGTTCAAGTTTGCCAGGCTCGAGCAGAAGAACGCGTTGTGATAATTCGTGCCGACGTGACCGATCCGCCTCACATTGGCCGGCATCTCCTTCGATTCCCACCCCGACCCGCCAAGCAGGAAACGCCTCGATGGCAGCCGCCGTGCGGCGTCCAGGAAAAATGTGTCAACACGCGCTTCACGATCTGGCAGGCGATTGCCCAAAAATCCCAGATCCGATGTGAATTCGATAACGGGCTCCACAGGAAAGTGCTGTGCCGGATCAAGGGCATTGTAGATCGGCATGCAATCGCGGGCACCGACCCTGCGATATGCCTTCACAACAGGATCGCCGCCGCCATAGGTAAATACCATGTCGTAGCGCGGAATGGCCTTGCGCAGATGATGAGCAAGATTACCCTCGATCTCATCCAGCGTCGCGGGGGCATCGACGTCCCAATAGACACGCCGCGCCCGTGACGGCATGTCGGCGATCGCGGTCTCCAATTCCCGATCGAACACGCCCACCCCGCTCGCCTTGACCAGAAGATCCGCCGAGCAGCTTGCGAATTCAAGCGACCGCTGCCATCCGTCTGACGTAGCGGGATAGACGGCTACCCTCGCCCATTCGGGGTCCGGGATGTCCCGATGGCTCTGGCGCTCGAAAGCGTCCGGTTCGAAGAACACGATCTCATGCCCGAGTGCCGCGAGCGCTTTCAGAATGCCACGGTAATAGGTAGCGGCACCATTCCAGTAGGACGACACCAGGCTCGAACCGAAGAAGCAAATTCTCATGACGCGATCCGTTCCTGCCATCCGGCAAATTGTTGCTGCCCCGAATGGCTCAGGCCATCGAAGATGGCGATCAATTCCTGCGCGCGGTGCCGACACGTGTGCCGCTCACTCACGGTACGCAATCCGGTGCGTGCCAGGGATGCGGCGAATTCAGGGTCGCCCAGCACGGCCAATAGCGCTGACTTCATGGTTTTGCCGCTGCTGACGCTGAGGTAGCACCCGCCCGGAAACAGATGTTCGTCGTCGAACCATGGCGCTGAAACCAGCGGAATTCCGCACGCCAAAGCCTCAAATACGCGAATCGTCGGGATGCCGGGGAGTTGCCGTGCATATGGACCGCGCGGGACGTGCAAGGTCGCGCGTCCCTGGGCAAATGCCAGCGGCACCTGGTGGTTTGGGAGCCAGCCTCCGTGCTGGATTCCAGCCGCCTTGATATCCCTTAGCGCTACTTCCGGATAGCGCACTCCATAGATCAGCCCGGACAGCTTCAGTTCGCTTACCGGCCGCACCAGGAACTCTGTCAGCTCCGCACTTCGTTCATTGTCGCCCCAATTGCCGATCCAGACGACGTCACGTTGTTTTTCGATTTCCGGCATCGGTCTGTAGAGTTCGATGTCGGCTGCCTCATGCCAAGTGAATACCCGCCGTCCCCAACCGCGCTTGACATAAATCTCGCGCAGCACCTCGCCGAACGCGAGTACGCCATCGAATCCGTCAAGCTGGAACAAGGCCAGCTCTTGGGGTGCGCTAATCGCCCGGTGATGGGTGTCGTGAAACAGCACCTTGAACCTGCCGCCCTCGGCACGGCGCCGACCGATGCCCGCGATCAATGCCGGTGAATTCCATTCGTGCACCACGACGAGATCGGCACCCTCAAGCAGCTCATCCAGATCGGGAGAAGCACCATAGGCGTGGAGGCGGACACCCGGAATGAGCGAGGACGCATCGCGCAGGATCGCTTCGCCACCGTCCTGCAGGGCATTGAGACGGCTCCAGCCGTCGCTCGGTTCGCAGACGATCACCTCATGACCAAGCCGCGCCAGTTCGCGCGTCACGCCGCGAAGGAAATGGGCGTTGCCGTTGTTCCAGCAGGACGTGAAGGCGTGATAGAAGAACACCGCTTTCATGCTAGCATCCCCCCACTCTCCACGATCAGCGGACGGCCGGGAGCCGTTTCCAACAGCGAACCGTAAAGCGAGCAATAGGCATTCACCGTGTTGCGTAGTGGATACCGCTTGGCGCGTTTGGCGGCGGCGCGCTGCAGGCGCATTCGCTGGACGTCATCGGTGCAGAGCAAGCGCAAGCATTCAGCGAGCGTCTCGGCGTGGTGCGGATCGAAAAACATCGCAGCGCCGTCCCACAACTCGCGGAACGTTGGAATATCCGAGAGCAAGAGCGCGCATCCGGCGCTCGCCGCTTCCAGCACGGAAAGCCCAAACGGCTCGTACAGCGCCGGGCTCACGAAGATGGATGCCGCCTTCATTTCGCGAAGCAACGCATCGTGCGATATCTCGCCCAGGAGCTCGCAGCCATTTTGCGCAATAGAGGGCGACCCTGTGCCGACGCCGGACGGCCCGGCGATTCTGATCGACCAATGCATTGCCGCTGCGAGGGACAAAACCACAGATAGATTTTTGGCTTTGTCCCACACCCGACCGGCACCAAGCACGACTTGGAGCTTGGGCTCGCATGGACCGGCAATACCCTCCACTCCATTCCAGATCATGTGGCCGGTCGCGCTCAACTCGTATTGCCGCGCCAGTTGATCCCGGAAGGCGGACGTGGGAGCTACCCATGCATCAGCGGCCCTCAGGCCGGCGCGGACCGCTGACGTGTAAACAGTCCATTCCCCGGCTGCAAAACATTGGGTTTCGCCGCACGCGGCCGCCCAGCTGTTGACGCAGGAATGCGCAACGACGACTGTTGGTACTTCCCAATCGAATGTCGCTTCGCGAAACCCGTTGAGGTGGACGATGTCAGGTGCATACCGGTGTGCGATCTCTCCAAGCACGGCACGGGCGTGGCTGACGTCGGCGCCGTCAGGATCCTGCCATTCCAGTTCAAGATCCGTCTCGATCAACGACAAGTGAGGATATCCCGAGATCATGGCGCGCTGTGCCGATGTAGGCCGTGGCCCGAGCGTCACCAGAACAACCTGGTAACCTGCGACACCAAGCGCGCGGGCGATTGTTACCGCGAAAGTCCAGACTCCACCGACAGTATCGGTCGTCATCATGAGGCGAGTGCCGCGCGTCGGACTCATCACTGCACCTCCCGTTCCAGCTCACGCAGCGGAATTGGACGCTGTTCCTGCACGTCGCTGAACTGGTCGAACAAACGCAGATAGTGGTCGTGCGCGCGTTCCCAGGCGTGATCGTCCGGTTCGCCCCAGAGCTTGCGGTAGTCCGGCGATCCTGGATACGGATAAAGCGGCACCGGATCGTTGGCCCACACGCCGGCATCGCGCATCTTGTCGCGCCAGCGCTGCACGACCACGTCATCGTCTTGAGGTACTTCGATCAGATTGGCCTGTACAAACGGAACGTGACGTCTCGCCGTCACCAAACGGTCTGCCAATTGATCCGTGGTCATCCGGCATTTCTTGGCCAGCAGCTCGCGACCCTCCGGCGTGAGGCTTTCGACGCCGGCCTCGATGGAAACACAACCGGCGCGGCCGAGCAGTTCGAGCATTTCCGGCTTCCACAGATCGATCCGGGTCTGGACGCCGAACAGCAGCCCTCGCGATACCAAGCCTTCCAGCAATTCTGCATTCGGCAGAAATATCTCATCGATGAAGTAGACATATTCGACGCCCTGGTCCCGGAGGTCGTCTACTTCCTGCAAGATGGCCGGCGGCGGACGCTTGCGATAGCCGTTACGGAAGTTGTCCTTTGCGCAGAAGGTGCAGCTAAAGGGGCAGCCGCGGGACGCCTCCACCTCCGCTCCCGGGCCGATCGGGGTCGCTTCAAAACGATGATGATGGTGGGTATGTCGGCGGATCATCTCAGCCGGCCACTGCAGCGAGGGCTGATCCACGAATGGCGCCGCCTGCGGCCCGCCATTGACACGGATGTTGACACCATCCTTGTAGCAGGTGCCGACGATATCGCGTTCGCCATTGGCCAGGCGCAACAACGTGGTTTCGCATTCGCCCATGACGACGCCCTCGACTTGCAGCTTAGTTAGCGCGGCGCGGGGTGTCGCGGAGCCGTGCGGTCCGACCGCAATCAACATCGGAGCGGCGTCCCGGAGCGCAAAGGTCAACTGCTGCGGAACGCGCAATTCCGGTGGCGCACATCGCCAGAACAGATAGGTCGGCGCTGTCGTGACCACGATTATATCGGGCTTGAAGGATTGAAGTTCAGCCGCAATGTCGCCGATTGAGAGGCCAAACATGTGCGCATCGAGCAGCAGCGTCTTGTGACCCGCGCGATTCAGCAGTTGCTGTGAAGTGCCGAGTTCCAGCGGAAGATGCGGGGAACGGCACCCGAAATAGATGCTCCCTTCATACTGCCAATCAGGATTAACGAGCGCGACCCGCGTCATACCCGCAACTCCTTGGCGTAAACCGGCGCGAACCGTCCTTCGAGCCATTTAAGCAGCGACTGGAGACCCTGCCGTAGCGGTATCTGCGGTTTCCAGCCAACCGCCGATCCTAAGGCGTCGATACGTGATACATACCAAGGCTGATCCCCCGGTCGCCATTTGTCGAAGAGAAGGGACGGCACGGCACCACGTATCCGCGAGATTTCATCGATCAGCTCGAGCAGGCTGATGGCATTGGCTTGTCCGCCTCCGAGGTTGAAGACGCGCCCGCGCACGGCTTCGATATTATCGAGAACGGCGAGCCAGGCTCCTACCGCGTCTGAGACGTGCAAAGCGTCACGCACCTGCAACCCGTCACCGTAGATGGTGAGTGGTTCGCCAAGGATCGAACGCAGCATGAAGTGGGCAATCCAGCCTTGGTCTTCGGTGCCAAACTGCCGCGGCCCATAGATGCAGCTCATCCGAAGCACCGCGGCATTCAATGCATAGACACGGGCGTAATCGCGTACATATTGATCGGCAGCTCCCTTGGAACATCCGTACGGGCTGTAGAAATCGAGCGGCGCATTTTCAGCTACCCCTGAGGCGAACTGAGGTACGGTGGGAACATGACGTCGTCCAACTTGTGCAATCTGCTCGTCGTTCACCAGCCGGCCATACACCTTGTTGGTAGAAGCAAAGATGATCGGGGCCGTTGGATTGTGCAGGCGGATCGCTTCCAGCGTGTTGAGCGTACCTCGCGCATTGATCTCGAAGTCATCGATGGGATCCTGGAGGCTTCCGGTAACGGCGACCTGAGCCGCGAGATGGAATACTCCTCTTGCGCCACGCACCACCTTGATGACCGATACGGAATCTCGGATATCGCCCGTGACAATCGAGACCAGATCGCCTTGTCGGGATTTCAGCCATTGTGCATTCTCCCGCACTCCGGCGCGGGACAGATTGTCGAAGACTGTGACTTTCTCTCCACGCTTTGCCAGGGCGTCAGCGAGATTGCAGCCGATGAAGCCGCATCCGCCGGTGATCAGGATCGGCCGATCGCGATTCCGAGATTCCTTCATGCCACCAATCCCCGGCTTGCAAGTTCTTCAGTGGCTCTCTCGACGTGATCGTCTGCGATCTGGTCGGCGAGGTAGTCAGCGAGTTCCTCCAATCCGCACGTGAATTCGATGCGCGGGGAAAACTTCAGAAGCCTGTGGCTTTTTTCGATGTCGGCAAAGCAGTGCCTGATGTCGCCGACCCGGTATTTTCCGGTGATGAGCGGCTTCAGGTCGCGCCGGTCCATTACTCGCGCGAGATCGCTTGCAACCGATAGGATCGACCGGCTCTGGCCCGAACCGATATTGAAGACCTCACCGTTATGTTCCGATTCCAGTGCAAGCCGGCAGGCGTTGGCGACATCAAGAACGTGAACGAAGTCGCGGCGTTGCAGCCCGTCCTCGAACACCATCGGCGAGCGGCCATTGCGCAAGCGCGCAGCGAAGATGGCGAGCACGCCGGTATACGGATTGGATAACGCCTGTCGCTGGCCATAGACGTTGAAGAAGCGCAGCGCGGCGGTGGGAATGCCGTAGGCCTTGCCTACCATCAGGCACAGCCGCTCTTGGGCATACTTGTTGAGCGCGTAGACTGAGCTAAGCGTGGGTTGCTTGGTTTCCGGCGTCGGCAACGGCGTGAGTGGCCCGCCATTTTCGTCCTGCAGTTCCCATCGCCGATTGCGCAGCTGCTGCGACGAGCGTTCGCTCGGATCGACCAGAGCTTTCGAGCCGTCCTGGCAGAGACCCTCGCCGTAGATGCTCATGGAGGACGCTACCACGAGCCTGGCGACGGGGCGCTTGGCTAAGGCTTCAAGCAACGTCGCGGTTCCGACCTCATTGGTATGCACATACGAGACCATGTCGTACATGCTTTGGCCGACGCCGACGGCAGATGCGAGATGCAGCACCTTGTCGACCCCGCGCAACGCCCGATCCAGCGCGAGGGGGTCGGTAACATCACCGATCGACAGCTCGGCTTCCGGGTTGAGGTAAACCGGCGGCTTCCGCGACGTGCCGTGGACCTGGGTGGTCAGATTGTCGAGAAGCCTGACCTCGTACCCCGCGCTCAGGAGAGTGTCCGCCGCGTGCGAACCGATGAACCCCGCTCCACCTGTGATAAGAACTCGAGCCATCCAACTGCTTTCATGACTGCCAAACTGGTTGCAAACGGATCTTGCGCAGTGGGACCCCGCCAGAACAAGACAGCCCGTGCGGGGGTGAATTCTCAAATGTTCAGTGGTTTGCACGGCTGTCTTGTGATTGAGAAGCCCGGTGAGGTTTGTTCGTTCCGCACAGGGGTACAAACAACAATTTCGCCTAACATAGATCAATAACGTATGTGAATCGGCGGCTAGAACGCGCGACCGTTCGGCACCTGGCCGACCTTCAAGTGAGCCGCAATCGACGCGCCCACATCTGAAAAGCTGAGACGCGCACCGACCTCGCGTAAGCGATCGCCACCGAGCACGAGCACCGGCACTTGCTCGCGGGTATGGTCGGTGCCCTTCCAGGTGGGATCGCAGCCGTGGTCCGCCGTGATGATGAGAAAATCGTCCGACCTCAGCCGGAGGAACAATTCGGGCAGTCGTCCATCAAACGCTTCGAGTGCCGTTGCATAGCCGGTTACGTCGCGACGGTGACCGTAGATCGAATCAAAGTCGGTGAAATTGGCAAACAGCAGCCCCCCGTCGCTTAGGGCTTCAATGCCTTCCAGCGTACGATCGAACAGCGCATCGTTGCCATCGCCCTTCAAGTTGCGCCCGGTGCCACGATGCGCAAAAATATCCCCGATCTTGCCGATCGTTACGATGTCGCGGCCGGCAGCCGTGGCAAGATCGAGGATGGTCTGGTCGGGCGGAGGCACCGAGTAATCCCGGCGGTTATGCGTTCTGACATATCCGGAATGCGATCCACGGAACGGGCGTGCGATCACTCTTCCGATGTTGAAGGGGTCCAGGAGTTCGCGAGCGATCTCAGAAACCGCATAAAGCCGCTTCAGCCCGAATTCGTCCTCGTGTGCGGCGATCTGAAAGACGCTGTCGGCCGACGTATAGCAGATCGGTTTCCCGGATCGAACATGCTCATCGCCCAACCGCGCTATGATCTCCGTTCCGGAAGCATGGCAATTTCCGAGGATGCCCGGCAGTGCCGCACGCTCACACAGCCGCTTGACAACGTCCTCGGGAAAACAGGGGATTGTCCGCGGGAAATATCCCCACTCGAATGGAACGGGCACGCCGGCAAGTTCCCAGTGCCCTGACGGCGTATCCTTGCCCTTCGAAACCTCAACGGCACATCCAAAGCGGCCCTCTGCTTCAGGGGCATCAAGGCCTGGCGGCACCTGCCCACTTGCCAACCGGCAGGCTTCACCGAGACCGAGCCTCACCAGGTTAGGAACGAGCAATGGTCCTTCACGCGTAGCGTTGTCGCATTGGCCGCGGGCGCAGGCTTCCGCGATATGTCCGATGGTCTCGGCACCTAGGTCGTCGTACAGGGATGCATCGGGTGCCGAGCCAATGCCGACGGAATCCATCACAAGGATAATGGCGCGCATTCAACAGGCTCGCATGTTAGACGGGCGCTGGTCGAAGCGATCTGGGCGGGACAATAGCGCTCGATCATGCTGCCGCAGAATTCCGCAAATTCCTTTGGGACCAGCGGCGCACTGGTATGGTGCGGTGCGATGCCGCGATGCTCCGGAGTGAAGCAGAACGTGACGGTGACTTCGAATTCGGCAAGCGCATCCATCTGCCGGTCAAACCAATCCAGCGCGTTGGGACGAAAACTATCCGCCCAGGAGAGGCCTGTCCGCAGGTGGCGCACGCCAAGCCGCCGCATCCAGGCCACCGCTTCATCGAGCCTGTGATCCTCGAAGTGGAACCATTGGCATAATCCCAAGATGTCCACTTCATCCGCAAAGGCCATCAGCCCAAGCTTAGGCGTTCCGTCTTCGCGCAACAGGCCCATATGGAAATGCCGGTAATAGGAAGAGCCCTCCGCCTCCTTATGACGGGTGGTCGCCTCCCATGCGGTCGGCAGGTCATAGAGGCTGTACCAGTGAATCCGAGGTGACCGGCCTCTCAGCAACTGGGCGGTCCGCTTGACGCCCCAGGCTTGAACCTCCTCTGCCCCAAACGAAGAAACCCCGACCTCGGTGACCCACACCGGAATATCGACCAGCGCTTCGATCTCGGCAATTTTGCTCGGCCACTCCTGGATCTGCCACAGATTCCAATCGAGCGGAAAGCCATGAACCGCCACGGCCTCCACATGGTCGAGCACGCCGCTCGCCTTCATGCAATTCATGAAGCCCGGGTCGATCGGCGATATCCCGCCGAGAATGCGAGGCAAGGTCGGGTGCGCCGCGCGAATGGCCTTTCCGGCGAGAACCGCCATCTCGGCAAATTTGCTCCATCCGGGATCGAGTGGGAGATCCCAGTGCGACTTGTTGTTGGGCTCGTTCCAGATTTTTGCAGCCTCGATCATCCGCGGCTTCTCCCCGCCGGGTAGACGGCGCCGTCCGACTGCGGGCGCTTGCCGCGTCTGCACAAATACACTTCAGACTCCGGATGAGCAGTAATCACGAAACCTGCGCTGCGCAGCATGGCTTCGGCGCAGTTTCGATTTGGAATCCACCAATTCGTCGGGTCGTCCGCATAGCGATGCTCGATGAAGTGCAGTTTGGGAAACTCGTCGCTTTCGAACTGATCCGTGGTCCAGAAATCGTAGTTCTGATCAAGTTCGGCCGTACGGGTGCTGCCGCGTTGCATCGATTGAAACAACATCATGTCGCCGGCGACGTGTTCGTAAATCAGATCGAGGGCAAGCAGGGGATGCCGCAAATGATAGAGAACGCCCATGAAGATGACGAGGTCGAAGGTCTCTCCGAGCTTTCCGACGTCGTAAACGGAAAGGTTGCGGAATTCGACATCAAGGTCGTTTACCTCCGCCGCGAAGCGCGCTTGCGCCAGGTACTCGTCACGACTGTCGAGCCCGAGCACGCGATCGGCACCGCGGCGTTTCATCTCCATCGCGTAGAAGCCGGCGTTGCAGCCGATGTCCAGAACGGTTTTTCCCTTCAAGGATTCGGGAACAACTTCCGCGAAGTTCTGCCATTTCACCGCTGGATAGTCGCCGAGAAAATGCGACGGCGCGGTAGGCACGCCGTGAAGATCTAGATTGTGGAACCACGGGCCGAGCGCATCGACCTTGCGGCGAATTTCGTCGGTAGAGAGCGAAACACGCTTCATGTACCAGTTCCGCTTGGCGCCATGGCTTCGGCCATGGCTGCTGGTTGGGGCGATCTTGTGATCGAGCGAGATGGGCTTCGATCACGCTGGCTCAACAGCAGGGCCATCGCTGTCCGATAGCCATGCAGGGTGCCTACGTCGACATAGGATTCGCCGGCTTTGATACCGATGGCAGCCCCTCCTCTGCCGAGATAACCGTTAACGAGGGTCCCGAAGTATTCATCACTCCGCTCTCGGGCCTCCCACAACACCTTCAGCTCCCGGAAGCCTGACGCCGACATTCTGAACGCGCCCCATATCCAGTGCGACGCCGGAAATTGTTGCTTCACCTGGATCTCGCTGACTTCGTCGCCCTCCAGCACCACGGCGTCGAAAAACTCCGGGTGCTCGACTGGAAAGAGCAAGAACGACAGGGAGACGTCAGGCAGAGCCCCCAGCGCGTCTTCAGGAAACCAGATCGTATCCGGTAGCCCTACCATTACTGGCTCGATATCGCCGACAACGCAGCTCGCCCGGAAGATCGCATCGCAAAGACCTTCGGCATTCGGCTGCACCACATAGGCGATCTCGGCCCCGCCATAGCGGTCGCCGAAATATTCAAGGATGTCGGACTTGCCCCGCGAAATCACAAAGCAGATCTTGTCAGCCCCGCCGAGAATCAGGCGTTCAACGAGATATTCCGAAACGGCGCAAGGGCGTTCCACGCCGCTTTCGGTCCTGCTGCCGACCGGCAGCAGCTCCTTGGAACATGCCAGCGGCTGGATACGGCTGCCGCGCCCGGCGGCCGGGATGATGCCCCACATGTCAGGCCTCCGCGGGAATGAGAACGCAGGGTTCGGCAACAGATGGAAGCTCGAGCAGTTGGATCAACTCCGCGGCGCGTCGGCTGGAGCTATGCTCTTCGAGGGTGCGCTCCCGGGCGCGCCGTGCCATCGACGATAACTGCTGATCGCTGGCTCCCAGCGCAGCGATCACGTCGGTTGCGGACCCAGCAAGAATGATCTCTTCGCCCGGACTAAAGAATGCGTCGAGTCCTTCCCAGCGATCACTGATGATCGGCGCGCCGCAGGCGGCGGCTTCGAACAGGCGGCCGGACGGGCACCACCCCGTCTCAGCCATCGCGCGGCGCGTGACATTAAGCGTCAGCCGTGACGAGCAGAAGAACGCGGCGTGTTCCGCTGGCGGCAAATGGCGGACAAAGTACATGTTCGAAGACCATGGAAAGTCCTGTGGATATTGGGCACCGGCAATCAGAAATCTCCGATCAGGCTGCAATTGAGCAGGCGACACCAGCAAGGCTTCGAGCGTGCGCTGACGATCTTCCGAATATGTGCCGATATAGGAAAGGTCGGCGCGATAATGCGGTAGCGGCTGGACCGGACAATGCACCCCAGGATCGACATGACCGTAGAGCGGAGCGACGTGCCTTGCACCAAGCCGGGTGCGGAACTCATCAAGCGCCCGCCCGCCGCTATAGCTCAGCACCAAATCGAACCCATGAAGGGTCGACGAACTGATGTAGGCCACGCGCTGACCAGCATCGAGAAGAGCCAGTGTAATCGGGGTATCCAGATCGTAAAACACCCGCAGCGCATGATTTTGGCCAAGAACGAGGTCGGTTGCGGCGGAGCTGTCCGGACAGTACGAAGTGATGATCGCAACATCAGCGTCGGCGACGTCGGCTGACGCTTGCTGCCGCACGCAATCCCAATCAGCGTACAATTCCAGCCGGCCTCCCGGAATGTGGTCGAGATCCCGCATATTCGCATAGTAAGGAACGTCTCGTTCGTAGAAGACAATGTCGTGTCGCATTTGTATCAGTGCCTTGCACAGCCCTCGCCAAAGCGTGGCGTGCCCGTTGCCCCAGGACGAACTGATCGTCAAACCAAAAATCACGATCTTCACACCGTCACCTCACCGTTCACACAAGAGACGTGCGTGCGCGCTCCATCAACAGTTATCGTGCTGACGCTCGAAGCATCGATTTGAATAGAATAGAAGAGATCGAGCGGTATCTTCAGATGATACATCAGCGCTGCCCGGATCGGCTCAGCATGGCTTACGATCACGACAACGCCTTGCAAGCCTCTGAGCTGCTCGATATGCCTGACAACCCTCTTCTGCAGCGCAGCCATGGTTTCGCCGCCTGGCGGCGGCGTGCTGCCCCGTTTCTCATTCCATGTTTGCCAGGCCTGGTCAGGTGCGAGGTCAGCGAAATTGACGCCGGTCCACCGCCCCATGTCGATTTCATCGAAGGCGGACACAATTTCCACGGCCACGCCGCATCTGGCTGCGATGATGCCGGCCGACTGCAGCGCCCTCCGCTGCGGGCTTGATTGCACCGCCAAGGGCGCAGTCCGCTCCATCACTTCGGCTATCACGCTCATTTGACGGCAGCCGAGTTCGTCCAGTTGCACTCCCGGCATTCGGCCGCAGAGCACGCGACCCAAGAGGGAGTGATGACCATGACGAATGAGATGGATATGCGCGGTCACATCACAGCCTTCACACGTCGCCTTCGATGAAGCGGTGGGTCCGATCGCGAGCTTCATCATCTGTGAACTGCTGGGGCGGAGACTTCATGAAATAGCTGGACGGCCCGACTAACGCGCCTCCCAGCCCCCGATCCATTGCCAACTTGGCGCAACGGACCGCATCAATCACCACGCCGGCGGAATTTGGAGAATCCCAGACGTCCAGCTTCAGTTCGGCACTGAGCGGCACGCCGCCGAACGCCGTCCCTTCCAGACGGATGTATGCCAGCTTTCGATCAGTCAGCCACGGCACATGGTCACTTGGGCCGACATGGATATTGTCCGGCTCGAGTGGTACATCAAACTGGCTGGTCACCGCCTGGGTTTTGGAAATCTTCTTTGACTTGAGCCGCTCGCGCTCGAGCATGTTCTTGAAATCGGCATTTCCGCCAAAATTCAGCTGATAGGTGCGATCGAGTCGTACGCCGCGGTCGCGAAACAGGTTTGCCAAGACACGATGCATAATCGTGGCGCCAACCTGGCTCTTGATGTCGTCACCTATCAGCGGAAGGCCTGCACGTTCAAAGCGCGCTCGCCACTTTGGATCCGACGCGATAAAAACGGGTATGCAGTTGATGAATCCGCAGCCTGCCTCCAGCGCGCGTTCCGCGTACCATTCGGTGGCCTTCTGTGAACCGACCGGCAGATAAGACACAAGGACATCGGTTCCAGAGTCAGTCAGCGCCGACGTGACGTCGGCCTCCTCCTCGTCGGAAATCTCGATGTCGTCGCGCACATATTGGCCGATGCCATCCAGCTTTCGTCCCGGCATCACGGTCACGCCGGTAGGCGCGACGTCAGCAAAGCGATGCGTATTGTTTGGGCTCTCCCAAAGCGCGGTCGCAACATCCTTACCGACCTTCCTGGCGTTGACGTCGAACGCGGCCGCGACTTCGATATCCCGAACATGATATCCCCCGACGCTGACATTCATCAGCCCAGGGACCGGCTCGTTAGAGTTCGCTTCGCGATAGTAGCTCAGCCCCTGGACGAGAGAACTGGCACAATTTCCGACCCCGACAATCCCAATGCGGACCTTACGGGGCGGCTGGTGAGGCGTATGCATGTCGGTCCTGCTCGTAAAGGTAAGTTCCCTTGGCGCGAACGTATGATGATCGTGTTCGTTCCTGAGTTGATCCTGACAACGATCGTCATTCGACATTAACGGCGGAAAATCGTGAAATTGATTAACCTATGATAATGGCGACGTGCCCTCCGCTCGGCCGTGACGCTTCCATTTTGATGAAGAAGATGAAGAAGATGAAGACGAGATCCGCGACAGGAACAGAACCATTGGAATCGCTCAAGAGAGCTCTAACAGCCGCTTGAGCGCTCCCGCTCGTTACCGTCTTGCGAAACTGGAACCTCGTCCACACAACAATGTTGAACGGACACTACTGCTGACCGGCAGACCAGACAAAGGAGCTCCCAATGAAACTCGCCTCGCTCGCGGTCCTCGTGATATTTGCTGCCCCTGTAGCCAATGCAGCGGAGAAGCCCAGCCAAGCCTTCCTGAAGAAAGCCCTTCAAGGCAATTACGCTGAGGTTCAGATGGGACAGCTCGCACAACAGAAAGGTCAGAACGATGACCTGAAGAAGTTCGGCAAGATGCTCTCCGACGATCATTCGGCCGCAAACCAAAAAGCCATCGATGCCGCACAGGAGATCGGCGTGACGCCGCCGGATGGACCAAATGCAAAGCAGAAGGCTGATTACGAGAAGATGTCAAAAATGTCCGGCGCGAAGTTCGATCGGCATTTTGCCAGGCACATGGTCGCGGACCACCAGAAGGATATCGCCGAATACAACAAGGCAGCCAAGAAGGCAGACGCCGCCGGCGACTACGCCAAGGGCCAGATCGACGTCTTGCAGAAGCATCTTGATACCGCGAAGTTGCTGAGTTCGAGCGAAACGTCCGGACGCTAGGAGCTTCCCAGGAGGAGCGGAGGCCGCTTGAACTTAACCCTGCACCACGACTGGATCGACGCGCAACGAAGCGCCGATCTTGAGCGCGCATGGGAACTTAGCGATCGGAGTTTGCGAGAGCATTGCGAATCCGGTGCGATCAAACATACAGGCGAGCGTCATTTCCAACGGATCTGGCGAGGCGAGGACCTCAGCGACAAGCGCGTGCTGGTTCGCTGCTACCACGGGCTGGGGGATACCATCCAGTTCATTCGATTTGCCCGGCCTCTGCACCAGATTGCTCGGGAGGTCCTCGTCTGGGCTCAGCCTGACCTGGTAGCGCTACTACGCAAGGTTGACGGCATCGACCAAGTCTTTCCCCTTCACGATGGGACACCGGATTTTGACTATGACGTCGACATCGAGGTGATGGAGCTTGCCCACGCACTGAGAGTCTCGCGAGAGCTTGTCTCGAGCACGGTGCCCTATTTCCCGCGGGATGTATCCGGACAACGGAAGCCAGCTTCGGCGCAATCGTCAATCTCGATCGGACTGTTATGGGAGGTCGGCAATTGGGATCGCCGCCGCTGCGTGCCGCCGCAAATGCTCCGCTCACTCCATGCAGTACCCGGCGTGCGGCTGTTTTCGCTGCAGCAGGGTCCCGGCCGCGCCATGGCAGCTCGAATACCGGCCGACGATATCGCCGTGCCCGATCTGGAAACGTTGGCGACAACGATCTTGAGCCTTGATCTCGTCCTCACGGTCGACACCATGGTGGCGCATCTGGCCGGAGCTCTTGGCGCTCCCGTATGGACAATGCTCCACGCTGATTGCGACTGGCGATGGCCCACGACCGGACGGCGTTCGATCTGGTATCCGACAATGAAACTCTTTCACCAGCAGACGGGCGGCGATTGGACCAAGGTCGTTGAAGATATTGCCGACGAGCTGCGCCGTCGGATCGGAAATGTTCAAAACGTTAGCTGCATTTGATCGACCGCGCTCTATTCATTGGGGCATACAGATCTGCGATAGCCAACAGCATCGTTCAGGTTCAACCGCTTGAGAACAAGTTTCTGTCGGGCAGCAGACAGACGGAGAAAGCGACGCCGCCCTAAGGTTTGCGAAGACGGAGGTAGTTGGGCTGGTCAAACGACAAAATCACAAAGGAAACGGGCTCGCATGACGCAAGTCGCAGTTGGATTCCCGAACAGATTAGTATTCTCCTCGCCCTCGTTGAAAAAGGGGTTTCCGCGGTTCGGGCCTCAACAGTTCTTGGCCGTCCCAAGCTCGCCGTTCAATGAAAGCCCGGCAACTGGGAAAATTATTTCGCGACGTCAGAGAGGTCAAAGCTGCTCGGCTCGGAGGGAGGCCAGCCAGGTAGAGGCGACCGACAGGCGCGCAATTCGCAACCGAGCCCCTTAGTTTGGGTGAACCCGAACGGCGGTTCCAAGCCTTCTAGGAGCTGGCACTCTTGGCTAGTGATCATTCAGAATTGCGGGAGGGCGACCTGTCGCTCAACCAATTTCCTCAGCGCAAGTTCCCCATAGCCGCCGGCATCCTTTTCGGCCTCGGGTTGGGTGGCTTCCTCGATGGCATCGTCCTGCATCAATTGCTGCAATGGCACCACATGCTCAGCCCGTTCGGTCGGAAGGAGCGAGGGCTCCGTTTTGCGGATCAGCGGTTTTAGTCGCGCCTGTAGGTCTTTCGCGGATGCGCTGTCAAAACCATGATCGACTCGCCGGCATATATCAGGTCCTTGCCCGGCGGTCGGTGTTGCCGAGCTTTCGGAGTCCTCGATCCTGTGCAGGAACAACGGCTCCAAGTTCTGGTTATTCCGCAGACTGGCTCGCTGACAGGCGGCAATCCGGCTCGTGAGTTTGATTGAGCCCGCGTCGTGCGTTTGATTGAGCCCGCGTCGTGAGGCCTAGCGAATGTCTACTGCTGAAACCGTCTCCGTCATTGTTGTGGTCGCTCTCATTCTTCTGGCGATCGGGAACATTGTATTCTCAGTCCTGGCGGAACGGAATAACCCACCTATTGGTACCTTTACCGAGTGCGAGGGCGTGCGACTCCACTATCTCGACCGTGGTGATCCCGCGGCTCCCTGCGTAGTGCTGTTCCATGGCAACGGCTCGATGATCCAAGATTTCATGATCAGCGGGCTTGTTGACCTTCTTGCCCGCCGCAATCGTGTTCTCTGCTTTGACAGGCCAGGCTTCGGCTACAGCCAACGCCCCCGCTCGCGTATTTGGACCGCGACGGCCCAAGCGGCTCTGTTCGTGAAGGCTCTTAATCAACTCGGCGTGCGCAATCCTGTCGTGCTGGGCCATTCATGGGGTACGCTGGTCGCCATCGCCCTCGGCGTGCGAAATGACTATCCGATCCGTGGCCTCGTGCTTGCATCCGGTTACTACTTCCCGACCTGGCGTTGGGACGTGTGGATGATGTCAGGTCCAGCGATACCAGTATTGGGCGATCTGGTTCGTTATACAATCGGCCCGATCCTCTCATGGGCCATTCTACCGATGGCATTTCGCAAGCTCTTCGCACCCCGCTCTGTCCCGCGCGACTTCAAGACCCGATTTCCAGCTTCGCTAACGCTCCGGCCCAAACAGTTGAGGGCGGCTGCGGAGGAAAGCGCCTTCCTCATTCCGACGGCCGCGAAATTCCAATCTCACTATCCAAGCATTCAATGTCCAGTCCACATCTTCCACGGCGCAGGGGACCAAATAATCGAGCCCGAACAGGCGCGTTATCTACACCGGGCGCTGCCCGCTTCCGTCCTGCACCTCGTTGAGGGTGCTGGGCACATGGTGACCTATGCCGATGGTGCCGCCATTGCACATGCCGTTAGTGGGCTAACTGCGGTCACTCGCCCATAACGTGGCGCGTCCCGAGAACGCGGGGAAAATGAGAAGCATGAAGACCTTCTCTGATCTGGACCTGGACGCCGTAGCCGTCGAACTTCACTTCATGAACCAGCGCTCGCCGGATGGCACCTTGTGGACCGATGACGCCAGCCCGGGTTCTACGAATCCGGGGTAGATCGCTTTAACGCCTATGGCCGCCGGTTTTTTACGCTGGAACGCCATGCTGACACCCGCGCAACGGAACAGCGATTCAAAAGGCCACATTGGTTTTTACGGCAGGTCCTTCCGCTCTCGATCCTTTTCTTCGCGCCGATACAGGTCCTTTGTGGCCTCTTGCGTCATGTTCTCTTCCGCACGGGTGCGCCCGCGGCTCCGTGAGACGCCATAGGCTAAGATCGATCCGAGTACGCCGACTCCGATGAACCACAGCCATGCCGGGGTATGTGTGAACCCTCCTTCGGCAGTTTCAGGATTGCTGATCAGGTCGGAAGAAAATGCGAGTCTATGAGCCGCGTGCTCTTAATCTTTGACCGAGGCAATACCCGTGGAAACGACTAGGGACAACCACGACACCGTCACCGTGGCGGCCACGCCAAAGTCGCACGCATCGCAACTTCAGAAAAAGCGCGTCCGAAACTCTTGAACACGACGATATGAACCTTTCCAGTCGTCATCCGGGCGACTGACGCCGCTGGCCGCTCGTGCAATTACATCGCTTTCGCCCCGATGGCGCCCCGATCAGCATCAAGGCTGTCGAAGTCGATCAGCCTCTGCAATCCCCCAGCAAGAGGGCGTGATCTGATGCGGCTGCCTCGACGAGGTGACATCCCGCCTATACCGGCATCGATGCCGACGACATCGCCGAAACCGAGGCCAATCACTTGATGAAATGCCCGGTTGTACTCAGTAGTTCGGCCTTCGCGATTTACGGCGGTCCTCGAACATGTGCACGATGACAGCGAGATTGAGATTTTGGAAGCCTGGGAAATGCCGCGCGAGAGGTCATTGCACGGACTCCCGTCAAACCCTTGTCGCCATTCCAACCAAGTCGTCACTATCCCAACCAAGTCGGCGGAAAACTTTTCGCTACCCTCAACGCGGCCGACTCATCGGTTTCCAAGGCAATCTTTTGTGCCAGCATGACGTCGCCCGGGACGAGACGATCTCTCGGTACAAAACACCAGCCAGTTCGCGGCCGACCGAAGTTGTCTAGCTCATAGATGTTCGTCGCCGTTCCGTGGCGTATCCGGTATCGCCTTCCGCTGTGGCAGCCAGTGACGTCGAAATAGTTATGAGCGTCATACTGCGCTAGTTGCTCCGGCGATAGCCATTCCCTCAAAAGTCTGAAACCGCGCACTTCGGCTTCATTCGATCCTAACTCCCGATTCCAACGCCGAATGGCTTGCCTCCGGCGTGAGGCGTCCGCTAGGAGCCGTCGAAGCTGACCGGTAGCGCTGTGCAACAATGTTTCGAACATGAACCCAGTTTAGCCGCCGACTAGCCGGGGGAAAAACAGGGTCTCTTCTGCGGTTGGATCAAACGTGTGTCTCACAATTGGCTCTCCAGAAGGGGTACGAGTTGCCGCTATAAAGCCAGCGCCCGTTAGTTCTTTGAAACGTTGCTCTGCTTTCAAAAGGGCCTTCGCGTCGTTCGCGTCGAAAGTGTGCCGGGTATCGCCGTTGTAATCCATAACGATTTGGGTTGCCATTGCTACGCTCCTTGGTTTCGCGCGAAGGAACGTTGACAATTCTACATTCTAGGAAAAGTTCCGGACAGCTAACCCACAATCAACCTGCGAGAGAGTGCGCAGGCGGCCTTGGGCTTCTATATGACAAACATCCAGGCGCTCAAGATTTCTTTTTGACGTAAAGTTCGAGCCAACGTTTTTCACGGCGAGTGGTCGGTTCGCCCTCGAACACCCACGCGATATTGCCGCTGTCGTCAAAAGGGGGTAGCGCGTCGAGCGCCTCGAATTCGATAGTTTCTTCTGTCGTTAGCCGGGCACCGTCCGTAGACCGCTCCTTCGGACAGAACGTTACAACATTTTTTCTATATTCACTGCGCAGGGACCGCACCTTGGCACCTCCGGCGATAATCGGCTTTTTTTAAAACCATCAAGCAAAATAGAACTTGCCGAAACGCAAGTCAGCGCACGTAACTGGCGGTTTCGTCCAGTCCCACCAAGCTCCACCGCGCGGGTGCTCCCTCGCCATCCTACCGTTGCGCTTCCGCAGAGCAGCAAGAATAGCCGCCTGTAGTTTATGGTCTTCTTGCGTCTCGCCTGAGGGGCCTTGTTGGCCAGGCGTCGGCGATTTGCCAGGCATTGGGGGCTCAGCCCATGGCGCTCTATGCCATCGGTTTGGTGATGACCGTCGGCTGGCCTGTTATAACGGTGTGCTGGACCAAGCCATATCAAGGGGAGCACGGCCCCGCGTTGAGCAGTTCGCAGCGCGTGCCGAGGAACTCGCCGCATAATTAGCACAGGTCAACAGATGCAACCAGACTGCCCGTCGGCACCTCCGGCGGGCGTTGTTTTGCGCGTGCAGGCTGGGCGACGAACCCGCTGCCGCGGACGGCATCACACCAGGGAGTCGCGAATGACCGCGAAGGCGTCGTGGCCGACCTTGCCGTCGGGCACGATGTAGTAGGGGCGAACAAGATAAAGATCGTCTAGTTCGCTCCGCGGCACGAACTCATCAATGAGTTGGCGTAAAGAAAGAGGCCCCCACCCGTTCGACTTCCCCCTTCCCTTGCCAGCGGACATCGCAAGTAGCGTCGCAAGGCGACGCCAAAATTCCCGCCTATAAAAGGGCGAGTCAGTCCCGCAATTGCGTACGTTGGAGCAAATTTCTTACCGAAGACCTGTGCCAAGTGCTGCCGCGCGCAGATCGAATGCTTCGCCGATTTAGCTCTTGTGCAATGGAAGCCAGCGAGAGCGCGCCGGCATTCCGGATCGCCTGGACCAAGGGCATCAGCTTTGCGGCAAATTCATCCGCTACTTGCCCCTGTGCGATGCGGCCGATTGAGTCCGCAACACAAAGGTTTGTCGGGTTGCCCAGCTTTGCGCCGCTCGCCTTCTTCGCCTGCAGCGCCGCTGTTGTTCGCTCCGATATCAGTCGCCGTTCTTTTTCTGCCAGCGCCGCGTACAGGTGCAGCATGAACGGATCTGCATCGCGACCGAGTTCGGCAACAATGAACGGCACCCTTTGAGCCATTAAGCCCGAGACAAACGCAACGTCACGGGAAAGCCGGTCCAGCTTCGAGACGACGATGCTGCACTTTGCCTTCCTGGCTGCAGCCAAGGCAGCCGCAAGCTGCGGGCGGCGATCGAGGGCGTCAGCACCCTTCCTCAGGGCCAAAAGGCTGAGCCAACCGCCGCTGGCTTAGGCTGATAGTCGCTGCCAATCCTGAAGGCCGATCAGAACAACGCGGCGCCATTTGCTCGAAGCCTCTCGCCGGAGAGCCAGCGCGCCTCTGGCCCACAGAGAAAGGCGACCACATCGGCGATGTCGTCCGGCTTAGCGATCCGGCCGAGAGGGGAGCGCTGCGCGGCCGCCGCACGCCCGGCTTCGGTGCTCAGCCCAAGGTAAAGCTCGGTCTCTGTCGCGCCGGGGCAAACGGTGTTGACCACGATGCCGCGCTTGCCCAGCTCCTTTGCGGCCGTTTGGCCGAATTGCTCCAGCGCACCTTTTGTACCGGCATAGAGCACCGTATTTTCGTAACCCACCGCGGTCATTGCCGCGGAAATACTCACAATCCGACCGCCGTCGGCCATTCGCGACGCGGCCTGCTGAAAGGCAAAGAACGCGGCCTTGACATTCACGGCGATGGTTTTTTCAAACTCGACCTCTGTCACCGAGCTGATCGGCGCGAAACGCGCAACGGCCGCGTTGTTGACGAGGATGTCCACGCGTCCGAATGCGGCGAAGGTTGCGTCGAACAGCGCGCGCACCGGTGCCTCACCGTCCAGCAACGCCTGCACGGCCAGGGCGCGGCTGCCCTCGGCCTCGATAGCGGCGACCGTCTCCTTTGCAGTGGCGTGGTTGCGGGCGTAGTTCACGACGACTGACGCACCTTGGCGACCGAGCGCACGTGCAATGGCGCTCCCGATGCCGCGTCCGGCGCCCGTAACGATCGCGACCTTGCCCGAGAGTCTTGCCGGCATGTAGCATTCCCCCTTCTAGCCAGAGCGAAAGCAGTAGCATTGGCTTGAGGCCGATTACAACGGCGTCACTGCGGGCGATACGCACCACAGATGGCGGTTGCCCGCTCTCAAGACGCTGTAGCCCATACCCCCGGCCGTCCTCGCCCGCGAAAGCGGGCGATTCAGTAATCCGAAACGACAGTGATGGAACTGAAAAGCCGCGGCGTACTGGATACCCGCTTGCGCGGGGTATGACGGTCTTTATGCGGATCACCGACCTAACGGCCTGAGGCTTGCGGAGGCCGCTTCAGTTGGCGGCTGCCCGATACTCTTCAGTTTCACGACGTCAGCAATCCATGGTCGCGCATCTCGTTGTCGTGGTTGGCGGGGACGACCGCAGCCAGGCTGAGAGCCGTGACTCGAACGGACAGTTTCATCTTTTCGCGGCCGGACGCCAGCCCAGGGAAGGGTGCGTCGTTACAGAAACGCGCCAAGCCGTTTAGGGTCAATCGCGTCATTCTGAGGGTGCGCCGATGACTTCCGGTCTACCCCGATAAACAGATATTCTCAGCGTTCGTCGGCATGTCTCAAACGTGCCAAATTCAGACGTCCCGACCAACTCAATTGATGATCGGCAGCGCCATCAATTCGGAATGAAGTCCGCCAACAACGCCACGGGAGAACAGATCGACAGACGGAATTGAGCAGACTGCTCTCGAACAAAAACAAAGGGCGCGGCCCACGACCCCCATTTGCATTTCGGGTGACGTTGCGATCAGGGGCCCGCGAACTGTCCCAGCGTATTGAAGCGGGCCTTCTGCTCGCTGCTCAACGTGGCATAGAACTCGTCCAACGCCGGCTGCACCAGCTTGGCGGCCTGCAGCATGGCCTCGAGCCGCTTCTCCATCGCCTCCAGCCGTCCCACCGGCGTGAGCGGCACGTCGTCCGGGCAGGCAGCTTGCAGCCCTTGAACAGCCTTCGCCGTCGCCTCGCTCAGGCGGTCGAGCGCTTCCTTTTGCGTGCCCGCCGGGCGTATCACGGTCTCGATCCGTTCGATCGGCAGGTTGGTCAGGCTGGACTTCGGATCGCCGCAGGTATCGGGCTGCGCGCTCGCCTCCTGCTGCGGCTGCTGTTGCGAACGCTCACCGATATTGGGGCCGAGCGCGTTGAAGCGTGCCTGTTGCTCGTCGCTGAGCGAGTTATAGAATTTCTCCAGCGCCGGCCGCACGATCCGCACGGCCTCGAGCGTAGCGCTGATGCGATTCGTCATCGCCCGCAGTCGACCCGGCGGCGTCATCGCGTACGAGTCGCTGCAAGATTCCTTGAACACATCGGCAGCCTTTGCGGCCGCGCTCCTCATCTCGTCGAGCAATGCGCTCTGCTCGGGCGTCGGTTGTACAGCCTGCACGATCGAAGCAAACGGCCAGGCGGTGACGCCCTTTTCCGGATCTTCGCACAGCTGCCGGAGGGCCCGTGGGCTCACGCCCAGACGTTCGCGCACGCGAGAACCGGTGGTTACGCCGCCGGGCTCCAGGTACTCAGTCGCGCCTCCTCTGGCGTAGGAGGAATAATATGGACTCTCCGCGCCCCAGAACACGGTCTCGACCAAGTCGTCGTAAGCGTAGGCCCAGTAGCCGCGGTCGTACGCGTAGGGCCAGAACGTGTAATTGAAAATGTCGGAATAGGCATAAGGCCAGAAGACGGGGCCAAGCCACGGTACAAACGCCGCGCGCAGGCCGCGCTTCCAGGCGTGGCGATGAGCCCAGCCGTGGTGCCGGCCCTCCCGTGCCGCAAGGATCAGCGGATCGGCATTGCTGCGGAAGCGCTCAGCAAATCGTCCGCGTGCGGCCGCCTGCGCCGCGGCAGCGACGGCGGGGCGCGCAGCCGACGGCTGTATTCCCAAGAGCTCCTGACGAGCCAGAACGCGCTGCTGCACCAGTTGCTCGCGCTGCAGCAGGCGTTGTTGTGCCTGCAGCAACCGCTGCTGCGCGCGTTGCGCGCGCAGGCCTTCCGGCTGTTGCGACTGCAGCTGCTGCACGCGCTGCTGCAGCCGATCGATGCGCTCCTGGTGCTGCACGCTCTGGCGCGGGAGCATCTCGCGCTGCCGTTGCTCGGCGATTTGCTGGAGCTGCTGCACGCGCCGCTCGCGCTCGAGCAGGCGCTGTTCTGTCTGCAGCAACCGTTGCTGCGCACGTTGCGCCTGCGGACCTTGCGACTGCTGCGCCTGCAGCTGCTGCACGCGCTGCTGTAGCCGATCAATGCGCGCCTCGCGCGCCACATCACGTTGCTGCACGCGCTGCTCGCGCTGAAGCAGGCGCTGTTCTGTTTGCAGCAACTGTTGCCGCTCGCGTTGCGCCTGCGAACCTTGCGGCTGCTGCGCCTGCAGCTGCTGCACGCGCTGCTGCATCCGATCAATGCGCTCCTGGCGCTGCACGCTCTGGGGCGGGAGGGTATTGCGCTGCCGCTCCTCCGTGGTTTGCTTCAGCTGCTGGATGCGCTGCTCAGGCTGTTTCACGCGCTGTTCGATCCGCTCCTGTTGCGGTGGGCGCCCGCTTGCAGCGGGCGGTGCGGACGGGCTCGGACTCACAGCGGGCGGTGGGCTCGGGCTTGGCGGTGCGGCGATTTGCGGCGGCGGACGCGGCGCTGCGGCCGGCTGCTGCGGCGGCGGAGTCGGACCACGGTCGGGTCGTGGGGCTGCAACGGGCGGTGTGGCCGGGCCCGGCGGTGCGGCGATCTGCGGCGTCGGACGCGGCGCCGCGGCCGGCTGTTGCGGCGGCGGAGCCGCGGGCCGCGCCATTGCGGGCGGCGGCGCTGGACGCGCCATCGCGGGAGGCGGTGCGGGACGCGCCATCGCGGGAGGCGGCGCCGGACGAGCCATCGCGGGGGGCGGCGCTGGACGCGCCATCGCGGGAGGCGGCGCAGGACGCGCCATGGCAGGAGGCGGCGCAGGACGCGCCATGGCAGGAGGCGGCGCAGGACGCGCCATGGCAGGAGGCGGCGCAGGACGCGCCATGGCAGGAGGCGGTGCCGCGGGTCGGGCCGCGGCCGCAGGCGGTCCAGGCCTTTTTAGCTCCTGGGCAGACGAGCCCACGCTCGCCGCAACCGTCGAAACGCTAAGAAGAATTGCTGTAAAGCGATAGCCGAGTGCAAGCATGATCGTCGCTACCTGCTAGCTCTTTGGTCGCCCGCTAGTCTCAACGCCCGAGCGCAGCAATCGATCTGTGATTGTCATTGCGGCTTTGCGACGCAGGGTGACGGGTGAGCATAAGCCGCTGAAGAATCTGCGGCGGCGCCGTGACATGTTCAGACGGCGAAAACGCAGCGCGCGCGTGATGTCTCGTATGAACCGGTATCGGTCAAGCGAGCCGGTCAAGTCATCC
The DNA here is from genome assembly GCF_000701345.1 of Bradyrhizobium sp. URHD0069. GTDB lineage: Bacteria > Pseudomonadota > Alphaproteobacteria > Rhizobiales > Xanthobacteraceae > Bradyrhizobium. The sequence continues at coordinate 484 of NZ_JNIJ01000056.1, read as the reverse complement.
AGTGAGACTCCCTCTTGAGGCCCGCGATTCACTTGTGGTTTGCGTTTGCGGCGAATGACTGCTCAGGGTCAAAAGCGTCGATTTGACCGCGCGCCAATCACTTCCGCTCTACCCCGATAAACAGACATTCTCAGCGTGCGTCGGCATGTCTCAAAGGTGCCATGTGTGGACGGCTCCGAGTTGGCAAGAGAAATCTTCACGTCGCAGGCTTGGTCGGTGCTGCCATGTGTTCGGCCTGTAGATGCGGTTCACATGACCGCTGGCCATAATGCCCTCCGCGGATCAGGTCCCGGTCAACAACACGCATTCGACGATGCGATGGCACAAGTGGGTTGTCCTGATCGCCGGATCGACCGGCTCTGCATTACGTGCTGTTCGCCCTCCCAACCTTCACCTCACGCCGATTGACCGGCGCGATCTCGTTTACGCCGCCAGCGCGACGGGTTGCTTGTAGCGCTCGCCCTTGGCCATCATGGCCCAGGCC
>NZ_JNIJ01000055.1 GCF_000701345.1 Bradyrhizobium sp. URHD0069 | reverse complement strand
CTCTATGTGGCAGCGGTCATCGACCTATTCTCGCGCCGGGTGGTTGGCTGGTCGATGAGCGCCGGCATGACAGCCCAACTCGTTGCGGACGCACTGCTGATGGCCGTGTGGCGGCGCGGCAAGCCGGATGCCCTGTTGCATCACTCGGACCAAGGCAGTCAGTACACCAGCGAGCAGTTCCAGCGGCTGATGGCCGACAGCGGCATTGTCTGCAGCATGAGCCGATCCGGCAATGTCTGGGACAACGCGGCGATGGAAAGCTTCTTCTCGTCGCTCAAGACCGAACGCACAGCTGGCAAAACCTATCGCACGAGAAACCAGGCCAGAGCAGTGCGGTCTATGTCGGCGAGCGCATGCGGGGCGCGCCGTGTGGCCTCGCGGCGGTCTTTCGTTGCCAACGACTTCTTCAGATAGACTTGGGTCGGCTTCTTGCCGCCAAGAATGCGCGCAACGGCGGCTTGGAGCTTCTCGGGAACTTTGCGCTGAACGCACCAAGTGCCTGCAGGGTTCTTGATCAGATACGGCATCGTATGCATCGAAAAGCTACCAGCGTTGCTACCAGTCGAGGGCAGACAAAGCCAGTATTTGTGCGATGTTCTTGAATTATCGGGGTTTCTTTTGCTGCTGGCGCTCCCTAGGGGAATTGAACCCCTGTTTCAGCCTTGAGAGGGCCGCCCCGCGCGGTGGCAGTGACGACCTCGAGCTCGTCATCGGGGTGCGGCGCCATGGGCGCATGAGTTTCAAGGATTCGATATTGCCGGCACCGCATCAATGGTGGCAGATTGAACCCCCGCGGGTCACCACTAGGGTCTACACCGTGGGTCTCCACCATCCGAATCCGGTGGATCGAGAAATGTCCGGTTTTATTGGGTTTTTCGCACACAGGGAGCGGCCTGACACATAGGTGACATTTCGTACCGGACACATGGGTTACACTTTTCGCTTTTTCGCAAGCGGGAGGTGTGGATACCGTGGAAAGCGAGTTCGGTGATGGAAGAACGCCTTCGCTTTTTCGCCCGCCTGCTGGACGGGGAGGCCATGACGGATGTCTGCCGGGAGTTCGGCGTCTCCCGCAAGACCGGTTACAAGATTTGCGACCGCTACCAGGAGCACGGGCTGGCGGCCCTGAGCGACCGTTCAAGGCGCCCGGTGCGCTACGCCAACCAGCTCCCGCAGCAGATCGAGAGCCTGATTGTCCGGCTCAAGGCCGAGACTCCCCTGCCCGCCAGCAACAAGATTGCTCAGAAAGCACTGGCAATCCTGGGCATAGGGAGCGTTACTGTGCACGTCATATTGGGCCGCTCGGCTCAGGGATTTTGCCCCGCCCGGCCCTTGGCCTCTGCGGGGCTGCGGTGGTGGGGCTGTTTGATGCCCTGCAACTGATGGAGATCCCGATGACAAAATCAAAGACCAAGCCTGCCGCTAAGCGGGCCGCTCGTAAACCAGGCGCAAGTCGACGTGTGACCGCCAAGCACAACGCGAACCGCCCGAGCCCAACACCAACAAAGTTGGTGAATTCAAATGGCTTGAAAGTCTCAGGCTCGGCGCGCGCCGACAGCAAGCAAGCGAAAGTGCTAGCGATGCTGCAGAGCTCTGACGGGACAACCATCAATGCGATCGTAAAAGCGACAGGGTGGCAGCAACATTCGGTCCGAGGCTTTCTCGCTGGCGTCGTTCGCAAGAAACTTAAGCTCAACCTGATTTCTGAACACAGGGAAAATGTCCGCGTTTACCGCATCGCGAAGGATGCCGCCGTCGCGACCAAGGCGGCAGTCTGACCGATGGCGAGACGGTTCTTAACCGACCGCCGTCACGACACGGCCTCGGTTGAGATCGAGATCGCGCGCCTGCGCGATCTCGATCTCAGAGCGCTGCGCCTGCGATGGCAGGGCGTCACCGGTCGCGCGGCGCCCACGCATGTGCCAAAACATCTGCTGTTTTCGATGCTGGCCTACCGTCTCCAGACCGATGCACTGGGCGAGCTGGACGCCACCTCGGTTCAGTTGCTCAAGCGAGCAGCATCTGCGTCTTCAACATCCGAGGTGACGCCTCTGACTGCCAGGCTGGACCAACGCAATCAAGAGCTTCTTCAAGGCGCCATTCTGACGCGGGAATGGAATGGAGAGGACCATCGGGTGATGGTGGTCGCGAATGGTTTTGCGTGGGAGGGCAAGACATACGGCAGTCTATCCAAAATCGCCTTCGCCATTACCGGGACCAAATGGAACGGTCCTCGGTTCTTCGGGCTCCGGACGGCCATTGGTGAACGGGCGGGATTGTGAGTTCCTCCGCAAACAGGTCTGTCCGATGCGCGATCTACACGCGTGTGTCGACGGACGCTGGGTTGGATCAGGAATTCAACTCCCTCGATGCTCAATATGATGCATCGCAAGCCTATATTCGCAGTCAGGCGCATGCCGGTTGGAGGTTAATCAAGTCCCGCTATGACGATGGTGGATTTTCGGGCGGATCGACGGACCGGCCGGCCCTTCAACAGTTGCTCGCCGACGTCAAAGCTCGAAGGATTAATGTCATCGTTGTCTACAAGGTCGACCGGCTGACGCGATCACTTGCGGATTTCGCCAAACTGGTCGAACTGTTCGATGCCCACGACGTCTCTTTTGTGTCGGTCACGCAACAATTCAACACCACGACATCGATGGGTCGGCTGACACTCAACGTCCTTCTGTCCTTCGCCCAGTTCGAGCGCGAGGTCACCGCCGAACGTATCAGAGACAAGATCGCCGCTTCCAAGGGCAAGGGGTTGTGGGTCGGAGGCATGGTCCCGCTTGGCTATGAACTCAAAGAAGGCAAGCTCTCCATTCGTGAAGAGGAAGCCAAGATCGTTCGCCGGATCTTCCAGGGTTACCTCGAACTTGGCAGCGTCAACAAGCTGGTGATCGATCTCCATAACGAAGGTTTGCGATCCAAAGTTCGGCATCTATCGACCGGCGCAACCCGTGGCGGCGTTCCGTTCACCCAAGGACCGTTGTTCTATCTGCTCCGCAACCGCTTCTATATCGGCGAGGTTGCCTTCAAGGGAGAGATCCTGCCGGGTCCGCAACCACCCCTGCTAGACCGTTCGCTGTTCGATGCCGTTCAGCTAAAGCTGACGGAGCAATGGTCGCACCGCACCACGAAACGGCAGCGATCGAAGGTTCTTCTGTCCGGCCTGCTTTATGATGACGCGGGCAACACAATGATTCCAACGCATGCCACAAAGAACCGTGTGCGGTATCGCTATTACATTTCCCGGCCGCTACAGCGCGGGCATTCCGACAAACCAATCGGCTCCGTTTCCCGTGTCTCAGCCGAAGACGTTGAAGTCGTGGTTGTAAAAGCCATTCGCCACCGCCTTCAGGCATCCGGCAATTGGTCATCCGAGATGTCTGATCACGAGGCCGTCGCAGCACACATCGCAAGGATTGAAGTTCAGTCCAAGCAACTTGCGATCCATATCAAAACACCAACCGCGAGCATGGAAAGTCAAAGTAAGACCGATCCGATCGACCGCGAGAACGCCGATCAAAATCATTGTCTGCCCGAACTGGTTCTGATTCCCTGGTCTAAACCGCCGGCCAGGAAATTCCGCGAGGTTATCCAGCCAGCAGCTTCAGCGCATCGGATCAAACCGATTCGTGCCGAGAGAAGGGCTGGACTTATCCGATCGATCGCACGCGGACGACGATGGCTCGACGAGATCGTGTCCGGCGCCGCGTCAATCGAAGCCATTGCCAGCAGGCAAGACTGCAGCATCCGTCAAATCAATCTGACCCTGTCGATGGCCTTCCTTGCACCATCCCTGGTCAAGGCGGCGATCGATGGTCGCCTCCCCCGCGGTATCGGCATCGCGGAACTGCGCGACGGACCAGCCGAATGGTCGCAGCAGGCGGCGCGGCTAGGGCTGCCTCACACCTGATCTGCAAGAAGCCGGATTTTACCGGTTCCTGCTTATTTCTAATCGGCGCCAGCTGGCCGCCCCATGTGAAAGTGCTGCCAGGAACGGGAATTTTCGGACCAGAGACTGAGGGCCAAAATGACCCGAGTTCACCCACAGAGACCGGGCTACCGAAAACTGCGACGAGAAATAGCCGCCAATTGCGGGCCTTTCTCGACAGTCTCCAAAAAAGTCGGAATTGCCCGACTGAATGGTGGGCGCGACAGGGATCGAACCTGTGACCCCCTCGATGTCAACGAGGTGCTCTCCCGCTGAGCTACGCGCCCTAAAGGTCGGTCGTGACGGGTGGGGTCCGTATATCGGCTCCGACGCGGGCAGGCAAGGACGCTTGGCCGGGTCTGGAGGGCGAATCAGGCCGCCAGCATCTTGTTCACTTCACTGACCAATTCGCGAAGATGGACCGGCTTGGACAGCACCTTGGCATTCTTCGGCGCTTCCGAATCCGAGTTCAGGGCGACGGCGGCAAAGCCGGTGATGAACATGATCTTGATGTCGGGATCGAGTTCCGAGGCGCGACGCGCCAGCTCGATGCCGTCCATCTCGGGCATCACGATATCGGTGACCAGCATCTCGAACGGTTCCTCGCGGAGCCGATGATAGGCCGACAGACCGTTGTCGTGGGATGAGACCTGGAAACCGGCGTTTTCCAGCGCCTTGACCAAGAAGCGGCGCATATCATTGTCGTCTTCGGCGAGGAGGATTTTATGCATGGCGGTTGGTCGTCGTATCCCGAATAGAGGTTTAATTCGCTTACTAAGCACGACAGACAGTAAATTTCGGGTGAAAGGTAACCGGGCGCGTCGGCTGTTCGCGGCGCTCTTTGTGGACCGGAACGCGTCTCGAATCAACGAAGGAGAGCATTTTCAGCGGGCTAGATACGTTCCAGCCGATTCAGCGCCTTTTTCGCTTGGCAGAACGATTGTGATTATCGACAATGCGTTCTCACAAAAACTCCGTTATTCTGGCACAAATGACAAGCCCCAGAGCGGATTCCTGAAACGGCGCCCGACGATGACCCAGCTTGACGGCGAACTGTCGCCTCCGTTCGAGATCGCAGAGCCGGCCGCGTGGCGGGGGCCGATCATCTTCAATTCACCGCACTCCGGCTCGGTCTATCCGAACGAATTCCTTAAGGCTTCGCGGATCGATTTGACCGCGCTGCGCCGCTCCGAAGATTCGTTCATGGATGAACTGATCGGCGGCTTGAGCGAGCGCGGTTTTCCGGTAGTCCGCGTCAACTTCCCCCGCTCCTATGTTGACGTCAACCGGGAGCCCTACGAACTTGACCCGCGCATGTTCTCGGGGCGATTGCCGAGTTTCGCCAACACGCGATCGATGCGGGTGGCCGGCGGTCTCGGCACCATCCCGCGCGTGGTCGGCGATGGCCAGGAGATCTATCGCGAGCGCCTCCGTGTCGACGACGCGCTGGCGAGGATCGAGGCACTGTACAAGCCCTATCACCGCGCGCTGCGCCGGCTGATCAACAAGGCACACCAGGCGTTCGGAACGGTGGTGGTGGTGGATTGCCATTCGATGCCTTCGATCGGCGTGTCGCGGGACGAGCCGCGGCGGCCCGATGTGGTGATCGGCGACCGCTACGGCACCAGCTGCGCGCCGCTGCTCCCCGACATGGTCGAGGAAACCATGAGCCGGCTTGGCTATTCGGTCGGACGTAACAAGCCCTATGCCGGCGGCTTCATCACCGAGCATTACGGCAATCCGGCATCGGGACTGCATACGATCCAACTCGAACTCAACCGCGCGATCTATATGGACGAGCGGCGGCGCGAACGCAGCGCACGGTTTGCGCAGGTGGTAGCCGATTTCGCCGCGTTGGCCGAGGCGCTGGCCGCCGTTCCGCTCGGCGACCTGGGGCCGTTCCAGGCTGCCGCGGAATAAAGCCTTTCGCCGGTTGGCTTCTCGTGATTCCGGGGCCACGCGCCAGCACGAACTCCGGTCGCGCCAGAACCTCGGGATTCAGGGTCTGTTCGTTTGGACCATCCTTGAATGACGGGCTTCAAAGCAGCAAAAAAGAAAAAAGGGCCGCTTGAGTAAACAAGCGGCCCAAGTCTAGGGAGGAAACGCCCAAGGAGGGCAGCGATAACGCAAAAGCGCTACCGCACCGCAACAATATGCGACCGCGCCGCACAAAACGCAAGGGCCTTTGAATCATTTTCCCATGCAAATTTGTAAGGACTGGTGGATTTGTAAGGACTGGCCTAAAACGAGCCAAGCAGTCTTTTTGCTTTAATTTCAAATACTTGATCTTTTTTGCGGGCGTTGAAAAAGTCGCGCCCTTTGAGCCATTGCCGGTGTGCTCTTGATCTCGTGATCCGCGCTGTCATCCAAGATTGCACCAATCAGCAAGCTGATTCGAATAGCCGAGAAATAGCGGGCGTCGGCGCCGAATTAGGCTCGCCGACCCGTGCGCAACTTGCCGGATTGGGCTAGGCAAGAGTTAAGACATTCTGCGCCGCTCCATCCCAGGGAATCGCCGTGACGGTCATCGATTTTACCGCCTTCATTGGCCGCCTCGCGACCGCTTCCGGGGAAACCATTTTGCCGTTCTTTCGGACCTCACTGAGCATCGATAATAAAAGCGGCGTTGCCCATGATTTCGATCCAGTGACCGAAGCCGACCGCGCGGCCGAAGCGGTAATGCGGCGGCTGATCAAGGCCCAGTTCCCCCAGCACGGCATTGTCGGCGAGGAATTCGGCAGCGAGCAGGAAGACGCCGAATACGTCTGGGTGCTCGATCCCATCGACGGCACCAAGTCCTTCATCGCGGGCTTTCCGATCTGGGGCACGCTGATCGCGCTTTTGCACAAGGGCACGTCGGTGTTCGGGATGATGCACCAACCCTTCATCGGCGAGCGCTTTTCCGGCGACAGCGGTTCGGCCCATTACCACGGGCCATCGGGCGAACGGAAACTGGCGGTGCGGCGCTGCGCATCGCTGCAGGATGCGACGATGTTCACCACCAGTCCGCTGTTGATGAACAAGGCCGATCGCGCCGCGTTCAACCAAGTCGAGGAAGCGGTGCGGCTGACGCGCTACGGCGGCGATTGCTATTCCTACTGCATGCTCGCCGCCGGACATCTCGATCTCGTGGTCGAGACCGAACTGAAGGCTTACGACATCGCCGCACTCATTCCGATCATCACCGGCGCCGGCGGCGTCGTGACCACCTGGGAGGGCAATCCCGCCCAGGGCGGCGGCCGCATCATCGCCGCAGGCGATCCCCGCGTGCATGAAGCCGCGATCAAGCTGCTCAACGGCTAGGCTAGCGTACGGAGCGAAGCGTTCATGATCGGCGACACGCCGGAGCGGTTCCGCGCCTTTGTTCGGGTTCTGACCACATTATCGCGCCGCCTTGCGTAGGTGCTCCACCAGTTGCTTCGCCGGTCGCGGCAGCGTGTTGAAGGTGCGGGCGCAGATCGCCAGCTTCCGGTTTGCCCAGGAGTCGCGGATCTTGATCGTCGCGATCGGCATGGATTGCGCGCAACGCTTTGCGGCTGCTTCCGGCACCACCGCAATGCCGACACCCGCCGCCACCATCTGGCAGATCGCATCGAAATCCCTCAAGCGCGCCCGAAACCGCAAACGCACGCCGAGCCGGGCGGCGTGTTTCGAAATATGGACCTGAAGCGCGGTCGAATTCGTCAGCCCGACGAAGTCGCGCTCAGCCAGCTCCTGAAAATCGATCTGGCGGCGGCCGGCGAATTCGCCGCGGCGCGCCACCACCAACATCAAGCGATCCTCGCTGAACAAGAATCGCTCGAAATTGTCCGGCAAGGCATGCTCGGCCGCAAAGCCGAGATCGGCGGCACCGGTGGCGATCGCAGCCGCAATATCGGTGCTTTCGCGTTCCTCGACATCGACGTTGATGTCGGGATGCTCCCGCAGGAATACCGCGAGCGCTTTCGGCAAATGCTCGGCCAATCCCGAGGTGTTGGCCAGCAAATGCACGCTGGCCCTGATCCCGCTGGCGTAAGCCGCGAGGTCGCCGCGCATCGCGTCGACATTGTGAATGATGGTTCGGGCATGCTCGAGCAGGCTTTCGCCCGCCGCGGTCAATTCAATGCCGCGGCGGCCGCGGTTCAACAGCGCGACGCCAAGCGCCGCTTCCAGGCCCTTGATCCTCGCGCTGGCGGACGCCAGCGCGAGATGGGCGCGCTGCGCACCGCGGGTGATGCTGCGCGACTCAGCCACCGCGATAAACAGCTGGAGGTCAACCAGGTCGAAACGCATGGCGACTCCCGTTATCATCTGCATTCGTCATAGCCGAAGGCTCGCTTTAACGATCTGGAGATTGTGCTGCTGACGCCGATCGGTCAATCTGATCGAATGTTCGAACCTCTCCTGCTTCTCGTCGCCTCCGTGTTCCTGCTCGCGGGTTTCATCAAAGGTGCGATCGGGCTCGGCCTGCCGACGGTGTCGATGGGCCTGCTCGCCGTCGCCATGCAGCCATCGCACGCGCTCGCCATCATGATCGTGCCCGCGATCGTCACCAACATCTGGCAGACCTTTGTCGGCCCTTACCTGCGCGACATCATGCGGCGGCTGTGGCCGTTGATGGCGGGCACGGTGGTCGGCGTCTGGCTGAACGCCGACATGTTGACCGGCCCCTATGCGCGCTACGGCACCATCGTTCTCGGGGTGTTGCTGGTGATCTATGCGATCATCGGATTGAGCAAGTTCAAGCTCCGCGTCGCGAGGTCAGATGAGAAATGGATCGGCGGCATCGTCGGCCTGATCACCGGGGTGGTTTGCGCCGCAACCGGGGTGCAGGTCATCCCTTCGATGCCGTTCATGCAGGCGATCGGCATGGAGAAGGATGAACTGGTACAGGCGCTCGGGGTGTTTTTCACGGTCGCGACGGTGGCGCTTGCCTTCAATCTGACCAGCGCAGGCCTGCTGAACGCATCGACCGCGCTGCCGGGCGCAGTCGCGATGGCGGCCGCCTTCGCCGGCATGTTTATCGGACAGGCGGTGCGCTCGCGGATGAGGCCTGAAGTCTTCCACCGCTGGTTTCTGATTTCAATGATCCTGCTCGGGCTCTATCTCGCAGGCAGTTCGATTTATAATGTGTTGGCGTAGTGGCCGCTGTCATCAACACGTAAAAGATTGTCATCCCCCGCGAAGAAGGCGCGCGATCCAGTACGCCGTACCCGTACTCCGCAACTCACCTTGAATCACGCTAATCCCGCCATTCTGTAAGATGCTTGTTCTTCGGTCGGTGACGCAGCATCCTCCCGCCTTGAAACCAAGCAGTTACCCGCTTTCCGATTGCGGTGCGTCAGGGTCTAACGTACGTCCAGCCCTGTTCCTGCAGCTCCATTACGCGCACAACGCCGGACTTCACCATTGTCGCCTCCGGAATCAGAGGAATGTCTTTGTCCTCGGACTTGCGCATATTTTCCTGAGTATTGCCGCAGGCTTTGAAGGAGATTGCTGGCGTGCTCGCCGCAATCGCCTTGATCCGCGACTTGACCGGTGAGGTGTCGTCGCGCAGCATATGCAGGCCGGGACCGAACGTGACGACCTCGATCGCCACTTTCTCGCCGAGGTCCTTGTAGTATTGCGCGACGTTGGTCGCATTGTTGAGCGCGAGATTCATCATCGCAGGTTCGTTTGTATTCACCTGCAAGATAAGGCGGTGCAGCTTCTTGTCAGCAGCGGGCCGCTTCGAGATCTGCTCCGGTGTTTGCTTCTTCTCCGGCGCCGCCGCCGATGGCGGCGCGACCACGAGCAGCGCTACGATGCCCACCGCCGCTCTAACAGCGTTTTCAAGCCTTACCATCATGCATCTCCCATAATAGTTCATGACCATTAGTTGCGCGGCCTTGCGACGGCGTGTGGCCATTTGCACGCCGCGGCTAGCTTCTCTCGCACCATCTTCAGTCCGCCGAGAAGAAAATGTCCGTCTTGGACGGCACCAGTTCGGGTGGAGAGACGGACGGCGATGTCGCCCTCTTCGGGGAGCGACTGCAACAAGCGTACGACGTCGCCCGTGAACGCAGCGCCAGTTCCAAACGATGGCGAGCCTGCCGCAAGTTGCACGGGCCGATCGTCATCAATGCGATAGGATATGGCGTAATCCTTGCCGCTGTGGGAGACGCCCGGTCCTACGACCACCAGTTCAGTGCGGCCACCGCGGCAGTGAATGGAGAGTTGCATCGATGAACCATCCGAGCCGCCGCGAGAAAACGTGGTGGCGGTGACGATCGGCGCGTAGTCCACCGGCGAGGTGGTCTCGCTGACAACCCAGTTGTCGCCTCCCGGCGCCGCGTGAGCCGGCGGCGCGATGCTACGCGACAGCTTTTCCAGACATTCTAACCGCGCTGCACGCTCCAACAGGGAGCAGGCGCGAAGCTGCGCCATCGGATCGCTCGCGCCTTCTGCAAAAACGACTCTGCTCGCAACCCCAAATGCGACAGATAAGGGGATCGCAGCGGTCTTCATGGCGACGCCCGCGCCCTGCGCGCCTGACTATCCAGCCATTCCTGCGCAGCGGAAAAGCGGGCGAGTCCGGGGACGGTCGCGGTGAGATTGATCGACTTCCATTTCGGGTCGAAGCCCGGCGCCTGCAGCCTGTCGATCCGGGAAAACAGGTAATCGGTGAAGCGGGCGACGCGCTGATAGCGGTTCGATTTCACCGGCCAATTGAAAGCGACTAGAACAGTCGGTACCGCGATCGTCGACACGCGTTCGCCTTGCTTGATCAGATTGGGATATTCGCTCGCCCCTAACTCTGCGGGAAGATAGTAGTCCTCGAACTTGCTTTCGTAGTTTACTGGAAGGAACTTGAAGCCAGGCTCCCAGCGTCCGCGCACGAAAGCGTCAACCGGCTTCGACGTGATGAAAAGGACGGCCGCCATCTCGCCTTTGCGCATCTGCTCCAGCGCGACCTGATGCGGGATAAAGGTCTTTTCTACATTGATGCCGAGACGGCTGAAAATCAGCGGCCCTGAATAGGCGGCGGCCGTGCCCATGGTGTTGAAGTTCACCTTCTTGCCAACGAGATCCTGCAGGCTCTCAATCTCCGGCCGAACGAAGATATGAAGCTCCGACGGGAAGAGATTGAGCAGGTAGGTGATGCGACGCTGGATCTCCGGTACCTGAATCTTGTACTCTTCGAGCGCGTCGGAATTGATGATCGCCATGTCGACGCCACGAAGGTAGAGGAGCGAATTCAAGTTCTCCGTGGCACCTCTCGTGACGATCGGCAGGACATGCATATTCGGCCCATCGTCGACAACGCGGGCGATCTCCGCAGCAAGACGGATAGGCGCACCCTCAAGCAAGCCACCGGCGAGGCCGACCGTCCAGGCGTTCATCTTCTCTTTTTCGCTCGTGGGCGTAGAGGGGCGTTGTGGCTGGCGCGCCTGTGCATCCACGTTGCCAGGCCGAAGCGCCAGAATGACCGGAGCCAATACCGCGAGCACGAACAATAAGCGTGAGCTAAAAACCGTATTCATCCAAGAGCTCCCTCTTGCGCGCCAATTCCGACTTCCCAGCCACTGACCACGACCGCAAGGTCCGATGCGTGAATGCCAAAAGCGTCATCCCCTCACTGATCCAACGCGTCCAATCGATCCTTCGCCTTCTGAATTCCGCGGGCATGAGTGCGGCGCTATCTAAGCGCGATGCCGAGAGCCGAAGTCACATCAAAGCAAGCTATCTTCCCGCTGGCTCAGCAGATGCTGCAGCCGGGTTTCAGCGCTGCCGCGATCGCCGCTAAGCGCCACGTCAAGAGCAAGGCTTCGTTCGAGCCGGAGACGCTGTTTGGCAGCGCCTTGGACGTGACGCGGCGGGCTGGCAACCCAATGACGGCCCGTCCGGTCGCCCATACCCTAATACCCCACAAGGTTCCGCAAGCCACTCGCAAGCAAGCGATAGACCCTCAGGCTGCTATCCGTGCCGCCCTGCGGAAGCGCAACGGCGGGGTGGCTGGCGACGGCGCCTCGGCGCGATGACGATTGGACAAAACCGCCAATCAAAGCGGTCTGACTTTGCCAATCTTTCACTTCCTGCAGGGCAGCAAGCCCGCGAAGGCCAATCGCCAGCTGTCTTAAGTCATTTCGATCGCGGCCGATTGGCAGCTTGCGCGCTCGCAGGAGTGTATCAATGGCCTGCCTTCTGAGAGGTGAAACAGCCGTGGCTGCCTGATGCTTCATCTGACTAACTCGTGACTAACTCAGCTCTGCACGGGCATCTAAGGCGAGCAGAGGTGCGGTGACTTGCGATTCGGCAAGTTCTGCCGCTTTGCTGAGCAGCAAATACGTCGAGGTTCCCCAGCATCGGTTTTGTCAACTTACGCGGAGCGTGTCCCGGCAGCACTCGAAATCCGGGAGCAAACGCTGAGCGAAACTGTGGTCGTGGCCGTCCCGTCAATTAGCTTGACGGATTTGCCACTTCGCGCGGTGTCTGACTTGAGTGCGTGATGCGCTCCAAAATAGCCAAGCGTTACTCATATTCCATGAGTATCGCCTTGATCAGCGCGTCTGAAGCATGGCGACGCGGGCGCCGAGATAGAGGAACAGCCCGCCCAGAGCGCGGTTGATCCAGAGCATGGCTGGACCGGATTGCCTGACGCGGCCGGCAGCCCTGGCGGCGAAGGCGGCCACGCCGACGCACCAGAGCGTGCCGTTGAAAACGAAAATCAGGCCGAGCAGCACGAATGCGGCAGCCCTGTGCGGCGAATCGGACGCCACGAATTGCGGCAGGAAGGCGAGAAAGAACAGCGCCACTTTCGGGTTGAGCGCGTTGGTCAGTGCGCCTTGCCAGAACACCCCGCGCAGCGAAATCGCACCGCTTCCGGCCGCCGCATCTTCTGTTGGCGCACGGGGGCGTGACAGCAGCATTCTCGCGCCCACGAAGCAGAGATAGGCCGCGCCGGCCCATTTCACAAAGGTGAACGCGGCCGATGACGCTGCGAGCAGCGCCGAGAAACCTATCGCCGCGCCGAACACGTGAACAAGGCAACCGATGCCGATGCCAAGCGCCGCAGCCACACCGCCGCGCCATCCCAGCTGCACGCTGCGGCCGACTATGTATGCCGTGTCGGGCCCCGGCGTGACGTTGAGCAGCAGACCGGAGATGATGAAGAGCCAGAGTTCCTGAATACCGAGCATGGGTTCTCCAAAATGGCCGGCCTGATCACTTAAACAGCGGCGTGCCCGGCACGAAGGCATCGAACGCCGCCCAGAATTGCGCGCGATAGCGGTCCTGCTCCTGCAGAATTTCATGTTTCGAGCCGGCGATCACGAGATGCGAGCCGGCGCGCAGATGATAGGCGAACTCCTCGATCGCTGATGTCGAGACGATGGTATCGTTGCTGGCCGCCAGCATCAGGATCGGTTGACGAATTTTCGAGGGGTAGTCCGAGGCGCGGAAACCGCGCATCGCCCTGAACGCCGTATCGGCCCAGGCCACCGTCGGCGCGCCGATGCCGAGCGTCGGATCTTCTTCGAGAATCGCAGCGTTGCGGGCATAGCGTACGGGATCGCTGGTCAGCGGATTGCTGATGAACGAATCGGTGCCGATCAACGCGCCGGTGCCCCCGGGAATGTAGCGGCCGCCCTGGCCCGCGAGCCGCAGCAGGCGCAACAACGCGCGGGCCGGAAACGCGGTGCGATGGCCGGGAAGATCGATCATCGGCGCCGACAGCACCATGCGGTCGAACCAGCGCTTGCCGGCATGCGCGAGGCGCAGCATCACCGCGCCACCCATCGAATGCGCCAGCGCGAAATGCGGCGGCGGGCAATCCGGCAGCACCACCTGCTGCACGAAGGTTTCGACGTCCACTTCGAAGTCGGAAAAGTCGCGGACATATCCCTTGCGCGGATCGCGCAGCCGCCGCGACGAGTGGCCCTGCCCGCGCCAGTCGATCATCGCCACCGCGAAACCGCGGTCGCGCAAATCGCGCACCGTCTCGAAATATTTTTCGATCTGCTCGCCGCGGCCGGTGAAGACGCAGACCGTGCCCTTGCGGTTGGCTGGCGGCGCCCAGCGCGCGAAGCGCAATTCCGCGCCATCCGGCGTCTTGATGGTGCCGCTGACGACGTTCTCCGGAACCGGATTCGCGGGGATCGAGACGAGCGTCATGGGCAGCGGACCGGATAGGTAAGAAGGGCTGAAGATCAAGGGCGGGAGCGCCAAAAAAGGCAGACTTCTCCGCCTCTTGAACGCCATCTCGCTCCTCCCATATCACCTTTTGTACAGGCCGCTACCAGTGTTTCGGAAAACCGGACCACAAGGCTGCACTTAAGACGAAAGCCCGGCCCGATGGCGGGCGGGTTTTACTTCAACAGTCGCTCAATGGAGGACTACCCTATGCGTACTTACGACCTTACCCCGTTTTATCGTTCCACCGTCGGCTTCGACCGCTTCTTTTCGCTGCTCGACCGCGCTGCCGCAGACGGCAGCCCCGGCTATCCGCCCTACAACATCGAGCGCACCGGCGAGAACACCTACCGCATCAGCGTCGCGGTTTCCGGCTTCTCGCAGCGCGAGCTTTCGATCGTCGCGAAGGAAAATACGCTGACGATCAAGGGCGAGAAGTCAGCCAATGAAAACGTCAACGACAAGTCCGAGGTGCTGTATCGTGGCATCGCGGCGCGGGCCTTCGAACGCGCCTTCCAGCTTGCCGATTTCGTGGTGGTGAAAAACGCCTCGCTCGAGAACGGTCTGCTCCACATCGATCTCGTTCGCGAGATCCCGGAGGCCAAGAAGCCCCGCAGCATTCCGATCTCAACGACCGCCCAGGCGCCGCAGGTGGTCGACGGCTCGCCCGAGAAAGCCGCCGCGTAACGCGCTTTCTATCGCTGAATGCGAAAACGCTCCGGGAAAACCGGGGCGTTTTTGTTGTGCCGACTACACCAACCGGGCTCGCTCGTTTCCCTCGCGCCCGGCAATGACGGTCGGTGTAATTCCGCCGGCCTTTCCTACTCCAGCCCCTGCACCTCCGGCATCCCTTGCGTCGGCTGAATCTGCGGGGCGGCGGGTTTTGCTTCGACCACTGCAGGCGGAGCAGCTTGCGGGACAGTTTGCGCATCGGCCGGTTTTGGCGGCTCCGCCGCGGCCGACTGCTGCGCCGGCTGCACGGCAGCGGGCTTGGCCGCCAGCGGCTTCGCTTCACCGGGGCGCGGCGGCGACGGTCTTGGCACGGGCACTGACGGCGTGCGGCTCGCGACCTGCGGGACCGACGCCGGCGGCCGCAACGGCCCGACGCCGCTGACCGGCGGCAGCGGCCCCATCGGACCATAAATTGCTGTCAAATCCTTGTTGGAATTGCCGCCCATCCGATACGCCGGCATGAAGCGGATGATCCGGCCGGTGCGGGCGTCGATCACCAGTCGGCCGTCGCCGCCGCCGCGATCGATCACCGAAATCGTATAGACGGGGCCGCGCTGCCGCGGAATTCCGAGAGGCAAAAATCCGCTCTCGCGGACGACCGCGTAGACCTCCTGTGGCGGCAGCAAGATCGGTCCGTAGCGGGGCGCCGGGACTTCCGGCGGCATCGCCGCATAAGAGCCCTCGACATTGTATGGCGAACGTCCGATTTCGTATGGCGCCGAGCCTTGCGCATTTGCGGCCGCGGCGGTGAGAACCAGTCCGGCCGACACAACGCATCCTGTGAACAAGTTCATTTGCCGATCCCTCCTGCAACGCCCCCACGCCCGGAGCGTTTTCGCTCTTTGACCCGGCCGCAACCTTGTCGCTGAATCCGGCGGTCCTTTGGCCGGATCGCGGCGCGTTGCCTCAAATCCGAAACGGCGCGGCCCCGGTTACCGCAGGGGCCTGATGCAGCAGCCAACCGGCGACTTTCAGGCGCTTGTATGATAGAAAAAAATTTGGCATGGTCGGAGTTAGGACAGCATAGCTGTCTCAATTGCGGCGGCAAACCCGGCACAGGGTTGCAATGATAGTCTGGCGCCCGGTCGCCGGGAAATAAGGGCAAGGCCGTTCATCGGGGACGTTGAACGCCCAGCCTGAATTTACGAAATTGCGGCTCGCGGAGGACGAGCGGTGGCCCGGTGGGTGCCGCAAACGCCCAAGGTGCGCCGACCACGACGGTGAGGCCTTAGCCTTATTGAGAGGACTTGAGATGAACGGGTCGGAGTGCGAGCGCGAAAGCATCGTCACGAATGCGCTGTCGGCGGCCTCGGCCTCGAAACCGGCGCAGCCTCTGCACGAGGGTCGCGAGCACGACTGGCGCCCGCCCGCGGAGGGTCTCTACGATCCCTCGCTGGAGAAGGATTCCTGCGGCGTCGGCTTCATCGCCAATATCAAGGGCAAGAAGTCGCATCAGATCGTGTCCGACGCGCTTAACATTCTCTGCAATCTCGAGCATCGCGGCGCGGTCGGCGCCGACCCGCGCGCCGGCGACGGCGCGGGCATTCTGGTGCAGATTCCGCACGCGTTCTTCGCACGCAAAACCAAGGCGCTCGGCTTCACGCTGCCGCAGCCCGGCAACTACGCGGTCGGCGCGCTGTTCATGCCGAAGGAGACGGCGTGGCGCAAAGTCATCAAGAGCATCATCGCCGACCAGATCAAGGAGGAGCAGTTGACGCTGCTCGGCTGGCGCGAGGTGCCGGTCGACAACTCCTCGCTCGGTGAAACGGTCAAGCCGACCGAGCCCGCGCATATGCAGGTGTTCATCGGCCGCGGCGCGCATAGCAAGACCGAAGACGAATTCGAGCGCCGGCTCTATATCCTTCGCAAATCGATTTCGCAGGCGATCTATCAGCGCCGCGACCGCGGCCTTGCCGGCTATTACCCGGTGTCGCTGTCGTGCCGGACCGTGGTCTACAAGGGCATGTTCCTCGCCGATCAGCTCGGCAAATATTATCCCGATCTGGCGGAAGCCGATTTCGAGAGCGCGCTGGCGCTGGTCCATCAGCGCTTTTCGACCAACACTTTCCCGACCTGGTCGCTGGCGCATCCGTACCGGATGATCGCGCACAACGGCGAGATCAATACGCTGCGCGGCAACGTCAACTGGATGGCGGCCCGCCAGGCCTCGGTTCATTCGCAATTATACGGCAAGGACATCAGCAGGTTGTGGCCGATCTCCTATGAGGGCCAGTCCGACACCGCCTGTTTCGACAATGCGCTCGAATTCCTGGTGCAGGGCGGCTACTCGCTGCCGCATGCCGTAATGATGATGATTCCGGAAGCCTGGGCCGGCAATCCGCTGATGGATGAAGAGCGCCGCTCGTTCTACGAGTATCACGCCGCGCTGATGGAGCCGTGGGACGGCCCCGCCGCGATTGCGTTCACCGACGGCCGCCAGATCGGCGCCACGCTCGACCGCAATGGCTTACGCCCGGCGCGCTATCTCGTGACCAGCGACGACCGTATCGTGATGGCGTCCGAAATGGGCGTGCTGAAGATCCCCGAGGAGCACATCGTTACCAAGTGGCGGCTGCAGCCCGGCAAGATGCTGCTGGTCGACCTCGAACAGGGCCGTCTCATTCCCGACGACGAGATCAAGGCGTCGCTGGCGAAGAGCCATCCTTATCGCAAGTGGCTCGACGGCACGCAGATCGTGCTGGAGGAATTGCCCGACGCCCCGATCAAGGGCATGCGCTCGAACCTGCCACTGTTGGATCGGCAGCAGGCGTTCGGCTACACGCAGGAAGACATCACCATCCTGATGACGCCGATGGCGTCCACCGGCGAAGAGGCCAACGGCTCGATGGGCAACGACACGCCGATCTCGGCGCTGTCGGACAAGCCGAAGCAGCTCTTTACTTACTTCAAGCAGAACTTCGCGCAGGTCACCAATCCGCCGATCGATCCGATCCGCGAAGAACTGGTCATGAGTCTGGTCTCGATCATCGGGCCGCGGCCGAACCTGTTCGATCTGCAGGGCATGGCCGGCACCAAGCGCCTCGAAGTGCGCCAGCCGATCCTGACCGATGCGGATCTCGAAAAGATCCGCTCGATCTCTGATCTCGCGGACACCCATTTCAAATCGCGGACGCTCGACACCACGTTCCATGCCGGCTTGGGCGCGGCGGGGCTCGAGCAGGTGCTGGACGAATTGTGCGCGCGTGCGGAAGCCGCGGTCCGCGAAGGCGACAACATCATCATCCTGTCCGATCGCATGGCCGGCTCGGACCGGGTTCCGATACCCTCGCTGCTCGCCTGCGCCGCCGTGCATCATCATTTGATCCGCACCGGCTTGCGCACCTCGGTTGGGCTCGTCGTCGAGTCCGGCGAACCGCGCGAGGTGCATCACTTCGCATGTTTGGCCGGCTACGGCGCCGAAGCGATCAACCCCTATCTGGCGTTCGAGACGATCATTTCGATGAAGGACCGCCTGCCGTCCGCGCTCGACGACTATGAAATCGTCAAGCGCTACATCAAGTCGATCGGCAAGGGCCTGTTGAAGGTAATGTCGAAGATGGGCATCTCGACTTACCAGTCCTATTGCGGCGCGCAGATTTTCGACGCCGTCGGGCTGAAGGCGGATTTCGTCTCAAAGTATTTCGTCGGCACCCATACCCGCATCGAAGGCGTGGGGCTGGCCGAGATCGCCGAAGAAACCGTGCGGCGCCACACCGACGCGTTCGGCGATTCACTTCTCTACAAGACCGCGCTCGATGTCGGCGGCGAATATGCCTACCGCACCCGCGGCGAGGATCACGCCTGGACCGCCGAGTCGGTATCGACGCTGCAGCACGCCGTGCGCGGCAATTCGCTGGAGCGCTACAAGGCCTTCGCGAAAATCCTCAACGAGCAGTCCGAGCGGCTGTTGACCTTGCGTGGCCTGTTCAAGATCAAGTCCGCCGAGGACGAGAAGCGCAAGCCCGTGCCGCTCGACCAGGTCGAACCGGCCAAGGAAATCGTCAAGCGCTTCGCCACCGGCGCGATGTCGTTCGGTTCGATCTCGCGCGAGGCGCACACGACGTTGGCGATCGCCATGAACCGGATCGGCGGCAAGTCCAATACCGGCGAAGGCGGCGAGGAGAGCGACCGCTTCAAGCCGATGCCGAATGGCGATTCAATGCGCTCGGCGATCAAGCAGGTCGCGTCGGGGCGGTTCGGCGTCACCACCGAATATCTCGTCAATGCCGACATGATGCAGATCAAGATGGCGCAGGGCGCGAAGCCCGGCGAAGGCGGACAATTGCCCGGCCACAAGGTCGACGCCGTCATTGCGCGGGTGCGGCATTCGACGCCCGGCGTCGGCCTGATCTCGCCGCCGCCGCACCACGACATCTATTCGATCGAAGACCTGGCGCAGCTGATCTACGACCTCAAGAACGTCAATCCTGATGGCCAGGTGTCGGTGAAGCTCGTCTCCGAAATCGGCGTCGGCACGGTTGCCGCCGGCGTCGCCAAGGCGCGCGCCGACCACGTCACCATCGCGGGCTTCGAGGGCGGCACCGGTGCGTCCCCCTTAACCTCGATCAAGCACGCAGGCTCGCCTTGGGAAATCGGCTTGGCCGAAACCCACCAGACGTTGGTGCGCGAGCGGCTGCGCAGCCGTATCGTGGTGCAGGTCGACGGCGGCTTCCGCACCGGACGCGACGTCGTGATCGGCGCTCTCCTGGGGGCCGACGAATTCGGCTTCGCCACCGCGCCCTTGATCGCGGCCGGCTGCATCATGATGCGCAAGTGCCACCTCAATACCTGCCCGGTCGGCGTTGCGACCCAGGATCCGGTGCTGCGCAAGCGCTTCACCGGCCAGCCCGAGCACGTCATCAATTATTTCTTCTTCGTCGCCGAGGAAGTCCGCGAGATCATGGCCGCGCTCGGCTATCGCACCTTCAACGAGATGGTGGGTCAGACCCAGATGCTCGACCAGTCGACGCTGGTGGCGCACTGGAAGGCCAAGGGGCTGGATTTCTCGAAATTGTTCGTGCGCCAGAAGGAACTGCCCGGCCAGAAGATCTATCACGCGGAGGCCCAGAACCATCATCTGGAGGCCGTACTCGACCGCACGTTGATCGAAAAGGCTCAGACGGCGCTCGACCGCGGCGCGCCGGTCAAGATCGATACGGAGATCAACAACACCGACCGCAGCGCCGGCGCGATGCTGTCAGGCAGCGTGGCGAAAATCTACGGCCATGCTGGACTGCCGCACGACACCATCCAGGTGAGCTTCAAGGGCACCGCCGGTCAGGCGTTCGGCGCATGGCTGGCGCGTGGCGTCACCTTCGATCTCGAAGGCGAAGGCAACGACTATGTCGGCAAGGGCCTGTCCGGCGGCCGCATCATCGTCAAGCCGCCGCGCAACTCGGGCATTGTGCCGGAGGAATCCATCATCGTCGGCAACACCGTGCTGTATGGCGCGATCGAGGGCGAATGCTATTTCCGCGGCATCGCCGGCGAACGCTTTGCGGTGCGGAACTCCGGCGCGATCGCAGTGGTCGAAGGCGCCGGCGATCATTGCTGCGAATACATGACCGGCGGCATCGTCGTGGTGCTCGGCAAGACCGGGCGCAACTTCGCGGCCGGCATGTCCGGCGGCGTCGCCTATGTGCTGGACGAGGCCGGCGACTTCCCGAAACTCTGCAACATGGCGATGGTCGAACTCGAGCCGGTGTTGTCGGAAGAGATGATCAACCAGAACGCCTATCACTCGACCGGCGATCTCGAAGCGCACGGCCGGGTCGATGTGTTCACCAATCTCCTGGAGTCAGACATCGAGCGGCTGTACATCCTGATCACGCGCCACGCCAAGCTGACGGGCTCCAAGCGCGCCGCCGACATTCTGGCGAACTGGAAAGCCTGGCTGCCGAAATTCCGCAAGGTGATGCCGGTGGAATACCGCCGCGCGCTGAAGGAATTGAAGGCCAACGCCGACGCCGAGCCGAAAATCGCGATCGGGGCTTAGACCATAAGGGATTCTGACCCGTCATTGCGAGCGCAGCGAAGCAATCCATAGATTTAACGCGGTTGCCAATGGATTGCTTCGTCGCTTCGCTCCTCGCAATGACGAGAAGGATCGTGGGAATAACAAGTCATCCTTCGAGACGCGGCGACGGCGCCGCACCTCAGGATGAGAAGAGATGTTCCTCATGGTGAGGAGGCGCTTACGCCGTCTCGAACCATGAGGCCGGGTTGATGCAGGGGCAGCAGGTTTAATGGGTAAGATTACAGGTTCTCTCGAGACCGACCGGCACGATACAAGCCGCCGAGTGACGAGGTGAACAGGTTTCCTGTTATTCACGGAGCCCTCGCGATAAGCTTGGTCTTCGCGGTGCCGCTGGCAGTCTATCTGGCCAACGGCAGTGTCGAGTTGTGGGCTTTCCTCCTCGGCGCTGTGATGGGCTTTTGCTATTGGTATTTCTGGGATCCTCTACCGTGAGTGTGAAACGTCGTGGGTAAAATAACAGGTTTTCTCGAGATCGAGCGGCACGACCGCAAATACGCGCCGGCCGCCGAGCGCGTCAAAAGCTATCGCGAATTTGTCGTTCCCTTGAGCGAGAAGGACACCCGCGACCAGGCCGCGCGCTGCATGAATTGCGGCATTCCCTATTGCCACGGCACCGGCTCGGTGCAGCCGGGCACGCCGGGCTGCCCAGTCAACAACCAGATTCCGGATTTCAACGATCTGGTCTACCAGGGCGACTGGGAAGAAGCCGCGCGCAACCTGCATTCGACCAACAACTTTCCGGAATTCACCGGGCGGATTTGCCCCGCGCCTTGCGAAGCCTCGTGTACGCTGAACATCGACGACAATCCTGTCACCATCAAGACCATTGAGTGCGCGATCGCCGATCGCGCCTGGGACAATGGCTGGGTCAAGCCGGAAATCCCGACGACCCGGACCGGCAAGAAGGTCGCGGTCATCGGATCGGGCCCGGCGGGGATGGCCTGCGCGCAGCAGCTCGCGCGCGCTGGCCACGACGTGCACGTTTATGAAAAATTCGCCAAGGCCGGCGGGCTGTTGCGCTATGGCATTCCCGATTTCAAGATGGAGAAGCATCACGTCGACCGTCGCGTGGCGCAGATGGAGGCCGAGGGCGTTACCTTCCACTATGGTGTCCATGTCGGCGGCAGCTCACCCGGCGCGATCGATCCGCGGGACCTGCTGAACCAATATGACGCGCTGGCGCTGACCGGCGGCGCGGAAGCCGCGCGCGACCTGCAGATCCCCGGCCGCGATCTCGACGGCATTCACTTCGCGATGGATTTCCTGCCGCAGCAAAACCGCCGCGTCTCCAATGAGCCGCTCGGCAGCGAGTCGGAGATTTTGGCCGGCGGGAAGCATGTGGTGGTGATCGGTGGCGGCGACACCGGCTCCGACTGCATCGGCACGTCGTTCCGGCAAGGCGCGCTCTCGGTGACGCAGCTCGAGATCATGCCGGCTCCGCCGGAGCACGAGAACAAAGGTCTGACTTGGCCCAATTGGCCCTTGAAGATGCGGACCTCATCGAGCCAGGCCGAAGGCGCAAAGCGCGAATACGCGGTGCTGACCCAACGATTCTCAGGCGTCGACGGCAAAGTGACAAAACTGCATTGCGTGCAGGTCGACGACAAGTTCAAGCCGGTAGCCGGAAGCGAATTCGAGTTCGAGGCGCAGCTGGTGCTGCTGGCGATGGGTTTTGTACATCCGGTGCATGAGGGCCTGTTGAAGACGCTCGGCGTCGATCTCGACCCGCGCGGCAATGTGCGCGCCAACACCGCGGACTATCATACCTCGCGACCGAACGTGTTTTCAGCCGGCGACATGCGCCGCGGACAATCGCTTGTGGTTTGGGCGATCCGCGAAGGCCGCCTCTGCGCCCGTGCCATCGATCAGTTCCTGATGGGCACGACGAATCTGCCGCGGTGAGCTTCTTCTCGCGGTGTGCCGGTGGCGGGGTATGACAGCCGACATCAATTCTGCAAGCGCACCCCGAGCAACACCACCGTCGACGCCGAGCTCGAGCCTAAAATGTTGGAGTCCATCACATCCCGGCGCAGGGTGCCCTTGACCCAGAGATCGCGGTTCAGCTTGTAGATCAGGTCGCCCGACAGCGTGTAGATCTTGTCGTGACGGTCGTCGCCCTGATAGTCGAGCGTGCCGTAGGTGAATCTTCCGATGGCGGTGAGCCAGCGGCGGAAGTCGTGATCGACTTCGAAAGTGTAGACACGCGTCAGCACACCGGAGACGCCGGGTAGCGTGGTCTCGCCGATCAAGGTGTCGGAATAGAATTTTGCCGTGGTCAAAGGCGTCGCCGTCCAGGTCAGCGAGGCCGAGGTGAGCAGGCCATTTAACTGGCTAAGCCGCGGATCGACGTAATCGCGCAACGCGTAGCCAGCCGAGATTTCGCCGGTCAAGAGCCGCGAGAATTCGAACGACGTGCCGGCCTTGGCGTAGCCGCCTGAGGAATCGCGCTGAAAGCCGGAGCGGTCGAACTGCACGTCGTGGATGCGGCTGTCGCCCTGGATCTCAGCGAATGGTTTCACGCCGGGCAAGAGATCGTAGCTGATACGGCCGACACCGCCATATTGGTTGAAGTTGCGGTCGTCGTTGGTGGTCGAGGTGCCGTCGGTGAGCTCGGAGTTCGTATAGACGGTGCGGTCGATGGTGCCGCCGGCGGAAAGCTGCAGGCGGTTGAGCGTCTGGTCGATGCCGAAGGTGCCGCCGAGGGTCGAAAAGATGGGATATTTGGCAAGCCCGGCCTGAATGTTCGGGCTGCCCGGGTTGTCGGTGGCAACGAGCAAACGCAGTTGGCCGAGTAAACGGGTATCCCGAGTGACGTCGAGGCGGCCGTCGATGTGACCGGTGAAATCCGGCCGGTCGAGATTGGTCGGCGCCGACGAGATCGTGCCGTCGCCGGCTGGCGGAAACGTGTTGCCGTAGCCAGCGAACGATCCCCGCAAGTCGGCGACCAGCGCGTGGCGCTCCCAGTTGGAGACCGCGAGAAATTCCGGCGCCACCACATAGAACGACGAGCCCTTCGGCACGAAGGTGCGGCCGGGATTGGTGTCATAGCCGCCGCGCAGCTCAACCGCGCCCTTGATGAGAAAGCTGCCGGCGTAATCGCCGACGGCGCCGAACGGATCGTCGTCGATCTTCAGCCGCTTGCGCGCCGGCTGGCCGACCACCGTGCCGGCCATCGCCGGCGGGATCGGCGCCTTGTTCGCAGTCTCGGACGGCGGGACGGACAGCCGCGCCCGTCCGGCCGAAATCGCCCGTGCCGGGCTGCCGGGACCCGGCGCTTTCGGCCTGGCCTGGCCCGGATAAAATTTTGGCTGCGTGCGCTTGCGATTGAGCGAGTCAAAACCGGAAGTGGATGCGCCGCTGGCGGCGGGAAGACCGTAGCTCGGAATATTTCCAATCCGCGACGGCGCGGGTTTTTCCCCGTCGCGGCGCCTCGCATCGTCAGCGGAATCGCTGGTCGTTTCGCCGGTTCTGCGCAGCCGCGAATCCTGCGGCGACACGAAGCCGTCGCGCACCGGACGGAACAGGTCTGACGTGATCGTCTGGGCGTGCGCGGATGAGTTATCGAACGCGATCAGCGCGAGGCATGGCAATAGCGCGCGTAAAGCGTTTACGCGCTTGCGGCGGCCCCTTGCTGGACCCGACATCACGATAAAAATACCCCAACAAATTCATACGCTTGCCGACCGGTTCCACGCGCGCGCGAACGCGCTGGCAGAAAACGTCGTTAATGGAGTTAAAACAGTTATGGTTAATGAGCCGTTGAGAGCCGCGGCCGGCGCGTCGCATCGCAAAATGGGGCGTGCTAAGGATGCGCGCGAAGCGAGCCAATTGCCCGCCTCCCTGGGACCAGACATGGCCAAGTCGAAACCGCTGACGGCAAAATCATCCGTGACCGATCACGCGAACGAAGCCGTTCAATCGGCCTTACGCACGCTCGACGTGGAGGGCAGCGGCATCGCCGCGATTGTGGCAGCCCTGCAATCCGACCTCGGCATGACGTTTGCGGCCGCGGCGGATCTCATTCGCAACGCCAAGGGGCGATTGATCGTCACCGGGCTCGGCAAATCCGGCCACATCGGCCGCAAAATCGCTGCGACCTTCGCCTCCACCGGCACGCCGGCGTTCTTCGTGCACGCCGCAGAGGCGAGCCACGGCGATCTCGGCATGATCACCGCCGACGACGTCATCATGGCGCTGTCGTGGTCCGGCGAACAGCCGGAGATGAAGAATCTCATCACCTACGCCAAGCGCTTCCGCATCGCGGTGATCGCGATGACCGCCGATTGCGACTCCACGCTGAGCAAGGCCGCGGATATTGCGCTGACTTTGCCCAAGGCGCGCGAGGCCTGCCCGCACAATCTCGCGCCCACCACCTCCTCGCTGATGATGCTGGCGTTAGGGGATGCGCTGGCGATCGCGCTGCTGGAGGGCCGCGGCTTTACCTCGGTCGATTTCAGCGTGCTGCATCCGGGCGGCAAGCTCGGCGCCATGCTGAAATATACCCGCGACCTCATGCATACCGGCGACGCCGTGCCGCTCAAGCCGATGGGTACGCGAATGTCGGATGCGCTGGTCGAGATGTCATCGAAAGGTTTTGGCTGCGTCGGCATCATCGATGGCTATGGCGCCATCGTCGGCATCGTCACCGACGGCGATTTGCGCCGCCACATGCGCCCCGACCTGATGACCGCACTCGTCGATGACGTGATGACCAAAAATCCGAAGACGATCGGACGCGACCTGCTCGCCAGCGAAGCGCTGGAAATTCTCAACTCCTCGAAGATCACCGCGCTGATCGTGACCGACGCCAGCAAGCCGGTCGGCATAGTGCATTTGCACGACATCCTGCGCGCCGGCGTGGCGTAGCGCTGGAGCAAACATCGGGCCGATTGACCTAGGCCGCGGCCACCGTCAGGCTCGCGCCGTCGGCTTGCACGATCCTGACCCGGGTGCCGGCGGGCGCATCGGGGCCGGCAACCCGCCAGATCGTATCGTCGATCCGCACCGTGCCCGACCCGTCGATGATCGGCTTCTCCAGCGTGAACACCCGGCCGACCAGCGCATCCGCCCGCTTGTTGAGAAACGGATTGCTTTGGCTGGCGGCCTTATTGCTGCGCGCGAGGCGCCGCCACAGCGGCACCGCGGCGACTGCGAAGACCGCGAACATCAGGATCTGCAGCTGCCACGACGGATGGATCGCAAACGACAGCAAGCCGACCAGCAATGCGGCGAACCCAAGCCAGATCAAGAAGACGCCCGGTGCGAGCAATTCCAGCGCCATCAGCACGACGCCGAAGATCAGCCAGTTCCAGCTACCCAATATGGAGAACATCTCGGTCATCGATCAGCCCTCTACCATCCCTCAACGTATCGGCGCCGCCGGCGGCGGGTTCGGTCCGGCTTGCGGCACCGAGCCGCGCCGCGCGGCCGCCGCCGATGCCGCGCTTTCACCGAAGGTAGCCTTGGCGATCTCGCCGATGCCGGCAAGCGAACCAAGAATACTCATCGCCTCGATCGGCAGCATGACGATTTTCTGGTTCGGCGAATCCGCCAGTTGTCCGAACGCCTTGATGTACTTGTCGGCGATGAAGTAATTCAGCGCGGCGACATCGCCCTGGGCGATGGCCTGGCTGACCATCAGCGTCGCCTTGGCCTCGGCTTCGGCGGAGCGTTCGCGCGCCTCGGCGTCGCGGAACGCAGCCTCGCGGCGGCCTTCGGCCTGCAAGATCTGGCCCTGTTTGGCACCTTCCGCGCGAAGAATTTCCGATTGCCGCTGGCCTTCGGCCTGCAGAATATCGGCGCGCTTGACGCGCTCGGCCTTCATCTGGCGTCCCATCGCCTCCACCAGGTCAGCGGGCGGCACGATGTCCTTGATCTCGATTCGGTTGACCTTCAAGCCCCACGGCGACACCGCCGCGTCGACTACGCGCAGCAAGCGCTCGTTGATCTCATCGCGATGCGACAGCACCTGATCGAGATCCATCGCGCCCATCACCGAGCGGATGTTGGTCATCGTCAGCACGATGATCGCTTGATTGAGATCGGATACTTCGTAGCTCGCCTTGGCGGCGTCGAACACCTGATAGAACGCGACGCCGTCCACCGTCACCGTGGCGTTGTCCTTGGTGATCACCTCCTGCTCCGGAATGCTGATCACCTGCTCCATCATGTTGATCTTGCGGCCGACGCGATCGAAATAGGGGATGATGATGTTCAGCCCCGGCGCCAGCGTGCGGGTGTATTTGCCGAACCGCTCGATGGTCCAGTCGTATCCCTGCGGCACCGTCTTGATTCCGGCAAACAGCGTAAAGATAGCCAGCAGCAACAGCGCAATCGCGAAAATATCGAAACCGGTCATAAATCCTCCCAAAGCCAGACACAAAAGGTGTCCGAGCGCAGTATACTGTCTAAGGCCGGCGGCGCCGGCTCAGACCGTTCTTCTTAAGTTATAGGTAAGTCTCCGTTTACAGGCCACCTTATGGACGCCATCTGAACGATGACGGGGCCATGCAGCACGGTCAAATCCAGCCCTGAAGCTCGCGCAGAACAAGCTGCCGGATGACGTCCATTCCGGCCTCGCTGTCGTTCAGGCAAGGGATTGCGGCAAATTGCTCGCCGCCATTGTGCCTGAATATCTCGGCATTTTCCTGCGCGATTTCTTCCAGCGTTTCCAGACAATCGGCGGAAAAGCCGGGCGTCACGACGGCGATGCGGCGCACGCCGTCCTTCGCCAGTTGCTCCATGGTCTTGTCGGTGTAGGGCCGCAGCCACTCATCGAAGCCGAAGCGCGACTGGAAGGTGAGCAGCAGCTTCGAGGCGTCCAGTCCCATCCGCCTGCGCAGCGCTTCCGTCGTCGCGACGCACTGCGCCTGATAGGGGTCGCCCTTGTCGATATATTTTTGCGGCATGCCGTGGAACGAGGCCACGATCAGCTCCGGCTGAAACGGCAAGGTCGAAAGATGCGCATTGATGGAGACCGCCAGCGCCTCGATATAATCGGGATCATCATAATAGGGCGGCGTCACCCGCAGGGTCGGTTGCGCGCGCATGCCGGCGAGCACGCGGAACACCTCGTCGCACACGGTTGCCGACGTCGCGGCCGAATATTGCGGGTAGAGCGGCACCACCAGCAGCCGATCGCAGCCCTGCGCCGTGAGGGCCTCGATGCCCGAGCGGATCGACGGGTTGCCGTAGCGCATCGCCCAATCAACCACGACATGATCATGGTCCGATATCGAAGCGGCGAGCTTGTCGGACTGCGCGCGCGTGATGGTTTTCAGCGGAGATTCGTTTCTCGCGTTGTTCCAGATCTTCTGGTAGTCGCGGGCTTTTCGGCTCGGGCGGATGCGCAGGATGATGCCGTTCAGCACCAGCTTCCATTTTAGTCCCTGATCTTCGATCACTCTGGGATCGGATAGAAACTCCTTGAGATAGACCCGTACGCCGCTGGCATCCGCGGTGTCGGGGGTACCAAGGTTGACCAGCAAAACGCCGATGCGACCCGGTCTGACGCTGGCCGCAGCCTCTGCGCTTTCGATGGGAACAACCGTTGTCATAATGCCTGTGGCTTCGCGCGTTGGGCTATTCTTGTCAAGATAATGGCCGGTTCGATACTGTCACTTGATACGGCCACTTATCTGGTATTGTCACTTATTGCCGCATGTCGGAGGGAACCATGACGGTCGCCGAGTGGTGCGTCTTCGGAGCGGTGATGCTCTATCTGCTGACGATCGCACCGATCAAGTGGATCGGGTTTCGCCGTTTCGACAATTCCAAACCGCGCGATCCCGGGTTTTATGCCGACCCTATTGCCTCGCGCGCCCTGGGCGCGCATCAGAACGGCATCGAGACCTTTCCGTTCTTTGCAGTAGCGGTGTTGCTGGCGGAATTTCGCGCCGGCCCGCAACGTCTGATCGATGACCTGGCGGTATTGTTCCTGATCGTTCGGGTCGCCTATGTCTTCACCTATCTCGGCGATCGGCCCACGCTGCGCTCGATCCTGTGGAACATCGGCTTCGCCATCAATCTCGTCATTTTCTTCATGCCGGTGATCCACAGCTATTTGCCGATCTAGAACGTCATCGAAATAAGGTCAGTATCCTTCACACGCTCTTTCGCAGGCGATGACGGCTGGGCGTGTGGCGCGCTCGTACTCAATGCATGCCACCGATTCAAATTTCAGGCAGCCAAAACAATTTCAGATGCGCGTTCGCGATCCCGCGGCGCGATGCGCCCGAGTGATGCAAAAATCTTTCGCCCGATAGAGGGCGTGGGGAATGCCGGGTGCACGGTGCACCCGCAGCCCGTGTGCAATGGTAGTAAGCACACGGTAGTCACCGCAGGTCACCGGAACACCCGGCATTCCCGCACGCAATGGTTTTAACGGCTTATATCGTGCTCTCCCCGGCGACGAATTCGTCTTGTCACCGTCGTCGGCGGATTGAAGGGTTTGCCGAACCCGGTTGGGCTCGCAAAAACCTCCGCCGACTTGACACCAGCAACGGGTGCCAGGACCACACGGTTTTGCCGTACGCATCAGCGCCGTTCGTCTGCGCGCCGCAAATCGCTCACGAGGTTCAACCCGCCCTGCGATTGCGAAATGCGCGCCCGACGCTGCCGCGTCCACCGCATCCCACCCCGCGTCCGTGACGATCGCGATACGCCCCTCTCATGGGGTGAGACGGCGAAGCTTATGAAGTGATTTGGGTCAGACGGGAACAGGAATATTTTTGCAAGCAGGGCTGGACTACCCAAATCAGATTGATCCCATTCAACAAATCACACTGATCGCGCAAGACGACACCAACGAGATCCGCTTCATCGACACGTAAAGCGATACAGCGCGACCCCATACATACGCTGGCAGACTGCTAGCCGGAGTCCCCTTCCGACCCAAAAGCGCCGTTTGACAGTCGGCCGGTCACTTCCGGTCTACCCCGATAAGCAGACAATCTCAGAGCCAGTCGGCACTTCGCATTTGTGCCAGAAGCGGGCGTTCTGTTCCAGTGTGTTGGTGCCGGCGCCATGGTCGCATGAACATGGGCGGCGAGAGAAAAACGCTTCGGCTTCCCGGGCGCGTGGGCGCAATCGTCGCTGGGGCGAGATCAGATTTTTCCAAATGCTGCCAAACCCGACATGGCTGAACGATTGGATAAATAACTGTCGCGCAGGTTTTCCAATCCATCAAGCACCACGCACCTCGAGCTTTTTAGGTGATGTCGGCCCTCGGCCGGAATGAACGGAGGGTCGCTTTAGCGATCAGTCTCGGCAACGCCACCCAATGCTTCTGAGGATGCAGGAGTCTGTCGGGAGCAAGATGCTGCCCCGGGCTTGGTAGCCAGCACCGTGTTGTACGGGTTGCCGAAGACAAATACCTTCGAAGTGCGCCAAATGATCCGTTCCAATTCCACGAATGTGCGCATCTTTAGCCGATACTTCCACAACACCAAGTGCTGAATGAAGTTCCACGTGAGACCCCAGGCCCAGAATGGCAGTCGCCGATAACGGATCGGGTTGAAGCCGAGTCGGCGCATCTTGTAGACGAGAAGATTGGCGCCGACAAAATTATAGCGCCAGTTGTCGAAGAAGACGGTGACGCTTAGGTAATCCTCTTTACGCCGACAATGATCCAACGATCCCGGTGAGCGGATTAACAGGCTTCCTCCCGGCTTGAGCATCCGCCAGCAGCGCGCCAGCCAAGCGTCCAGGTTTTTGGTGTAGCCGATCGATTCGAGCGCATAGATGGTGTCAAAACTTTCACTCGGGAGATCGAGGCTGTCGAAGTCGGTGACGATCACCTGTCCACGCCCACCCAGTTCTGCAAATTTCCGCCGGCAGATGTCCGCTTGCACGGATGAATTGGTCACACACACAACTTCGATATCTCGCCGGCTGGCGAGGTAGTAGGCCGCCGCGCCGGATCCGCACCCGAGATCCAACAGCCGCATCCCGTCCTTCAGCTTCAGAAGAACGGATTCGGCTTCGTAGGGACGCGAAAATGCGACGCGGGGGAAAACGCACGTGCTGTAGTTCGCTTGCTCGTCGCGATACGTGCCGAATACGTCATCATATGTACGCTTCTCGTCGTCGTGCTTGAGAAAGTCGCTCGGCCGCGGTGTCCACTCGATCAGTTGGCGCTGCTCGAATTGATTCAACTCGTGGCCGATCTTGCTCGCGTCCTTCGGTTGAGTCACCAAGAGAAAAAGTACGTAGTGAAAAACGTTGTATGCTACGAACAACGCGATGACGATCGCCACGACCAACTGAAACGTCAGAACAATGCCCAAGGTTGCTCCTGTGACCGCTGAAACGCTCTGAAAGCGATGGCGATTCTCACGTCGATGAGGAGTCACGGCCAAGCTGCACCGTGCGTAATTATGCGACGTTATGCTCTTCTTGGGGAGCCTCGACCGTGGGCCATCAAATCACGGCAGACCCAGGCCGGATAGACCCAATTGTCCGGAACGGTCAAACTGAGAAGGACTCAATGTGAGCAGTGTCTTCCGGGCTACCCCTGAAAGATGGGGTAATCGGCCGGCCCAGCTTGTGGATAGCTGAAGATTTTGGGTGCTGCGCTTCAGGCTGATGGTGAAACGAGGTCCGTGGTTACGGCCTCAAGCATCAGAAGGAGAAGCGCAGCATGGACCATTTTGCTGGATTGGATGTATCGGTCAAGCAGACCAGCGTCTGCATTGTGGATGACACGGGCAGAATCGTGCGGGAAGTGAGGGTACCGAGCGAGCCTGAGGCGCTGCTGAAGGTTCTAGGGAACCAGGCCTACCGCTTCA
>NZ_JNIJ01000054.1 GCF_000701345.1 Bradyrhizobium sp. URHD0069 | reverse complement strand
TCGGCGCTGATCAAGCAATCGCAGCGATTGCCCAGCGAGCTTTACCGGTCGCTGACCTGGGACAGAGGCAAAGAGCTTGCCGACCATCAGCGCCTGACATTGGCCACCGAGGTTGATGTCTATTTTTGTGACCCTCGGTCTCCCTGGCAGCGCGGCTCAAACGAAAACACCAACAGATTGCTGCGCCAGTATCTTCCGCGCGGCACCGATCTGTCCTTGCACAGCCAGGCCAAGCTCAGTGCCATCGCAAGGCAGCTCAATGAAAGGCCGAGAAAGACCTTGCTCTATCAGACGCCGGCTGAGAAGTTCGCAGAATGTGTTGCAGCGATCGGTTGAACTCGCCACCTAATAGCGACCGTGTAGCAGACATGCCCGCAAGTCCGAAAAGTGCCATAATCAGAAGTGCGCAACGGCCATCGGTTCATCTCAGCTCGTTCAAGCCCCGCCAACTGAGGCGGCCAAAAGGACAACCGCCCGAAGGATGTGAAGCTTGGCGCTTTCAATCTTGGGCCGATTGTCGAGCATGGAAAGTGTCGAGCATAAGAAAAGAGCGGCCTGAGCCGCTCTTTTCTTGCCTCTATGGGCAAGGAAGCCACAGGCCAGTGTCGTCCATATACTTCCCGGATGTCGAGTCGTAGTACGCCCCAAGACTCCGGCAATAGGAAGCATCAGCGCTCGATACCGCGCTTGCCTGAGCACCGCGGAACCCGCCGATGCCGACGTCCATGGCCCCGCCACCGGGGACGCCGTGAAACCCCGCGGCGAAGGCCGGGGTTGCAACTGCCAACGCGAGTGACAGGGCGGCCGTCGCCCCTACAATACCAAGTTTCGACATAGCACTTCTCCTTAAGAATCTAGAGTGAAACCATCGCCGTCAGGCGTAAGGCTCATATGGGTTAACGATCGGCTGCGCTCTATTCCCGATGCTGGGAAAGATTGATGCGGGGCGCGCAACGCGCCGCGATTGTCCGACGACGCTCTCTGAGACGTCTTATTCGGTGAAGTCGTGTGAGGTCTTACGCCGGTCCTCTTTCCAATCAGGATCCCAGTAGGGCGGCTTGCCAAACCGTTTCTGGGCAAAGTCCAGAAAGGCCCGCACCTTCGGAGGCATCATGCGATGCGGAGGAAAAACCCCGAAGATGCCACTCGGCTTGGTGGCGATCATGGAGGACCACTCGGGAAGCACGCGCCGCAGGCGACCCGTCTTGATATCCTCGCCGACCAGCCATGTCGGGAGGAGAACGACTCCTACGCCGGCAAGCGCCGCATCGCGCAGCGGCTCGGCGTCGTCGGCATGCAGCGTGCCGTTGACGGGTACTTCCTCGAAAGCATCGCCTGCCTCGCTCGGGTGACGAAAGAACCAACGATCGGTCGGCTGCAGCGTATAGACAAGACAATTGTGCTGCAGCAGGTCGGTCGGCTCGGCGATCGGAGGCCCGCGTTCCAGGTAGGCCGGGCTCGCGCAGACAATGCGCCGGTGCGGCGCGAGCTTGCGGGCCAGCATGACGGAATCGATGAGCGGACCGATACGGATCGCCAGGTCGGCGCCGACGGCCACCAGATCGACCCGCACATCGGTCAGTGAGACATCGAGACGAATATCGGGATAGGCGGCCAGGAAGTCCGGCACGAACGGCATGATGTGCAGCCGGCCGAAGGCGCTCGGGATATGCAGGCGGATCAATCCCTGTGGCCGCCCCTCCATCGCCGAGGCCGCATCCCGCGCTTCCTCCAGGCCCCGCAGAACGCCGCGTGCGTGCTCGTAGAATGTGGCGCCCGGTTCGGTGAGATGCGCGCGGCGCGTGGTGCGATGAAACAGGGTGACACCGAGATCCTCTTCAAGGCCGGCGATCGCGCGCGAGACGGTCGATGTCTTGGTATTCGTGGCAATTGCAGCTTTCGAAAAGCTGCCGACCTCTACCGCTCGCACGAACATACGCAGCGCGCCCAGATAGTCCATTTTGGCGCCTCCGTGTCGCCCTTGCTACGAAACGTCGAACACTCGCCCGATCAGCCCTTCTTGCGACCTTCGGTATTCCGGCGAGGTCTTCGGCCGATTTCGACCGGCACTCCAACATTTGCGTACGCATTCCGCAATAATCATTTTCGGCTGCAGCAATTGGGGCATGATGGATGCCTGGATCCACGCATCATCAAAGCCGAGATCTGCTCACGGCTACCGCTGAGTGTGAGGATTATTTCTCCCGCAGAATCGGCGCGTCGATTACTTGCGCTGTCGATTTTTTGCTCTTGGCGTCGATGGGATCTTGGAGCCGCTACCCGCCGCTACGCCTGCCTGGGCCGCCGCACCGCTCTGACTTTCCCGGTGTTTCCGCCTCCGCAGAAGAACCGATCGCCGCCATCGGACTCGAGCCCCGACACGGCCGCTCCGGGCGGCATATCGAGCCTCTCCAGGACCGCTCCGGTTTGAGGATCTACTCGCCGCAATTCGCTCTCGTCGCCTTCCCAGGTCGCGTGCCAGAGTTCTCCGTCGATCCAGGTGACGCCGGTGACGAAGCGGTTGGACTCGATGGTGCGAAGGATAGCCCCTGTCTGGGGATCGACTTGATGGATCTTCCGGTCCCGACACTGCCCCACCCAGAGCGTCCCTTCGGCCCATGCGAGGCCTGAGTCACCGCCGCCGCCGGGCGCCGGGATCGTGGCGAGCACACGGCCGGTCTTCGGATCGATCTTCTGAATCCGATCCTCGGCGATCTGAAACAGGTGTTGGCCGTCGAAGGCGGTTCCTGCATGCGCGGAGACATTGATCGAGCGCACCATCTTCCCGCTTGCGGGGTCTAGGGCGTTGAGCCTGTCTCCGGACGCAAACCAGACTTGCTGCCCGTCATAGGTGACCCCATGCACGCCGTCGACACCTTCAAAGGGCCCATACTCACGGAGGATTTCGGCCGCTGATCTATTCATGTTTCCATCCTTGGCACTCGGTAAGTGCTCCATCCTAGCCACTCGGCAGCGGAGCGGGGAGTAACAAGGTCGTCGTGAATCCCGGCACGGGCGGGGTCATCCAGCGACGCGCTCGCCCGCGACCATACGACTGCGCCTTGCCTGCGGCCGCAAGCTGGTCGAGTGCCCGCTGCACGGTGCGCTGGCTGGCTCCAAGTGCAAGCGCCAGCGCCGAGCTCGACCACGACTCACCGTCGGCGAGGAAGGCGAGCACCGCCGCATGCTCCTCTTCGACGGCCCGCGCCAGCACCACGACCTCGCGTGCACGGTGCGGCACCAGCGCAAACCCTTGGCTGGTCGCGCTCACGCCGGCCAGCGTCCGAAGCATCCTGCGAAGCCGCCCGACTTCGACCCGCAACCGCGCGCGATGCGATTCATCGGCGTGCTTCGCCCGGAATGCCCGCGCGACCAGCGTGCCTCTCGACACGTCTTTGGGCCACGCTTCGCCGAGCGCGCGTGCGAGCGCGAACAACACCGGACGCCGTGCGAGCGAGATCACCGTGCGTGCGTCACGCACGACATGACGGCACGCGTCCACGACGAGCGCCTTTGAGGCCAGTAACGCTTCAACCTCCTCGAGCAGGAGGGGGCGCGCCTTGCCACGCGCAATCAGGCGCGCCGCGGGCGTGTTGAGGACGAGGGATGCGCTTTCGATCTCCGCCGCCAGCGCAGGGATCGCTGCGTGGCGCGCGGCTCGCTCGGCCCGGGCGAGCGCCGCGCGCGCCGTCTTCGTCCGGAGGCGTCGCATCGCGATCCCCGCAACGACCAGCTCGTGGGCGGCCCTCAATGCGGGCGGGAGGGGCGCGGGGTCGAGCTCGGCGAGCTTACGCTCGGCCTCGTCGAGGCGTCCGATCAGGAGCAGGCGCCGGACCTCGAGATACCGCGCGTGCGCAGCGTTTACCTTGTCGCCGTGTTCTTCGAGCGTCACCCGCGCGGCGTCGAGCGCCTTCGCAGGCCAGCCCAGATCGCGCGAGACAAGCGCGATCTCGGCCTCGGCAACGATGCACCGCGCGCGGGCCATCGCCTCTTTCGGACCGAAGGCGCGCGCCGCACTTCGCACGAGAGTTTTCGCTCGAGCGAGATCGCCGAGCTGCGCCATCGCGATGCCTCGAAGCGCGAGCGCGGGCGCGTCGTCGCGCAAGGCGATCCGATTCAGTGCGCCGAGCGGATCACCCGCTGCGAGCGCACGCGCCGCGGCCGTGATCAGCGAGTCCATCGAAATCCCGCCACACTTGTCACTCCCACCGATCGATGCCCGGTCATAATCTATCTCACGACCTCCAACCAGCACGTCGTGTCGAGAACGGTACGAACGAAGGTTCAATTTCGGTACGACAACGTTCCACAACCGGGAGGAGCATGAAGGTCTCAGCGCCGATGAACGCGCCCGACAGGAGTCTCGACGTGATGATTGTTGCCCAATGTAAAACGGCGAGCGCCCGCGCCGGAAGCGGCAATGCGGCCGCCTTTCGCGCGGCCGACTGGCTGTGCCTCGCGGCCGCGCCGACCTTCGCGGTCATGGCGCTGCTGACAGGTGTTTTTGGTAGCGGCTCAAACATGCTCTGCTCGGCCGCGCAAGATGCGTCACCGCTGAGCGGAATGGTCCTGATGTACCTGCTGATGAGTGCCTTCCATTCGGCGCCTTGGCTAAAGCTGATCTCCAGCCGACGGAGCGGTGCTCGCCGGTCCTGATCCGCGCTCCGGAGCGGCGAGGCCCTGTCGTGGCCGGCGCACTGCGCCGCGTTGGGAGATCGGGAGTAGCTCCGGCCTTGCTGGCGCGACAAGAATCCCGGAAGATGAGCAGCTTCCCCGCACCCTAACGACGCGATTAAAATGTCCATCACCATCTACGGCATCAAGAACTGCGACACCATGAAGAAGGCCCGCGCCTGGCTCGACAGCCATGGCGTCGCTTACGGCTTTCATGACTACAAGACCGAAGGCATCGCGAAGGACAAGCTCAAGCGCTGGAGCGACGAACTCGGATGGGAAACGTTGCTCAACCGCGCTGGCACCACGTTTCGCAAACTGCCCGAGATCGAAAGGGAAGGCCTCAACGAGCGCAAAGCGCTCGCATTGATGCTGGCGCAGCCATCGATGATCAAGCGGCCGGTGCTCGATCTCGGCGGCAAGTTGCTGGTTGGATTCAAGCCGGAAGTCTATGCCAAGGAAGTGGCGTCATCGGGCCGGTCCCGGCGCGGCTAGCCCGGCTCCGCTCGATGATGTCTTCCGATGCGCAGTGAAAGGCCGGGGCGCGAACGAAAGCAGGCGGCGAACCAGCAAATTCGGGTTTTGCGCAATTCGACTAATGGCGAATCCGCACCGGGCTCGCCTCGCCGTATGGCTGCATTGCATCTTGCGTATACCGGGCCATTGACGGCATATTCCGCCCGGGGGCGGCCGGTCCGGGACGGGATTTTCCAGGGCGTCTGGGAGAGCCTGCCGGTTAGCAAAAATTGGCCACGCGCGAGGGACTTCGCGGCGAGGCTATGGGGGAAATTTGATTGGCCGATGAGTTCATTCTCGAAACCCAAGGATTGACCAAGGAATTCGCGGGCTTCTTCGCCGTTCGCAATGTCGATCTTCGGGTTCGCCGTGGCAGCATTCATGCGTTGATCGGTCCAAACGGGGCCGGGAAGACGACGTGCTTCAATCTTTTGACCAAGTTCCTGAAGCCTTCAGCCGGCAAGATCCTGTACAAGGGGCACGATATTACCGCCCTGGCGCCAGCCGACGTGGCGCGCCTCGGTCTGGTGCGCTCGTTCCAGATTTCAGCGGTATTCCCGCATTTGACCGCGCTTGAGAATGTGCGGGTCGCGTTGCAGCGTCAGCATGGGCACTCCTTCGATTTCTGGCGTTCCAAGACCGTGCTCGACCGTTTCAACGGCCGTGCCCATGAGTTGCTGGATGATGTCGGCCTGAGCGAGTTTGCAAAAACACCGGCGGTCGAGATGCCCTATGGGCGCAAGCGCGCGCTCGAGATTGCGACGACGCTGGCGCTCGATCCGGAAATGATGCTGCTTGATGAGCCGATGGCCGGCATGGGCCATGAAGACATTGACAAGATCGCCGCGCTGATCAAGCGCATCTCCGCGAAATTCACGGTCCTGATGGTCGAACACAATCTGAACGTGGTCGCCAACCTTTGCGACATCATTACGGTGCTGACGCGCGGTCACGTCCTGGCGGAAGGCAACTATGCCGACCTGTCCAAGGACGAGCGCGTCAAGGAAGCCTATCTGGGGGCGGGTCATGCCTGAGTTGGAAATGGCCACGAAACCCGCAGCAACATCCAGCTCAGGCACACCGGTACTTTCGGTGCAAAATCTCGAAGCCTGGTACGGCGAGTCTCACATCCTTCACGGCATCGATCTCAACGTGAATGCCGGCGAGGTGGTCACATTGCTCGGACGCAACGGCGCCGGCAAGACCACCACGCTGAAATCGGTGATGGGGATCATCGGCAAGCGCACCGGCTCGGTCCGTTTCAACGGCGAGGAAATCATCCGCGCGTCCTCGGACCGGATTGCGCGCATGGGCGTCGCCTTTTGCCCCGAGGAGCGCGGGAT
Source organism: Bradyrhizobium sp. URHD0069 (assembly GCF_000701345.1). Classification (GTDB taxonomy): domain Bacteria; phylum Pseudomonadota; class Alphaproteobacteria; order Rhizobiales; family Xanthobacteraceae; genus Bradyrhizobium. The sequence goes on along the minus strand of NZ_JNIJ01000054.1, from coordinate 26,837 downwards.
TTTCGCCAGCCTCGACGTTCGCGAAAACCTGCTGCTGCCGCCGGTGGTGCGCAGCGGCGGCCTGTCGCTGGATCAGATCTTCGAGCTGTTTCCCAACCTCAAGGAACGGCTCAACAGCCAGGGCACCAAATTGTCCGGCGGCGAGCAGCAGATGCTGGCGATCGCGAGAATCCTGCGCACCGGCGCGCGGTTTCTGATGCTGGACGAGCCGACCGAGGGCCTCGCGCCCGTCATTATCCAGCAGATCGGCCACACCATCGCACGGCTCAAGAAAGAAGGTTTTACGATTCTTCTGGTGGAACAGAACTTCCGGTTCGCGGCGACGGTCGCGGACCGCTACTACATCGTCGAGCACGGCAAGATCATCGACGGTTTCATGAACTCGGAGCTGCAGGCCAATATGGGAAAACTTCACACCTACCTCGGCGTCTGAACAATTACTTCAAGCAGGATTCAAGGAGAGAAAATGAAAAACAGAATATCAGCTCTTTTGCTCGGCACCGCGCTGGCGTTTGCCGCAAGCAGCGGCAGCTTTGCGCAGGACAAAACCGTGAAGATCGGTGTGCTGACCGATAATTCCGGGCTTTACTCCGACCTCGGCGGCGCAGGCTCCACCCTGGCGGCCCAGATGGCGGTCGAGGATTCGGGCTTTGCAGCCAAGGGCTGGAAGATCGACATCATTTCCGCCGACCACCAGAACAAGCCCGACATTGCCACCAACATTGGGCGCCAATGGATCGACGTCGAGAAGGTCGACGTCTTCATGGACGTGCTGAACTCCGGCGTCGGGCTGGCGGTCAATAATCTCGTGAAGGAGAAGAACTCCATCATGATCAATACCGGCGCGGCGTCGTCGGACCTCACCAATGCCCAATGCACGCCGAACACGATTCACTGGGTGTATGACACCTACATGCTCGCCAACAGCACCGGCCAGGCCCTGGTGAAGGCCGGCGGCGACACCTGGTACTTCCTGACCGCCGACTACGCTTTCGGCGCAGCGCTGGAGCGTGACACCACCGCGGTCGTAACCAAGTCAGGCGGCAAGGTGCTTGGCACCGTCAAGCATCCGCTGAATTCGTCTGACTTCTCCTCGTTCCTGCTGCAGGCGCAGGCTTCCAAAGCCAAGATTGTCGGCATGGCCAATGCCGGCGGCGACACGACTAATACAATCAAACAGGCGTCGGAATTCGGCATCGTCAAGGGTGGCCAGAAACTCGCGGGTCTGCTGTTGTTCATCACCGACGTCCACGCGCTTGGTTTGAACGTGGCGCAGGGTCTGAGTTTTACGGAAACGTTCTACTGGGATCTGAACGACGGAACCCGCGCGTTTTCGAAGCGCTTTTCCGGCCGCATGAAAAACAAGGCGCAGCCCTCGATGGTGCAGGCCGGCGTCTATTCCGGGCTGATGCACTATTTCAAGGCACTCGAGGCCATGGGCGGCAATCCGCATGACGGCGCGAAAGTGGTGGCGAAAATGAAGGAAATGCCGACGGACGATCCGCTGTTTGGCAAAGGTACGATCCGCGCCGATGGCCGCAAAATTCACCCGGCCTATCTGTTCGAGGTCAAGAAGCCGGAAGAATCCAAGGGACCCTGGGATTACTACAAGCTGATCGGAACGACCCCGGGAGAGCTGGCTTTCCGGCCGCTTTCGGAAAGCACCTGTCCGCTGGTAAAGAAGTAACAACCGTTACCCGCCGGCCTTGCGCCGGCGGGTTCCACCCGACGTCATTCAAAGGTTGAGTGCGAAAGATCGATCGATGCAAGCTCTCTACGCACAGCTCCTGGTGGGACTGATCAACGGCTCGTTTTACGCGCTGCTGAGCCTTGGGCTCGCCGTGATCTTCGGAATGCTCAACATCATCAATTTCGCGCATGGCGCGCTCTACATGATGGGCGCTTTCTGCGCCTATTTCCTGCTCAACATAGCCGGCATCGGATATTGGCCGGCGCTGATCATCGCTCCGATCGCAGTCGGCATTTTCGGCATGATCCTCGAGCGGACGATGCTGCAATGGCTTTCCGGCCTCGATCATCTCTACGGGCTGTTGCTGACATTCGGCCTGGCGCTGATCATCCAGGGCATCTTTCAAAATTATTTCGGCTCCTCCGGGCTGCCCTATGCGATCCCGGATGAGTTGAAAGGCGGCATGAACCTCGGATTCATGTTCCTGCCGATCTATCGCGGCTGGGTGGTGGTGTTTTCGCTGATCGTCTGTCTGCTCACCTGGTACCTGATCGAGCGGACGCGGCTCGGCGCCAATCTGCGCGCCGCCACTGAGAACCCGACGCTGGTGCGTGCATTCGGCATCAACGTGCCGCGAATGATCACGCTGACCTATGGGCTTGGCGTCGGCCTTGCCGCGCTGGCCGGAGTGTTGTCGGCGCCTATCAATCAGGTGCGGCCGCTGATGGGCGCCGATCTGATCATCGTCGTGTTCGCGGTGGTGGTGATCGGCGGCATGGGTTCCATCATGGGATCGATCATCACCGGCTTTGCGCTTGGCGTGATCGAAGGACTGACAAAATACTTTTATCCCGAGGCTTCCAACACGGTGGTATTTGTCCTCATGGTGCTGGTGTTGCTTGTGAAGCCTTCGGGACTGACGGGACGGGCGACCTGACATGGCGGCGATAACCGACGATTCGATACCTGTCACCCCGAGCGCCATCCGCGACGAATTGATCGCGTTCGGCATCATGACCGCGCTGTTGGCGATCGTGCCGCTGACCGGCATCTATCCGTTCTTCGTGATGCAAGCGCTTTGTTTCGCGCTGTTGGCTTGCGCCTTCAACCTGCTGATCGGCTATGGCGGATTGCTCTCGTTCGGGCACGCGATGTTTCTGGGCACAGCGGGCTACTTCACCGCGCATGCGCTGAAGGTCTGGGGCTTTACACCCGAGCTTGGAATTCTGGTCGGCACCGCGGGCGCCGCCGGGCTTGGCGTCATCACCGGCGTCGTCGCCATTCGCCGCCAGGGCATCTATTTCGCGATGATTACGCTCGCGCTGTCGCAACTTTTGTACTTCATCTATCTGCAGGCGCCGTTCACCCATGGCGAAGACGGCATTCAGGGCATCCCGCAGGGATACCTGTTCGGAGTTTTCAATCTCGCGAATTCGACGGTGCTTTATTACGTCATCCTCGCCGGGTTCCTGTTCGGTTTTCTGCTGATCTTTCGCACCATCAACTCGCCGTTCGGCGAGGTGCTGAAGTCGATCCGGGAAAACGAGCAGCGCGCCATCTCGCTCGGCTACAAGACCGATCACTACAAGCTGCTTGCCTATATCCTGTCGGGAACGCTGGCGGGGTTTGCCGGCTCGCTGAAGGTGTTCGTGGCGCAGAACGCCTCGCTCACCGATGTGCACTGGACCATGTCGGGCGAAATCGTGCTGATGACGCTGGTGGGAGGGCTTGGCACTGTGTTCGGCCCGGTGGTCGGCGCCTTCGTCATCATCGCCATGCAGCAGTATCTCGCCGGCTTCGGACAATGGGTGACGGTGATCCAGGGCGTGATTTTCGTGGTCTGTGTGCTGACCTTCCGCCGCGGCGTGATCGGCGAGATCGCGCACTATTTCCGGCGTTCCCTGTAAGCGGAATCAATTCCGGAACGTTTCCGGCCGCTACAAAGCGGTGGATGACCCGGGTCCGATAGCCGCTGGCTGCGCGAAATGGTTTATGACAGCTGTGTGACAGGCCGGTTCGGCCGCCATTCCCGCAACAGTGGACATGTCAGATGCTGCGTTGGTTTCGCGCCTTTCTTCCGAGGGAGGAGCGATTTTTCGAGCTGTTCGCCCGGCATTCCCAGACCGTTGTGCAGGGCGCGCTGGCGTTGCAGGACATGCTGCGCGGCGGCGAGGAAACGCCGGCGTTCTGCCAGCGCGTCAATCAGTTTGAAAACGACGCCGACAATATCACCCGCGAGGTGCTCACCGCGGTGCGCAGGACCTTTATCACGCCGTTTGATCGCGGCGATATCAAGAACCTGATCACCTCGATGGACGACGCCATCGACCAGATGCAGCAGACCGCCAAGGCGGTCATTCTGTTCGAGGTGCGCACGTTCGAGCCGCCGATGCGGGAAATGGGAACGCTGCTGGTCGAATGCGCCAACCTCGTGGACCGCGCGCTACCGCTGATGCAATCGATCGGCGCCAATGTCGCGATGCTGACGGCGATCACGGAGGAACTGACTAAGCTGGAGGGCCGGGTCGACGATCTCCACGACATCGGCCTCAAGGAGCTGTTCCTCAAGCACCGCAATGCCAACGCGATGGATTTCATCGTCGGTGCGGAGATCTACGACCATCTGGAGAAAGTCGCCGACCGGTTCGACGACGTTGCCAATGAGATCAACAGTATCGTGATCGAGCAGGTATAGGGCAGGGCCGCGCAGTGGATGCCACGCTTGGTCTTCCGATTCTGGTCGGATTAATCGCAGTCGCGTTGCTGTTCGACTTCCTCAATGGATTGCACGACGCCGCCAACTCGATTGCGACGATCGTATCGACCCGGGTGCTGCGGCCGCAATACGCCGTGCTGTGGGCGGCGTTCTTCAATTTCATCGCCTTCCTGGTGTTCGGGCTTCATGTCGCAAATACCATCGGCACCGGGATCATCGATCCCAGCATCATCGACGCGCAGGTGATATTCGCCGCGTTGATAGGCGCGATCGTCTGGAACCTGATCACATGGGGCTTGGGAATACCGTCGAGTAGTTCGCACGCTCTGATTGGGGGACTGGTCGGAGGCGGCATGGCCAAGGCCGGAATTTCGGCGGCGGTCTGGAGCGGCCTGTCGAAGACATTGCTCGCTATCGTGGTGTCGCCGTTGGTCGGATTTTTGCTGGCGCTGGTACTGGTTGCGATCGTGTCCTGGGCGTCGGTACGCTCGACGCCATTCGCGGTCGACCGCGCTTTCCGCATTCTGCAGTTCGTCTCGGCATCGCTGTATTCGCTGGGACATGGCGGCAATGATGCGCAAAAGACCATGGGCATCATCGCGGTGCTGCTGTATTCGCAGGGACACCTTGGCACAGAATTTTCAGTGCCGTTCTGGGTGGTGCTGGCGTGCCAGGCAGCGATGGCGCTGGGTACCCTGATGGGAGGCTGGCGGATCGTCCGGACCATGGGCCTTCGGATCACAAAGCTGACGCCGATGCAGGGGTTTTGTGCCGAGACCGGCGGGGCCGCGACGCTGTTCATGGCGACGTGGCTCGGTGTTCCCGTCTCGACTACCCACACCATCACCGGCGCGATCATCGGCGTCGGCGCGGCGCGGCGTGCCTCGGCGGTGCGCTGGAACGTGGCGAGCTCGATCGTCTATGCCTGGGTCATCACCATCCCGGCCTCGGCGCTCGTGGCGGCGCTGGCGTATTGGGCGGTCAATCTGGTCAGCCTCTCCAAATAGAGCTCACGTCACCAGCTTCAGTCCGACGATGCCGGCGATGATCAGGCCGATGCAGGCAATCCGCGCGATCCCGGCGGGATCGCCGAACAGCACGATGCCCAGGATCGCGGTGCCGACCGCGCCGATCCCGGTCCACACCGCGTAGGCGGTTCCGATCGGCAGCGTTTTGAGCGCCAGGCCCAGCATGCCGACGCTGGCGGCCATGCTGACCAGCGTCAGCACGGAGGGAACGAGACGGGTAAAACCCTCGGTATATTTAAGTCCGACCGCCCAGCCGACTTCCAGCAAACCCGCGATCAACAACAGCAGCCACGCCATAAGACGGCCTCCGGGCAAGCAGGGTCGTCCCTGCGCATGATGATGATGGATGGATTGGAGGTCGTCCTCGCACCAACTATATGAGGTCGAGCGGGCCCGCGCGCAACCGCGCCTGTGCCCTGCAATCCCCCTTGATTGCGCCCGGTTTCCCTGCCACAGGCTCGCTGATGTCTGACCTCGTCCTTGCCGAATCCTTGTCCCGTTCACCGATTGCCGCAGAGGTGGAGCGGCGGCGTACCTTTGCCATCATCTCGCATCCGGACGCCGGCAAGACCACGCTGACCGAAAAGCTGCTGCTGTTCGGCGGCGCCATCAATCTGGCCGGCCAGGTCAAGGCCAAGGGCGAACGGCGCAACACCCGTTCGGACTGGATGAAGATTGAGCGCGATCGCGGCATCTCGGTCGTGACCTCGGTGATGACGTTTGAGTTCCAGAATCTGGTGTTCAACTTGTTGGACACGCCGGGCCACGAGGACTTTTCCGAAGATACCTACCGCACGCTGACCGCGGTCGACTCCGCCGTGATGGTGATCGATGCCGCCAAAGGCATCGAGGCGCGGACGCTGAAGCTGATCGAAGTCTGCCGTCTCCGCGACATTCCGATCATCACCTTCATCAACAAGATGGATCGCGAGAGCCGCGATACCTTCGATCTCCTCGACGAGATCGAAAAGACGCTGGCACTCGACACCACGCCGATGACCTGGCCGGTCGGCCGTGGCCGCGATTTTCTCGGCACCTACGATATTTCCACCGGCGGCATCCGTCTGCTCGAAGGCGGCGGCGCCAAGACCGGTGCTGCCGAAAACATCGACGTCGCCGAACTCGCAGGACGCAACGCCAATCTCGACGTCAACGAAATCACCGACGAACTGGCGCTGGTGAAGGAAGCCAGCAAACCGTTCGATCTGGCTTCCTTTCGCGAAGGCCACATGACGCCGGTCTATTTCGGCAGCGCGCTGCGCAATTTCGGCGTCGGCGATCTCCTGGAGGGCCTCGGCAAATTCGCGCCGCCGCCGCGTGCGCAGGACAGTAATCTGCGCAAGGTCGAGGCATCGGAGCCGCGCATGAGCGCCTTCGTGTTCAAGATCCAGGCAAATATGGATCCCAACCATCGCGACCGCATCGCGTTCGCGCGGCTGTGTTCGGGCAAGCTGACGCGCGGCATGAAGGCGAAGCTGGTGCGCACAGGCAAGAATATGAGCCTGTCGAGCCCGCAATTCTTCTTCGCACAAGATCGCGCGCTGGCCGACGAGGCCTTCGCCGGCGACGTCGTCGGCATTCCCAATCACGGCACGTTGCGGATCGGCGACACGCTGACCGAAGGCGAGGATCTTACCTTCGTCGGCGTGCCGAGCTTCGCCCCGGAAATCGTCCGCCGGGTGCGGCTGACCGACGCGATGAAGGCCAAGAAGCTCAAAGAAGCCTTGCAGCAGATGTCGGAAGAGGGCGTGGTGCAGGTGTTCCGGCCGCGCGACGGCGCGCCGGCCTTGGTCGGCGTGGTCGGGCCGCTGCAGCTCGACGTGCTGAAGGCACGGCTCGACGCCGAATATTCGCTGCCGGTGGAATTCGAGGTCTCGGAGTTTCAGCTGGCGCGCTGGATTTCATCAGACGACCGCAAGAAGCTCGACGGCTTTATCGCCGCCAACGGCTCCGGCGTTGCCGACGATGTCGATGGCGATCCCGTATTTTTGGCCAAGAATGAATTTTATTTAGGCTATACCCGCGAGCGTGCCGAGGGCATCACGTTCTCCAGCATCAAGGACGTGAAGCGGAAAGCGTAGCGACGAGCGCGTTACGCTGTTCCACATCGGATCGTCATACGCCGCGAAAGCGGACGCGGTGAAAGCCCACGCCTACCTTCCGCCATGAACGCGCGGATGTGAATGAACCCAGGCTTGATACCGCCCGCAGGGCGCCTCATTTTTGGGTTTGTGTCATTTTTAGTCGTGTTGCCTGCGAGGGCTTGCTTCATGCTCCGACGGATCGTTGTCTGTCTGATAGTTGTAATTGCGGGAATGATGGTCACCGGAGCGGCCAATGCCGGGCAGCGGCACCACATCGATGCCACGCCGTTTTCACATGCGCCCTGCAGTGTGCTGGCCGGCCGGCCGTGCACGCCGTCGTTCTGCAGCGTATTTAATCACGGACCCTGCATTCCCGAGATTGATTATCCCTATGGCGAAAATCTGCAGCTAACGGTCGAAACCGTGCCTTCGCGCAACGACACCGCAAAATACGTCCGGCCCGACCACGATCTCAATACCATCGGCGACCTTTTTGCGGCGCTGCGGTCCTGCTGGTCGCCGCCGCCGGCCGAGTCCGCCCGGGAGGGCATGCAGATCTCGGTTCGGTTCAGTTTCAAGCGTTCCGGCGACATCATTGCGGCCCCGCGCATGACTTACGCGACGGCGGGCGTGTCAGCGGACACCCGCACCACCTATCTCAAGGCGATCAACGCGTCGCTTGATGCGTGCCGGCCGCTGAAATTCACCGCCGGACTTGGCGGCGCGCTCGCCGGGCGACCGATTGCGATCCGCTATGTCGATAACAGGAACTTGGGCAAGCAGTCGGCAACCCCTTGAATGTTATCTCCCGCCATTTCCCCGACTGCACATCTGAGGGCGCGCTGACGCGCGAACCCGAAATCCCGCGATTGTTTTGCCAACTTCCATCCACATCGGGATTCCCGATGAGCAATGGCATCTGAGGTCTGGTCCTACGGACCATTCCGGAATGACGCCGGGTATGGCTTTGGGCGCGTTTTAACGCATTGCGGTTTAAGCCCTTAAGGTGATACGCGAAGCTGGCAAAACCGGCCATGCCAAGCGAAATCGGCCATGAAGGAGCACATCGTGGGACTGCTGGTGATGATCCTGGGCCTCGCGCTGTTCTTCGGCGTCCATACGCTTACCACCCAGCGCGAGATGCGGGCGCGCCTGATCGCGTCAACGGGCGAGGGCGGTTACAAGATCGGCTATGCGCTGGCGTCAGTCGTCGGCCTCGCGCTGATCGTCTGGGGCTTTGCCCGATATCGCGCGACGGGGTGGATCGATGTCTGGTATCCGCCCACCGCGCTGAAGCACATCACGGTCGCGCTGATGCTGCCTGCCGTCATCTTGGTTGTCGCGTCCTATATCCGCGGCCGCATCTACACCACGCTGAAGCATCCGATGCTGACAGGCATCAAGTTATGGGCGGCAGCGCATCTGCTCGCCAACGGCGATCTCGGCTCGATCATTCTGTTCGGCTCGTTCCTCGGATGGGCGGTGTTCGACCGCATCTCGCTCAAGCATCGAACCGACACCGGGGCGCCGCCGATCCCGGTGGGCGGCGCCGGCAACGACCTGATCGCGGTGGCGGTCGGGCTGGTCGCCTATCTGGCGCTCGCGTTCGCGTTCCACCCGGTCGTGATCGGCGTCCCCGTCGTCGGAGCTTAAAATGTCTATCCAATCGACCATCAAGCGTAAGACTGCGCCGGATATTCGGGCCCGCAAGAATGGCGAGCCGATCGTGATGCTGACGTCGTATCACGCGCATACCGCAGCATTGGTAGACCGCCATTGCGACGTCATCCTTGTCGGCGATTCCCTGGGGAATGTGATGCACGGCCTGGAGACTACGGTGCCGGTCACGCTTGATATGATGATCCTGCAAGGCCGCGCCGTCATGCGCGGCTCGCAACATGCGCTGGTCGTAGTGGATATGCCGTTTGGTTCCTATGAGGCCTCGAAAGAGCAGGCGTTTCATTCCGCCGTGCGAATCCTGAAAGAAACCCATTGCGGCGCGGTGAAACTTGAAGGCGGCGCGCGGATGGCGGAGACCGTCGCGTTTCTTTCCGAGCGCGGCATTCCGGTGATGGGCCACATCGGGCTGACGCCGCAATCGATCAACACACTCGGCTCCTTTCGCGCCCAGGGCCGCGAGGAGAACAGCTGGGAGCCGATCGAGAACGACGCCAACGCAATTTCCGAGGCGGGGGCGTTCTCGGTCGTGATCGAGGCCGTGGCAGAACCGCTGGCCAGGAAGATCACCGAGACCATCGCCATTCCGACCATCGGCATCGGCGCCAGTGCCGCCTGCGATGGCCAAGTGCTGGTGCTGGAAGACATGCTGGGGCTGTCGCCGCGGACGCCGAAATTCGTTCGCCGCTACGGCGATCTCGGCCCGATGATCGAGGCGGCGATCGAGGGCTATGCCAAAGACGTGCGCTCGCGGGCTTTCCCCGGGCCGGAACACGTCTACGGCATGAAGGCGAAAGGCTGACACGGAAGCGATAATGGACTGGTCGCAATATTCCATTCCGGCCATGCAGCTTGAGGCCCGCTTCGGCGATCGCGTGGTGCCGGCGTTTTGCGAGCGGCCGAAGAGCGTCTGGGCGATGGTGGCAGATGCGGCTTCAAGAAATCCGGATGGCGAGGCGCTGGTCTGCGGCATCAGACGGATGACCTGGCGTGAAGTCGCGCAACAGTCGGCGCAAATCGCGGCCGGGTTGCACAAGCTGGGTTTGCAAAGCGGCGACCGCGTTGCGCTGCTGCTTGGCAACCGCATCGAGTTCGTGCTGGCGATGTTCGGCGCGGCGCAGCTCGGATAGGTGACGGTTCTGCTCAGCACCCGGCAGCAAAAGCCGGAAATCGCCTATGTGCTCACCGATTGCGGCGCCAGGCTCCTTATCCACGAGGCTACGCTGGCCGACCGGTTGCCCGATGCCCGCGACGTTCCCGACCTGCTGCACCGAATCTCCGTCGATGACACCGGCAGATCGGCATTTTCCGATTTGGCCAGCAACGCGCCTTTGTCGGGGCCTGCCGGTGTCGGCGAAGAAGACACCGCCATGATTCTCTACACCTCCGGCACCACCGGCCGTCCCAAGGGCGCGATGCTCGCCCATTGCAACATCGTCCATTCGGCGATGATTTATGAAGCCTGCATGGAGCTGACCTCGGCGGATCGTTCGATCGCGGCGGTGCCGCTCGCGCATGTGACCGGCGTGGTCGCCAACATCATGAGCATGGCGCGTTGCGCGGGAACGCTGATCATCGCCGCCGAATTCAAGGCCGCGGATTATTTGAAAGTCGCCTCGCGCGAACGCGTCACACAGACCGTGATGGTGCCGGCGATGTATAATCTTTGCCTGCTGCAGGCGGACTTCGACTCCTACGATCTCTCGGCGTGGCGGATCGGCGGATACGGCGGTGCGCCGATGCCGATCGCGACCATCCAAAAACTGGCCGCCAAGATTCCCGGGTTGAAGCTGATCAACGCCTACGGTTCGACCGAGACAACGTCGCCTTCGACCATCATGCCGCCGGAACTGACCGCTGAGCACATCGACAGCGTCGGCGTTCCCTGTCCGGGCGCGCATATCGTCGTGATGGATGCCAACGGCCGCGAGCTGCCGCGCGGCGAGATCGGCGAAATCTGGATCCACAGTGGTTCGGTCATCAAGGGATACTGGAATAATCCAAAGGCGACGGCCGAAAGCTTCACCGGCGGCTTCTGGCATTCGGGCGATCTCGGTTCGATTGATGCACGGAATTTTGTGCGCGTGTTCGATCGCCAGAAAGACATGATCAATCGCGGTGGGCTGAAGATCTATTCCGCCGAGGTCGAGTCGGTGCTTGCCGGTCATCCCGGCGTGGTCGAAAGCGCCATCATCGCCAAGCCCTGCCCGGTGCTCGGCGAGCGCGTGCACGCCGTCATTGTGATCCGAGATAGCGGCATCAGCGCCGAGGCCCTGCGCGCCTGGTGCGCCGAGCGGCTCTCGGACTACAAAGTGCCGGAAACCATCGACCTGACGGCGGAGCCGCTGCCGCGCAACGCCAATGGCAAGGTGATGAAGCGGCAGCTGCGCGAGGCGGGGGCCGTGACCCGAGCCTAGCCCTGCCGGACCCATTCGTGTATGAGGTCGGCTCCGGATCGGGCCTGGCTTCTCGCCCAACAGCGTTAACGCCTTAATACGGCCGGCTTTGCCTTGCCACCGCCATATCGCTAGGGTATCGCCGCCGCCACGCGGGGACTAGGCGTATGGCGCGGTCGGCGGGTTTGGCGCGGCTCACCGGGGATGGGATATCTTTAAGTGTCTGAATTATTTAATGAAATAGACGAGGACGTCCGTCGCGACCAGCTCAAAAAGCTGTGGGAGCAGTATTCGATCTATATCGTCGCCGGCGCGCTCTTGATCATCGCCGCGGTCGGCGGCTGGCGCGGTTACCAGTATCTGGAGGGCAAGAAGGCGGCCGAGGCCGGCGCGGCCTTCGACAAGGCCGTCGAGCTCTCCGAGCAGAACAAGCATGCCGAGGCGGAAGCCGCCTTTACCGATTTGGCTGCGAAGGCGCCGTCGGGATATCGCCTGCTGGCGCGGCTGCGTGCCGCCGCGGAAGCCGCAAAGCGCGACCCGCAGGCTGCGGCAAAATTGTACGACGACATCGCTGCCGATCGCAGCGTCGGTGCGCCGGAGCAGGCTCTTGCCAAAATCCGCGCGGCCGGATTGCTGCTGGAGACCACGAGTTATCCGAACATGCTGCAGCGCCTTGAGCCCGTCACCGCGCCGGGGGCGACCTTCCGCCATACCGCGCGCGAACTGCTGGCGTTGTCGGCCTGGCGCGCCAACGATGCGACGGCGGCGCGGCAGTGGCTGGATATGATTGCCAATGATGGCGAGACGCCGCCGAGCCTGCGCTCGCGTGCCGAGGCCCTGCAGGCGTTGCTTCCGCCGGTCGCAAAAAGCTGACGGAAAAGATTTGGGTGGGAAATCGACCATGCGCCGCTCGCAACGTTTGATCGCAGCTTCAGTCCTCATCGCGCTGTCGGGCGCGCTGGCTGGTTGCTCCAGCGGGTTTAGCAGCTGGGATCCGACCGACTTGCTCGATTTCCTCGACACCAAGAAAAAGCTTCCGGGCGAACGCAAGCCGGTTTTCCCCGACGGCGTGCCGGGACTCGAACAGGGCGTGCCGAAGAACCTGTACAAGGGCTCCGCGCAAGAGCAGATCGATCAGCAGAACGCTCAGGCTGCAGCGGCGGCCGCCGCGTCGCCGCCCGAGCAGCCGAAACCAACGCAGGCCGCGAAATCCAAGGGCAAGCAGCCGGCCGTCGCCAGCACGGCTCCTGCGCAGGACGCTGCCGCCGCGCCGGATCCCGATGCGGCGCCCGAGGAAGAGGGCAGCACCGCCGCGGCGCCGCCCGCGCCCAAGCCCAAGAAGATCACGCGCCGGCGCACCACCGCGCCGCCGTCCGATCCGCCGGCCGCGCAGCCCGCGCAACCGCCGCAACAATCAGCTGCGCCATTCCCGGCGCCGCTGCCGACCGGCACCTTCACGCGCTAAAATTCGGTTTTCCATCTCGGCGATAGCCGCGTCGATTCGATAATCAGCGCGTATTCTTATCGCTTATCCGCTACACACTTTTTTGGAAATACGCGCGTAAGAGCGCAGGGATCGTTCATGTCCTTCACGATTGCCATCATCGGCCGGCCCAATGTCGGAAAATCGACGCTGTTCAATCGGCTGGTCGGACAGAAGCTTGCGCTTGTCGACGACGAACCTGGCGTCACCCGCGACCGCCGCGAAGGACAGGGGCGGCTTGGCGATCTCGAATTCACCGTGATCGATACCGCGGGTCTCGATGAAGGCGCGAAGGGCTCGCTGACCGCGCGGATGCAGGAGCAGACGGAAATGGCGATCGGCCTCGCCGATGCCCTGATGTTCGTGGTCGACGCGCGCGCCGGCCTCACGCCGAACGATCGCGCCTTTGCCGACTTCGCACGCCGCGCCAACAAGCCGGTGGTGCTGGTTGCCAACAAGAGCGAAGGCAAACATGGCGATGCCGGCGCGATGGAAGCTTACGCGCTGGGCTTGGGCGAACCGATTCAGATTTCAGCGGAGCATGGCGAAGGCCTCAGCGATCTCTACGACGCGTTGCGCGGATTGATGCCGGAGCCGGCCGACGAGGAGCAAGAGTTCGACGATGACGACATCATCGAATCGGATGAGGACATAGCGAAGCGGCCGATACGTGTCGCCATCGTCGGCCGCCCCAACGCCGGAAAATCCACGCTGATCAATCATCTGCTGGGCGAAGAGCGTCTATTGACCAGCGCTGAGGCCGGCACCACCCGCGATTCCATCTCTGTCGAGATCAATTGGCAGGGACGGGATTTTCGCGTCTTCGACACTGCAGGCTTGCGGCGGCGCTCGCGGATTGAGGAGAAGCTGGAGAAACTCTCGGTGGCGGACGCGTTGCGCGCCGTGCGCTTTGCCGAAGTGGTGGTGCTGGTGATGGACGCGCAGAACAAGTTCGAGGAACAGGACCTGCGCATCGCCGACCTGATCGAACGCGAGGGCCGGGCACTCGTCATCGCGGTCAACAAATGGGATTTGATGGAGCGGCAGCCGAGCCTGATATCGGCGCTGCGCGTCGAGGTCGATCATTTGCTGCCGCAGGTCAGGGGCGCGCCTGTTGTCGCGGTCTCCGGCCTGATGGGTGAGGGTATCGACCGCTTGATGAGCGCGATCGAGCAGGCCTACGCGGTGTGGAACAGGCGCGTGCCGACCGCATCGCTCAATCGCTGGTTCGAGCAGGCCGTGGACGCTAACCCGCCGCCCGCGGTGTCGGGCCGCCGGCTGAAATTGAATTACATTACGCAAGCCAAGGCCCGGCCGCCGAGCTTCGTGTTGTTCTGCTCGCGCGCGGACGCCGTGCCGCAGTCCTACCTGCGCTATCTCGTCAACTCCCTGCGTGAATTTTTCGAGCTGCCCGGCACCCCGGTGCGGATCAGCCTGCGTGAAAAGGCTAACCCATTCGCCCACAAGCGCAAGCGGCCATCGTGAGCGAAGCGGGGCCTGGGAGCATTGTCGAAGCGCCACCGGTACGCGGCGCGGCAGTGGTTTTTATCTTCGTCACCATCCTGCTCGACATGCTCGCGCTCGGCTTGATCATGCCGATCCTGCCCAAGCTGGTCGCGAGTTTCGTCGATAACGATACCGCGAGCGCGGCGCGGATTTTTGGATTGTTCGGCACCGCATGGGCACTGATGCAGTTTTTCTTCTCGCCGATCGTCGGCGGCCTGTCGGACCGGTTCGGCCGGCGGCCGGTGGTGCTGCTGTCGAACTTCGGCCTCGCGCTGGACTATGTGCTGATGGCGCTGGCGCCGTCGCTGGTCTGGCTGTTCATCGGCAGGGTGATCTCCGGCATCACCTCAGCGAGCGTCTCGACGGCATTCGCTTACATTACGGATATAACGCCTCCGGAAAAGCGCGCCGCGGTGTTTGGGAAAGTCGGCATGGCGTTCGGCGCCGGGTTTGTTCTCGGGCCTGCGCTCGGCGGACTGCTCGGTGATGTGGATCCGCGGCTGCCGTTCTGGGCCGCGGCCGGCTTGAGCTTTGCCAATACGCTTTACGGATTCGTGATCCTCCCGGAGTCGCTGCCGCCGGATCGCCGGTCGCCGTTTCGCTGGAAGAGCGCAAATCCGCTGGGCGCGCTGCATCTGTTGCGCTCCGATCGGGTGCTTACCGGGTTATCGGCAGTGAATTTCATCGCCCAGCTGGCGCATGTGGTTCTGCCCAGCACGTTCGTGCTCTATGCGACCTATCGATACGGCTGGGATGCGACCACCGTCGGCCTGACGCTGGCCATGGTCGGCATCTGCGCGATGGCGGTGCAGGGTGCGGGCATCGGGCCGATCGTCAAGCGTTTCGGCGAGCGGCGGGCGCTGCTGCTGGGGCTTGGCTGCGGCGCCGCCGGCTTTCTGATTTTCGCCGTGGCGCCGACCGGTCCGCTGTTCTGGCTCGGCATTCCCGTTATGGCTCTGTGGGGCGTATCGGGCGCGGCGATCCAGTCGCTGATGACGCGACTGGTCGCGCCGGACCAGCAGGGCCAATTGCAGGGCGCAACCACGAGCGTGCAAAGCGTGTCCCAACTCGTGGGGCCGTTTCTGTTCACGCTGACGTTTGCCTATTTCATCGGTGCGCAGGCACCTCTGAATTTTCCGGGAGCGCCGTTCCTGCTCGCGTCGGCGCTATTGGTGCTGGCGCTGGTGATCGCGGCGCGCACGCTCACAGATCGGAAAGTGGGCAAAGCCGCCGGATCGCGCTAACGCGCGCCCGATGATGAACTCCGCGTGCCCACGCTTCAAGATCAGGATCTAAAGCAGTTTCCATTTAACATGAGCGTATCCGGTTGTCAGCCATGCGGGCTTGGCACCGAGGACGCGCCAGCGCCGGTTTGCGGCAGTCGAACGCAACGGCCGCGCGGCCGAGAAGTTGGGCACTGGAATGCCGACGATCAAGGAACGAGTGGGGTCATGCCTTTTACCTTTGGTGGTTTTGAGAGATACGAATTGCATCGCGCCAGTGCGGCGCACCCAAATTGCTGCTGTGCTTCGTGCATTGCTGGCACGCTGTTGAACGGCGGCAGCTTAGGCCTATTGTTTGTTTTGTAGCTTCCGTAAAGAGGAGTGCTGTTCGATGCGGGTCCACGTCGACAGGAAAGAGCTTGATGGAGGGACGATCGCCCTTGTTGTGATCATCCTCTTCATCGTCATTGCGTTCGCGTACTAAAAACCGTCCGGTATGACCGGTTTCGCATCGCAAGTTGGGCGCCAGGTTCGTGGTGCACGGCCAGAGCTTAATGCGCCGCCAGCTCGCGAAAGCGAGTTTTCCGAGTCAGCCGCAGCTATCCGGCGAGGGCATAGTTCGCCATCGGCTCGTAACGCGACGACTCGTAGCGCGACGACTTCCGATGTTGAGCCAGGCTGTGTGAAAACGCCATTTAGAAAGATGGTGGGTAGATAGATGGTTGGGCACGGAGCAAACAGCGCCTTTGCCCACCCTGCGCATGAAATAACGAAAACGATCGCGGTCTATTTCTTGACCAGGGGACACTCGCTTTCGCTGAGCGGCTTCGCGGCATCCTCCGGCGAGATCGTGGCGACGAGTTTGTAATAGTCCCAAGGGTATTTCGACTCCTCCGGCTTCTTCACCTCGAACAGATAGGCCGGGATGATCCTGCGGCCATCGATCCGCAGCGGGCCCTTGCCGAACAAGGGATCGTCGGTCGGCAACTCCTTCATCTTGGCGACGACCTTGGCACCGTCATGCGGATTGCCGCCGAGCGCTTCCATGGCTTTCAGGTAATGCAGCACTGCGGCATAAACTCCCGCCACTGTCATTGAGGGCATCGTGCCCTTTGGCGACAGCGCCATGAAACGCTTGGACCATGCGCGCGTCTGATCGTTCATGTCCCAGTAAAAAGATTCCGTGAACGACAGGCCTTGCGCGGTCTTCAGGCCCAGCGAATGCACATCGTTGACGAACAGCAACAGCGCGGCGAGCTTCTGCCCGCCCGACACGATGCCGAATTCGGACGCCTGCTTGATCGAGTTGGTGGTGTCGCCTCCCGCGTTCGCAAGTCCCACGACCTTGGCCTTCGAGGCCTGCGCCTGCAGCAGGAACGACGAGAAGTCCGACGTGTTGATCGGATGCTTCACTCCGCCCAGCACTTTGCCACCGTTGGCGATGACGACCGCGCTGGTGTCGCGCTCCAGCGCGTGGCCGAAGGCGTAATCGGCCGTCAGGAAGAACCAGCTATCGCCGCCGGCCTTGGTCAGCGCCTTGCCGGTGCCGTTGGCTAGCATGTAGGTATCGTAGGTGAAGGAGACCGTATTCGGCGTGCAAGCCTTGCCGGTGAGATCGGCGGTCGCAGCACCTGAGTTGAGCAGCACCGCGTTCTTCTCGCGAACGAGATTGCTCACCGCCAGCGCGACCCCGGAATTCGGCGTATCGGCGATGACGTCGACTTTGTCGTTGTCAATCCATTGGCGCGCGATGTTGGTGCCCACGTCTGGCTTGTTCTGGTGATCGCCACTCAGGAGATCGATCTTCCAGCCCTTCTTGGACAGGCCGGAATCCTCGACCGCCATCTTGACCGCGACCACCGAATTAGGCCCGCCGATGTCGGCATACAGGCTCGACATGTCGTTCAGCACGCCGATCTTGACCGTCTTGTCCTGAGCCAGCGCAGGCGTCGCGAGCCCCAATCCGGCACATGCAATGAGTACGGCGTAGCGCCGCGCAAATGTTGTCCTCATCTGAAAGTTCCTCCAGATGCTAACGCTTGGGGGGCGCTCTTCGGAGCCTCCCCAACGGCTTGACCGACCAGATGATCGGCATTTCCGATAGTCCTTCTCGGGCGAACCCGCAATGCGGCTATCGCAGCGCGTCCGAGGTCAATTTGAATTTCTGGATACGCTTTCCGGTATCGACCTCGGCGGTATAAACGTTGCCTTTGGCGTCGACCGCCATCGCGTGAACCCAGTGAAACTGCCCGGCATTACGGCCGCTGCGTCCGAAGCTGCCGACCACGGAGCCATCTTCGCGCTTCAGAACCCGGATTTCGTTGTTCTCGCCATCGGCCCTGAGCAGGTAACTCTGCTTTGGATCGGGCCAGATCGCGATGTCCCATACCGCGCCGTTGCCAAGCGTATTCTTCTCGAAGAACCACTCCTTTACGAAGCTGCCGTCCTTCTTGAACACCTGGATCCGGTTGTTGATGCGGTCGCAGACGTAGACCAGACCGTCATTGCTCAGTTTCACGCAATGCACGGGATTGGCGAATTGCTGCGAGACCGGCGCTTTCGGATCGTAAGGCGGTTGCTTGTCGTCGTTCGGCGGATTGCCGTAGGCACCCCAATGCCGCTTGTAGGCGCCGGTGGTCGCATCGAACACGATGACGCGGCGGTTGCCGTAGCCATCGGCGATGTAGATTTCGTTGGCGTCTTTGTCTACCGCGGTTTCTGCGGGCTTGCCGAGTTGCGTGGTGTCGTTGCTTCCCTTGCTCGGCGCGATCTTGCCGATCTGCATCACGAATTTGCCGTCGAGGGTGAATTTCAGGATGGCGTTGTCATTATCGGCGTTGCCGCCGACCCAGACAAATCCTTTCTCGTCGACTTCGATGCCATGCTCGCGTCCGACCCATTCGTAGCCTTCGCCGGGTCCACCCCACGAGCGCAGCAAGTTGCCGTCGGCATCGAATTCCAGCACCGGCGGCGCCGAAACACAGCATTTTGAACGCGGCGGCGTCAGTGCTGCGCCCTTCTCGTCATCGGTCAGCGAGCGCGGGCGGTGAATGACCCAGACGTGTCCTTCCTTATCGACGGTGATGCCGCCGACCTGACCAAGGATCCAGTTGTTCGGCAGTGGCTTTGGCCAGGCCGCATCGACCGCAAACGTCGGCACATCACCGGCGTGGGCGGACCGCTGAACTGCCGGCGTACCGATCAGCACGGCGGACGCGATGGCGACGAATGTGGTCTTGGGAAAACGTGCGAGCGCAAATATCGAGTGGCCGCGATTTTTCATCGGCGTTCCTTCCCTTGTTCTTAGTTTGCGGGTTCCCGCTTGACGGTCAGTGGATCGCGGTCAGGTTCCGAAGTCAACGGCTGAAACCGTCCTTGCGCCCAACGGGTCGCGCGAATACGCGCCCGATGACAGGCTCCGCGAAGCAACCACGGCTTGCGCATAAGCATGACTGGATGGCTTCGTCCGCTTCGCTCCTCCCAAGAACGAGACCTGCGTTGTGAAGCTCGCAGGACGACGTTACGCCGGCGCGCGAAAACTCAGGAGCGTGCGGGTCTTGTAATGGTACAGCTTGCCGGTTTCGGTCCAGTCAGGCGCGCACATCGGCACGATGAATTCCGCGGCTTGATCGGGCGTGTCGAGCGTCAACGGGTCTTCGCCGGGAAACACCGTGGCGCGCATGCGCGTGCGGATCGGGCCGGGATCGAACAGGTTCACGCGGATCGGGGTATTCGCCGTTTCGTGGGCCCAGGCCCGCGCCAGCGTCTCGAGCGCGGCTTTCGAGGCCGCATAGGGGCCGACATAGGCACTGGCCTTGCTTGCGGTCGCGGAGGTCACGAATACCGCGCGGCCGGCGTCGGACTTCTTCAAGAGTGGTTCCATGCAACGGATCAGCTGAAAATTCGCGGTGACATTGATCGCCATCAGATCGTTCCACGGCTTCAGCTCGATATGCCCGAGCGGCGAGGAGGGACCCGCGACGCCGGCATTGCCGACGAGGATGTCGAGCTTGCCATGGCGTTCGTGCAACGCCGCGCCGAGACGGGTGATGCCATCGAAATCACTGAGATTGAGCGGCACCAAGGTCGCGCTGCCGCCGTCTTTCCGAATCTCGTCATCGAGTTCTTCGAGGCCGCCTTGCGTTCGGGCCACTGCAACGACATGGGCGCCGGCCTTTGCCAGCGCGCGCGCGGTGGCATAGCCGATGCCGCGCGAAGCGCCGGTGACAAGAGCAATACGAGAGGCGAGGGAGAGGTTGGTCATCGAAGCAACTCTATCAGCAGTCGTCCCTGCGAACGCAGGGACCCATACGCCGTGACGGTTATGATAGGAGAAGGCGTTCGTGTCTAATGTTGTCTAAACGGCGAAGGCCGGGTTGTGGGTCCCTGCGTTCGCAGGGAAGACCACGATGGAGCCTTACTAGCTCGCTTCCGCCAATAGCGACAGTTGCTAGCTCGCTTCCGCCAATAGCGACAGTTGCCGCGGCTGCGGCTCGACCTGGGCCTGATCGGTGAGTTGGGTGGGATAGGCGCCGGTGAAGCAATGGTCGGAGAATTTGGGATTTGCCGGATCGCGGCCGGGCTCGCCCATGGCGCGGTACATGCCGTCGATCGACAGGAACGCCAGTGAATCGGCGCCGATGATGTCGCACATTTGCTCGAGGTTGTGGGTCGCAGCCAACAATCCGCCACGGTCGGGCAGGTCGATGCCGTAGTAATCGGGATGAATGATCGGCGGCGAAGCGAGGCGGAAGTGGACCTCGCGCGCGCCGGCGTCGCGCATCATGCGGACGATCTTCTTCGAGGTGGTGCCGCGCACCAGCGAATCGTCGATCAGGATGATGCGCTTGCCTTCGATCGCGGCGCGGTTGGCCGAATGCTTCATGCGCACGCCGAGTTCGCGCACGCTTTGCGTCGGCTGGATGAAGGTGCGGCCGACATAGTGGTTTCGGATGATGCCGAGTTCGAACGGTACGCCGGAATGCTGGCTGTAGCCGACCGCGGCGGGCACGCCGGAATCCGGCACCGGAACCACGACGTCGACCTCGACATGGCTTTCGCGCGCGAGCTGCGCGCCGAACGCCTTGCGGACTTCATATACCGATCGCCCGCCGACGATGGAATCCGGCCGCGAGAAGTAGATGTATTCGAAGATGCAGGGCCGCGGAGGCTTTGGCGGGAACGGCTTGTGGCTTTGCGCGCCGTGCTCGTCGAACACGATGATTTCGCCGGGCTCGACGTCGCGGACGTATTTCGCGCCGATAATGTCGAGCGCGCAGGTTTCCGATGCCAGGATCGGGCAGCCGCCGAGTTCGCCCAGCACCAGCGGTCGGATGCCGAGAGGGTCGCGCGCCCCGATCAGCTTCTTGTTGGTCAGCGACACCAGCGAATAGGCGCCTTCGATCGCGCGCAGCGCCTCGATGAAGCGATCGATGAAGCGGTGGCGCTTCGACTGCGCGACCAGATGCAGGATGACTTCGGTGTCGGTGGTGGACTGCATCATGGCGCCGTTGCGCACCAGCTCGCGGCGCAGGCTCAGCCCGTTGGTGAGGTTGCCGTTATGGCCGACCGCGAAACCGCCGGCATTGAGCTCGGCGAACAGCGGCTGCACGTTGCGCAGGATGGTCGCGCCGGTGGTCGAGTAGCGGACGTGACCGACGGCGACGCTGCCGGGGAGGCGCTCGATCACCTCGCGGCGGGAGAAGGTGTCGCCGACCAGGCCCAGCCGTCGCTCGGAATGAAACCGGCTTCCGTCGAACGAGACGATGCCCGCGGCCTCCTGGCCGCGATGCTGCAAGGCGTGCAATCCAAGCGCGGTGATGGCGGCGGCTTCCGGATGACCGAAGATACCGAACACGCCGCACTCCTCGCGTAGCGTGTCGCCTTCGAGGTCATCCTGCAATTCCAGCTCGCTTGGGCCGAGGTTCAGATCGCGTTGTGCGGCTTCATCGGAAGGGCTCTGTATCTCGTCCATCGCGCCTCTCTTTTGGCCCCCTGGCATCAACGCCCTGCGGGCTTCTCGATCAGCTTTTTCAAGCTGTCGCGCGCAGGTCTGCTGTAGCCATCACCTGAGGCCGGCGGCGCCGGCTCAGTGTCAGTTTGCTCGTCGTCTGGCTTATTCTTCTTGAATTTCTTTAAGATGGTGTTTTCGGGGTCATCCGGCAAGAGTGACATCAGCCAATCCCCGGTTCCCTGCAGCACCACCCGGGATTTCGCTCCGGTCACCCAATCAGGCCGCTGCTTGTCGGGGACCAGCCAGCTGAAAAAAAGGAACGCCACGACGACGATCAGGAGGCCTCGCGCCAATCCGAACAGGAAGCCGAGCGTGCGGTCGAGCGCGCCGATACGGGAATCCAGGATCATGTCGGAAATCCGCACCGTGATCATGGAAACCACGATCAGGGTGCCGACGAAGACCCCGGCCACCACGACCACGCTCGCGACCGTATCGTTATTGAAATAAGTCTTGGCGGTCGGCAACAGCTTCGAGAAAGCATAAAGCGTGACCAGCGCCGCCGCGCCCCACGCCGCGATGGAGAGGATCTCGCGCATGAAGCCGCGCACCATCGCCAGCAGGCCGGAAAGCAGCATCACGGAGAGCAGGACGAGATCGAGGATCGTTATCGGCATCGGCTAGTCAGGTCCGCTCGTAAGCTTAAACTGCGAATCGGCGTGTCGGTGCCGCCCTAGGTGACGGTGATCCCGGGTATCCCGCAAGGCCGGAAATCGCGCTACCCGCGCCCCGCGCGCGGGTTGTATAGCGGCGAGAGGAGGCGAGGTCACGCCGCTTTAGCTGTTTTCACGACGGAATCGGGCGGGTGTGGCATTTTTCTCGGGGGCGCCGTCCCGATTTGGCTCCCGATTTGCTCTCGGGCTGCCGCGCGCGGCGATGTCCGCGACCAGGCTGGTCAATCCACCGACGGTGTTAAGGGCCATGCCGGCGTCGCCGCCGACCTCGCCGCGGACCGATTCGGGCAGCACGGCGCGGCCGAATCCGAGTTTTGCCGCTTCCTTGAGCCGGGCCGAGGTCTGCGCCACCGGCCGGACCGCGCCCGACAGTGAAATCTCACCAAAATACACCGCGTCCGTCGGCAACGGCGCATTGACCAGCGACGACACCAGTGCCGCGGCAGCGGCGAGGTCGGCCGCCGGCTCCTGGATGCGCAAGCCTCCCGCGACGTTCAGATAGACGTCATGGCCGGACAGTTTGACGCCACAATGGGCCTCCAGCACTGCCAGCACCATCGAGAGCCGGCTCGGATCCCAGCCCACCACGGCGCGACGCGGGGTGCCGAGCGAGGTCGGCGCCACCAGCGCCTGCAATTCCACCAGCACCGGGCGGGTGCCTTCGATCCCCGCGAATACCGCGGTGCCCGGACTGCCGAGATCGCGCTCGGACAGGAACAGTTCGGAGGGATTGGAGACTTCGCGCAAGCCTAAGCCCGTCATCTCGAACACGCCGATCTCGTCGGTGGGCCCGAAGCGGTTCTTCACCGCGCGCAGGATCCGGAATTGCTGCGAGCCTTCGCCTTCGAACGACAGCACCGCGTCGACCATGTGCTCGACGACGCGCGGCCCCGCGATCTGGCCGTCCTTGGTGACATGGCCGACCAGAATGATCGCCGCGCCGGTTTTCTTGGCAAACCTGATCAGCGCCTGCGCCGAGGCGCGCACCTGCGTCACCGTGCCGGGCGCGGATTCCACCGTGTCGGTCCACATGGTCTGGATCGAATCGATCACGATCAGGCGCGGCACCGCGCCCTCGGACAACGTCGAGACGATGTCCTCGACGGAGGTTTCAGCGGCGAGCTGCACCGGCGCATCGGCTAAGCCCAGACGCTCCGCGCGCAGCCGCACCTGGGCGACAGCCTCTTCACCGGAAATGTAGACCGCGCGATGGCCGGCCCGCGCCAGCAGGCTCGTCGCCTGCGTCAACAGCGTCGACTTGCCGATGCCGGGATCGCCGCCGACCAACAGCACCGAGCCTCTGACAAAACCGCCGCCGGTGACGCGATCGAGCTCGGCCATCCCTGAGGCGAGGCGAGGGGCATCCTGGCTCTTGCCGGTGAGCGTCTCCAGCGCGAACAGCCGGCCCTTGCGTTTGGAGCGGATAGAGACCGGCATCGTGGTCGCGCCGGTTACGTCTTCCTCGACCAGCGTATTCCACTCGCCGCATGATTCGCACTTGCCCTGCCAGCGGTTGTACGCCGTGCCGCAGTTCTGGCAGACGAAGGAAAGTGCGTTCTTGGCCATGGTTAGTTGAGTCGCCGGTTAGGTCGAATAGGCCGCATTCCATAGCATGGAAAGGTCGGCCGCGAGCATGATCCCATCCATCACCAGCCGAAACAAATCCCGGTTCGAGCTTGGCGATGAAGGCGCCGGACGTTAGCGGTTACCCCCAATGCCGCCACCGCGGCACCCTCAACGGCTCAATCCTTCGTCCCGGGCAGCGTTCAATATCCTTGATTTTTCTTCAGCCAAGGCCCGGAAATCAGCGTCGAGGTCTGCGACGCGGTCTGGATGGCTCTTTTTAATCAGATCGCGCCAGGCGGCGTTGATTTCCTTCGCAGAAGCGGTCGGCGCTACGCCCAAGATCTCATACCATGGCTCTTCCTGTCGCGCGTCGTCATCCTCGTGATCTTCCTCCCAATCGGCGTCGGCCTTGTATTTCTGTTCGGGTGTTTCCAGCAATCGTTGTCTTATTTCGTCTGTCGAACGGTCCAACATGCCGCGCCGAGAGAAATAGAGGATCGGAAAAAGCACGACGGCTGAAAGCGCCGCAACCAAGCCGCTGCCGTACAAGGCATCGCCTACGCTCGTGAAATGCAGGAGCAGATACTGCCCGATGAGTTTGGAGAATCCGCGCATCCACGGCGGATCGAGCTGATACAGGATAAACCCGATGCCCAGATACGCAGCGGCGGTCGCTCTAAGGGCAAACCGAATACTGGCGAGTCGAATCCATTTATCCAGCCTGCCGAGGGGTTTTTGTCGTATCTCGTCTACATGTATCTGCAAATTTTCTTCGAGCGGAATCAGCTCTTCCAGTTCCGCATTCAACGTCATTCCGAGTTTGCTGCCGCGGTGGTACATCCCGTCCGCGTTTTGTTTTAGGTGGGAACCCTCCTCAGCTATGTCGGATAAACGAACCCTGATGGTGTTCAAGTCTCCTTCGGCTTCCGACAGTGCTTCTGCTTCGCTACTATCGAGCGCAAAGTTCTTCGCCGCGGCGTCGGCCCGAATTTCGTAAATTAAAAGGCTGACAAAGAGAATTATGGGCGAGGCGTAGACGGCCGCCGTCAGCAGGATGGCGCCGAGGACAGCCAGAACAAAAAGAAACAGACCTATCTCGCTGCCGTCTTGCTTGCGCCGCCTAGCCATTCAGCCCGCCAACTTTACTAGTGGGCACGTGTTTCGATCCACAAAAGCAAACCAAGACCGAGAACGGCAAAATAGAAATACAGACTATAAAGAATTTGCATCAAAGGCACGTTGCGGCGTCGCGCCGTTCCGAACACGCTGACCATTCTTTCGGGAAACATGTATTCAAGCCACAAAATCACCTTGCCGGGCATTACTAGAATCCACCACCAGCCGGAGCGCTCGCTCACGTTGCCTTGGTCCGTTCTGGGAGCTGCGGCATCGGCAAACTTGTCGATTACGCGCCTGGCTTTGTTGGCATTGGAATTGGGCATACCGCAACGTAAGCTAGCCGTCAGCATGAACGCAAGTCGCAGGTTGCATCAATCACCTGGCGCGTATCCGATCTCGGTCTCCGCAGCTGAATAATATCGGTGCATTTCTTCCATCGCCCTAAATTGGCGCAGGATTCCACAAGGCATTCCAAAACATCGTTAATCCGGCCGCGAGCATGATGCCGTCCATGACAAGCCGAAACACGTCCGGTTCGAGCCGCAGCACGAAGCGCTTGGCGATGAAGGCGCCGAACATCAGCGACGAGCCGGCGATCAGGCCTTGCAGCAAGATCTCCGGCGTCAGCGCGCCGAATCGCTCGAAGGTCACCGATTTGCTCACGTAAAGGCCGAGCGAGCTTGCGGCTTCGGTGGCAAGGAACGCACCCTTGGTGAGGCCGTAGAACAGAAACAGCGGCACGCTCAAGGGCCCCGTCGAAACCACGATGCCGGTGAGGTAGCCGATCACGGCGCCGCCGATGGCAAGGTGCCAAAGCGAGAATTTGAGATCGTGCCGGGCGAGCCAGTGCCGCACCGGCACCATCGCGATCAGGAACAGGCCGATGGCAATATCCACGGCGTGCGAGGGCAGCGCCAGCAAGGTGCGGGCGCCGAGCGCCGCGGCCGGAATACCCGTGACCGAATAGGCGGCGCAGGCGCGCCAATCGACCTCGCGCCACCAGGCGAGGATGCGCGACAGGTTGGCCATCACGGCGGCAACCGCCATGATCGGCACCGCCTGTTTCGGCCCGTACTGATAGACCAGCACCGGCATCAGCATGATCGACGAGCCGGTACCGACGATGCCTGAGATGGTACCGGCGGCGAGCCCGACCGCGAGGACGAAGAGGTGGTTCAAAGGTGGCCTCCGCGAAACGGGTTGGGCCCGTCATCCTCTGAGTATGGCCCGAAATGCCACCAACGAAACAAGAGATAGCGCGCCTGTTCAACTTAAAGCCATCGCGTACTAACGGCCGTCTGACCAGGGCGTGAACTTATAAATCCATGGGCGGTAGGGGACGTCCGCTTCTCTAATCGGCCGTTTGGGGTCAAGCACTTTCAGACTATCCGCCATCACAGTGTCGATGTCGCTCGCGGGCTCGTGCTTCTCTTCGGAATCGGCACCCAGGCCCTTCCATCATGGGATTCGAAGACGAGGTGGAACAATCTTTGGGGCGGCCTTGCCGTCTCACAGACGATAGGTCCAAGCGGACATACGAACTCACCTCATCATCGTCCCGCGAGGGACATCGTTCCACGGCTTGGTGGAACTCGAGTTTTCTCCTATCGCATTGGTTGATCGCCTCTCATGACTTGGCAACCTCCCGGGTCCACCGGAATT
>NZ_JNIJ01000053.1 GCF_000701345.1 Bradyrhizobium sp. URHD0069 | reverse complement strand
CCTGCGCCAATCCTGACCCGCGATCGAGCGCTGCTTGTTGGTATCGGCCGCAATCAGGCTCGCATCGACGGCAAAGCCTTCACCGCCAACCAGACCTGAGGCGATACATGTCTCAACGACACGCTCGAAAACGCGGCGAAAAACGTCTCCCTCGCGGAAACGCTCGTTGCGGGTGCGCGAAAATGCCGAATGATCCGGGACAGTGTCCTCGATGCCGAGCTTGCAGAACCAACGATAGGCTAGGTTCACCTGCACTTCACGGCAGATCAGCCGCTCGGAGCGGATCGCAAAGACATACCCTACGACCAGCATCCGGATCATCAGCTCCGGATCGATCGACGGACGACCCGTGGACGAATAATGAGGTGCAAGTTCGCTGCGAAGCCAGGACAGATCGAGAGCAGTGTCGATCTTGCGCACCAGATGATCTTCAGGGACCACGTCGCCAAGACGAAACTGGTAGAACAGTTGACCTTGGTCACTCTTCAGACGGCCCATCATGGATCGACCTCGTCGCGATTCGCGTCAACACAACGGAATCACGCTTCGAGGCCTGTCTCAACCGACTTTTGCAACAAAATCGGCACAAAGCTGACGTAACCGTCGCCCTGATGAATGTCCGATTCCAAGGGGAAGAACTGACATCGATCATTCGCGGCTTGAGGTCTGCTTTTGACCCGAACCGGACCAAGCTACTGCAAAAAATCGGCGGCCGATCTCGCAGAGGCCGCCATGTCGCATTGGGAATGTCAAAGCTGCGATATGCCGCCTTCGACGACCAGTTCCGATCCGG
This sequence comes from Bradyrhizobium sp. URHD0069, assembly GCF_000701345.1. Taxonomy (GTDB): domain Bacteria; phylum Pseudomonadota; class Alphaproteobacteria; order Rhizobiales; family Xanthobacteraceae; genus Bradyrhizobium. Next base: position 35,813 of record NZ_JNIJ01000053.1, on the reverse strand, counting down.
TCATGAAGGAGGAATCGTCGCTCGCAAGGAACAGCGCCGCCTTGCCGATTTCCGCAGCCTCGCCGAAACGATGCAGCGGGACCTGATCCTCGATCGCCGAGGCCGCTTCGTTGAGCTGCTTCTCGGAAACGGCAACAGCGCCATCAATGTTTACGTGCGGGGTGCCGATTGCGAACTTTTTCATTGTTTGCCAGAAGCTGATCGTACAATCGGTCGATCTCTCGCGCCTGATCGGGCGTAACATCCTGCTGCTGCAAGCCTCTCACGTCATGCTCGGTTGGCTGGTAATTGTGACCATTGCGAATGGGCCATGGTCCCTTGCGCTGTGACGGAGCGTCCTCGGCAAATCCGATGTTTGCCAGCAATAACGACGCCAATGCGACCCCAAAGACAATCTTGCTTGACATGGCTCGCCCTCAATCAGCTATCGAGCCCAGACGTAAGCCCGGCCATTGCAGATGTCGCTAGTTTGTTGCGAATCCCTCACAGTCGCTCAATTGTACGAACGTAAGCGCGGGGCATGAGAAGGGATATAGGGGGTATACAAAGGTATGTTGCTCAGGATTCCGTTTGCGCAACGAGCGCTCTTGGCACCGTTCGGACCTGTTGCGATGCGCGACTTGAGTCCGGCATGCGAACCAAATCAGACATCAGCCAACTGCTCTGAATTTATGGATTGGCGCCCCAGAAAGCGAGCGCCAGGACAGGCCACCGGTAGCTTGGGCAAGATTGCAACAACGTCGTCACTACTTGCTTCCACGAAATCGTTGAGCAGAAATTTGTCGCACGGGCCGACGTCGATAGCGCTATAGACATAAAGTATTTGACAGTCATGGACTTCTCTAACGCTGAGCAAGCGCAGTCCACTCAATTTGCCTGACGGGCAAATCACCTCAAATCCCTGTCCAGTCCCTTTCGCAAAAAGATTCCGCTTAACTTGTCGGGCAAATCATCGCTAAGACTCGCGACATCCTGTCCCGCAAGAGGGGCGTTGGCCATCGTCACGAACGTTGGGACAGGTTGCGGTGGACGCGGCAGCGTCGGGCGCGCACGTGATCGCAGGGCGGTTTTCCGTGAGCGATCGAACGGCGCGCGGACGAACGGCGCTACAACGACTCGATCAAAACTTCCGCTGATCGCACATGGTCCGTTGAAGAGGGTTGAGGCGGCTCGCGTACGGCGAAGTCGTGTGGTCCTGGCATCCGTTGCTGATGTCAAGCCGGCGGAGGTTTTGATCGGCCCAACCGGGTTTGAAAAACCGTCAATCCGCAGGCGACGGTGACAAGAGGAATTCGTCGCCGGGGAGAGCACGAAGGAAACCGTTAAAACCATTGCGCAGGGAAGGCCGGGTGATTTCCGGTGAACCTGTGGTGACTACCGTGTGCTTACTACCTTGCACACGGGCTGCGGGTGCATCGGGCATCCGGCTTTCCCTGCGCCCTCTGTCTTTCGAGGGACAAATTCATGCAAAGCTCGGGCGCATCGCGCCGCGAGAATGCGGTCGCATACCCTCTTTTGCTCTTCGACACATGAATCTGAAAATTCGCGCCTGCCTGAGCCGCCCGCTGGCGTTCCCGCAGCGCTTCGCCGAACGCCTCGACCACCTTCGGTCTTGCATGGCACCCTCCCCGTCATTGCACGACCGTTCGCCGGCCGCCGCGATATTTTGTCGCTAGTGTATAGCCGACATCGGCCTCGCCCCAATGATGCAGTGCACGATTGCCGGGATCGGCATGAACGGTACAATGAAGCAGGGCCGCGCACTGAATGACGTTGCCGCATTGGAGATCGCAGATGGCAAGATGGATTCGTTTTGAGCAGGATGGAAAGACCGGCTTCGGCACGCTGGATGGCGATGCCATCGCGGTCCATACCGGCGACATGTTCGCGAGCGCGAAGCCCAGCGGCCAGACACTGAAGCTTTCCGACGTTCAGATCCTGACACCGTGCGATCCGTCGAAGATGATCTGTTTGTGGAACAATTTCCACCAGCTAGCGGCCAAGAACGATTTCACCCAGCCGAAAGAGCCGCTGTGGTTCCTGAAGGCGCCGAATGCATATTGGCCCGCGAACCGGCCGATCCAGCGTCCGGCCACCTATGCCGGAAAAATCATTTACGAAGGTGAGCTCGGCGTCGTCATCGGCAAGAAATGTTTCAACATCAGCGAAGCCGAGGCCGGCGATTACATCTTCGGCTATACCTGCGTGAACGACGTGACCGCCGTCGATCTCCTGCGCAAAGACAAGTCGTTCGAACAGTGGGCGCGCGCCAAGAGCTTTGACACTTTTGGCGTGTTTGGCCCGGCGATCGCCACTGGCCTCGATCCGATGAAGCTGTCGATCAAGACCATCCTGAACGGCAAGGAGCGGCAGAACTACCCGGTCGCCGACATGTTTTTCCCGCCCCACAAGCTCGTCGCCGCCATTTCCAAGGACGTGACGCTGATGCCGGGCGACATCATCGCCTGCGGCACCTCGCTCGGCGCCGGCACGATGGGTGACGCCCATAACGTCGTCGAGATCGTCATCGATGGCGTCGGCAGCCTCAGCAACGTTTTCGACCAGGTGCTGCCAAGCCCGTATCTGTTAGGTGCGCCGCCCAAACAGAAAAAGATTTGCGTGGTCGGCGCCGGCGCCATCGGTGGCCTGCTCGCGGCCAAGTTCGCGCTCGCGGGCGAGGATGTCACCGTTATCGACCAGGGCGCGCATCTCGCCGCGATCCAGAAGAACGGCCTGAAACTGGAGTGGCACGATGGCAAGGTCCAAACCGCCAGAATGAAAGCCGTCAACAAAGCCGCTGAGGCCGGCAAGCAGGATATCGTCGTGCTGGCGGTAAAGGCGCACTTCCTCGATCAGGTGGTGCGGGATATCGATTCCATGCTTGGTCCCGACACGATCGTGCTGACCGTGCAGAACGGGCTGCCGTGGTGGTACTGCCAGAAGCTCGGCGGCCGGTACGACAACTATCGGCTGGAGAGCCTCGATCCCTCGGGCATCCTCACCAAGAACATCGATCCGAACCGCATCATCGGCTGCGTGGTCTATCCGGCGGCAGCGGCAACGGCCCCGGGCGTGATTCACCATGTCGAAGGTGATCGCTTCCCGATCGGCGAACTCGACGGCAAGGAGACCAAGCGCGTCAAGGAATTGCACGACGTCTTCATCAAGGCCGGACTGAAATCACTGGTGCTACCGGACATCCGCTCGGAGATCTGGCTGAAGGCGTGGGGCAATCTCTCGTTCAACCCGATCTCGGCGCTGACCCACGCTACGCTGGTGGATATTTGCCAGTTCGCCGAGACGCGCGAACTGGCGGCGGCCATGATGAAGGAAGCGCAGGACATCGCGCAAAAACTCGGCGTCACCTTCCGCGTCTCCATCGACAAACGCATCGCCGGCGCCGAAGCGGTCGGCGCCCACAAGACATCAATGCTGCAGGACGTGGAAGCCGGCCGCTCGCTCGAAACCGAGGCGCTGATCGGTTCGATTCTGGAAATGGCCAAGCTGACCAATACAGCCGCGCCCTCGATCCAGTCGGTCTACGCGCTGGTGAAGCTTCTCAACAGGGTCATGCTGCTGGAAGGCGGCGGCGTGAAGGTGGAGAAGTTGAACAAGGCGGCTTAGGATCGTGCCAAAGCGCCCCTGATCCCGGCCAGCGCCGATTGCGGCTATCCCTGGCGCTGGCGCGCCAACAGCGCCTCGCCGAACGCCTGAAACAATTTGCGGTTGATGGGATTACGCTGCGGATCGTACTCGGCATGCCACTGGACGCCGAGCGCAAAACCCGGTGCCTCGGCAATGCGGATTGCCTCGATCGTGCCGTCCTCCGCCACGCCCTCGACGACGACCCGCTTGCCCGGCTCAAGGATGCCCTGACCATGCAGCGAATTGACGCGGATGGTCTGGCAGCCAAGGATCGTTGCGAAAGCGCCATCGGGAATCAGGCTGACCTCGTGCCGGTCGGCGAAGACGACGTTGGGGTCGGGGTGGATTTCACCATTCTCCAGCCGTGGCATCCGATGGTTCATGCGTCCCGGCAAATCGCGGATTTCGGGATGCAGCGAGCCGCCGAAGGCGACGTTCATTTCCTGCAAGCCGCGGCAGATGCCGAACAGCGGTATGCCGCGGGCGACGCAAACTTTTGATAAGGCCAGCGCCAGTTCGTCGCGATGCAGGTCGAAGGGTTCGTGCCGGGAATCCGGCTCGGTACCAAAGCGGACGGGGTGAACATTGGCGCGCGCCCCGGTCAGCACCACGCCGTCGACCACATCCAGCAAAGCGCCAATATCCGTGATGTCAGGCGCAGCGGCAAACATCAGCGGCAATGCGCCCGCGACATCGGCTACCGCGCGAAGATTTCGCTCTCCGACCAGTTGCGTCGCAAATCGATTTTCGATGCGATAGGCGCTTCCGATCACACCGACCACCGGCCTCCTCATCGCCCGTTATCCAATCCCACGTCGCAGTATTGGCACGGATCATGCCCGCCCGCCGCCGCCGGATCAACAGGCACCGCAGCGCAACGGCAATGCTATTTGCGCTTGAAGACCTGTTTGGGATCGATGGCCCGGTAGCCGGCAATCCTGCCGCCCGAAGTGCCTTCCCCGCGGGATCGTCCGCGCCGGTGCACCAGGGCAATTTCGCATCGATCTTGCGCGTCACCGGCTCGCCCGGCGCGCCCCCGATCAAGCGGCCAGAGGCCGTTCGGCACCACCTCAGCGGAAATTCCATGGAGACGAAAATCCCTTGCCCAGCGTGGCTTCCACCTCATCCGACCGCGCAAACCGCGCGACATCTGCGCTTGATCCCGGGCGTGTTTGGCGAAAGAGTGTTGTGAAACCGGTGAGAAGGAATCAACGTGGCAGGCTCGGTTGACGATCGTCTTTCTGTCCGCAACGATCTGGCATGGGCGATAGCGGTCGGCGGCATCGGCACCGTCGCATTTGCAGCCCTGTTGCTGTTCACCTGGTATTTCGCCGCGACGCTGTTTCTGATCTTCGCGGGAATGCTGCTTGGCGTCGCGCTCAACGCCATGACCACCATGCTCGGCCGCGTCGTCAAGCTGCCGCACTCGCTGCGGCTGACGATTGTCTGTTTGGCTCTCGCAGGTCTGCTCTCGGGCGTGGTCTTCCTCGGCGGCGCCACTATCGCGCAGCAGGCCGCCGTGCTGAGCGATACCATCAAGTCGCAACTGGTCGGCGTCAAAGCTTTCCTGGAGAAAAACGGGATCGATACCAGCTATTTCGAGGTCAGCAATCCCGCCGCGCCATCCGGAGGTTCGTCGACACCGGCAACGCCTGGCGCGGCGGCCACGCATAATCTGCCCAGCGCAGGCGCGCTCGCCTCAAGCGGCGGCGCGATTGTCAGCCAGACCTTCAAGCTGCTTCTCGGCACCGTGAGCGCGGTCGGAAATTTCTTTATCGTGCTGTTTCTCGGGCTGGCCTTCGCGGCGCAGCCGAGCATCTACCGCAACGGGCTGTTGTTCATAGTCCCGGCGCGCCATCGCACACGCGCAACTCTCATCGTCGACCGCATCGGCGATACGCTGGAGCGCTGGCTGATCGCGCAGATCATCACGATGTTCGCGGTCTTCCTGGTTACCTGGATTGGCCTCGCCGTCATCGGCATCCAGAGTTCGTTCATTCTGGGTATTCAGGCCGGCCTGCTCGCCTTCATTCCGACGGTCGGCGCGCTGCTCGGCGGGTTGATCGTGGTGCTCGCAAGTCTTGCGTCCGGATGGATCGCCGCAGCCAGCGCATTCGTGCTCTTTCTCGGTGTACACGCGCTGGAAAGCTATGTTCTCACACCGATCATCCAGCGTCAGGCGCTCGACATTCCGCCCGCCACCTTGTTCGCCTTCCAGATCTTGCTGGGCGTGGTGTTCGGCATCTGGGGCCTGGCGCTTGCCCTGCCCCTGATGGCGGTCGTGAAAGTCATGATCGCCCACTTCAAGGCTGAGGAATCGTCCGAGGCGGTGGCGGCCTGAGCGCCCGCGGTTGCCGTTCAGCTTGGGGAGGTCAGCACCTTCTCGGTGTGCTCGACTTCCGGCGGCGACGCAAAATACTGCCCGACCAGCCCGCGCCATTCCGCGAAATTGTCCGAACCGCGGAAATCGACGGTGTGGTTTTCAAGGGTCTCCCATTTGACCATGAGACGATAACGCTGCGGTTTCTCGATCGAGCGATGCAGTTCAAATCCGTGAAAGCCCTTGGAGCGGCCGAAGGCTGCGCGGGCCTTGGCGACCGCGGCCTCAAAGTCCTTTTCGGTACCGGGCTTGACGTCGATTTGTGCGATTTCGGTGATCATTGGGATTATGGCCTATTCGTTGAGAATTTCCGTCTCTAACCCACCCTACTGCATTATTGAAGCGTCAAGACGCCGGGGAAGCCAGCAAAAGCTAAGCGCAGCAATTCCCCGCTTGTACCGGCGGACATGGCATCGAGCCGTAGGAGCAGAACACGCAACAATCACCCTGCCTGGGCTTCAGCCGTTCGCCACAACTTTTGCAATCATAAAGGAACTGGCAGGCATCGGTCGGCATCGTCTCGGTTTCCTGATGACCGCAACGCGGACAGGTGAGCGTCGATTCCAACTGCATCAGCGATTTGCTCGCGCGATTTTGAGTAGAGACTGTTCCGATCGAGAGCCGCACAAGTTAGCCGCGTCGGTCACCAATCGCCAGTCACATGCCCGGCACCCAAACCGAGTTTGCCAAATATCGTGCCGCCAAAGAGTGGCACGAAAAAAAGCGCCTCGCGGCGCCCGGGCATCCCTTTTTTGCACGGCCACTCAGTTAAAGAGCAGTACCGTGCCGGCGACCATCAGCGTGCAGCCGACGAACATCACGACCGGCCAGCGGCCTCGTGGCTGGTCGTAGCGCCCTTGCGCGCGGCGCTCCGTGATCAGCGCCGTCTCATATTCGTCTGAGGTCGAGAACATGCACGCAAATCCGCCGCGCGCCGATATTGCTGCAGCTTCGAGCGACATCAGGGCGGTGTGGGCGTTCTGGCCGTGCGTGGTGTCCATAACCGGAATGATATGGAACGAATGGTAAATGGGAGGTTACCGTCGTCGCTCGAACCCTAAGCGAGCCGCACAACGCCCGGCTGCTGTGGGTTGCGCGCCGTGCCGGCGGTCTTTCGCCGCCAGTTTTCCGGCGACAGCGGCAACTCCTCAGCCGCCTCGACGCGATTGCGGCCGCCGCGCTTGGCCTGATAGAGCGCGGTATCGGCCGCGGCGAGCAAAACCTCGAGCTCGGTGCCCGCCGGTCCACCGGCCACGCCGATGCTGACGGTGGTATCGACCGATCCATCCTCGACCACGATTCCCGAACTCTCAAATGCCTCGCGCACGCGCTCGGCTGCGAGCACGGCTTCTTCCAGCGAACAGGGCAGCAAAGCGGCGAACTCCTCGCCGCCTATGCGCCCCGAGATGTCGGTGATGCGCAGCGTGTTGACCACGATAGCGGCGAACAGTTGGAGGATCTCATCTCCTGCGGGATGGCCGAACCGGTCGTTGATGGATTTGAAATGGTCGATATCGAGGATCATCACCGTCACCGGACGGCCGGCGTTGGCTTCGCGCTCGATCACCCGTGAGGTGGCCTCCGCGAAGCCGCGGCGATTGAACATGCCGGTCAACGGGTCCATCGAAGCTGCGGTCTTGTGCGCGGTCACCGTGCGCTCCGAGACCAGCATGAAGATGACGAACACGGTACCCACCGCGTAGAGCACCAGCTCGAGCGAGAATACCGTGACCCAGATGCTGCCGGAGGACATATCGCCATTGGGATGCAGGAGGTCACCGAGCAGGATCGGCAGCATCAGCACGAAACCGTGCAGCACCGGCACCACAAAGGTTGGCCAGCGCTTCTGCAGGGTCCGGCGGCGCTCGGACCACAATTCGGTGGCTGTCAGCGCCGCATAGATCGCAACGATGCCGGCGCCGATCGTCAGACGCATCGCCGAAGCTTCGGGCGCCACTGTCGTGGCAGCGGCTATCCAGGCGATCGCACCGAAAACCAGTCCCGGCAGGTTGGGCTTACGGCCGTGGAACACGCGCGATGCATTCCAGACCATCCCGCAGGCCACGAAGCCGACGGCATTCAGCGCCAGCGAAAACGTCTCGCCGAGCGAGCCGGCGGCAAGCGTCCAAAATCCTACTGACGCCGCGCCCAGTAGATAGGCGGTTCCCCACCATTTCAATGCCGCGATATTCTCCTGCTTGCCGAAAAACAGCAGCATGGCTCCCAGCATCGCTGCAACCATTGCGGCAACGAGATACAGCGTGGACGTATCGAGCGACATAGGTCACCGAGTGAGATTGTGATGCAACCATTGGCACGGCAGAAAGAAACAGGCGCGCGCCATCACCGCCGCACAGGCTACGATCGTCGCGTTCGAAATTCGTTTGCGTGCATACGCAAGTTTTCAGGAAAAACTGCGTCAACTCATCGGCAAATGATCAACAAAAAAGGGCGCCGATAAGCGCCCTTTTTCGAGGTTTCTTGATTGCCGCATTCGCGGCATTTTTAGCGAAGCAATTAGCGCTTCGAGAACTGGAACGACTTGCGCGCTTTGGCGCGGCCGTACTTCTTGCGCTCGACAGTGCGGGAGTCGCGGGTGAGGAAACCACCCTTCTTCAGGATGCCGCGCAGATCGGGCTCGAAATAGGTCAGCGCCTTTGAGATGCCGTGACGCACCGCGCCGGCCTGACCCGACAGACCGCCGCCTGCCACGGTGCAGATCACATCGTACTGGCCTGCACGGGCGGCAGCGACCAGCGGCTGCTGAATCATCATCCGCAGCACCGGTCGCGCGAAATAGACTTCGACTTCGCGGGTGTTGACGAAAATCTTGCCGGCGCCGGGCTTGATCCAGACGCGGGCAACCGCGTCCTTGCGCTTGCCGGTGGCGTAGGCGCGGCCCAGCTTGTCGACCTTCTTGACGTATTTCGGCGCTTCCGGCGCAGCCGGCTTCAGCGACGCCAACTGATCGAGAGACTGCATGGTGTCGGACATATTATGCGGCCCTCATGTTCTTGCGATTCATCGAAGCAATATCGATCGTCTCAGGTTGCTGGGCCTCGTGCGGATGCTCGGGCCCGGGGTAAACGCGCAAGTTACCAAGCTGCACCCGGCCCAGCGGACCACGCGGGATCATGCGCTCGATGGCTTTCTCGACCACGCGCTCTGGAAAGCGGCCCTCGAGGATCGATTTTGCCGTGCGTTCCTTGATGCCGCCGATGAAGCCGGTGTGATTGTAGTAGACCTTGTTGTCGCGCTTGCGCCCGGTGAGCACAACGTGAGCCGCGTTGATGATGATGACGTGGTCACCGCAATCGACGTGGGGCGTGTAGATCGGGAGGTGTTTGCCGCGCAGGCGCATCGCGACCAGGGTGGCGAGCCGGCCGACCACCAGACCTTTGGCGTCGATCAGCACCCACTTCTTCGTCACCTCGGCAGGCTTCGCCGAAAACGTTTTCATGTGAGAAATCCGTGAAAGGGAGACATTGGACGCGTCAGCGCCGAACTGCGGGGTTTCTAGATAAGAGCGCCGCGCCCGTCAATGCCAAGCGAGTTTAAATAGTTATATAAAAACAATAGGTTATAACTATGGTGTTATGCTACCTCTAAAAACGCTAAGTATTTGGAATGGAATAGGTCGATGTCACGTGGGCGATCGGGTCCGGCGACATCCCTGACAGCAGATTGACCTCGCCCACTGCAAGCCGCTTGCCCAGTTTCAAAAGCCTGGCTGCCGCAAGAACATCCTGCCCAGGCTGGCCCTTGCGCAGAAAATTGATGTTGAGATTTGTCGTCACCGCCAGACCGATCGGGCCAATCGCGGAGAGAAGCACCACATACATGGCGAAGTCGGCGAGCGCCATCAGCGTCGGTCCCGAAACCGTCCCGCCCGGACGCAGCATCTGGTCGCTGTAGCGCTGGCGCAGCAGGCACGACTCGCCATCGGCGCTTTCGATGGATATATCGCCGCCCTTGAACGCTTGGGGAAATTCGTCGTGGAGAAACTTCTTCAATTCCGCCACGCTCATTTTCGCAAGTTTCATGTCGTTTCCCGCCTGCTGCCCTCACTCGCGAGTTCGCTTGCAAGAACTTGCCGAGGCAATAAAGAGAGCTTCTGGCCGGTTGTTACATTAAGATGACCGGGCCGCCCAAGTGGATATTTCGATGAAGAGCCAGACCGCACGCGCCGCCGCACCGCAATCGCCGATCCTCCTGCATGAGACGCTTGGCACTATCGCCGTGCTCACGCTCAATCGGCCCGAAGCCCGCAACAGCCTGTCGGAAGGCCTGATCGCCGACTTGCACGCAGTGCTGAGGGAAATTCACGACGATTCGAAGGTGCGCGCGGTAGTGATCGCGGCCAACGGTCCGGCCTTCTCAGCCGGCCATGACATGAAAGAACTGACCGCCCGCCGCACCGATGCCGATCGCGGCCGCGCCTATTTCGCGCAAGTCATGAATGCCTGCAGCGCCATGATGCAGGCGATCGTGCACTTGCCCAAGCCGGTGGTGGCCGCGGTCCAGGGCATCGCCACCGCCGCCGGGTGCCAACTGGTGGCCAGCTGCGATCTTGCCGTCGCGTCGGAGGCTGCCACATTCGCCACGCCGGGCGTCGATATCGGACTGTTCTGTTCGACACCGATGGTGGCACTGTCGCGCAATGTGCCGCGCAAGCAGGCGATGGAAATGCTGCTTACCGGCGAGCCGGTTTCCGCAGCGACGGCGCGGGACATCGGTCTCGTCAACCGTGTCGTTGCCGCCGGCACCGAACGCGACGCCGCGATTGCGCTGGCGCAGAAGGTTGCGCTCAAATCCGCCCACACCATCAAACTCGGTAAGACCGCGTTCTACCGTCAGGCCGAAATGAGCCTTGCCGACGCCTACCGCTACGCGGCAGAGGTGATGACCGAGAACATGATGGCGCGCGATGCCGAGGAAGGCATCGGCGCCTTCATCGAGAAACGCGAGCCGAAGTGGCACGACCGGTGAAAGATTTCCTCATCCTGAAAAGCGCCCTCTTCCTGCTCTCACCATGAGGACTGTGGGACTTCCGCAATGAACCATGACGCCTACTCCGACACTTACATTCGAGAAATTCTCAACGGCGTGAAATCCATCGCTATGGTCGGGGCGTCGCCGGTCAACGTGCGGCCGAGTTATTTTGCTTTCAAATATCTCGCGCAGCGAGGCTACGACATGATCCCGGTCAATCCCGGACACGTTGGCAAGAGCCTGCTCGGGAAACCATTTGTTGCATCGCTGCTCGATATCGACCGTCCCATCGATATGGTCGAGATCTTCAGGAATTCGAGCCACATCATGCCGGTGGTCGATGAAGCGCTGAAATTGATGCCGCTCCCGAAAGTGATCTGGATGCAACTCGGTGGGCGCGACGATGCCGCGGCCGCAAAGGCGGAGGCCGCCGGTCTCAAGGTCGTGATGAACCGCTGCCCGAAGATCGAGTATGGACGGCTGTCCTCGGAGATTTCATGGATGGGCGTCAATTCGCGAACGCTCAGTTCGAAACGCGCGCCGATGCCGGTGCAAGGCATGCGGCTTTCATTGAACCGAATGAGCGTCAGTGGCGGCGAGACTAATGCGTCCGATCGCGCCGCGAAAAACAGAAACGATCTCGCGTGACGCAAACCGAAACGATTGTTCTACGAAGATGACAACGCGAGCACGACGATCCCCAATCACATGTGGAGCCTTGCGGCCTTGACGGCGCAGGCCGCTGCCGCGATTGTTCCCTTCATGGTGAAAAGGCGCACTCCCGGCAACGCACTTGCGTTGTCCGGTGCGGGGTCTTGAACCATGAGGTCACACCGTGTTGTTCATCGATCGAGACGCGGCCAAGGGAGCCGCATCTCAGGATGAGGCATTCATAGAGGAAAAAGAATGACTGATCGTCTTCCCGGATTTTCGACCCTCGCCGTGCATGCAGGCGCGCAACCCGACCCCACCACCGGTGCGCGGGCGACGCCGATTTATCAAACGACCTCATTCGTGTTCAACGATGCCGATCACGCCGCGTCGCTATTCGGGCTGCAGGCGTTCGGAAACATCTATACCCGCATCACCAACCCGACGACTTCAGTGTTGGAGGAGCGCGTCGCCGCGCTCGAAGGCGGCACCGCCGCATTGGCTACGGCCTCCGGCCATGCCGCCCAGGTCGTGGTATTTCAAATGCTGCTGCAGCCCGGCGACGAATTTATCGCCGCGCGTAAACTCTATGGCGGCTCGATCAACCAGTTCACCCACGCCTTCAAGAGCTTTGGCTGGAACGTGGTGTGGGCCGATCCCGACGATATCGGCAGCTTCGAGCGCGCGGTCACGCCGCGCACCAAAGCGATCTTCATCGAATCGATTGCCAACCCCGGCGGCAGCGTCACCGATATCGAGGCAATCTCGGCCGTGGCCCGCAATGCCGGCGTGCCGCTGATTGTCGATAACACGCTGGCGACACCTTATCTGATCCGCCCGATCGACCACGGCGCCGACGTCGTCGTGCATTCGTTGACAAAATTTTTGGGGGGACACGGCAACTCGCTCGGCGGCATCATTGTCGATGCCGGCACCTTCGACTGGTCGAAGGACAACAAGTATCCGATGCTGAGCGAGCCGCGTCCGGAATATCACGGCATCAAGATTCAGGAGACTTTTGGCAACTTCGCCTTCGCAATTGCCTGCCGCGTGCTGGGCTTGCGCGACCTCGGTCCGGCGCTCTCGCCGTTCAACGCGTTCCTGATTCTCACCGGCATTGAGACGCTGCCGCTGCGCATGCAGAAGCATTGCGAGAACGCCAAAGCGATCGCGGAGTGGCTATCGGCGCATCCGGCGGTGGCCTCGGTGAACTACGCCGGGCTGTCAGGGGATAAATACAACAACGTCGCTCGAAAGTACGCGCCGAAAGGCGCCGGCGCCGTGTTCACCTTCACCCTGAAGGACGGCTACGATGCCGGCGTCAACCTGGTGTCGAACCTGAAACTGTTCTCGCATCTCGCCAATGTCGGCGACACCCGCTCGCTGGTGATTCACCCGGCATCAACGACGCACAGCCAGCTCGACGATGCCGCGAAGATCAAGTCGGGCGCCGCGCCCGACGTGGTACGGCTATCGATCGGCATCGAGGACAAGGAAGACCTGATCGCCGATCTGGAGCAGGCGCTAAGCGTCTAGCACCCGTCATTGCGGGCGAAACGAAGCAATCCAGGCCACCGCAAGGCCTGGATTGCAATGACCAAAGAATGAGGCGGCTCGTTAGTTAACGGCTTAGCCATATTTGAAGATGGTCACGGCCGCAGGCTGCCGGGCCGCATCAGCTGCGATATGCTGACCTGTCTGAGGTCAGGGTGAACCATCATTTGGAGCAGCCGATGTTGCGCTTCATGATTGCAATACTGTTGGCGACGGCATCCAGCGGGACCGCCATCAGTGCCGAGCGGGCCGTCGCCCGTCACGGCTGGCATCGTCCCGTGGTCAAATTGCCGGCGGGGCTGCCTCGCCCGCATTACAATTTCAGGACGACCATTACGTATGCCGCGCCCTACGCCTATCGCCAGCCTTACGTTCCCGGCCTCTCCGTCTATGAAGCACCCGAGCTCCTTTACGCGCCCGACTACGCTGGCGTCCCATTCATCCCGCCTTTGATCGGCACGCCGCTGCTTCCGGGTTCGTCGACCCTCCCCGGCTATTATGGATCGACCCATTCCTATGAATATCAGGGTCCCTACTACGGCGGTCCCTATGTCAGCTATTGGGACCGCCTGCCCTACGCCTGCGGCGTCTACGGCTATTGCTAGAGCCTTTCGGGCGAAAGCCTGCCCCGGACGTAATCCGGGGTGGCAACAAAAGAGATAGTGCCCCGGTTCCGATCAGAACCCACAAGGCTTTAGGGATTTTGCGGCTTCGCCGTGCGCGTCGCGGCCTTGTCCTCGCGGGCGAGCCGGCTGTTACGCTGAACCACCGAATAAGTCGCCAGCGCAAACAGGATCACCAATAGCTGCGCGGACAACGCCTCAAGCGTCGGGTTCAGTCCGAGGGCGCCGAGCCACGCCACGCCCTTGAGCTCGGTGAACGGCAGTATCGCCTGTTCCTGGAATTCCTGCACCGCTTCGCCGATGAACTTGATCGCCATCGCAAACAGGAATGCCGAGGTAATGATGAACAGCGGTCGCAACGGCAGCTTCTGCGCGATCAGGTTGATGAAATAGAACAGCACGGCGAGCCCGATCGTTGCGGCGCCTAACCCCGCGAACAGGCTGGCGCTCCAGCCGCCCTCAGTCGATGCCAGCGCATTGATGAACAGCACAGTTTCGGCGCCTTCGCGAAACACCGCCAGGAAGGCGAGCGCGGCGACAGCCCAGACGGTGTCCTGCGCGAGCGCATTGTCGGCCTTGTGCGCCAGATAATCCTGCCAGCCCCGCGGGTCCTGCTTCACCATCAGCCAGCCGCTGACATAGAGCATCAGGCCTGCGGCAACGAGAATGATGATGCCTTCTAGGACGTCGCTGTGCTCGCCCGAGTTCAAGACGGCGAACAGCCAGGCGGCGACGATGCTGGCGCCGACCGCAGCGAGCGATCCGCCATAGAGCGCCTGGATGCGACGGCCGGCGCCGGCCTTGGTCAGATAGCCGGCGAGCGCCGCGACCACCAGCATGGCCTCAAGCCCCTCGCGGAGCAAAATGACGGCGGCCTGAATAAATGCAGACGACATGATCGAACCTGTGTTTGGTTCGTTTTATCGCGCAAGCGATTTAAGTAAAGCTGTGCCGTTCCACACGACTCCGTTAGATTGATGCACGGAGACGAGAAAGCCCTGCAAACAGGACACTTCAACGAACATGAAGAAAATTAGAATCGTTCAATTCAGCCGCTTTGGGTGAGCGGCTGAACCAGTTTCTCCGGCTCCGACTGCCGGACGGCCAATCGTTCAGCCTGAAAAATCGCCAGTGTCAGGACCGCAATTGCAACAGCCTGGTGCGCCAACGCAAGAGCGATCGGAACATGGTTCAGCAGCGTGAGAATACCGAGAGTCGCTTGCAAGGTGATCGCCGCCAAAAGCCACAATGCGCCATTGACCGCCGCTGTCCCGGCCCGCGACCGAACCGCGTCAAGCGCGTGCAGGACCGCAAGCGCAAACAGCAGGTATGCTGTCATGCGGTGCTCGAACTGCACCGTAAGCGTATTATCGAACAGATTGCGCCACCACGGCGTTTCAAAGAACAGCCGCGCCGCGGATGGAACGAGCGCGCCATCGATATCGGGCCAGGTGTTGTAGATGCGTCCCGCGCGCAGGCCCGCGACCAGCGCACCCAGATAGAGTTGCACGAAGGTCAACACCAGAAGCGCCACGCTGGTAATTTTCAACCGCGAAGATACCGCTGAGGGCGTCCGGTCTGCCAGCCGGCGCAAGGTCCAGACGATGGCCGCGAAAATCAGAAACGCCAGCACCAAATGCGTAGCGAGACGATATTGCGAAACTTCCACCCGCTGCGACAGGCCTGACGCCACCATCCACCAGCCGACCGCGCCTTGCAGCGCTCCGAGGCCGAAGATCAGCCATAGTCGCCGCCGCAGCTCCGCGCCCAACACGCCGCGCCACAGGAAACAGAGGAACGGCAGCAGGTAGGCAACGCCGATCACGCGCCCGAGCAGCCGGTGGCTCCATTCCCACCAGAATATGGTCTTGAACTCGGCCAGATTCATGCCGGCATTGAGTTCGCGATATTGCGGAATGGCCTGGTAGGCCTCGAACGCCTGCGTCCATTGCTCCTGATTGAGCGGGGGCAGCGTGCCGGTAACCGGTTTCCACTCGACGATCGAAAGTCCGGATTCGGTGAGACGTGTGGCGCCGCCGACCAGCACCATGATCGCGATCAGGACGGCGACCGAGAGCAGCCACCAACGGACGGCGCGGTTGTCAGGTTCTTGTCGGGCAGGATTAGCGGTCATTGAGGCTGGCTTGCTTGAATTTGTGCGCACCTTATAGTCGGCCCCCTCCCGCGCGCAAAGCGCCGACTGAAGCGAGCTGCACATTTCCGCCATGACCATACGTACCCGCAAGTTTTTTGGAACCATCGCGCTATTGTTGCTGGTGGTGGTATGGTCGTTGATGGGAATGACCCTGGCGCAGACCCCCTGGCTTGCAAGTTCCGGACTGTTGCAGGCCATCTTCTATGTCGTGGCTGGCATTGGATGGGTACTGCCGGCAATGCCGATCATCAGCTGGATGGCGCGGCCGGACGCCTAAGACGTGCGAGTGGGCTTCACCGGCGCAAATTGGACGCCCGAAAGAAGCACGCGCATGATGCGCAGCGAACGCTGCCGACCGTCCCAGGCGATGCGCGGCAGCGCATGCAGATTGGTTCGACCCGCCGCCTGAACGACGCCCGATATCGCCGACGCCGCGCTGGCGAATCCGGCCTCCGCCGCCATCGTGACATGCTGCCGGCGAAACGCCGTGCGATCGCCGAACGGATAGGCGAAATGTTTGATATCGCGATGGAACGCGGCTTGCGCGACCGCCCTGCCCATCATCACTTCGCGCTGCGCGTCAGCATCCCTGAGGTTCGACAGAACAGGATAGTTCACGGTGGCGCTTCCGATGGTCGCTTTGGGATCGGCCGCGAGCTTCGCCAGATCATCCCAATCCATCGATGCTTCGCGCGAGACTGCCGCGAGATCGACGGAGTAGCGCATGCAGAGATCCTTGATTGCCGTCGAAAGATCGGGCGGCGAGAGCGAGCGCATCCAGCCCTGCAGAAAATCATAAAGCTCGTATTTTTCGGAAGTGCTTCTGATATCGAAACGCCGCTCGGTGCGATCCACCACGAGGCTGAGGCGATTCTCGCGCGCGATCACTTCCTCCAGCGCGAGCCACCACGCCTCGCCAAGGCGGTCCGGGAACGCCGTCGGCACGTAAACGGTGAAGGGAACGTCGTGTCGCGACAACACCGGATAGGCCGACGTCATCAGATCCTTGTAGCCGCCGTCGAAGGTCAGGCACACAAATCGCCTTGGCGCGGCCAGCGCAACCGCCCGCTGGCAGACCTCGTCCATTGAAACGATATCGAATTTCCAGCGCTTCAATGCCCCTATCGTTCGATCGAGAAATTGCGGCGTGATTTCCTGTGACTTGAGCGGCTGAAAGCGCCCAGCGCGCGAGGGGCGCACGCGCTCAAAGCGCAAGATGACGCCGGCGCCACCGGCTCCCCGCCCCTTCAGCCACGGCAGGCCGCTGAAATAGGCGAGCTCGAGCTTCAGGCTCGCCAAAAAACTGATGTCAGATGGCAAGGTTCGCCCTCGATGCGGCCAGTCCCACTCCGCCGCAGCTGCATTGTCATTACTCTTTGTTGACATTTGTTTGTAAAGGTCGGCCAAAGCCGAAAAATGTAAATAATTTGCTATTGGACAGGTTTCGCAATGACCATGGCTGCCGCGATCGAAAGCCGGACGGCAGAAGTGAAACCGTGGTCGAGGATAAGCCGCATCGCTAGCGTCGATATTCTCCGCGATCTCAGCCAGGCGGAGACGATCTGGCGCAGTCTCGAAGATCAACAACAATTCTCCACGGCGTATCAGCGCTTCGATTTCCTGAGTCTTTGGCAACGGCAGGTCGGACAATGTGACGGTCTTCTGCCTTTCATCGTCGTCGCCTATGACGCCGAACGCCGGCCGCTGTTGCTGCTGCCGCTCGTACTCACACGAAGATACGGCATTCGTGCCGCTCGCTTCCTGGGTGGCAAGCACGCCACCTTCAACATGGCGCTTTGGGACCGGAAGTTTGCCGCCGACGCCACCGCGGACGATCTGGATGCGCTGATATCGGCGATACGCGAGCACTCCGCGGTCGACGTTCTGGCGCTCAAGCAACAGCCGCTGCGCTGGCGGGATTTGCCGAATCCGATGGCGCTGCTGCCGAGCCAACCCTCCGCCAACGATTGCCCGCTGATGACGATTGTGCCCGGCGAGCCGCCCACCGCGCGGATCGGCACTTCGTTCCGTCGCCGGCTCAAGGCCAAGGAGCGCAAGCTGCAAACACTATCGGGCTATCGCTATGGCCTGGCTGCGACTGATACCGAGATCAAGCGGCTGCTCGATTGGTTCTTCTCCGTCAAGCCGTTGCGTATGGCGGAACAGAAACTACCCAATGTGTTCGCAGACCCCGGCATCGAGGATTTTATCCGAGGTGCTTGCATGGCGCCGCTCGCGGATGGCGGTCACGTTATCGATATTCACGCCCTCGAATGCGACGACGAGGTCATCGCGATCTTCGCCGGCATCGCCGATGGGCATCGCTTTTCGATGATGTTCAATACTTACACGATGTCAGACAATTCGCGATACAGCCCCGGATTGATCCTGATGCGCAACATCGTCGATCACTATGCCGAGCGCGGCTATCGTGCGCTCGATCTCGGGATCGGGTCGGATGACTACAAAAGGCTGTTCTGCAAGAGCGACGAGCCGATTTTCGATTGCTTCATCCCGCTCAGCCGGCGCGGCAAGATCGCAGCATGCGCGATGTCAGGCCTCAACCGTGCCAAGCATCTGGTGAAGCATCATCAGGTGCTTTTTGACCTGGCGCAAAAGCTGCGAAGCGCGCTTCACCGCTGAACGAAGACTTCCTTGACGACCGAAGCGAGCACCGCGTTCAGGCGGCTGCCACGCGCGGGCCGGGTTCGGCCGCCTCTGATGGCTGCCACGGCTTGCTCAGCATCGTCACCTCACTGAAGCCTACCGCCCGGAGCTGATCGCACATCAGAGCCCGGGCGTCAGCGGCCATCGAGGCATCCGGCACCACTACCGCGCGCGCTTGTGTTGTCAGCAACTCCGCGGGCAGATCGGAAGCGGAGCCTGCATCCAGCAACACGTGGTCATAGACCCTCAGCAACGCATCGATCGCAAGCGTAAGCCGCGGCAATTGCAGCAATGCGCGGTCAAAACCCGGTCGGCCGGCGTTCACCAGGTGAACCCGCGACAGCCGGTCCTTGGTGATGACTTGCGAGAAGGAGGCTTCGCCCAGCATCAGTTCCGCCAGCCCCGGCGCGGCCGAATCGACCGATACCGACCATATCGTCGGTGACGACGCCGACAGATCGACCACCGCGACCCTTGCATGGCGCGCGATCAGGCGCGCCAGCGTCAACGCCGTCAACGTGATGCACTCGTTCGAAGCGGTGCCGAGAATCGCGACCTTGCGAGCCGCTTCGCCTGCGCCGCGCAAATGCTCGGCGAGTCGTTCGATCTCGGCGAGCTCGGGCACAATCTCCGGGGCGGGTTCGCTTTGAATCTCGGGACGACTTTCGAACACCGGCGCGCGATCTGCAGCCGAAGCGGGATCGTCGGTGAAAGTGACGGCCGCGGCGGTCGCCGGCGCACGACCCGGAGCCGGCCGCGATGTGAACGCTGCCGTCGCGCGGGGCGCCGTCATGCGCAGTAATTCGCCGGTTGCGATCGCGCCCGCGCTCAGCATTAACGTCGCCAGTGTCGCGATCAGCACGATCGGCAACTTCTTCGGGTATGCCGGGGTGTTGGAAACGGTTGCGCGGGAAATGACCCGGCCATCCGTGGGACCGGCTTCGATGTTCTCGCGGGTGTTGGCTTCACGGTATTTTGCCAGATATGATTCCAGAAGATCGCGCTGCGCCTTGGCTTCCCGCTCGAGCGCGCGAAGCTGGACGTCCTGACCGTTGGTCGAGGTTGCCTGCTTTTTCAATTGCTCAAGGCTTGCACTTAGGCCCTCGACCCTGCCGCCGGCAATGCGCGCATCATTGTCCAGCGAACGGGAAATCTTGCCCGCTTCTTCGCGAAGCTGGCGGTCGAGGTCCGCAAGCTGCGCCTTCAGCTCCTTGATGCGGGGATGGCCGTCGAGCAGCGTCGATGACTGCTCGGCAAGCTGTGCGCGCAACGTGACGCGCTGTTCGGATAGCCTTCGGGTCAGTTCGGAATTGAGAACCTCGGAAGCCTCGATCGGCTTGCCGCTCTGAAGCATCTCACGGATCATCCGCGCTTTCGACTCCGCGTCGGATTTCAGCGCTCGCGCGTTGTTCAATTGCGTATTCAGTTCGCCCATCTGCTGATTGGAGAGCGTGGTGTTGTTGGTACCGACGAACAGGCTCGACTTCGAGCGAAAATCCTCGACCCGCGATTCCGCTTCTGCAACCTTCTTGCGCAGGTTTTCGATTTCGCCTGACAGCCATTGGCCCGCAGACTTGGCCTGCTCCTGCCGCGCACCCTGCAGCAGCACGAGGTAGCCTTCGGCGATCGAGTTGGCGACGCGCGCCGCCAACTCCGGATCGCGCGACTGGAATTCGATGACGATGACGCGTGATTTATCGACCGCATAGGCGGTGAACCGGTCGTAATAGGCCTCCAGCACGCGCTCTTCCGGCGTCAGCGAGAATGGATCGCGGCCGATCCCGAACAAGGCCAGTAGCGACCTCGCGGGCGAAAAACCCTGCAGTACCAGATCGAACTCGGGGCGCTCGGCCAGCTTGTTCTTCTTAATGATCTCGCGCGCAAGATCGCGGGACAACAATAGCTGGACCTGACTGGTCACGGCCTCGGCATCGAGCGCAGCGCGCTCCTCATTGCGCTCGCCGGTTGGCCGCAGAAAGACGTTCTCGCGCCCGTCGATCAGGATGCGCGCTTCGGATTTGTAGCGCGGCGTAACCAAATTGACGGCGGCAAGCGAGAGGACGAAGGCAAGCAACGTCGGAATGATGATCCAGCCCCGCTTGCGCAGGAGCGCTTGGCCAAGCGCGCGCAAATCCAGATCATCCGACAGGGAGGCGGCCGCCGGCTTATAGGTAGCTGGCGCAGGCTTTGAGACGACCCGCGCGACGAGCCCCCTGTCCTTACCTGCACGCCAGAACGCTAAACGCATCGCACACTCCCGCACACGCTACGACCCTACTCAAGCCCTGGCGATTACACTCCATTAAGGTTGCCGCTGGGTTAACTCCGACTTGCTCTCGATATCGGCGTCCGGGCCGTCGCGGTCATGCTTTGTTAACCATGAGGGTCCTTTAATCGGAATCGATACTTGCCCGTGGATTGCCGATGCGAGGCGTGTGCGCCGTCATTTTGTGTTTGTTCGCTGCGCTCGCTCTGTCGGGCTGCATGCGCGGAGCCGCGCCGGTCGCCGTGGTCCAACCGCGAAGCGATCTCGATGCAATGGCCTACGGGCGGTCCTACGGCGTGACCCCTGCCCCGACTGCCGCGGCCTACGCCGCCGCTCCGATCCCGGTCAGATACGACGCAGCCTATCGGCTCGATGCCGGCGACAGGCTGCGGGTCGTGGTCTACGGCCAGGAAGGTCTCACCAACACTTACGCGATCGATGCCGGCGGCTCGATCACCATGCCGCTGATCGGCTCGGTGCCGGCGCGCGGACGAACGCCCGTGGGACTGGCTGCGGAGATCACCGCCAAGCTGCGCAAAGGCTACATCCGCGAACCCTCGGTCGCGGTGGAGATCGAAGCCTATCGACCGTTCTTTATTCTCGGTGAAGTCGCCGCCCCCGGCCAATATCCTTACGTGCCCAACATGACCGTCGAAAGCGCGGTGGCGATCGCCGGCGGCTTCTCGCCGCGCGCCAAGCGCGACGGCGTCACGCTCACCCACACCGGCGCTTCGGGCGCGCTGCGCGCTGTGGTGCCGCTCGGCACTGCCATAAGCCCCGGCGACACTGTTTTGGTCGGCGAACGCTGGTTCTGATCATGCCCGCGACGTCAGATCAACCGCTTCGTATCCTGCACGCGGTTCGCGCGCCGGTCGGCGGAATCTTCCGTCACATCCTGGATATCGCCAATGGACAGGCCGACCGTGGCCACCACGTCGGTATTATCGCTGACAGTCTCACCGGCGGCGACCGTGCCGAGGCAGCGCTTGAGGAAATCGCCCCGCGCCTCAAGCTTGGCGTTCGGCGCCTTGCCATTCGTCGCGAGCCTCATCCCAGCGACATGCCGGTGTGGGCGCATTTCATGTACCTGATCCGGCGGCTGAAGCCGGATGTCCTGCATGGCCACGGCGCCAAGGCGGGCGTCTTCACCCGCCTGGGACCTCGTTCAAAGCACACCATTCGGGTCTACACGCCGCATGGCGGTTCGCTGCACTATCCGTTGGAGACGCTGAAAGGCGCATTCTATAGCCGTCTCGAACGCGTGCTGATGAACAGCACCGATCTCTTCCTGTTCGAAAGCGCATTCGCGCGTGATACCTATCAGCGCACCATCGGCACACCGACCGGCCTGGTGCGCTGCGTATTCAACGGCGTGACCGCGGATGAATTCGATCCGGTCGTTAAGGCGGATGATGCCACCGACGTCGTCTATGTCGGCGAGTTCAGAAACATCAAGGGGGCCGACCTCCTGATCGATGCCGTGGCGCGCCTGCGCGCCACCGGCAAGCTGGTCACGCTGACGCTTGCCGGTGACGGTGAGGAAATTGAGGCCCTCAAGGCTCAAGTCCAGGGGCACGGTCTTGCCGAGGCGGCGCGATTCATCGGTCACGTCAAGGCGCGACAGGGGTTCTCCAGGGGCAAGCTATTGGTCGTTCCCTCCCGCGGGGACTCGATGCCGTATGTGGTGATCGAGGCGGCCGCGGCGGGAGTTCCAATGGTCGCCGCTAATGTCGGCGGCATTCCCGAAATTTTTGGGCCGCACACCGAAGCGTTGTTTGCCCCCCATAGCGCAGACGCGACGGCCGAAGCGATAGGGACTGCGCTGGATGACACGGCCGCCGCGGAGGCGCGCGCAAAATCGCTGCGACACAGGATTTTCATGCATTTTTCGCAGAAGGCGATGGTCGAAGGCGTGCTGGCAGGCTACCGCGACGCGTTTGCCAATCGTTAACCGCTCTTTACCAGCGATAACTGTTTCTTCCGATTTGTCCGTTAGTCGTGAGGCGAGGAATTCCGCCTCGGCAGCGCGTGCCTCGATGCCGGTGCAAGAACGGGCTCAGAAACAGTGGAACCGATCAACGCACGCTCCACGCTAGATGCCGCAACTTCCGCCACGGCGAATGGCCCTCTCATCGAACGACGCCGCCGGCTGTCGCAGGCGGCCCTAGCCGTCACCAACCAGAAGGTGCCCCGGGCGTATTCGCCGATCGTGATCTCGGGCGTCGTTCGCGTTGCGGACTTTGTCCTGCTCAGCCTCGTCGGCATCGCGCTTTATCTGGCATATGTGGTGCCTCTCAGCGGCTTTCGTTGGGAATATGTCGCAGCCATTTTCGGTATGACCGCAACCGCGGTGGTCTGCTTCCAGGCCGCCGACATGTATCAAGTGCAGATGTTTCGCGGTCAGCTCCGGCAGATGACGCGGATGTTCTCGTCCTGGGCATTCGTATTTTTGCTGTTTATCGGCGCATCGTTCTTCGCAAAACTCGGCAGCGAAGTATCGCGGCTCTGGCTTTCGGCATTTTTCATTGTTGGCCTCGCCGCACTCATTGCCGAACGCCTGTTCCTGCGTGTGATGATACGCGGCTGGGCGCGCCAGGGCCGCCTCGACCGCCGCACCATCATCGTCGGCTCCGATCAGAGCGGCGAACAGCTGGTCGACGCGCTCAAGGCCCAGGACGATTCGGACCTCCATATCCTAGGCGTATTCGATGACCGCAACGACAATCGCGCGCTCGAGACCTGCGCGGGCTGCCCCAAACTCGGCAAGGTCGACGATATCGTCGAATTCGCCCGCCGCACCCGCGTCGACCTCGTGCTGTTCGCGTTGCCGATCTCGGCGGAGACGCGGATTCTCGAAATGCTGAAGAAACTCTGGGTGCTGCCGGTGGATATCCGGCTTTCCGCTCACACTAACAAGCTGCGCTTCCGCCCCCGCTCCTATTCATATCTGGGCGAGGTCCCAACCCTCGATGTCTTCGAGGCGCCGATCACCGACTGGGATCTGGTGATGAAGTGGCTGTTCGACCATCTAGTCGGCGCGATCATTCTGCTGTTGGCGCTGCCTGTGATGGCGGTGGTCGCACTCGCGATCAGGCTCGACAGCCCCGGTCCGGTGCTGTTCCGCCAGAAGCGGTTCGGGTTCAACAACGAGCGCATCGACGTTTTCAAGTTTCGCTCGCTGTACCACGATCAGGCCGACCCGTTGGCCTCGAAGGTCGTGACCAAGAACGACAAGCGCGTCACCCGCGTCGGACGCTTCATCCGCAAGACCAGCCTCGACGAACTGCCGCAGCTCTTCAACGTCGTGTTCAAGGGCAATCTCTCGCTGGTCGGTCCTCGTCCGCACGCGGTGCAGGGTAAATTGCAGAGCCGGCTGTTCGACGAGGCCGTGGACGGCTATTTCGCGCGGCACCGGGTCAAGCCGGGCATTACCGGCTGGGCGCAGATCAATGGCTGGCGCGGCGAGGTCGACAGCGAGGAGAAGATCCAGAAGCGCGTCGAGTTCGATCTCTACTACATCGAGAACTGGTCGGTGCTGTTCGACCTATACATTCTTCTCAAGACACCGCTGGCGCTGATGACGAAGGGCGAAAACGCTTACTAGAGCATGATCTGGAGTGGGAACCGGCCTTTCCCGAAAATGTCATGTTAAAAACAGAGAACGTTAAAGTCTGATTCAACGCCGTTGAATGAGACGTATTTGGTTGAAGCGTTGCGTACGAGTTGCGTAAGTTCAAGAGTGTGTAATGGCGCATGCGGCGACGGCCGAGAGCTACCCTTCATCAGTGACGGTTGCGCCGGGTGTACTCGCCCTGCAACGCGCGCTGCTGTGGCTGGCCGGCGCGTCCGTGGCGATCGTTTTCATCGAACCCAGCCCTTACGAACTGTTGACGCTGTCGGCGAGCATCATCTTCTTTGCGACGGGCTTGCGGCTGCGACTGGTTTTCATGCCGCTACTGTTGCTGCTGTTCCTGATCAATATCGGCTACAGCATCAGCGCCACCTCGCTGATGGACAAGCCGGAGGTCGTGAACTGGGTTGCGACATCCTGGTACATGGCGGTCACGGTGATCTTCTTTGCGATGGTTATCTCCGAAGACACCGCGGCTCGGCTGGACATGCTTCGGCGTGGCCTTATCGTGGGCGCGTTGATAGCATCGATTGCCGGCATCGCCGGCTATTTCAATCTCGTCCCCGGCGGACGCGACCTGCTGACGCTGTACGAGCGCGCGCGCGGCACCTTCAAGGACCCGAACGTGCTGGGCGCGTTCCTGATCCTTCCCGCTCTGTTTGTGCTGCAAAGCGTCGTCTCCGACGGTGTCGGGAAATCCTTCCGGAGCACGATTGCGCTCGGTATCATGGCGATTGCGATCCTGCTGGCGTTTTCGCGCGCGGCATGGGGCGGGCTCGCCATCGCGTCGGCGTTCATGCTGGCGTTGATGGTCCTGACCAGTCAATCGTACGCGCAACGCTCGCGTATCATCGTGACGGCGGTTGTCGCGGCTATCATCGTGGTGATGCTGATCGCCGTGCTGTTGTCGTTCGATTCCATCAGCGAGATGTTCCGGCAGCGCGCCAGCCTCGACCAGAGCTACGACGAGGGCCGCTTCGGGAGGTTCGGACGGCACATCCTCGGCGCGGAGATGGCGCTCGACCTGCCGTTCGGCATCGGCCCCTTACAGTTTAGCCGCTACTTCCCCGAGGACACCCACAACTCCTATCTGAACGCCTTCATGTCCGGCGGCTGGATCGCGGGCGTCTGCTATCCCGCGCTGGTGTTTGTCACGGTCATCATCGGGTTTCGCTACGTCTTCGTCCGGGTGCCCTGGCAGCGCGCCTATCTCGCGATCTTTGCGGCGTTTCTCGCAACCGTCGGCGAAAGCTTCATCATCGACACCGACCACTGGCGGCACTTCTGGATGATGCTGGGCGCAATGTGGGGCATGTTCGCCGCCGCGCAACGCTACAAGGCGACTGCAGACCAGACGCTGATAGCGCCCGGCGATCCCAGCACTACGTAGACCGCCCAAGCCTACGCCTCGACCTCAAACGTCAAGCCGGCGTGATCGATAAGCCGCTTGATCAAACGGTTACCCATGGCTGCGCCGGGGGTCCAGATGCCGCTTGGCACTTCCGGCGTGTCGCGCAAAAGGCAGATCGCACATTCCGCGATCAT
The DNA here is from genome assembly GCF_000701345.1 of Bradyrhizobium sp. URHD0069. Lineage (GTDB taxonomy): Bacteria > Pseudomonadota > Alphaproteobacteria > Rhizobiales > Xanthobacteraceae > Bradyrhizobium. The sequence continues at coordinate 9,704 of NZ_JNIJ01000053.1, read as the reverse complement.
CTTCGACGTCGATCCATAACCGGGATCGCGATCGCCGCGGACCGCAACGCGAACCTGACGACCGCCTTCGCCGATACCGACGAACAGCAGATCGTAAAGGCCGGACTCCCGCTCTTCTTTCGACGGGCCCTCGCCCGGCTTCGGTCCGCCCGGCCCGCCCATCGCGGCATTGGCGGCGACCACGCGCTTGGCGTTGGCTTCGCCTTTTTCGCCTGCGCCGGTCAGCACCATCTCGTCATAGACAAAGTCTTTGCCGTAAGGAAAGCCCAGCAGGAGGTTGGAGCGGTGCACGTTGCGGGTGTTGATGGTCGCCATCACGAAGGGCGCCGTCCACATGCCTAACTCTTGGTCCAACAACGGCTTGTTGCCCGGCGGCTGTTTCGGACCCTCGAAGCCCGGCGTCAATACGAACGGATTTTTCAGCAGCGCCACCAAGCTGAGGTCTTTCGCGGCGGCCGCAAACGTCGCCTTGATGCTTGCCGCGGTGCCGCCCGAGGGCCCGCCCTTCATGGCGCGCACGCGGCCTTTGACGCGACTGACCGGCGCGCCGAGGGTCTTCTTTGCCGTTTCCTGACAAAAGAACACGCCGAGTTCGAACGGTAGCGAATCGAAGCCGCAGGAAAACACGATGCGCGCGCCGCTCGATTGCGCGGTCACCTGGTGCGCCTCGATCATCTGGCGCATCCAGACCGGCTCGCCGCAGAGATCGAGGTAGTCGGTACCCGTGGCCGCACAGGCCGCAACCAGCTCCGAGCCGTAGAGCTGATAGGGGCCGACGGTCGACAGCACCGATCGGGTCTGGTCGACCATCGCTTTCAGCGATACGGGATCGCTGGCATCGGCTTGGATCAAAGCCGTGTCGGCGGGCGCGCCGATCGCGTCGCGCACCGATGCGAGCTTGTCCAGGCTGCGGCCGGCCATCGCCCATTTCGGATCGGATTTTCCGGCATAATGCGCCGCGAGATATTCGGCGACGAGCTGACCGGTGAAGCCGGTGGCGCCATAGACAATGATGTCGAATTTCGACGAGGCCTTCATATACAATTCCTTGGGATGCTGCGGATAGGTTGGATGCGCGGCTTCTTCTACTTCCTAGCGTAGGAAACGCCCATGCCGGCGCGAACGTCGCTTTGGATACCATAGGGCGCGATCGGATAGCGCAGGCCGTTCTTCGCAAGCGCATTCATACCGGTGATCGCCTTCGCCAGATGCTTAGGCGACAACGCCATCAGCATCTCTTCATCCGGCACGCCACCGTAACGCCGCTCCGCATAGCACGGCAACGACAGGCTGGGCTCGCCGGTTTTGAGCGCCCGTCCCCATGAATCGGCACACGCGGTCTCGCCAACCACGCCCCATTCGAATTTCTTGTAGCCGGTATACTGCAGGCCGTTGATTAGGATGATCATCTGACCCGGCGTCGCGTAGACCAGGCAAATATCGGGCGGATTGAGCCGGCCGCTGGCGAGCGGGCTCACCACCAGCGCCTGGTATTTACCGAAGGCGACGACGTCCAACGCCTCCTGGCGCTTGCGCGCATCTTCGGCCGTCTCGTGCCAGACGCCGACATAAGCTTGACCGGCGAGCCACTTCTCGTCCTGAGGCGCAAGGCCGATCACCGCGCGGCATTGCGAGCCAACGAGATCGTCGGCGGTGATGCCGACAGTCCAGCCCAGCCGCGAGGCCATGCTAACGATCTGGTCGGTGGTGTGAATAGCGGTCGGCCGCCGGATTTTCGGTATCGCCGTCATCTCCTCGACCCGCGCGAACATCTTCATGCCGATCACGGTGGTCTTCAGGCGAAGCAGGCTGTTCAAATCGGCCACCATGCCGGCCAAATCGAGGGTTTCCCCTTGCGTTGCTGCTTGCTGCATGAATTGACACTCCCTTAAACGACAGGCCGACCACTGCACGTCGTCTGAGGTGTCATCCTAGCCGGATTGTTCGCCGGTTGCGACCGGCGCTTCTAGTTCCGTGCCGGCGCCGGCAGCAACTCATCGATCTTGCCGCTGGCCCGGTAGGCCGCAAGGCCCATCCATTCGCGCACGGCTGCGTCCGTCCGTTCCAGCCCGTCAACCGCCAGGTTTGCAAACGTCAGAAGATCAGCGCCCCTGCCCGTGCGCCAATCGACCGGATACGGCTCGACGGCAAAACCGGCCTTGCGGAAAAGCCCAACCGACCGCGGCATATGATAGGCCGAGGTCACCAGCAGCCACCGCTCGCCACTTTTCGGCGCGGCGATTGCCTTCGAAAATTCGGCATTTTCCTGGGTGTTGCGCGAGAGCCGTTCCATGATCAAGCGCGCTTTGGAGACGCCGAGAGCTTCGAAGACCGTTATGGCGTAATCGGCTTCTTTCGCCGCGTCGTCCGCAACCAGATTGGCACTTCCGCCGGAAAAGACGATGCGTGCTTTGGGATAGCGATGGGCCAGCGCGGCGCCGGCAATGATGCGATCGACCGAACCGTGGAACACCGTTACGTGGTGCACGGCTGACAGGTCCGGGTCGATCGATCCGCCGAGGATGACAATGCCATCGGGCGCGCCCCGCGCGGCATCCCACGACGGAAAGCGCGACTCCAGCGGAGAGAGCAGCAGGTTTCCCAGCGGAGAGAACCCGCATATCGCGAGCAACGCCACGGAAGCGATCAGGAGCTTGCGACCAAGCGAAGCGAATCGCGTGGCCAGCAGGATCGCGCCGAGCACACCGATTCCGATCAGGAAGTTGGTCGGCAACAGCATGATGCCGAGGGTCTTGGAGAGTACGAAGAACAATGCGGATTCTCTTTCGGATGGATGTTGCGCCGAACCTCATATTCCAGTGTCATACGCGGACTTGATCCACGTATCCATCCATCTTCACAAGAGCGCAATTCGAAGGCGAAATTGCCAGGAACGCAGACAAGTCTACGTAGTCTGCGCAACGCGGACTACTATGCCCGGCAACGACGAGTAGAGTAACCACTAAGCCGACAAGAAAGCCCTTCATGACCCATCATCATCTGCATTCCAGCCCCGAGACCTGCCACTGGGGTTTTTTTGAAGCGAAGCTGAAGCCTGTGCTCACCATCGCCAGCGGCGATGAAGTGACGATCGACACCATCACTGGCGGCCCCGACGTGGTGCCGGACAGGAACAGGTTTCACGTCCCGCCCGAACTCGCCGACGTTCATGCGAAAAACGAACGGATGCTGCCGGGCCATATCCTGACCGGTCCGATTGCCGTGCAAGGTGCCGAACCCGGCGACGTGCTGGAGGTCGAAATCCTCGATGTCAGGCTGAGGCAGGATTGGGGCTACAACCTGATTCGTCCGTTGGCCGGCACCCTGCCCGACGATTTCCATGAAACACGGCTGATGAATATTCCGCTCGATCAGCAGCGGATGGTGGGCCGGCTCCCCTGGGGACTCGATCTGCCGCTTAAGCCGTTCTTCGGCGTGATGGGCGTAGCGCCGCCGCAGGCTTGGGGCCGCATCACCTCGCTGATCCCGCGCGCGATGGGCGGCAATCTCGACAACAAGGAGCTGATCCCCGGCGCCAAACTTTATCTGCCGGTGTTTGTACCGGGAGCGCTGTTTTCCTGCGGCGACGGTCACGGTGTCCAGGGCGACGGCGAGGTCTGCGTCACCGCGATCGAGACCGCGCTGCAGGGTCGTTTTAGGCTGACGCTGCGCAAGGATTTGCGGCTCGATTATCCCCGCGCTGAAACGCCCACGCACTACATGACGATGGCGATGGATCCGGACCTCGATCAGTGCGTGGTGCGGGCGCTGCGCGACATGATCGTGCTGCTCGGCGAAAAGCGCAATTTGTCGCGCGAGGATGCCTACACGCTCTGTAGTCTCGCCGCGGACCTGCGCGTGACCCAGACCGTGAACGGCTCCAAGGGCATCCATTGCATGATCGCGAAGACGGTGGTGCATGGATGAGTGAGACGCGTCATCCGGGGCGTGATCAATATCTGTCAAGCGGATCTTAAATAAAGGCGGAAGGCGTCCGGGCCGCCGCCAGCGGCACCCTCGATGTTGCCGACAATATCAAACATGTCGCCAAGGGAGCCAGCGAAACCGGAACGACGACCGGTCAAATGCTGAAAATGGGCGCAGGCGCTTTCGGAGGTGAGCGTTCACCTCAAGGGTGAAGTCGATAAATTTTTGCACAGCGTACGCGCGGCGTGATGTGAGGCAGTCACGCGGCCGGCATCCAGACGCATCCGTCATTCCGGGGCGCATCGAAGATGCGAACCCGGAATGTCGAGATTCCGGGGTTCGCTTCGCGTGCCCGAATGACATCCGTTTATCCCATCCGCCAGCCAACCTCGGCGGCAAAGCTCTGGTAAAACTCAGCATCGTACGCACGCTCCGGCGTTTGCCGCACCCGCTCGTCGAGGCGCTGCGCGTCATCGCCGACCAGAATGCGCCAGCGCCCGGCCTTGACGCCATCGAGAATGATCTTGGCGGCCTGGGCGGCCGTGGTCGGCGCCTCCTCCCGAAAGCTGCGGGCGCGTTCGGCGGCGGCCGCCTGAACGTCCTCGTCCGACATTTTTGATGCATCGATGCCGGCTGCGGTCAGGCGAACGCGGGTCTGCGCGATTTCATTCTCGCCCAGACGCTCAGAATCAGTGCCGTTCTGCACCTTGCGGGAATTGGAAACGATCGAGGTGCCGATATGGCCCGGCATCACGACGGAGCATTTAATGTGCGGGGCGTTGAGCCGGAGATCGTTGATCAGCGCTTCGGTAAAGCCCTTCACGGCGAATTTGGCGGCGCTATAGGCGGTGTGCGATACGCCAAGCCCGACGGAGGCCCAGAACCCGTTGACGCTGGAGGTATTGACGATGTGGCCCTCGTCGGCCTTCACCAGCATCGGCAGGAAGGTGCGCACGCCCAGGTAAACCCCACCCCAGCAAATGTTAAACGTCCTTTCCCACTGCTCACGGGTGTTGGTGAAAATACTGCCGCCGCCGCCGATACCGGCGTTGTTGAACAACAGATGGATCCTGTCGGTTGCCTGCTGCTCGATGATCTCGTCGCGGAAGCGCTTTAGCTGGTCCTCGATGGAGACGTCGGCGATATGCGTGGTGACGCGCAGGCCTTGCGGCAGCTTTTCCACCTCGCAAAGCCGTTTTGTCTCGGCCATCGCGTCCGCGGAGACGTCGCACATCGCGACATTGCAACCCTCGGCGACCAGCTGGCGCGCGAGTTCGCGGCCCATGCCCGTACCGCCTCCGGTAATGACAGCGATCTTTCCGGCAAAATCCTTCATGGGAGATCGCTGACCCTTCCGTTGCGAAGCAGATGAACCGAGAGGTAGCCGACGGCACCTCATCCAAAATTGTATTCGCGTCGAGGGTCTTGCCGCAAGACGCGCTTCGGGGTTGCGTCACAAGACTGATTGGGTTCGTTCTGCCGAATTCTGGAGTTTGGGTTCGTTCTGCCAAATTGAGCGCCAGGTCGCTGGCTGTCCCATACAATCATATGTGTTATTACCACCTTGTACTTCTCTTAGGTTGTCCAAATCACCGTCTTCTGGAATGGCTAGTCGCGAAGAAATACGTAAAGGTTGAGCCACAAGCCGGCGCAGGATATTACGAAATCGCCAACCTTTGCCGGCAGCGGTTGTTTCGGTTACTTAGCAGGCCTCCGATTTGCGAAATGCCCGCCTGCGCTTTGACAATGCCCTCCTTTCGTACCGGTTGATTTTATCCATTGCGCGCATCGCGGTCTCAAGATCGTTGCAGCTCGCATTTTCCAGATTATCGATTGTCAGGAATACCTCGTAACGGGCTGATCGGATCCGGTGCAGGTCGAGATGACATGCGGCGAGGATGCGCGACTGCTCTATGCGCTCGCAATCATGGCTGCCTTCAGCCAGAATTGCGGTTAAATACTCAATCCTGCCTCTTGCTTCACAATCGTGTTCAACAGGGGTCGCAAGACCGTGCCGGCGAGCATTGGTTCGTGAACGTAACTTGCCTCCCGGGGTCCGTGGACCGGTGCTCCGGGAGGCATTGCGCTTGTTGGATTCGAGCTTGCGGGTGGAGGTCATGGTACCCGCTTAGTGATTCTTCTCGATCTGCTTCAGCTCGGTGGCCGACACCGCAGGCTGGAGGCGCTTCTCGAGCGCCTGGCGCGCGCGTTCCGCGAACGCCCTGCGCACATAGACCTCCTTCAGCATTGCATTGAGCTGACCGCGGGCGGAGGACAGAAACCGCTCGATTTTCGAGAGCGGCTCCATTGCTTCCAACAATGCCCCGGCATTGAGGGCTACTTCATCATAACCATGCTCCGCGAGGCGCGCGTCCAGAACCTGGCGCTTCTCCGGATCCGTCCGCCATTCCTCGGCCTCCTTCCTCGCGATGCCGAAGAATGCCGGCGCGTCGCACCCGAAGCCTTGGGCGCGGGAGCGGTGCGTATCGCGCAGTGCCGTCTCCAGCGCGGAGCGGCGATAGATGTTGAGGATGGAGCCCTTCCAAACCCGATAACGCTGGACGTCCCAACACAGTCCGGCGATATCGGCCAACGCCAACCACTCCGTCGTGGTATCGGGACGGATTTCTTCCATCAACATGTCGAACAACGCGTAATACTGCATGTCCGATTCGCCCGGCAGCAGGGGCGGACATTTGGCTACGAACGGTGCAATGTCCTTGGGAATCTCCATGTCGCGGCGGGGGTCGAGGTTTTTTTTCACCTGCGGTCTCCATTGGTTCGGTTTCCGCGACTTACGTCGCGCGATGCGGTGCGCATCGTCACCATCTGGAGCCAGACGCAGGTCCCCGTCGTGCCATCAGTTATGGGGGGAATTGGGTGATATGCGGAAAAGCCCTAAGTCAACTTTCTAGACCCGTCCGATGCGAGATTTTCCGCGGTGGCGTAGCGCACGGCGTGCCAGTTCCGGTGCCGATACAACTTTGGCGCCGTAGCATGCTGGCAGTTGGATGAGGAAACGATTCAGCGGGGCAATGACTGAAGACAAAAACTCGAGAAATGGTCCAGCTTCCGCTTGGGACCCATCGCCATCAGCCGCAACAGAGCGTCGCCGCGCGCTCAGGTTAAAGCGCAGATAACACGCTAATAGTTTGTCTTCGAGAAAATCCAGCATGATATTGTTGGGTTGACCGCGACGGGCGGACAATTTGTCGAGGGCGACTGAAGCTGCTTTGCTAACCCGCTGCGGAGCCGGAAATGGCACGTCGTCAGATCTGTCGACCTCAAACCAATACGTCCCCGGCTTCTCGTCGCCGCGCTGGTAGTTCGATGCCACCATGGCCAGCGCCTCTGGTTCGACACCTCCCGTGAGAATGAGCGACGGATCCTTCTTGATCGATTTCAGCGTCGCGATGACCTTATTGGCCGGCTTGTAGCCCGCGTCCATCTTGATGGCCGCGGCCTGCGAAAGGATGCCGCTCAGCTCAAGAATGAATGCGGCGCCTTCCCTTTCCGCATTGATGCTGGGGACGTCACCTGAATTGCCAAACTCTCTGTTGAAGCCAGATCGTTCTAAAATTTGCGCCCTTTGCGCCTCCAACTCCATGTGGAACCGGTCCGACTGGTCCTGCCAGGGAAAAGATGTATGGTCGAGTTGCGGCTTTTGGATTGTTGGCATGGTAGTCCTTTTGAATCTTGACGCTACAGGACATACGGAGACATCGCTCGAAATTCGGGAGAATTGCGCGGTGCGTCCACAGCCACGTTCGGGAACCGATTTTTGCCGTCGGATCACTCGTCGCTCCGCGTAAGACAATCCCGACGGCCGCGCAATCCACGCAAAAAGTTCATTCTCGGTGGTCGCAAGCCATGTTTACTGCGCTTCCACAGCACATCGACGGGTGATGCCGTCAGCGCAGGTTGTTGCCCACGAGGTACAGTTGCAGAGGATTGTCCTGGAACGGGCGTGAAATGCCAACCTCAGATTGGAAAAACTCCGGGAATCCTGCTCAAGATATTCCCGCTTGGGGGCGGCAGCATTACCGGCAGCACCTTATACGGCATTCTTGTTGGAACGAGCGCGACCATGACCAACAACACCGGCGCCAGCATCTCCGGTGGCCAGTCCGGAATTTATGCGACCACGGGTTCTGCCATACAACCAATTCCGGCAGCATTACGGCTTTGCCAATGTCACCCATTCCGGCAGCATCACCGGCACCTTCCTCTATGGCATTTACGCCGCCACCAACGCGATGGTGACCAACAACGCTGGCGCCGCCATCATGAGCGCAAGTAACCGAATTTACGCCGACACGGGCTTTGCCAATGTCACCAATTCCGGCAGCACCGCTGATGCATTTCGCGCGCGGCGATATGAGGGACCACATCGCCTTAACTAAAATCAACCACGAACCTTCGTAGCGGCGCTGCGGAGCGGCGCATCGGCAAGGAAGTCAAAAAAGAAACTTTCGCGAAAAATTCAGGGTTCTTCGATTTTCGACTTTTGCAACATCGGGTAATGGACGGCAGCTCTTCTCCGGAGACCGATAGGATCGGCTCCGTCATTGGAAGAGGAGACCGACCATGGACTATTTCGCTGGACTTGATGTGTCGATGGAAGAGACGCACGTGTGCGTCGTGGACCGAGACGGCGCGGTCATTCACGAGATAAAGGTACCGTCTACGCCCGCCGACATCAAAACCGCGCTGGCCGGAGCGCCGGCCTGTCGACGGGTCGTGTTCGAAACCGGCCGTATGGCCCCGATGCTCCATCACGGCCTGACCGGATGCGGTGTGCCGGTGATCTGTATGGAGAGCCGGCAGGCCCGTCAGGCGCTGAAGTCGTTTGCGACCCACAAAACCGACCGCAACGATGCGCGCGGCCTGGCACATCTCGCCCGCACCGGTTTCTTCAAGCCCGTGCACGTGAAGTCGCTCCCGGCACACGCCATTCGCTCATTGATCATCGCCCGCAAGAAGCTGGTCGGCCAGCGCGTTACGCTGGAGAACCAGATCCGGGGCCTCGCGGTGGTATTTGGTGTGTAGCGAATTAACGCTGCGCCAGCCAGGAGGCCGAAAACGAGCTCCCGAGCGGGAGCGACGCCCGAGGGAGGGAACGGATGATGGCGCTGATTCTGTAGCATGCGGTTGATCGGTCAACCGACTGCGATTGCAACCAAGCCGCTCCGCACCCAGCTGACCCCATCAAGTGCCGCATGAGAACGCAGAGAACGCAGGCACCCGACGACGTCGCCCTCAGAACCGAGCTGTTGCCCTTGACCCATTAGAGAACACAATCGGCACTTTTCGGACCCCGGGCGATGTCCGACTTGAGTCCGGATTGCGCACCAAAGATGGGGTAATCGGCCGGCCCAGCTTGTGGATAGCTGAAGATTTTTGGTGCTGCGCTTCAGGCTGATGGTGAAACGAGGTCCGTGGCTACGGCCTCAAGCATCAGAAGGAGAAGCGCAGCATGGACCATTTTGCTGGATTAGACGTATCGGTCAAGCAGACCAGCGTCTGCATTGTGGATGACACGGGCAGGATCGTGCGGGAAGTGAAGGTGGCGAGCGAGCCTGAAGCTCTGCTGCAGGTTCTGCGGAACCCCATCTACCGCTTCAGGCGGATCGGACTGGAAGCCGGGCCGCTATCGCAATGGCTTTTCAGCGCGTTGGCCGAAGCAGGTTTGCCAGCGATCTGTGTCGAGACGCGGCACATGCGGGCGGTGTTGCAGGCGCAGATCAACAAGACCGATCGCAACGATGCGCGCGGCA
>NZ_JNIJ01000052.1 GCF_000701345.1 Bradyrhizobium sp. URHD0069 | reverse complement strand
GAGAGATTTCCTCTCGTTCAGAAAGGCCGAGCGCCTGTTTGGCACGGTGCCGATCCGGAGGACGTATGCCACCGGTTGGCGAGATCACAGAGAAGACCGACGAGGACTCCCGGTCAAATCGGCGTCCGATCGAACTCATCGGCTCGCCGGCCTGCCAGCGATCCCAGATCTCAGACCGCTGAGCGGTCGAGTAATAAATGCGACGTCGCTGTTTCATGCCCACACTCCATCTTTGCTAAAAGATTAGAGTGTTGCGCTGACCAATTGAGCCCGCCGTCCAATCGTGTCACTTTGACGTGCGCCGGTCCGGTCTTCCCCAATAGCGGACAATCCAGGCGCCAGTCGGCATGTCTCAAAGGTGGCCACCTTGAGATATGCCAACGAACGCTGAAATGGTCCGCTTGTTTGGATAAATCGGAAGCAATCCCAGTCAGGATGAGGTCACATAGCTACCCGCCGCTCGCTCGATCCCTGCAAGCCTTTCGTCACGCGTGATTACGCGGCATAATATCTTATGGAGCTCACGCCCCGACTGCACCTGATGAACTGGCTGGTTGGTCAGGGCCTGACCGGCCTGCCCGAGAACGATCTTATCCGCGGTTTCTGCGAGCGCTGCCGGGCAGGGGGTCTCGATCTGTCGCGCGGCCTCGTCTTCATTGATACGCTGCATCCGATTTTCGAGGGGCGCGGATTTCGCTGGAACGATACTGAGACCAACGAGAGCGACATCTTCGAGTACGGCTCGACCAGTGAGGGCGAGGCAGCTCAAAACTGGCGGCGCTCGACCTTCTATCACATGCTCGAACACGGCCACGACGAGCTGCAGATCGACCTCGCCGATTGCGCCTCGCTCGATTTCTCGATGATCTCTGACCTCGCTGCGAAAGGTCACCGGCATTTCGTAGCCTTCGTGCATCGGTTCGGCGAAGCCGGAACGCTGGGCCAGATGGATTGCGTCTACTCTTACTGGCTGACCCGACGGCCTGATGGATTCAGTCAGCAGGGCCTGTCGGCGCTGCGCGACCTGGTGCCGGTGCTGGGGTTGGCGATCAAGTCTGCCGCTCAGGTGGATATCGCGAGAACGCTGGGCCGGGTCTATCTCGGGCGCGACGCTTCGGAGCAGGTGCTGCGCGGGCGCATATCGCGCGGCGTGACCGAGCGCATCAACGCCGTGCTGTGGTTTTCCGATCTGCGCGGCTCGACCGCGATCGGCGAAACCATTGGACCTGACGAGATCATTCCGTTTCTCAACGATTACGCGCAAGCCGCCATCGACGCCATCCATGATGCGGACGGCGACGTGCTGAAACTGATCGGCGACGGCGTGCTGGCGATGTTCACCAACCAAGACATCACAGCCGCCAGGCGGGCCGCGCTTCGGGCCGAGCACCGTTTCAGGCGCAACATGATTTCGCTCAACACCCGCCGCTCCGCCGACGGCAGACCGACAACGACGGCCCATGTCGGCCTGCATGTCGGTGAGGTGTTTTACGGTAACATCGGCAGCGAGGACCGGCTCGATTTCACCGCTGTGGGGCCGGCGGTCAATGAGGTCAGCCGCATCGCGTCGATGTGCCGTTCGGTGGATCGCGAACTGCTGGTGTCATCGGATTTTCGAACCGGCCTCGATGCGACCGGCCGCGGCTATCTGGTCTCCACCGGCCGGTTTGCGTTGCGCGGCATCGGCCGGGCGCGGGATCTCTATACGCTCGATCCCGACATTGCCTCGGATGAAGTCGTGACCGGCAGCTACGAGCGTTATCTGGCGAACTAGAGCGTTTTCCAGCGAAAGCCTGCCCCGGACGTGATCCGGGGTGGAGACCGGTTCGCATCAAGAAAATGCGTCAAATCAAGAATCTAGAGTCCGGTTTCGATTCTATCGAAACGAGGCTCTAGTTCGCCTTCACCCGCATCGCATACAGCGCGAGCGCCGCCAGCGAGGCGATCGTCACGACAATGCCAAGCGCGAACATCGCGTCATGCGATACGGTCGCGGCGAGCCAGACCCCGATCGCCGCCCCCGTCATTTGCCAGAAGCCGAGCAGCGCGGACGCCGCACCGGCTTTCTCGCCGAACGGCGAGAGCGCCTGGGCTGTGCCGAGCGGATTGACGATGCCCATGCCGAGCAGAAACACCGACATCGCCGCCAGGAACGGCAGGAAGGTCGGGTTGAAGATCGATACCAGCAGGATGGCGATGCTGCCGGTGGCCGCCGCCGCTAGTCCGCCCCGGATCGAACGATCGAGCCCGAAGCGCGGCGCCAACCGCGTTGCCAGCATTCCGGCGGCGAACACGATCAGGACCGTGCCTGCGAAGAACAGGCCAAGCTCGATCGGCGTGAAGTGCATGCCTTCGATCAAAATGCGCGGCGCTGTCGAAAACATCGAGAACAGTCCGCCCATGATCAGGCTGACGGTTGCCGCCGGCATCAGGAAGCGGCGATCGCCGATGAGACCGAAATAGTTCTTTGCGATCGCGAGCGGATTGAGCGGAATCCGGGTCGAGCGATGGGTTTCGCCGAGCACCACGCCATAGGCTATCGCACCGATCGCCGCGAACACCCCGACAAAGACGAATTCGGAACGCCAGCCGAACGTGTGATCGAGCGCGCCGCCGAGCAACGGCGAGAAACCCGGCGCCGCTGCCATTGCGATCATGATCAGCGCCATCGCGCGCGCCAAGGCTGCGCCGGAGAAGAGATCGCGGGCTATCGCGCGCGACAGCACCGAGGTCGCGCATGCGCCCGCGGCCTGAATAACCCGGCCGATCAGAAGGCTCGGCAGGTCAGTGGCAAGGCCGCACCAGACGCTGCCGACGAAGAACACCGCAAAGCCCGTCAGCACCGGCCAGCGCCGGCCATATCGATCCGATATCGGCCCGACCACCAATTGACCGAGGGCGAAGACGGCGAGAAAAACCGTGATGGCCGACGTGACCGCCGCACTCGACACTTTTAGCGATGCAGCCATCTGCGGCAGCGAAGGTAACAGGATGTTGGTGGCCAGCGTTCCGGTCGCCGCCAGCACAGCGAGCACGGTTATCTGGGGCAGAGTCGAGGAAGCCTGCGCGCACGGCGCCGCGGTGGTCGTCGATACGCTCTGGTCGGCCATGGAAGCTCCCGGTCAATTGATATGATACATATCATTTAAAACGGGAGAGGAAACCTCCAATTGCGGGCTGCGGAGTGTTTACCGTCATGCCCAGCCTTGTGCCGGGCATCCACGCATTGCTTTTAGATACGCAAGAAAGAAAAGACGTGGATGGCCGGGGCAAGCCCGGCCATGACGAAAGGTGTTTGTGTCGTCGCCCTCAGCAGGCCGGCAGCACTTTGGGACCGTCGCCGACCATCTCCGGCTGCTGCGCCAGCGAGACCGCCGGCGACATCAGAATCACCAGCGCCTGCGCGCCGAAGACCGCGACCGCCAGATAGAGGCACGCTTCGGCGCCGTAGAGCCCGCCGACGATGGCGCCGAGCGCGGAGCCGAGCGGCCGCGCGCCATAGCTCATGATGTTGATCGCCGATACCCGGCCGAGCAGCCGCGGCGGCGTCACCGATTGCCGCAATGTCGTGGTGCTGATCACCCACAGGATCGGGCCCACGCCGAGCAGGAAGAAGCTCAGGGCGGCAAGCCACGGCGCCGGAACGAATGTCGTCAGTGCCATGACCGCGGCGGCAACAAAGCCGGTCACCGGACCGAGCCCGATCACGGTGCCGAAGGACAGCCGCCGCATCACCCGCGTCGCCAACAGCGCGCCGACCACCATGCCGACGCCGTACATTCCGAGCGTGAGGCCGACGCCCGTCGCCGATGATCCGAGATGACGCACCGCATAGGGCACGAACACCGCCAGCAGCAGGAAGGAACCGGTGTTGAAGATGACCTGCGTGATGAACACCGGCCGCAGCAGCGGATGATGCAGCACGAAATCAGCGCCTTCCTTGATCTCCTGCAGCGGGTGGCGGCGCGGCGCCGGGGCGCGCGCGGGCTCGTAAATTCCTGACAGCAGCACCACCGCGACCACGGAGAGCGCCGCGGCAAATCCGAAGGCCGGCGCCGCGCCGACCCATCCCACCAGCAGGCCGCCGAGCGCCGGGCCGCTGGCAAATGCGATGGTACGCGCAAGTTCGATCCGCGCGTTGGCCGCAGGCAAGGATTGCGGCGGTACCAGGGACGGCACCAGGGCTGGCGCCGCGACGCTGTAGGCGACCGTTCCGCAAACCGCGACAAAGCCTGAAAGCGCGAGCAGCGGCAGCGTCAGCGAGCCGAGCCAAATCAACACCAGGATAGCGAGTAGGGCGATCGCGCGCAGGGCTTCGGAAGCCGCCATCAGCCAGCGCCGCGAGACGCGGTCGGCAAGCAGGCCTGCCGGAATCGCGAACAGGATGAACGGCAGCGTCAGCGCGGTCTGCAACAGGCCGGTCTGGCCTTCGCCGACGCCGAGCAGCAGCACCGCGACGATCGGGGCGGCCGCCAGTGCGATCTGCTCGGCCGATTGTGCGGCCAGATTGGACCAGGCCAGGCGGTTGAAGGTCGGCGGAAGCTGAAGTGCGTTGTCGGTCGCGGACATGGCTTGATTCCCTTGAATTCCCAATCTGGCGGCATTCTCGGAGCCTTTGGACGCCAAAACCACCCGCTTCCCGACACGCCTTTGGGGAACCGGCGAACCAGATGCAGTTGCAAATGAGTTGCAATAAAAGCAAAGATCGGTCATCCTGCCGAAATGGATGCACGATCTCCCGATTTAGCCCCAGATTCCCTGAAAAAGGACCGGCCGAGTGCCGACGGTTGGCGTGCTGACGCTGCAGCGGGCGTCCAGCGGAGCCTGCCCGAGGTCTACGGGACGATTTCGATCCCCAAAGGCGGCCACTGGTTTCGCCGGCTGCTGGCCTTTGCTGGTCCCGGCTACCTGGTCTCGGTCGGTTACATGGATCCGGGCAACTGGGCGACCGATCTCGCAGGTGGTTCGAAGTTCGGCTACACCCTCTTGTCGGTCATCCTGCTTTCGAACCTTATGGCGATCCTGCTGCAGGCGCTCGCCGCCCGTCTCGGCATCGTCACGGACCGCGATCTCGCCCAGGCGTGTCGCGCCACCTATTCGCGGCCCGTCAACTTTCTGCTCTGGCTGGCGTGCGAGGCCGCGATCATTGCCTGCGATCTCGCGGAAGTCATCGGCACGGCGATTGCCCTAAAACTGCTTTTCGGCATTCCCCTGATCGGCGGGGCGCTGATAACCGCGTTCGACGCCTTCCTGCTGCTGCTGTTGATGAACAAGGGCTTTCGCTTCCTCGAAGCTTTCGTCATCGCGCTTCTGATCGTCATCGCGGTTTGCTTTACGACTCAGATCGCCGCTGCTGCTCCGCCTGTCGCCGCGGTACTGCAGGGTTTCGCGCCGTCTACCGAGATCTTTACCAATCCCGAGATGCTCTACATCGCCATCGGCATCATCGGGGCAACGGTGATGCCTCATAACCTCTACCTGCACTCGTCGATCGTTCAGACCCGCGCCTATGCACGTTCCGACGAAGGCCGTCGCGATGCGATCAAATGGGCCACGACCGACTCTACCATCGCCCTCATGATGGCCTTGTTCATCAATGCCGCGATTCTCATCGTCGCGGCCGCGACATTCCATACCAGCGGCCATGCCGACGTGGCTGAAATCGGCCAGGCTTTCGAGCTTTTGTCACCGCTGCTGGGTCTCGGTATTGCGTCGACGCTGTTCGCCGTTGCGCTGCTCGCGTCCGGCCTCAACTCGACCGTGACCGCGACGCTCGCAGGCCAGATCGTCATGGAAGGCTTCCTTCACCTGCGGCTTCCAAGCTGGGCGCGGCGACTTCTCACCCGCGGCATCGCCATTGTCCCGGTCATTATCGTCACCGCGCTGTACGGTGAGCGCGGCACCGGACAGCTGCTTGTCTTCAGTCAGGTGGTGCTGTCGATGCAACTGCCGTTCGCCGTCATTCCGCTGGTGCGCTTCGTCTCCGACCGCCGCAAGATGGGCAATTTTGTCATATCCCGTCCGGTCGCCGTCGCGGCCTGGATTGTGGCCGGCATCATCGTGATTTTGAACCTGAAGTTGCTGTTCGATACTCTCGTCGGCTGAGCCTTCAATGACGGGGTGATGCGCGAAGGCCGCGCCACACAGCTGTCATCGCCCGCGCCACACGGTCGTCGTCGCCCGGCTTGACCGGGCGATCCAGTATTCCAGAGACGCTGGTGATTAATCGAGAGGCCGCGGCGTACTGGGTACCCCGCTTTCGCGGGGTATGACGGAACGGATGAGGGCGGAGCTGCGCCGTGCGCTCCACTTAGCCTAATCCTGCGGCTCGGACAGCGCTTCGCCTGAAACATCGACACGCAGCCAGCCTGACGGGGCAAGGCGCTGCTGCGGCAGGAAGCGGCCCTTGTAGTCCATCTTCTTTGAGCCTTCGATCCAGTAGCCGAGATAGACGTAAGGCAGACCCTGCCGTCTCGCGCGGGTGATGTGGTCGAGGATCATGAAGGTGCCGAGCGATCGGCTTTCCTCTGACGGTTCGAAGAACGAATACACCATCGACAGCCCGTCGCTGAGCACGTCGGTCAGCGCGACGGCGAGCAGTTCCTGGCCGCGGCCGGTAATGCCGCTGTCCACGCCGCGGCGGCGATATTCGACGATGCGGGTTTCGACGTGGCTGTCCTCCACCATCATCGCGTAGTCGAGCACCGTCATATCAGCCATGCCGCCATGGCGGTGCCGCTGGTCGAGATAGGCGCGGAACACCGAATATTGTTCCGAGGTCGGCACGGCGCTGCGCTGCTCGCCGACGATGTCGGTGTTGCGGGCGAGAATCTTTCTAAAATTGCGCGAGGGCCGGAACTCGTTGGCGATGACCCGAACCGAAACGCAGGCGCGGCACTGGTCGCAGGCCGGACGATAGGCGATCGACTGACTGCGCCGGAAGCCGCCATGGGTCAGGAGATCGTTGAGCTCGCCCGCCTTGTCACCGACCAGATGCGTGAACACCTTGCGCTCATGGCGGCCCGGCAGATAGGGGCAGGGCGACGGAGCGGTCAGGTAGAATTGCGGGGTGTCACGCGAATGCTGGGTCACGGGATATCGTCAGGGCCTCCGAAGCAGCAGCCAACAGCATCGCGCCGCGGAGGCCAGCGGTCAATCGGTTTGGCCGGAATCAACGCGCCGGCTGCGCTATCTCGGTGCGGACGGAACTGTTGATAACCACGGTTCCCAGGACGAAATCGTGCAACAGGCGCCGGCGGCCGTTGAACAAGCCGATCAACAGCACGAACGGTGTCAGCACCGATACCGAAATCCAGAACAGCACGGCATGCATCGCGCCCAGCACAAAATAGCTCGGCGCGCCGTACCAGGTGCGCAACTCCAGATCCATTGCCCGCATGCCCATGGTCGCCGAATGCGGCCCGCCCAGCGTCGCGCCGTAATAGATCAGCGCCCAGATCACCGATGCCGGCGACACCAGCCAGAATAGCGCCCAGCCGAGGCCCAGCGTGACCACGCCGAACACGGCGATGAATATGCAGGCCAGGATGATGGGGATTGAAAGCACCACGAGGTCGATCAAAAAAGCGAACACCCGCCGCGTCAGCACGCCGCGAAACAGTTCCGGCTGCGCCCAGGGATCGAAAGCATGCGGCTGAAAATTCGCTCCACCGCCGCCACCCCAGGCGTTGCCACCAAAGTTACCCGAGCCGCTGTCAAACATGGGTCAGTCCTCCCGGCTGTGCCGTCATCTTGCAGCACATGGGAACCGGCAGCGTACTTGCAAGACCTCGCCGAATTGCGAAACCGCGATATTCCACGGAGGTGACATCCAGGCTCCGCGCGAGCCAGGACGACGAGGAGTTGAGTCCGATAGCACCATCAAACGCAAAAGGGGGATTGCCTCAGCTCTCCGCCTTCAGCTTTTCCGCGGCCTGCGGCGCGAAGTAGGTGAGGATCCCGTCGGCGCCGGCGCGCTTGAACGCCAAAAGGCTTTCCATCATCGCCCGCTCGCCATCGATCCAGCCGTTACCGGCGGCGGCCGCGATCATCGCGTACTCGCCGGACACCTGATAGACGAAGGTCGGCATCGCAAAGGTATCTTTGACCCGCCGCAGAATGTCGAGATAGGGCATCCCCGGCTTCACCATCACCATGTCGGCGCCCTCGGCGATGTCGAGCTCGACCTCGCGCAGGGCCTCGTCGGAATTGGCGCTGTCCATCTGGTAGGTGCGCTTGTCGCCGGTCAGCGTCGTCGCCGAACCGATGGCGTCGCGGAACGGGCCGTAGAAGGCGGAGGCATATTTCGCCGCATACGACATGATCTGCACGTCAAGAAATCCGGCCGCATCGAGCGCCTCGCGGATCGCGCCGACGCGGCCGTCCATCATGTCTGACGGCGCGATGATGTCGCAGCCGGCTTCGGCCTGCACCAGCGCCTGGCGCTCCAATACCGCGACCGTCTCGTCGTTGAGAATCCTGCCGTCTTCAATCAGGCCGTCATGGCCGTGGCTGGTGAAGGGATCGAGCGCCACGTCGCAGAGCACGCCGAGACCGGGAAACTCCTTCTTGATCGCGCGCACCGATTTGCACACGAGATTGTCGGGATTGGTCGCCTCCGAGCCGTGCTCGTCGCGCAGCGACGGTTCGGTATAGGGAAACAGCGCGATGCAGGGGATGTTGAGCTTCACCGCGCGCTCGGCATCGCGCACCGCCTGATCGACGCTGAGCCGGTCGATGCCCGGCATCGAGGCCACGGCGGCGCGCTGGTTGTGGCCCTCGACCACGAACAGCGGCCAGATCAGATCGTTTGTGGTGAGGACATTCTCCCTCACCAGCCGGCGCGCCCATTCCGCCTTCCGATTGCGGCGCGGCCGCACCGTCAGATCGAGGTTGTGGGAGGCGAGGGCGGTCTCCCGCCGCGGCGCGTCGCGCATTTCGATCGGACGCCCGAATTTGATCGCCATTTGATTGTCTCTCCTGAGGCGGCAAGCCGATTTTGATCGGTTCCAATCTTAGCACCTCGGATTGCTTCCGTCACCGCAGCCCTGACCTGCCGCAAACCACACCTGCGCGATTGATTTTGCGGCGGCGAGAGGCCATGACTCCGGACAGGAAGGTAAATCCCCGTTCATGAACAGCTTTTCGCATGTCTGAAACCCCATCGCGCGACCAGCCGCGGGACCATGCCATGTCGGTGGCGGCGATCTCGTCCGAACGGATCGAATCTGACGATAATGTGTGGACCCGCCGGCTGGTGCTTTTCCTGCGCATCATGGCCGTCATTTCCGTTGCCAAGGGTCTCTACCACTGGGCGCAGGTCACAGGCTTCATCGGCGGCGAAGAAGATGCTTTCGAGAACCAGCCGATGGCGTGGCAAACCGCCACGGTTTATTTCGCAGTGATCGAACTCGTCGCGGCCGTCGGATTGTGGCTGGCGACGCCCTGGGGTGCGGTGGTGTGGCTGACCACCGTGGTGTCGATGGCCGTCATCGAACTGATGTTTCCAGGAATCTACGGAGGCAGCCTGACGGTCGTGGGTCTGGAAGCCATGATGCTCGCGGCCTATCTCGCGCTGGCGTGGATGGCGGCGCGCGAACGGCCGCCATAAAAAGCGTTTTCAAGCGAAGTGGGTACCGGTTCGCGTGAAGAAAACGCGTCAAAAATCATACAAAGCGTTTTCAAGCGAAGTAGGTATCGGTTCGCGTCAAGAAAACGCGCCAAAAAAATAAAGTCCGGGCCACTTCCTCTGACGTGCGCGAAAAACTCGCGCGCCGTCCAAGAGGTTGTGAATATATCTCCGACCTCATCCCCTGCGTAACGGCTTCGCCGTTCTCGCTGGAGGAGCCCGCCCTTGCGCGCGTCTCCGACCTCATCGTGAGGGGCGCGCCCTTGCGCGCATCTCGAAGGATGGCCGCGGGTCCGTGCGTTGCGTCCATCCTTCGAGACACTTGCGGAGTTTATCATCGGGCCGCGCTTCGCGCGGACCCCGGTGGCAAGCCCCTCAGGATGAGGTCAGTATCCTTCACACGCTCCAAGTCGGATGTTGCCGACTTCGACGACAATGTTTGCCGAACTCGGGCAGACCCGAATGCGGATAATGGTGAATCCGAGTTCGGGTGCATAAAATTTTCCGAAATTTTTGGGTAACGTTTCAGTCACGGTAAACGCTGCGGTCATACCTGTTACGCGGACGTTTCGAATTCGAACGATGCTGTTCCCATATGCGACAGACCGTGCAGACGAAGCGTGAACAGGAGCGGCGCACCGTCAATGAAAGGTTGCGAAAAGCCCTTTGTTCATGGGCTTAATCCACCATTCACTGTCTTAAATTCATGATCTCTTTATTGTCTTATTTAAGCGGATCTTCAACCGGCCCCCTTAAGGTGAAGCTATCAGACGGGACAAAAGTTTCGTCGAATAAGTCGATAAAACGACAACAGGGGAAGTGTTATGATCAAAGCCGTTGCAACGGCGGTGGAAACCGCTGATCGGGCTGCCGGCCAGACGCCGGTGCAGCCGCTCTATCTCGAAGCGTTGACTTTGGTCGAGCGGCTGCATCGCCGCCTGCTCGACGTCATCAAGGATGAATTCGATCGCCGCGGCCGCGCCGATATCAATTCGGTGCAGGCGCTTCTGCTCTACAACATCGGCGACAAGGAACTGACCGCGGGCGAGCTGCGCACGCGCGGCTATTACCTCGGCTCCAACGTCTCCTACAATCTGAAGAAGCTGGTCGAACTCGGCTTCCTCGATCACCAGCGCTCGCGGGTCGATCGCCGCTCGGTCCGCATCCGCCTCACCGCGCAGGGCCAGGAAATCCGCCGCATCGTCGAGGCGCTGTATCAGAAGCACGTCAAGACCGTGGAGCAGGTCGGCGGCATCTCGAACGAGGAATTCGCGACCCTGAACAAGTCGCTGCATCGGCTCGAGCGGTTCTGGACCGACCAGATCCTCTATCGGCTCTGAGATTTTTCGGCTAAGCCGGCAATCCAACAAGACCGGCAGCCACCAATATACCAGAGACTTCCCCCCAAGCGCATCGGCCCGGGTTTCCGGGCCGGTGCGTTTTGTTTTTGTTGGCAACAAAACTCATTTAGGAAATGGAACTTTCGCCGCTGCCGCGCTTTATCACCACGTATCGGAGGACCGACGTGATGCTGGTCGAGCGTGGATTGTGGGTCAACAACGCCGAGGCGGTGGGCGACGCCTATTCGATCGCCGCGAACTATCTTGCGAAGACCGGCGCGATCGGCAACACCGTTGTCACCAACGACCGGCTGCTTCAGATCATCGTGGCGATGTTTCAGTGCGGCGAATTCAACAAGATCAGGCTCGCCAACAAGGCGATCGCCCAATTCGAAGCCGAACTCGTTTGAACGATAGCTCACCTGGCCGACACGGCCGAGAGGATTCCATGGAAGCCGCCATCGATCGCATCATGCAGACCTATGATCTCCTGAAGAACCGCTCCGCCGCCGCCAGCGCAGAGGCGCGCGCCAAGTTGACGGAATACATCACCACGCTGTTCGAGGCCGGCGAAAAAGATCCGCATCGCCTGACGGTGTGCGGACTGACCTATTTGCGCGAGCTCGACGGCAGCAACGATCCGGTGAAGGCCGGGTTTACGGGGCTTTGAGGAAACGGTATTTGCGAGGACGCACCGCGCCGGGCTCAGTTACTAGCCATGCTCACCCTGCATCACCTCAATGATTCCCGCTCGCAGCGGATTTTGTGGCTGCTGGAGGAGCTCGGCACGCCCTATGAGATGCAATGCTATCAGCGCGACCCGCAGACGCGGCTGGCGCCGCCGGAGTTGGAGGCCGTGCATCCGCTCGGCAAGGCGCCGGTTATTACAGATGGCGATCTCACCCTCGCGGAATCAGGCGCCGTCGTCGATTACATTATCCGTCGGTATGGAAAGGGCACGATGATGCCGGCTACCGGCGACGCCGATTACGAGGCCTATAACGAGTGGCTGCATTATTCGGAAGGCTCGGCGATGCTGCCGCTGATGCTGAACCTCTATGTGAGCAGGCTGAAAGAGGCGGGCGCGCCGCTGCATCCGCGCATCGACAGCGAGATGGCTAATCACCTCGGCTATGTCGATAGCGCGCTGAAGGGTCGTGAATTCTTCGTCGGCCAATCGCTGACCGGCGCCGATATCCAGATGAGTTTTGTCGGCGACATGGCGAAAGTGTTCGGCAAGCTCGGGCCGTATCCGAACTTGAGCGCGTGGCTGTCGCGGATGCACGCGCGGCCGGCGTTTCAGCGCTCGATCGAGAAGGGCGGGGCGTACAGGTACGCGAAGTAGCGGACGCAACCTACGACGTTGTCCCAGCGAATGTCGGGACGCACACGCTGATGTTAAGAAAGCCGGCTGGCCCCGGAGTTAGGGCGCGTACTCAGAGATCGAGCTTGATTGGTGCGGCTTACTCGATGTCCGCGCCAGCGATCAAATTCTGCAGCGCAGCGAAATGACGCCTTATGCCATTAGCCGACCTTGCACCATAGAGCACGATCGCGCCGCACCAGTCGCTCACATGCATCGCTCACGCCGTCTTTCGCACGATCGGGTAGCTTTTTAGCAGCGCCTTCGCTCCTTGAGGGCAGTGCGTCGCTCGAAGTTGAGGTCTGCGCCGAAGCGGACACGGACGCGAGGGGAAGCAACAGAGCGCGAAATTTCCCCTGTCATGGCCTTGGCAATTTGAGCTCCGAGCAGAAATCAAGAATTCTGCACTACCTGAGGACGGGATATTTCCTGAATCAATGCAGCCCGAGCCTTATTGCGATCATTTCCGTCAAGGGCCTCGCAGAGGCTATTGGCCAGAAGGTAACCCTGCAAGACTTCTAGCCTGCTATGAAAGCTGCTGAGCTGCGCTGTTGTCTTGCCATAAAGAACGAAAACAATACCCGCTACGATTTCGACCGTGGCGCCGGAGAGGAACAAAATTAGGGCCGCCAAAGCCATTCCAGTTGCTAGCGCAAACGCAACTGCTGCGAAAAAGAAGATCAGTCCAACTCCCGAACCCACCAATGCCCAAAAGAAGATGCGGCGTGATTGCGCCAGCGCGATTTGGTGATATCCGGCCAGCAACTCCAGCTGTGAAGCAGCAATCAGTTGAACGTTTGCCGGATCAGCCGTCCCGATCCGCTGAATAGAGTCGCGTATAATACCGCTTTCAATGTTGTTGACCGCGATGTTGCCCCAGAGCTCGCTCAAGATTGTTCCAACCCGGGGAAATTCGATCCGGTGCGCGGCCTCTTTTTCCGGCTGGCTTTCCATGGCTACAAACTCCGGCTTCGGCTGGTGGCAGAGCATACATGACACCGGCAAAGGCAAGATAGAGTGTGGCGGTGAATACTTGATGGACACGTTTGGGATCGATCCCCGGTCAGGGTTCACAACTCAAGAATTACGCACCAGAATTTTGGCCCCCGATTCCAACGGTTTAGCCCGCGCAGAAATTTAGGTGCTAATCGCCCAGAGCCGTGGGACGCTGCTGCGCGCATCCCATTGTACCGCGATCGTTGAAGATCTGGAATATTCGTCGATCAGGCCGTTGATCGACTGGCTCGATAACAACGGCTACACCGTCGTCAGCAAGGCGACCAAGGAATGCCGCTACCAATAGGTCTCCGGCATAAGCGCGCGGTGATTGCGGTTCTTACCGCGTACCGCGTTGGCGCAGGGTGGCGATCATCGAGCTGTGTCGCCGGGTCGGCTGAAAGAGTCTTCACCGGCTGCGGCATCAGATCCGGCTGCG
Organism: Bradyrhizobium sp. URHD0069; assembly: GCF_000701345.1. Lineage (GTDB taxonomy): Bacteria > Pseudomonadota > Alphaproteobacteria > Rhizobiales > Xanthobacteraceae > Bradyrhizobium. The sequence goes on along the minus strand of NZ_JNIJ01000052.1, from coordinate 23,181 downwards.
GCATCGGATAGAGCGTCATGCCATAGCGCCCAGTCACGGCACAGCCTCCTGCGCCGCTCGGCGATTGATGACTTACCTTCGATCCATCATTGCCGTAAACGTCGTATTGGAAAGCTGCACAAATAAAGAAAAAGCGATGGGTCTTTGGACATCGCCCAAACCCATGCTTTAGCTCCGGGCCAGTAAGCGCCGCTGTGTATTAATCTCGCTCCCCAATTGTAGGTGTGCCACGCTAGAGCTTCTTGCTTCAACTTGTGATGATGAGCGCCCGTCTTATGCTGCACGCAGCGGTGAGAATAGATCGTCTCAATCGCAGCTAAACCGGGATCCTGCGCATCGCGCGAAACGGGAGCGCCCGTTGCAGATTGCGTATGGCGACGATATCGGACTGCGAGGACAGGGCAATAAATGAAACGGCCCAGGCAAGCCAAACGACACCACAGCTCCCAATCTTCGCCGACCGTCAAGTTCTCGTTCCAAAGACCTACAGTTTCGATTGCCTCGCGCCGGACAACTGCGGATCCCATCCGTATGAAGTTCTTCTTAAAAATCAGAGGAACAACAGCGTCGTTCTCCGGACAAGCCCCTTTTGATGGTAGAGACCGCTTTGATGGGAGAGACCGCGGGAATTTATCGGCGCCCCCTTCGAATAGACGCCTTGCACCGTACACCAACACGGCATCTGGATTGGCCGCCAGCGCAACTAGGAGCGAGCGCCAGTTCTCAACTATCGGTATGTCGTCAGCGTCGACGGGCAGAATAAATTTGCCACGAGAGTGTTTGAATCCCGCATTTCGTGCAGCCGACACACCACGGTGACGCTCTCTTAGGATTTTGAGCCGGGTGTCCGTGAAGGAAGCGAGCACGACGTCCACACCGTCGGTAGAGCCATCATCGACGACAATGACCTCCATCGCCGGATCTTGAAGGCTAAGGATAGCACACAGGCACTGACCGATGTACTTCTCCATGTTGTAAACCGGCACGATGACCGAAAGCAGCGGACGTTCAGTCACGCACGATCAATCTTGTGAATTTCCGATCTTGCATGTAGTCCCTCCACGAGTCACCGTGACCTTCCCACAGGGTCGGCGGCTTGATTTGACTTTCGTCAATATTTCCGTCCTCATTTTTTAAGTTCACTTTGTACATAGAAGCGGAACGATTGCTCGTTTCCCGCGTGAACTATGGCCGGTGTTTGTTTCGGCGTAAGGGAGCCAATAAATGGACATGGACACGGCAAGACACTGCCGGGATCAAGCGGCAGAATGCCTTCGTTTGATGAGCTTGGCGCGGAGCGAGGCTGAGGCCAGGGCCCTGCAAAGTCTTTCCCAAAGCTGGGTCAGAATCGCCAATCAAACCGAGCGATACGCCCTGATGACAAAAGGCAAGACGAATGTGCAGAGCGTCGCCAGGCCGGACTCAATCAATTTGCGATCGAGTTGCTGAATCGCAACTTTCTGACTGCTAGCAGGTGGAAGCTATTGCGGTGAACATGCGCCGGTCGTCTTCGTCGGCGAAGGAGATCGCAATGGCAAAGTTTTACATCCATTTGCGGAACCGCGATAAAATTGCCGAAGACGACGTAGGCATTGATTTGCCGACCCTGGCACAAGCCCGCGAAGCGGCATTGCTTTCTCTTCGGGAGCTGTTGGCCGAAAACATACATGCAGATTCCAAGGCACCGGTGGAGGCTGCCATAATCACCGACGAAAGCGGGCGGGAGCTTATGGTGATTCCCGCGCAAGATGTGTTGCCGGAGCCGTTGAAGAAGTATGCCACCTGCGCGACGCTGGGGCGCCTTCGCTAAACCGCCGCAGTAGATTGGCCAGCACCACCCCGCGCTCACTATGCTGCGATGTTAACGCCTGTAAGGGATTGGCAAGTTCGGGCCGTATCCGAACTTGAGCCCGTGGCTGTCGCGGATTCTCGCGCGGCCGGCGTTTCAGCGCTCGATCGGGAAGGGCGGGTGTACAGGTTCGCGAAGTAGGGGGCTTCCTGATGCGTCGTTGCCTGGCTGACCTAGGCTTCGCTCGACAACCCAAGCACACTTCTTCGCAGTTACTCCGCATCGGCCCGCGTGCGCTCGACAAGCATCCGCGCGATCGTCCGAAAGGCGTCGAACTCCGCGGCCAGATCGCTGATACCCAATGATTGTTTGTAGCTGCCGCAGCTTTCGCTCGAAAACATCCATGTGCCGCCGCCAGGATTCACCTCGAGCAAATAGAGGCGTCCGGTGCCTTTTTCACGCACGATGTCGCAGGCCTGCAGCGCGACCTCGGGCATCGCGCGATAGGCATCCGCGGCGAGTTGCAGCAAGTCCGGCTCGCGGGTGGTGAAAGTAATGCGATCGGGTGGCGCCGGCAGGTATTCGTGTTGCTCAAAGACATCCTTGTGCGGATTCAGCTTCAACGGTTTCGTCGATTGGCGGCAATAGGTAAATATCGGCTCGCCGAATATCGTGAGGACCCGACAGGACATCGGGTACCCACAGTCAATGAATTTCTGCGCGAACATCGGCGCCTGCCGCCCCGGGTGCCATTCCGGAAACTCGGCCGGAGCCCGATAGCGCAGGGTTGATGTTCGACACAGCTCAATGCCCTGACCGAAGGAAGCGAACGAGTGGGATGGCTTCACCAGGACAAAGGGGCCGTAGTCGTCAGCAGCCAATCGCGTGTTCGGACCGATGACCTCGAAGGCCGGAATCGGCAGTCCAGCGGCGGCCAGCCGGTGCATTTCGTCAATCTTGGACATCGGCGTGCCCGCATACAGTTTGCCGCGAGCAGGTTTGAAACTCAAAAGCCGGATCGGAGAGAAGATCAGGGTTGGCCGAGAGGCAGCGCGCTTGCGCGTGATCGAGGACGGGATGTCGTTCGACGCAATGAATACGGCGATGTCAGGGGCAAGAGACTCGACGTGAGTCTTGACGATTTCGAAGTCGGCGCGGTCCTGCCATCGATTGCTGTGTACCAGAACAAGATTCTTTTCCGTAACGGATGCCATGGCGCGATTCTCAGGCCTTCAGCCTCTGTTGCTGCAGCAGGGCCGTGCGCGATTTGATGCGATAGGAGAGGTTGTCCGCTGCGACGGCGGCAGCATTTGAGAAATATCTCGAAGCTTCTGCGAATAGACCAAGTCGAAATGCGGCAACGCCGGCCAGGTCGTTGGCAAATTCGTCAAATATACGTTCATCGAATGCCAAAAGGTCGTTGGACCGGGCGTTTGCCTCGAGCGAAAGCAGACTATCCGCAATTTGCAGCGCCTTTTCGAATTCATCCGCATGGAGTCTGGCGCGGGCCTCCATAAACCGGAGCGCATGGTCGTTCGGAACTGCCGCGAGCCCTTCAGCGATCAATGGCAACGCATCCTGCCCGCGTTCCAGATGAACACGGGCGAGAAATTGAAAAATCATACTGGCGTTGGCCCGCTGCTTTTCGGAAGGATGTTGCTGCGCGGCCTGCAAACCCCGGCAAGCGATTGCGAAAGCTTCGTCGACCCGGCCGATGGCCGCCAGGGATTCGGCAAGATGGTACCAATAGTAAACCCGGTTCGGATCGTCTTCGATGGCTTGCCGCAGAAGAGGAATGTTGCGGGCGGCCTTGTGCGCCTGATCGCCCTCATAACCCAGATGATCCAGGCCGATCGCCGTCCGCGCTATCGAAAACTTATCGCGTTCGCAGATACGATCGATCGCCGGCAAGATGGATTCATGAATCTTGCCGGTAAATCTCAGGCGGGTGTCGCGGCGGAAAAGCCTCGGCTCCCGGTAGCTGGTATAATTGAGCTTCGGCTTGAACCGCACAAAGGCTGCGATCGCGTCTGGATCGAGAAATTCGGCAACGGGGCGGTCGCCGGGCGTGTGCAAGCGCTCGTCGGCATCGATGTAAAGTACCCAGTCGGCGGCAACTTCCTCGAGCCCCCGATTGCGCGCGGCCGCGAAGTCGTCATTCCATTCGAAATGGAAGATGCGAGCACCGAACGTCCTGGCGATGGACAGCGTCCGATCTACCGAACCGGTGTCAACGATGACGACATCGTCGACTTTTCCCCGCAGCGAAGAAAGACTACCCGGAAGAAACCGTTCCTCGTCGCGGACGATCATAGCCGCGGCGACAGATATCATCCGGCTTACCTGTTCGGAGCACCGACAAACGTATCAGTAGCTATTGCCGGCAAGCGACAGCGGCTCGGCTACCCGCATGCCGTCGATCGGAAAAGAAATGACCTTTGGCGGTTCATATCGTGAGATTCTGCCGAGACGCTGCACCGTCTTCACCACGGATGCATCAACGCCTGCCATCGTGCCGTCTGACTGCCTGGAAACGAGGGTCTGGGACATCGGCGTCTCCGCAACTCATAATTGAGCGATCAATCCATATAACATTGCGTTTACGCGCGTCAATCTGAGGTACTCAATCCGATGGCCTGCAAGGTCTCGACGATACCGCCGACGGCGCCATCAAGAGCTCCCAGCTCCAGATGAAACAGGAAGGGAGCGGGGACAATGGAGCGGAGTAGCGAAACATGCCGCGCCGTGAGGGGTAAGACCGAGGAGAAAAGCTGAAGAGCGCGGCCAAATGCTTCGTCTGAACTGGTGCGGCGTATGGCGGAATGCAGCGAATCGGCGTTTTCGAGAAAGAACACGGCGTCGATTTTGCCAACGGCAACGCTCCATCCTCGTCCCCATCGTCTCGGATCAACTGCAAAAGTCGTTTCCAGGCCGTCGACAACGAGCGACGGCGCCCCGTCGACGAGATCCGCGAAACAAGGGTGGCGCCACACCAGCGACTGCGTGACCCGCAGGGTCCGCGGATGAGCGGCAACTCCGTCGGCGCCGATAAAGACTCGCGCGTCCCCCTCGAACGTCCATCCCGCTGACAGCAGCCCCAAGGCGAGCGTCGTTTTGCCGGATTTTCGTCCTCCGGCGAACAGGACGCGCCTGCCGTCGGGCGACACCAGCAGTGCCGCAGGCAGGCTCACCGCATCAGCTTCATCAGCGCGCGAGCAGGACTCGACAAAGTAATCGAGGTGCTCGGTGACGTAGCGAAGCGTACCTTCCAAGGTACGTCCAGCAGGCAATCGCGCCCTGAAAAAATCTTGATGACATTCGATGTTCACGATCTGCGGCGCAACGGCAGCGCCATCGATCACCGGACAAGCCTCAACATACCGCAGAAGCGATGCTTCGGGCTGGCTCGCGATGCGAAATTCGCGCCGGAGGGTTCGGACTACGATATCCCGCACGTTTCGATCAAACCTTCGGAGAGAAGCGAGGCCAGGCAATCCCGGACCGGAGCGATAGGCGTTTGTGGCAGGCTGAACGTCCGTTCAACCACTTCCGCGATTTCGAGCGCGGTCAGGACGCCGGTACAGAGTTCCAGTACGATAGCCGCGGTCGGGTTGAGAAAATGGACGCGGTCCTTGGTCTTGTTATAGACGATGTAGCCATCCACCACTTCGTCTTGATCGAAGCCCCCGGTCTTGCAGTAGCGATCGTTTTCTCCAAGCATTCAATGCGCTCCTTTCAAGGCCCTTCGCCCGCAGCATTCTTCCAACAAGGCCGCAAGTCGCGGGACAACAGCCTCGCGCGAATATTGCCGGATGACGGAACGGTAGCCGAGCTTTCCCCGCCGGTCACGCTCGCGGGGATCAGAGAGCGCATCGGCGCAGGCCGCCACGAAGTCCGAAGGACGCTGGCATATCCATCCCCAGGGCTGGCGTGACGTAAACAGGCCGTCGGCAGCCTGGGCGCTTGCAACCGTGGCCAGGCCGAAGGCTGCCGCCTCGAGAACCTTGATGCGCGTGCCGCCACCCGCCTGCATCGGCGCGATCAGCAGGCTCGCCCTGCGATAGACTTCGGCGAGATCATCGACAAAGCCAAGGACGCGAATGTCCGGATGCCGGCCCAATGCACGCACAGCCAACGGCGGGTTTGCTCCGGCGATCGTAAGCCGACAACGTCCGAATCTTGTCCTAAGCCGCGGCATGATCGTCCTGGCAAACCACAGGATGCTATCGGCGTTTGGCTCATAGCTTAATGAACCCACAAATAGGATGCTGCGGCCGTCTTCGATACGGGGCATATGGCGCGGAATGTCCACCGCATTCGGAACGGTTTCGAACCGCACTCCCGGATGGCGCCTTGCCAGATTTTCACACTCCCGAACATTCGCCGCGAACGCGCGCTGCAATCTGCCCGCCATTGCGGCAATCAATCCGTCGCAGGCGTGTCCCTCCTGGTCGAGCCAGTCCGCGAGAAAACAATTTCCGCTGCGTCGGGCCAGCGCCGCCCGGCTGGCAAAGGAGGCGCGGTCGTCTTCATCGAGGTCGAGCGTTACGGGCGTCGTTTCCGGCAGGAAGCGAGCAAGCGGTGTCATGTAGCTGCGGCCGATATGGACGAGATCGTAGCGTCCGTCGCCGACAAGATGGCCGATGCTCTCCGCCATGCGGGCCGTCAACGTTCTGGCGATTGTCGGTTTGCCGTAGGCCTTGAAGGTTTGCAGGCGTGCGGCGGGATCCGCAACCCGCGACAACAGCGTATAGGGGGTGTCCGGTCGACGGTCCCAGGGGACGCGCGACAGGCGCAAATCAAGAGATTGCAGGAACGGCGTGTTTTCAACACCTCCTCCGGCGACCGGCACTACCGCAAGATCAACGTCGGCCCATCGGGCAAGCGCCTCGGCAAAGACACCCATGCGCATGGCGAGCCCGTTGCCCGTGAGGGCTGGAAGGGTAGGGGCGATAAAGAGCACCCGTGGTCTGGCGATGCGCATCAATTATCAAGATCGGCGGCTACGGTGTAGCGGCCTGGCATCGGCCAGTTGGCGCGGTCCGCGCTGAGGTCGTCGTTACGGGGTTCGCGCCGTAATTCTCTTGCCATTGCATCGAGCGCTTGTTTCTCCACAGGCCCGCAGCGCAGGGATATCGCGGCGAGCGCATCCCCGATGCCGGGCTCGAGCGCTGCGACTAGGCCAAGCGCGGCCGAGATTTCGGTACGCCGGCTAATCCAGATCGGGTTGGGAAATCCGGCGGCGGACAAGATTTCCTCGGTGAGCGACCGAACATTTTCATTCGTCGGTGCCGAGGATGCGCTCTCTTCCGTCAAATAGACTTCCCCGTCCGCTTTCGCCGGGCGTCCGATCCATGCGTTCGATTCCTGACGGAGCCGCCAGGCGGGACAAAAGGCATCGCTGATCACGAGTTCGATCACGCTGCCGGTTTCCTCGCAGTGCCAATTCATCGTCGCGGCGGCGCGCCCTGCGCCAATTTCGCACTCGGGCAGCAACTCAAGGCGCGCGGGTTCATCGCCGGGCCGCCGCAAATGAAAGAAGCGTGCCGCGGCAAGCCCGGCCTCGGCTTCGCGCGCGCGGAGGCTGCGCCGTGGCGGTGTAAAGATCAGGCCGTTCCATTGCGCGCGCAAGGTCGTCAGCGCGGCCAAACACTCCGCTTCGAGTTCAGCTTTCGGAAGCTTTATCTGGGGATTCGCGTAGCGCCATTTGGCGCCGGTGCGATGCTGAAAAAGAACCTCGCCGGCCATGTTCCTCTGAAACAGGCAGAACGGCGCGTCGGTGAAGGGGCGGTGGGGAACGAGCGCGTAGGCTGAGTCCGTTAGAAGCAACCCGATCAGGAACGTGTCTTTGTCGCCGTACAAGAGCTGATAGTAATACGCCGAGTGCTCGTTGAGATGGAGTGCTATTTGCAACCCACGCCAATGTCGGGCCTTATGAATCAGGAGCTGCCCGGATTCGATGGCAGGACAGGTGCGCGGCTTCAGCTCACAGGCGCTCCAAATCGGATTCGTTTCCAGGATATCCCCGCAATCGGGCCATAGGACCGCACCGGTTTGGCGATACTCGTCCCACTCGAAGAGTCCGGCCGGATCGGTCAACGGGACCTGGTCGGCATCAAGCATCAGAACGTGCTCGAACCGGCACCACATCAGCGCATAGGCCTTCAGCTGCCAGCCGTTCTGGATCCGGGCCGGAAGAGCGGTGAGCACTGCTTCGGCATCGACCGTGTCGACACCTAGATCACGAAGCAAAAGCTTCATGCGCGCAGACATTTCGCCTCGGCCGAAGTGCCAGACTTCGATGGGCAGCTTGCAGCCATGTGTGACGCGAAGAAGATGCACCAGCACGAAAGCGTTGGTGAAAAAGCTTGGCCCTCCGGCGCATATCAAGATACCCGTGCCGGAGAAATGGTCGGAGGGATAGGGTTGAAGTTCGCCAAGGCGCTCTTTAAGAAGTCTCTTGTGGTCTTGGCGCGCCGCCGTCATCATCTCAAATGAACCCAAATCTCAAATGAACCCAAGTATCTGCTGGCGGAGGAATCTTGTTAGCAGAATCGGCCGCCACACCGTCGCCCGGCGCGACGCCGAATGTCCTTATCCTGACCCCTCTGAAGGATGCGCGGCACCACCTCCACCGCTACGTCGAGAATCTAGAGGCGATCGAATACCCGCGACAATACCTGTCCGTAGGGCTGCTGGAAAGCGACAGCCGTGACGATACATGGATAGCCCTGCAAGCTCTGCTTCCAAGGTTGCAAGCAAGGTGTCGCCGCGTCACGGTCATCAAGAGGGATTTCAATTTTCGCCTGCCGCCCGGCGTTCCCCGCTGGACCACGGCCTTTCAGCGTGTCCGTCGTTCCGTGCTCGCGCGATCCCGTAATCAGCTTTTGTTCAGGTCGCTGCAGGACGAGGATTGGGTACTCTGGCTGGATGTCGACGTCGTTTCCTATCCGAGCGGACTGATTCGCCAACTGCTGGGGTTTGACCTCGACATACTTCACCCGCATTGCGTCCAGGCGCCGGGCGGGCCGACCTTCGACCGCAACGGCTGGGCCGATCACGGTCGCAAATTGCTCGAAGACTTCCGCGGCGCCAACAAACCGGTCCGCCTGGACGCTGTCGGAGCGACGATCCTGCTGGTGAAGGCCGACTGCCACCGGGATGGCCTTATCTTTCCGCCATTTCCTTACGGCCGGCCGAGCGAACTCATTCGTCCGGCAAACGGATTCTGCGGCGCGGGAGAAATCGAGAGCGAGGGTCTGGGCGTGCTTGCTCAGGACATGGGGTATCAATGTTGGGGTTTGCCTGATCTTGAAGTCCTGCATGCGCCGGACTGACGCTCAGTCCCGGTCTCACACAGGCCCGACGTTCACCGGTTGCGCTGATTGTAGTATTTTTGTCACGCTACCCAGAATATCCGGAAATCGGTTCAACCGGGCGTTGAAACGTGTTGATTGGCCATCGGAACAATGAGCGTTATTGCATCCTGTGATTGCGCCTGCTCACTGCGGGAAAGGTGATTTTTGATAATGCCCTGGGCGCGAATTCTTTCATTATTGTCGTCGAGTTCACTGGCGGCGTTGATGATCGGCGGCAGCGGGAATCCGGCCTCCGCCGCATGTGTCAACCTTGGGCCAGGCGGCTTCGACAACCCCGCCTCAACCACGCTTCAGTGCATTTCCGCCCTTGGCAGTCACATCACCGGAGACATCACGAACGAAGGCAGGCTCAACGAGAGCACTCCCCATTTTCCTGCTATTTTCCTGAACTCTACCGCGCTGACGGGGAATATCGTCAACTCCGGCACCATTGACGCTTTTATTCAGCTCACAAACAACAGCACCCTTACCGGTAACATCATCAATAGTGGCACGTTGGGGGGCATCCAGGTAGCCGGCCAAGGGATTTTGACGGGCGCCGCCGCGACCCTCTCCGGCGGCATCTTCAACACCAGCACCGGAGTAATTTCTGAAAACGGCCCGGCGCCGACGATTATGCTCAACGGAAATTTTTCGGGCGTCATCAACAATGCGGGCCTGATTGCCGGTAACGGCTTCGCGGCGATTTCTGCCTTGGGCAACTTCTCAGGCTCAATCATCAACAGCGGAACGATTTCATCGTCGTCCCTGAACGACGCGGCTATTTTTTTTGGCGGCGTCTCATCCACAGTCAGCATTTTCAATTCCGGAACCATCAGTAGCGCATCCGGAACGGCGATCGTGTTTTCACCTACCGGCAACAACACTTTGACATTGGCGCCTACATCCTCAATCATCGGAACTGTGCTTGGCCAGGGCCACGCCACGCTGCAACTGGGTGGCGCCGGCAGCGGAGGGTTCGACCTCAGTGCTATCGGTACGTTCGCGGGTGGCCAACAATATGTGGGCTTCACCACCTTCAACGTTATCGGCGGCGCCTGGACCGTGAACAACACGTACACGCAGTCAGATCCGTGGACAGTGCAGAGCGGCACGCTTCTGGTGAACGGCGATCTCTCGTCGGCGTCGAACCTGACCGTAACTAGCGGCCTATTGGGCGGTACCGGTACCGTCGGCAGTACCCAGATCAATTCGGGCGGCGCGTTCGCGCCCGGTACGCCCGGCGTGCCCGGAACGTCGATGACGGTATCGGGCAATCTCGCGTTCCAGTCAGGCGCGATCTATCTGGTGCAAATCAATCCGGCGTCATCCACGATGGCCAACGTCAGCCAAATGGCCACGCTCGCGGGCAACGTGCTGGCGGTCTTCGCGCCCGGCAGCTATCTAGCCAACCAATATGACATCCTGCATTCGGCCGGGCTCAACGGTACGTTCACAGCCCTCGGCACCACCAACCTGCCGGCGGGCTTTATCGCAAACCTGAGCTACACGCCGACCGATGTATTCTTGAACCTGACCGCCGCACTCGGCCAGATCGGCGGGCTAAGCGGCAATCAGCAAAACATCGCCAATGGACTGGACAATTTTTTCAATGGCGGCGGCACGCTGCCACCGAATTTCGGGACCATTTTTGGACTGAGCGGCGGCAATCTGATGGCCGCGCTTTCGCAATTGTCCGGTGAAGTTGCCCCCGACAGCCAGCAGGGTGCGTTCCAGCTCATGAACCAGTTCCTCGGGCTCATGGTCGATCCATTTGCCAATGGTCGCGGGGGCCCCAGCGGCGGCGCAGCCGGCTTTGCGCCGGAGCAGGCATCGAGCTTGCCGCCCCACATCGCGCTCGCCTATGCCTCGGTGCTCAAGGCGCCGCGCGCCAATGCGACCGCACCGCCCGATCGGCGCTGGAACGCCTGGGGTCAGGCCTATGGCGGCTACATCACGGCGAACGGCAATCCGGCACTTGGCACCAACAACATGACGGCGAGCGCCTATGGCCTTGCCAGCGGCGTCGACTACCGCGTCACGCCTGATACGGTCGTCGGTCTCGCGCTCGCCGGTGGCGGCACTAATTGGAGCCTTGCGCAAGCGCTTGGGACGGGCAGAAGCGATGCATTCCAGGCCGGCATCTACGGTAAGACGCAGTCGGGGCCAACCTATCTCGCAGCTTCGCTCGCCCTTGCCGGTTATGGGATGACGACCAACCGCATTGCGGTTGGCGACCAGCTCACCGCGAAATTCAGCGCGCAAGGCTATGGCGGGCGGCTCGAAGGCGGCTATCGCTATGGCATGGCTTCGTTCGGCGTCACGCCTTATGCAGCATTGCAGACGCAATGGTTTCACACGCCGGATTACCGCGAGACAGACCTGACTGGCGGCGGCTTTGGCCTCGCTTACAAGGCCATGACTGCGAACGATACGAGGAGCGAGCTCGGCGCGCGCTTCGATCATTTGCAACTGGTCAATGGCATGCCCCTTTCGTTGCGCGCGCGCGCCTCCTGGGCGCACGATTGGGTCAGCAATCCCTCGCTCACGGCTGCCTTCCAGATACTTCCCGGCACGAGTTTCATCGTCAACGGCGCCGCGGTGCCAAGCGACTCCGCGCTCATCGCCGCCGGCGCGGCGCTGCAGTTGAACAAAAACCTGTCGTTGGAGGCGAAGTTTGACGGCCAGTTCGCCAACACGTCGCAGATCTACGCTGGCACCGGCACCGTCAGATACGCCTGGTGAGGGCGTCACGCTGCAAAACGAAACGCAGGAGCATTTGACGTTGTCCGGCAACACATCACCTTGTGTGATTTGGCCTGTCCAGTCCCATATTCAAAAAAATTCTGTTCCTGTTTGACCCAAATCACTTCTACATCCGTAGCCGTCTCACCCCATGAGAGGGGCGTATCGCGATCGTCACGGACGCGAGGTGGGATGCGGTGGACGCGGCAGCGTCGGGCGCGCATTGGCAATCGCAGGGCGGGTTGAACCTCGTGAGCGATTTGCGGCGCGCGAGACGAACGATGTTGCAGCGTACGGCAAAACCGTGTGGTCCTGGCACCCGTTGCTGGTGTCAAGTCGGCGGAGGTTTTGCGAACCCAACCGGGTTCGGCAAAACCTTCAATCCGCCGACGACGGTGACAAGACGAATTCGTCGCCGGGGAGAGCACGATATAAGCCGTTAAAACCATTGCGTGCGGGAATGCCGGGTGTTCCGGTGACCTGCGGTGACTACCGTGTGCTTACTACCAATGCACACGGGCTGCGGGTGCACCGTGCACCCGGCATTCCCCACGCCCTCACTTTTCCTGGGCGAAAAATTCCAGCATCACTCGGGCGCATCGCGCCGCGAGAATGCGTAGCTGTATTTGCCAACCATACGGCTGTTCTAAATTGAATCCGTCGCGACCACTGAGTGCGAACGCACGCCCCCTCCATGTGTCGTCCCGCGAACGCGGGGACCCATAACCACGATCGCTTGTTGGAGCAGAAGCCGTTAGCCACCGTGCCAAAATGCAAGGCCACGGCGTATGGGTCCCCGCTTTCGCGGGGACGACATTGACTACGCATTCGCGCGACCCGGTGGCTCGCAATGACGGTCTCAACGCGCCACACGCCCAGCCGTCATCGCCGGCGAAAGAGCGTTTGAAGGATACCGACCTCATCCTGAGGAGCTTGCGAAGCAAGCGTCTCGAAGGATGGACACAAACGCAGGGACTCGCGGCCATCCTTCGAGACGCGCGAGGGCGCGCTCCTCAGGATGAGGCCTTCGAGACGCGCGCAAGGCCGCGCTCCTCCAGCGATAACGGCGAAGCCGTTACGCCGGGATGAGGTCGGAGATATGATCACAACCTCGAAAGCGGGCGATCCAGTAATCCGAGGCGCCAGTGATGGAACCGAGGAGCCGCGGCGTACTGGATACCCCGCAGGAGCCTGTCATCAGGCTCGCCCGAAGGCGAGACCCGGTGGCGGGGGGTATGACGGCTCTTTGTGGAGCTGCGAAGCGATCTTCAACCTCGCCCTTCGAAACGCACTCGTCTTGCCCGGATTAGACCAGTTCAAGCCGCGGATGACGGCCTACCAATCCCCGATCCCCACCATATCTTGCATAATATCAAGCTCGTACCGCAAGTGCTTGGCCATTGTGGCCCGATATGGTATCTCGGCTCCGCAGCTTTCGACCGCCACCCGTAACCGACCGCATCCGCCTCAAAGGCTTGCGGCGGTGGAGATATTTCGCTCATGAGCTCTTCGCCCTCCAGCGCAAAGACCGCCTCCGCGCCCGACTCATTCTTCACGGCCCCGCTCACAGAGGCCGACCCGGAGATCGCCGCCGCGATCCGCGGCGAGCTCGGCCGGCAGCGCCATGAGATCGAGCTGATCGCGTCGGAAAACATCGTCAGCCGCGCCGTGCTGGAGGCGCAGGGCTCGGTGATGACCAACAAATACGCGGAAGGCTATCCGGGGAACCGCTATTACGGCGGCTGCGAATGGGTCGACGTGGCAGAAACGCTAGCGATCGACCGCGCCAAGAAACTGTTCGGCGCGGGCTTTGCCAATGTGCAGCCGAATTCCGGCAGCCAGATGAACCAGGCGGTGTTTTTGGCGCTGCTGCAGCCCGGCGACACCTTCATGGGGCTTGATCTCGCTGCCGGCGGCCATCTCACCCATGGCTCGCCGGTCAACATGTCCGGCAAGTGGTTCAAGGCCTCGCACTACACGGTGCGGCGCGAGGATCAGATCATCGACATGGACGCGGTGGCGAAGCAGGCCGAGCAGGTGAGGCCAAAACTGATCATCGCCGGCGGATCGGCCTATTCGCGTGCCTGGGATTTCAAGCGCTTTCGCGAGATCGCCGACAGCATCGGCGCCTATCTGATGGTCGACATGGCGCATTTCGCAGGGCTCGTCGCCGGCGGTGTGCACGCGTCCCCGGTGCCGCACGCGCATGTCACCACCACCACCACGCACAAATCGCTGCGCGGTCCGCGCGGCGGCTTGATCCTGTGCAATGACGAAGCGCTGGCGAAGAAAATCAACTCGGCGATCTTCCCGGGCCTGCAGGGCGGTCCGCTGATGCATGTGATCGCGGCCAAGGCGGTGGCCTTCGCCGAAGCGTTGCGGCCGGACTTCAAGATCTATGCGAAGAATGTCGTCGAGAACGCAAAGGCGCTGGCGGAGACGCTGCGCGCCCAGGGTTTTGACATCGTCTCCGGTGGAACCGACAACCATTTGATGCTGGTGGACCTGCGGCCCAAGAGCCTGAAGGGCAACGTCTCGGAAAAGGCTTTGGTGCGGGCGGCCATCACCTGCAACAAGAACGGCATCCCGTTCGATCCCGAAAAACCGTTCGTGACGTCAGGCCTTCGGCTCGGCACCCCGGCGGCGACCACGCGCGGATTCGGCGTCGCCGAATTCAGGCAGGTCGGCATGCTGATATCGGAAGTGCTCAACGCCATCGCGCAATCGCAGGATGGCTCGGCGCCGATGGTGGAAGCCGCAGTCAAGGAACGGGTGAAGGCGCTCACCGACCGCTTTCCAATTTATCAGTAAGGCTCAAACCGGATGCGTTGCCCCAGCTGCAACAGTCTCGATACGCAGGTGAAGGACTCGCGTCCGACCGAGGATTCCGCCGTGATCCGGCGGCGGCGGGTTTGCGTCACCTGCAATTTCCGCTTCACCACCTTCGAGCGCGTGCAGCTGCGCGAACTCACCGTCATCAAGCGCAATAGCCGCCGCGTGCCGTTCGACCGCGACAAGCTGGTGCGCTCGGTGCAGATATCCTTGCGCAAGCGGCCGGTCGATCCGGAGCGGGTCGAAAAGATGGTCTCGGCCATCGTGCGCGAGCTTGAAAGCGGCGGCGAGGCGGAGATTTCATCCGAGGCGATCGGTGAGATCGTGATGGAGCATCTGCGCCAGCTCGATGACGTCGCCTATGTCCGCTTCGCCTCGGTGTATCGCAACTTTCGCGAAGCCAAAGATTTCGAAGCCGTGCTCGGCGAACTCTCCGGCGACGACGACGCGCGGCTTGCCCTGTTACGCAAATGATCTTCCGTATTCTGGAAGACCAGTTCGTGCAAAAATCCCGGGAATCCAAAGCCGCCGACCAGCGCTTTATGCAACTGGCGCTGACGCTGGGGCGGCGCGGACAGGGCCGCACCTGGCCCAATCCCGCGGTCGGCGCTGTGGTGGTCAAGGACGGCGTCATTGTCGGCCGTGGCTGGACGCAACCAAGGGGCCGTCCCCACGCCGAGCCCGAGGCACTTAGACGCGCCGGCGAGGCCGCGCGAGGCGCCACGCTCTATGTGACGCTGGAGCCGTGCTCGCATGTCGGCAAGTCGCCGCCCTGTGCTGACGCCATCATCGCTGCGGGTATCGCGCGGGTGGTGTCGGCGATCGAGGATCCCAACCCTGAGGTGGCCGGGCAGGGGCATGCACGGCTTCGCGCCGCCGGCATTACAGTCGATATCGGGCTGGGCGCGGTCGAGGCTGCCCACGATCACGCCGGGCACTTCCGGCGCGTCCGCGACAAGCGCCCGCATGTGATCCTCAAGCTCGCTGTATCCTCAGACAGCAAGATCGGGGCAGGCGGCCGCAAGCCCCTGGCGATATCGGGCGAGGCTGCAAAGGCGCGGGTGCATTTGTTGCGCGCGCAATGCGATGCGATCCTGGTCGGGATCGGCACCGTGCTTTCGGACGATCCGCTCCTGGCCTGCCACCTGCCGGGCATGGAGAGCCGCTCGCCAGTGCGGGTGGTGCTGGACCGGAGCCTACGCATTCCCGGCACCAGCCGGCTGGTTCATTCCGCGCGGGAAACGCCGCTGTGGGTGATGACCTCAAACCTTGCGGAGGCACCCGCCGCGATGAAGCTCGGGGCCGCCGGCGCGCAGGTGATCCGCGTCGCCACCACATCGGCGCCGGGTCTCGATATCCCAAGCGTGCTGCACGGGCTGGCCGAGAAGGGCATCACCAGGCTGCTGGTGGAAGGCGGCGCGCGCGTGGCGTCATCCTTTGTCGCCGCTGGCCTCGTCGACGAAGTCTGGCTGCTGCATGCTCCCGATCCGGTCGGCGCCGACGGCGTGCCGGCGCTGGAGGCATTGCCGCTCACGACCATCACGCAGTCGCCCGCGTTCAAGCTACGTGCTAGCGAAATGCTGCAGAGGGATACTCTTACAATTTACGAGCGCGCTTAATGTTCACCGGCATTGTCACCGACATCGGCGAGATCGTCAGCCTCACGCCAACGGCACAGGGGCAATTGCACCGGCTGCGGATCGCATGCCGCTACGACCGCGCTACCATTGCGGATGGCGCCTCGATCGCCTGCAATGGCGTCTGCCTCACGGTGGTGGCGTCGGGCCTGGAGCAGGGCAAGACCTGGTTCGATGTCGATGCCGCCGCAGAGACGCTCGGCATGACTACCGCGAAGCACTGGGTCACCGGAACGAAGCTCAATCTCGAGCGCGCGCTTAAAATCGGCGACGAACTCGGCGGCCATATCGTTGCCGGACATGCCGACGGGGTCGCCACCATCGTCAAGCGCGACGATCTGCCGGATATGGCGCGATTCGAACTGCGCACCACGCGCGAACTGGCGCGCTTCATCGCCGCCAAAGGCTCGGTGACGCTGGATGGCGTGTCGCTGACCGTAAACACGGTTCAAGATATCGTGTTTTCCGTGCTGATCATTCCGCACACACTAAATGTCACGACGCTCGGCGGCTGGCGAGCAGGCAGTGAAGTGAACCTCGAGGTAGATTTGATGGCGCGTTACGCCGCGCGGCTTGCGGAAATGAAGTAGGGGTGCCCTTGGCTTTGCACGCTGCCGCGCCTAAAACGCGCGAGCGTTGACAACTAGCATAAACGATAAATGTCAACGCCTTGAAAATGGATGAAAAGATGGCGGACGCGCGGCGCGCACAGTTGAAAGATCAGACCGACGTTTCGGGCGCGCGCGCCCTGATCGTCGAGGCGCGCTTCTATGACGATATCCAGGACGCGCTGCTGGAGGGCGCCGTTGCGGAGTTGAAAGCCGCCGGCCTTACCCACGACGTGATTACGGTGCCTGGCGCCTTGGAAATTCCGGCGGCGATCGCGATTGCGCTCGACGCCGCCGAAAGCAGCGGCAAGCCCTATGACGCAGCGGTCGCGCTGGGATGTGTGATCAGGGGCGACACCATCCATTTCGAAATCGTGTCGATGGAATCCTCGCGGGCGCTGATGGATCTCGCGGTGGCCAAGCGGTTTCCGCTCGGCAACGGCATCATCACCGTCAACACCGACGCGCAAGCCTGGGCGCGGGCGCGCGCCGGCGAGCTCAACAAGGGCGGCGACGCCGCACGGGCGGCGCTCGCCATGCTGCGGATCAAACGCCGGCTGGCGCGGACCTGATCATGACAGAGAATAACAATAAGCAAGAGAAGAAGCCCGTAAAAGGCACGGACAAGAAGGCCAACCGGCGCGGCGCGGCGCGGCTCGCCGCGGTGCAGGCGCTCTATCAGATGGACATCGCTGGCGCCGGCATCAACGACATCTTCGCCGAGTTCGAGAGCCATTGGCTCGGAGGCGAGGTCGAAGGCGACAAATACCTGCCCGCCGAGGCGGCCTTCTTCCGCGACGTGGTGTCCGGCGTGGTGCGCGATCAGGCAAAACTCGATCCGCTGATCGACGACGCGCTGTCGAAGGGCTGGCCGCTGAAGCGGATCGACGCCATCCTTCGCGCGGTGCTGCGCGCCGGCTCCTACGAACTTGAGCATCGCAAGGATGTGCCCGGCCGCGTCGTCGTATCCGAATATGTCGACGTGGCGCATGCCTTTGTGGAAAGCGACGAGACCGGGATGGTAAACGCAGTGTTGGATCAGATCGCCCGCCAGTTTCGCGCCGACGAGTTCGGGCGGGTGGGTAGTTGAGAAACGCGGGATAGCAATGGAGGTGGCCTACTTTGGAGCGGTACGCCAGCCACACATTCGGCTGTCATCATCCGCGAAAGCGGATGATCCAGTATGCCGTGGCCTTCGTGCTTGATCGCCGGCGTCCCGGAGTACTGGATCGCCCCGTCAAGCCGGGCGATGACGGTTGTGGTATGGACTGCACGGCATGACGGATCGGAAAAGCAATCCATCCGGTGAGGACTCGCTGATTGCGCGCTATTTTCGGCCACTAGCGACCGATCCCGGCGCGTTCAATCTTGTCGATGACGCCGCGATCCTGAAGGCCTCGGGTGACGATCTCGTGGTGACGACCGACGCCATCGTGGAAGGCGTGCATTTTCTATCCGGCGATCCGCCGGATACTGTGGCGCGCAAGGCGCTGCGGGTGAATCTCTCTGATTTGGCTGCGAAGGGCGCAACGCCGGCGGGCTTTGTACTGACGCTGGCACTGCGGGCGGCTGACGATGCGTGGCTCGGGCCGTTCGCGCGCGGGCTTGGCGAGGACGCGGCGGACTTCGGTTGTCCGCTGCTGGGCGGAGATACGGTGTCCACTCCGGGTCCGCTCATGATTTCGATCACGGCGTTCGGGCGCGTGCCCGCAGGCAGGATGGTCCATCGCAGCCGCGCCAAACCTGGTGACCGCGTCGTGGTGACCGGAACGATCGGCGATGCCGCGCTTGGTCTCGATATCCTGAAAGGCGGCGCGGCGGCGGCGGCTCTCGCCGAAGACGCTGCGGCAAAACAGATGCTGGTCGGGCGCTATCACGTCCCGCAGCCGCGCAATGCACTGGCCAAAGCCATTCGCGACCATGCCAGCGCGGCCATGGATGTGTCAGATGGCCTTGCCGGCGATCTCGCGAAACTGTGCGCCGCGTCCGGCGTGTCGGCTGTGATCGACGCGCCGAGCATCCCAGTGTCCGCCGCCGCTGCAACATTGCTGGCGCGCGGAACCGTCGGCATCGAGACCATCGTTTCCGGCGGGGACGATTACGAGATTTTATGCGCGATCCCGGAGAGCAGCTTTGAAGCGTTCGCGCTGGCCGCTGACATCGCCGGGGTGGCCGTGACTTCCATCGGCACGGTGATCGCCGGATCATCAGTTCCAGGCTTCCTGGACGCGCAGGGCAGGGAAATGCCACTGCCGCGCCTCTCCTACAGCCACTTTTAGACGCCGTCGGTGCCGTTAGTGGTCTATTACTTTCGCCGTTGTGACCCGGTGGTCACGTCGATTGGCCCTAGGGACTTCACATGCATCTGCGCTTATTCGTGGCGATAGCCGCCGTTGTGTTTGCAATGGCGACAGCGCACGGCCAGCCCCTCCAGACGTCCTCAAACAAGGTCGCGTTTCAATCCACCTCATATGCGGACTTTCGACAACTGCTGTCGCGCGAAGCCCCGGCCGCAACGGTCACAGTGCCCGCCATCTTGAGCTTCCCCGACAAACCAAGGGACCGCTATCCCGCCGTCGTGATCGTTCACACGATTGCCGGCTATCTCGACGTCAATGAAGGTCAATATGCCTCCGAGCTGCGCAAGGCGGGCTTGGCCACCCTGACCTACGACAGCTTTGCTGCGCGCGGAACGACAGGGCTCGCACTGTCACGTTCCGGCTCAGGCTTGTGGCCAACAGGAGTCGCGGATGCCTACGCCGCGTTGCGGATGCTCGCTGGCCATCCCGGCATCGACGCCGGTCGAATAGCCATCGTCGGTTTCTCCTATGGCGGCGAAGTGGCTCACCTCGCAGCCTTCGAACGGCTTCGCGCCGCGCTCGATCCGGGACAAGCCCGATTTGCCGCTCACGTCGCTTATTATCCGGCCGGTGTCTTTGGTGCGATCGCCGAACGAGGGGCCTACACCGGATCGCCTGTTCTGATGTTGCTTGGCGAAAAGGACGACAATCTGCCGGTGGCGAAAGCCGAGGGCTATTTGACCTACGCGAAGGCGGCAGGTTCTCCGACACCGATCGAGGCCGTGACCTATCCGGATGCCTTCCATGCGTGGACGGTTCCCAGTTTGACGAGCTTGCGCTTCTATCGGGAATACGTGAGCACGAAGAAATGTCCGCTTATTCTGATCGGGCCAGGCAGGCCCGTGCTCCTCGTCGACGGCCAAGAAAAGCCCTTCGACCCCACCACTTTCGGCATCTGCATGGGCGAGGCGCCGGGCTATTCCATGGTCTTTGACGCGGCGATTCGCGCGAAGTCGGCTGGCGAATCCATTGGATTTCTGGAACGGCATCTCCTTCGGCCATAAGACTTTTTGGCCAAATCGGGCATCCCATCCATTCCGGCGGAAATACCCTGCCGAAATCGGCGGTTTAGGTCTTCCGCAGCGTTGCGCCCGGGATGTGATTTTGGCATGGTCCCGCCGATTTGCGGCCTTCCTCTTGGGCAGGGCAGGCCTTCTTTTTATGCGCTCGCCGCTCCTGCGGTGATGGGCGTGGGGTACATCAGGATTTGAGGCAACTTCAATGACAGCATTATGGGTGATCGTGCTCTGCGGAGCGCTTTCCATCGTTTACGCCATCTGGGCCACCGCATCGGTGTTGAAGGCGGACGCCGGCAATCCGCGGATGCAGGAAATCGCGGCTGCGGTGCGCGAAGGCGCGCAAGCCTATCTCAAGCGCCAATACATGACGATCGGTCTGGTCGGCATCGTGATCTTCGCGCTCTTGGCCTACTTCCTCGGCATGCTCGTCGCGGTGGGCTTCCTGATCGGTGCGGTGCTGTCGGGTGCTGCCGGCTTCATCGGCATGAACGTCTCGGTTCGCGCCAATGTGCGCACCGCGCAGGCCGCGACGACGTCGCTGGCCGGCGGACTTGAACTCGCCTTTAAGGCCGGCGCCATCACCGGCATGCTGGTCGCGGGTCTGGCGCTGCTCGGCGTCACCATCTACTTCGCCTTTCTCACGCATTCCATGGGGCTCGCCGCCAACAGCCGCACCGTGGTCGATGCGCTGGTGGCGCTCGGCTTCGGCGCTTCGCTGATTTCGATCTTCGCCCGTCTTGGCGGCGGCATCTTCACCAAAGGCGCCGATGTCGGCGGCGATCTCGTCGGCAAGGTCGAGGCCGGCATTCCCGAGGACGATCCGCGTAACCCCGCCACCATCGCCGACAACGTCGGCGACAACGTCGGCGATTGCGCCGGCATGGCCGCCGACCTGTTCGAGACCTATGCGGTGACCGCGGTCGCCACCATGGTGCTTGCCGCGATCTTCTTCGCGACCTCGCCGCTGCTGGTGAACATGATGACGCTGCCGCTTGCGATCGGCGGCGTTTGCATCATTACTTCGATCATCGGCACCTTTTTCGTCAAGCTCGGTGCCAGCCAGTCGATCATGGGCGCGCTGTACAAGGGCCTGATCGCAACCGGCGTACTGTCCCTGATCGGCGTCGCCGGCGTAATCTACTGGCTGATTGGTTTCGGTCCGCTGGCGGGCGTGAAATATACCGGTATGGCGCTGTTCCAATGCGGAATCGTCGGCCTTGCCGTCACCGGGCTGATCATCTGGATCACCGAATACTACACCGGCACCGAATATCGTCCGGTGAAGTCGATCGCAGCGTCGTCGGTGACGGGTCATGGCACCAACGTGATCCAGGGTCTGGCGATCTCCATGGAGGCCACCGCCGCTCCGGCACTGGTGATCATCGCCGGCATCCTCGTCACCTACAGCCTTGCCGGCCTGTTCGGCATTGCTATTGCCACCACCACGATGCTGGCGCTGGCCGGCATGATCGTCGCGCTCGATGCGTTCGGTCCGGTCACCGACAATGCCGGCGGCATTGCCGAAATGGCCGGTTTGCCCAAGGAAGTCCGAAAAGCCACCGACGCGCTCGATGCGGTCGGCAACACCACCAAGGCGGTTACCAAGGGCTATGCGATCGGCTCGGCCGGTCTCGGCGCGCTGGTGCTGTTCGCGGCCTACAATGAAGATCTCAAATTCTTCATCGCTAACGCCGCGAAGTTTCCCTACTTCCAGGGCGTGCTGCCGGACTTCTCGCTGAACAATCCCTACGTCGTGGTCGGCCTCCTGTTCGGCGGCCTGCTGCCGTATCTGTTCGGCGCGATGGGCATGACCGCTGTGGGCCGCGCGGCCGGCGCGATCGTCGAAGAAGTGCGGCGTCAGTTCCGCGAGAAGCCGGGCATCATGCAGGGCACCGACAAACCGGATTACGGCAAGGCGGTCGATCTTTTGACCAAGGCGGCGATCAAGGAAATGATCATCCCGTCGCTCTTGCCGGTGCTGTCTCCGATCGTCGTCTACTTTGCGATCTTCGCCATTGCGGGCGGCGGCGCGGCCGGCAAATCGGCGGCGTTCTCGGCCGTCGGCGCGATGCTGCTCGGCGTGATCGTGACGGGCCTGTTCGTCGCGATCTCGATGACCTCGGGCGGCGGCGCCTGGGACAACGCCAAGAAGTACATCGAGGACGGCCACTACGGCGGCAAGGGCTCCGATGCCCACAAGGCGGCGGTGACCGGCGATACCGTCGGCGATCCCTACAAGGATACGGCCGGACCGGCAGTGAATCCGATGATCAAGATCACCAACATCGTGGCGCTACTACTGCTGGCGATCCTGGCGCACTGAGCGCCGATATCCGATCAGGACAAAAACCCCGCGGTGCGAGCCGCGGGGTTTTTTCGTTTTTGGCTCCACAAGTGGTCCCTCATGGTGAGGAGCCGCGCTTCTCGCGCGGCGTCTCGAACCATCTGGATGTTCTCATCCTTCGAGACGCGCGCGAAGCGCTCCTCAGAGCCTGACCGAAAAAGAAAGTTGAGTGATTCCAGCCCGTTGTGATTCCTTCGTGTTTGCGAAGACTCGAGGGAGCACAACATGTGTTGGACTGAAATCACCCGACGTCAATATCGGCGCGACGGACTGCGTTATGCAAGCGACACCACGGATGCGGAGTGGAAATTGATCGAACCGTTGATGCCTGCGCCATCCCGGCGCGGCCGTCCCCGTGAGATCAATCTGCGAGCGGTCATGAATGCGATCCTCTACATTGCGACCGCCGGTTGCCAATGGCGTGCGCTGCCGAAGGACTTTCCGCCGTGTTCGACGGTTCAGTACTACTTCTACAAATGGCGCGGCTCC
>NZ_JNIJ01000051.1 GCF_000701345.1 Bradyrhizobium sp. URHD0069 | reverse complement strand
GTGAGACGAGGCACAGGCCTCAATGCCAATCAGGCAGGGTGGCAGCTTCTCAAAGAACGCCAGGACCTGGCGACGCTTCAACTGGCGGCGGATGACCACCTGACCGGCGGTATCCACTCCGTGGACCTGAAAGACCGACTTGGCGATGTCGAGACCGATTGTCGTGACCGTCAGCATGGATAGCTCCTCCGAATCGTGGGAGCCTCAACAGCGCCCACATCCATGGCACTCAAGTGCCGGTGGAGGAGCCGTCCACAGCATCAACAACGGAAGAGTAGAACGCTCTATCCGAGCTGTATTCAAAATATGCATCCTCATAGAGCGCGTTGCGACAGTCGCACGCGCCCCGTGATGTCCGGCGGCGGGGCGAGTTTCAATTGTCGTTTCTTCTCAACCGAAATTTCCGCCATCGTTTGCATGGGTAGCGTGGCGCTGATGTGGTTGTTGGCGGCGTGGGCGGAGCACGCCAGCGGGTTTTTGCACAACCAAGCTGATGTCGCTGGCAGGGCGATGGAATAGCTGATGCTGTTAACACGTGCATGCCCGGCATCGCCGAGAAGTCTAAGCAGTCTGCGCAAGGCAGACTGCTATCGCTGCGTCGCGAGTTCAGCCACGAACAATATGGCCTTATTTTTTCTTGACCGGCTTCTTCGCGTGAAGTGTCAAGCTTTTTGAAAGCGGATGCTTCGGTTGATAGGCGTAGGCGCTGCTGGTATCGGTCAGCCATGGATCGCGGTAACAAGTGCCGCCACGGCCTGAGGACATCGCCTGGCATTGCTCCATGGTCTCAAAGCTGCACGAGCGCATTCCGGAAGTGACGTCTTGTCGGCAATATTCGTACTTGGCCGCCGCCGCCGGCGTCGCCATCGCGACATAAGCCAGCGCCAGGAGCGCCGTGGCGGGCGCGGTGACTTTCAAAAATTGTCTCATCTTGTTCTCCCCGTGTTGTTGCATTCCGAAGTCGACACGTGGGATGTCGGGGATATCAGCGCCATCGGCACCGAAAAATAGCAAAGGAATTCTCTCCGGCGCCCGGAAAACGCTCTAAATACGCCGCGCTGAGACAGATTGAAGTATGATCATCATTTAATGTTTAAGCATGACTGTCATGCGACCATCTTAGGGGACCTAGGTGACAGCGGTCGAGATCAAGGACATCACTCTGCCCGAGAACATGCAGCGCGATGGCCAAGGAGGCCGCGCGCGTCTCCGACCCGAGAAGGCCCGGCGTCCTAGTCCCCTAGACGATGGGAGCGTGTTGGTTAAACGTGGTCAGTGCGATGTTTTGACCTGCACCGACCAAGTCTTGCTGCAGAGCCTGTTAGTCACAAGCAAGTCTGCGCCCATGGCACTTCTCGATGCAGGCGAGATGATGAACCCGAGCTTTCACAACGGCAGTAAGGTAGGCGTCACCACTAGCCCATACATCTTCGCGTGGCATGGTCCCTAACTACAGTCCAGGGGTATATCAGGCTTTGCCTCTGGAAAGGCCAGCGAGTGCAATGTCGCCTTCGGTAGAGATCACAGCCGTCCTTAGGCGCGCGGGTGCGCACGGCGAGTGCTCGGTGAGAGACCGGCACAAAAGGATTGTCGGTTTTACTGAGAGTGCGATGCCCGCCGACGGCATTCCCCGCTGCCATTCGCCTCGAACGGAGACGTCGGCACGTCCCGTCTCGAAGGGCAGCTCTAAAGAAGACTACACGATCCCACGCCCATCCAAAGGACCTCATATTGGCCGGGGCACGGCACAAACAATTCGGCCAAAACCAGTGACCCCAATGTCCGAGTCGGGTCATTCGCGACGGGGTCGGGCCGCCAGCAAGCCCGGCCATGTCCGCTATGCCGCCGAAAGCGGAAGTAAATTCAGAGCATGAGCGGCTCCGCGAAGGACGTGATTCAAGCTCCGAAACCGGAGCCGCGAATCATGCGCTAGGAACTCAGCGACTGCGAATGGACCGCCATCAAGCCGATGCTGCCGAACAAGATGCGCGGCGTTCGGCGTGTAAACGACCGTCGCGTGCTCAATGGCATCTTTTGGATGCTGCGGTCGGGAGCGCCCTGGCAATCGGCTGTGTTCGGCTCTCCTCAGCGCCTTGCTTCCGCAAACGATGTTGCTCGCGGACCGTGGGTACGACGCGGATTGGATCAGGGAGTTTGCCCGACAGAAAGGGGCATGGGCAAACATTCCGCCGAAGCGAAATCGCAAAGACCCCGATCTGCTTCAGCCGTTATCTGTATCGCACGCGCAATCTCGTCGAGCGGTTCTTCAACAAGATCAAGCAATGTCGACGTGTCGCGACCCGATATGACAAACTCGCAGCCAACCATCTGGCATTCGTCAAACTCGCATCAACCCGAATTTGGCTGCGTGCTAATGAGTCCACGCCCTAGCTGAGTGTGGAAGTCAGGACAGCATCGCATCCAGCTCAGGCGAAATTCGCTCCACGACGCCGCTATCTCCACTCTCGGGCCGGAACAGGCAGAGCGCAGCGAGCTTATGCTGCTTGGCGAATGCCATACCGGCCTCGGGCCCCATAACCATCAACGCCGTCGCATAGGCATCCGCTTCCATGCAGGAGGCGTGCAGTACTGTCGCCGTGATCATGCCGTTGGCGATCGGAATACCGGTGCGAGGATCGATGGTATGGGAAAATTGTTGCCCGCCGATTGCGAAGCTTCGTTCATTGCCTGAAGTGGCTATGGCCAGTTGATGCAACGCTATTAGCGGCATGGCCTCCAATAGCGGACCCGCGACCAGCCGATCGATCGTAACCCACCACGGCGTGCTGTCGGGCTTGACCCCGGTCCCGGACAGTTCCCCTCCGATTTCTACCAGCGCGTGGTGGATGCCGCGTGCGCGCAAGGTCGCTATGAGGAGGTCGACGGCAAAACCTTTCGCTATTCCGTTGAGGTCGAGGCGGGCCGCGCTCAGGCGGCGCAGCCGGGGGCCCTTGGGATCGAATTCCAGCTGCCGCCATCCGGAGGCGAGACGAGCATGATCGACGTCCTCCGGTGCGGGTGGCTGGAATTGAAGTGGCGCAGCGCCAAATCCCCAGAGGTCGACCAGCGCGCCCATCGTGGGATCGTAGGCCCCACCGGTTTCCATGGCGATGCGCAGCGCGCAGCCGATCACGCTGGCGAAATCGGCCGGCAGTGTTTGCCAGCCTGCCGCGGCAGACGCATTAAAGCGGCTGAGGTCGGACGAGGCCTCCCACGGGCTCATCTGCGCGATGACACGATGAAGCGCCGCTTCGATGGGCTCGCGCACCGAACTTGCGCTGGTGCCAGTCCCGACGAATTTCACCGACCATGTCGTGCCCATGGCCGCGCCGGCGAGTTGGTGGATTTCGCCACCTGTCTGGCGGATCGGCGATACCAGCAGCGTCCGCGGAATCGCGACGCGGGCAGGCTTTTGGACCGACAATCGCGCGGACCTTATGGAGCCAGAACCTCTATTGTGGTGGTGTATCCGGCCCGGCGCGTGGCATTCTCGATCTTGCTCTTGTTGTCCTGGACCGACGAATTCATCCAGTACATGCCGGGTGCTGGCCATGTCACGGAAAACGTGCCGGACTCATTTGTCGTCGCCTTCATGTCATTGAGCTTGTCGCGGTAGCGGATGCCGCCGGGAACGATTTCGATCGACTGTCCAACCGCCGGCTGGCCGTCGAGGAGCAGCCGGAAAGTAGCCTTCTCGCCGGCGATCAGGTTGTTCGGATGCGTCACTGGAACCATCTCTAGACCAACGCCGGTCGGTTTAAGAACACTGTCTGTCGGCTTGCCCGAGGTGACAAAGGTCTCGATCCGACCCTGAACCTCCGAAATCTTTACATCCGTTGCGTTGGCGGGAATGTCGGTTTTGATCTGCTCGGGCTTGCCACGCCAGCGCTTGGTCTGGCCATCGAGCTTGTAATTTGCGAACATACCCTGATTCAATACCATGATCTTGTAGGTGCCGGGCTGTCCGATCTTAACGTCGAAAGTGTTGCGATACTTCCCCTTCGCCATGTTCTCGGGGGCGACGCTGCTACCGTCCGGCGCCGCGACCGAGAGATTGTCGAGTTGCAGCGGGTTATGCTCGAAGTAGAAAAGGTCATTAGACACGGCGGCGTCTACTGTGACCCATTGCTCCTTGCCAGATAACACCGTCGCGGAGGGCAGGAGCCAGGTGCGATGGGCATAGGCCGAGGCCGGCAGCATCGACACGGCGGAGACGACCAGCACGAGCTTCAGATATCTTTTAGAAGTTTGGTTCATGGCAATGTCCTTTTCGGCCGGCGAATTACGGAGTGAGTTTCAGCGTGACCGCGCCAATCTCATTCTCCCCTTTGACTTCCAGATCTACGGGGGCCTTCGGCGGCCACTCGAAGGGAACACGCAGCAGCTCGCGGCCGCCCACCTCGCGCGCGGCTTCGATGACCAACTGGTAGTTGCCAGGCAGGAGTTCTTTCAGCGGTGTAGATTTGCTGTCGAAAGCGAGCTGATGGGGACCCGGCGGACGGGTCGGGCTGCTCAGCCCGTCGGCGGGCATTGTCAGCTCGCGGCCGGTGCGTCGCCACCATTGCCGCATGTCCTTGAGCCACTTGGTCCCTTCGTTGTCCTTGAGCTTGGTGTCGTACCACACCGCGAGGTTGACGACCTTGCTGCCATCGGCGTTCTCCAGCCAGAACGCGACATAAGGCTTGTGATACTCGACGACGGTGAGCCGCGGGATATCGATATCGATGACGGTCTCACCGGCAACGGCGGATCCAGCGACGAGAGTGGTGAGAGCGGTAGAGATCAACAAGCGCATCGTTCAACTTTCAACGGTGAATAAACAGGACCAGCAGAAGCACCGGAACTACAAAACCGAGACCGACAACCGGCCAGGTCGCCGGCCGTCGCTTCGAGTGAATTTGCAGAAGCAGCAGCCCGGAAAGGCAGAACACCATGGTGGCAACGGCAAACACGTCGAGGAACCAACTCCATGCCGCGCCGGTATGGCGGCCCTTGTGCAGGTCGTTGAGATACGCGATCCAGCCACGATCAGTAATCTCATAGGAGACCGCGCCGCTGCCCCGCTCGATGTTGAGCCAGGCATCTCCGCCCGGCCGCGGCAGCGCAACGTAGATGTCCTTGGCCGACCATTCAGTGTCGCGTCCGGAAACATTGACGCCCATCTCGCGTCGCAGCCATGCGCCGACTTCCTCCGGCAGAGCGTCTTTTGCCACCGCCGCACGGGATTTCAGCACTGCCACGATTTCGGGCGGCAACTGCCCGTCGCGCGTCACTATCGTAGGACGGGATTCGATCTGACCAGCGTGGTTTAGGGTGATACCCGTAAGTGCGAAAATGATCATCCCGATCAGGCACATCCCGGAGCTGATCCAGTGCCACTGGTAAAGCTGACTAATAAAGAACGCGCGGCGTCTCTTTCGTTGCCAAATCTCCTCGCCGTCGATCATTACCCGTCCGCAGTCTCCGGACCGCCGCCCCCACACGTCAATAAGTCACACGATGTAGAGTTGCGAGCGATGTTCGCTGTCCGTTATGCCGCTTCTTAACAGCGACTTCAGCGCGCGGCTACGGCCGCATTTTAGGTTCGTTCTAAAGAGCAATCATCAAGTCGGCGAAAAAACAGCATCTATTGTACGAGACTTGCATACCAAAGTGATGCGGCTGCACGATGGCGGGCAGCAACTACAGCGAGATCGTACGGCATATCGATTAACTATCCATCGCATCGCTTGACTTGCGTCGCCGGCTTCGGAAGCACTCGCGAAGGCGGCCCCAGCTGACGAATGAGCCAAAAGAATTTCCTGATCGAATCGTGAATACGCTGCTTCAAGGATCCCATTAGCGGACGTGCGACCTTTGGTTTGGCGACCGGTGAGCGCGCCGCCCTGGGGCTTTGCCCTCGCCCATTTCCGGAATACTTTAGTGCTCGCGTCTTGGCTGCCCCGCGTCTTGGCTGCCCCAAGGGACTGCGGGCAAGCCCTCGCCGACATGAAAAGCTCGGAGCTTGAAGAGCGCGAGAGCCGGCCATGACGCCTCATCCCGGCAGGGATGGCGAACCAGCGTTTCATCTGATGCAAACTGTGAAAGGAGATCGAAATGGCTAAGGGCGCGCAGCTTAAGACGGTCAGCGTCGCAGTCTTGATGGCGCTTGTGTGGATGACCAGCAAAGCCAGCGCCGCGCAGTGCGGCAGTACGGCGGCCGGCTTCGAGGCGTGGAAGAAGCAGTACGCCGATGAAGCGAGGGGAAAGGGCGTCAGCGCTTCCACCCTCGCAGCCCTCATGACGACTAGCTATTCGGCTGCGACCATCGCCGCTGACCGTAACCAAGCGAGCATGCGTCTGTCGCTCGATCAGTTTCTCGCCAGACGCGGCGGTTCGGCCATCGTCGCGCGTGGCCGCGCACTCAAGCAATCCAATGCGGCATTGTTCGCATCGATCCAGCAACGCTTCGGCGTCCCGTCGGGGCCGCTGCTGGCCATCTGGGGAATGGAGACGGGATTTGGAAGGTCGCGCGGAAATCAGAACACTCTGTCGGCGGTGGCTACTCTCGCTTATGACTGCCGCCGCTCGGCCTATTTCACCGAGCAGCTCAACGCAACTCTGACACTGATCGATCGCGGGATCCTCTCGGCAGGCACACGCGGCTCCATGCACGGTGAGATCGGCCATACACAGTTCCTGCCCAAGAACATCCTGGCCTACGGCGCCGGCGGAAGTCTCGACACGGCAGCCGGCGCGCTGACCTCGACGGCAAATTTTCTCAAGGGCCATGGCTGGCGCGCGGGCGCAGGATACCAGCCCGGCGAAGCCAATTTTGCAGCTATCCAGGCATGGAATGCTGCGCCGGTCTATCAGCGGGCCATCGCGCTTATTGGCCAACAGATTGACGGAGGAGAAGGCATGTCTGCGAGGCGCTGAAGGGATTGCATCAAAAACAGCAGAACAAGCTGACGTCTGAACTACCGGGGCAAGCGAGCGGCGGATTGCCAATGTCCTGAGGCTGATTCAACGACGCCGCGGAGATCGGAGTTGCCGCGGGAAGAACAGACTTACCAGGAGGAAAACGGAGCCCCGAAAGGCGAGCGCCAAAAAGGCAGGCGATCGGGTGGCCGCGCGTAACGGAAGTCGGGCCCCGGACTGCGTCGTCGGGTCTTGATGCCTCCTTGCGGCTCGCCGCTCAACAGCACCACGAAATCCGTTCCCTTGCCGGTCTCCGAGCTCACCCCCTCGTCCGTGACGATCAGGGAAGATCGCGGCGCCATCCCGGCGATGCGATCCAAGGCGTCCTGCGGAATGACAATGCGATCGAGCGCGGCCTTTGCGCTATCCGGGTCCGTCAGCATCGGCTCAACGTCGCGACCACTGCCCCCGCGCGCCCGGCCATGTGGCTCAACCGTGCCGCCGTGCGGACGTCCGCCGTCCAATGAGACGACGCTCCATCGCATGTCGGTGTCGCCGCTGGACCGCTCCATAGCGGTGAAGACATGCGTGCCGATCGGACGATCGGCATCCAGGATCGTGACCGGACTGTCAAAGATGGGCTCAAAGGCTTGCCGGACATAAAGCCGCTGGGTCTTGCGGCTGATTAACACCGATACCGGCTCGAGCTCGCGCGCCATCTGGCGCGCCGCCTCGGCTGCCTCGGCCCGCACAGTCTCTGCGACGGCGGCGGCTTCACGCGCCGGCGTGACGGCATCGAGCTTCGGTTGCAGCTCCGCCTTGGCGGCGTCCCATTGCGCCTGCAACTCGGCGATCCGGGCGACTGCCTTCGCCTTGGCGTCCTCAGCCTGTTCCTTTGCCTCGGCCGAGGCAGCCGAGCCGAGCGTAGTCTCGGCGGCCGCCAGTTGCGTCTCGGCTCTGAGCTTCAGATTTTCCGCCACGCGCACCGGCACCGTTGCCCGCGTCGCCTCCCGGAACGCCGTCCCGGCGGCGAGTCTCGCCTGAGCCGCCTTTCGGGCTGCCTCATCCGCCTCTGCGATGCGGGCGGCGGCCAAGGCGCCGGCACCGGGCTTCGACTGGAATAGAGCCGGAGCGGCGACCTCAACGGGCGCCACATCGCCTGGCGCCACGATCACCCGCAAGCCCATCCGGGTCACGTCGAACAGGCGTGCTGCGAAGTCGAAAGGCATCCGGACGCAGCCATGGGACGCCGGATACCCCGGCAGGGGGCCGCCGTGGAGCGCAATGCCCGACCAGGTGATGCGTTGCATGTGGGGCATGAAGGCATCGTCATACAGGTTCGAGTAGTGCTCCTCTACTTTTTGGATGATGCTGAAGATCCCGGCGGGCGTCTCCCGTCCCTTCTGGCCGCTCGACACCGGCGCCCGCAGGATCCACCCCTGGGCGTCGTAGACGGTGATCCGCTGGTTGCGGAGCGAAACGATGGCCATGACCGGCTCGCCGGCGGTGCGCGACACGATGGACTCGACCGAGCGTTCGCTCCGACCGGTTCTGGCGCTCGCATGATCTCCCGCCGCGATCAGCGCGGCCATACCCGCAATGGCAAGATGCGCGGCCCGCAACCGCTTCTGCTTGCGCTTCGGATTCACAAAACGGCACGTCATGCGCGTCCGATCTGGTCGGGGCTACGCCAGCTTGCACTCAGCAGATTCATAACGCCATTCGGTCGAACCTGCCAAGTTGGAACTTTCGAATGTGTATGGATCGGTCCGGGCGCCGACGCGAAAGGCAAACACCCCAAACCTCCGTATGGCGCTCCGATCCCTTTCGATGTCGGGCTCGAACCTACGTATGATTTGGGCCTCAATCTCAATCATCTAGGTACCCTGCAATCTAGAAGGGCCGATTGCAGGCGGCTAAATGTCTGCGATCCCGGCCAAAAAGATTGAGTGCAACCGCTACAACCCCGTTGGTCGGAATCAGATATGCCCCGAAAGAAACCAGGAATACATGCTCGCTAAACGCTGGCGCGAGCACGGTGATCGCGATGCAGCGGACCAGCTTGTCACAAGCCATCTGCGTCTCCCTGTCAAACGGCAAGAATGGCGCAAGGGCAGCAAGCCTCGGCAAGCGGCGCCTTGTTCGATCAATCACAATCCTCAGTGTTTGCAAGGCCCGCATCTGGCGGATGTCGGTTGAAAAAGAACGACGCTGGCGATCTTTTCTCAAAATCAATCAGCAGGAGACGTGAAATGAATATCGATCTTAAAACCAACATCGATCTTGCGGGAATCAGAATTCCTGACAGCAAGCTCGCGCGTGAAATAACGGAACTGGTGCGGGATACCGAATCACCGCTGCTGTTTGACCATTCGAGCCGCGTCTATTACTGGGGCGCCCTGGCAGGCAAGCGTCGCGGACTGAGATTCGATCCCGAACTGCTTTATGCAGGCGCGATGTTCCACGACATGGGCTTGACGCATGAGCACAGCACAACGCAGGAACGCTTCGAGGTTGACAGCGCAAATACCGCCCGCGATTTCCTGCGAAGCCACGGAGTCCATCAACAAGACGTTGAAACGGTCTGGACCGCGATCGCCTTGCACACGACGCCGGGCATCCCCCAGCACATGCACCCGGTCGTAGCTCTAGTGACGGCGGGCGTCGAAATGGATGTGCTTGGGATCGCTTATTCCCAATATAGCGACGCGGAGCGCGAGGCGGTGGTGCACGTACATCCGCGTAGCGCGCGTTTCAAGGAAGACATCATCCAGGCCTTCTACGACGGCAACAAGCACAAGCCGGAGACGACCTTCGGCAACGTCAACGCCGACGTGCTCGCGGATAAGGATCCGTCCTTCAAGCGCGGCAATTTCTGCAGCGTGATCCGCGCTTCCGCCTGGCGAGGGTGAACCTTTCCGCCTCCTCCAATCGAAAAATCAAGCGCTGAGCTTTCGCAAGCATCGGTGAGAGGACCGGCCGGCGGCCACGTGCGAGGTCTCGCAACATTCAGGAGCCCATCATGTCCAAAACTCAGGAGCCCACCATGTCCAAAACGAAGCGATTTACCAATGCCACCGGCTCGCCGGTCGCCGACAACACCAACATCATGACCGCCGGTCGGCGCGGCCCGGCGCTGCTGCAGGATATCTGGCTGATCGAGAAGATGGCGCATTTCGACCGGGAGGTGATCCCGGAGCGGCGCATGCACGCCAAGGGCTGGGGCGCCTACGGCACCTTCACGGTGACGCACGACATCACTCGCTACACCAAGGCCAAGATTTTTTCCAAGATCGGCAAGCAGACGCCGATGTTCGCCCGCTTCTCGACCGTCGCCGGCGAGCGCGGCGCTGCCGATGCGGAACGCGATATCCGCGGCACCGCCCTCAAATTCTATACCGAGGAGGGCAACTGGGACATCGTCGGCAATAACACGCCGGTGTTCTTCTTCCGCGATCCGCTGCGGTTCTCGGACCTGAACCATGCGATCAAGCGCGACCCGCGCACCGGGCTGCGCAGCGCGGACAACAACTGGGACTTCTGGTCGCTGCTGCCGGAGGCGCTCCACCAGGTCACCATTGTCATGTCCGACCGTGGCATCCCAAAGAGCTTCCGCAACATGCACCTGTTCGGCAGCCACACCTTTTCGATGATCAGTGCCGCCAATGAGCGCGTCTGGGTCAAGTTCCACTTCCGCACCCAGCAGGGAATCGCGAACCTCACCGACGCGGAGGCCGAGGCCGTCGTCGCCAAGGATCGCGAAAGCAACGGCCGCGACCTGCTCAACGCGATCGATAGCGGCGACTTCCCGCGCTGGACGCTGTTCATTCAGGTGATGACCGAGGCTCAGGCGAAGACCCATAAGCACAATCCCTTCGACCTGACCAAGGTCTGGCCGAAGGCGGAGTATCCGCTGATCGAGGTCGGCGTGATGGAGCTCAACCGTTACCCGGAAAATTATTTCGCGGAAGTCGAGCAGGCCGCCTTCTCGCCCGCCAACATCGTGCCCGGCATCGGCTTTTCTCCCGACAAAATGTTGCAGGGGCGGCTGTTCTCCTATGGCGACACACAGCGTTACCGGCTCGGCATCAACTTCAACCATATCCCGGTCAACGCCCCCAAATGCCCGTTCGAGAGCTACCATCGCGACGGCAAGATGCGGACCGACGGCAACCTGGGCGGAACGCTCACCTATAACCCCAACAGCGCGGGACTCTGGGACAACCAGCCGGATTTCGCCGAGCTGCCGCTCGCGCTCGAAGGCGACGCAGCGCACTGGGACCACCGCGTCGATGACGATCATTGGGAACAGCCGGGAAACCTGTTCCGGAAGATGACGCCGGCGCAGCAGCAGGTGCTCTTCGAGAACACCGCGCGGGCGATGGGCGACGCGAGCCTGCACATCAAGCAGCGGCACGTCGCCAATTGCATGCGCGCGGACCCGGCATACGGCGCCGGGGTGGCGAAGGCCCTCGGGCTCAAACAGCCGGCGTCGGTCGATTGAGGCAGCCAACAGCCGGGGCGCAAGGAGCCGACCAGCCGCAGCTTAACGAGCCACCGCTGCAGGTCGAAGGTGTCGCCGCGCATTGGGACCATCGTATCGACAGCCGGGCGATCTCCTCCGCGAGATGCGCCCGGCACGGCGTCAGACCCAAGGCTGCCGTGCTCACCGACAAGTGACCCACACTTCCATCGCATCAGTTTCTGCACGCAGATCGACGTGGAGGGACTAACGGGCCGCGCGCGTCCGGCGCGGCCTGGGACGCCGATGCCAAACCATTCCGGCGTCGGCCGGCGCGCAACGCGGGCACGCTGAACACAGGCAATCCACCATTGGTTCCGCGTTTCACATCGCATCAACGAGGAGAGTGTCATGCACATGCTGGATTGGAATACATATCGGCAGCAGCTTGTCGCCGGGGTCGGCGGCTTCGGCAAGCTCAACCCCGAGATCGTCAAGGGCTATACCACCCTGAACCGGGCCGGCCAGAAGGCCGGTCACCTCGATGAAAAGACCCGCGAACTCATAGCGCTTGCGGTCGCCATCACCCTGCGCTGCGACGGCTGCATCACGGTGCATACCGCGGCGGCGCGGGAACGGGGCGCGACCAAGGAAGAGATCGCCGAAGTGCTGGGTGTGGCGGTCGCCGTCAATGCCGGCGCGGCCGTCGTCTATTCCACCCGCGCGCTCGACGCATTCGACGCCGCCGCCGAAATCAATCCCGACGCCTGAGGAGAACTCATAACTGCTATCTTCGTCTGGCGCCTTCCTGGATCGCTCATTCGGATCGGGTCGGCACCCGCCGAGGAACGGACATCGCCGGATGTCCCAAACGTGGCACGACCTTCCATTGTGGCCTCTGTAAGAGGCGCGGATGTTGGGATAGCATTGATGTCCCCCGGGACATCACGAGGGACGAATTTCGGCACGGTCGGCACCTACGACCGACCATTGCCGTGCTATCTTGTTTGAACTCATCGGAATCCCGGCGAAGGAATTTTTCGCCACACCACCGCGCACAAGCTGAGAGGGGTGTTCAGATGATCACAATTCCGGAACTGGTAGCGCAAGCTTTGGGAACGTTCCTGACTTCAGAAACCAAGAGTCGGTTTGGTTCTTCACATGCCCACTTGGCTGAAGTTCTTCCTTTCGCAGCCAGACTGACATTGGAATGCATTGGCAACAGCGACGCGCTATATCACAACATTGAGCACTCAATGCTCGTTACCCTCGCCGGGCACCACATCCTGATGGGACGACAGATGTTGCGGCCAACCACCGCAGGCGATTATGCGAATTTCATTTTGGCGTGCCTCGCCCATGACATCGGATATGTTCGCGGAATTGTGCAAGGAGATGGCAACGACTGCTATGTCGCAGATCTCAGCGGTCGTACGATTCGTCTACCGCGAGGGTCGTCCGATGCCGCGCTCGCACCCTATCATGTGGACCGCTCAAAGTTGTTCGTCTCCGAGCGCCTCGACGACGCCGAAGAAGTTGACGCTGGCCGAATTGCCCGAGCAATCGAGTATACGCGCTTTCCCTATGCATCATCCTCGAACGACGACCTGATCGAAGAGGAGGGTTTGTTGCTGCGCGCTGCCGATCTTATCGGTCAACTCGGTGATCCCAACTACCTGAGAAAGGCAAATGCGCTGTTCTACGAATTTGAGGAAATCGGTCTGAACAAAACGCTCGGCTACGATACGCCGGCAGACGTCGTCTACAAGTATCCGCAGTTCTACTGGAACAACGTCGCCCCGCAAATTCAGACGGCGATACGCTATCTCAATGTAACCTCGAGCGGGCGCCAATGGATAGCAAATCTCTATAGCAACGTTTTCCGAGCGGAGCGTGAGATGAGCCTGTCAGGTCCGCAGCTGTGATCGTCCCGCAGCCGGGACAGAGTACGTCGAAATCAGATCAGTTCGCCGCCAAGCGCATCAAGGAGCGCGTCCCGCGTTGGAACCTCTGGGACGCGCGAATGTTGTAGCCCTCAAAGGCCGCATGCAATGGACATGATCGCGCGCACTATCGGCCCGGACATCAGCCCGGACGCCGCTCCAGCGGAGCAAATTTCTCCAGTGAACTCGCACAACGAGTGGGACCCGCTGGAGGAAGTGATCGTCGGAAGGCTCGAGGGCGCGACAATCCCGTCCGGTGATCCGGTTGTCACCTGCAACATTCCGGGCATGGCTGCGCGAGTGCAGTCGCTGGTCGCAGGCTTCCGCTATCCAAAGAGCATGATCGAACCGGCGCAGCGCGAGCTTGATGGCTTTGTTGCGCTGTTGCAGTCGCTGGGCATCGTGGTAACGCGGCCGGAACCGGTCGATCACAAGAAGCGCTTCAGCACGCCGGAATGGTCTTCCCACGGGTTCTGCAATTCCTGTCCGCGCGACAGCATGCTCGTGATCGGCGACGAGATCATCGAAACGCCGATGGCTTGGCCGTGCCGCTACTTCGAGACGCACTCCTATCGTCCGATCCTGAAGGACTATTTTCGACGGGGCGCGCGCTGGACCGCCGCGCCCAGGCCGCAACTGACGAAGGAGTTGTTCGATGCAGAGTTTCGTGTACCCGAAAAAGGCGAGCCGATCTCATATATCCTCACGGAATTCGAACCGGTCTTCGACGCCGCCGATTTCTTTCGCTGCGGGCGCGACCTGTTCGTGACCCGCAGCAACGTAACCAATGCGTCCGGCATTGAATGGCTGCGTCGCCATCTCGGGGACGGTTATCGCATCCATGAGATCGAAAGCCGCTGTCCCAATCCGATGCACATCGATACCACCATATTGCCGCTTGGGCCCGGCAAGCTTCTGATCAATCCCGAATACATAGATGTCGACCGTCTCCCGGCCATCTTGAAAAAATGGGACATCCTTGTGGCCCCGGAGCCCGACCCGATCGCCGATCGTATGCTGAAGCTCACTTCCCTGTGCGGGAAATGGCTCAACATGAACGTGCTGACAGTTGACGAGAAACGCGTCATCGTTGATCCGCATCATACGGCAACAATCCGTGCGATGGAGAAATGGGGATTCGAGCCGATTCCATGCGAGTTCTTGCACTACGCCGCATTTGGCGGCGCCTTCCATTGCGCCACGCTCGACATCCGGCGGCGCGGCACGTTGGAAAGCTATTTTTGAGCGCGGAGCTTCCGCGAGATCCACATCGCGCCGCACGCCTAGGAGGTGATTTTCAGTCCGATGATGCCCGTGAGAATGAGCCCGATACAGGCAAGCCTAAGCAATGTCGCGGGCTCATGGAAAAGATAGATA
Organism: Bradyrhizobium sp. URHD0069; assembly: GCF_000701345.1. Classification (GTDB taxonomy): domain Bacteria; phylum Pseudomonadota; class Alphaproteobacteria; order Rhizobiales; family Xanthobacteraceae; genus Bradyrhizobium. The sequence continues at coordinate 23,271 of NZ_JNIJ01000051.1, read as the reverse complement.
CCAAGAGCCGCAGTGCCGACCGCGCCAATGCCGGTCCACACCGCATAGGCCGTACCCACCGGCAGCGATTTGAGGGCCAGGCCGAGGCATCCAAGACTGGCCACCATGGCCGCGACTGTACCGATCGTGGGTAACGGCCGCGAGAATCCTTCGGTGTATTTGAGGCCGATCGCCCAGGCGATTTCGAACAGGCCAGCAACGAGCAGGAAGAACCAAGCCATGGGAGATCCTCAGAATAGAAAACCAAGTTCTGACCCGGGTCATATCCGAGTTTGAAACACCGAGCAAAGATTGCACGACGAAAACCCAACTCGCCACAAAATGACGCCGCCTCATTGCCGCCGAAAGTCGGCTCAGAGTGAATTTCATTGCAGCGCGTCTGAGTCAAAGGATCAGGTGACGCGCAAACAGACACGGAGCGTGCGGGGACGTTTGCCGCCCAGCTGGAGGTCGAGAACCATCGCGGAGCCGCAATGCGGGCGGCCCCGCCCGACAAACCTCGCGGTGCCTGTCAGCGCCGGTCAACGCCGCGGGTGTTCCAACTGCTCCAGCTCACGCTGGCGAGACTTTGCAGGTCCGTTGCGAGAGGCCGCTTGGTTCGCCTCTCATGGGCAGCGATGCATCGCAGAGATTCCGCAATCTTTCGCTCCAGGTTGGCTATGGTTTTTTTCGTTTGGCCGGTCGAACCGGCGATCTCGCCAACCGCAAACCGAGCAGTTTCCAACGCCTTCACGGCGTCACGGTTCTTCTTGAGCTGAACCCTGTGCCAAGCAATGTTGCTATCGCTTTCAGGAATCATGTAGCAGCCGCCCATGGTAGTCGCCTCGACTTTGTTTTCGAATGGTTAAAGATGGGCGGCCTTAGTTAACGGTTGGTTAATGGTGCCGGTTTTCGGCTAAGAGCCAGCTAACGGCCGCCCTCACCGCAGCGAATAGCGCAATTGTTCGACCACCCTTGAGGCCAGCCCCCGTTGGCGCGTCGATCAGCCTTGGGGATCGATGAGCACACCCGGGTTGAGCATGCCTTGCGGATCGAGTTCTCTTTTTGCTGCGCGAAGCGCGGCCGCGAAAAGCCCCGGGCGCTGACGATCGTACCACGGCCGATGATCACGGCCAACAGCGTGATGATGCGTGATCGTACCACCCGCCTCAATCAGCGCATCGCTGGCCGCATTCTTGATCGCCTGCCACTGCTCCAGAAGAGCACCGTGGCGGCCGAGGGCGTGGAAAGAAAAATAGGGCGCGGGCCCGTCCGGATAGACATGGGTGAAGCGGCATGTGACCTCACCTTTCAGGCCAGTCGCCTCGAGGATCGCACGCTCCGTCGCCGCCTTCACTTTGTCGTGGAAACTTTCGAACCGATCCCAGGTGATAGCGGTTTCAAAAGTGTCGTTGATGAGACCGGCCGGCGTCAGAAACTCACGCGCATAGGGCATGCGAATAAATGCGTTTCGCCAGATTCCTGCCGCGCCTTCGAGATGTGCATCGCCGGCTTTTGCGGCCTCCGGCGTCCCGCCGTGGTCGGCGCAGCATTCGAGCGCGCGTGCCATCCGGGCATCCGGCGAATGGTCGCCGGATTCAAAGCCGAGCACCATGATCGCGGCGCTGCCGTCGGCCGCACCGGTGTTGAATGCCTCTTGCGCGTCAAGGATGCGGCAGTTCGATGGATAGAGGCCGGCCTGCGCGATGGCGCGGAGCGCGCGCGCCGCACCGAAGAACGAATGGAAACGAACCGATGCGCCGGCGCGGAATTTCGGACGTGGCTGCAACCGCATCCAGGCGCGCGAAATCACGCCGAGCGTTCCTTCCGAGCCTATGAACATTCGGTCGGGGCTCGGTCCAGCACCCGATCCCGGCAATCGACGTGTTTCCAGTATGCCGCGTGGGGTCACGACGCGCAGGCTTTCGACGAAATCGTCTATATGCGTATAGAGACTGGCGAAATGACCGCCCGATCGCGTCGCGATCCAGCCACCAAGGGTTGAATATTCGAAACTCTGCGGAAAATGCCGCAACGACACGCCATACGGCTTAAGCTGGTTCTCCAGCGATGGACCAAAGGCACCACCTTCGATCAGTGCGGCGCGCGAGATCTGATCCACCTCGACAACCTTGCCGAGATTGCGCAGGTCAAGTGTGACGGCCGCCTTATAGCGAAGCCCATCGACTCGCGGCTCGACACCGCCGCAGACGCTCGAGCCGCCCCCGAACGGCGTCAGCGAGGCGCTGACAGCACCGGCCCAGTCCATCACAGCGGAAATTTCTGCTTCGTTGCGTGGATATGCGACCACGTCGGGCGCGCTATCGTAGTCGCCGAGCATGGCTCGCACGTAGTCTGGATAGGATTTGCCGTAGGTGTGCGCGACGCGGTCGTAGCGTTCGCTCGTGCAGAACGAGGCAAGTGAGGCCGGCGGCGCCACGCGCGGCGCGCGTAGTGCCAGGTCCTCGAGACCCGGGACGGCTTTTGTCTCAAATGCATCGCGTGCAAATTTTGCGCGGTAACGGCCGAGCACAAAAGCCTGCTCCTCGGCAGTCATGCCCTCCTCTTCGCGGCCCCAGCCGTAATGTTTTAGCCTTGCACCGCTCATGGCTTCCTCCCTGATTTTTCTATTTGTGAGGTCCGAGATAGCCGCCAGATCGATTGTAATCCTCTCTCGGTCTGATTTTCAGAGCAAGTTCGCTCCTTCGCACACGGTCATTCGCGTCGGTTTTGAGGTATCCGCGTCACTCGCGTTTATCCCCCCGAAGGCGACCGAACAACGAACATTGCGCGAGGTCCGAAAAGTCCGATTGCTGTTCCAAACGTGCATTCCCGCAAGGCTCCCGCCACCTGGGCGAACCCCAAGTCCTGCTCCCCAACTCCTGCTCCTCAAGTCCTGCTTCTTAAGACCGGCTTCTCAAGAACTGGACCGTTACCGGCATTTAATTTTGTGAACGCGTAAAGGGCACAAAGCGCACGAGGGCGACGGCGCGCGTTGTCGTCCTGTCAGAGGCGATCTTTTCGACGACCGTGAGATGCTGAGTGCTGTAAGCTGGCCCAACCGGCATGACCAGCCGGCCGCCTACTTTAAGCTGCTCAATCAGCGGCGGCGGTGGCTGCCCGAGCGCGGCGGTCACGACGACGGCGTCAAAAGGACCGCATTCGGGCCAGCCACCAAAGCCGTCGCCAAGCCTGACGCTCACGTTGTCATACGCGTGGTCTCTGAGTGCTTTCGCGGCGGCCTCGGCCAAGGGTGGGACAATCTCGATGGTGCAGACCTTTCGCGCCAGGTGCGCAAGGATGGCGGCCTGATAGCCCGAACCCGTACCGACTTCGAGCACAACATGATCGGGCGCGACCTCGGCCAACTGGGTCATCAAGGCCACGATGAACGGCTGCGATATGGTCTGGCCGTGGCCGATCGGATTCGGCCGGTCCGCGTATGCGATGGAGCAAGACCGCTCAGGGATGAACAGATGGCGTTTCGTTTGCCCCATGGCCTCCAGGACCCTATCCGAGAAGCCTTGCTGTCCCAAAACACTGGTGTCGGACCGGGCGTAGGCCCGGATGGTTTCGACCATCGCGGCGCGTTCGCGGACGCATTGTGCGTCCTGCGCGGTCGCTTCCCGCGCGACGGCAACCATGGAAAGCACGAGCAGCAGCAACATCTTCATGATCGTACGGTCTCCAATCGGTCCACGATTGGCGGCGACCGCCTGAAGGCAACGAGTGAATTCGACCTATCGGCCGTCAAGCGAAACACACCGCTCAGCGAATGACCGCAATCCGTTAGCCGGTCGTCTTGATACCATGGCCCCGTCTGGCCGGTAAGGAGGCTTCTCTGCGGACGATTCCCAGGCGCCGGCTGATCAGTGCCGTCTCGACATCCAGTCGTCAGGAACGAAATTTTTTGGATGGAGACTGGGGCTAAAAATCCACCCCGAGAGGCCTCAATCCTTTTTCTGAAAACTCATTCGTAACAGACTGACTACTCCCGTTCTAAAACCCGTGGCGGAAAGGCGGAGATAACGACGGAAGTCGGCAACGGCCGATTCTCCGACTAACTGGATCGCCTCAGCGTAGTGAGCCAGCAGGTTTTTCTCCCAAAGTCGCAGTGTTCGGTAATAGTGATCGCGATCGTTGCGCAACGTGGTCAGCACAAATTTCCCTTCGGCTGCGGCGATCGGCTCCCAGATCAATGGCAGATCGCTATCAGGAAACGTCTTTTCCAGGAGCGGATGACCCTCGTGCGGTTCGGAAAAAGCGATTGTCTGCAGTGATACTTTTCCCTCCGCCACCAGCATCCGATCGCAAAAGTCAAAAAACTCACGATAGGTATCCAGCTTCTTCGCAGGATCGAGGCCCTTTTGGACGAAGTGCTCGAACGCACCGACCGAGATAATCGCATCGTACCGGCGGGTTGGCTTATGATCGCGCCAGTCTTGCTCAACCACTTCGAGTCCGGGTCGCGGTTGGCGGCGGATCCAATTAGCCTGCGATGGACTGAGCGTCAGTCCGACAACGTGTGGCACCTCCGCGTGATCGACAAGGCGCCGAAGCATGGCTCCCCATCCACACCCAACGTCGAGCACGCGTTTTGCGTTGGCGGCGTTCGCCGCTTCGATATGATAATCAAGTTTTCGGCGCTGCGCCGCTGCGAGATCATCGTCACCCTCGAACAGCGCGCATGAATAGATCAACTCTGGCCCAAGCACGAGCTCAAAGAAATCTTCGCCTTTGTCATAATGCGAGATGATCGCCTCGGGTGAGGCTCCCGTCCGATCCAAAGCCGGGGCTTTGCTGTCGCCAGCAACATTGGTGATTTCATCATTCATCGCGCACAGGTGCCCCACTCAAAGGACATGACACGGTCTTCGACGGTTTGTTTCTTACCAGTTTTGCACCATTCTTTTCCGGCTCACCCTTTAGCAAGTTGAGCCGCCTTCGCAAAGCTCCGACAGTTCGAAGCGCTCAGTGCGATTGCCCGAGGCGGTCGCTGTTTCGACGATTGTGTCGTGCCCTGTGATTCGCGTCGAGCAGACCGCCCTACGCCCAAAATGCGGTATACGTTAGGTCAATATGACGATTTTCGCCCGCGTTCCTCGCTCGAAGGTCGCCTGACGCGCCGCCTTAGAGGGCACTGCGCGATGCTGCGGCAGAATGGATCCCGCCGTTCGAAGCGCGGACTAAATTCGATAATGAGGGCCGCCGACGAAATGCGCGGTTTGGGAACACTGGATGGTGGTGTGCGCAGTCAGATACGAACCCGTCTCCACCTGCTATTCCCTGCTAACAGGGTAATTAACAGGGAATTTTGCGATTTCGGGCGTTTTGGAGACAATTTCCTAGCCGAAAGCCGGTGTGCCGCAGTGACTTCTAGCGAGATTCCCTAAGATAATAAACAGGGACAATATCGTGCGTATCAGGGACCGAATTCAAGGTAACAGGGTAATTCGAGCCCTTATCAGGGCCGGACTAGGACTTCAAACTTGAAGTCCATCATCGGGCGCGATGACGGCTTGGAATTCAATGTCCGTTTTGGTCACGCTTGTTGTTTTTAACTTAAGGAATCGCGGGGATACTCGGAACGTGATGAACGGCGACTCGGAATAGAGCGCAGACATGGGATGTGTCTTTCTTCACGCAGCAGCTAGAGCGGGACGCCCAAAGCTGCAAAATCCCGGCGAGATGCCGGACTCCAAATGATTAGACCTGAGGCCACCTTTGGGGCACGCGCCGGGAAATCGGATGTGAACCACGAAAGTGGCTGGCGTTGATGGAATGGTGGCGTCTCGGGGATCGAGAGCTGCGACCACAGAGGATGTGGTTTCATCGTGTGACGGTACGGGCGGGACGCCCGATTCATGCAAATTTCTGGGGGATCCAGGGCTTTGTAAACATCAGGGCTTCGCATTTCTGGCGGTGCCCAGGCTTTTCAAACCCACGAGGAACCATGCACAATCTCCAGATTGAGCAAACGCCGATCCACGCCCTTCAACCGCAGGATCGCAATGCTCGAACACACTCAAAGCGGCAAATTCGGCAGATTGCCGATTCGATGAAGCGTTTCGGCTTCACGAATCCGATTCTAACCGACGATAATCTGCAAATCATTGCCGGTCACGGCCGGCTTGAAGCAGCCAAACTTCTCGGGATGACGGCGGTCCCGTCGATACGCCTTTCTCATATGAGCGCGACAGAAAAGCGGGCTTACATCATTGCCGACAACGAGATCGCCTTAAAGGCGGGCTGGGATCGGGAAACCCTGGCTATCGAATTGCAAGGACTAATCGATCTAGGATTTGAGGTGGAGTTAACCGGGTTTGAGCCGGCCGAAATTGATCTTATTCTTTGTGACTGGAAGGAAGCTTCAGCCGAAGCGACTACGCTAGAAGATCAACATGCCGAGCCTTCAGAGGCGACAACAGTCAGCCGTCTCGGCGATCTCTGGGTTCTCGGTTCCCATCGCCTGCTTTGCGGAGATGCTCGGTCGTCAGAAGCCTACAAAACATTGTTGGGGGTTGATCGTGCCGACCTGATCTTTACGGACCCACCCTACAATGTTCCCATCGAGGGTCACGTCTCCGGCCTGGGGCGCGTCCACCATCGCGAGTTCGCGATGGCCTCCGGCGAGATGACCGAGGTTGAATTCACGGGCTTTCTCACGCAGGTCTTTCGAGCGGCAGCGGACGTGTCGCGGGATGGGGCGCTTCACTACATTTGCATGGATTGGCGGCATCTGTACGAAGCCCTCTCCGCCGGCAGAGCCGTCTACTCCTCATTCCTGAATCTATGCGTCTGGAACAAGGACAACGGGGGCATGGGATCGCTTTATCGATCAAAACACGAGTTGGTGTTGCTCTTCAAAGCCGGCACGAAATCTCATACCAACAACGTCGAGCTCGGACGGCACGGTCGAAACCGTACCAATGTTTGGGAATATGCCGGCGTGAATACGTTTCGTACCGGTCGCCTTGACGAACTCGCCATGCATCCAACGGTAAAACCGGTGGCTTTGATCGCGGATGCAATCAAGGATGCGTCCAAACGCTCAAGCATCATACTCGATCCGTTCTGCGGTAGCGGCAGCACGCTAATCGCTGCGGAGAAAACCGGTCGTCATGGGTACGGCATCGAAATCGACTCTCAATACGTCGATACCGCCGTACGACGCTGGCAACGCTACACCGGAAAGTTGGCGCGCCTCGACGGCTCCAACGCCACTTTTGAAGAGATCGCCGACCGGCGCAGCAGCAGTCCGCCCCGCCACGACGGTGGGGACACGAAACACGAAAATGGCTGATGAAATCCGAAAAGACATACAGACACGCTTCAAAAAGGGCCAATCCGGAAACCCAAAAGGCCGCCCCAAGGGTAGGAAGAACAACGCCGGGCTGCTGAGCGACGCCTTTTTCAAGACAGTCCATATCAAGGATGCGCAGGGCCTCCGTAGCGTTCCCAAGATTGTCGCCGCCGCGGAGGTATGCCTCAACAATGCGCTGAAGGGGGACCTACGCTCGTTCGCAAAGGTGATGGATATCGCCGAGAAGTTTGAGCTGCTCAAGCCGGGAACCATCCAGCAAGAAATTGCGGTTATCAGACGAATTATCGTGGATCCGAAGGACCCCGATGTGTTCGAAGATAAATAGCGCAGACGTCGGTTATGTCCGTTCTTTCATTGCCGGCTCAACCGGTCGACGCAACACAGGCGTTAAATCTCTCGGCTGGGGTTTCGAATGCCAAGGTCTTACGTGGCCGTTCATTTAGCTGACGAGCCACTTTATTGAGATGAGTTTGAGAATACGCCGACAAATCGGTCCCGCTCGGAAAATACTGCCTGAGCAGACCATTGGTGTTCTCATTGGATCCGCGCTGCTAGGGACTTTGCGGGTCGCCGGCATGGCGCAGATGATGCGGGCGGGACTTTATCGCCCGGTGCATGTGAAGACGCTGCGCAGTCAGAAACTGCGGATGCTGCTGACCCATCGCAAGCTGCTGCAATCCAAGGCCATCGCCATCGATAACGACCTGCGGGGGACTTTGCGTAACTTCGGCCTCAAGGTGGGGGTGGTGGGAACGGTGAAGTTCGAGGCGCGTATCAAGGAGCTTGTCGAAGACATCCCCGATCTGGCTGAGTTAGTCGAACCGCTGCTCATTGTCCGGCGGACGCTTCGCGAGCAGATCGACATTCTGCATCGTCGCTTGCTGGCCATCGTGCGGGACGATGAGGTGTGCCGGCGCCTGATGACGGTGCCTGGTGTCGGCCCTGTGGTGGCGCTGACCTATCGGGCCACGGTCGACGTGCCGGCCCGATTCCGGAACTCCAAGGCGGTCGGGGCGGTGTTTGGACTGACGCCTTCCAAGTATCAGTCGGGCGAGATCAACCGAACCGGTGCGATATCAAAGTGCGGGGACGAGATGACGCGGGCGATGCTCTACGAAGCGGCTCATATCATGCTGGTGCGTTTGGCAAAGTGGTCATGGCTCAAGGCTTGGGCGATGAAGATCGCCAGGCACCGCGGGATGAAGAAGGCGATCGTGGCGCTGGCGCGCCGGTTGGCCGTGATCATGCACCGCATCTGGGTGGACGGCACCGAGTTCCGGTGGACCCGAGAAGTTACAGCAGCGTGAGAATCGCGCGGGATCAAACGCCATAGGAGGAAACTCGAGCTCCACCAAGCGGTGGAATGATGTCCCTCGCGGGACGATGGAGGTGAGTTCGTATGTCCGCTTGGACCTGCCGTTCGAATGACGGCAAGGCCGCCGATAAGATTGTTCCGCCTCGTCTTCGAATCCCATACTGGAAGGGCCCTGGTGCCGATTCCGAAGAGAAGCACGAGCCCGTGAGCGACATCGACACTGCAACGCCGGTGGATAGTCTGAAAGTGCCCAAACGGCCGATTAGAGAAGCGGACATCGCTTGCAATGCAAGGGCAGCACATCTGTCCTTTCTCCTCTACGTCGCGCTGTTCCCACCAAGATCAATCGGCGAAGCTATCGCCGAACATTGGCAGACCGCTCTTCGACTCCGCGCGAGCCGCCTCATCCTGGAGGACGTCCCAGTGTTCGGCCAACACACCGTCGGCGATGCGCACGACGTCGGCGGCGATCCAGTTTCTCGGGAGCCCAGTGCCGGAAAATCTTCCGTGGACGATGACAAAGTCGCCGTCGGCCACGATCACATTGTAGCAAGTCGCGCGCGGACTATAGGTCTCAGGGAGGTGCCGCCAAGGAGTTCACGCACGCAACACCCAAAGAATTCGCAAGCCCGTGAGCAACATCGACGCTGTTGTGGTGGACTGTCCGAGAGCGCGCTTGCCTTAACGGCCGATTTGGAGAAAGAGATCGGAGGGCGGACATGGCAAAATCGACGCCTTTGACCCGATGGACTACGAGACCTTCAAAGACGTAACCGCTGATCTTCCCCGATTTATCGAAGAGGTTTACAATACCTAGAGACTGCATGCCGCGCTGGGCTAGTTGAGCCCGTGCAATTCTAGGACCACCACGCCCGGCAGATGGTCAAAACCGCCGCGTAAACCTGACCGATTCTAGGGGTGCACTCCATGATGGAGGACATCACTGACACTCGGGCGCTCCCCACGCCGGCCGCGACAGCTTCGCCAGACGGCGCGTTCCATTATTGGGCGTTCATCAGCTACAGCCGGCATGACGCCGAAGCCGCCAAGAAGCTGCACTCCTTTCTCGAAACCTATCGGATCCCAGCCGCGCTGGTCGGCCGGAGCGTCGCCGGACGAAAGGTTCCAAGCCGGCTGATGCCGATCTTTCGCGATCGCGACGAACTTCCCGGAGCTGGCGACCTCCCCGCCAAGTTGCGTGGGGCCCTGGAGGCGTCCGGCGCGCTGATCGTCATTTGCTCGCCACAGGCGGCCGCGTCCCGCTGGGTCGATCAGGAGATCCGCGAATTCAAGATGATGGGCCGGGACGCGCGCGTCTTTCCGCTGATCATCGATGGCGAGCCCAATGCCGGCGACAATCCAAAACCTGGTCTCGCCGAGTGCTTTCCGCGCTCGTTGCGATTCGAGGTCACGCCCGATGGCACAATCACCGAGCGCCGCAGCGAGCCGCTCGCCGCCGATGCGCGTCCCGGCATGGAGGGGTGGACCGACGCCTGCCTGAAGCTCGCGGCGGGACTCATAGACGTCGGCTTCGATGATCTCAAACGCCGAGAGCGGTCGCGGCAGGTGCGGCGGCGGCTCATCAACGCGTCCATCGGTCTGTGCACGTATCTCACATTGATGTTCGGCTACTTCGCCCTCGCCGACGCCGAGCTCTCGGTTCCCGGCGCCGACGCAATCCGCGGCAAACTCGATGAATACCGATGGACGCTGTTCCGTCCGGTCTTGTCGAACGACGCCATGAGGCGCGCCGCCGCCGAGGCGCGCTCGCGCCTGCGCCCCGGGCTGCTGCACGTCGCAACGGCCGAAGCGTCGGAATCCAATCGTCCTCTCACCGGCTGGTCGGTCGGGCAATTCGCCGGCGCGCTGCTTCGCGACCCGGACTCAGCGCCGGACGATCTGCAAAAGGTCATTCCGCGATTCGATCGACTGTTCCGGTCTGACAGCGCGGATCGTCCCGAGGGCTATTTGCTGCTTGGCAAGTCCGACGACACCGGCACGGTCGCGCGCGCCGAAGCTGTCCTCTGGACCCTTATGGGGCTTGCCAACGCGAGAGCTCGTCCGGCGCTGCTCGACGAGGCCCGCAAGGCCACGTTCGACCGCTACCTGGAGGTCGCGCAACGGGTCGCGGAACTCTTTGCGCCGCTGGGCGACGGCGGCTGGAATGCGGTGCCGGATCAAGCCGATCCGGCCAAGCATTTCAGCTACACGTCGGGCTTGGCACTTCACATGCTGCTCGAGCTGCGCGCGGCCAATCTCGGCTGGCTCGGAAGCCGCGATCGGCTCGATCGCATGATCGCCGATACGTCGGCGTGGCTGGCCCGCACTTTCGTACAAAAAGGCGGCCATTTCGGCTGGCGCCGAAGCCTCGACGACGACAAGCCGCCGGACAGCGGCATCGCTCTGATGATCTTCTCGGCGCTCGGCCGCGCCTGCGCGGATGCCCGCGCTTCCATGCCCGAGAGCATTCGGCATGCCGCGCTCGCCTCGCAGATCGAGCTGCGGCGACGGCGATACGACACCGCCGATCCCGACATTCGCTTCGACGTGCACGTTCGTGATGATGCTGGAGGCCAATCCATGCTCGTGACCAGCACGCGCGTGATCTGGCTGCCGTGGGCGATCGAAGGCCTGGTGCACTGGAAGCGCTGCGCGCTTCGGTACGACCACCAGCCGGCGACGTTGCGGGCGCTGGATCGCAGCCTCGGCCATCTGTTATCGGACGTCACAAGCGAGATGCTGGATGCAGCCGCAGCCGAGCAGAAGCGGCTCTGGGTGCTGGCCGAGCTGGCGTATGGACTCGGACGCGCGCCGTGAGGGCAGCCGTACAGAGCACATCGCAATCGCATCGCAAGGCCGCAGCGCGAAACTCCCTGCGCTCTCATCCCGCCGAAAGCGAGATCCGGGATCCATCTTGCCGAGAGCGGCGCTGAGACATGGATCCCGCTCTCCCTGCGGGTCTTCGCCCCCGGTCGGGCTGAGCAACTCCCTAGCGATGTCGTCGCGGAAGCAGCGTCTCGACAAGGCCGGAGTGCTATCGCTTCTCGGCACTCCCCGTTGATGTTGAAGAAGGTACGAGCCTTTGGCAAAACGTATATTCATCAGCTATCGGCGCGGCGACACTGGGCCAGCCGCCGGCCGCGTTTACGATCGATTATCGGCTTTGCTGTCGAAGCCAAATGTGTTCTTCGACGTCGCCACGATTAGAGGCGGTGAGAATTTCAAGAAAAAAATCGTGGACACGATCGGTCAATGCGACGGCGCGCTAATTTTCATCGGCGACAAATGGCTCGACGAACTGTCACCGCCCTCCAAAAGCCGCATCTGGAACACCAAAGATTACGTACGCGCGGAAGTTCGGGAAGCCTTGGCACGGCCTATGATGGTGCTACCGATTCTTGTTGCGGGCGCACGCATGCCGGACCAGGAGCAATTACAAGATATCCGTGCAATTACCATGAGAAATGCCCTCCCTTTACGTCACGACAGCTTCGATGACGACACCGAAAAAATTGTGGCAACCATTCTGGGCAGGCGCGATCGCGAGCGAGACTGGGAGAGGAAACGAAGCGGTCCAACCTCGAAGATCATTCATGTGGCTGGCGGAGCCGCCGTTGCGTGTGTTGCTTTGCTTACCGCCGCCCTTGCACATTTTTGGCTGTTCGATCGTGCGCTTTCAGCGTCCATCGGAACTCTGATGACAATCCTGCTGGGAATTTCAACAATCATTCTCGGCGGCTGGGGGGTCTTCTTTATGCTTCGCGTTCGAGAGTCGCAAAACTAACCGGCCTCAAGGTGGGCAGGCCATGGATAAACACTAGGGCGTAGACAGCACTCGCATCACCGAATGTCCTTAACTTTAAGCAAAACTCGCTGACCAACTCGCGTCCCCCCGGCGCAATAGCCAGACAATACACAGCCCAGCGTTGCGGTACAGGTCCTCCGCGTCTTTGACAATCAAGTAAACTTTTTCGCGCACGCGACGAAGACGCGGCAATCGCCATATACCACCTTTACCTCGATTTACACGTTCCCACCAGCTTGCCCGGCTTTCGTTCCTGCAGAATGCCCACCTTAGCTCTGTTTGATCGGCGGTGAAGTTGATCGGTGGTAAAATTAGCAAATCTAAAATTTGCAATTCATTAAACGCATTGACTGACGACCCAGAGTGGAGCAAACTTATAGCGTGCAACCATTATTTGTCTTGGCCTTCCAGAAGGAGTTGGTCGTATGGTTGGCGTTGGCCTCGAAGACGCTCTTCAATTTGTCAAGTCGATTGAACTCCCCGCTAGACCGGTCATTGAAAGTCCGGAAGCTGTTGCTCAGCCCGATTTCGATGCCGCCCAGTCTCAGGCACTAATTGTCGGCTCTGACATCGTATCCTTCGTAAAGGGCGTCACTGAGGAACGTCGGCGTGACGTCGTGAACTCAACCCTTCTGGCACAACTTGTCGCGAACAAACGCGTGCCGAAACGTGATGCCCTTGAGGATTGGTATCGCGCGTATTTTGACGTGCTGGAGAACACCGGTTGGGTCGTTCAGGCGAAACAATTCAGTCGCCATGTCGAGCAGAGTCAAAACTTCGAGGCACACGAGGCAATAATAGCGATTGCAACCAGTCTGCTCGGCCCCGGTGCGGCTGCGCTGCAGATCATTAAAGCAACGCTGGACGCGCTGAAGTCCATGGAGCAAAACAGCCCCTGGATCACGCTTTTCAACCGCGAAAGTCAGCACGCAAGCGCGGCGCGATTTCAAGTGACGCTCGCAGAGCCGGGCAAGGACGATGAGTTCATGGTGGCGCTGTTGGCGTTCGCCCTCCAGGCGAATGCGGACCTTACGCAGGTATTATTTTTCAAGTTCCAAACGAACAGCGTGGACCTGAAATATTCATCTGGGAAAGTGACTGCCAACGAAGCCGTATTGACAGCAATCCGTGAGCCAGTTGAGCAGAAGCTCGCCGGATTCGCCGCGAGCTTTGTGCGCGGTCTGCCGAATCTGGGCTGAACTGTCGAACGTGTGTTGCAAGAGTCGGAGCGATCCAATGACTGAGCTGTCGTCTGGACTGCAAATCGACGAATCTGTGTTGGAACAGACGCGTGAGAGCCGCGAAGGGCTCCAATGGTGGTGGGACGAATTCAACCAGAGCGACGCGACTGAGGGGCCGCCACCTTCAATCGCACCGTCCAGCACGCCGATCTCACAGGCCGCATTCGATCTGATTGTGGAGTTTGAAGTCACGAGCAAACAGGCTTACGTCCAAAAGTACAGGCGACCGACCTGGCCGCAAGGTGCGTCAGGCGTGACCATCGGCATCGGCTACGATGTCGGGTACGCCACGCGGTCAGAGCTTTGGGCCGACTGGAAAGGCGCAATCCCAGATTCGATGATCCAAGCGCTAGAACCGGCGCTTGGCATTTCGGGTGGTGCCGCCAAATCTTTACCGGCATCACTAGGCAACTCCGTGGACGTCGCGTGGGAGCCGGCGATCACGGTTCATAGGGATCGCGTGATGCCAAAATGGGTCGCCCTGGTCGAACGATCGTTGCCCAACACCGGCGACATTGGTCCCGATGGCCTGGGCGCCCTCGTCTCGCTCACCTACAACCGCGGAGCTTCGTTCACCAAGGATGGGGACCGCTATGCAGAGATGCGCGCGATCAAGCAACACATGTCGACTCTGGCTTTTAGTCGGGTTCCTGGCGACCTTCGAGGAATGAAGCGGTTGTGGCCAGCGTTGCGGGGCTTGCAAATTCGGCGCGAACGAGAAGCGGCCTTATTTGAGAACGGTCTCAATGCGGTCAGCTAGGATTGATCTGGTTCGCAATTCTGAGGGGCACTATGGCCGCCTGTCCATTCGCAGTGCAAAAGCCCATAACTGGGGCTTCGAGTTCTTACATCGGTGGGCCCTTTAAGATCGTGCATCACACGACTGAAGGGGGCACTGTGCAAGCCGCGTTCGACGCTTTTGCCGCCCACCGGTCTGATCCCCATTTTACCGTGGATGCGACCACTATCTATCAGCATATTGATACCGATCTTGGTGCGCGGGCGCTGCGCAATGCACCAGGTGGCGTTGAAACTAATCGGGATCGAGCCATTCAGATCGAAGTCGTTGGTTTTGCCCATCGTCCAAAGACGAAGCCCACACTAAGAAACGTCGGGCGTCTTGGCCGTTGGCTCGAAGAAACCCACAGCATTCCCCACGTCTGGCCAAATGGCCAAGCCGGCCGTCAATGACAAGGATCCAGGTGGACACAATCGGGATGCGGCTACCTGGGACACGAAAGGCGGGCATTACGGCCACTGCCACGTGCCCGAAAACACCCACTGGGATCCGGCATATACGGCCGACGAGGCCGACTTTTTGATGCGGTACGACCCTGCTCACGGTGCCCTGGAGGGAATCGATGAATTTCCCTCGATCCCCGAAACGGACCCCGGGGCTATTAAAGCCGTCTCGCAAATGCCCGATCACAACGACGTCGACTGAGCGATGACCAACCGGATTGCCGCGGTGCCATGGGCAAGGACTCTCGCATTGGCCAGGAGTTTGTCATGTCTCACCAACGGGCTAAGAAGGCCGAAAGCTTTCTGAGGAAAGTCAGTCCGCATGCGTCGCTCGAGTCGCTGGAGAGTCCGCAAGACGTCGTTGCGAAATTAATGCCTGGGGCGCCTCTACCGCCCGAACAGATCGATCTTACGGAAAGTGCTGCAAGGAAGTTTGCGACCGGCGCCGAGATGAGTCCGACCGAAGTGTTTGCCCTGGAGGCGATCATTATCCCGGATAAGCGACCCGCAATTGACATCATTAATGGTGACTACGCGGTCTCGCACAAGGATTGGCTACACTTCAACAATGACGTTCCGATAAAAACGAATATTCGCAAAGCCATTCCGTCGATCGGGCGCGTCGAGCTGCCACAACACCCGACGCTTCCCTACGGCGGCACGGGGTTTGTGGTCGGCGACGGTCTGCTCATGACGAACCGCCACGTCGCGGAAATCTTTTCGACTGGGCTCGGCATCCGCAATCTGGTTTTCCGTCCAGGCTATGGCGCAGGTGTGGACTTTTTGCGAGAACGCAACAGCACGGCCTCGCGCCTCCTCGGCATCCGTCGCGTAGTCATGATCCATCCGTTCTGGGATATGGCGCTGCTACATGTCGACGGGCTCCCCCCCGAGCAAGCGCCGCCGCTCAGGCTTTCCTTGCAGCACTCAGAGGAGATGAGCGGACGAGATGTCGCTGTCGTCGGCTATCCTGCGTTTGACCCGCGGAATGACGCGAAAGTCCAGGACATGGTATTTGGTGGCGTCTACTACGTGAAGCGATTGCAGCCCGGAAAGCTGCGCGATCGGCGCGATATTGAGAGCTTCGGAAAGAACGTTCCAGCAGCCACACACGACGCCTCGACCCTCGGCGGGAACTCAGGGTCAGCGGTCATAGACCCAACGAGCGGCTGCGTAGTCGGATTGCATTTTGCCGGAGTTTATCTCGACGCCAACTTCGCGGTACCAACGTTCGAACTCGCACGTGATCCTCGAGTGGTTGATGCGGGATTAAACTTTGAGCGACGCAGTCAGCCGGAAGCTCGGATCTGGGACGAGTGGTGGAAGCTTGCTGGCACCGACGAGAGCGCTGCCAACCCAGAACCCGGGAAGCTGCGGGCGAATTTAGGTGCGCAACGCGCTGTCTCTCCAGCATCCGATCCGAGCGTAGCCCTCAACGTCAGCGAAGACGCTACATGGACACTTCCTATCGAGATCACGGTTCGGATGCCGCATCTTGGGGCCCCTGCACGCGTCAGCGCTTCAGGTGTTTTCGACGCTGAGAAGATGGTCGCACCGACACATGATCCGGACTACTCCGACCGGGAAGGATACGAGCCCAACTTCCTCGGAGTTGCCGTCCCTCCACCTGAACCCATCGACAAGACGCTCGTCTCCCGGATGGACAATGGCCAGCACCTGATCCCCTACCATCACTTTTCGCTGGCAATTCACAAGGCGCGGCGCCTTGCGCTGTTCACGGCATCCAATCTGGACGCTAGCAAGAAGAGCAAAACGCCCGAAGACGGACGCAGCTATTCTCGGGATTCTCTGGGAGGTCTTGGCAAAAATGATACGGAGCTTTGGTTCCAGGAACCTCGCATCCCAGCCGCGCATCAGCTCCCGGACGGCTTCTTTACTAAAGACCATGGCGCTTTCGACAAAGGCCACTTGGTCAGGCGGGAGGACGTTGCGTGGGGGAGCACCTTCCAGGAGGTTCAGTTTGCGAACGGCGACACATTCCACACGACCAACTGCTCTCCCCAAATCGGGAAGTTCAACCGCCCGGATCAAAGGACCAACTGGGGCGAACTCGAAAACTACATCTTCAAAAATGCCGGAGGGCAGAAACTTTGCATCTTTGCCGGGCCGGTCCTATCGCCAGACGATCATACATTCGTCGGATTGGATGACCGTGGGCTCGTGAGAGTTCAGATACCATCCCGCTTCTGGAAAATCGTACTTAGCGCAGACGATGGAAAGCTCCAGAGCTTCGGATTCTTGCTCAAGCAGGACCTGTCGAATGTTCCGCTGGAATTTGCTGTGGCACCGGCTTGGAAGCAGTTGATGATTCCTATAGCAGGCCTCGAGCAGATGCTAGGCGCCATCCGGTTCCCGGACGTGGTCCATAGCTCAGATCAAGCGAGGACGTCTCGTGGCGCGATGATTCGTAATAGGTCAGGCGTGGAGATGATCGCCGCGACAGAGATGCCATCTGTCAGTCGGGCAAGCTCAGCCGGGCTCAAACAGGGCGGGCCTGCGACGCGAGACGCGAGTTCTCTCTCAGAAGGACCGATCACTTTCCGCGACCACTTTGCGTCGTTGTATCAGTCGGCTGTCGTGGAAATTGCGCGTAAGTCCACCGCCGGCCCAGTTTCGGGCCTTGAAGCTGCCGGAGCAACTGTCCCCGGCGAAGGCGCAGATCTAATCCTTGCGGCTGAGAAAGTCGTGACAGCAAGCCGATCCCCGCCCAGCTCACGTGCAGGCACAACAGAACCTTCCGGGGGCGCGCTCGAGAAGATGACCGCCCTCGATCGCGCCCAGACATGCGCTGCGCTCGGTTGGGAGCTGATGCGAGCAAAGCTATTGGGTGACAGCGCGACAGTGGCAAGTGTTCAAGAAGAACTCACCGCCGGTACATGCGATCCACTCTGGGCGCAAACGATCGAGGAATATGTCCGTTACTTTGGGCCGAACGGGACTCGCAAGCCGCCTATCTACGTCGAGCCGAAGGATGCCGGCGGTCCCATTGGTATTCCCTCCGGTGCGACCATCGCCATCATCGGGGATTGGGGCACAGGAGCCGGCCCGGCAATTGATGTCCTGGATGCCGTGAGGGAAAATAAACCCGACGTTATCATTCATCTCGGCGATATCTACTACTCGGGAACGCCGGACGAATGTCGCGCGAGCTTCGAAAGTATTTTCGACCGCGTGTTCGGGAGCGGCAATCGCCCACCTGTTTATACGCTTTGCGGCAATCACGACATGTATTGCGGCGGCGTTGGATTCTATGGCCTGATCGAGAGGCTGAATGGGGGAGAGAAACGCCAGAAAGCGAGCTTCTTTAGCTTAAGGTCGGAAGATGAACGCTGGCAGCTCCTGGCCATGGACACCGGTCGCAACGATTATAGCCCGTTCTCCGTGACGGACGTGGTGACCTTTGTCGAACCTGCCGAGGAAGAGTGGCACGTCCAGCGGCTACAGGAGTTCAGCGGCAAGACGATTCTGTTTTCCCACCATCAATTATTTTCCGCTTTCTCGCAGATTGGCGCCCCTAGCGCGGGCGGCGCGTTGCGCGCTTACAATGTGCAGCTCAAGCGCACGTATGATCGGCTCTTAGCAACAGGACGACCAGTTTCGGCTTGGTTTTGGGGGCACGAACACAATCTGTGTATCTATGAGCCGTACCTCGGACTCAGGAAAGGCCGCTGTGTTGGTCACAGCGCGATCCCCGTATTCGTGGCCGACGAACCTTACACGACCCTGCCCGGTCTCGTCTCTCCACCAGTCATTGTACCCAATACAACCCTGTCCACCGAGGACCAGTTCTATACGCACGGCTTTGCGATGCTCTCTCTCGGGTCGGAAGCGGTCGACACCCGTTACTACGAGCTCGCCAACGGCAAGATACGCTGCATCTATGCGGAGCAGATCGCGTAATGGCTCTTCGTCGTGGCTGACCGGCGGGCTGAACAGGAGTTTGAATATTGCAATGACCTTCCTCGTTAGACTGCCGCGATCGGAGTATCCAACAGATGCATTCGCCGGATTCGGGTTGGGTGAGTTCACGCTGCTTACAGCTCGGGCGGGGGCTTGGCTCGCACAGCTCGCGTATGAGGACGAGCCGGCGAAGATCAACGCCATTGCTTCCGACTGGGGGTTGGAAACTGTCGCGCTATTCAAGCCTGCTACGAAGACGACGTTGCTGATGGCCCGAACCCGCGGGTTCGTGCTTCGCGGACGGGGAGCGCACTTCGTTGCTTTTGCCGGAACCGATCCGCTCGTGACCGCGAACTGGATTGCCAATTTTGATTTCGCGCTAGACGAGGACGGGATACATCAGGGGTTCGGCAATGCCCTGGACTCTGCCTGGAAGGATATTGGACAGGCACTTGGGGCGGAACACTGGCCGGAGCACCTCATCCTTGCCGGCCATAGCCTTGGCGGGGCCCTCGCAGTGCTTGCTGCGGAGCGCGCGCTCCGAGAGCTGCGCATCAAGGCAGACGCGGTTTACACATATGGCATGCCGCGAGTGGGCGGACCGACATTCGCGGAGCGGTATAACCAAGCGCTCGGCCACCTGACGTACAGACTGGTTCACGGCGCCGACATCGTGCCCACACTGCCCCCGGCGGAGATAGGCTTCAGCCATGTTGGGCGACCGTTAGCGTGTGACCGGTATGGCAAATTCGATGCGCTCAACCTTTTTCCGTTTCCAAGCGATGTACCCATGTTCGTGACGGGAGCACTGAACGGCGTCAGAGCGGGGTTGCTCCAGATTGTTTCTGGCCTTGCCTCTCCGGAAATACGCGACGATGCCCTTGGGCAGGCCTCACGATTGCTGCTGCCAGCAATTGCAGATCATCTTCCAGATCGCTATTGGCGGGCGCTAAGCTAGCTTAGCTATTGCGACACACGCGAGGGCATATGTCCCAATTGAGCGGTAAAGATATCGAGGCGCTAGGCAGCCCAATTGCTAATGCTATCCTCATGAGTTCGCATTGCCTGGTTTCGGGTCTGGAGCCCTGCTCGCGCGGCCAATCCGCGCCTCAAGAGCCGTCCTGACACTGCAATGGTCTTGCCTCTGACGCCTGAAAAGGCCCAATATCTGGTGATGAGGCTGGGTCATGGTAATACCGGATGCCGCTCCCTGTCTGTTCCTGAGCCATTCAGGCGCCGACACTGATGGTGCGCGTGAACTGAAACGCCGCCTCCTCGACAGCCCCAACGCGCGTGCAGCGCGGCTGACAATATGGTTGGATAAGGACGACCTTGGCGCCGGCATCGGCTGGCAGGCCCAGCTCGAAAAGGCGATCATCGAGAAGGCAACGGCCTTCGCGGTCCATATCGGCGCCAAAGGCGTCGTGAACTGGGTCGATTCGGAGGTTCGGCTCGCATTGTCGCGCGCGACCGGCACTGCAGATTATCCCTTCATCCCAATTCTTTCCCGGGAATGCGCGGGCGCCGCCGCGTTGCCGCCGTTTGCGCAGCAGTACCAAGGCGTCCACGACCCACTCAACGATCCGGAAGAGTTCGCCAAGCTGCTGCGCGCCGTGCTGGGCCGCTCGCCCAGCGAAAAAACAGTCGCTCTCGAGAATCCCTTCGTCGGACTCAAGTCGATGACGGAAGCGGATGCAGATCGGTTCTTCGGCCGCAACGAGGAGATTGCCGGGCTCGTCGACAAGCTCAAGCCGCACCGGCTGATCGCCGTCGTCGCGGACAGCGGTGCCGGCAAGTCCTCGCTAGCCCAGGCGGGGCTCATCCCGGCTTTTCGCGGCGGCAAGCTCTCCGACATGGCGGGCCGCGAGCCAGATGACCGGCTATGGCACGTTGTTGTCATGCGTCCCGGCCGCGATCCGATCGAGGGCTTGAAGCGGGGCGTGACCGAAGCGGCTGAGCGGCTCGGCCGCTCGGCAGACCAGTGCACCGGGCTGCGCAAGCGCGTCGATCTCGCGGACCCAAGCGAGACTGCGTATGCGATTCGCTGCGATCTGCCAGTCGGCAAGGCAGAGACACTACTCGTCGTCGATCAATTCGAGGAGTTGCTGACCGAGACCGCGGAAGCCGCTCGCGCACCGTTCGTCGGTTTGCTCATGGCGCTCGCCACCGCCGGCGGGTTCAGGATCGTGCTCACGCTTCGCGCCGACCACTTCAACCTGTGCCGGCCGCTGGCGAATCTGTTCGAGCATTTGACGCGCGATAATTATGACGCCGTGCTGCGGCTTCGGCGGATCACGGACGCGGGAATTGCTGAAGCGGTCCGCAAGCCGCTCGCTCTCGCCGGCCATACGGACGTTGTCGAACAGGACGCGGTGATCACCTCGATGATGGCGCTCTACGCTATGTGGCAGAAGCACAGCGCCGACGGCGCCGGCCTGCTCGTCGCCTATTCGCAGGTCGGCGGCGTCGCTGGCGCGCTAGCGCATGGCTCGGTTGTTCTTCGACCACCCGCGGTCGTCTCGGTTTTTCTTCGACCACGCGCTGTCGGCTCGGTTGAACTCGGCTCGGTTGAACGTCGGCGCGTCTGGTCTTGGAGACCGGCGGCTCTCGCTGCGGAGCGCGAGGCGGGCTGTAGGTCAGATTCATAACGCAGTTCTGACCCGTCGCGCTCAGGCACCGGTTCGCAAAGTCCGTCGGTTCGAGGCCGCCACGCCCCGGCCTTTGCAACTCGTCCGCGGTTGCCAGCATCATCTCGCCGGGCTGGGCAAGGATCTTGCAGGTCGGCTGCAGGTTGTTGGTGCAGACCTTGACGCGGCCCTGTCGTAAAGTCATAAAGGTCCGCTGAGTATCGACGAACAAATCGAACACAGTGCCTATCGGCGTCACGTCGGCTGTCGGCGTCCTGATCAGATAAGAGCTCAAGTCCCCGCTGGTCCAGCGCACTGTGCCGTGCCAGCGCTCACGACGATGCCTTTGATGGATTGATCGGGGCTGTAGACAACACGATCAATCCGGATTGTGGTGATCGGCCCGACCGAGAGACCCGTCCGGTCGACGAGCACAAGGCGCGCCTGACTCTCGACCTCAGTGCGAATGAATTCATTTTCGTAGACGTCGTCGCCTTCGGCTTTCGAGCCCCACGCCTTGTCGGCGGACTGTCGGCCTTCGACATTGTGGACGATCTGCACGGCATCGCCGACCCGGAGGCTCGCCGCCTGAGCCCCGGTTACGTCGACTATTCCGGCAACGATGAAAGCCAAAGCAGCGGCACAATAGAGGCGAGACATGTTACCCTCCTATACGGCCTATGTGTACTTAGACAGAGAACATAGCAGAGTACAATCAGGCGGCATGTGAAGTATGTCACACATAGTCCCGATGCGCCTGCTGGAAGGAAGAGTGTCATGCGGGGTGGTTGGGATAGATATCGCTCTGACAGAGTATGTGGATCCCAGTCCGACTACTTCGTTGAAATGGCGGAGGCGATGCCCCGTCGACGTTCTTCTCGCCTCTTCGGCTTTCAAATGTTCTTCCTGATGCTGGAACAGGGAAGAAGCCGTTCTGAGATCCTACGGGTTTCCCCGAAAGGCGAAGGTCGGCTCAGTCAAAGGTAATCCCAGCGGAGTTCGCTGCACGTCACAAACGCAAGCCGGTCCACCAAGAACTAAGCGGTCGAATTTTCATTAGGGCGTGTACTCATAAATCGCGATTGTTCGGCAATAGAGCGGCGCTGCGTGCCACAAGCGGGCGAGCGCGCTGGCTAACACGTCAGCGGTCAGAATCCTCAAGCGTAGATCGCACATGTGGTAAGCTGAACCCGGTGGCTCTTCGGGCGAATCGGGAGAATCCAAGCGATGGCGAAAGCCGTGCGTGCAGTTAGCGACGCAGCCACAAACGCCCATCGTGCCATGAAGGAACTCGCGGATCCCGTCGGCACCTTCATGGTCGATGCCTTTCAACTTCTCGCACTGTTCGTTATCGGCGCGACTACAGTCTGGTCGGCCGCGGCCATGTTTTTAGACATGGCGGCGCACGCCGCGCCCGGATCGAGGACATCCTTCTCCTGTTCATCTACCTGGAAATCGGCGCGACGGTCGGCATCTACTTCAAGACCACGCAGCTTCCGGTTCGCTATCTGATCTACATTGCCATGACGGCTCTCGCCCGAGTCCTGATCGAAATTGTCGGCGCGGAACATCGAACGGGGTTGGACCTTGTGGTGGTGGCCGGCGCAATCCTGATCCTGTCGTTCGCAGAGCTGGTTCTGAGGTTCGGATCCTACAAATTCCCGTCCGATGCACCGGGTAGCGAACTGGGGCAAACCTAGCCCGAACGTACTTGGCAAACTTATTTATGAGTACACGGCCTAGTCACGTGAATCTAAAGTTCGCCACATAAAGTTTGCTGAGCTTTGTGACAGAAGCGTTTGACTGAAGCCAAAATC
>NZ_JNIJ01000050.1 GCF_000701345.1 Bradyrhizobium sp. URHD0069 | reverse complement strand
AGATCTCAGACCGCTGAGCGGTCGAGTAATAAATGCGACGTCGCTGTTTCATGCCCACACTCCATCTTTGCTAAAAGATTAGAGTGTTGCGCTGACCAATTGAGCCCGCCGGGGTAACTCGGAAGACATCTGCTCACACTGAGATTTTCTCAGTTTGACCCGCAGCGGACATGGTCTAGTCTTGGTCGACACGCAGGTTTCAGCCGGAGAGCCTTGCGCGTTCTCTGTCTCTTGTGCTGCGAAAATTCGGCGAAGCTCCGGATGATCTGAGTGTGCTATAATGGTCATAAGGTTTTTACGGATGCGCCCGCAGCCACGATCTTCAACAGTTAAGTTTATCGCCATGCGTAGGACCATACTTATTCTTTTCACTGTTGCCGGTTTATTGTCTCAGGAGACGTTCGCAGGAGACTGCGGCGCGCACAGCGGCTGTCGCAAGTTCTCGATATATCAAGCAGCACCGACCTACGGCCCGCCACCGTTTGTCGCCTTCGGATCAACTGTTGGTCCAATCGTCGGCTGCTATGGGTTCGATCACGGCCCGATCTACAGTCCACATCCCTGCAATTTTCCGTACCCTTGCGAGTATTATGGAACTTGCAAGGCCGCTGGGCGAGGGGCGAAACCTTGTAAGGGAACATTTTAGCTACATGGTGTCGTTGTCCGTCTTGGCCCCGGTAGTTTCCAAAATTATCAAGTCTGAATTGAGAAGCCGCCTTCGGGCGGCTTTTCTTTTGGCCACTTCCGCGATGCTCCATGTCTGTTCATGGCACGTTTGAGACATGCCGACCGCATTGAGCAATGTCCGAGTTTGAGGGCAAAGCGGAAAACAAATGCTCGTACTGAGTTCTTCTCTGTTTGACCCTAAACGGACTTGGCGCGTTTCTGTAACGACCCGCCCTTCCTGGGCTGGCGTCCGGCCGCGAAAAGATGAAACTGTCCGTTCGAGTCACGCTCCGAGCCTGGCTGCGGCCGGCCAACCACGACAACGAGATGCGCGACCATGGCTTGCTGACGTCGTGAAACTGTAGAGTATCGGGGCAGCCGCCAACTGAAGCGGCCTCCGCAGGCTTCAGGCCATTAGGTCGGTGATCCGCATAATTGCGACCGCATTGCTTACATTGGACGATTGCTCTTTGGTGCCCTTGTTGCAGGTCCAGACGAAGTTCTTTTTGGCCGTGAACGTCTTCTCGTCCTGGTCGATCTGAAGCTCCCCTTCGGTGATATGGCAGACCATGGCATTGTCCATCAGGTGACCCGGGATCTTCGATCCCGGCTGCATGATGATGTCACGCATCGAGACAGCCTTGAAACCGGGAATGAGGGACGGTGTCTCACCACCGTAAGCACGCACCACGACGCCTGGCCACGGCGTGGTGGCATCCTTGTAGTCCGTCGTTTGCGCAGCCGCTGGCTTCACCATGGCCGCCGACGCGGCTGCCAATCCTAGCGCCACTGCTGACCTTCGATTTACTTTTTGCATTGACCTTCTCCTCACGGTAAGGCCCCACCGCCGCAAGGTTGCTCCGCTCGTGCAATAGAGTCCAGCGGCGCGATGACCAGCCCTGCGCTTTTCACGACAGGGCGTGCCGATCAGTGTTTGGACAGGAACTTGAATATGGCGGCGGCGCGCGGCTGCTGGCGGCGACAGGTCAACTCGCACCCTTTCCGGCGTGTTGTGAAGGTCCGCTGTTGGCAGATTTTGTTGCAAAACTCTCAAAATGCCGTTCGATCAATTTCCCGCAAATGGACCAAACGAGCCGCAATCGCCGATTGATGTAGCCTCCAGGCCATTACCGAAGTCGCTGGTGAGTTCGTAGCTAGATAATGTAGTCCCCTCAAATTACTGTTCGATCGCCGCGTGTACGGCCCGGAAAATTTGTATTCAGCGACGCAAAAAGACTTTTGCAACAAAATCGGCCAGAAGCGGAAGTGGGCAAGCTTTATTCAATCACTTCGTCGGCTTGCGCGACTACCGTCCCAATCACCCGCCACTTGACCTGCTTCGAGACGTGCGCGGTGCGGGTTCCATTTCGCACCCGCACGCGCTTTTCACATCGCAGATCAATCATTACCGCAAATAAGCTTTGGCGGCGGCGTGAAAGCCAATACGCTGTGTGCTGGCAATGACGCCAGACGCACGCGGGAGTCGCAACAGCGGCTATCAGCTTTGCGGACAAGAGTGCGCGCGCGAAATCAGTTGAAAGGCTGCGCGATGACCGATCTCTCCTTGAAAGCCGCGACACCTGCGTCACCTGCCACTGACGCCGAGCCGAGCCTGCACCGGGTCATGGGCCCGTGGCTCCTCCTGCTGTTCATCGTCGGCGACATTCTCGGCACCGGCATCTATGCGCTCACCGGCCAGGTGGCCAACCAGGTGGGCGGCGTCGTCTGGCTGCCGTTCCTTGTCGCCTTCGTCGTGGCGCTGATCACTGCGCTGAGCTATCTCGAACTCGTCACCAAGTATCCGAAGGCCGCGGGCGCCGCGCTCTACACCCACAAGGCGTTCGGCATGCATTTTGTCACGTTCATCGTTGCGTTTGCGGTGATTTGCTCGGGGATTACCTCCGCTTCCACTGCCTCGCGAGCTTTCTCTGCAAACATGTCGAGCACGTTTGGCCTAGGCTTTTCGGGGTTTGGCATCACCATGACGGGTCTCGTCTTCATGGCGATCGTCGCCGCGGTCAACTTCCGCGGCGTCGGCGAAAGCGTGAAAGCGAACGTTGTTCTGACCTGCGTCGAGCTAACCGGCCTGCTGATCATCATCTTCATCGGCATGTGGGCGATCGGCCTGGGCCAGGGTGACGTCTCGCGTGTCATGCAGTTCAAGGTAAGCGATACCGGTCTGTTCTGGCCGGTGATCGCCGCGACCACTCTCGCCTTCTTCGCCATGGTCGGCTTCGAGGATTCCGTCAACATGGCCGAGGAATGCAAGGAGCCGACACGGGATTTTCCAAAAGTGCTGCTCGCCGGCCTGTTCATCACCGGCGCAATCTACGTGCTGGTCTCGATCTCGGCGATCACGCTGGTTCCGCCGGCGCAGCTCGGCGAAGGAGAGACGCCGCTGTTGAAAGTGGTGCAGGCCGGCGCGCCGAACTTTCCGGTCTGGATCTTCGGCATCATCACCATGTTTGCGGTCGCCAACTCCGCGCTGATCAACATGCTGATGGCGAGCCGGCTCGTCTACGGCATGAGCCGCGAGCATGTGCTGCCGCCGGTGCTTGGCAAGGTGCATGCGGGCCGGCGTACGCCCTATATCGCGATCGGCTTCACCACGCTGCTGGCGTTCGCACTGATCACCTTCGTCGGCGAAGTGCCTGCGCTCGGCGGAACGACCGCGCTGCTGCTGCTCTGCGTGTTTACGGTGGTCAATATCGCGGTGTTGGTGCTGCGCAAGGATAGCGTCGCGCACGACCATTTCCGCACGCCGACGATCCTGCCGGTGCTGGGCGCGATCTCCTGCGCATTCCTGGTCGGGCCATGGACCGGACGGGCGATGGTTCAGTACCACGTCGCGGGCGTCTTGATCGCCATCGGTGTCGTGCTCTGGGTGATCACGATGCTGATCAACCGCGCCCAGGGCGTCAGACCCGAGGAGCCGGACATGGAGACGATCGGCGGCCAGGGACCTGTGAACTAGCTGCAGCCCCGGCAGCGCGATGCTGACCGATGCGGCGAGGTCGGCTATAGGTCAATCTCGTCATTCTGACCATGCGCCAGTCACTTCCGGTCTACCCCTGGGAGCAGACATTTTCGGAGCCGGTCGGCATGTCTCAAAGGTGCACAGAAGCGGCCATTGAACCGGATTTGAGGCTCGCGCTCGCCAAGCCGCGCTTGCGTTGGTTACGATCCACGTAATCCAGCACGCCGCTGCAGTTCTGAGCGTTACCTCAACGCGCGCTGAAGGTGAGGCCGGCGCGCTCCTTCAGACGCTTGCGCAACGCCGGACCCATCAGCGCGCCCGGCGTCCAGGTGCCGCCCTCGCCTTGCACGTCGCGCACGAGGCAGAGAGCGCTCTCGGCGATCATCCTGCTGGTCGAGCCGTAGCCCGGATCGCGGTCGCCCGTGACCACCGCCTCGACCCGTCCGCCATCCGGCAGCTCGCCCAGGAAGAGGATGTCGTAGAAGCCCTTCTCGCGCTCTTCCCGAGTCGGGCCTGCGCCGGGTTTGAGACCGCCGGTCGCGACCAAGGAAACCATCGTGGCGAACGTCTCCGTCGTCACGCGAGCGATTTCCCCAACTCCCGGCGCGACCATCATCTCGTCGTAAACGAAGTCCGTGCCGTAGGGATGACCCAACAGGAAATTCGTGCGGTGCACGTTCTTGGTGTTGATCGGCGCCATGGGGAACGGCACGAGCCACACGTTCATGCGCGGGTCGTATTCGGGGATGAGGCCCGACGGCTGAGACGGCCCGGTGAACCCCGGCGTCAACGCGAAGGGATCGGTCAGCAGCCGCATCAGGGCCGGGTCGCGCGCGGCGGCGGCCAACGTCGCCCGAGCGCTCGCCGCGGTGCCGCCAGACATGCCGCCTTTCACTTTGCGCAGGCGGGCTTTGACCCGCCGCGCCGGGCGTCCGAATTTCTCGCGCGCCTTCTCCTGCAACGTAAGCACGCCGAGATCGAACGGGATGGAATCGAAGCCGCAGGAGAAGACGATGCGCGCGCCGGTCCGTTTCGCCTCTTCGTGATGGGCGTCGATCATGCGCCGCATCCAAGCCGGTTCGCCGCACAGATCAACATAGGCCGTACCCGTGGCCGCGCAGGCCGCCACAAGCTCGGGACCGTGGAGCTGATAAGGCCCGACCGCCGTGATGATCACGGCCGCACGCTCGCACATCGAACGCAGGCTGGCCGGCTCGGCGGCATCCCCCTTAACCAAAGGCAAATCGTCTGGTGCGCCGATGTCGGCACGCACCTTCTGGAGCTTGTCGGTCGAGCGTCCCGCGATCGCCCAGGACGGAGCATCGTCGCCGCGATAGGACGTCGCCAGATATTCGGCGATGAGACGGCCAGTGTAACCCGTCGCGCCATAGACGATGAGGTCGAAGTCCCGCTTCACGACGTTGGTCCTCCTCGAGACCCGGGTGTGCAATCGCAGGACACGAGGACGCTCAGCACGAGCAGCAACTGCCATTGAGGGGCCGCCGCTTCATTGAACCGTCCCATCGCGTTTGACGGAGGATACCACAGTTCCTGCCTTGGGGCGCGCAACGTCCGGTTGGGTCAAAAGCGCCGTTTTGACAGTCGGCCGGTCACTTCCGGTCCACTCCGATAAGCAGACAATTTCAAAGCCGGTTGGCACTTCGCATTCGTGCTCGGAGCCACAGGCGCTTGAGGCGGACCGTCCGCGCTGAACGCGCGAGAGCCGCTGGGATGTCCCCAGCGGCTCGCGCGTTGCGTAGCGATGTGGTGCGACGCGCAGCGTCGCGTGGTGGAACGTTGCGATGCGCCGAGGCGCGCCGCGTTGCCTACCGTGATGTCGATAAGTCCTACGCGTCTCATCGACTGAGCTAGCATGGCTGGTCGCGAGGCGACTTCAAGACAGCGCTGCTGTCGTAGTCGCCATCTCTTTCGATCGCGCCGAAAAAGCCGCTACTGCTGGAACGGGTATAACAAAACCTGTAACGGTCGGTTTTGGCGCTGACGACTACGATGCTTGCGCATGGCGCCGTTGAGCCATCGTACCTGCCAAAAGCGTGATATGATCAGCGGAAAGCAGCGGGAAACCTAGATGTCAGAAGACGCCCTTATCGTCATAACAAGCGCCATCAAAACCGCTTTCATTCGCAAAGCCGGATATTCCGTTACCAAGGTCGAGGACCAGAATGCCCCGAAGCCCAAAGGCGAGTAACTCCTGCCGACGTGATCGGGGATGCCATTTGCCGGTGCCGCGTCTGCTTGCTCGTGCGTTTGCAGCCTAGGAACTGATGACCGATCGCGATTTCATCAACTGGTGGCATGATCGCTGGTATCACCCAGTCGCCTGATGCCCTGATTGGAAGGGTAGTTGCTTGAAGTCTCAGCCTGACCGTCATCTGGTGACGGCCGGATGAGGAGTGTCTCGAGAGCGTGCAGCGTGGACCCGTTTGCGCCTTTTACTCGAATCGGCACGCAGCTCCCGGGACATGGGAATGGTGCGCCAGCCGGGACAAAGATGGGCACTGGAATCAGTGTAGATGCGCGATCACCTAACTGGAGGCAGACCCATGATCAAAGATATTCTTGTCAACCTGTCTTACGGGACATCGCAAGATGGCGTTTCCAATTACGCCTTATCGGTTGCGGAAACATTCGGCGCACACATCGTGGGGACCGCCTTTGTCTACTATTCGGTAATGGCCAGTGGCGATGGCTTCTCGGCTAACTTTATTCGAGCGCAGCAAGCAGAAGCTCAAGAACGCGCAGAGTCGGTGGCCGCCGCGTTTGATGAGGCGACGCGTCGCGCCGGCGTCTCAGCCGAAACGCGCAGGATTGAAGCTGGCATTGGCGACGTACCAACCCAGTTTGCGCATATCGCAAGACGATTCGATCTTTCCGTCATTGGCCAATTTGAAAGGGATAGGGGTCATCCAACCACGAATATCGTCATTGAGGCGGCGCTGTTCGAATCCGGAAGACCGGTGCTCATCGTTCCTTTTATTCAGAAAGATCGCCTCAAACTCGATCATGTCCTGGTGTGCTGGGATGGCAGCCGGGCAGCCGCGCGAGCGGTCGCCGATGCCATGCCGTTTCTTACCCGCTCCGGCAAGGCGAGTATTGTTGTTGCGGACATTCAGAGCGCCAAAAGCGCAGACCTTCCGGGTGCGGATATCGCGACCCATCTGACCCGTCACGGAGTAAATGCCACGATTGAGCGCATTCCCGGCAGCAAGATCGATGTTTCAAATACGATCCTGTCATATGCAGCCGATGCAGGTGCCGATCTCATTGTCATGGGCGGGTACGGGCATTCCCGGCTGCGGGAATTTATTCTTGGCGGGACGACACGTGGTATGCTTGCCTCGATGACCAAACCGACATTGATGTCGCACTGATCGGATAGGCTTTGTTAAATCGACGAGCATCAATGTGTGTCGAGACACGTCGCAAAATGTCGGCGCAACGCCCCTGCTGGTAGCATGCGGTTCCGTAAGCATGAGCGGCATCAAGCTGTTTCAAAATTCCGGTTCGGTGCAGGAAATTGTGCCCGCCTTCCCCAATTGACGGCACAACCTCCAGATTCCGAGGGAACCAATCCTCACGACCACGCAATCATCGATCGGATGCAATGACGACAGGAATACGCCGGATATCCGGGTTCATGACATTGCCGTTGACCGCGATGACGGCGAGCATGGTGTACTGGCCGGCCGGCAGCCGGCCGCCCAGATCGATCCGGAAGGTCGCGTCGTCGCTAAGCAGCGCGACATCGGCGAGCACGACTCGATCCTTATCGTCGATCACCACATAGCGACACTGCGGTGCGGAGCGATTGCGCACGACGGGTGCGATCAACGGCAACGGCGTCCGCACCAGGCGATAGTTTCGCTGGAATCTGTCGATGATCTCGATCTCGCCCGAGAGCGTGACGCGGTCGCCGTTCCATTCCACCTTGGTGACATAACCCTGCCGCGGGATCGCGTAGGCGTCGTATGATCCCACGCCCAGCGGGTAGGTTAGATCCCGGAAAGCCTCGAGCGCGACATTGTCGGCCGACCATTTCTTCAGCCGGTACGGTCCATTAGTGACCAGGAAGTGGCCGTGCTCATGGTAGAAGGCCGCGAGCGCCGCCCATCGCTTGCGCGCCTCGTCGGTGGTCACCAGGGATCGCAACGAGGCGGGGCGGTATGCGTCGCGCTCGAATGCCTCGACCAACGGCACGAGCTTACGTTTGAGTACGTCAGAGCGGACAACATCGAGCCACTCGATATTGCGGCGCAAGGCCTCTCCTTGCGAGAACGCCGCCCAGCCGCGGCTGACCGCCTCCTCCATGAGCGCGACCAGATGCCATGGCAGCGTGCTCCAGGGCGGCGCCGCCAGAGCGTTTTGGTCCGGGTTTTCCGGCGCGATCGTCACATAGACGTCGACGACCAGCAGCTCGCGAACGAAGCTGACATCGCCGACGCGGAAGGTCTTGGAGGTGATATCCGCGCCCGCGACCCGCAATCCAGCAAGTGCTCGGCGCAGGGGTGCTGTTGCAGCGTCGACGACGGGGTCGTAATGCCCCTCATCGCCCTCGCGGCGAACGCCCCAGCGATACGCGAACATATAGGCATAGAGCAGATCGGCGATGGTCGTGCGTGAGCCGTCGTGAAAAGCCGAGCCGAGCACACGATAGGTCAATTTCGCTGCAGCGGACGTTTTTGGCCCGATCATCTGCAGCCGGCCGTCTCCCGGCTCAGGCAACACCGCGTCAGCAGGGACATGGATCGCCTCCGTCACGGCGGATGGCGGGGCGGATTCGCGCTGCCCGACAATGGGCTCCGCTGTGATGGACAGACCAACAAACGTGTAGACGACCATGAGCGTGGTCAGCGGAACCTGCGAACGAAGCGCGGCTCCACGTACCGCTATCACACGCATCGCCTTGGTATGGCCGAGATAGACCGCCGTGACATGGCCCGTCACGATCGCCGCAACCGCCGCGTACCAGGCAAAACGCGCGCCGACGATTGCGATATCAACGCGGTAGCCGGCTGTGCCGAATAGATTCCAGCCATTTCCGAACGGATCGGACGCGAGCGGCACGATGTACTGGCCCTGGATCAACAGGAACACCAGATAATGTGCCACGTGATAGCCGATGGCGATCGGGACGAGCGTCAGTGCGAAGCTGCGGGCAAGCTCCACCGGCGAGCGGGCCGTAAGCGTCGCCATGATCGTGCAGATCGCCAGGTAGGCGCCGAGGAACAAAAGCCAGAACCCGACGAGGCCGGCCGTCTTGATCGCGACCGAGTCGTGCGCGCCCAAGCCGGGGAGCGTGGCGCGAAGCCAGCTTTCGAGGTTCGACCATGTCGAGGTGCCGATGAGCCCGTCATAAAGCACGGTCGAGAGCAGGAGCAACACGAATGCCATCATGGACGTCGAGACGGGTTCGTCGTCGAGCAGCCCCGCCCCGAATGGCCGAAGCAACAACTGCCGCACCTGCGGCTGAACCTTCGCCTGAGTCGGCGCAAAACGTGCGAAGGTGCCGAACACGATGGTGAACACCTCGCCGCGCTGCAGCCAGATGTCACGACCGAACACGAGCATTCCGATCAAGGTGAGGACCGAATACGCGGCGGCGAAACCAGCGATGTGGGCCGGCACGGCGGGGCTTGGGTAGACAAGCTCGATCCACGCAAAGGCGAGCAGTAGCAAGCACGCCGGCCAGACACCGAGCGCCGGCCAGTACGGCAGCCGCCGCGACAGTTCGGTGCCGGCGGCCAGCCGGTAGAGCCGCTCCGCCCCTTCGAACAACGTCCGCCACGGATTGATCAGCTGCCACAGGTCTCCAGCGAAAGCCGAAACATAGGCAAGGCCGACCCAAAAGATGATCCACACGAGCGTTGGCGCAATGTTGCGGTATGGATTCTGATCGCCGATGAACCCGGCGAGCACCATGACAATGAATACGCCAAGCGCGACGAGCCGGAGCGACAGAACAACACCTGGCCATGCGATCAGCCGGCCGGGCGCGGTGGCGAGCAGATCGACATGCGGGCCGCGACGGGTGGCGGAGGCATGACGAACGAACAGCCCGAAGACGACGAATGACAATGCGACCGCGGCGGCAGCTCCGAAAAGATAGAGCGAAAGCGGCAGCGGCAGGTCATAGCGCTGGCCGAAGCCGTGGGCGGCAGCAGGTGCCCCAGTGCCGAGAGCGACACACGCCGCTGCTGCAAGCGTCCGCAACACGGCGGCGCTATTGCGGATAGACCTCGATAAGGACAAGCGGTGGCTCATGATGGGA
Source organism: Bradyrhizobium sp. URHD0069 (assembly GCF_000701345.1). GTDB lineage: Bacteria > Pseudomonadota > Alphaproteobacteria > Rhizobiales > Xanthobacteraceae > Bradyrhizobium. The sequence goes on along the minus strand of NZ_JNIJ01000050.1, from coordinate 29,146 downwards.
GGGGCTACCTGCGCGCTCGCGCGCATCATGGAGGTGGACGGGGAAGCGTCCGGTCGCGCGTGCGGTGAACTTCATTTCGGCGATCGTGCCGGCCTCGACTTTCTGCTCGATGTCATAGCCGTGCAGATGCAGGGTCAATGGCTGGTCCGTGCCCCAGCGCAGCTTGACCACATCGCGCTGTTTGACGCGGATCAGGCGCATGTTCTGCGCCACCTGCCCGTCCTCGATCTTGAGGTCGAACGTCAGCTCCGCGGCTTGCACGCCCACGCTCGACGCGAGCCCACCCACCATTGGCAGCAGCATGCGTCGGCGCAGTGTGAGCGGAATTCGCAGCATGGACTTGCTCCGACGCATTCATCGACGCGGCTTGGACGCGACATCCGAGATGCGGTTGAACACCCAATTCTCGTCATATGGCGACGGCACGGCTGCCGGGTCGCCGAGCGCAAACCACATCAGGCGGCCGAACGGGTCGGTAAAGCCTGCGATCGGATTCCACGCTGCCTGCGCCCGCCCGTCGACCCCGAGCGCGAGCCAGCCATTCCAGGGAAAATCCTTGAGCTTCACCGTGCGGATGAACATCGGCGAATTGAAGCCTTCGTGGGCGTCATAAGCGATGTTCTCAATGCCAGCCGAGAATTCGGAATTGAAGTACTCCCGCTTGACGGTGTAACCAGCGACGGTCTTACGGCAGCCGCCCACGAGCGCGCCGACGAGGTCGCGTTCCAGATTGATGCGCTCGACCGCGCCCTCATAGTCGCCCGCCCGCAGGCGCTCGACATCGGATTCGATGCGACGCCGCCGCGCAGGATCGACAATTGCATCCACGAGCAGCCGATAGGCGGCAAACCAGCCGGTCCTGACCCAGCGCGGACCAAGCCAGCCGTTGAGCGCCACGCTCGCCGAGGCCACGAGGTCGTCGGCGCCCACCTCATTGATCGCGACATCCCAGTCGGATTCGCCAGCCTGCCATTCGGCACGAACGAGGCTTCTTGCCAGCGCGCCTACGGTCTTCACCTTCAACTCACCGATGATGGCGCCGGTTGCGTCAGTGGGGCTGCCGAGAAGACGCGCCTTCGCGGCCGCAGCCAGATCGACATGGTTGAGAAAATCGCCGTGAAACGGCGTGACCGGATAGGGATGCAGGATCAGCTCACCGGCCTTGCCGCCGATCTCGCGGATTACGGCCCGGGTGAGCGCACAGATGGACGCCTCGTCCTTCGCCAGCGGCGATGCCGGATTGACACGAACAATCACGAACGAGCCGCGCGACTCGACAGCGGTGATGGAGTCGGGAATCGCACCAGCAAATCGCGGCGTACCGCCAACATAAGCATGCATCTTGCCGTCGCGCAGGAGGTCCGCCGCTCGCTCGGACGTCACCGTCGTGATCTCGATCTCATGGGGATAATAGGACGGATAGACCGGCAGCTCGTGGCCACTACGGGCCACGGTGATCGCGATGGACGTCATCGCGGCGATGAGGAGGCTGCATCTGGTCATTGCGCCATCCGGAACGTTCAGACACGGCGTTTCGCAACCGTGTCGGCTTTCGCGCGGCTAGCCGCGCAACGCCTTCATCACTTTTTCGTCGGCGAGCGCTTCCCTCGGCGACCCGTGGAAGATGATCTCGCCACGGTCGATGGCGTAGAGCCGGTCGCCGATGCGCGTCGCCGCGCCCAGATGCGATTCCGCCATGAGGATGGAAACGCCCATCGCCTTGATCTTCGTGACTGCCTCGGCAAAGCGATTGACCACGACCGGGGCCAGGCCTTCGAAGGCTTCGTCGAGCAACAACAGCGAAGGCGACAGCATCATGGCGCGCGCGATCGCCACCATCTTGCGCTGACCGCCGCTCAGGTGAAGGCCCTGGCGCTGGAGCAGGCTCTGCACTTCGGGAAAGAGGCTGAACGCCTGGGCGTCGGGGTCTACCCGCTGACCGCCGTTACGGCGCTTGGCGACCTCATCGCCGAGCCAACGACTGATCATCAGGTTCTCGCTCACCGACAAATCGGGAAAAACCCCGCAATCCTCGGGCGAATAGCCGATGCCACGTTTGGCCCGCTCGTGCGGCGGGAGCCCGGTCACGTCTTCGTCATGGAACAGTATCTGTCCGGCCCGGACCGGGAGAAATCCCATGATGCTCTCGATCGTGGTGGTCTTGCCGGCCCCGTTACGCCCGACGAGGCACACCACTTCCTTCTTGTCGACGCGCAGCGACACGCCGCTGAGGATGTGGGCCGGGCCCCGGTAGGTGTCGATCGCATTGACCTCGAGCACGATCAATCCTTTCGTGAGAAGGCGTCGGGACCGGAAGAGCCGATCAGGATCATTGCGACCTGCTCATTCTTCCTGATCTCGGCGGGGGTGCCTTGGGCAAGAATCGCGCCCTGGTGCATCACGACGATGCGATCGGAATATTTGAAGACGACGTCCATGTCGTGCTCGACGACCACGGCTGTTATGCCCTCGCCGCGCACGACCGAAGCGATCGTGTCCATGATCTGGCCCTTGTCGCGCGTGCTCACCCCGCTCGTGGGTTCGTCGAGGAATACTAGCTTGGGCCGCAGCGCATAGGCGAGCGCTACGTCGAGCAGCTTACGCTCGCCTTGCGCAAGACCGCGCGCAAGCTCGTTGCGCTTGCCGGCGAGCCCGAATTGGTTGAGCACCGCGTCGGCTTCCCGCGTCACCTCGCTGTCGCGGCGGGCGAGCGCCGCAATGTTGCGAGTCTTGCCTTCGCGGGAAAAGATCGCCAGCGCGACGTTGTCGAAGGCGGTGAGGTCGTCGAACAGATTCACGAGCTGGAAGCTGCGCGCAATTCCTGCCTTGACGCGCTGGGTCACCGAAGCGTTGCTGACGTCCTCGCCCTGGAAGATGATTTTTCCGGAATCGGCGCTGTAATATGCGCTCACGACGTTGCAGAACGAGGTCTTGCCGGCACCATTGGGGCCGACCAGCGAAATGAACTCACCCTCCTCGATGGTCAGATTGACGTCGTCGACAGCATGCGTATCGCCGAAGTACTTCTTGAGATGGACCGTCTCGAGGAGGCTCATGAGGTCCCCCTGGTAAACCTGGCGGCAAGGCGCGCGGCTGTCCCCACGATGCCCGACGGCAGCGCTAACACCAGGACCACGAGCACCACGCCGAGCAGGAGCTGCCAATATTCCGTGCTCGCGACCGCATAGGTCTTGAGATAGTTGAACATCACGGCGCCGACGATCGGCCCGGTGAACGTCCGAAACCCGCCGAGCACGGTCATGAACACGATCTCGCCGGAGAACGGCCAATAAAGGATGTCGGGCGTGGTCAGTCCATTGAGCGGAACCCAGAGGACACCGGCCAGGCCTGTGAACGCGCCCGATATGACGAAGGCGATCCAGCGGTAGCGCCGCACTGATATGCCGACGAAGCTCGCGCGCGTCTCGTTGTCGCGAATTGCCTGCAGCGCTTTGCCGAACGGCGAGTGCACGATGACCCACATGATGACCGTCGCCAACGCGAACAGTCCAAGTACATAATAATAGTAGGCGAAAACGAAGCGTTGGAACGAGCCGGGGCCGGCGAAGTTGACGAAACCGCCGAGCAGCGTGAGCTTGGCAGAGGCGACTCGGATGCCGTCGGTGCCGCCGGTCACCCAGAAGAACTTGAAAGCAAGGCTCCACAACACCTGCGACAATGCCAATGTCAGGATGCCGAAGAAGATGCGCGTGTGCCGTACGCACACGAACCCGAACAGCGCGGAGATGAGCAGCGCGCCCAGGAGCCCGCCGACGATGCAGAGCTCCATGGATTGCGCGCCGAGGTCGCGTACGATGAACGCAACCGTATAGGCGCCCGCGCCGAAATAGGCAGAATGGCCGAACGACAAGAGTCCGGTATAGCCGAGCAGCAGATTGAAGCCAAGCGCCGCGATGGCCATGATCAGGCCGTAGGTGAGCAGCACCGTCTGGTAGGGATCGACCAAACTCGGCAGCGCCGCGAGCACGAGGAGTATTGCGATCGCAACCACAGCCGGCCGCCAAGCAGACGGGCCAATGCTCGTGATCGCGCCTTTTTTTGCGACGGCGAGGCTCATCGTCATGCCCTCCCAAACAGTCCGGTCGGGCGAATGAGCAGGACCGCCATCGCGATCAGGTAGAGCACGGCAAGCTCGATCTCAGGGAAGAACTGGATGCCGGCGGTGCGAACGAGGCCGACGATCAGTGCACCGACCAGTGCGCCTTCGAGGCTCCCGAGCCCACCGATCACCACGACAACGAACGCCAAGATCAGGGCCTCAATGCCCATGCCGAGCACGGCGGCCTGCGCCGGCACCACGACCGCGCCGCCCAACCCTGCCATGAAGCAGCCGATGGCGAAGGCTTGCACGTAGACACGGCTGACATTGAGCCCGAGCGCTGCGGCCATGCGCCGATCCTGCGAAGTGGCGCGCAGGATGACGCCGAACTTGGTACGGTAGATGATCCACCACAGGCCGAGAGCTGCGATCAGCCCAATGGCGATGACGAACAGGTTGTAGGTTGGATAGAGCAGCCGGCCGATCGGAATGCTGCCCATGTGATCCATGATCGATCCGGCGGTGAGTGGCGTACCGCCGAACAGGAACTTCATGGCGTCTTCGAGGATCATGAGCAGGCCGAACGTGATCAGCAGATGGTACTCCTCCGGCCGTCGGTAGAGCGGACGCAGCAGCGTGGGCTCGATCACCGCGCCCACGACCGCGACCGCGACGGCGCCGACGGGCAGCAGGAGCAGGAGGCCGGCAAGGCCGAGCGTACCGCTCGCCGCATGGCCGACCGTCCCGCCGACGACCCAGGCCGAGACATAGGCACCGAGCGCATAGAGCGACCCATGGGCGAGATTGACGATGCGCATAACGCCATAGATGAGGCTCAGGCCCGCGGCGATCAGAAACAAAACCGCCGCGTAGAAGAATGAATTGAGCAATTGGATGATGAAGATCGTCATCGTTCTTCCTCGCGCGATCTGCGGCGTCTCAGATCTTCTCACGCGAACTGCGGCGCCTCGGATTTCCCTCCACTGTCTCAGTTGCTCCGAAAGTCCATGCGGCCGATGTTCGGATTGATCGTGTTGCCGTCGAGAAAGACAGCCGTGAAGACAGTGTAGTTGCCAGCCGGGAGATTCGGCGACAGCGACACGGCAAAGCGTCCGTCGCCTTCCCGGCTCGCGCCCCCGGCTGCGGCCACCATGCCATTCTCGCCGAGGAGGACGTACCGTGCCACCGGCCGGATCGGCAGCATCTCGCGCAGCGTGTCACGCTTGAGCGACACGCGAACGATGCGGCGATCGCGCTGCTGCTTGAGCGCGATCTCGGCGTCGGCTGTCACCAGAATGCGGTTGCCTATGTGCTCGACCCGCGTGACGAACGCCTTGGCTGGATAGGCATAGAAGTCGAACGTGCCAAGGCCAACCGGATAGGTGAACTCGCGAGTGACGTCGAATGTGTAGACGTCAGGCGAGAAGCTCCTGAGCCGGTAGGGACCATTGGTCACGAGCAAGTGGTTGTTGGCTTCGACGAATTGATCGAGCGCCTGCCAGCGTGCGGTCGCGGCTTGCGCGTTCACCAGGCTTTCGAGCGCCGCCGGTCGGTAGCCGGCCGTGGCGAATTCCTTGATCAACGCGCGCAGCTTGTCGCGCTGAGCAGGATCGCGCGCGAGGTCGAGCCACGGCAAATTGCGCCGCTTGGCCTCGCTTTGCGAGAAAGCCGCGATCTCGCGCTCGACGGCGGCTTCCATCAGCGCCAGCACGTGCCACGGCACCGAGCTCCACGGCGGCGCCACCAGCGCATCCTCATGCTCGTCGGTCGGGATGGCGTCGACATAGACCTCCACGATTGGCGAGCGATAGGTGAAGACGAGATCAGCGATCGGGAGCTTCGATTCCTCCACGCGAATGACGCGGACACCCCTGAGGCGGTCCCGCATCAGGCTGGTCGCGGCGGAAACCTCGGCATCGAAGGTCGCGGCGGCCGGTGAGCTACCCCATCGGTACGCAAAGGCGTAAGGGTAGATCAGGTCGGCGGTCTCCATTTCGCTGCCGTCCTGGAATGACGATGCCAGGACGCGGTAGACGACTTTGGTCATCGCGCTCCCGACAACGCCGAGCGGAACGAGCCGGCCGGTGCCAGGCTCCGGCACCAGGGCATCGGCGGGGACACGGATGGATTGCCGCGTCGATTGCTCCGTAGGCCGAACCTCCGCGCGATTGGGAGCCCACAGACTGTTGTACGGGACGGCTAAAAACGCATCGTCGCCGACGATCGCCCACACCAGCCGGCCGGGCGCGTCCGTGAACCCGGCAACCGGGTTCCAGGCTGCGGTTGCGCGGATATCGATGCCCAGTCGGAGCCAGCCGTTCCACGGCAGATCCTTGAGCTTGAGCGTCCTCAGGACGACGGCTGAGTTGAATCCGAACTGCGAGTCGACCGCTATGTTCTCGATCCCGTTGGAGAAGTCGTCGCTATAGAACTCGCGCCGGAGCCGATAGCCAATCACCGCGCGGTCGCAACCGCGGGTCAGCTCCGTTATCAGGTCGCGTGCGATGTTGAGCCGCTCGGCTGGGTCTCTGTAATCCGCGCCGACAAGCCGCCCATAGAGTTCGTCGGCGTGTTTACGCTCGGCCGCGCCGCTGACGGCGGGCTGCAGCAGGTGATAGGCCTGGAACCAGCCCTCCTTGACCCAGGGCGGTGCTGGCCAGGCATTAAAGCCGACGTTGGCGGTGCGTAGCACCTCGTTGACGGTAACCTCGTCGAAGCGGATGTCCCTGTCTGTCGGATGAAGCGCAAGTCGGTGAAGCACCATGTCCTCGCTGCCGGCGTTTTGCGCGCGCACTGTCACCGGGACACCCGCGTCTGCGGCAGCCAACACGGAGGGCTTCGTGTCGGCGTCGCGATCCGCGTGACCGATGTAGTCCGCATGGTACGGCGTGATCGGGTAGCGGCGCGGAACCACGTCCGGATGCGTCACCAGGGCATTCTCGGCATTTTCGATCGCGCGACAGCGCGCTTCGCGCCCCTGCGCGCGCTGTGGATTGACGCTTACGGTGATGAATGAGCGCAGTGAAACGACTGACTTGAGGTACGACGGCATCTCTCCCGAAAACTGCGGCATGGCGCCGAGATACGCGTGCAGCGGATCCTTGGCATTGCTGAATTCTCGGGCCGCCGCTCCGGGATCGAGCGGCTCGATGCGGATTTCCTGCGGGTAGAACGAGGGATAGTACGGCACCTCATGCCCGGCCTTCGCCGCCGGCGCAGTGGCGCACAGCAGCGTCGCTGCGAGCGTGCCGCTTTGCATGAGGGATTTCCGCACGGACATCACGACCCTCGACGCCGGCCCTGCAACAAACCGACCACGCCCTCGCGGAACGAGGGCATGGTCGGTTGGTGGGCGAACTTCAGGCCACCTCTTGTGGCCAGGTCTCCTTGATCCAATTGTAGGTCGACGTCGGATCGTTGTGCGAGGTACCCGGCTTCGGCCAGTTCGGCGGCGCGGTGATGTTGCGGATCGGGATCGTGATCATCCTGCCCGGATCGAGGATCTGGAACGGGTACTCGGCCACGTTCTTGCTGAACCCGGTCACCGCGTCCTTGTAGCCCTGGTGATTGTCGGGCCGGATGTAGAGATAGCCCGCCGCGGTCTCGAAATACATCCCTTCGAGCTGGCTGATGATCGCCTCTTCGTCCGGCCAGCCGCCGACGAGCCCGTTCGCTTTCTCGACCGCCGTCCGGTACATATGAAGCGTGTGGTACGCGCCATCCGACTGGAAGTTCGGATACTCGATCCAGCGCTTGAAATACTTCTCCACGAAGGTCTTGTTGGCCGGCCAGCGATTTCCCGGCGGGAAGGTGAAGTAGTAATTGGAGTGGACACCAGCGATGACACCTTCCGGGTGATCCTTGCCGATGGCGTGCGGCGCGACGCCGAAGGCGATCGTGCTCGCGAACTTGGCGTTGTTGAACATGCCGTAGCGCAGCGCTTGTTTGTAAAGCGCCACATAGTCGCCGCCCCACACCGACGACATGATCAGGTCGGGATTCGAGGAGATCGTCTTTGTGATGTGCGCCGTGAAGTCGGTCGTGCCGAGCTTCGGCCAACCTTCCGACACGACCTCGGCGCCGGGCACCATCTTCTTGTAGGCGATCATGAAGTGGTCGAAGGCGTTGCGGCCGTAAGAGTAGTCGGGATGGATGTGGGCGATCTTCTTTGCGGTCGGCCAAGTCTGCGCCGCCGCGACCGCGCAGGTCACGCCATCGGCCGACTGGATGTTGGTGATGCGGAACGTGAACTTCGGATTCGGCACCGCCTTGTCCCACAAGAAGTCGGTGCAGCCGTCAACGAAGATGGTGAGCAGACCGAGCTCCTCGGCGACCGGTCCGAGCGCGGGGGTATTGCCGCTCGATATGACGCCGGTGAACATGTCGATCTTCTCGGAGAGCTTCATGCGGCGAAGCTCTTTCACATTGGCGTCGGTGCCGGCGTTCTCGTCCGCCGTGATGGTCTCGATCTTGCGCTTGCCGAGAATGCCGCCTTGCGCGTTGATCTCCTCGGCGGCCAGGATGTGGCCCTTGAGCGAGGGATCACCGAGCACGGCCGCAGGGCCGGTGAGGAAGGTCATGTGACCGAACTTGAGCGGGGTGGAGGGAATATTTCCCTTGGGTGACCTGGCGACCTGGGCCACGGCCGGAGCAATCGCCGGCACCGAAGTTGCCGCGGCGGCCCCTACCGTGATACCAAGACTATTCAGGAAATTTCTGCGGTTCAGCTGCTGCTGCGTCATGGAACGTCCTCCCTTTCGAGGGTCGGGTGCGAACGCTCCCGCCACGCTCGGAGCACGCACCTCCGGACTTTTCGTGGCTTATTGGAACATCTTAGGCCCTCTGGGCCTCCGAGTAAATCAACTTCGGCCGATGGTCGGGACAATGAACAAGTCCATGGCTGTAATGTTCGGCGAACAAGTCCATGGCTGTAAGTGCACCATCCCTGGCTTGGCGGCCCACGTCGCTTGACCATGTATTTGGCGACGCTTGATTGAGCGACGCTAAACCCAAGCTTGAGCAGTTCGCCGGATGCGTGGCGCACCCCAAAGCTGGTTCTCCGTGCTCATCAGCCGGATCAGCGCTCGCAATTCCATCTCGATTCGCGGGCGCCCTCCCCGCGAGTTCGATTTCCAACGCCAATAACGACGAAAGCCGGCCGGATGCCAGCGCACCAGCGTTTCAGGTCGGACAATCGTAACGACCGTCAGGATCGATGGAAACCATCGATACATCTGGATAAAGATCCAGCGATCATGGTTCGTCAGCCGGACGCGACCATGCAGCCTCCGCCTCAAGACAATCAACTGATGTCGAAGCACCGCGTTCTCCGCCTCAAGCCGGCTCTTCGACTTGAATGGCAAGGCCAGCACGGTCAGAACAAAACAGATCAGCGCGATCATCGCGCCAACTTAGCCGATTCTTCGCTCAACCAGCCCGGATGGGGTTTTCGGCACACACAACCCGTCAGGAGCTCTACGACCTCGTTTGGGCCACACCGATGGTGAAGCTCGCAAAGGACGGCGGGTTGTCGGATGTCGGGCTACGGAAAGTCTGCGTCAAACGCGAGATCCCGACCCCGTCCGCTGGGTATTGGGCGAAGCTGAGTGTTGGGGAAGGCAGTCAAAAAGTCGGCCCCGCGATTGGCGCGCCGATCAGAATGAAACTGCGAACACGTATGTCGTTGCAATTGCAAGATGACCCCAGGGCGCGAACTACCAACACGCAATCATAGCGCCATTGATGCGAGTTGGAGAACGGTGAGTTAGTCACTTCTGCGGTTGGCTACGATTGGTTGGAAGTCGCTTGCGATCCACGGTCGTCGCCTCCACCACATCACGATGCCCTTGCGCATCTTGCAGCCTTGCATGTTCGCAAGTTATCGGAAATCCCCGAAGGGGCTCGTTGGTTAAATTAGCACCACTAGATTTCCGTTCGCAGACCGGTCCGCTTGTGGCGGATACATTGCGGCGGGACGGGTGCGTTCAGCGCGTTCTTCACCATCTGACCGAGCGCCAGGAAGTCGACCTTGCGTGGAGACGTCCGGCGCCACGCCAGCCCGATACTGCGGCCGGGCTGCGGTTCGACAAAACGCAGGAGCTTCACTCGGTCATCGCGCAACTCGACATCGGCCGCGACTTCTGGAACTAGCGTGGCGCCATATCCGCTCGCCACCATCTGCATGACCGTTGCAAGGCTTGTTGCACTGAGGCTCGAGGCCACATTCCAACGCCCCTTGGCACAATAGTCGAGCGCCTGATCCCGCAGACAATGGCCTTCCTCCAGCAGAATGAGCTTACGCTTCTTCACCTCGCAGGGCGTCACGCGCGCGGTTTCCGGAAGAGGGTCGCCGGCGGGTACAGCAAAGAGGAAGCGGTCTCTCACAAGATGGAAAACTTCAACCGCGGCCGTCTTGAGCGGCAATGCCAACAACAATACTTCGAGAGCGCCACGCTCGAGACCTGCGAGCAGCACCTTGGTCTGTGCTTCCACCAAATCAAGGCGCAGATCGGGATATCCGTGCTCCAGTTGCGGTAGCAACCGCGGCAAGAGGTACGGCGCCAGCGTGGGGATAACACCAAGGCGCAACGTTCCGCTCAGCACCTTGGCTCTATGTTGAGCCAGGTCTGTCAGGTCGCGCGCTGCACCGAGGATCGCTCCGGCGCGTTGCGCGATCTCGATGCCAAGTTCGGTAAACATCGGCGCGCCCGGGCGCCGCTCAATCAACTCTATGCCGAGAAGCCCTTCCAGCTCGTGGATCTGCATCGAAAGAGCAGGCTGGCTGACACAACACTCCGCCGCGGCTCGTCCGAAATGTTGATGACGGGCAAGCGCATCAAGATAACATAGCTGCCGGATCGTGATCACCCCGATAAGATATTCTTAATGCCGTGGCAAAGCAATTTGATTGGCTTTTTGGCGCCAGCTTAAAAACATTGGGCGGTCTGAAATCGCGTGGGTTGAAATCACCAGCGCAAGCGCGCCGCAGGTGCACGCTGCCTAGGGCGGTGTCGTGCGGGCAAGCAAAGGGAGGGCCGCAAATTCGGACTTAGACCCTCGCGGCGCCCGCGAGGTCACCTGATCAAATCGGAAAGCATCCATGGTAGCCAGGCAAGTCGCATTTTCCGGCAGGGCGCGTGAAAGCATGCTGCGCGGTGTCGACATTCTCGCCAACGCGGTGCAGGTGACACTTGGGCCCAAGGGCCGCAACGTCGTACTGGACAAGTCGTTTGGCGCACCCCGCATCACCAAGGACGGTGTGACGGTCGCCAGAGAGATCGAGCTTGAGAACAAATTCGAGAACATGGGGGCGCAACTCGTGCGCGAGGTCGCGAGCAAGACCTCCTATGTCGCCGGTGACGGCACGACCACCGCAATCGTGCTGGCGGCGTCCCTGGTTCGCGAAGGCACCAAGGCAGTCGCCGCCGGCATGAATCCGATGGACCTGAAGCGTGGCATCGACCTTGCGGCCGAGGCTGTCGTCGAGGACCTCAAGAGGAAGTCGATGAAGATCACTTCCAACGACGAGATCGCGCAGATCGGCACCATCTCCGCCAATGGCGATGCCGAAATCGGCAGGTTGCTCGCCAAGGCCATGAAGAAGGTCGGCAATGAGGGCGTGATTACGGTCGAAGAGGCGAAGTCGCTTGAGACCGAGCTCGACGTGGTCGAGGGCATGCAGTTCGATCGGGGCTATGTCTCGCCCTACTTCATCACCAATGCCGACAAGATGCGGGTGGAGATGGAGAATCCCTACGTTCTCGTGTATGAGAAGAAGCTCTCGGACTTGCGGGAACTGCTGCCACTGTTGGAAGCCTTGGCGCAGACAGGTAAGCCGCTGCTCATTATCGCCGAAGAGGTCGAAGGCGAAGCACTCGCCACCCTCGTGGTCAACAAGCTGCGCGGCGGTCTCAAGGTCGCGGCGGTGAAAGCACCCGGCTTTGGCGAACGCCGCAAGGCGATGCTGCAAGACGTTGCCATCCTCACGGGTGGTACCGCCATCTTGGAAGATCTCGGCATCAAGCTTGAGAACGCCACGCTCGAGATGCTCGGCCGCGCCAGAACGGTAATGATCGACAAGGGGAGCACCACGATCGTTGGCGGCGCCGGCAAGAAGGGGGACATCGAGACCCGCATCAACCAGATCAAGCAGCACATCGCGGAGACCACCTCCGACTATGACCGCGAGAAGCTAGAGGAGCGGCTCGCCAAGCTCGCCGGCGGCGTGGCGGTGATCCATGTCGGGGGAGCCACCGAGATCGACGCGAGGGAACGCATGCATCGCGTCGTCGACGCGATGCATGCGACGCGCGCCGCGGTCGAGGAAGGCATTTTGCCGGGCGGCGGCGTAGCGCTGCTGCGCGCCGCCAAGGTGCTCGACCGGGTGAAGCCAGCCAACGAGGACCAGAGGCACGGCGTTGACATCGTCAAGAAGGCAATCAGTTGGCCAGCGCGCCAGATAGCATTAAATGCCGGCGACGACGGATCGGTGGTGGTCGGCAAGATCCTGGAGAAGGAGCAGTACAACTGGGGTTATGATGCCCAGACCGGCGAGTATGGCGACCTGGTCTCCAAGGGCATCATCGATCCAACCAAGGTGGTACGCACCGCGCTGCAGGATGCGGTCTCGGTCGCCGGCCTGCTCATCACTACTGAGGCCATGGTTGCCGAGCTGCCGACGCCGCCGCCTCCACCGTTGCCCGGCCATGACCACGACCATCATCATGGCGCCATGGAATTCTGAGCCGATCGCGCACACGGCCCCCCATGCAGCGGGCGTGTCCCGGTGCCCGTCAACAGGATTAGTGTCGAGTTGCGCCGACGGTCGTAGCGGCCCCGCGAGGAGGAGTCGTCTTGTGAGAGCACCCATGGTAAGATCTCGACGCACAGAAATATCAAGCGCTCGCTTCGAGAGTTCCGCCTGCCGATAGGGAGGATCTCGCGTTGGAGAAGACAAGGCCACTTGGCTTTACGCGCCGAACCGTCTTGACCGCTGCCGTTGCGGGGAGCACCGGATTCGCAAGCGCCGCTCTCACCTCGTCACCGCCCCCGAACGGTGACGCGGTGGATCTCGTTAAGCGACTGACCGGAAAAACCCCGACCGCGTCGGATCGTCTGCATCTGGTGATGCCGCAGGTCTTTCCGAATGGCTACACTGTGCCACTCACGCTCTTGATAGATAGTCCTATGACCGAATCCGATCACGTCAGGCGCGTCTCTGTGCTAGCGCCGCGAAACCCGCTTGTCGAGGTCGCCACGTTTCATTTCGTCCCACAACGCAGCGAGCCCCGCGTGTCGACACGCATTCGCCTCGCCGAACCGCAATATGTCCTGGCGGTGGCGGAGATGAACGACGGTACGTTGCTGATGACCGAAACCTGGGTCGAGGTCGCCACCAACGGATGCAAGTGACGGAAGGAGATGCGGAATGTTCACTCCGGCGCCCCGTGTGCAAGTGCCAAGCGCCGCCGCGAACGGTGAAGTGTTTCCGGTCAAGACCCTGATCAGCCATCAGATGGAGACCGGGCTGCGGCACGATGACCAAGGCAACGCCATCCCGCGCAAGATCCTCAACAAGTTTATCTGCCGCCACAATGACGTCGTGGTGTTCAGCGTCGATCTCCACGAAGCCATAGCGGCGAATCCTTTTATCGAATTCTACTTACGTGCGACAGAGAGCGGCCGGCTCGAGTTCGTTTGGGAAGAGGATGGCGGCGGCATCTATGTGTTGGAGCACCACCTCACTGTCGCTTAATGATGTCGTAGTGATTCGTGCCATGAGCAAAGGGATCGGCGATCGCAAATTCCGGGATGGAGCCGGTCTCAGCATGCGCAAAATGATCGCCGTTTCCATTGCTGTAGGTTCGTTCATTCTTCTCGCCGATCGCAGCCAGGCAGCGAACCGCGATGGCGGAACCCAACTCGCCGCGATGTGCGCGTCGTGCCATCGTCTGGATGGCGGCGATGGTGGTATTCCAACGATCCTCGGCATGGGTCCTGAGATGCTCACCCGCGCGATGCTTGCGTACAGATCGCGTGAGCGCCCGAGCCATATCATGCGCGCCATCGCCCTGTCACTCAGTGATGAAGAAATCGCGACAGTGGCGCGCTATCTCGCAACGCTGAACAAGTAGGTTGGGCCATGAAGTCCCGGACACGTCGAGAGTTCGGCCGCCTGACGGGAGGGCTGGCCCTCGCGGCGCTCGGCCCTCAATTGGCAGCCAGCGAGACCAAGGCGAGGGTTGTCGTCGTCGGTGGCGGCATCGGCGGTGCCACAGCCGCCAAGTACCTGGCCGCCAGCGCGCGAACGATCGAGGTCACGCTGGTTGAGCCAAAGCCGAACTATACGACCTGCTTTTTCAGCAACCTTTATCTCGCCGGGCTATGCTCGCTCGAGTCGCTTACGCATGGCTATGAGACGCTCGCGCAACGATACGGCATCAATGTCATTCATGACTCCGTGACAGCGGTTGATCCGGTCGCAAAAACCCTCGAGCTCAAAAGTGGTCCAAAATTGCCTTACGACCGCGTCGTCGTTGCCCCTGGCATCGCTTTCAATTACGACGCCCTCGCCGGGTATGACGAGGCGGCAACGCAGGCCATCCCGAATGCCTGGAACGCGGGCCCACAGACGCAGCTGCTGCGACGGCAACTCGAAAGCATGGAGGATGGCGGCGTCTTCTTGCTCGTCGCGCCCCCCGACCCGTTCCGCTGCCCGCCCGCCCCATACGAACGTGCCTCTCTGGTTGCTTACTATTTCAAACAGTACAAACCACACTCGAGGATCCTGATCCTCGATGCAAAAGACAGCTTCAACGCGCAGGATCTATTTCTGGATGCCTGGGAACGCCACTATCGGGGCATGATCGAATGGCTACCTGCCCAATTCACCGGTGGAGTGAAGGCAATCGACGTAAAGGAGCGATCCGTCAGAACGGCGAGCGACACATTCAAGGCCGCCGTCGTAAATGTCATACCCCCGCAAATGGCCGGCCAGTTCGCACAGCAAATCGGCCTCGTGGATCAATCCGGCTGGTGCCCGGTCGATCCCACAACGTTCGAGTCGAAGCTACAGCCGGGAACCCATGTCGTGGGCGATGCGACCAATGCCGGCGACATGCCGAAATCGGCGTTTGTTGCGAATAGCCAAGCCAAGGCCTGTGCGTTTGCTATCGCCGCCACGCTTACCGGATCCGAGCGCGTTCCACCCCATTTATTCAACACTTGCTATACTTTTCTCAGTCCTGACGATGCGGTGAGCAATGCCGTCAGCTTCAAGCCCGCGGCCGGAACGATCAAGATCGTCGACAACTTTGTTAGCCAGGTGCAGGAAAGCGCCGAAACCCGCCACCGGACCGCGCGCGAGGCGCACAGCTGGTACGCTGCCTTTACGCGCGACACGTTCGGCTAGTGCCCTGCTTCCGAAATTCGTGATACATCGCACACGAACTTCGGAAGAAAAAAGGGCACTGGCAAAAATTATGATTCTCGTGCCGCTTTTCGATTTGAAGTTCCCAAGATGGAGCTTCCCGCAACTGTGGCAGGAACTTCAAATCAATGGCCTTAGATTAGACAGGCGGGTCAACCCGCTTGGAGGGCTTCACCATCTACCGGAACGGCCGTGCTCCGAGGTGCAGGAGCGCTTTGCGCCGCGGGGGCCGAGCATTGCTTAGGGGTCGGCGATGCAGCAGGTTCAGGCAGTCGCTCCAACCGCAGCGAATTCAGAACCACGACGATGCTTGAGCCGGCCATCACTGCCGCCGCCAACACCGGCTGGAGTACTCCGGCCATCGCCAGACCCACGGCGATGAGATTATAACCGAACGCCCACGCTAGGTTGGTGAGGATGGTCGCGCGAACGGCGCGAGCGATGTCGATCACCCACGGCAGCATCCATAGCCCTCCCGGAGGGAGCACGACCGCGGCGGCCTCGCGGGCGAGGTCAGTCGCCGAACCAACGGCAATCCCCACATCGGCTCCGGCCAACACCGGCCCGTCATTAAGGCCATCACCGACCATCGCGACCATGCCATAATTCCATCGTCGCCGCTCCAGCGCCGCGCGCTTGACTGCAGGCAAAAGGCCCGCCTCGATATCGTCGCTCTCGATCCCGACTGCCGCGGCAATTCGCTGCGCAGCCGCCGGGAGGTCGCCGGTCAACAGTATCGCGCGCACTTTGCGGTGACGCAAAGCTTCGAGCGTCGCGCGCGCCTCGGGGAGCGGCGTATCGTCAAGCGACAGCACGGCACGCACCCCCTCGCCCCAACCGACATAGATCACCGAGTGGCCAGTTGCTTCGCGCAATCTCCCGCGCTCGGCCAGACTGGACGCCAGCGGCCAACCCAACTCCCGCATCAAGATCGCGCTGCCGGCCGCTACGGTCTGCCCGTCCGAGTTGCCGCGGATGCCGCGTCCCGGCACGACCCGAACGTCGCGGCTGACCATCGGCTCGAGTCCACGCGCCGCAGCCGCGGCGACGACGGCGCGGGCCAAGCCGTGCTCGGAATAGCGTTCCAGTCCCGCGGCATGCGCGAGCACCACGTCGGCGGTGGTGCCGTCGGTATCAATGGCGACAACGCGCGTCTCACCTGAGGTGAGCGTGCCGGTCTTGTCGAAGGCGATCAACCGCGTGCGCGCGAGCGCCTCGAGCGCGGCAGGGTCGCGCACGAGGCAGCCGCGCCGGGCCAGTCGTCCGATGCCAAGCGACGTGGCCATCGGTGCCGCAAGCCCCACCGCGCACGGACAGGCGACCACGAGGACCGCGAGGCCGATCAACAGCGCGCGGTCAAGCGGCAGGTGCTGTGCCCAGTACACCGACGCTCCAACCCCCAGCATGAGAATGATCGGCACAAAGAAACTGACAATGCGGTCGGCTAGGCGCTGACTTGGGCTGCGGCAGATAAGCGCGTCGCGCACCGATCGACAGATCTGCGCCCAGCGGGTCGCGTTTGCGGCGCCGCTACTTTGGATGAGGAGCAGGCCGTCAATATTGATGCTGCCGGCGATCACATGCGATCCTACATCCTTGGCGATCTGCCGGCTTTCGCCGGTAATCACGGCCTCGTCGGTGTGCGATTCGCCCTCTTTGACCACACCATCGACGGGAATGCGCTCCCCCGGCCGAACCTGCACCAACGTACCGGCGCCAACCTCGCGCACCGGCCGGCGGTGCTCTCCGTCACGGTTGACGATGGTCACCCACTCGCTTTCCGCCGCCAGCAACGGCTGCAGATCACGCGCCGCCCGTGCACGCGCGACGGCATCGAGATAGTAGCCTACGGTGAACAGCATCAGCACCATGCTTGCGGTGTCGAAATAGACATTGGGGCCGCGCTCGATGACGGCGAAGGCGGAATATAGATAGGCGGCGCCGACGCCGAGGACGATCAGCGCCGAGGAGGTCAGGCGTCCCTCCTTGCAGTTGAGCCAGATCTCGCGCAGAAACGGTCCGCCGAGAATGATCACCGCGGGCGTGGCGAATAGCCAGAGCAGGAGATGAATCCAGGGAAGCATCTCGGCATCCGCGCCGCTGAAGGCGTCGGTATACAGGAGCAGACTGAACAGCATGATATTCATGGAAAGAAAGCCGCCGACACCGAGCCGGATCAACAGCCAAGCGGCCTCCCACTCCTCGGTTTTGCCGTTCTTGACCTGGTTGGCGATACAGCAGCCGTAGCAGCAGAATGCGCAAGCCTCACCGTTCACCAAGCGTCGCATCGCCCGCCGCCCGATGGGCAACAGGCAATGGCTACACAGCGCATGGTCCTGTGCCGTCATGCCGGATGTCCTCCCGGCCAACCAAGGGCGAAGTGCGCGGCGAATGGCAGGATGCCGCGGCCAACGGTGATGAGACCAAGGAGCAGAATGCAGCTGCCGGCCAGCCACACGCCGCGCTGCCGCCACGCCGGCGCCAGCGCTCGGCCGACGCCGCCCATCAGAAGCATTGCGGGGAACGTCCCGAGCCCGAAGGCTGCCATGGTGAGAAAGCCTGGCAATGCCCCGGCCGTGCTCGCCGCCTGCGCGGCAAAGGCGTAGACCAGCGGACAAGGCAGGAAGCCGTTGAATACGCCAAACGCTA
The DNA here is from genome assembly GCF_000701345.1 of Bradyrhizobium sp. URHD0069. GTDB lineage: Bacteria > Pseudomonadota > Alphaproteobacteria > Rhizobiales > Xanthobacteraceae > Bradyrhizobium. Next base: position 11,009 of record NZ_JNIJ01000050.1, on the reverse strand, counting down.
GCGGGGCGGCATGTCCCGGCGCCGTCAACAGGCTGCGCAGGGATGCCGCGAGGGTGCTGGTGCCGGAGCCGGTCGTGATGCGATGCAGACGCGGCAGTAGGCCAAAGAACTGCAGCGCCATGGCGATCATCAGCAGTCCGGCGAGGATCGCGAGAATCCGCTGACCGGTATCAAGCGGACCGCTCAGCAGCGGGACCGTCGTGCCCTGCGAGGTGCATATAATCTGACCGAGGGCGCCCGCGAGCCCGCCGAGAAAGCAGTAGGTTGTCAATCGACCCGTATTGTACAGCAGATGGCGCAGAACCGTCGCGCCGCGCCCCTGCGGATCATAGCCCAGCGCGCAGGCGAACCCCCCGCACATACCGATGCAGTGAAAACTGCCAGCGAACCCCGCGATGAAGATCACCACATAGGCAGTCATCGGCAGATTGCCCTACCCAACCAATGCTTACGCACCGACGGCGCCGCTTCGCCGCCGCTACTTACGCACGAGGTCGGCAACCCAAACGAAGAAGGCGACGGTGGCGATCGCGAAGCCGACAAACGCGATGATCTGGATCGCACTTGCATCAGCAAGGGAAAAGACCGGATTTTCAACCATGTATCCTCCTGGTCAGCCAAAATAGACACGGACAACGTTCATGGTGAGTTCGGAGAGCAGGAAGAGTAGATTCAAGACCATGACGGCGAAAATGATCCTGGCTGCCAGCATCTTCTGCTCCTTTTGAACCGGCATGTCCTGCTCCTCTCGAATCAAGATCGCTTCAACCAATCACCGGCTTGTCTGAGGCCGCGATTGCTAGATCCGTCCTGGTCCAAGCCCACCCCAATAGACGACGAGATAGTACAGCGCCCAGATAAAGAGGACGGCGTAGACAACCAAAAGCCACACGGGAACGTGGCCGTGGTGCGACTTAATGGTGCCGCCGGCATACTCCTCCATCTCTTCCATCTCAGGGGGCGAGCTGTCACTCGCCGGCGTGCGCGTCGGATCTGTCATCACCGACCTCCCTCTGAACGAACCGGATGGATGCATCGTCGGCGCCGCTGAAGGCGCCCGAGAGCACGCCCCAAATGAAAACGCAGAGCGCACCGAGACTCATCATCAAGGCTGCAATGTAAGGACCGACGATCTCGAAGTAGATGGTCATCGCTCATTACTCCTTGGCGGCCTGTTGCTCGGCTACGCTGTTCCCGCTGCGACCGGCGGGGGCGTGAGCGCCGCCGCGGCTCGCTGCGGCGCTCCCGCTTGGAATGTAGGCTTTGTCCGGCGTATCGGCCTCGATCGCGGGATCGTTGAGCGCCCTTCGATCACTGGAGGCGATCGGCAGCGGTTCGCCTGTCAGCGGATCCTTGTAGGCCGATAGCGCAAGCACGTAGTAGGAGAGCGCCCAGCGGTCCTCTTCCGACAACGGATCCCGGTAGGATGGCATGGGCGTGCCGCTCAACCCGGTCGTCATAGTGCGGAAGATGTCCTCAACTGTAGGACCTGACTTGAACTGGCCGGCGGTAAGGTCCGCGGGCGGGCTTGGGAAGCCAAGATCGTCCTTCAGCCCCGGGGCCTTTTCGCCATCGCCCTTCCCGGTTTGGCCATGGCACTCCCAACACTTAGCTTTCTGCCAGACATCCTTGGCGCGCGTGAGCATCTGCTCAGACGGAACAGGCGGCCGCCCGATGTACAGGGGCGGACCCGGCGGTTCTTCCTTGAAAAAGGCATAGGGCTTTGCCGAATCGGAGCGGTCGACCGCCAGCTCATACTTGATGTACTGAATGACGGCGAGGCGGTCGATAATGTGCAGCTCATGCCAGGCCGGCATCGCCGTGCCCCGAACGCCGCGTGTGATGGTGCGAAGGAGGTCGCCGTCGGTCGGCAAAGGCTCTTTGGTCAGCCTGAACTTGAAAACCGCCGCTGCGAAGCTTCGCGGGCGCTGCTTGTACAGAAAGGTTGCGGCCGGTCCATTGCCGTCGCCGTCCACCCCGTGGCAGCCGAGGCATCTCCGCTGATAGACCTCCTTACCATAGGCGATCCATTCACTCGATCGCGGCACCGTCGCATCGGTAACTTCGAGCTTTTGCGGCTCAAACAAGTCCCGCCATTTGCCGCGATTCATGCCGAGTTTCTGGAGATAAGCGATGAGACCCTGCAGCGCTTCTGTCTCGGCGGCGATGTTGACGGCGTCGCCGGTATATTCCTTGTTCGGTATCACAATGATCGGAGCCTTGTCGCGCGCCTCCATCGGCACGAACAGGAGGCCATCGGCGTTCGGCGTGAGCTTGATCTGCTCCTTGCTTGCGAATGCAAACAGCCTCTCAGTAAAAGGCGTTCGTTCGAGGCTACGATTACCAGCTCCGTCATCGACAATCTTGACGGGCTCGACGGGCATCTCGAACAGTCCCCGAAAAGGCGCCATGATCGAGTCCGGCGAGAGCATCCGCGGGTTCCAGAAATGCGCGAGGTGCCACTCGTCGCTATACTTGAGGCCGACCCGCGTCAGATCCGGCCCAATACGCCGGGTGCCCCATAGGTGCGGCACATCGAAGGCGTATTCGCCGGCCTCGGAGACCGGACCCCAACGGCGCGTTTCGCCGGTCACCGGACGCACGTATTGCGAATGGCAGTACCAGCACCCCTCGCGCAGATACACTTGGCGGCCGAGCTTCTGCAGCGGCGTGTAATCGGTGGCGTCGGTCTTGATCCATTTGAGCTGTCCAAAATCAGTCCGGACCACGGCGGTCACGTCGGTGGTCCGCGCCGACGGCTCGATAAAAGGTAGGATCCCTTGGGTGGCAACAGCGAGGAAGAAGAAGAAGACCCCGGCCACCAAGGCAACAAAGCGCGCACTCATTCGGCCGGCCCTCCGGCGGGAATCGGGGCCGCACCGCGCGCTGGAATAGGCTCCTCGGCCGGCCGGCTGAGCGCGGTCATCATGAGATTGAAGACCAGCAGGGACATCCCGATGTCCATGGTGATGCCGCTGAGGGTGCGCACCAGCCAATAGGCCTTCATCCGGGTCATCGTGTCGACCCACTCGGTGCCATTCATCCATTCGAAGCCTTGCTGCAGACCGCCAGCAGTTAGCACCAGACCCATGGTGGAAATTCCGACGGTGATCAGCCAGAACGACCAGTTGCCAAGCGTCCATGACCAAAGCTCGCGTTTGAACGCGCGCGGCCACACGTAAATCAGACCGCCCATCGCCCAGACCACGAACGTGCCGAAAACGGTGAGGTGCGAGTGTGAGATGACAAAGTCGGTGAAATGGGTGGGCTGTTGGATCGACCGCAACGCCTCAGTCGAGCCTTGGAAGCAACCGACCAGGTACATCAGCGAGCCCGTGATCAGGAACTTCGCGGGGAGATTCTTCCCGAAACTATCCCAACGCCCCTTCACGGTGCCGAAGAAGTTCACCAGCACCGTCCACACGGGAATGATCAGCAACATGGAGGTGATGATCGCAAGAGTCTCGGTCCAATCGGCGATCGGGCTATACAGATAATGGTGGATGCCAACGAAGGGATAGAACAGCGCGAGCGACCAGAAGCCCACCAGGGACAGCTGGTGTGCGTAGAGCGGATTGCGCACGCTGACCGGTAGGAAATAGTAGATGAGCACGTAGCCCGCGGGCGTGAGCCATAGTCCGACGATGTAGTGGATATAGAGACCGTGGAACGCAGCGCTGTTAATGCCTGAAATCGTGTAGGGGAGGATAAAGCTGCCCAGCAGGAGATTCATCGTCGTCCATACGAAGGCTCCAATCAGATACCAGAGCGCCACATAGAGCGGCGCCTCGAGGCGTTGCGCGATAGTGAGAAGGAACTGCGCCGTCGTCGCCGCGATGACGATGAAGATGGGAATCTCGGCGAAGAGCGGCAGCTCGCCCGCCTCCAGACCATGGTTCTGCGCAAAAGGCAGCGAGATCAGCCCCGCCGCCAAGCTGATGTTATACAGCCATGCCAGCGGTACCCCCCATTGGGCCCATGGAACCCGCACGCCGCAGAGGCGCGGGACCAGATAGTGACATTCGCCGATGAAGAGGGCGGAAAAGGCACCGAAGATGACGCCATTGACATGAACCGGCCGCAGCCGGCCGAAGGTCAGCCCTAGATTATTGGTCCCAAGGTAATCCGGATAATTGAAGAGACCCGAGATCGCCACGCCGACCGATGGCGTGACGAGGAGCCAGAACATGCCCCAATAAAGCCAGGTTCGGACCACGCGCCAATCGACCAGATCATCCAAGTTGATGCCGCTGAACCTGCCGCGCAATCTCTCTGCAGGAAACACTTCCGCCATGGAGCATTGCCCCTTGCTTGTCTGTTAATGCGTTTCTCTCCTTTGTTCTCGGATAGACGCAGCTTCGACAGCAATGACCCGCGCTAGAAGCGTTGGCTTCGCAGCATCGAAGTCAGAACTTGCCTGGATTCAACACCGTGCCGCTCTGCGACCAGTAGATGTACGCTTCCAGGGCCTTCATCGCCTCCGAGTCATCGGCGATCTTTTCTCCCTGGTTGGGCTTCTCGATGCACCAATTGATCATGTCGCGCAGCGTCGCGAACTTGGCCATCTGCACTTGGTACTTCGGGAACGTAGCGGGGTGGGTATCGGCCGTCATGGGATGGCACATGGCACAGGCCATTCCGGTATTGGACAACACGACAGCCATCTCCTTCTCGGTTGCGGCGTCGCCATGGAACAGCAGATCGCCCTTGCGGACCTGCTCCATGAACACTTGCTGGTAGGTGCTCAATTGCTGCGGCGTCACCGGATCCTTGTGCGCGCCCGCAGGGCCGACCAGAACAGCAAGCGCCGCCGCAGGAGCAACGCGGAACAGGATGAAACGGCATGTTACGGTCATGACCATTCCTCCTAGTAGGGCCACATATTGTCAGCGACCCGAGGCCGCAAAACCTCGGGAATGCTCTTCGCATAATCGTCCGGGGACTGCGCTAACACCTGCTTGCGCCACATTACGTATTCGACGTCGACTTTGTCCTGGGCGCTGACGTCGATCTTCTCCCAACCGACCCCGTCAAAGTGATCTCCGGGGTCGACACGGATCATCGGCTTCGTCAGCTTCGGCACCCCCTCCGGCGCGTATGGCCAAGGCCACGAAGTCGCCAGCATTCCGATCGAGCGCATGGTGCCGATTTCGTTGTAGAGCACCTGATGCACATGACCGTGGATGTTGGTGACCTTGGTGTAAGGCTTGAGCACCTCGTTCACTTCGCGCCAGTCGCGCACCCAGAAATTCCACGGCGGATAGTACTCGTAGAGCGGATTGTGGCTGAAGATGATGACCGGCCGGTTCCGATCCCAGTTGGCAAGCGTCTTCTGCAACCAGTCGAGCTGATCGCGGCCGACACCCGCCCACGGGCCAGCGACGGTGCCGTCGAGCGTGGCCATGTGACCCATGCGCTCTTCGGGACTCATCTTCTTCGCCGTCCAATAGTCTGGGCCGCGACTGACGGTGTCGAGCCCGACAAAGCGCACGCCCTTGTGGTCGAAGGTCCAGTGAGGTTGACCAAAAAGTTCGCCCCATTTCTTGCCCATGTCGAGGTACCAATCGTGCTCGCCTGGAATGTAGACCTTGCGGATGTTAACTTCTTTCAGGATCTCCACACCGAGCTCGAGTTCCTCGACCTTGCCAAGCTGGGCCAGATCGCCGCCGAAGATCAGGAAGTCGGCCGGCGGACTCATGGCCTGCACCTCCTTGGCGGCACGCATCGTCTTCTCGACGAAGCGCGTATTGAGGGATCTCGGATAGAGATGGGTGTCGGAAATCCAGGCGAATTTGAATGGCGCCTCGGCCGCATGGGCGATGTCGAGAGTGTTGATCAGCGGCCACCAGGCGAAGGTTTCGGCCACGGTCGCTGCCCCGACCAGACATGATTTGTGAACAAAGGTGCGCCGGGTAATCCGCAGCGAGGGGTCAGGACGCACTCCGGGCTGTTGGAGTACCGCAGCCATCTCACGTCGAACTTTGTCGAGTTCAGACATGGGGGGTTCCTCCTAGGGATAAATCGTTATGCGGCGTCGTTCGCCTTCAGGCGATACGACTCCGCTGTTCTCTGTGTCGCCGAATCTTCCTTTCACCTTCCGGGCTTGCTCTCCTTCAACTGGGTCCTCGGAAGCCCGTCACTTCTTCTTCAGCTCAATCGTCAGATCGCTCGGCTTGCCGGCAGCAACGGTCACCGTCTGCTCGTTCGGGCCGGTGAAGGGTTGGTACGCCACCAGCTTGTAGGTTCCGGCCGGAACGTCCGGGATGGTGAATTTACCGTCGACGCCTGTGATGGCGTAGTAGGGATTGTCGGCGACATAGACAAACGCTTCCATCCATCCATGTGCGTCACAATCGATGCGCACCTCGCCCGGCCGCGGCAACTCGACGGGAATTCGCTGACCCTGGTTGGGGAGAGCGAGGTTGAACACGGTGCGCTTGCCGTAATAGCCGTGCGTGTTGTGGAGCATCGGATCGCTGTTGACGACATCCAGCCCGCCCACGCGTATCACCTGAATGCTGGGTTCGAATTTGCACTTGTTGTTGTTGATTTCCGGCTTCTTGGCTTCCGCCGGCCAAGCTTTTCCTTTCGCGATATCGGCCAAATACACGACGGCGTTCTGTACGCTCTTGTCCGGCCCGACCTGAATGAGCGTCTCCTCGTAGGGACCGCCGCACACCTCGATGTCCTTGGTCGGAATGACCTTGCGGGTGCCGGGGGTTCCGTTGAACACGACCTTCCCAGTGATCGATCCGCCGCCCGCGACCGGGCCCGCTTCGTAGGCTGGCGCCGGGAGCGGCGTCGCCACCGCCGCGACCATCGACGACACCCCGATCAGCCACTTGATGGCTAAGCCAGTCATCACAGCACTCTCTTGATTTTTGATGTCCGCAGGAAAATTGGTCGAGAGCTAACCGCCATTTGCAGGGACTAGCAAAATCAGAACTCCTTTGCGAAACCTTAAGCAAAGCTTATGAACCTTGAGGGCAAAAATCGTCTAAGAAATACCTGCTGAAACGAGAGGGAGGTTGGTGGCGGATAAGCACCGCCGCCGGGGGGAGGCATTTGATGCGTCGCCGTCCCATATTTTCGGGTCTCGGACGGGCAATCCCTTTCGCCATTGCTGTCGCGACCGCGTCGGTGTTGAGCCAACCGCTCGTGCGTGCGGCCAACTCGCCGGTGACGATCGGCGGCCCTTTCACACTCACCTCACCTGACGGCACGACGGTTACCGAGCAGACCTACCGTGGCAAATGGCTGCTGGTGTTTTTCGGCTACACCTCTTGTCCCGATACCTGCCCGACGGCGCTCCTTGAGATTGCCGCCGCGCTCGAGAAGCTCGGCCCCGACGCCGACAAGCTCCAACCGCTGTTCATTACGGTCGATCCGCGGCGCGACACTCCGACCGTCATGGGGAACTACACTCAGTCATTTGATCCGAGGATCGTCGGACTCGCGGGCACGCCGCAGCAGATCGCTGCCGTTGCCCAGGAGTATGGGGTCTACTACGCACCTCATAAGAGCGGGCCGGACGCTGAAAACGACGTCATCGACCACAGCACCTATCTCTACCTGATGGACCCTGAAGGCAAATTCGTTCGCGGTCTTGACGCCGATACGCCAGGCGAGCGCATCGCCGAGGTGGTGCGCGGCGCCATGGCAAAGGCTCGCGAGAATGCAAGTCATCGGGGACGATCAACGCCATGAGAGCGCGTCCTGACCAAGGGAATTCCACAGGCGCTTGAGACCGTCGGAGCTGGAGAGGCTGTCATGAACTACGATCGCTATTTCCTTCACGCCCTCGCGCGGTTACGGAACGAACGGCGCTACCGCGTCTTTGCCGATCTTGAGCGCATCGCCGGGCGCTATCCCTGCGCCATCTGGCACTCGCCTGCGGGCCCGCGCAGCGTCGTGATTTGGTGCTCCAACGACTACCTCGCCATGGGGCAGCACCCGAAGGTGATCGGCGCCATGGTCGAAACCGCGATCCGCATGGGCACCGGCGCGGGCGGCACACGTAACATCGCCGGCACCAGTCATCCGCTGGTCGAGCTTGAGCGCGAGTTGGCCGACCTGCACGGCAAGGAGGCGGCGCTCGTGTTTACTTCCGGCTACGTCTCGAACCAGACCGGCATTGCAACGATTGCCCGGCTAATGTCCGGCTGCGTGATTCTGTCCGACGCGCTCAACCACAACTCGATGATCGAGGGCGTGCGCCAGTCCGGGACGGAGAAGCATATCTGGCGCCACAACGATCTCGGCCACCTCGAAGAGCTGCTCAAACGGGCCGAGCCCCAACGGCCGAAGCTGATCGTGTTCGAGAGCCTCTATTCCATGGATGGTGACGTCGCCCCCATTAACGGCATTTGCGATCTTGCCCAGCGTTACGAGGCGATGACCTATTGCGACGAGGTGCATGCGGTCGGCCTGTATGGCCCGCGCGGCGGCGGCATCACAGAACGCGAGGGCGCAGCGCACCGCATCGATGTCATCGAAGGTACGCTTGCCAAGGCGTTCGGCTGCCTTGGAGGATACATTGCGGGAAACGCCGCGCTGATCGATGCGGTGCGATCATACGCGCCCGGCTTCATTTTCACTACAGCCCTTCCGCCGGCGATCTGTGCCGCTGCAACCGCGGCGATCCGCCACCTCAAGAGCTCCAACTGGGAGCGCGAGCAGCATCAGAACCGGGCGGCGCGCACGAAGGCAGTGCTTAAGACGGCCGGGCTCCCGGTCATGCCGAGCGAGACGCACATCATACCGGTCCTCGTCGGCGATCCGGAGAACTGCAAGACGGCAAGCGACCTCCTGCTCACCGAACATGGAATCTACATCCAGCCGATCAACTACCCGACCGTGCCGCGCGGCATGGAGCGGCTGCGCATCACGCCTTCGCCCTATCACGACGACGGCATGACCGACGCGCTCGCAAAGGCGCTGATCGATGTCTGGGAGCGGCTCGGCCTGCCGCGCGAGGACCGGGCACTCGCGCAGATGAGCGCGTAGCGACTGTGTGTACCGAAAACCTAAACTTGGACGTAGTGACGATGAAGTCCGCCCAAGATGGCGGTTGAACTGATGACACCGGCGCGCTGTACCGAGCGAGAGACCGGCGCATCCTTGTTAAGGGATCGATGAGTTGTGACGCCGTTGTAGTAATGAGCGCAAGATTTCAAAATCCGGCGGAGATGCGCCTCGCCCCAAACAATGACGTGATCCAAACACTCGCGCCGGATCGATCCGATCAGCCGTTCGGCAAAGCCGTTCTGCCAAGGTGAGGCTGGTGCAGAGGGCTTGCGTCGTTGACGGCGTGGTCCTGATCACTTGGTGAGGCCAGGCGCTGCAGCGATCGCTTCCGGACGGGCCGAAAAGATCGTGGCCCGCGCCGAAGCCGGAACCGCGGAACCGGTGGAAAACCGGAGCCCGCCTCACGGCGTAGTTTAGTTGCCATTCGGTCCCGGCGGGAGGATGCTCTCGGCTGTGTGGGGCACAATGGAGAGCAGCATGAGCAAGGCAGGTCTCGACAACCGCCACCGCAACAAGGATGGCGAAATCAGCGCCAAACACGGAAACACCCTTCTCCGCACACTGCGCAAAATTTACGGACAGGGTTTTGCCGCCGGGTATCCGGAAACCGCGCAACTGAGTGAGGTAATGCTTCAGCTCAATGAGACTTCGCTAAGCCAACTCCGCCGCGATCACGAGACGCATCATTTAAAGCACAAGATCGCTCATGTTTCGGAATAGGGGCGCCGACTTGTCGAACCGGGGCTGAAGGTGAAGGCACCAAATGAACCAGGTGAATGCCAGGCACGAGATTATTCGGGAATGGCGTTCGCTTCCGAAGGAGCTGAGACAAACGGACGAACAAGCCGCAGCCTTCGCGATGCAGATAAAAGACAAATACAAATTCTCTAGCGACAGCGCTGACCGCTACCAAATCGTCAAAGATTGGCTGCTGCGTTACCTATCGATTACGCGCGGGCTGGAGCGAAGTGCGGGAGGCGAAGGGAAAATGAGCGGCGACGAGAAAAGCACCGATCCCGGCCTCTCGGCTGCTGAGCGGAAAACTCTCAGAAGCCGCGAGGCAGAAGAAGCGATCGCGGAGCATGAAAGCGCTCAGAAGGCATTTCATGAAAATCGGGAGCGGCTGCGGGAAGAACGCCTCAGGCGGGAGGCAGCGGCGGGGCCGATGCTTTATCCGGCCCCAGAGCTTCCAGACGACACCCCCGTCGGCAACGTCCGATTTGCTACCAGGATGCGGAAGGCACTCCATGCCGCGGGCATGAAGTCGATTGGCGACGTGCGTGAAGTTTCCGATGCTGCGCTGCTTAGCCTTCCAGATTTCGGCAGCGGTTCGCTATCTTATCTTCGCGAGGCCCTTGGTCTCCCGTCAACCGATGGCGTGCGTCCAAAGATCAAAAAGCCCACCTGATTTGCTGGCTAAGTCGCTTGGGCGGCTTTCGCGGGCCACTTACCCGTGTTTGAGCCCATGCGCAATAGCGGCTGTCGCAGGATCAAGGGCGGCAGTATGAGAGGCCTTTCCACTCGTCAGCGCGGCGTCCGAATAGATTTCGCCGGCGATGGTGATCAACGCTTGAAGATGACGACCACAGTTCTCATGGTCGCTTGCTCGCGCGCGAATGCGGCAAAATCAGTCAAATACCTCGGTGGCGAGTTCAACCGATCGCTGCAACACATTCTGCGAACTTCTCAGCCGGCGTCTGATAGAGCAAGGTCTTTCTCGGCCTTTCATTGAGCTGCCTTGCGATGGCACTGAGCTTGGCCTGGCTGTGCAAGGACAGATCGGTGCCGCGCGGAAGATACTGGCGCAGCAATCTGTTGGTGTTTTCGTTTGAGCCGCGCTGCCAGGGAGACCGAGGGTCACAAAAATAGACATCAACCTCGGTGGCCAATGTCAGGCGCTGATGGTCGGCAAGCTCTTTGCCTCTGTCCCAGGTCAGCGACCGGTAAAGCTCGCTGGGCAATCGCTGCGATTGCTTGATCAG
>NZ_JNIJ01000049.1 GCF_000701345.1 Bradyrhizobium sp. URHD0069 | reverse complement strand
CGCTTGAGAGATCGGCCGGTCGGCGTTCGCCACACCGGTTGAGCCGGAGCTGCAAGAGGGGAGCAGATGGTAGGATCGATCGATCCGAGGTGCGAGACAGTCCGTGGGACCCATTGGCCGAAGAAAGGTCGTGAGGCTGTTTGGAGCTCGCGTCGCGGAAACCATCTTGGCCAGCGGTCTAAAACACACCGCATCAACAGGCCGGACATATGGATGCAAGCGATCCGATCAGACCCTGAAGAACTCTTGTGGCACGGGGGCCGTCCACATATGGGTCCCGGCGTTCGCCGGGACGACGAAAATGCTGGATTGCCCGCCTGCGCGGGGAACGACGACGATGGGTTGGCGCCACGACGATGGGTCGGCGCCACATAGCTCAACTCCGCTTCGCCTTGCTCGGTGGCGCGCCAAACAGCGTCTTCTTCAGATCCTTGATACTTGCCGAAAGCCGCGGCCACTCGCAGGAGAAAGAATCTTTTGCGCATTCCGCAGGCTTCGCGCGCGGCCTCGGATCGGTGGCCGCGGCCGGTGGCTTGAGGTCTTTCGCTGCGGCCGGTGGCTTGGTCGGCGCCGGCCGTGGCGGGGCGGCCTTTTCAGTGTCGCTTCTGAAGGAGGCTTGCTGCAGCTGAAGTCGCTGCTGCTGCTGTTGTTGCTGCTGTTGTTGCAACTGCTGTTGTTGTTGCTGTTGTAACTGCTGTTGCTGTTGCAACTGTTGTTGCTGTTTTGCCGTGAACGCCGCGGCGATGGTGCTGCGCCGCTGACGATCGAGATAGGCGGTGTATTGTTCGTCGATGTGCTTCTGCTCTTGCCGCGTCGGGTTTGGACCCGCGATATCAAAACTGCGGTTCTGCATGAAATCGAAATAGCTGTAGCCGCCGCCGGGCTTGCGCCGCCCGGCAAATTTGGCGTTGCATTCCGAAAGCCCCGAGGTTCTCGCTTCCTTGGTCGCCGCCTTCTCCGCAGCGTCGGCGCATTCCTCGAAATCGGCCGGTGCGCGCGACCACCACTGCGCGTGCCCGCGCGAAGGCTGCAGCACGGCGCAGCCGATGATCGCGGCCATCAGCAGGACGGATTTGCGCAATCCGATCACAGGCGATTTCTCCAGAGTTCCACGCGACACATTTCCTGCGGATTGTCGCCATTTTATCGGCCGGCTTGTCACCCGTAAACCCCGGCTTTCCCGCGGGAGCTGCGAACTTCTTGCTGGCCCTGTGATCGACGGGACACACCCGGCCGGTGAGAAACCGCCGAAATGCTCACAGACTTTGCTTTGACAATTGGCCGCGGCGGATACCTAATCGCGACGCTAGGGGGCATTGGCCCGGTTTCGCGAAGGAAGCCGCGAGGGCCCGATCCCGCCAATGCCCATCCTCGGGCTACGGGAGTCGCGGGCCTCCTCGTTGCAATAATGCAAACGGCATCGCGACAAATGGCATATTGAGATATGGCAGATGGTCAGGTCGTACTGGTGACAACCGAACCGTTGGAGGGCGGTTCGTCCGTCCGCTCGGTCTACTTCGTCGCCGAACAGGATCCGGAGACCGCCAAGGCCATTATCGTTGCAATGATGGCTCCGAATGAGAAGGTCGAAGCGTGGGGCCGGCTTCCGGAGGCGGCGGTCAAAGCGCTCGGATTGAAACGTGGCGACTTCATGCACGGCTGATGGCATCTGGGATCCCGTAGCTCAGCTGGATAGAGCGACGGTTTTCTAGATCGCGCGCCGTCAAACGCAATGCGCTGATTTGTTTCACAATTTATTTTGCTGCGTACTTTCGGAGCATGTCGTTGGCGATCCCGGCATGACTCGAACATGCGACCCTTGGTTTAGGAAACCAATGCTCTATCCAGCTGAGCTACGGGACCTGACGCGACAGCGACGTTTTTACTTCACTCGAACGCTCGGCGCAAATGCCTCGACCTTGCTATTCTTTCGGAAATCACGTCCGCGAACATATCGGCGATGGAAGTCTTCGGTTTACCGCACATCGAGCACCCGAAGCTCGCCATCTGCCGACCGGGAGCCATAGCTTCGGTGCGGTCATAAGCCGCGCCGCATTGGCAAACTCCGATGATGCTCGGTCATGCAGCATCTATACGCCTATTTCCCCTCCCGGCTACGCTATCCGACCAGGCAAATGCAGCATGCGTTAATCAATATGAACGGTTATTCAAACAGCTATCGGTGATTTAATGTCGCAGTTCGGAACGTAGAACGTCGGTGACGATTAACACTCCACCAGGTCAATTGGAGTGTTCCTATGAAAAAGCTAGCTATCGTATTTGCCGTCGGTGCAGCCGCGCTGCTCGGAGGCTCCGCTGCAAACGCGACGGACAGCACGGTGAAAGCAAAGACATCAGCCGATGCAACGCAATCCACCGACATCAGCTCTCGTAATCGATACTCGCGTCGCTACTACGGCTATCGTCACTACCGCCCGCATTACAGAAGCTACGGCTACGCCCCGCGGTACTATGGCGGCGGTTACGGTAGGCCGTACTATGGCGGCGGCTATGGTTATGGCGGTCCGAGCGTAACCTTCGGGTTCGGCGGAGGCGGATTCCGCGGCTGGTAATACAAAAAAGCCCGCAGCAATGCGGGCTTTTTCCTTATGGCATGGCGAGGGTGCGATGGAAGACCTTCCTTCGTAACCATGCTGCTTTCGTAACGATGCACTATCTCACCCATAACTTGAGGGGAACGGCCTCTCGATCGGGGCAAGCCATCGTGCCTGTATAAGAGTCTGACAACCGTCCGCTGTAGGTGCATTCAACGCCAGCAACCGAAAATGTCGCATTCAACTGGGAGGATGAGGCCGAGATCTGAAACCGCATTTCACCCGCCTTCTCCTCGGGGCCATCCTTAGTGCAGACGCCAACGTGTCTCATGGTCACCGGCCCGGCGTATTCCTTGGTCCGGCTGGAAACCTGCTCCGTGACGGTGGCAGTCAACTCCCACTCGCCGAGATGACCCGAGTATCCAATGACCTGAAGTGACTGAGCGCTGGCCGGGGTCGCAAGAATGCCCAGCACGATCGGCACAAAGAATGCTTTCACGGCGTGCTCCTGTGCCTTCGCCTCGCCGTCTCAGGGCTTCTGCAGGAACGCGTGCGCGTGTGCAATCTCGGCCCTGGTCTTATCCGCGGCGTTAGCGATCTCGACGGCTTTCTTGTAGTGTTGCCGAGCTTTGGCGTTGTCACCGGACTTTTCGGCGGCCATCGCCGCTCCTACATGGGCCCCAAGCCGGTTCGGCTCTTTCTTCAGCGTCGCTTCAAAGGCGGTGACCGCTTCCTTGGGGTTGCCACTCTCAAGCAGCATGACGCCATAAAATTCCCGCGCCGGCTTAGGCACGCCTGGCGTCACCGGATGCTTCTCGGTCTTATCCTCGGCATCGGCGGCTGCGCTCATCGCATTTAGCGCCTCATCGCGCTTGCCTTCGGCATAGAGCATCCAGGCGGTCGCGACTTGCCGCTGAATATCTACTTGCTCCGACCAATAGGCGTCCTTGGCATCACGCAGCTTGTCACGCAACTCGGCGAGCTTGGCGATGTCAGTTTTGGCGGCATCAGGATTGCCGGAGCGGGCGGCGCCGAGAGCTCGAGCAAAATGAGTTATCGCCTGGACTTGGGCTAGCGGACTAGGGCGTACCTGAAGCTCCGCCGCAGCCTTCCAGTCGCCGCGTTCCACGGCGTAGCGCGCCGGCGAGATAGCCAGTGCATACGGCCCGGGCAAAAACGCCTCTGTGAAGCCGGTGACCATCATCATCTCGTCGATGATGGTCTTGGCTTTGTCGTCTTGTCCGAGTTGCAGATTTGCATAGACGACGTAGTCCATCGCATGCAGCTGGTCGTGGAAATCCTTAGACTCCTTTGCGACACGGGCCGATTCGGCGTTCGATGCGATCGATTCAGTCCAATAGCCGACGCGCGTGAAAATATGTGACGGCATGTGCTGGGCATGCGCCGCTCCGGGAGCGATCTTGGCATAGCGCCGCGCAGCGTCGAGCCCTTTCTCGGCAATCGGCGGATAGTCGTAGAGGTGGATCAGGTAGTGTGACACGCCGGGATGCTGCGGTTGGCGTATAGCGATCGGCTCCAGGATCGCGGCGCCCTTGAGCTGGCTGGCGTATGTCTTGTCGGCCGGCGATGCCGATGTATTCAACGCAAGGGCATAGTGGATCTGCGCCTCGTCGTCGTTTGGATAGCGCTGCGCCAGTTGTTCCATGGCCTTTGCATAGGCCTGAATGCGGGTGCGGTGGTCGACTTTCTCGTGGTCGGCGTACATGACCGCAATCGCGTCCAGGTAGTCGCGCTCGCGTTGCGACTTGGCACCCACGCTCTTTCCCTTTGCGATCGCTGCAGCACCCTCGACGAGATTCTTTGCGGGCGGCGCGACATGCGGATTCCACAGCAGGCTCAGCGCGATACCCCAATACGCTATCCCGCACTCGGGATCGGCCTGTAGCACATCTTCGAACACTCGTTGCGACGCCCGGTACCAGAATGAGTGCTGGTACAACATCCCGCTGTCAAAAAGCTTCTGCGCGTCCGGCTTGCACGATGTCTCGAAATGCACAGTGCCGAGCTTATGGCCGTCCGATTGTGCTGACGCGGGTTGCGTGCACGAAAGTCCCACCGCGGCCGCAGCAGCAATTGCAATGGATGTTTTGATCATGACCTAGCTCCAAATCTTCGAAATGCTCGACCGAGGGTTGTGTCGGTAGCCTTAGACTGATTCCTGGATGCCGACCATGCATTTCTGTGTGCCTGCCCGCGATGCGCTACGGCTCGGAGGTGCGGATGCCCGCCGGACCGGCCTTCATCGCGATCGGCGTCGTTTTAATCAGGGTTTTGCCGTCGAACGTGAAGGTTGCGATCTCGTTCTCCACCATGCACTGGGCCAGCACGGTTTTGGAGTCCTTCGACCATGCGACGCCCTGGCACCAGTGGCCGACCTTGGCTTCCGTCACCGGAACGAGGTCGGTGCCGGCGACCCGGTAGATCTTCAGCAATCCATAGTCGTTGAAGAATGGCGAGCTCTTGGGCTTGTTCGAGCCGTTGACCACATTGACCGCCACATAGGCGCCATCCGGCGATATCTTCAGCCCTTCCGGCGTCTGACCGACCGAGATTGTGGTCGCGACCCGGATCGGCTTGGCGCGCATGTCGATCAGGCTGATGGTATCGGCGTCGCCGCCGCTCATGCCGATATTGGCGAACACAGCTACGTCGCCGTTGGCGGTAGTATCGATCTGGTACGGGCGCAGCCCGGAAAACAGGTCGCGTTTGGTGTATTCGACCTTGCTGCCGTCGACCGAGAGAACGGAGATGCGATTGTCGCCATCCCGCGAGACCAGCGCCGTTGTGCCGTCGCGGGAAAACATCGGGTGGCTCGGACCGGACTTGGCGTCGCCGAGCGCGACCTTGCCGGCCGGCGTCAGCGCATTGCCGCTGATCGTGAACACCGAGACGGTGCCCTCGCTGCGATTGGCCACCAGCGCCAGCGTCGCTGTGCGATTGATCGAAACGCCGGCAGCGCCCGCGCCGGCTTGCAGTGTCGCCAGGATTTTCGGAGGCGAGGATTTCAAGTCAATGACGGTCAGCTTGTCATCGGGGATCGCCTTGGTTGGGTCGGCGGGATCGATTTTCATCGCCCCAGTGACCAGTGCGAAACTTTCGTCCGGCGCGATGGCGACGCTCGACGGCGGGCCGACCACGCTGGCGGGCGCTGGCAATTCCGCAATGATGCGCGGCGAGGGGCCCGAAAGTTCGATGACCGAAACGCTGTCCGGCACCGGCTCCTTGCGGACCGTCGCCACCCCGTTTTCGAGGACCATCTTGCCGTCATTGGCCGAAACCGCGATTTCGGCGTTTGAAGTGGAGCCTGCCAGTGCGATGAAGGATGTCGTGATCAGTGCCAACGCAGCCTTGCTGGGACGCATGATGTCTTCTCCCGAATGAATGGGACCTCTTGCGGGTCCATGCCGGGCAGTATTCAACGTCAGCGAGCGGTTGTCCATTCGGGAAAGCATCGGCTCGAAAGGCCTTCCGGGCGGCCGGTCGCCGGGCGTACAGTGTCCCGACCACAGCGAATGGCAGTCACGCAAGATGAAAACCGTCAGCGCGCAACAGCTTAAGATCGAGGTCGAGAACGCGAGCTCGATCTCCGCGCTGCTGATCCGCCCCACGCAAGCGCGTGCGTGTTTTGTGTTTGCCCATGGCGCCGGCGCCGGGATGGGCCATCCATTCATGGAGACGGTGGCGACCGGCCTTGGCGAACGCGGCGTGGCGACGTTGCGCTATCAGTTTCCGTATATGGAAAACGGCTCGAGGCGGCCCGACCGCCCGGCGGTCGCGCAAGCCGCGGTGCGCGCCGCTGTGGCGGAAGCCGGCCGGCGCTGCCCGGAATTGCCGCTGATCGCGGGCGGCAAATCGTTCGGCGGACGCATGACGTCGCAGGCACAGGCCATTGCGCCGTTGGCCGGCGTCGGTGGACTGGCGTTCCTGGGCTTTCCGCTGCATCCCGCGGGCAAGCCGTCCAGTGATCGGGCGAAGCACCTTGCCGATGTTCATGTGCCGATGCTGTTTCTTCAGGGCACCCGCGACAGCCTCGCGGAATTGAGCTTGCTCGAGCCTGTCGTCCAGCGCCTCGGGCGATCGGCATCGCTGCATCGTGTCGAGGGCGCCGATCATTCCTTCCATGTGCTGGCGCGTTCGGGACGGAACGACCGCGAGGTCATGAGCGAAATCCTGGATGCGTTCGCGGCTTGGGCCGAGGCGGAGGCGGTAGCTTGCTGAATTCGCGGTAAAATCGCTAGCGTCGCAAGCCTCGCCGAAGTTTTGATGGCGGCCTGTATCACCGAATGCTAATCAACGCCGATGCCCGCAACAAAAATCCTGATCGTCAATCCGAACACCACCGCGTCGATGACGGATACGATTTGCGCCGCGGCGCGCGCCGTTGCCGCGCCAGGCACCGAAATCGTCGCCGTGACATCGTCAATGGGTCCGGCCTCGATCGAAGGGTTTTATGACGAGGCTTTCGCCGTTCCAGGATTGATTCAGGCGTTTTTGATCGCACCCGACGCCGCCGCCGGCATTGTCGCATGCTTCGACGATACCGGGCTCGATGCGGCGCGATCCGTCGCGCGCTTCCCGGTGGTTGGAATCTGCGAAGCCGCGCTGGTGACCGCGGGACAGCTGGCCAAGCGTATCGCGATCATCACGACGCTGCCGCGCTCGATCGTGCCGCTTGAAGACCTCGTGCGCCGCTACGGTTTCGCCGACAGGGCGTCGGTCACCGCGTGCAATGTTGCGGTTCTCGACCTCGAAAGGCTTGGCTCCGGCGCGGAGCAGAAACTCGAAGCGGAGATTGCCCATGCGCTGGACAAGGGCGCAGAAGCTATCGTTCTCGGTTGCGCGGGGATGGCCGATCTCGCGCGCACGCTTTCGCAAAAATTCGGCGTGCCGATCATCGATGGCGTCGCGGCTGCGGTGAAACAGGCCGAAGCTCTGGTCGGTCTGAAACTCACGACATCCCGGCGCGGTTCATATGCTTTCCCTGCCGCGAAAAGCTACGCGGGGACGCTAGAGCCATTTGCGCCACGGACATCAGCCTGAGCGCGCAACGGGCTCCGCCACTGGGATTGGATGCCATGCCTAATTGGATGCAATGCCTAAGCAAGTCGCGCTAGTCATCGGGCCGACCGGTGCGACCGGTGGACCCATCGCCAAAGCACTCGGCCGTCGCGGCGATTGGCTTGTTTACGGCATGTCGCGCACGGCTCCAGCCGGCAAGGTACCTTTCACCCATCTCGCTGCCGATTTGACCGATCCCGCGTCTTGCGCGCGTGCATTGGCAGCCATCGAGCCGGTGACGCATGCGTTCTTCGCTGCCCGCGCGCCATTCCAGGAAGGTGGTGTCGAGAATGTTGAAGGCAATGTCGCCATGCTGGCCGCAACGCTGGATGCGCTGGAAGCGCGCTCCGGCGGGCTCGAGCACGTTCATCTGCTGGAGGGCACTAAGTGGTACGGAATGCACCTCGGCCCCTATCCGACGCCTTCGCGCGAAGGCGATCCCCGGCATCCGCCGCCAAACTTCTATTACGATCAACAGGACCTTTTGAGCCAAAGAGCGGCGCATGCTCGCTGGAGCTGGTCTGCATCCCGACCGTCCTATATCTGCGACTTCGCGCCGGACCGCGCCAGAAACCTCATCACGATTCTCGGCACCTATGCGGCTCTCTGCCGTGAACTCGGAGTGCCCCTGGATTTCCCTGGAACTGCCGCCGCTTACTCCGTGCTTTGCGAATTATCCGACGCGACCTGTCTCGCTGAGGCCATCATTTTCATGTCGACGCATGACGCCGGGAGGAACACGGCGTTCAATGTCACGAACGGCGATAGTTTTCGCTGGTGTCAGGTCTGGCCATTGCTGGCGCAATGGTACGGTATTCCCTGTGGCGTGCCGCGCCATATCAAGCTTGCGACGTGGATGGCCGACAAGGGCCCGGTCTGGGACAAGATCGTTGCGCGCCGTGGACTACAGCGACGCTCTCTTGAAAGCCTGGCGTCATGGGACTTTGCCGACTTCGTCTTCGAAAAGGAATGGGACTTGTTGACCGATAACGGTCTGCTGAGACGCGCGGGGTTCAATCTATGCGTCGATACAATTGCCATGATCCGCGACCAGCTGAATCAGTACTGTGAAGCGAAGTTGTTGCCTCGCTGAGCATCGCCTCCAATTTGCTTGATCGCATCGATTGTCTCGGCGGGCGGAATGCGCCGTAAACCGTTTTGCCCGCGACGCTTCGGTCAGGCGTTGCCGCGATCTTCGCGGAACAAGTCCAGCTTCTGCTGCACCGGACGATCGGAGAAACTGAACAGCACCGAATCTTCGTCGGCTTCGTGGGTCACCCATTGCCAGCTCGGCACCACGAACAGGTCGCGCGGACCCCACTCAAATGTCTGATCGCCGATCCGCGAACGGCCCTTGCCTTCGATCGCGGCGAATACCGTGGCGTCGGTCGAACGATAGCGCGCGGTCTTGAAACCCTTCGGCAGCAACTGGATGAAGGTGCCGATGGTCGGCATCGCGTAATCGCCGGTTTCGGGATTGGAAAACTTCAGCTTCAATCCGTGGCAGGCGTCCCACTGGTCACGCGTTTTCGCCTGCTCCAGCGCCTCGCGCGTATAGTGATAGGGATAGTTGAAGATCGGCGAAGTCTTCGAGGCGCGCTTCTGATCGACCGGCAAAAGGTTGTGGCCATAGCGCGCGAAACTGTCGCCGGCGGGCCGCGTGATCTGTTGCTGGTCTTCGTCAGATCCTTCCGCGAAGGACGCATCGAGGAACTGCACCAGCGGAATATCGAGCCCGTCCAGCCAGAACATCGGCTCGGAAGTCTCATTGCCGTGATCGTGCCACGTCATCGACGGCGTGATCACGAAGTCGCCGGGCTCCATCAGCGTGCGCTCGCCGTCCACCGAGGTATGCGCGCCCCTGCCCTCGAGCACGAAGCGCAATGCCGACTGACTGTGCCGATGGGCCGGTGCGATGTCGCCGGGGATCACCATTTGCACGCCGGCAAACAGCGAGGTCGTGATCTTCGACTGCCCGCGCAGCCCGGGATTTTCCAAGACCAGCACTCGCCGTTCGGCTTCCTTGGCGGTGATCAGCTTGCCGGCTTCCGTCATGAAGCGGCGGATCGCATCGAATTTCCACAGATGAGGCCGGCAGGCGCTCTTCGGCTCCGGCGTGATCAGCTCGCCCATCACGTTCCAAAGGGCTGCGAGATTTTCGCCGTCGATCCTGCGGTAGAACGCCTCGCGTTCCGGCGTCTTCTGTACGGCTTCCATGGCGAGCCTCCCGATGTTCTTGCTGGATTTATTGACAGCATACTTACAATATGAGTAGCGTCAATGCGGCGACCAAAAAGCAACGAGAAAATTCCAGGGAGGTTCCGATGAAGCTGCACGGCTATTTCCGCAGCAGCGCGTCCTATCGGGTTAGAATTGCGCTGAATCTAAAAGGACTAGGCGCGGACCACCTGCCGCACCATCTGCGCAAGGGCGAACAGCGCGACCCCGCCTATCTCGCGCTCAATCCGCAAGGGCTGGTGCCGACGCTGCAGGACGACCAGGGCGCGATCATTACCCAGTCGCTCGCCATCATCGAATGGCTGGAGGAAACCGATCCCGAGCCGCCGCTGCTGCCGAAGGACCCGCTGCGCCGCGCCAAAATTCGCGCCTTCGCGATGGCGCTCGCCTGCGATACTCACCCGTTGCAGAACCTGAAAGTGCTGGGGCGGCTGCGGCAGATCGGCCTGAGCGAAGAGCAGGTGACCGAGTGGGCGGCATGGGCCAACCGCGAAGGGCTCTCGGCCTGCGAAACATTGATCGCCGACGAGCCCGGTCCATTCTGCTTCGGCGCCAAGCCGACGATCGCCGATCTTTGTCTGGTGCCGCAGCTTGCCAACGCGCGGCGCTTTGGCGTCGAGGTCGCGGCGTTCCCGCGCCTGCTGAAAGCCGAAGCGGCGGCGAAAAACCTGAAGGCGTTCGCGGACGCCGCACCGGAGCGGCAGCCCGATGCAGAATAAATCGGCGCCGGTGACGATGGATGCCGTCTATACCAAGCCGGGATATTTGTTTCGGCGGATGCAGCAGATTGCGGTGGCGATTTTCGCGGAGGAGTGCAGGGCTTACGACCTGACGCCGGTGCAATTTGCAGCGCTGGTCGCGATTCACACCCACCCCGGCATCGATGCGACGCGGCTTTCCGCCGTGATTGCCTTCGACCGCTCGACCTTGGGCAACGTGATCGAGCGGCTCGAGGCGAAGGACTATCTCGAGCGAAAGCCGGCGCGCGAGGACAAGCGGGTAAAGCTGCTTTATCTGACCAAGGCCGGCGCGGCGCTGTTGCGCGACATCATGCCATTGGTCGATCGCGCCCAGGCGCGGATGCTGCAGCCCTTGAAGCCGGCCGACCGCAAGACGCTGACGTCGCTCCTGACGCAGCTGGTCGATCTCAACAACGAGGCGTCGCGGGTGCCGCTGCGCGCCGAAGACGCGCTCGAACATTTCAGGAAATCAGGCTGATGGGTTCGGCCGTTAGGGAGCGGCCTGTCCTGATCGCGGGCGGCGGCATCGGCGGCCTCGCGGCCGCGCTTGGACTTGCACAAAAAGGCATCCGTTCAATCCTGCTCGAAAAGGCCTCAGCGCTTGGTGAAATCGGCGCCGGAATCCAGCTCGGGCCCAATGCCTTCCACGCCTTCGACTATCTCGGCGTCGGCGAGGCCGCGCGCGGCATGGCGGTCTATATCGATCAGCTGCGGCTGATGGATGCGCTGACCGCCGAAGAGATCACCCATATCGACCTGCGCGAGGCGTTCCGTGCGCGCTTCGGCAATCCTTATGCGGTCGTGCATCGCGGCGATCTGCACGGCGTGTTCTTAAAGGCTTGCCAAAACCACGAGCTGATCGAATTGCGCGTCAGCTGCGAAGTCATCGGCTATGATCAGGACGGCTCTTCGGTGACGGCGCGGCTTGCCTCCGGCGAGCGCGTGACGGGAGCGCTGCTGATCGGCGCGGACGGCCTGTGGTCGAACGTCCGTAAATCGGTCACGGCCGACGGGCCGCCGCGGGTTTCCGGCCACACCACTTATCGTTCGGTGATTCCGACCGAGGAGATGCCGGAGGATCTGCGCTGGAATGCGGCGACGTTATGGGCGGGGCCGAAATGCCATATCGTGCACTACCCGCTGTCGGGCTGGAAAGTGTTCAATCTCGTCGTGACCTGTCACAACGACGCGCCGGAGCCGGTTGCCGGCAAGCCGGTATCTGACGAAGAGGTGATGCAGGGTTTTGCGCACGTGCATGCACGCGCGAAAGACATCATTCGCCACGGCAAGAACTGGAAGCTCTGGGTATTGTGCGACCGCGATCCCACGGAGCGCTGGGTCGATGGCCGCGTCGCGCTGCTGGGCGATGCCGCGCACCCGATGCTGCAGTATTTCGCGCAAGGCGCCTGCATGGCGCTGGAAGACGCGGTCTGCCTGTCGCACATGCTGGGAACACACGACGATCACACCAGCGCGCTTGAACGCTACCGCGCGCAGCGCTTTCCGCGCACCGCGCGGGTGCAGCTGTTGTCCCGCGCCATCGGCGAGCACATCTATCACCCCGCCGGCGAGCACGCCCGCATCCGCAATGCCATCATGAGCGCGAAAACGTCGGAAGATTATTACCGCGATCTCGCCTGGCTCTATGGCGCGACGGGGCTGACGGGTTAGGCATTCCCGCAAGCGG
Organism: Bradyrhizobium sp. URHD0069; assembly: GCF_000701345.1. Lineage (GTDB taxonomy): Bacteria > Pseudomonadota > Alphaproteobacteria > Rhizobiales > Xanthobacteraceae > Bradyrhizobium. Next base: position 32,782 of record NZ_JNIJ01000049.1, on the reverse strand, counting down.
GAGAGGGAGCGCAGCAGCGCAATCGCTAAATCCTCAGCAGCGCCTGACGGTCGATCTTGCCGGTGCCAGTCTTCGGCAGTTCATCCAAAAACCGCACCTCGCGCGGGTATTTGTAAGGCAACAGCTTTGCCTTGACGTAATCCTGCAGCATTTTGGTCGCCTCGGTTGGGTCGAACGCGCGGCTGTTCATGACCACCACCGCCTTCAAGGTCATACGCCGGTCCGGCAGTTCGGCCGCAAACACCGCGCATTCGCGCACCCTCGGATGTTCGGCAAGGCAAAGCTCGACCTCGAGCGGATAGACCCATTGGCCCGAAATCTTGATCAGGTCGTCGGCACGGCCGCGGAAGAAATGAAAGCCGTCGCCGTCGCGCATAAAACGGTCGCCGGTGTAGATCCATCCCTCCTCGCGGATGGTCTCCGCCGATTTGTCCGGTCGGTTCCAGTAGAGCGGCGTGTTGGAATCGCCGCGCACCCACAGGATGCCTTCTTCGTTGTCGCCGACCTCCCGGCCGTCTTTGTCTTTCAGCGCAATTTCGTATCCGGGTACGCGAAGCCCTGCGGCACCGAGCTTCTTCTTGTCCGGCCGGTTGGACAGATAGATGTGCAGCACCTCCGTGGAGCCCAACCCTTCGATGATTTCAAGGCCGGAAAGTCTTTTCCATCTGTTAAAGACCTCGGCCGAAAGCACCTCGGCCGCGGACAGCGACATTCGCAGCGACGAAAAATCCGTGGCGGCCCCACCATCAGCGTTGGTCAATGAGGTATAGAGCGTCGGCAATCCGAAAAACACGCTTGGGCGGAAGCGCTCGATCGCCTCAAAGATCGCCGCCGGTTTCGGCTGGCCCGGCAACAGCAGCGTCGCCGCGCCGGCGGAGAACGGGAAGGTAATGGAATTGCCGAAGCCGTAGGCGAAGAAGATCTTCGGCACCGAAAAGCAGATGTCGTCCGGCTTGAGCTTCAGCACGTTGCGCGCGAACGCGGCTTCGCTATAGGCCATGTCGTGCTGCAGATGGACGATGCCCTTGGGGCGTCCGGTCGAGCCCGACGAATACATCCAGAACGCCATTTCGTTGCGGTGGGTGTCGGCTTCCGCAAGATCGGCCGCCAAACCCCGCAACCATTTTTCCGCGACGATGGTATTTGGCACGGCGTGATCGCCGGCAGCGCCATTGACCACGATCAACGTGCATAACGACGTATCATTGCAAACCACCGCATTGAAGCGGGCGCAAAACTCGGCGTCGGCAACGGCCACCGTGGCGCCGGAATCCGACAGATAGAATTGCAGGAGATCAGGCGGCGTCAGCGTATTGATCAGAAGCGGCACGAAGCCTGCGCGAACCGCGCCGAAGAAGGCGGCCGGATAGGCCGCCGTATCATCGAGGAACATCAGGATACGGTCGCCGCGGTTTAATCCCAGTGACAGGAAACCGTGTCCCCACCGCGAGGCCTCGGCGCAAAGCTCGGCATAGCTGCGCGTTCCCGACGGGCCGGTCAGCGCAAGCCGGTCGCCCCGGCCTTTACCGAGATTGTCGAACAGAATGCGGCTGGCGTTGTAGCGTTCCGGCAGCGCAAAGCCGATCTCCAGCGCGCCCGGGCCATCGGACGGGACGGCGTCGGCAATCTCGAGGGCTCCATCCGGCTTCGACCTCATCGCTGGCTCCCGCCCTGCTCCAGCGGCCGCCTGGAGGCTTCGTACCGCGCCATGAAGGCCGGCGACATCGCGCGCAGGCGCGCGTCGTCAATGCGGCCCGATCGGGTGATGTAGCTATACGCAAAATCCATCAGGCCAAGTTTCATGTGCTCGGGAAATTTATCGTACCAGTCGGCGCTGGTGCGCGCCGCCGTCACCAGCTTCTTCACGATCGGCTGGCGCTCGCTCTGGTAACGATCGAGGCCTGCGGAAATATCGCGTTCCGCCTCCAGCGCCTTCGCAAGCGCGATCGCATCCTCGATGGCGAGCCGCGTGCCCGAGCCGATCGAAAAATGTGCCGAATGCAGGGAGTCGCCGATCAGCACCATATTCTTGAACGACCAGCGCTCATTCCAGATCCAGGGGAAATTGCGCCACACGGATTTGTTCGATGCCAGCGGGTGACCCTCGAGCGTGGCCGCGAAGACGCCTTCGCAAATGGTTTGCGATTCCTCGATGGTCTTCTCCGCAAAGCCGTAGCGCTGCCACGTCGCCAAATCGCATTCGACCAAAAATGTGCTCATCGACGGCGAGTATCGATAGTGATGGGCGTTGAACGCGCCGAGCTCGGTCTGCACAAAGGTCTGCGACAACGTCTCGAAGCGCTTGGTTGTGCCGTACCAGGCGAATTTGTTGGCGGAATAAGACAATGAGGTGCCGAAATCGTCCTCAAAGCTGCGGCGCACCAGCGAGTTCAGGCCATCCGCCGCGACAATCAGATCGTAACCGGCCAACTGGTCCACCGACTGGATCGGCGTGTCGTATCGCATGATGACGCCGACCGAGGATGCGCGTTGCTGCAGAGTCCTGAGCAGATCAAGCCGGCCGATCGAGGAAAAGCCGATGCCGTCGATCTCGACGCTCTCGCCGCGCAGATTGAGCGTAATGTTCTTCCAGCTCTCCATCCGCGGCGCGATGGCATCGACCGTGTCGGGATCATCGGCGCGCAGGAATTCAAGCGCCTGCTCGGAGAACACCACGCCGAAACCCCAGGTGGCGCCGGCGGCGTTCTGCTCAAACAGATCGATCTGGGCGTCCGGGTGCCGCCTTTTCCAGAGATAAGCAAAATAGAGACCTCCGGGGCCTCCGCCGATCACGGCGATACGCACGAAGTCTTCCTCCCTCGATGGCTTTTCACATGCGGATGAGTCGCAGCTTAAATCAACAAACCTTGGAGCGTGTACTCCTAATTTGGTGAGTACCGCTTGGTTCATGTCCGTTATTTCTTGCGAGGTGGGCTATCCCAGAGCGGATCATGTGTCGCAGGGAATCCTACTCACGTCGGCGCTCTCTGAAAAATCAACAAGCCGGGTTCTTGCTTCTCGGTCGGGGAGCCATTGTACTGAACGTCCGGAAAATCGCTGTTTGAACGGACGCGCTCAAGACTAGCCCATCCGATGCCGTCCGCCATCGCAAGGAGCAACCATGTGGAATATCAGGACCAAGTGGCTTACGTTCTACGCTGAGCATGTCGAGCAAGCCTCCAGGCAAATGTTCGATCACGTCGGAAAGATGATCGTCGGGACATTGATCATCTCGGCGGGGGCGCATGTCTCGAGCAACGAGCCCGCTATCGTTCTATTCGGCTATTTACGTCATAGCCTCATTGGCCGCGGCGTCATGCTGTTCGGCGTCGTGCTTCTTGTCCTGAATTTCCTCGACGGTCTTTACAAGTTGGCGAAGCTGGAGTGGCATGTTGCGTATCAGCTCGCCATGTCGCTCTGCTACGTCGTTTTGTCCGTTCGATTAATTCAATTGATCCTCGCCTTTCGAGCCGAGTAGCCGACGGTTCTCGCGAAGACTCGCGCACTGAACCTTCGGTTGAATCTAGTTATTGCGCAGCGAACTGAGCCAGAACTTCCTTGCACGCGGGTGAGATGGAGGCTGCACGCGTCGCCAGACATTGCACGATGCGGCCGCCGCCGGGCGCAACGCCGCCGCAAAGCGTGCGGACGTCTCCACTACACGCCGACCTCAAGACGAACAGCTCCTCGCGCGGCCGCATCGGCCGCAGCACCAGCGTGGCAGCAGGCGCGGCGGTGGGGGCTGCTCCGGGACTGGCGGCTGCCGCTGCGGCGCCCGCAGCAGGGGTTGTGGCGCCGCCGCTGGCCGCGTTGACGGCCTGCTGGCAGGGCGCCGAGACTTTCGACTTGTTCTGTTCCAAACAGCTCAGCGCCGCAGAGCCGCCGGTCGGCACGCCGGCGCAGACTTTTTGATGGTCGGACCGGCACGCGCTGCGGATCGCCGCAACCTGCGCATCGCTCGGCTTTTTCGCCGATGTGGTGGCTGCCGCCGCTTTCGAGGCCGCCGGTGGAGCCGCGGTTCCCGCCGCGGGCTTAGCCGGCGCGGCGGCCGGCGTGGACTCGGCCGCCGGAGTAGATTCGGCCTTCGGCGCAGCCGGTGCTTCCACCGCACGCACGGCGGTCTGGCAGGACGACGAGAGACTCGACATATTTTTCTGCAGGCATTGCAGCGACGCCGCGCCGCCCGGCGGGATGCTGGCGCAATGTGCCTGATAGTCCGAGCGGCATTCGGATCGGATAGCGTTGCGTTGTGCACCGGTCGGCGCCTGCGAAAATGCCGGCGTCGCCACAGCGAATATCGCGGCCGCCATCGATGTCCCAAGCGCCGCCGCACGTGTAAACGTGGTGATCATTTGCAGAATCCTTTTCGTTGTCGCCGGCGCTTCAACCGAAATGAAATTTTAAAAGCGCTGCTGGAAAAATCTTCGCGGGCGAGATCATTTTCTCTTTCGAGTTCCACTGCAAGCGGATTGTTGCTATTCAAGCATGGCGGAAGGCTTCCTCAGGACAAAAGCGTTCGCGGGCGCAACATGAAGTGGGGCACGAGAATGAAGCCCAGGCATTCGTCAGCACGCTCCAAACTAAACGGCAGCAGCGTGAGGCAGCGAGCCACCGCCATCTCCCGTATTGCCTTCGCCATATCGGCGTTTGTCACTTTAAGTGCCTGCGGCAACCAGATCTACTACGTGTTCGGCCTGGCCCTGCTGCTTGTGTACCTGGTGCTCGCCGGACAATATGAAAGCTGGTACGCGCCGATCGCCGTCATTTTGGCCGTACCGCTTTCGTTGCTCGGCCCGATGGCGGTGCTCTCGGGATTACGGATCGAGAACAATCTCTACACCCAAATTGGATTGATCCTGCTGATCGCGCTGTCGGCGAAGAACGCCATTCTCATCGTCGAAGTCCCCCTCGAACTCCACGTCCGCGACCGCAAGCCGCTGCTCGAATCGGCGGTCGAGGCGGCGCGGGCGCGGTTCCGGCCGATCCTGATGACGTCGTTTGCCTTCATCCTCGGCAACGGAAAGGCCGCGGTAGCGTCACACACAGCGTCTGGCGTCGTGCTATAGTCACTTGCGAGACGCTTTGACGGAGCATCTTTGAGATGCTGCACAAATCGCTGCAATCGGAGATTTATTCTTTTCACCTGTTGGCCGACAGAGCCAAAATGATGATTTGGACCTCTGGACCTGACAAGTCGTGTGATTGGTTCAATCGTGCCTGGCTCGAGTTCACCGGTCGCAGGATGGAACAGGAGCTTGGAAATGGATGGGCCGAAGGCGTCCATCCAGACGATTTCTCAAGTTGCCTATCGGTCTACACCACCGCCTTCGACAGCCGCCAAGAATTCAGTATGGAATACCGGCTGCGCCGGCATGACGGCGCTTATCGTTTGGTTCTCGACATCGGCAGCCCCTACTTTTCAGCTGACGAGGAGTTTCTGGGCTATTTCGGCTCATGCATTGATGTGACCACCGGCACGCGGGACGGATCTCAGCCACCACAACCTGAACTCCCGCGCCTCCTACGGCAGACGGGGGTGGGCGAGAGAGCTTTCGCCTCCGTTGCGGAAAACGAAGGTCGCGACGAGGATCCATCCGGAACGGAAGTCCGCGCCGCGCTCGAGCGGATGGTGGCTAGCGAGAGCTTCCGAACTTGTCCGCGACTGGCGGCTTTCCTTCGATTTGTCATCGAGGCGACGTTGCGTGGTGAAAGCGCTCACCTCAAGGGCTACACGATTGCCGTCGAGGCCCTCGGACGGAGTGGAGACTTCGATCCCCAGCAGGACCCCATCGTTCGAGTCGAAGCAGGGCGATTGCGACGGGTGATCCAGCATTATTACGCCGGCCCAGGCGCAAAGGATTTACTCTTCATCGACGTTCCGCGCGGCCGTTACATTCCGACGTTTCGATATCGTCGCGCCGAGCAAGCCTTGGCGATACCGTCCGTCCTCAGGAGCGCCACCGGCACCATGCGCGCTATCCCGGCGACGGTTGAGGCGATCAAGATCGGCGCTGACAATTTCATTGAGACGCCGCTCGATGCGGAGACGGCGGTCACGCGCGTGGACGAGGTGAAGGCAGCCTGTGCCCGCCGTCGCGACGGCGACACTGGTTTAAGCGTTACGTCGACGCACTTTCCAGGGTACGATTTCTTGACGCCCCGGGAACGCGAGGTGCTCACCCAGATCGCGGCAGGCGCCTCGAGCAAGGAAGCTGGCCGTCAGCTCGGCATCAGCTTCCGGACCATCGAAATCCACCGTGCACGGATCATGGAAAAGCTTGGCGCCAAAAATGCCGCTGACCTTGTCCGCATTGTGTCGACGAGAGCCGGTTGAAAGCTGGTCGAGCGCCGGGGGGCCGTCCCGTCCTCTCCGATCGCACCAGCCGAACGGCCAAGTAAGGAAGCGCGGATAATACGAGAATCCGTACGCAGAAATACCTATACCCTGGTTACTGTAAGCTCATTCATTCCTGCCCGGGCTTTAGTAAATTTTGACTACGGGGCGCCCCCCGACGGCCCGAAGGGGTCGGGGGAAGAGCTCAATGTATAGGCATCACCTACGGCGGGTTCAGATTCCGATTGCGGACGATCTTCCGCCGAGCGGCGGTCGCCGCTGCAATGGAGAGTCGCCATGAAATCGATCCACATTTTGATGTTTGCGAGCATTGCGCTAACCGCGCCGACCATCTCGCACGCGCAGGTGGCTGGTTCTACCCTGGTCGGCGTCAGCGTCACAGAGATGCGCGACGTCTCCAAGGGTTGGAGCGCCAAACGCCAAATCATGGGGCAGCCTGTATATAACGACAAGGATGACCGCGTCAGATCAATCGACGATATCATCATCGCGCCCGACAAAGCCGTTTCCTACGCCATCATCAACGCCGGCGGCTTCCTCGGATTGGCGAAGCACGATGTCGCCGTTTCGGTATCCCAATTCAAATTGGTCGACAACAAGCTGGTTCTGGCGGGCGCCACAAAGGAAGCCTTGAGGGCTAGTCCCCCGTTTGAGTACGCCAAATAGGGAGAGGACGGCTAGCGGGCGACGTGCCACGCCACAAGATAATGCGGCTTCAGGCCGACATGTTTTCGCAATGAACTATGGCACCCGGGGATGCTGAATTCAGCACCCCGGGAATGCTGAATTCAGGAGGAACTCAAATTCGGGAGCAAATCAAATGTCCAGCACACAAGCTCAACCCAGCCCACCGTCGCCATTCCTCGGGCTCGCGCTGCGCGAACTGGCAGAAAATTGGTGGCTGCTGCTGCTGCGCGGCATAGTCGCGATCGCCTTCGGCGTCCTGGCCTTCATCTGGCCAGGCCTCACTCTGCTGACCCTGACGTTGATATGGGGCTTCTACGCGATCGCCGACGGCATCTTGGCGCTGTGGGCGGCGATTGCGGGAAGACGTAGCGAGATAGCGCCGCGATGGTGGCTCGCCGTCGTCGGCATCGCTGGTATTCTTGCGGGCCTGCTGACTTTCGTTTGGCCGGGCATGACCGCGCTAATATTGCTGATGTTCATCGCCGTTTGGGCAATTGTCATCGGTGTGCTGCAGATCTGGGGCGCGATCCGGCTGCGCAAGGAAATCGAAGGTGAATGGCTGCTCGGTCTGAGCGGCCTGCTGTCGGTTGCCTTTGGCGCTATATTGATCGCCCAACCCGGCGCGGGCGCGTTGGCAGTTGTCTGGTTGATCGGCTGGTTCGCGATCCTCGCGGGCTGCGTTTACATCGCGCTAGCGTTCCAGTTGAAAAAGCACAAGCGTTCGGCCTGAGCCGGGGCGTTGGCGAATAAGAATCTGTGAAGGATGGAAGTCAGCGAACTATGGAGGAATGACCATGGCCAAGCGTCTCTCCGAACAACTCGCCGAATTGTCGGTTCGCGCCAAAAACGCCGAGGATGCAGCCACTGCGGCGGAGAAGGAAGCGCATGAAAAAATCGCGGCGCGCATAGAGCAGGCACACGCTGCTGCGACGGCGGCAACCGAAAAGATCAATCAGGATGTCAAATCCGTCAAGGACACTGCCACCAGAGACTGGAATGCACTACAGGCGAAAATTGTTGCCGACATCGAGACTTTGAAGACCGGAATTGCCCAGCGAAAGCGGGAGCGAGAGGTCGGGCGCGCCGAAAACAACGCCGAGCGACTGGAGTGGGAGGCAGGTTTCGCGATCGATTATGCCGTCGCGTCGATTGAGCAGGCAAAGCTGGCCGTCCTCGATGCTGTCGCCGGCCGCATTGAGGCCGAGAAGGCCAGGAAAGCCGTGTAGCCGGCGCTTGGCCCAAACGCAGCACTGACCACCTCGGCCTCCGAGCCTTACACCTTGATCATCCGCTTGCCGCGGTTTTCGCCGGCGAGCAGTCCGATCAGCGCCTTCGGCGTTTTCTCAAGGCCATTGATAATGTCCTCCTGAACTTTCAATTTGCCGGCGGCGACCCAGGATTGCAGATCACTCAGCGCCTCGTCGCGCCGATCCATGAAGTCCATCACGATAAAACCCTGCATGGTAAGACGCTTCACCACGATCAAGCCGGGTACGCCGCGCGGTCCATGTGCCGACGGAACGCCGTCATATTGCGAGATCGCGCCGCAGCAAGCGATGCGGCCGCGATTGTTCATTTGCGCCAGGCAAGCCTCGAGAATATCGCCGCCGACATTGTCGAAATAGACGTCGATGCCCTTCGGCGCCGCCGCCTTCAAGGCCTTGAATACCGCGCCGTCCTTGTAGTCGACCGCGGCATCGAAGCCGAGTTCTGACGTCAGCCAGTTGCACTTGTCGTTGCCGCCGGCGATGCCGATGACGCGACACCCCTTGATCTTGGCGATCTGACCGACAATCGATCCGACCGAGCCGGCAGCGGCGGAGACCACCACCGTCTCGCCGGCCTTCGGCTTGCCGACTTCGAGCAGCCCGAAATAGGCGGTGAGTCCGGCGATGCCGTACACGCTGAGCAGGTGGGTCATCGGCTCGATCTTGGGCATCTTGGTCAGATGTTTTACGGGCACTGCCGCGTAATCCTGCCAGCCGGTATCGCCGAACACGATGTCGCCCGGCGCAAGTCCCGGCGCTTTCGATGACACGACTTCGGCGATGCCGCCGCCGGCCATGACCGTGTTGGCCTCGATCGCCGCGCGATAGGTCGCGCCGTGCATCCAAGCCCGGTTGGCGGCGTCGAGCGAGATATAGCGCACCCGCAGCAGCGCCTCGCCATCCCGAGGCTCCGGCACGGCGGACTTGACGATTTTGAAATGCTCCGGCCCAAGCTTGCCGGTCGGCTTCTCTACCAGCAAGACCTGGCGATTGACGCTGTCGTTCATCGCGTCCCTCCTCAAATGTTGTTCTCGGTGCAATCGAGCGCGCAGGAAATGCTCAACCGCACACACTATGCGCTATGCATGACGCTAGTCGGCGGGCGTGCATTCCACAACGGAAACATTGTGGCAAACGTGGCCCGATGGCCTAGGACGTGGATGGCCGGGACGAGCCCGGCCATGATGAATCCTCTACTCAGAAAAAATCCAAATCCTGCGCGCGGCCGCCCCTGGCGACCACCGCATATTCGATCGCCAGGAACAATCCGCCGGCTACATATATTTTTCGGTTTGCCGTCGCGGCGAGCGCACTGCTGAGCGCAACGGCGTCCTCGATGGTCGCGGCGATATGAATTGTCGCTTGCGGATTGGCCCTGCGCACTGCTGCAGCGATATTCTCTGCCCCCGCGCCCTTGTGGTGCGCCGCCGTGCAAATGATCGTGTCGAAGGACGGCGCCAATGCGCCCACGATCTCGTCGGCCTTCTTGTCGAAGGAAACGCCTAGCACAAGAATCCATCGCTCCGGGCCATAAATCGCCTTCAGGCTGGCGAGCGACTGCCGGATGCCGTCAGGGGTATGGCCGACATCGATCACCGTGAGCGGGTCGTGTCGGATAAGCTCGAGGCGGCCGGGCCAGCGCACCTTGCGCAAGCCCAATCTCACGGCGGCCTCGATTTTGGCGGGAGCCTCTCCGGGTTGCACGCGTCCGAGCCAGAGCAGGAACAGCGTGACGGCGATCGCGGCATTGTTGAATTGAAATGCGCCGCGCAGGCTCGTTGCGAGCGCCTTAAAATTGAAATGCCCGAACCGGAAATCAAAATCCTGCCCCGTCGGCGAGACGGATTCGCCGGCAATTTCGACGCCGTCGCGGACAAACAGCGACGTGACCTCGCGATAGCGATTATATTCGAGAAGATGCGGCCGTAGCTTGCGGCAATTCTCGCCGTAGACAATGCTGCCGCCGGCTGCACAGGCGTCGCTCTTGTCGGAAGCAATCAATTCCAGCGAATTGCCGAGCAGTTCGAGATGCTCGTAATCGACCGAGGTCACGCAGGTCACGCGCGCGCCGACCAGACGCACCGGATCGTAGCGCCCGCCGATGCCGGCCTCGAACACGGCTAACTCACATTTTCTTTCCTGGAAATACAGGCAGGCCAGCGCAAACAGAGCTTCGAAACTTCCGAATTTTTCGCCGCTGCGCTGCGAGATTTCGGCGATAGCGGCTTCGATCCGTATCTTTAGCCGCGCCAGATCGTCATCGCCGACAGGCGCGCCATCGACCTGAAACCGCTCGTTGAAGCGGTACAGATGCGGCGAAGTGAACAATCCGGTCCGCAAGCCATAGGCGTGGGCGATACTGGCGCAAAACGCCGCGGTGCTGCCTTTGCCGTTCGACCCGGTCACGACCACCGAAATGCGCGCGAGCCTTGCCCGGTCCACCTCAATGGCATCGAGCAGCTCTGCCAGCCGCGCCAGGCAAACGCCGTCGCCGTATTTCGGAAGATTAAACACCCATTAGTCCCGTCGCAGAAAATGTGTGGCGCCAGATTTTCAGAATCAGGTCGCCCCGATCGGATTTCTCCAGCAGGCGGATTGCGGGATTGGAGTTCACCTCGATCACGCGTATCGCTTCAGCATCCCCTTCGATATCGGTGAACATGTCCACGGCCGCGACGCGGAGCCCCAGCGCTCGTGCGGTCTTCCTCGCCAGGGTGAGCGGGGCATCGGAGCGAGGGGCCTCCAGAACCATCGTTCCACCCACGCTCAAATTCATCCGCCCGGGAATCTCCCAGCGCTCGCCTCTGGGCAATACGATGTCGAGTGAAGCGTCACGGTCCGCAGCCGGAGCAGCCGGCGAAAGACCGCAGGATCGCAGAGCATCGTTGTGCGCGGCCAGCAGCTCGCGGATGGAGCATGCACCGTCGCCCCACACCGACGGCGGATATTTCCGTGCGGTATAGACGACCTCGTCATCCAGCAAAAAAACCCTGTATTCGTCTCCTGAGACAACCGGCTGGATCAATACCGAGTCGTAGTACTTTGACACCTCGTCGAGGTATCGGACAAGCGAAGCTTCGTCGTGAACGGCTTGAGCGAAATCGCCGCGCGATCCCAGCAAAGGTTTCACGAATGCTGCTCCGCCCAGCTTTCTCAGATACCGGAGCGCATCTTCGCGCTCGTGACCGGCGCCGCGGTGGGCCTGGTGCCGGTCATGCAGGAAGAAATACTCGCCACCCAGGGTCGGAATGCCGGCGCGTTCAAGAATGCGATTGGTGAAATATTTGTCGGATGCCAACGAAGACGCAGTCGCGTTATTTTGCGGATACCACGAGCATCGGCCGGCGCCGAAATGAATGGTTTTGCTCTTTGAAGTGACGCTGAAGAGAAGCCCTGATCCGCCGTCGATATCCCCGAACACGAGGCCAAATTCAGCGCAGGCATATTCCGCGTAGACCGATTGATCGGGGTAGGAGCTCGGTTTTCCTGATCGGAAATTTCGAAGGCTTGGCATGCAACATCCGGCGATCTGGCATTCTATTTTGATGCCTTATCTTTAACGAACTTTGTGAGCTGGCGGGGCAATTAACTGCCGCGGCGATGCTGATTTCGGCAACTTAATTGCGTACACCAATAAAGCGGCCGCGAACCATTTTCGGAGATAAGTCGACTACCATTTTGAACCAGCAATTGCGCAGCAAGTGCTATTGACTATCTCTGAAAATGAGGCAGGAAACACGCTACATCGCCAATCGTTGCAGGGGTTTTCGCCATATGGCGAGCCAAACAACTGGATCGTTCTACAGCAAGGCAATTGGAAAAACGAAAACACATGAGCGCATTCCATAGAGAGAAAGTTCTTTCTGTCCGGCACTGGACCGATACGCTTTTCAGCTTCACCGCCACCCGCGATTCCGGCTTTCGATTCCAGAACGGGCAGTTCGCCATGATCGGGCTGGAGGTCGATGGCCGGCCGCTGATGCGCGCCTACAGCATGGCGAGCGCCAATCACGAGGAATCGCTGGAATTCTTCAGCATCAAGGTCGCCGACGGCCCGCTGACCTCAAAGCTGCAAAAGATCAAGGAGGGCGATACCATCCTGGTCGGGCGCAAGGCGACCGGCACCTTGATCGCCGATAATCTGATCCCCGGAAAACGCTTGCTGCTGCTGTCGACCGGCACGGGTCTGGCGCCGTTCGCGAGCCTGATCAAGGATCCGGATGTGTATGACCGCTTTGAAACCATCGTGCTGGTGCACGGCTGCCGGCAGGTCTCCGAACTCGCCTATGGCGAGGATCTGGTCGCGAAGCTGAAAGACGACGAATTTTTCGGTCCGCTCCTGGCCGAGAAGCTGCTGTACTATCCGACCGTCACCCGCGAGCCGTTCCGCAACCGCGGTCGCATCACCGATCTGATTACCTCGCAGCAGCTGTTCGACGACATCGGCCAGTCGCCGCTCGATCTCGCTAACGACCGCATCATGATGTGCGGCAGCCCGGCCATGCTCGAAGAACTGCGCCAGATGTTGGAAGCGCGCGGCTTTCTCGAAGGCAGCCACAGCGAGTCCGGGCATTTCGTCATTGAAAAGGCGTTCGTCGAGCGCTGATCTCCCTTCAGGGCGTCCCGGCCAAGCCAACGGGTCCGGCCTCCGGCCGGCCCGATGCCAGGCTGCGCGCAAGGCAGGACCCAGCCGTGTCATCTCTTTTGGGCACGGTGGCAGGTACCCTCCGCGACACGATCGCAGGTGGTTGCTTGCCGCAAGCCGTGGCCGTCATCCCGCCCGCAACTCGTCCTCCTTGCGACAGCGGGGATCCAGCATTCCAGAGCAGCGGAGGTTGAATCGAGAAGCCGCGGGCGTACTGGACCGTCCGGTCGAGCCGGACGGTGACGGCTGGCTTTGGGGCGGGCGACGACGCCTCAACAGTCGTCTGGGCGAACGGAAGGCGTCGGCCGGAGATGCGCCCGCATAGCCACTGAGCCGTGCCGCGCCCCCTCATCCTGAGAGTCTGACTCAAAAAGCGGCCAGTGGAATAGGCCACTTCTAGTCATTGCGAGGAGCGAAGCGACGAAGCAATCCAGTAACAGCCATATTAAATCCTCTGGATTGCTTCGCTACGCTCGCAATGACGGTCTCAAAACCGTTATTTTGTTGCACGCATTTCCGGTCACACTCTGAGGAGGGGCGGCTTCGCCGCGTCTCGAAGGATGAGAGCGGCCGGTGTCCTCATGGTTCGAGACGGCGCAAGGGCGCCTCGTCACCATGAGGAGTCTAAATCAGATGAGGGTCAAGAGTTACGCTGCATTGCAATGAGCGGCCTGACCGCTATATCGCGGTTGGGCGGCCGACTGATTCTGCGCCGACGGCTCGGTCGCTCGCGGGCTGGCCCTGTCATCTCCATGACCTCTGCGCGGGATATCGTGTACAAGATTGTTCGGATGGTTGGATTGGACTGCAGCTAACAAGAATAATGACGACAGAATTGCCCGAGGGATCCCATGGAAACGTTGATGCTTCCGTTCTCGCCGCGCTTCATCGTTCTTACGATATGCAGCGTCGTCACGGTATTGCTACTCGGTGTCGGGATTTTGGATGCCAATCCCAAAGTGTGGGAATTGATCTGGCTTCCGATCGTTATTTTCGGCGCCCTCACATTACTCGGGGTGCGCGATCTCACCCAAAAGAACCACGCGGTGTTGCGGAACTATCCGATCTCGGCGCATCTGCGCTTCCTGCTGGAAGAGATCAGGCCGGAGATGCGGCAGTACTTCTTCGAGAGCGAGAAGGACGGCATGCCGTTCAGCCGCGACACCCGCGCCGTCATCTATCAACGCGCGAAGATGGCGCTCGACAAACGACCCTTCGGTACCCAGGAGGATGTCTATCGCGATGGCTACGAGTGGATGCACCATTCGGTGGCGCCGAAGCCCAGCGCCGACGAGCAATTTCGCGTCACCATCGGCGGCCCGGATTGCACCAAGCCGTATTCGGCATCGGTTTTCAATATCTCGGCGATGAGCTTCGGCGCGCTCAGCCCCAACGCGGTGCGGGCGCTGAATGCCGGTGCCAAAAAGGGCGGCTTCGCGCATGACACCGGCGAGGGCGGGGTCAGTCCCTATCATCGCGAGAACGGCGGCGATCTGATCTGGGAGATTGGTTCGGGATATTTCGGCTGCCGCAACCGGGACGGCTCGTTCAATCCGGAAGAATTCGCGCGCATCGCCGCCGACGATCAGCTCAAGATGGTCGAACTCAAGGTCAGCCAGGGCGCCAAGCCCGGACATGGCGGGGTGCTGCCGGCGGCCAAGGTCTCCGAAGAAATTTCCAAGATCAGAGGCGTCAGTATGGGCGAGGACTGCATCTCGCCGGCCACTCATCGGGCGTTCTCGACCCCGCTCCAAATGATGGCCTTTATCGGTGAGATGCGGCGGCTGTCAGGCGGCAAGCCCGCGGGATTCAAACTATGCATCGGCCATCCCTGGGAATTTCTGGCGATCTGCAAGGCGATGCTGCAGACCGGGATCTATCCGGATTTCATCGTGGTCGACGGCAACGAGGGCGGCACCGGCGCGGCACCGCTGGAATTCATGGACCATCTCGGCATGCCGATGCGGGAGGGCGTCAGTTTGGTCCACAACGCGTTGATCGGCATCAACGCGCGCGATCGCATCCGCATCGGCGCCGCCGGAAAAATAGCGACCGCGTTCGATATGGCGCGCGCCATGGCGATCGGCGCCGACTGGTGCAATTCGGCGCGCGGCTTCATGTTTTCGCTGGGCTGTATCCAGTCGCTGAGCTGCCATACCGATCGATGCCCGACCGGCGTAACCACGCAGGATCCATCCCGCGCCCGCGCGCTGGTGGTGCCGCACAAGATCGAGCGGGTTTACAATTATCATCGAGCCACCCTGCAGGCGCTGGCGGAGCTTCTCGCCGCCGCCGGGCTCGAACATCCGCAGCAATTGCGGCCGATCCATTTCTCGCAGCGAACCTCGACCACCGAGGTGCAGACGTTCGCGAAGCTCTATCCGTCGCTGCGCCCGGGCGAACTGATCGACGGCACCAGCGACCCGCGCTTTCGCGACGCCTGGGCCATGGCGCGGGCCGAAACGTTTGCGCCGGCAGGGTGAGCTGCGCGCATCATCTTTCGCGTCAAAAAACGCGTCAAATCAAAGATCTGGAGCCCGTTTCGATGCTATCGAAACGGAAGGGCGCTAGTGCGGATTTTCGAGGCTGAACAGCTCCGACTGCTCATCGTATGCGAACAATTCCGCATAACGCCCCCATGACACAATCGTCTTCAGCGTTTCGTCCGCATAGTTTTCCGACATGTAGTCTTCGAGTTCGTTGCGGAAGCGCGCGGCGGGGGCCGTGTGCGATGGCCGCTCGTCGAGTACCCTGTGGATCAGACCCATCACCGGCACATAGTTGATGAGATGTTCGGCGAACAACTTCTTGCGGGCGTCGGTTTCCAGGTGGGCAAAGCGCTTGCCGGCATCCGTCAGCATCAGGTCGCCTTCGCTCAACTGGGCAAACCTCAACACTTGAAGCGCCTCACCGAGGTGAAATATCTCATCGGCTTCGAGTTGCAGGTGGCCGGCGAGAACAGGCAGATCGGCGTGCCCGTTATACGGTGGTCCCGCGAGTGTCTCGATCAGACCGGAAAGGACGTTGGACGAGACATGGTCTAGGACCATTCCAACGCTCGTGCCGGGAATGCCATCGAGCGTCGGCATCTTCGGCTCCGCGCGCTGCGTCATGCGGGCATAGACACTGTCCACAAGTTGCCGGAATGTAGGATCGAGACGATTGCGCGGGTGCGGCAGATCGACCTTGATCTCGGCGGCCACACGACCGGGATTGGATGAAAACACGATAATGCGGTCGCACATCAGCACCGCTTCCTCAATGTTATGCGTCACCATCAGCACGGACTTGATCGGCAGCCGACCTTCAACCCAGAGATCGACCAGGTCGGTACGGAGCGTCTCGGCAGTCAGCACATCAAGTGCTGAAAACGGCTCGTCCATCAACAAGAGGTCCGGATGCACGACCAGTGCCCGCGCAAACCCGACGCGCTGACGCATGCCGCCCGATAGTTCCTTCGGATAGGCTGACTCGAATCCATCGAGACCGATCAGGTCGATCGCGGCGAGCGCTCGCGTGCGGCGCTCGGTGCTGTCGATGCCCAGCGCCTCCAGCCCCAACTCGACGTTTTGAAGAACCGTCAGCCATGGAAACAGCGCGAAGGACTGAAACACCATGGAGACGCCGTTCGGTGGCCCCACGATCGTCTCGCCGCGGCACTTGGCGTTGCCTGAGGACGGCGCGATCAGACCGGCGATGATGCGCAATAGCGTCGACTTGCCCGATCCGGATCGGCCGAGCAGGCCGACAATTTCGCCTGAGTGAATCGTCAGATCGACTTTTTCGAGGACCAGCAGCTCCTCGCCGCTTCCTTTCGGGAACGACCGGCAGACGCCGCGGATATCGAGAAGGCTGGTCTGGGTGGTAAGTTCGAGCATGAGTTTCTCCTGATCAGCCGAGGCGAAGACGACGCTCGCCGAAAGCATAGAGCGGCCTCCAGAGCAGCCGGTTGAAAAGCGTAACCAGAATGCACATCACGGCGATTCCGAGAACAACCCGAGGGAAATCGCCGGCTTCCGTCGCCGTCGCTATATAGGCGCCGAGACCGCTGGCCATCAGATGGGTGTCACCCCAGCTTGCGACCTCCGCGACGATGGAGGCATTCCATGATCCGCCCGAGGCGGTAATTGCGCCGGTGATGTAGTACGGAAAAATCCCGGGCAAAATGACTTTCGTCCACCACCGCCATCCCTTGAGGTGAAGGCTGCCGGCGGCCTCCCGGAGGTCGGTCGGGAATGCGCTTGCACCTGCAATGACATTGAACAGGATGTACCACTGGGTCCCCAGGATCATCAGCGGGCTGAGCCAGAGATTTGGGTTCAGGCCATAACGTACGATGATCACCACGAACACCGGGAATGCGAGGTTCGCGGGAAACGCCGCCAGAAATTGGGCGAGCGGCTGGATTCGCTCGGCGAGTTTTGGCCGAAGTCCGATCCAGACGCCCACCGGCACCCAGATCAGGGTCGCGAGCGCAATCAGCACGATGACGCGCGCCAGGGTGATAAACCCGTATCCCACGGCGCTGAAAACGTCCGATGGGCTCAATGTCGTCGATAGATACGCAAAGACCTTCCAGGCGGCGTAGCCGGTGCCTGTGAAGATGACTGCAAACCAGACAGCATCGACGATGAGCGATGATGGGCCGCTTCTGGCCCGCATCTTCAGGCCGCCGGGAAGCGCGATATGCAAATTCGAGACGGCCTTGTTCAAGGTGGCAAACGGATAGGTCAGTGCCCGCAACGCCCGCGTACGACGAAACAGGTCGAGCATCCAGGATGTCGGTGCGCTCGCCGACGCGGTCTGCTCGAACCGGAATTTGTCGGCCCAGGCGACGACCGGCCGAAACAGCAACTGGTCGTAAGCGAGGATGACCAGAAACATCGTCAGCATGGCGTAACTGATCGCGGGGAGATTTTGCTCCTTGATAGCCATGGCCACGTAGGGGCCGATCCCAGGCAATGTCACCGTGGTATCCCCAACCGTTATCGCCTCCGATGCCACCACGAAGAACCAGCCGCCCGACATCGACATCATCGTATTCCAGATCAGGCCGGGCATGGCGAAAGGCACGTCAAGCCGCCAGAAGCGCTGCCATCCGCTGAGGTGAAAGCTTTGCGACGCCTCCTCGAGATCCTTCGGGACGTTGCGCATCGACTGATACATGCTGAAAGTCATGTTCCAGGCTTGGCTGGTGAAAATCGCGAACACGCAGGCGAGTTCGGCGCCGAGCACGCGGCCGGGAAACAAATTCATAAAGAAGACGACGGTGAAGGTCAGAAAGCCGAGGATCGGCACCGACTGCAGGATGTCGAGCAGCGGGATCAGCACCATCCCGGCGCGGCGGCTCTTGGCGGCAAGCGCGGCATAGATGAAGGTAAAGACGATCGAGCAAACGATGGCCAGCATCATCCGCATTGTCGTTCGCAGCGCATAGAGCGGCAGATTGGCTGGATCGAGCGACACCGGAGCAGCGTCGAGGGTGGACAACGGCACCACGGTCTGCTCGCCGCCATAGACGATAAGCACCAGCGCGCCGATCACGAGAACGAACGCAACGCCGTCCCAGATGTTAGGTCGTAGCGCCTGGCCCAGGGTCGGCGCCCGAATATCTTGAAGGGCCATGACAGCCGCCTTATTCAGAACTCACCGTGCAAACGGCCTGAGAAGATCGAGACAGGCCCCCGATCCGCGTTATAGGCCGGGTTTGTGATGAGTTGATAGTCGGCAGTAAAGGTGAAGTTCTTGTCGATCGCGTAAGCGTAATAGGTCTCAAGGATTCGTTCGGTGCGGTAGTTCAGCTGACCGTCGCCGATCAGCAGACCAAGGCCGCCTGCCGCCAGGAAATCGCGGTGCGCGCCGGAAAGCCCATTGATTGCCCCGCCCAGACCGACTGTGTCGTTCGGGCGTCCCCAATAGCTGCCCTTGATCGACAGGCCTCCCGAGATGCTGCGGTCAATATCGGTAAATGACAGGATTTCGTTGCGGCCGTCATTCCAGCTCGCGCGGGCGAACAGGCCGACATCTTTCATGAGCTGCTGTTCGCCGTTGACATAGAAACCATATTTGAGGTTCTGGCGCCGGATGCTTGTCATGACATCGTTGATATCAAGCGCCGGGTCCGCGGCGCTGATCGCCAGCGCGTTGCGGTAGTTTCCGGTATTGCCGCGATTGACGAAGACGCCAAGCCGGAGCTTGCCGGGCTGATCGAAGATTGTGTGGCGTTCTTCAAATTCGACCACGGCTCCGCCGGTCTTGAAGGTGAGGACATCGCTGCTGGGGGCCGCAGGCACTTGCAACAAGCCCGCGCGCAAGGCCCAGTCTTTGCGATTAAGTTCGACCACCGCGCCCCGGGTGAAGCCCGGCAGGTCGGCCGGGAAATCATAGGCCGCGGAAGCCCAGATCGCCCAGTTCATGAAATCGAGGCGCGGGTCTTTTGCATAGGAATTGCCGTCAAACAGATCGCCAACGGCAAATCGCCCGACCGTCACCGTGATGCGATCGATGTCGCGTTTGCCCGGCAGCTGATTGGCGGCATCGGCGACCTCTTCCTGTTCACCCCCCAGCCCGAATGTCTGGCGGAAGAAATAGCGTTGCGGGCGGAATCTCGGATACTCGGCGCCGCCTTTTTGCGCTTCGCCATTCGAAAAGCCTGCCAGGCCCAAAGTGCCGCCGATTCCGAAGCCCTGCGCCAGCTCCGGACCAAAATAGAACTCCCCACCTTCCCACAACCGCCATCCGAGAAAGGCTCCGACCGTCCAGGTCTCTCTTGCTCGTCCGGCGCCGGGCAGGCTGTTCGTGCCTTGATACGGCGAGCGGAAGCTCGGATAGCCCTGCGGAAGGAGCGTCGTCTGGGCGTGGACGTTCCAGTCCGTGGATGGGGGAAGGGTGGGTGGTCTGATGGCGTAGTCAGTCGATGTCGCTGAAAGCGGCGTGTCCCAGATTTTGTAGTTCAGTCCAAGTTTGACCGCATGGATCTTCGGATCCACCTGGATGTCCGGCAGCGGCACGTCGGCAAGCCGATAGGTTCGGGCGCCTGGATCAATGTAGTCATATTCGAGTTTTGCGCTCCATCTGGCATCGGTGGCATATTCGACGCCAGCGCCTGCGGTCCAGCCGAGATGTGTATGCCCGCGCTCGGACAACACGCTGCCGTCAACACCATTGATGTCAAGGCGGGTCCGGGCCCAGGCAAGGCCGCCAGTCACGTAAGGCAGCAGCGTTCCGAACGCGTAACCGATCCGGCCACGGGCCGTGGCAGAATAGTCCAGCGTCGTGTTGAAGGGTGCCGGCACAAGTCTCGGGCGATCAACTATGCTTTTGAACGAGACATCGAGTTCGGCGCCGAACACCAGATTGTTCGGGAGCTGAAAGTTATAACCGGCCTGATAGCCACCGATCAGGCCCGTGGTGCTGTGGGGGAAGAACACGCCCTGGAGCGGTAGAGGATTGGTACCGGGACCGAAATTGCCGCCGCCATAACCGACATGACCGCCCAGATAAAATCCGGTCCAGTTATGAACAGCGGCAAATACGGGCGCCTTGAACGGCATGTCCGCCGCGACCGTCGGGCCATCGAGCACGAGCAGGCTCACACCCACGCCGGCGAATACGCTTTCCCAGTATCGGCAGCAGCGGTTCATCGTGTGGATGTTTCCAGCGCGTGCATTCCAGCGTCTCTATTCCTCATAACTGCATATTTGCAGGCGCTTCTATCAAATAGGCCCATCAATCCCCCGCCAATGCCTCGGGATTGGCCGACCCCCGGCCAAAATTGGACCAAGGCCGCGGCGGAACCCATTGTCGGAGCTTTATTGCGATTAATTCGCAATAGCAAGAAGGATCAAAGCAGATGCCGTCAAATGGCATCATCGAGTGACGTTCGCGCAACACCGCGGATTACTCCGCCGGCAAAAAAGATGACCCGCCCGGGGGGGGGCGACCGGGCGGGTCGGGTGCGGCACGGGGTGGATGAGGCGCCGGTGCCGGACGCAGATCCACATGAGAGCGTTTTGCGTGAAGAAAACCGCTAAACAGAAAACGGGAGCCTCGCTTCTGATTCAATCAGAACCGTATGGGGCTCTAGCGCAGTCGATCCTCAGTAATTACAGGCACGCACGCGGCCGACGTAGCGGCCAAAGGCGTCGAACTGGCGAACCCAGCGGCAGCGGCTATAGCCGTCATAGGAGTAGCCGTTGTTGCTGGTGGCGATCGCGGTGCCGATGATGGCGGCTCCAACGAGACCAGCTCCGACGCCCCAACCGAGGCCCTTGGCCTCTACCTGGGTGGTCGTGGAAGCCATGCTGCCGGTGACGGCAAGCGCGGCCAGCGCAAGAGCGGCAATTTTGGTTTTGATCGACATGAGAAACTCCATCCGGTTAGGGCGGGGCCATTGTGGCCCGCGTACCCAGTTGGACGGAGCGTCTTCGAATCCGGTTCGAATTGCGCTTCCCGAATTTACTGTCCCGAGTATTTCAATGTAATTACAGATACTTAGCTGGGATGCCGTCAGCGCTTCGGGCGGTCCGAAAGCGTTCCCGGATCAAATTTGTCGACGTCGGACAGCAACTCGCAGAACGCACGCGCACCGTGATCGAGCAAAATTTCGCCTTTCTCCGCGGAGGCTTTCGTCGCATTGCCGGCGGCGCCGCTCGGGTGAAGATCCTGCGCCTGCCATGCGAACGGCGCCGGCCGGTGCGCTGAAAGCCAGCGATAATCCGTTTCCATCGCGATGGAGGCGGGACGAAAATCGGCGATCTCATGGCTGCGCACATGCTGCTTGTATCGCGCCAGCATGATCGATGTCTCGACCGCGCCGCCGTGAATGCCGTGACGCAATTCTTCCGCTGAGAATAATCCCTCGGGCGCACCGAAGCGGGACCATCCCGTGGTGACCGCGAGAAGCCCGCATCTCGCCCGCAGATCCTGCCCGACAAGGCTCATCGCCGCACTGTTGCCGCCGTGGCTGGTGACCATCACCAGCTTTCTGATGCCTGCGCGCGCCACGCTTTCACCGAGCGCCATCCAGGTCTTCAGCGCAACATCCGTCGGCAGCGTTAGCGTGCCCGGATAGTCGATGTGCTCGGTGGAAATCCCGACCGGTTGCAGCGGAAGGAAGGTCGCGGGAATGCTGCCTGAGAGAAGCTCGCGCACCCGCGCAAGATAGGCTTGTGCGATCATGACGTCGGTCCCGACCGGCAAATGCGGACCGTGCTGTTCGGTCGCCGCCAGCGGCAAGACCGCAATCCATCGTGCCGGCTCCGCGCCGGAAAGGTCAGGCCAGTGGATGTCGCTCCAATCGCGCGGAGGCAGTGTCGAAGTCATCAAGCGAAATGTTTCTTTAGGTGGATTTGCGAGGTAGTTTGCGTTCCAAAGGACGCACCCGGCGTCCAGCGCCTCCTATCATGGGCCAGAATGATCGACGGAGTCCAATCATGAACCCGGCTCATTTGCTGCGATCGTTAACGGTTGGCCTGGTAGCCATCCTCACGGCCCTGTCGCCCGTGGCCGCCCAAACCGCGCCGGACAAGGTGTCGTTCGGAACCAACTGGGTTGCCGAGGCCGAGCACGGTGGGTTTTTCCAGGCGCTGGCCGACGGCACCTACAAGAACTATGGGCTCGACGTCACCATCGTGCCGGGCGGCCCAAACGACAACAATCGCATGTTGCTGATTGCCGGCAAACTCGACTTCTTCATGTGCGCGAACACCCTGATGTCGTTCGATGCGGTCGCCAACAACGTGCCATTGGTATCGGTCGCCGCCATCTTCCAGAAGGACCCGCAGGTCTTCCTGACCCATCCGGCATCGAAAGTCTCGAAACTCGAAGACCTCAAGCCGCTGACGCTGTTCGTGTCCAAGGAAGGCATCTCCAGCTATTTTCAATGGCTGAAGTCCGAATATAAATTCAGCGAAGCAAAGATCAGGCCCTACACCTTCAACCCGCAGCCGTTTCTCGCCGACCGGCAAAGCGCAATGCAGGGCTATGTCACCTCGGAGCCTTTCGCGATCGAAAAAGCGGCGAAGTTCAAGCCGGGCATCATCCTGCTGGCAGATTACGGATTCAACAGCTACTCGACATTGATCGAGACCCGCCGCGAGCTGATCGACAACAAGCCGGACCTGGTTCAGCGTTTCGTCGACGCTTCGATCATCGGTTTGTACAACTATCTCTATGGCGACAACGCGCCCGGCAACGCGATGATCAAGAAGCTCAATCCTGAGATGACCGACGAGTTGCTGGCCTACTCGATCAACAAGATGAAGGAATATGGCATTGTCGATTCGGGCGACACCGTGCGCGACGGTATCGGCGCGATGAGCGACGCTCGGGCAGCAAGCTTCTTCGACAAGATGGTGCGGGCCGGCGTGGTTCGTCCCGATATCGACTTCCGCAAGGCGTACACGCTTCGCTTCGTCAACAAGGGCGTCGGGTTGAATCTGCGGCCCAAGAACTAGGACGCGGCGATGGTCAAGCCCGCCACATTGTCCGAAACCGACCCCGGAGCCGGTCTCGCCGTGAGACTGCGCGGTGTCACCAAGGTTTATGACAGCGGCGTGGTGGCGCTGGGACCGCTCGACTTCGACGTCAGAAAAGGCGAGTTCGTTTCCCTGCTCGGACCGTCGGGCTGCGGAAAGTCGACCGCGCTCCGCCTGATCGCAGGCTTGAACGCGCCGACCTCCGGAACCGTCGGCGTCTCGCACGGCGCGGGTGAGGTGCGTTCGGGCCGCTCGATCGGCTTTGTGTTCCAGGAGCCGACGCTGATGCCGTGGAGCAGCGTGCGCGAAAATGTGCGGCTGCCGCTGAAATTGGCGCATGTACCGGCGGCGGAGGCGAACGCGCGCATCGATGGGGCCTTGGCCCAAGTTGGGCTTTCTGAATTTGCCGAAGCTTTTCCGCGCGAATTGTCCGGCGGCATGAAAATGCGGGTCTCGCTGGCGCGCGCGTTGGTCACCGATCCGGATATCCTTCTAATGGATGAACCGTTCGCCGCGCTTGATGAGATCACACGCTTTCGGCTGAACAACGACCTGCTCTCGCTGTGGCAAAACTTGCGTAAAACCGTCATTTTCGTCACGCATTCGGTGTTCGAGTCGGTGTATTTGTCGCAGCGCGTGATCGTCATGACGGCCCGGCCCGGCCGCATGGGCGCTGAGATTCGCATCGTCGCCGAGCCGCGCGGAGAAGATTTTCGAACCTCCGCCGACTACGCCGGCTATTGCCGGAAAGTCTCGCGCGCGCTGGCGCCGTCGCAGCCCGGGCGGCGCGGTTCATGAACTCGTTGCAAGCCCCGCCCTTGTCCGCCGAGCAGGCAACGCCGGACAGCCGCACCGCGCGGCTTATCCGAATCCTGCTTCCCATTGCCGTGCTTGCGGCGGGCGTGGCGATATGGGAACTCGTGGTGCGCATCAACAATATTCCACCCTATGTGCTGCCGGGACCAGGCGCGGTATTCGGGACGCTCGTCGCCGATTGGCCGATACTGTCGCAATCGCTGCTGACCACGCTAATGACCACGCTCGAGGGATTTCTGGCCGCTGCGATCGGTGGCGTCGCATTGGCGCTATTGTTCAATCAATCGAAATGGCTGGAATATTCGCTGTTTCCCTATGCGGTGATCCTTCAGGTCACGCCGGTGATTGCGATCGCGCCGCTGCTCTTGATTTATCTTCCGCAGCAGACCGCGGTCATTGTCTGCGCCTGGATCGTCGGATTCTTCCCGGTGCTGTCCAACACCACGCTTGGACTGAATTCCGTCGATCGCAATCTGGCCGGGCTGTTTCAGCTTTACGGCGCGTCGCGAATGCAGACGCTGCGTTATCTCAAATTGCCGTCGGCGTTGCCATTCATCCTCGGCGGATTGCGGATCGCGGGCGGCCTGTCGTTGATCGGCGCCGTGGTCGCCGAGATCGCGGCGGGCTCCGCCGGCGCAGGTTCAGGACTAGCTTATCGAATCGCCGAATCGGGCTACCGTTTGAATATTCCCCGAATGTTTGCAGCGTTGCTGTTGCTCTCCGCTGCCGGGATTGTCATCTATGGGCTGCTGGCGCTAACCTCGCATCTTGCGTTGCGGCGCTGGCATGAGAGTGCGCTTGGAAAGGAAAACTGATGGCGGGCGGGAATATTTCTTCGGAAAAAGTCGATTTGCTGATCTACGGGCCGAGCAGGCCGATCCTAGAGAACGGTTTTTCCGATCAGTTCGTCCGTCATGCTTTTGAAAGCAAGCACGACCTGGAGCGATTGGCTCCGGCGGTCGCCGAGAAAATCCGCGGTATCGCGGTTACCTACCACAGCGTGCCGGCCGACAAGACAGCGCTGGCGCGTTTTCCGAAGCTTGAGATCGTCGCGAGCTTCGGCGTCGGCTACGATCACGTCGATTCCACCTACGCCCGCGAACACAACATCGTCGTGACCAATACGCCGGACGTACTGACCGAAGAGGTCGCGGATGTCGCGATGGGACTCTTGATTGCGACCCTGCGCGAGTTCATCAAAGCCGACCGTTACTTGCGTTCCGGCCTCTGGTTGACGCAAAATTTTCCCTTGAGTGTCGGTTCGCTCAGGGATCGCAAGGTCGGGATCGTCGGCATGGGGCGGATCGGCCAGGCGATCGGGCGCAGGCTGGATGCCTCGCGCGTTCCCGTCGCCTATCACTCGCGCAATCGGTCACCCAGCGTGTCGTATCAGCATTATCCCGATCTGATCGAGATGGCGAAGGCGGTCGATACGCTGATCGTTATTGTCCCTGGAGGCGCTTCGACCGCGAAAATGATCAATGCCGACGTCTTGAAAGCGCTCGGACCACGCGGCGTGGTCATCAACGTGGCGCGCGGCTCGGTGATCGATGAGCCGGCCCTGATCGCTGCGCTGAAGTCCGGGACCATTCTGGCAGCGGGGCTGGATGTGTTCGCCAACGAACCGACGGTGCCGGATGAATTGCGCACCATGCAGAACGTGGTGCTGCTTCCGCATATCGGCTCCGCTTCGGTGGTGACGCGAAATGCCATGGATCAGCTGGTGGTCGACAATCTGAAAGCCTGGTTCGCGGGAAAGCCGCCGCTGACGCCGGTACCGGAGACGCCTGTGAAGGGACGCTGATGACGGGTCGCTTTGGCATTGCGCTTGCGGCGCTTTTGGCGATGGTCGCCTGCGGATCGCCGGCGCAATCGCAGGATGCCTCGACCTTAAAGAAAGAGATGATCGGCCAGTGGGAGCTCTCGACCACTGAGCGCAGCAAGACCTGCGTCGTCACGTTGAAGGGCGATGCGACGCCGCTCGGTCTGAAGCTTGAACTAGATCCCGGCTGCGCGGCGGCGCTGCCGTTCACCAGGGATATCATTGCCTGGAACGTCAAGGGACTGGATATCGTGCGGCTGCAGGATGCCGCGGGACATCCGGTGATAGACTTTACTGAAGTTGAGAGCGGGATTTTCGAGGGCTTAAGGACCGGCGAGGGTATCTACATTTTACAGAATCTCGCCGCTGCGCGCTCGCTGGCAAAATCGATGGACCAGATGATCGGCGACTGGGCGATGGTTCGCGGCAATGGCCTGTCGATCTGCGGCCTGACCCTGACCAACACGGAGGCCACGCCGGACAATTTCGTTGTTTACCTCAAGCCGCGCTGCGATCCGGGCGTCGTAGCGTTTGCCCCGACGGTATGGCGGCTGGAGCGCGGCGCGTTGTTGCTGATGTCGGCCGGCGGCGAGGTCTGGCGCTTTGAAGCCGACGACAACGCGCAGTGGCGGCGGGTGCCTGACAGCGCCGATCCGCTGATCATGCTGCGGCAATAGTCCGCAAACAACCGGTCCGGCGTCACCTGCCGGTCAATATCGCCCAATTGGCGATCCGAAAGCGATGCGGGTCCCTGAGAGCCGGCTGCAGCTTGCCATGATCTTGCTGGCTGGCCAGGAAACAGAATCAGCCATTCCGGCGTTGATCTCGCGGAAAACAGCGCCGATTCGCAGGCCCGCGGAGGGGCGCCGCAAACTGCCTGAGGACGTTCGTCGCAGGGACCCAACCGGAGGCCTGACAATGACGAAGCAAACCATGACGAAGCAAACCCGCTTCAATATCGGATACGCGATTGGCGCCATCTTTCTGGTACTCATCATTCAATACATCGTCTCGATCGGTAGTCAGATCGCGCCGATTTCCTACAGTGAGTTTCAGCGCCTGTTGCACGAAGGCAAGATAGAAAGCGTCGGTGTCTCCGACCGCTTCCTCCAGGGAACCCTGAAGGAGCCGTTACCCGGCGGCCAAAAGCAGTTCGTCACGACCAGGGTCGATCAGGAATTCGCAGGCGAGCTCGACAAGTATGGGGTCCGCTACACCGGCCAGATTGAGAGCACGTTCTTGCGCGACCTGTTGTCGTGGGTCATGCCCGTTCTCCTATTCGTGGGCTTGTGGTGGTATCTCGGCAAGCGGTTAGCGGGCTCACAAGGTCTCGGCGGCGGGCTGATGTCGATCGGCAAAAGCAAGGCCAAGATCTATGTCGAAGCTGATACCGGTGTCACATTCGACGACGTTGCCGGCGTCGACGAAGCCAAGGATGAACTGCGGGAAGTCGTGGACTTCCTGAAAAATCCGGCAAGCTACGGCCGGCTCGGTGGCCGCATGCCGAAGGGCGTGTTGCTGGTCGGCCCGCCCGGCACCGGCAAGACGCTGTTGGCCAAGACGGTGGCCGGCGAAGCAAAGGTGCCGTTCTTTTCGATCTCGGGTTCGGAATTCGTCGAAATGTTCGTAGGTGTGGGTGCGGCGCGCGTGCGCGACTTGTTCCAGCAGGCGCACCAGCAGGCACCCGCCATCATCTTTATCGACGAACTCGATGCTCTCGGCCGAGCGCGCGGCATCGGTCCCTATGCCGGAGGCCACGACGAAAAGGAGCAAACGCTCAATCAGCTCCTGGTCGAACTCGACGGTTTCGACTCGCGTTCGGGGCTCGTCATTCTGGCGGCCACCAACCGGCCTGAGATTCTCGATCCCGCGCTGCTGCGCGCCGGCCGGTTCGACCGCCAGGTGCTGGTCGACCGGCCCGACAAGAAAGGCCGTGTGCAGATTCTGCAGGTTCACATGAAGAAGGTGAAAGTCGCGCCCGATGTGGACGTCGAGAAGATCGCAGCCCTTACGCCGGGCTTTACCGGCGCCGACCTCGCCAATCTCGTCAACGAAGCAGCACTTCTTGCGACGAGGAGAGGAGCAGATGCCACGTCGTTGGCAGACTTCGGCAACGCTGTCGAACGAATCGTGGCGGGTCTGGAGAAGCGAAACAGGCTGCTCAACCCCAAGGAGCGGGAGATCGTCGCCTATCACGAAATGGGCCATGCTCTCGTGGCGCTTGCATTGCCAGGTGTCGATCCGGTTCACAAGGTGTCGATTATCCCGCGCGGCATCGGCTCGCTTGGTTATACCATCCAGCGTCCGACCGAGGATCGCTTCCTGATGACGCGCGAGGAACTGGAGAACAAGATGGCCGTGTTGCTCGGCGGTCGCGCCGCCGAGCTGATCGTGTTCGATCATCTTTCGACCGGCGCCGCCGATGACCTCCGGCGCGTCACCGACATCGCTCAAAGCATGGTGACCCGCTACGGGATGTCGGAAAAGCTCGGCAATGTGGCCTATGATCGTGATCCGCGCACCTTCTTGACCGGGCCCAATCTTCCATCGCCACCGCACGAACGGGAGTATGCGGAAAAGACAGCGGCGACCGTTGACGAAGAGGTCCGGGCCAATGTCGAAAAAGCGTTCCAGCGCGCGCTCGAGCTGCTCAGGGAACGGCGCGCCGTTCTCGATCGCACGGCCCGCCGTCTGCTGGAGACGGAGACGCTGGAGGAGGCGGAGCTGTTGCGACTGGTCAACGATCCGAAGGCTCAACCGCAAGCCGCTGCCGAATAGGGGCAAAATTTACGAACGCTCACGCAATGGCTGGTGCCGACAGCGCCGATCCGCTGACCAGGCTGCGGCAGTAAGGTCATACCAGCCGCAAGCCTTCACGCCGCCATCGCCATTCTTCCCATTCCGGTGAAGAGGACACGGTGAAGTGCCTTGTTGGCGCCGCGATGTTCCATTTCAATTGACGGGCGACGGATGGGAGGGCGCCAAAGTCAGGGTACTTCGAGACGTAACACACCGTGCGGGGACGCGTGCTGAGGGAGATCATCATGCCTGATAATCCGCTGAGCATCGCGGAGATCGACGACCGCATAGCTATTGTAAGAGAAAATCTCCGCGAATTGGTCGAGCAGGCAGCTGGATATTCCGGCGCGGCGGATGAGGAGATGACATCGCGACGTATTGCCGAACAGCAGGCTCAGCTCGAACTCCTGACCAAGCAGCGCGATGAGATCTCTCAATCAAGTCTTGACGAGAGCGAGGAGAAATCAATGAAAAGCGTCAAAGAGCATATGCAGGTGATCGGAGCAGACGGCGTTCATATCGGAACTGTCGATCGCGTTGAAAACGGCCGGATCAAGCTCACGAAGGCCGACAGCGGCGAGGGACGCCACAAAGGCCATCATCATTTCATAGATTTGGGGCTGGTCGCGGATGTCGAAGGACAGAATGTGCGCCTGTCGGCGAATGCAGCAGTAGCAGTCACACTGGAAGAGGAACAGTCAGGAAAATCCACCTGAACCGTCTCGATTGTCTATGCAATCCCGGCTCCCGCAAAGGCGAAAGCCGGGATTGTTCGTTTCAATAGCAGCGATTTTTTTTCAGCCCGATGTCGATCCGGCGCCGGCAGCTTCGTCTTACTTATTTAGCGAGAGATTTTCGCAGGCTGGGTGCCTGCGGCTCGCCTTCAAAGGAGTTTTCAGATGCGCTTCATGTCTATCATCACCTCCGCCCATTTTGGGCTTCCGACGCCGGAACTGATGGAGGCGATGGGCAAGCTCGCCGACCGGGAGATCAAGGCCGGCCGCATGATCGATAGTGGCGGGTTGATGCCGGTCGCCACCGGCGCACAGGTGCGGATAACGGACGGGAAGCTCAGCGTCGTCGACGGCCCGTTCGTGGAAACCAAGGAGGTGATCGGCGGCTACGCGATCTTCGAGTTCAGAGATAAGGAAGAGGCCGTGGCCGCGGCGGTCGAGTTCATGCAGCTCCACAAGGAGCACATGCCCGGCTGGGAAGGGACGTGCGAGGTTCGTGCGCTTGCCATGCGGGACCATGAAGGAGCGTGTCAGGTAAATGCGGTCGCCCACGCCTGATGCAAGGGTTGAGTAAACCCGGTCGGCCGCCATGACGGCGGCCGATATTCATCGCACGATCCAGGCGGTCTGGCGGATCGAGCAGCCGCGGCTGATCACCAGCCTTTCGCGGATGCTGCGTGACGTGCCGCTCGCCGAGGACCTGACACAGGAAGCCTTGCTGGCGGCGCTCGAGCATTGGCCCGCCACAGGCATTCCCCAAAAACCTGGCGCATGGCTCATGGCGACCGCCAAGCGCCGGGCGCTGGATCATCTGCGTCGCGGCCGAATGCTCGCGCGCAAGCACGAGATGCTGGCGCGGGACATGGACGAGGAGCAGCGGGCGATGCCCGATCTGGACGCCGGGCTGGACGATGATATCGGCGACGAACTGCTTCGGCTGATCTTCACCGCCTGTCATCCGATTTTGTCGCGAGAGGCCCGCGCGGCGCTTGCGCTGCGGATGATCTGCGGCCTGACCACCGAGGAGATCGCGAGAGCCTTCCTGTTGCCGGAGGCGACAATCGCCCAGCGTATCGTGCGGGCGAAGCGGACGCTTTCGGAATCGGGACTGGCTTACGAGACTCCGCGCGGCGAGGAGATATCGAACCGGCTCGCCTCGGTGCTGGAGGTCGTCTACCTCATTTTCAACGAAGGCTACACCGCGGCGCGCGGCGATGATTGGCTGCGGCCGCAGCTCTGCCATGACGCGCTTCGCATGGGCCGCGTGCTCACCTCGATCGCGCCGCATGAGCCTGAAGCCCATGGGTTGCTCGCGTTGATGGAGCTGAACGCCTCGCGCATCGCGGCGCGCACCGATGCAACGGGCGAGCCCATCCTGATGCTGGACCAGAACCGCGCGCTCTGGGACCAGCTCCAGATCCGACGTGGATTGCAGGCGCTGAGCCGGGCGGGAGAGCTCGGCGGAACGGGCGGTTTTTACGCGCTGCAGGCGGCGATCGTCGCCTGCCACGCCCGGGCGATCACGGCGCAAGAGACCGACTGGTCGCGGATATCGGGATTCTATGCG
Source organism: Bradyrhizobium sp. URHD0069 (assembly GCF_000701345.1). GTDB lineage: Bacteria > Pseudomonadota > Alphaproteobacteria > Rhizobiales > Xanthobacteraceae > Bradyrhizobium. Next base: position 1,611 of record NZ_JNIJ01000049.1, on the reverse strand, counting down.
CAACTCGCGGAACTCGTTCATTCGCCGATCATCGAACTCAATCGCGCGGTTGCCATCGGCATGGCTGAAGGCCCCGAAGTAGCGCTGCCGATCGTGGACCGCCTGGTGCGTGAGCCCGCCCTCAAATCGTATCACCTGGTGGAAAGCGTTCGAGGCGACCTGCTCCAAAAACTCGGCCGCCATGAGGAAGCGCGCGCCGCGTTCGAGGTGGCGGCAGGGCTGGCCGGCAACAAGCGTGAACACGATCTGCTGAGGCGGCGCGCTGCCGAGGCGGCCAATGCGGCGATGTCGTCAAGCTAGACGAGGGTCTGGCGGGACTGAAGCGTCAACAAAACTCCGGCATGCCGCGCAACGCAGTCATAGACCCTGAAGACCGGCGCCGTGGGCTAACTAGCCAGCGAGCTAGCGCCGCCGCGCTAGAAAAACAAACAGGCTTACAACCAACCCTGTTCGTTGGGCAGCTCGACGGGGCCGCTTCCCACCTTGTTTTCTGTTCCACCCGATCATCGAACCGAAAATTTTTGGGACAAAGGAACGCAACTTACAAGGAACTGTTTGCTTTTCGAGCAGGCGATCGGGTCCACGCAAGGGAACCAATCGTTCGTCGCAACAGAACGAGGAACTGCGATGGAAGACCAACGCGCCAGTCGAACTGGTCACCGACGGGTGCCGCAGGATGGGTACGATCCCGACCGGGGTCGGCTCGCGGAGAAGCCGTCCGATATTCCGGCCCGGGGATGGAAAGACGTTCTTTGGCGAGTCTATCAAAATATTGGAAGGGATCGCGTCGTTGCGCTGGCCGCCAGCGTGGCATTCTACTCCATTCTCGCGCTGTTTCCCGCTATTGCGGCGCTGGTAGCCTTGTATGGATTGTTCGCAGATCCCAACACCATCGCGGCGCAACTCAATAGCCTTTCCGGGATTCTTCCGGAGGGTGCACTGCACGTCCTGGGCGACCAGATGAAGCGTATCGCCGCCCAAGGAAATAATACGCTGGGGGTGACATTCATTGTCGGTCTGGCGACCGCGCTCTGGAGTGCAAATGCCGGCATCAAATCGCTTTTCGACACATTGAACCTCGTCAACAAAGAGCCCGAGAAGAGAGGCTTCATAGAGCTGAATGCAATCTCCTTGACGTTCACCTTGGCTGCGATTGTCTTCGTGCTTGTGGCTTTGGGCGCGATGGTGGTGCTTCCGATCGCCTTGAATTACCTGGGCATTGCCATTGAAGCCGAGCTGGCGGTGAAAATTCTTCGATGGCCCGCACTGCTCATTGTGGTGATGGTTGGCCTTGGCCTTGTCTATCGTTACGGTCCTAGCCGCGCCAAGCCGAAGTGGCGGTGGATCACATGGGGCAGCGCCTTTGCTGCGATCGGGTGGCTCGCTGTTTCCATTCTGTTTTCCTGGTACACCGCCAACTTCGGCAATTACAATACAACCTACGGTTCACTCGGGGCGGTGATCGGCTTCATGGTCTGGATATGGCTCTCCATCATCGTCGTTCTTCTTGGGGCGGAATTGAACGCAGAGATCGAGCACCAATCCGCGCGGGATACGACGACAGGCACTGCAAAGCCGATGGGTTTTCGCGGCGCCAAAATGGCCGACACA
>NZ_JNIJ01000048.1 GCF_000701345.1 Bradyrhizobium sp. URHD0069 | reverse complement strand
CGACGCCCCGACGCTGACCTCGCCGGATGCGTCCGGCAACGAGGACACCGCGATCGCGCTCAGCTTCTCCTCGGCGCTCACCGACACCGACGGCTCGGAGAGCCTGTCGATCACCATTTCCGGCGTTCCCGCCGGCGCCAGCCTCAATCACGGCACCGACAATGGCGGCGGCGTGTGGACGCTGACGCAGGCTCAGCTCGCGGGTCTCACCATCACGCCGCCCGCCAACAGCGGCGACGACTTCACCCTCACGGTCACCGCGACCTCGAGCGAGGGCGAGAACGGCTCCACCGCCTCGACCAGCGACACCGTCCTGGTGACCGTCAACGCGGTTGCCGACGCCCCGGTGGGTGTGAACGACACCAGCACGAGTCCAGGTGCGACGGCGACGACCGAGAAGGGCGGCACCCTCAACGGGTCTGGCGGCTCGAACGGGACCGGCAACGTCCTGACCAATGACACCGATGTCGACAGCGGCAGCCTGACGGTCAGCGCAATCCGAACCGGCGGCACAGAAGGCGCCGGCACAGCCGGTTCGCTGGGTGTAGGGTTAGTCGGTGCGCACGGGACGCTGACGATTGCCGCCAACGGCAGCTACACCTACGTGGTCAACGAAAACGACGCTGCGGTGCAGGCGCTTAACACCGGCGGCACGATCACCGAAAGTTTCAACTACACGGTGAGCGACGGCAGCCTGACGGACACGGCGGTGCTGACCGTCACCATCAACGGCGCAAATGACGCGCCGGTCGCGCAGGGGGATGTCTACTCAGTCACGAGTGGCGGCGTGCTTCACGTTGTCGTCGGCGGCACGCCTGATGGCGTACTCGCGAACGATACAGACGTTGATAGCGCAATGAGCGCAGTGCTCAATACAGGGCCTGCGCATGGCACTCTCACCCTGAACGCCAACGGAAGCTTCGATTACACTCCAACAGCTGGCTACATCGGCACCGATACCTTCACCTATCACGCAAATGACGGATCAGCTTCCAGCAACGTGGTTACGGTATTGATCGCGGTAGCAGCCGGAGCTTCGAGCGGACATATCATTGATTTTGGATCCGCTCAGGACACTGCCGACTTTTCGCGCGCTACGTTTGATAATAGCCCGGCAACTGGAGGCGCTTGGTCGGTCTACATGGGTGGCAGTCAGGACACGCTCACGACGGCATGGAACCATCTCAATGGGACAACATCGTACTTCGCCGACACAGTGCCGGTTGGCACACCAGGCAATCCAAACGATGCGGTGACTGCGCTGTTCTCGGTTGATCAGTTGGAATCCATTCTCTCGGACACCACCTATCGAGGACTTTTACAAACGTATTTCGATGGAAGTATAGGGAATAGCGACGCTCTTGATCTTTCTGGATCTGCTTGGAACGCCAAGGTGGCCGGCTTCGGCAGAGCCGACATCGCCGTGGCCGCGAGCAACGGTGCTGTCATTGAGTACTCGGCCATTGTTAGTGGTTTTGACGCTAATCTGCCAGATTTCTTCAACACGAACCTGACCGGAAATGGCGCTGACAATACAATCGTTGGAACGATTAATGGAGAGACAATCGGGGTCAATGAGACCAACGCAAATGGAAACGGCAACGACATTCTGGTGGGGCTGGGAGGTGATGATTCCCTCTTCGGCGGTGCTGGCTCTGATCTGCTCCTTGGCGGGGCAGGAAACGACACGCTAACCGGCGGGACGGGCGCTGACATCCTATCTGGTGGAGCGGGTTCCGACGTATTTGCGTACACTGCCACCGTTCAATCGTCGGGCGCGAATATAGACACCATCATCGATTTCACGGCAGGTACCGATAAGATCAAGCTGTCGAATACAATTGATGCAAACACGATTGCCGGAGGCCTCCAGAATTTCTCCACCGTGACCAATACGAGTACTCCGGGTGCCGCCCAGAACAATAATGTGTGGTGGTTCTACAACGCCGCAACTGACGAAACGATCGTCAGAGCAGACACCAATGGCATCGTGGCAAGTGCTGAGCTTGAGATCCATCTGTCCGGCAACATCGCACTTACGGCGACTGATTTCGTCCTTAATGCAGCTCCCGCCGGCGTAGCGGGCCATTCGATTAATCTCGGTCTCACTGCTCCAATTGAAATGGACGGTCAGTCTGCAAGCGTCTCGGTCAAGGGTGTTCCGTCCGGATGGATGCTCGATGGCGGCACGAAGATGGACGACGGATCGTGGAGCGTGCAGACGGACGATGTTCGATCCTTGAGCATTACGTCCTCTGCCGGATTGCCAGGTGCGGTCATGCTGAACGTGACAGCGAGCTGGACAAATGTGGACGGCAGCACAATTACGGTCGCGACGGATAGCAACGTCGAAGCCTACTCAGAAGGCAGCCCTATCTTCGCTTGGTCTGGCGATGACCATCTGACCGGGTCCAGCGGCACGGATTTGTTCGTCTTCTCTCAGCCGATCGGTCACGACACGATCTACAGCTTCGACGACGCAACGGACCAGATCGACCTCATCGGCTATGCCGACTTTACAACCTTCGGCGACATTCAGACGCATATGACGGATGACGGCAACGGCGATGCAGTCGTGACACTTGCGGACGGGCAGTCGATCACCTTCCATGGCGTGAATGCGGCCTCGCTGACCGAAAGCAATTTCGTGTTTGATCTGACACCGGTCATGAACAATGCCGGAACAATGACGATCGGCGACGGCGCGATGCTGCCGCTGAGCGGCATAATCAACAACACCGGCACAATCGCGCTCGAATCGGCCGGCAATGGGACGCTACTACAGGTCATCCAGCACGGCGTCACACTCGAGGGCGGTGGTCAGGTCATCCTGTCCGACAGCGGCGATAACGTGATCACCGGCACGTTAGGTAGCGTTACGGTCACGAACGTCGACAACACAATCTCCGGCGCCGGACAGCTCGGCGCGGGGCAGATGATTCTAATCAACGAAGGCACGATCATCGCAACCGGCACCAACTCCCTCGATATCGATACTGGGACGAACATCGTCATCAACGTCGGGACACTTGAAGCCACCGGGAGCGGCGGGCTGGTCATCGACAGTGACGTTGAGAATTCTGGGCTACTATGGGCGCATGGAGGCAATATCACGCTCGATGGTAACGTAACTGGCAGCGGCACTGCATTGATGGATGGTGTAGCCACGCTCGAATTCGGAGCGGCGTCAACTGCGAATGTAACGTTAGATGCCGCAGCGACCGGAACGCTTAAGCTTGCCGACTCCTTCGACTTTAGCGGGCTTGTGTCAGGATTTAATGCGGATGACCACCTGGATCTTCTCGATGTGGCATTCGGGGCCGGCACGACCGCGAGCTATGTCGAAAATCAGGCCGGTACTGGAGGAACCCTGTCGGTGACCGACGGAGTTCATACCGCGAATATTGCGCTACTTGGGCAGTACTCGGCCGATGGCTTCACGGTCGCGGCAGATGACAGCTTCGGTACGCTTCTGTCGTATCGGGATCATCTGATCTAAATAGTTGAGCCATACAATGCGCTGAACGGGCCGGGTCACACCGGCCCGTTTGATTCGAACAGCTGTGCTAGTCTACGGCCGAGTCAGTAACGACTGCCCGACCTGCAGTTGCACTTAGCGTGTCAATTCGATCGCGCGATGAAGTTCGGCAGCGCGTTTCATGTCGCACCCGGATGGGCAGCGCCGATCGAGGCGGTACCGTCCGATCGTGTACGCAACCATAGTCGCTGCGCCATAGGCATTGGATCGAGACTCAGCTGCTGCCACCATGTGCGTTCATCGCCGTACCGGTGGAGCTCGCGATGGTGAAGCCTGCAAAGCGGCACGGTGAATTCGTCACTCACTTTGCGCCCAAGCGCGCGCTGTTGCGCGAACTTAAGATGATGCGCATCCGATGGGTTGCGACCGCAGGCGAGGCAGGGCTGAGTGCTCACGAACTTCAGATGATCCCGGTCGCGCAGCCGGAGCGGTTTGCTCAGGGTAGTTACAGACTGCGAAGCATCCTCGGATGTTACGCCGCCGTCGACTGATCCGTTTTCGCTTGTAGCTGCGCGCCGCGGCGCGCGATGGCCGTTGAGCTTGCGTGGGGGCTTGCGTTTCTGGCTTGCCGGCATCGGCTCACTGTCTGAGTCAGCACTGCCTTTCGCGGCCGCAGGTTCAGTATTGCCATCATCCTGAGCGCTCGCGCTCGGTTCGGGCCTGTCGAGGGGTGCAACATCGTCGCCGAGCTCGTTAAGCTTCGCGGCAAAGGCAGTCTCGACCTCTTGAGCATCCGATGTGGTGAGCTGGTTCTTGAGCGCCAGGATCCGCTGTGCCCATACGGTTAGAGCTTCGGACTCCTTAAACGCCTTAAGCTGCGAGATCAGCTGCTCGCGCAGAGCGCAGGAATTATCTGCAGTCAGGAGAACGCGGGGCGGTTTGACCTGTTTGCGTCGGCCGTCGTCGGGCGCCGCCGGCGGTGCGGGCGAGAAGGCAGACGCGGGAACGGCAGCATCGGGTGGCAGGACAGATCCTTGGTCGCCAGCGAGTAGTCGTTGGCCGGGTTCGTGCGATGCAGCCAGATGGGGCGAGGCGGCATTAAGATCCGGCGCATCGAGGTCATCTTCGCCGGCTATCCCGACCAGCGTGAACAGCGCGTAGCGGCGGGCGTAGGTCAGCGCCGCTCCCATCCGATGCGGGGTGGCCGTCTCGCTGACCGGACAGACCGGCCAGATAGAGGACACCCATTCGCCAGACGAATGCGCCAATGTCGTGGTCAGACGGATAAGGCCGGCCCCGTCGTCGATCGAGGTGGTCTGCACCGTCGCAATCTCGTGCCGGCCCAGAGACTTGCGCACGAGGTCTAGCCCGCTGGATAAGGACGCGTAGCGGAAGCTGCGGTCGCTCTCTCGGGGGAAGGGCGACCGGATGGTCGCGGTCAGCGACTTCTCGGGGTTAGCGAGTTCGATCTGGGCCTTGGCGAGCGCGCCCGCGATCGCGCCGATGGTTTGGCTGGAGTTATGCACGACCAGCCTCCATTTGCACGATGTCGAAACTCACCGCGCCGGATTTCGAGCGTTTGGCCCGGATGCCATGCCCGACGGCCTCTTTGGCGTCCTCGGGCATCAGCTTCTTCAGCTCGAGCTTCGCGGCTTCATGATTGAGGAAAGCCGGGCGGGTCTGGCAAAACACCCCGGCAATTTCCGCCCAGGAGTTGGAGGATGTCATGTCGACGATCCGGACCGCCTCAACCCGAGGTCTTGGCGTCTCGACCCCGAACAAATGAGGGGTCTCGCCACTCTCGACGCAGCGCCAGAACTTCTTCTCTGCGGTGAGCAGGAGATGCTGGTAGAGCGGATCGGCCGGGATCGTCATCTCGATCCATTTGCCGGCACCGGTAATAATAGAAAGCACCGCAAAGCGGGACTGGATCACCCACATGTTGTGCTGCAGTTGGGCCATGTGCTTCTCGGCCGCGGCTTCTTCCGAGAACGACCAAGGCAACATGAATTTGGCTTCGAAGACGGCTCCCGTGCTCTCGACAACTCCATCCAGGGTTGCCGCCATCCATCGGATTACCTGGTGCTGGGCGCGTCTCTGGACATCCTTGATGACATGGCCGCTGTTTAGTTCGTACCACCGCCGATTGAGGTCTTCGGTCACGGTCCCAAGTTGGACGATCAGGTTACCCGACAGGTCCTCGGGCTCGCTCTCGCCACGTTTTTCCCGCCACAGCCGGATGAGCGCGCTTTCGTCATTTCCCATGATCGTTCGAGCGTCTGAGCCGCCGATGAAGGAGCGGCGGTCTTGTTTCGATTTTGTCCACATGTTCGATTTCATTCCATGCCTCCGCGATGATAAGGTTATATTCGAGAATAACCCCATATGGGGTAAATTAACCCATATGGTATAATAGTCAATATGAAAAAGGGTTCGCTTTCGAGTGCGCAAATTCGGGCGGCCCGGGCGCTTTTGAGGTGGAGCGCAGCAGATCTCGCTCGGGAGGCTGCTCTGGGCGCTAACACAATCCGTCGTGCTGAAGTCGCAGAGGAAGAGACTTCGCTAACCGCTGCTAATGAGCTTGCGATCCGCCGTACCTTGGAAGCCGGCGGCGTCGAGTTCATCGACGAGAACGGCGGTGGCGCCGGTGTGCGCCTTCGAAAGCCCGCTAAGGAAAAATCTCGGAAATGAACCGGTCCGGCGCATGACGGGCCGGACATTCAAAAGCGCCGCCTTGCTCCAAGCATTTGAAGCCGCCGGGGTCGGCGAGAGGCAGGGTGCCCCTTTTGACAAAGTAGCCTCTGGTAGCTACATTGAGTCCATGCGCTCCGTTGGCCTCAAAACGCTCAAAAACAAGCTCAGTGAATACGTCCGGCTTGCCGCCGGCGGCGAGACGGTTCTGGTCACCGATCGTGACCGTGTTGTTGCGGAAATTGGTCCACCTGGCCCCAGCCGGAGTCCGCTGCTATCGGACGCCCTATTGATAGATGCCTTCCGGCAAGGCTGGATGACGCCACCGATCTCGGTCGGGCGCGGGCCGCCCCAACGCAAGCCGGTTATGACGATCGACGAACTTCTGAGCAATCTGCGGCGCGATCGAGCGGACCGATGATCTACCTCGATAGCTCTGTGGCTCTGGCGTATCTATTGGCAGAAGATCGTTTCCCGCCTGACATTCTCTGGGATCAGCCACTGGTTTCCAGCCGGCTTCTCGAATGCGAGGTTTGGAATCGGATCAACGCGCATCAGCTCCAAAATTCGCATGGCGACGCCGTGCGGAATTTGATTGGCCGCGTTGCGATGATTGAAATGGTCGGACCGGTACTGACGCGCGCCCTGCAGCCGTTTCCCGTTCCGGTGAGGACATTAGATGCCATTCACCTCTCGGCGCTTGAGTTTATCCGCGCCCAAAAGCAGAGCGTGGAGCTTGCCAGTTACGACGAACGTCTAGTTGCGGCCGCGCGGCTTCTCGGAATTGCAGAGTGGAGCGAGAGCCAGTGAGCCAGTAGAAAGCCATCGCAGATGGGGTTGTTTTCGCATTTTGTTTGAAGGGCCCCATCGTTACTATCCTCGGCATGGATAGGACTATTCCATGCGTGATCTCGACGCTCTCTTGAACTCGCTGGTCAACATCGATCGCAACAGCCTCGTTGCGATTCTCGCCTCAGAGGCCGAGGCCGCCAAACGGTTAGTAAACTCTGCTCGAGACGAACTGCTACGCAACGTGCCAAGCGACACGAGGCGATAGAGCATGCCGCTCGGGTGGAACGGATGCTGTCGTTCTTCGAGCAAGGCGAGATCGCGCCCGGCATGTCCGAAGCTGACATTGATCTCTGCAACGCGGTTGAACAAACGCTGCGTGCGCGGGGCCCATCGTAACCAGCGATTTAGTGGAGGCGAAGCTACAGCACATGACGGCGACTGCGTTCTATGGATCCTTTCGCGCTTGCGGAAGATACCAAAATGCAATTGGTAAGTCCGAAGACCAATGGGAGGGTGTGCAAACAATCACGGCTAAGCGCGAAAATCCGCATGGCTTTTTTCGCATGCACAACCCTCACATCGTCGAGTTGTACGAAAAAGTACAAATCGGGGCGAACGTCTACGTCGTGCCTTAAACAGTCCAACTGAAACTGACGCTGAGTGTGTCACCTTTCCTCATCCCGGTGAAGCACCACATAGGGCGGTGATCTGGTGGCTTGCTTCCCTTGGTGACGCTTGAGGTGAGGTGACGCAGTTGGGTTTGGGCCGCGTAGTTGCCGTCCCCTGTCACTCAACGGCCGGATGCGACCTCTTGAGATTGGCGAAGCTTTGCCAAGCCAGCCTCGATCCGATCGATTTCGCCTTTGATCTGTTCGAGCATCAAATCAAAGTTGAAGTCCTTCCTGCCATCGACGGCTATCACCAGCCCTTGCCGGTGAGCTTTCAGTTCTTCCAGTGCCTCGGCGTTGCCAAGCTTAACATAGGCATCGACAATGTTCTGGATGGCTTCGGACATCAGGCGCGCGCCTTTAGCTCGGCAATGATCCGCTGGGAGGGGTACATGATTTACACGCGCACTTGTTGGACGGGTTAGACAACAAATCGTACGGTCTCTCGCCACCGAGGGCAACCCTCGCTATTTTGGCGGCCGCTTTTTCAGGCGTTTACCTGTGGGAGTTCGGACGGCTGAGCGCACTCGCAATTTGACCGTGACAAGGACTGTTCGGCTTCGGTAACGTCCAGCGGATCACGGAAAAGGGCTGGTCAATCGCGATCGACTGGTTCTGACTTGGGTGCAGGGGAGAGAATGAATGGCAATCAGGATCGCAGAGGTGAAGTCATCGACATTGTCCGACGACAAAAAAGAAGTGATCGTTGGTGGCAGTGGGAAATATATTGGGGACGTGGAGCTTAGGTTCGCGCGTGAGTGCCTGGATGATCTCATTGATGCCCTGGTGCGGGCGAAAGGCGCTCTCGAACCGTCGGTTAATCCCGGCCTTGCGCCAAGTGTAGTAGCCGTTCCTACGCCCAAGCGCAACGGTGTCGCCCGCCCCAATCCTGATGAGATTAGATTTGAAATCCCGAAGAATTTTACGGTGACGGCTGACACGAGCGGCCGGAGATTGGTCCTGCTCATTCTTAACCATCGCCTGGAGAACCAGGAAGGCTATGCGCTATCGCCGGATGCGGCAAAACAAGTAGCTGGCGGCCTGACGAAGAGCGCCGATGCCGTCCTTGCGGTCAAGCCGCCCCTGACGCCGCCAAACTGATGTCTGCCCTCCCCAAATAGTCGCGCCTGCACGCCCTGCAGCCACTCGAACTCCCGGTGCTCTCATGGGAGCTGGAGCGCTGTACGCCGGCGCTGGGGCGTCAGTAGTACGTTTATAAAACCCCTGTGCCGCAAGGGCAAAAGGAATTGTTACGACGGCGGCGACCCGGCGAGCGGAGCTCCTTTTGTGCAAGCGCCCGCTGTGTTAAACATTGTTTGAGATAAAGAATAAGCGTGACCAATATCTGCTATATTTGACTTGGCTCGATTGTCGTTTTGCCGAACGCGTATGGCGGCACATTATTGTTTAAGGGGGGCGGTTTTCGCCAAATCATGTGAGTGCTCCGTTCAAGAGAACTGACGAACTCCGGCTTTTGCTTCGAACCTGCCAAGGTTATTTCGTCACCGCGGCGATGTTCAGCCTGGCGATCAATCTGCTTTATCTGGCCGGCCCGCTGTACATGCTGCAGGTCTATGACCGGGTAATCTCGAGCGCCAGCGAGGTTACGCTGGTGATGCTGACCATTGCCCTGCTGATGGCCTTCCTGGCGCTGGCCGGGCTCGACGCGGTACGCGCCCGCGTGCTGACGCGCGCCAGCATCCGTCTCGACCAGAAGATCGCTGCTCGAGTCATGACGGCAATCATCGATCGCTCGGCGAGTTTCGGTGGGGCGCGCAGTCAGTTGCTGCGTGATTTCGACACCTTCCGCCAGTTCATCACCGGAATGGGCATCCATGCGATCTTCGATCTTCCCTGGGCGCCGATCTACATCGCGGTGATCTTCGTTTTGCATCCGGCTCTCGGTGCGTTTGCGCTGGGGTGCTCGATTCTCCTTATCTTGATGGCGCTGCTCAACGAATGGATCGTCAAGCCACCGCTCACCGAGTCCAGTGAGGCGGCGTCGCGCAATTACAGCTTTACCGAGATGAGCCTGCGCAACACCGAGGTGGTGCGCGCCATGGGCATGACCGATGGCGATGGGGCCGTGATCGCAATCGCATGCTTGAACGCCAGGTCGTCGCGAGCGACCGCGCCGCGACCATGCAGAGCATCATCCGTTTTCTGCGGCTCTCGATGCAGTCGGTCATCCTTGGCCTCGGCGCCTATCTGGTGATCGAGCGGCTCGCGACGGTCGGTGCCATGTTTGCAGCCAGCATTCTGCTTGGTCGGGCGTTGCAGCCGGTCGAGCAGATTGTCGGATCCTGGCGCAACCTCGTTTCGGCGCGTGGGGCGTTTCTTCGCGTCCGCGAGCTTTTGGCAGCCAGCCCGCCGCGTGAAGCAGGGCTCTCGCTGCCGCGGCCAGACGGTCGTCTCTCGGTTGAATCCCTGACGTTCGTACCGCCGGCCAGCTCGAAGCCAATCCTGCGCGGCGTGGCGTTTGGGATCGACCCGGGCGAAGTGCTGGGCGTCATCGGCCCCACCGGCGCCGGCAAATCCACGCTGGCGCGCCATCTCGTGGGCGTGTACACGCCGTCTGCAGGAGCCGTGCGCCTTGACGGGTCGGACGTTTCAGCCTGGGCGCGGACATCGCTCGGTCAGCATCTCGGCTATCTGCCCCAGGACATCGAATTGTTCGCTGACACCATCGCGGCCAATATCAGTCGATTCCAGGAGGGCGAGGATCAGGAAGTGATCCTGGCGGCGCGAATGGCCGGTGTGCACGAGATGATCCTGCGGCTGCCCAACGGTTATGACACGCAGGTGGGGGAGGGTGGTGCTGTTCTCTCTGGAGGCTATCGCCAACGCATTGGTCTTGCGCGCGCGGTCTACGGCAATCCCAGCTTGGTTGTCCTTGATGAGCCGAGTTCGAACCTCGATGCCGACGGCGATGCGGCCCTGACCGACTGCATCATGCAGCTCAAGAAAAGCGGCACGACCGTGGTCATCGTCTCCCATCGGCCAAGCACCATCGGGGTGGTCGACAAGATTCTGGTTCTCAGGGACGGCGTTGCCGAGATGTTTGGGCCGCGCGCCGAGATCATGTCGCGTCTCACGCGTGCCGTGCCGGTCCATGCGGTTCAGGGCACCGCCAGCTAGGAATAAAGCATGACCGTTCTGGATACTACTGCAAATCGGGCGATGCGCCTGGGCGCCATTTCACCCGTTATGAAAACCATTTCCGGTGACGGAGCTCCGAGCGACTCGATCAAGCGTGTCGCTCTCGCGGGCTGGTTGATCATTGCAATTTTTTTCGGTGGCATCGGGGCATGGGCTGCGATCGCGCCTCTCAATGGCGCGGTGGTCGGGAACGCAGTCGTAAAAGTGGATGGAAACCGTAAGAGCATCCAGCATCTCGACGGCGGGATTGTAAAGGAACTGCGCGTCAAGGAAGGCGACAAGGTCAATGCCGGCGTCATCCTGGTCGTGCTCGACGAAACCCAAGCGCGGGCGGAGTACGACGTACTGTCACAACAATACATGGTCCTTCGCGCCACCGAAGCACGCTTGCTGACCGAGCTTGATCGCGGCTCCGAACTCGTCATGCCGGAGGACCTCAAGACCCAAGACAGCTATTTCAAGAGTGTCTGGAACGGCCAAGTCAGCCAGTTCGAGAGTCGTCGCGCAGCCCTTGAAGGACAGCGCAGCGTGATCCGGGAGAAAATCAATCAGTTGGGTTCGCAGATCGTTGGCGCCGAAGCGCAGGTGAAAGCTTTTACAGACCAAATTTCGTCAGTGCGTGCGGAAGCCAAGGACATCGCGCCGCTGGTGGAGCGAGGGTTGATCGCTCGGCCGCGTATCTTGCAGCTTGAGCGCACCGCCTTTGGGCTGGAAGGACAGATCGCGGACGCCAAGGCTAATATTGCCAAGGCACGCCAGGCGATCGCCGAGCAGCAGCAGCAGATTGCCCAGCTGGACAACGACCGAATGGCTGACGTCACCAAGGACCTGCGCGATACTCAGGCCAAGATGCTCGAGGTGATCCCGAAGGCGATGAATGCCAAGGCGGTGCTTGGTCGTATGGAAATCCGTTCGCCCTATGCCGGGCGTGTGGTCGCGCTAACCGTATTTTCGGTCGGCGGCGTCATTCAGCGCGGCGAGAAGATTCTCGACATTGTGCCGGATCAGGATCTACTTACCATAGAAGCTCAAATAGCCGTTGAGGACATCAGCGACATCCGCCCGAATATGCGGGCGGAGGTTCACCTTACCGCATACAAGCAACGCATAGTCCCGATCATCCATGGCGACATTATTCACGTTTCTGCCGACCGGCTGACCGACCCCAAGACCAACAATCCCTATTATGTGGCGTTTGTTCGGGTTGACGAGGCCGAGCTCGCCGCAATGCCCAACATCAAGCTTTATCCCGGCATGCCGGCGACCGTGATGATCCCAACCATCCAGCGCACGGCCTTCGATTATATCGTCGGCCCACTGGTGATGTCATTCAATCATGCGTTCCGGCAGAAATGAAACCGTTCCAGGCATTCGTTTTGCTTGTTCGAGTGCCACAGCGGCATCTAAGCTATCCCTCTGACGGCCGAACAATGGGCCTGGAAGGAGAAACTTGGCGTGGGGGATCCAAGCCTAAAACTCTCCAGCATGACTGAGTCGATCCCCGAACCGGAGTTGAGGCCGGGCTCCCGGTTTCAATTGACGCGCTTGGGTATCGAGCGCTGCCCGAAACAGCGTGGTCGAACTGGAACCATCCTTAGCATGGCTCGTAACGCCAACGGCTTTCGTGTTCGGTTCGATGGAGCGAAAACAGCCCAGAGTCTGCACCGCACCTACATCATGCCGATAGATCAAGATGGATCGAGTTAATTGTGGATTCGGTAGATGACGACCTTCATCGCCATCGTGCGAAGCGACAGTGAGTACGGATACACGGCATCGTTTCCGGATTTTCCCGGATGCGCGGCGAGTGCATCGACCCTCGACCACGTTATCGCGAAAGCAAGAGAGGCGCTTTCGCTGCACATCGAACGCCTGCTGGAGGCCAACCAACGGATTTCTAGCCCAACGGCTGCCGACGCGATCGAGCGGGGCGATGCGGTGCTTCTGGCAGCGATTGATGTACCTGATGACCTCCGAATCGCGCATGTCGATGTTGCTATTCCCGCTCTGTCGCTGGCCCGGATCGATTCTTTTGCCCGACGCCATGGGCTGACGCACGCGGCGCTGTTCGTCGAGGCAGTTGATCGCTGGGCTATGCAGGAGATCGTGCCTCGTGAAAGAAGGGGCGGGGCATCAGATGGCCCTACGCTATTCGATTTCAGCAATCCGCTCGAGCTGCGGGTCGAGGCAATCGCAGGCGGCATCAAGCCAGAGGATGAGGCAGGAGCGCGGGAACGTGACGCAAGCGTCCCGGAAACCGTTGTGCCAGTCGATACCCGTGACATCACGGCAGAGCTGGAGCGCTTACTCGAGGAATCCGCCGAACCGCAACCATCTGAAGAAGCGGCGGACGATTGGCCAAATCGACCCGCGGGGAAGCCGGTATAAGGTTCCCGGAGCTTCCAGAGCGATTTAGGCTTGTTCAATTTGGATGATCAAACTTGGGTAGTGTCTGAGTTTGAATTTATTGGCCCTTGACGGACAGACGGTCGCGCCCGCCCAGCTCCCGTGGTATGCTTAGCGTAAAGCAGGGGTGTGATGGCAATCGCGAAGCGTTGGCCTGTTTTGAAATGGCAAGCGGCCCAGTCAATAAATCTGCGCCAATGTGAAGTAGTTCACATACCGGCTCAAGCCCGCTCCGCTATCGTCTTTACATTGTTTCACGTATCGATACTTGCATTAGCCCGGCTTTTCAGCCGGGCTTTTGCGTGTGGCCTATTTTGAATCTTGCGAGTGGCCTAATTCGGCCAGTACCAAAAAACGGCCCCAGCACGGAGGCGACTGGGGCCGCTCAAGTTAGTGTCTCCGGGGGCTCCAGAGACACGGGCCATAATCAAAGGCATTGACGCCTGTTCCTGGACCTTAAAGAAAGCGTAACATAGGAAGAACCCCGCCAGGCTTTGGGGGGCTCGGGCGGGGTTCACACTGGGCGCCTGGGTCGTAGGGCGGTGAGCGCGCCCGGTGCGTATTTTCTAACCGCCCCTTCACCCTGCGTTTTGAGAAAACGCAAGTCCTAAGCACAAAAGTTCAGCTTTCAAACCGAGACACTACCCAAGGGTTATCGCCTACACCCCCGTCCAATTGATTCGGACAGCCTTAATCTTCGGCGCATCTTTTTTGTGCCGCCCGTCGAGCGATTTCTGACCGCTTCTCTGCGGTCAGGCCATCGGCCCGCGCCTTCCCGCCCTTCTTACCCATGGCGACCGCAGCCGGGTCCTTACCCTGCTCTTCTGGCGTAGGGTCACGGTCTGGCTTCTCCCCCGTCGCAATATCGATAATCGACTTAGCGAGCTGGTTGGGGTCCCTGGGGCGTTTGGGGTGGCTAGTCATACCAGCTTTCTGTCTGGACGTTCTACAAGTTCGAATGAGGGAACGTGGGTGCTATTCCACCACGACTCTAGCGCAGCTCCGCAGACCGTGCAGACCGCGCCACCTGTATGCGGTACCAAGAACTTTGTTTCAGTGCGTTCGTACTCGGCGCCGCAATTGCATCGGACAATTGTCGCCATTCTCGGAATATGCGCCCGGGACCGTCCGTTTTCCAGCCCGGAAGTCTGCCACAATCAAATGACCCACTACCCAAACTTGCGCTCTCCCACAGGTTGCGAAATAAACCTGTGTGGGGCTGATGGATGAGATTGCTAATAGGTGGGGCACTTTGTGTTGTGCTGGCTGGCTGTGGGATTCAGCGCCAGGAGATGAACGAGGCGTTAGATCCGGCGCGCGACAGCGCAAACGAGGCTCTAGCGCAATGCCGATACGCTTACCCTGACGAAATAGTGCATGCGGTCGCACGCGCGACATGCGTCATCAAGGCGACCGAGCTATTGCGCCCCGTGCTGCCGTTTCCCGATTTGCTCGACCAGGAGAACGCATTGCGAAAGTCACTCGCCGAGCAGGTTCAGGCGCGGAATTTGTCCCTGCTCGAACGCAACGCGCAAATCACCAAATTTCACGCGAAAATGTTGGCGGAAGAACAGAGCAGGTTGCCGACGAATCCGGAAGCAGCTGCGAAGGTCTCGGTTGCGGCAACACAATGGCGACTATCAAATCCCGACGGCTGCGCAACGCTGGGCGGGAATAGAGCAAACTGTTACTGAACAGGGTACACTACGGTCCAACGCAGCGTTGCTGCGTAAGAGTGGTTCACTTGCAAAGCTAATCCCAGGCGACGTGGCATGCACGGGGGTTACCCATGTGGGGCCCTGGTCCGCATTTATTGCATCGCATATCCCTTTTTGAAGAGTGGCGGCCGCATCGAGCCGACCGCAGGCGGCCCCGCCAACATGCGCGAGCATTCTAGGTTCGGTCACCATGGGACGCGGCGAAAGGCCAATGGACAGGTGACGGCGATCAACGAACCTTGGGCGATCCAATTAACCATGTCTAACTCTCAATTTCATTGACCAAACGCTACCGCTTCTGCAGAATATTCCGGGCTGAGGTGTGATATGAAATCGTGGATGGAAGAGCGCGACCGTCTCATCGCGCAGACGATGGCTTTTGTGGAAGAAGTCGCCGCGTCAACGCCAAGTCGGGTCGCGCCGCAAATCATTGCCGCGCCAATAGATCTGGTTCAGAACGCCGAGCAGCCGGTACAGCTCAAGCGCGAGCGGGTTGAAGCGCCGGCAGAGCCGATCGCCACGTCAGGGCCTCGCACGCGCGAGCGTGCAGAGATCCAAAAGCGTGTTGCCTCGTTCAGAGCCCACCAACTGAGATTGATCCAAGACCGGGACCAGTTTTTCCGCTCGGTGATGACGAAAATCGACGACCAACGGCCAAGCGGTAGTCTCCGAACAGATTGAGTATTGAGTAGCTCGCCTGAGATTTTCGAGCGCGGAAGTAGCGAAGGCTTGTATTGCGGATTTATCGAGTGCTCGGCCTATCGAATTGGGCTCGTTTTGCAAAAATAAACATATCCACCTGCCATCATTCCTCACTTTCGCGTCGCTCGAACTCACGCCCGGCGTATTTGCGTCGGCTTAACCCCGCTGCTAACCGGCCCCTTCAAAGAAACGGCCCCAGCTCGGGGGGAAGCTGGGGCCGTAGCTTACGCAAAGAAGTGCCGGAGGGACGCCGGCACTACTCTGATGTAGGTTCGCAATCCGCCGATCCCATTAAATTCTGTTTTAGATTCCAAGAGTGGCCTGTTTTGAAATGGCGAGTGGCCCAGTCAATAAATCTGCGACAGTGTTAAGTAGTTCACATACCGGCTCAAGCCCGCTCCGCTATGGTCTTTGGATTGTTTCACGTATCGATACTTGCAGTAGCCCGGCTGAAAAGCCGGGCTTTTGCGCGTGGCCTGTTTTTGAATCTACGAGTGGCCTAATTCGGCCAGTACCCCATAAAAGAACCCCGCCAGCTTTAGGGGGCTCGGGCGGGGTTCACACGGGCGCTTGGTGGGGTATGGGCGTGCCCGGAGCGTAGTTCTAACCGCCCCTTCACCCTGCGTTTTGAGAAAACGCAAGTCCTAAGCACAAAAGTTGGGCTTTCAAACTGAGACACTACCGAAAAATGGAGGGGGAGGCCAAATTGCCAGACAAGCTCAATTTGATTGAGGCGCTTAAAGACCAGCAGTTTCAATTGCGGCGGATGCTGGATAACCCGATGTGGGTGAGTGAAGCCCCGAAGGCCTCGCTTGAGGAGATGGAGGCGCAAATCCAAGCCATAAAAGTCATTCTGTCTGACCTCCAAGAGGCCATAAGCGACCGGAAGGCAAAGAGCACGGCGCGCTGACTTTTATGGTTCGGCAGCCAACCAATCAGGCGTCGCTAAACCCGCGACGAAACGCTTCGCAATCCGAAATTGGCGCATCCTTCAAGGGGCTCGTTGTCGAAGCACTCGAGGCGAAGGTATGCAGCGAAAAGCCGTGACCGCGGCGCCCTTTTCCGGAAGGATCGGCATTTCAGCGATGCTTAAAGCTTCCAGATTGGCGTATCCCGCGGCCGGGGAACGCAATCGACAATCCCTGACATGGGAAAATCCCTTGCGCACGCCTAAAGCTTGCGAAAAACTTAGCTTGATAGGCATCAGGGGCGCCATGAAGTCGTCGGGTTGCGCGATTTTTCTGGGAATAGCGGTCGCCGTTTGTTGGGGCGCGCCGGCATCGTCAGCGACAATAAAGAGCCTGCCGGGCAAACAGGGCGGTGTGATTATCCAGATATCTGGTCAGATCACAGCAGGCGACGCCGATGCATTCATCAGCGAAGTCAAGCAGGCAAAGGCCACGGGCAAGCTCGTCGAGAACGTTCAGCTAAATTCGACAGGCGGTAGACTCCTGGAAGGTGCAAGGCTGGCAGGAACGATTAGAGAGGGGAAGATTTCGACCACTGTTGGTCAGGGGGCGGTTTGTGCATCAGCATGCTTTTTGGCCTTCGCCGCAGGTGATCCGAAGTTCATAGGCGATGGTGCACAGATCGGTGTGCACAAAGCCTCTGAAAAAGGCGGTCGTGAGACTGTGCTGTCGGACGCCGCAACCGTCTCGATGGCTCGCTTCGCGCAGGAGCTTGGTGTTCCATCCGCGATCATAGGGCGGATGGTGAAGACGCCATCGAGACAGATAGTGTGGCTCAATTCGCAAGATCTCCAGTCCATGGGCGTAACGATGGAGGGAAAGCCCGTTCAAACGAGACAAGTTGTAACGGACGAAGAGTTCGCGTCGCTGGCGGCTGTAGCACCGCAAGCAAGAGCCTCAACAAACGCCTCTTCTTGGAATGAGTTCATAGACAAGGTGGCTAAACTCTCAGCCCAGCAGAATGACGGCAACGCGGCTCTTTCCCGTTTGTGTCAGCCGGAGTTCAATAACTGCATTCTGGGACTGGCGTACGCGCTAAAGGACGGGAGACAGGGGCTCGCCGTAGTCATTCAAGATGTGAACGGCAAGACCATGCGGAGAGAAGTGTGCGAGTTCAATAATTCTAACGACGTAAGAAACTGCGTCGACTGGGATTCCGGCGCTAAACACCGCGACACAAAAAACACGAAGGGCGATTGGGTTCAAATCGCCGGCGAATAACAGTTTGTCAAAAGCTTTGGATGCCTTGGTCGCGCTGCGCCGATTCTCGCCATTGCTTGACCGCAGCGCCTTCGGTTCTGTGCTCGCTGCTGTGCCGTTTGCCCATGTATTCGCCCGATGCCACCCAAGCGGTTTTCGATCGTTTGTTGGTCGTTACAAGACACGGCTCATCCCCAACTCTCACGATAAATTCTGCCATTCTGAAATTCCCCAGCCCCAAAATGCTGAATACTGATTGCATTTTGGTTCCGAGGCAACCCTGGATCGGGTCTTAAGCATAACAATTTGTCCTTGCTCGAATGAAATCGGCAGATCACCAGATTTCATTCGACCTCCGTCATTTCCCCTTCGCCTTCCCGGGCTCTACAAGCCGCCCTTGCTGCCAGCGGCGCGCCCGTGGTGCTATCGCCGATAACGTCCCGGCAATTTCGTACAGTCGCGTTACGAATCGTCCGGAACTGGTCCCGGGAGGCCGTAATCGTCCGGAATTGGTCTGGGGAGGCCGTTGAGAATGCGTATTCCCGGCTCGAGCGCATCGATGGGGAGACGTTCATATCCAATATGGCCATCCCGGTCGGTCCAAGCGCAATTCACCTGATCGTCCTCAATGCCGACGACGGTCATCAATGGCCCTCCTGAACGCAGCCGAACAAGATTGCCAGCTCTTAACGCAGGAGCGGCCTGGTTCTGCATTGCTGTGTTCGATGGAGCGGGGTCGGAAAAGGCTGGAGACAAGGGCATACTTAGCCCAAGCGTCACTCCAATTGTGATCGATGCCTGTTTGATGGAGGCCAACATGTTAAACTCCATTTTAAAGTGTGCGGCTTGCTCGTCACGGCCCGGGCAACTCGCCGCCGCAGCGGCGCCTGGTGTCGCGCGGGCTCGAGCGCGTATCGACGAAACATGTTCTGGAACGGTGAAAGCAAAAGCGGCTATCAGCTATTTGTGAAAGGGTTCGCTGCGGACGCGCCCGGGTCCCAGACACGCGTCGTCGCCCCGCGGCGCTGGGCGCCCGAGGTGTGCATGAATCATTCGCCCTGGGAAAACAGAGGGCGTGGGGAATGCCGGGTGCCCGCTGCACCCGCAGCCCGTGTGCAAAGGTAGAAAGCACACGGTAGTCGCCACGGTCGCACCGGAACACCCGGCATTCCCGCACGCAATGGTTTTAACAGTTTCCTTCGTGCTCTCCCCGGTGATCGGGCTTTCTTGTCACCGTCATCCAGCGGACATGGATTTGTCTGCGCCCGGTCGGGCTGACTTGGCCTCCGCTGGACTTGACGCCGGGACCGGACCAGGCAAATCACGTTGATCCGCTTCAACAAAATCACACCGCCGCGCACTGCGTGCGTTCATTCTATCGCGGCAATTTTCTCTAGGGCCGGCCGACGTGCCAGCTGCTCAACAAAGATGTTGCGGAGGAGCAGGGCAGGCTGCTGGCAACTCCGGAAGGAGCTACCAAGGTTTCGGCCGCGGCAACGCAGTGGCGATTGTCAGATCCCGATGGCTGCACGTCGCTGGGCAGCAACACCGCAAACTGTTACTACTTGAGGATACGACGTTTGCTGCAGCATCCACGAGGGTTCCTGGGGTGCTACTCTGCTTCTCTCCGCCCGAATCCTCGCGTTAACCCTCGCGCGACTGGCTCGCTGGCATTAAAAATGTTTACTGGTATTGGTATTTCCATTTGGGGGATGGTCCAAGGGGGTGTCAGATGTCTTCCGGAAACATCAGTGCCACAGGGGCGGTTGCCTACGACCGAACCCCTGGCTTAGACGGACGGCGTTACCTCTACGGCCCCTTTGTCGATTTCATCTGCATGGGGGGCAGTTCACTCATCCTTCTCCCGCTGCTGTTTCTTCGACCTCCGGAAAAGTACTATGCGTCAATCTGGCTGGCGATGTTCCTGCTCAGCAACGTCATCAACAATCCGCATTTTGCGCACTCGTACCAGATCTTCTATCGGAATTTCGGCAGCAAAAGTTTCGGTGCGGATCATAGCCTGGCCCTGCGTGTGCGGTACATCGTTGCGGGGATTGTGGTGCCCATCGCGATGGCGATTTTCTTCGCCATTACGGTAGCAAGGGGCGATGTTCAGATTCTGGGCTATGGCGGCAATGCCATGGCGTTCTTCGTCGGCTGGCATTATGTGAAGCAGGGTTACGGCATGCTCATGGTCGATGCTGCGCTTAAGAAGCAGTTCTTCCAGGCAACGGACAAGAAGGCGTTGCTCGTCAACAGCTACGCCGTTTGGATACTATCGTGGCTCAATATCAATGTGGCCCTGAGTGAGCGTAACCTGTTCGGCCTTAAATACTACTTATTCCCCGTGCCACCAGCGGTGCTGTCCATCGCAACCGCCGTCGTGGTGGTTACGAGTGTGATGACGCTATGGGTTCTCCATCGCCGCTGGAAAGGGAATACCGGCAGCCTGCCGTACAATGGCGTGGTGGGATACGTGGCGAGCCTCTACATTTGGCTCTTGTTCGTAAAAGTTAATCCGCTCTTGATCCTTGTCGTGCCGGCCCTGCATTCCCTGCAGTATTTGGCTGTCGTGTGGCGATTCGAGACCAACTATGAGAAAGGTCAGGAGGACGCCTCGGAGCCGCTCACCTTGTCCCTCACCAGGAAGTTCCTGGGGGTCAGGTATCGCCTCAACATTGCGTGCTTCATCATCATCGGCTGCTTGGTCGGATTTTTGGGCTTCTTCGGACTTCCGGTCGTGCTCGACATGATGGTGCCCTACAATAAGGAGATCTTCGGAGCCTCCATGTTCATGTTCATCTTCTGGGTTTTCATCAACGTCCACCATTACTTCCTGGATAACGTGATGTGGCGCCGGGAGAACCCCGATACGCGGCGTTACCTCTTCGGCTGACGCATAGACCCGCTGCCAAATCGATTAGCCAAAGGCTCGCTTCGGCGGGCCTTTTTCTGTTGATGTCCACCTAGGAAGGCGGGAATGCAGCGGTCGGCGGAGTAGCTTTCGTCGAGAATCCGCTGGAGCAGCTTTGAACGATTGAGGTATGGTTCGTTCTCTGGTTCGCTGTGAGGTTGTGGTGGTAGTTTCCGCCACTAAGGGCGAGGGGCAATTTATGACGCAATCAAGAAACCCCATGATTCTGGCATGGAGCGTCGTCGCGATTTTTCTTGTCGTCGATGTAATTTGGCTTCAGTTCGGGAAGCTGACCTTTGCGCCGGGGACTTTTGTGCTCATCCTGCGGACCGTGGCGATCGCCAGCGTCGCCTATTTAGCGACCATCGCCGTCGCAAATCGGCTCCGCTCCGACCAGTCGGTGCTCGGCAGAAGCATTTCTGTAATTGCCGATGGCACCAAGCTCTTGCTCCAAGCTGCCGCGTTCATTATTGCAAGCGGCATCACGGGCGTGACATTCTCCTATCTCTCGGCGAGCTTGGGGCTGCCGCTGAGAGACGCTGAGCTGGCGGCCATCGACAAGGCAATTGGCTTCGATTGGCCAGCGTTTCTCGCCTTTGCGAATCAGTCCCACATTTTGAGCTGGGCGCTCAGCGCCGCGTATCACTCCGCCGCCCCGCAGCTCGTGCTCCTGATTCTTTTTCTGGGTTTCACAAGACAGCGCGAGCCGCTGGCTAAATTCCTCGCAGTGCTTGCCATGTCAGATCTGATGACCGGTGTTGTTGTCACACTGGTTCCCGCCGAAGGCGCTTATGCCTATTACCAGCCTGCCCGGGACCTGTTTAGCCAATACACTGCAAACGCGGGCGTGTGGCATCGAGAGGTGTTTACATCGTTGCGCAACGATGCGGCTCCGATCTTGGATTTTACCAGAGTTCAGGGACTCGTCACCTTCCCATCGTTTCACACAACGCTCGCCATAATAACAGCTTGGGCAGTGCGAGATGTTCGCTACATCGCGATTCCCGCGATGCTGCTCAATGCAGCCGTGATTCTATCGACTCTTCCAGAGGGCGGGCACCATCTCATTGACTTATTCGGCGGGGGAATCATCGCGGCCGTCGCCATCCTGACAGTTCAGATTTACATGTCCACCTATGAGCGCGGAAATGCAGCGGTCGACGGCGTAGCTTTCATCGAGAATCCGCTGGAGCGGCTTTGATCGATTCAGACATGTTTCGTTCTCTTGTTCGCTTTGGGGGTTGCGGTGGTAGGTTTGTTAGGCAGGCGATTTTGGGGGTGGCGATTTATTGTGGCCGTTCCAGCACCACGATCGGCAGCATCCCCGCGTGCGCCGGCCACCTCGGCTCGTTGATTTAGATCACCAGGCGGCCAGGGCCGCGAGCAGAAGCCGATTCTCCCATTTACCGTCCGATGAAGATCGTCTTGCATTAGCAGCGCGCAGGATTGACAAGGGCCGGGATGCACCCGTTTCTCTCCGATCCAAATGAGTGATTCGCAGGTGGCCAACGTGAAAGCGTGGGCGCAGCGCCAGCCTGACAAGCCGACGCTTTCTGAGGCCATCCGCCGCCTAGTCGACGCCGCTGCTACAAAATCCCCCAAAGTGTCGCATTAACTATGTGCCGACCCCGGGCCATCCCCAACCGGATATCAAGCGGAACGCGCATTCCCGAACTCGACGGAGCTCGCGGAATGGCGGCCTTGGCAGTGGTCGTTGCTCACTACTTTGGAGAGGTTGAACACGGGCTCCCTGGGCTCACCATCGGCTGGATGGGCGTCAACCTGTTCTTTGTGCTCTCGGGTTTTTTGATCGGCTCCATCATCCTGGAGCGCAAAGATTGCCCGAATTTCTTTCCGGTGTTCTACATCCGACGCACGTTTCGCATTTTCCCGGTATACTTCGCCACGATCGCGCTCACCTTGGGATTTGCGTGGCTGCACGGAACAACGTCATGGACAGGCGAGCCGCTGCCGGCGCTGTCCTATCTGACCTTCACCCAGAATTTCGTGATGGCGCTGCGCGGCGATTACGGGACACCGTGGCTCCTGCCGACCTGGACGTTGGCGGTCGAAGAGCAATTCTATCTCGCCATCCCCTTAATCATCACTTTGCTACCGACGCGCTGGTTGTTGCCGGCCATCCTCGGCGGCATCACGTTAGGCTGCGCAGCGCGCGCTTTGCTCTATTGGACGGGCGACGAAATCGCGGGCCAAGTGCTGCTGTTCAGTCGCGGAGATATCCTGCTGTCCGGTGTACTCGCCGCTTATGTTCATCAACGATACGCGGGGAATGAGATCATTCTGCGCCTGATTCCGCTCGCTGCTGTGGCCGGAGTGCTGCTCGCGGTTGTCCAATTCCGCACTACCGGCGGGAATCTGTTGTTCGTTATCAGCCCGCTGCTGATGGCCATGTTGTTTGCGGCGTATGTGTTACTCGCTGCGCGGGGCTGGACAACGCTTCGCTTCTTCCGTTTGCGGTTCTGGCAGATGCTCGGCACCATCTCATATGGCCTTTACCTCATCCACCAGCCCGTCGCTGGCGTCATGCACGGCCTTATCCTTGATGCGCGACCGGACATCGCAACCGCGCCTCAGGTTATAGTGACTTTCGCCGCCTTGTTCGCGGCGATCGGACTTGCGTGGGCCTCATGGACGCTGATGGAGGCCCCGCTGCTCCGAATGGGACGTACCTGGCACTACAAGTGACGGGCGGCCCCATCTCCGTGAGGATGCGATCGATCCGCTCGAGATCAGCCAGGTATCCGGAGCGTCAACGACCTCGCCTATTATGCCGCGCGGACGCCTCTCGTGATTCCCGCGCGACTTGCCGATTTTTATGTGCGCTCAAATGCCGCTCTGAAAGACCGCTAAGCGCAGTAAATCCAACCGCATGTTTTGCGTGAGGAACTGCGCCGCCCGTAAAGCCGCTTTTTGCGGTTCCGCCGGCTCAATTATGCTGCCTAAACAAGGGGATCTCACGGTTCCAAGTTCCAGATTCCACGTTGTGACTTGTTGGTTACACGATCCCGCCGCGATTAAGGATAAATCGTGTAAAAGTAGGCAAAACATTGACTTAATCCCCTCTTTAAGACATTGTTTACCCAGTGGTGGTCGGGCCGTCCCGCATCGCTAGATTGTTAAGAAAAAATCCACATCCAATTTGGAGGCGTATACTATGCGTAAGTTTCTGAGCAACATCCAGAAGTTCAGCAAGGACGAAGAAGGCGCGGCGCTCATCGAGTACACCGTGCTCCTTGGTATCATGCTGGTTGCGGTCATCGGCACGATCGTTTCCGTCGGTACGTGGGTCAGCGGCAAGTGGTCGGCCCTGAATGCCGCGCTGCCGGTTGCTGCTCCTGCTCCTTGAGCCACGCCCGGGCAACCGGGGGTCGCGCGGGAATACATGACATTAGTTTTGCAGATCGATTGTTGAACGTCAGCTTCGTGCGCTGCACGAAGCTGACGTAATTATTGCCGCGGGCGGCATACCTCGTCGTTGGCTTTTTCCATCAGACGCCGAATATGGCTCTGAGCAACGTGGCGAATTTGAAGAATGCGCAGAAGTAATTTGATCATCCTGCTCCTCGCGCTGGCGATGGGCGGCATTGCTGCCTTCATGGCGCGTAGCTGGATTGAGCGGCACACCACGGCTCAACCTGAGGCGCCGAAGGCGATGACCGTTGTGGTGGCCGCGGCGCGGTTGGCGTTCGGTACCGTTCTTACAGCCGAGAACGTTTCGGAAATTCCGTGGACTGGACAACAGCTGCCCGAGGGCGCGTTCGGGAGCAAGACCGAGCTGTTCAAGGACGGCCGTCGCGTGGTGCTAAGCGCCATGGACAAGAGCGAACTCGTCCTCCGGCCGAAGATTACGGCGCCAGGCCAGCGCGCGTCGCTCTCGGTCCTGCTCGAGGAGGGACAGCGCGCTGTGACGGTGCGCGTCGATGACATCCGTGGTGTTGCAGGATTCATCTTGCCGGGCGATCGCGTCGACGTTGTGCTGCTTCGCACCGAGACGCAGCGGGGCGAAACGGAAAATTCCGTCGACGTTCTCATCCAGTATGTCAAGGTGCTGGCGATCGACCAGCTCGTCAATGAGCGTCAGGATCAGCCGGCTATCGCTACGGTCGCCAAGGCGGTCACCTTGCAGGTCAGCCCGGAGCAGGCGCAAAAAGTTCTGCTCGCCGGCAATATCGGAAAACTGTCGCTGGTGCTGCGGCAGCCCGCCGAGGGCAGCCATGCGGAGGGCGGGCGGATCACCGACGGTGATCTGGGCCCCGGATTTGCCCGGCGCGAGGCGAAAGCCTCGCCGCGGCCGGCGGTTGAGAAAGTATCAGCGCCGCTTCTCCAGGCACTGAAGTCGGACACGGTGAAGATCGTCATTTTTCACGGGACCGACGAAAAAAAGTATGACGTGATTCACCAGGCCAGCGAGTAGGCTTGCTGGATGCGGCGCACCTGCAAGGGGGCAGGGCGATTGGAAGGCCGCGATGGCGGCAAACGGGGCAAAGAGGATGGACGGAGTTCGTGATTCGCGGAAAAGTTCGCGGAAAGCTTGGGGAAAGCTGCTCGCCATCGGTGCTATCGTCGCAGCCGCGCTGACATGGAGCCTTTCCACCAACCGGGCCGGAGCCGCGGACCGCAAATCGGATGGCGTGTTCATCAGTGAAGTCAGTGACGTGCGCCGGGTGACGGTGATCGTCAACAAGTCGCGCACGTTCAGGGTCGAACGCCCGTTCGCGACGATTGTCGCCGGCTCGCCGGATATCGCAGACGTGAAACCGCTCGGCGATCGCACGATTTATGTCCTCGGCAGGCAAACCGGCACCACCAACATCGTCTTGTTCGATGACGCCGCGCGGCAGATCGGGATCCTCGACGTCGAGGTGACGATCGACACCGGCAACCTGCAGCAGAACATCCAGAGCAGCACCGGCGCCAGCGGCATTCGCGTCCGATCCACTGAGGGCCAGGTGATCCTGAGCGGAACCGCGGTCGATGCGGTCGCCGCCGAGCGGGCGATGGCCATTGCCACGGGATCCGCCCCGAAGGGCGCCATCGTTGTCAACGCCATGAACGTCGCGGCGCCGCAGCAAGTGATGCTGGAAGTTCGCTTCCTGGAGGTCAACAGGGAGGCCGGCCGCGACCTGGGCGTGAACCTCTTTGCCGCCAACGCAAACGGCACGAATATCGGACAAACGGGGCTTGGAGACGTCATTCAGGCCAGGCGCACTCCAATTGGTAATGGTGCCCCTCCTAGCACTCTTCCCTTGCTTAGCACCGCCGGTACGCTGGCCAGTGGAGCGGTCCCGTTCGGCAGCCTGCTCACCAGCGTGCTGCGATTGAACAACGGCACCTCGGTCGACTTGCTGCTGACCGCGCTGGAAACCAAGGGCCTGGTGCGCCGGCTGGCCGAACCGAACCTGATCGCGCTCTCGGGCGACGCGGCGAGATTTTTGGCCGGCGGCGAATTTCCGGTGCCAGTGGCCTCTTCGGTGGCCGCCGGCGCCCTTCCAACCGTGACAATCGAATTCAAGAAGTTCGGAGTCGAGCTGGCGTTCGTTCCCACCGTGCTGTCACGGGGCGTGATCAATCTGCGCGTCGAGCCCTCGGTCAGCGAACTCGATTTCGCCAATTCCGTGACCATCGCCGGCACGCAGATCCCGGCGCTGACCCGCCGCGATGCCCGGACCACCGTTGAACTGCGCGATGGCCAGAGCTTCGCCATCGCCGGCCTGCTGCAAACCCGCAATGTGCAGGATGTCTCTCAGTTGCCCTGGATCGGCTCGGTGCCGGTGCTCGGGGCGTTGTTTCGCAGTTCGTCCTATCAGCAGCGCGAGACCGATCTCGTCATCATCGTGACGCCGCGCCTGGTGGCGCCAGCGGCGCCGGGCCAGGTGCTGGCGTCGCCGCTGGACTCCCGCCAGCCTGCCAATGACGTCGATTTCTTCCTCAACGGCCAGATGGAAGTGCGCAAGCGCTACAATGACTACGTCAATTCCGGCGGCGAGATCAAAGGGCCGTACGGGCACATGATCGGCCCCGATATCCGCGTGTCCGGGCCGCCGGCGGTCGTTACCGGTCAGCCCGTCGTCAAGACGCTCAATTAAGGGATCTCCGATATGACATGCACAGTGTTACTCGCGATCGTCAGCCTGGGGGCTTGTAACGGATTGGCGGGCAATGATGAAATGGAGCGCTACTATCAGCGCTCCGACACCATCACCTTAAGCGCGGGCGATGCCAAGCAGGTCAATGCCGTCACCCATACGATCAACCCGTGGCCGCCGGGCGTCGGCGATCGCAGGATCGTTTCCGACGCTCGCCGCGCAGGCAGCGCGGTCACGCGCTATAGCACCTATCAGAGGCCACTGGATACGCTCCCCAACATTGGGCTGGGCGGTACGGCGATGGGCCAGCCGCCCCCATCCAACCAGAATATCAATATCACTGGATCGGGGGCCGGGTCGGCGGGGATATCGGTGCCGGCGCGGTAAAGGGAGCCAAAACGAACGCGAGCTTCTGATTTGATGGCGAGTAATACGATGCTCAAGCGGTCGATCGAGTCATTGTGGCACGACAACGAGGGATCAGTGCTTATCGAAGCAACGATCCTGATGCCCTTCTTAGTCACGCTGATGTTCGGATTATTCGAGTTTTCCTGGTACTTCCACAAGCAGCAGCTCGTGGAGAGCGGCGTGCGCGACGCCGCGCGTTACCTGGCGCGAACAGCCCTAGACACTACGCCCCCCACCAATCCCTGCGACAACGCTACATTCGTAGCGAACGCAAAAAACATTGCAACGAAGGGTGCCATCAGTGGCGGCACCGCCCGCGTCAGCGGCTGGGGCGTGGGATTAGTGAAAATTGAGTGCCTACCTTCAATCGATAACAGCGCAGGCGCATATTCGGGTGCGACGACAATTTACCCGGTCATTGTGAGCACAACGTTCGCCGATCCGGATCTGGGTTATTTTGGTATGCTGGGGTTAACTGTGCCGTACTTGTCGGCGTCGCATACCGAGCGTTCGATCGGTCCGGGCTAGGGGGCGGATCATGGTGGTGAGCCGTTTGTGGCGTGACGAGGCAGGCGGGGCGCTTGTGGAAGCGACGGTCTTGATTCCCATCCTGTTCGTATTCCTGCTTGGATCGGTGGATTTTCTCTACGCCTTCTCTCAATGGACCGCGGCAACCAAGGCAATGCAGGTCGGCGCCCGTCTCGCAGCGGTGTCGGATCCGGTCGCAACCGGTCTTACGGGCAACACCAATATTGCCAAATCCGCCGTGAGTGGCACGGTCTTGCTGGGAGACCCCATGCCCGATTTCCAGGTGACGTGTGCGTCAGGGGCATGCTCGTGCACGCGAGGCACATGCACGGGAATGGGAAGTTACAGTGCAGCGGCGATGAACACGATCGTCTTTGGCCGCGGCACCGCGACCTCCTGCTTTGATGCGGCATCCTATTACAATGCCGGCATGTGCGACATCTTTCCGAGGATCACCGCCGCGAACGTCCGGATCGCCTATGAGCAAACCGGGCTCGGCTACGCCGGCCGCGAGGCAGGGCCGGTGCCGACGATCGCCGTCTCGTTGCAGAACCTGACATTTCAATTCTTCTTTTTGAACGGGCTGATGGGCTTCGCGAATCTCGCCATGCCGGCGTTTACGACGACGTTCACCGGCGAAGCGCTGTCGTCCGCAGCTCAATAGATTTTTTGGGTCGTATGCGAGAAAAAGAGGATTTCCCGATGACAACCCGCATCATGCGCTTGCGCCGGTTCGTCACCACCTTTCGGGACGATACAAGGGGCGCCATCTTGCCCTATGTCACCGTTTTAATGGTCGTGTTCATCGGCATGGGCGCGCTGGCGCTCGATGGCGGGCGCTTTTTTAGCCTGCAAACACAGATGCAGTCGGTTGCTGATGCGTTGGCGCTGGCGGGTGCGCGCGAACTGAACCAACGGGACGGCGCGATTGAGCGCGCCAAAAGCGCGATCAACACCATGGTCGACAACCGCCTCTCGGCGTTGGGCTATAGCGGCCCCATCGCCCATGCGACGCCGAAATTCTACAGCGCGCTGCCGCGCGCGACCGACGGCTGGCCCGTCACGGAGACGAACTCCGACCTCGATGCGAAGTTCGTGGCGGTCACCGTCAACCCAGTGACGATCCCGACCATCATGCCCATCACGTTCTTTCAGAGCGCCGGCGTGAACAGCTTCAGCACCGGCGCGCGGGCGATTGCCGGCTTCACCAGTCAGACCGTTTGCGACATTCCGCCGGTATTTATCTGCAATCCTTACGAGACCGGCGGAATGAGTGATAGCGAAGCGACGTTGGCGCTGAGGGCCAACATCAATCCGCAACAGCAAATGAGATTGGACCCGACCAAGACTGGCCCCGGACAGTTCGGATATCTGATGCCACCGGATGCTTGTAACGGCGCCAGTTGCCTCGAAGATTGGATTGCGATGGCAAAACCGAAGGCGTGCTATCAGAGAGTTGGAGTTGACCTAAATACTGGATTCAAAAATTCCGTCACCGATGGGTTCAACGTTCGATTCGACATGTACGAGAACAATCTCAAGAAGTACATCGGAAACCCGAACTACGCACCAGCACTGAACGTTCGCAAGGGATATCAGACGACAGGCGCCGTTTGCGCTCCCGCAAAACCGAATCCCTATTACACGACCCTACCTTCTCAGACGGCATCGATGATACCCAACTCGACAATTACCATCGTGAAAGGCGATACGGACGACACTAACAAAACCTGCAATAAGACCCCCAGCCCCTGCATTCTGACGAATGTTCCGGCCAACGTCGTAACCCAAGTACAGACATGGCTCGCCAGCGGGAAGCCGCACATATCAGGCGCGCATATTCCTGCGGGCGCCGTCGTAGAAGCGGCGAGTGCCGGCACCCTTACCCTCGACCGGCCGGTCACCGGAAAACAGACTGGAGTCCTGCTCACAATCGGCTGGCCAACGAGCAGCCTGCCGATGGATACCAATCTGGTAGGCAACAGTTCGACCTTTGGGAATTCGCAGTGGGACTGCGAGAACTATTGGAAGATCAATCACCCTGGCGTCGCACCACCGGACGGCTGCAGTACGCCAGAAGGCACCACCGTTAGCCGCTACGCGATCTATCAACAGGAAACGACTGACGATTATTCTTGGCCCGGAAGTGCTGCGGCCGGTGGCGAAAAGGGCGCACCGATATGCTCGACGCCTGGTGTTGGCCCATCGAATACGCAGACCGACCGTCGCCTGATATATGCCGCTGTAATTAATTGCCTTGCTAACGGCCCGTTTGGAGGCGGTCAGACTGCAAATAATGTTCCAGTGGCCGGGTTCGGCAAGTTCTTTATGACCCAACCCGTCGGCGCCGACCCGAGCACACCCGCTGCTGTGATAGGCGAGATGTCGGGCCTAGTAGGATCTCTGGATAACGTTAGGATCATGAACCAGGTCCAGCTTTACCGATAGGCTCACAGGACCTAACAGCACGACGCTCTCAAAGCGGCTTTAAGGCTAATTGCCGTTGGCCGCGAGCATGGCTCGATTTTACTTGCTGCGATGATGATTGTGAGGGACGGTATTTTTTCTTGAGCGCTTTTGCTTGATGTGCGCGCGACCTGGCGCGCTTTGGCGGCACTATTGGAACGATGCAAGTATTTTTATTCAGTGCGAGTATCGATTCGGCTCGGTTGAACGACCTTGAACATCGCATCAGGGCGAAAATACCTGACGTGCAGATCGTCAGCCGGATGGAGGAGGTCACCAAGGTCCTGCCGAAGGCGGCGGGAAGCGATGGCGAGCTTGCGTGCATCCTGTTTCCCGTCGTGCTGAACGCGCCGGCGTCGTTCGATCGTATGGTTTCGATCGCGACCGAATACCGGGACTCGCTGTTCTTCATCTTCATCAGCGACGATATCCCGGCCAGCGATTACAAGCGCCTGGTGCAAACCGGTGGGGCCGACTGGGCATCGACGCGCGGCGCGCCGGAAGAGATCGCCGACATTCTCGCGCGGATCGGCAAAGGTGGCGCCGACAGCGCCGAATCACCGCCTACGACAGAACCGGTCATGATCGCCTTCGTGCCGAGCGCCGGTGGGGTGGGCAACAGTACGCTCGCCATCGAAACCGGCATCCAGCTCAAGACCGCGAAGCGAACGCGCAGCCGCCGCGTCTGCCTGCTCGATCTCGATTTCCAGAACAGCCATATCTGCGATTATCTCGATATCGAGCCGCGCATGCAGATCCATGAAGTCGCCGCCAATCCGGAGCGGCTGGATGCGCAATTGTTCGACCTTTTCGTCAGCCATCACAGCAGCGGCCTGGATGTTCTTGCGGCGCCGCGCAGCCGGGATAACTCGCCCGATCTCGATCCCAAGACGCTTGAGATACTATTCGGGATGATTGCCGCCCGGTACGATCTGATTTTGCTCGACCTGCCGGTGCCGTGGTTCAATTGGACCCGCCAGTTGCTGTCGGCAGCGGAGGTTGTCCTGGTCTCCGGGCTCAACACCATTCCGGGCCTGCGCCACGTGGCGGAGTCGCTGACTGCGGTGAGGGCGGTGGAGCGTGTGCCCGCGAAGATCGCCGTCGTGCTCAACCGCTGTGAATATCGCCTGGTCGGAGGGTTCGCGCGGCGACATCACGTCAAAAACCTGCTTGGCACGGAGGAAGTGTTCTTTGTGCGCGACGATGTTGAGAACGCCGTACAAAGCGTCAATACCGGAATACCTATGGCGGCCCAGGGACAAGGGAAGGTAAGCAAGGATATCGCCCCGATTGCGCTGCTTGCCTCGGAGGCCAAACCCGTCCCTTCGACAGGCCCGCGATCGTAGTTTCAAAGACAGGCAGTGGGCGCATTTACCTCATTGTATTGAGCCGCGTGACATGGGCTTAACGATTGGGTAACGTAAAATACTGCGGTGCAATCTGAGCATCACCAGCGTCAGCCGCGAGTTTTTAGATGAGTATTTTTTTCTCTACGGGCACCGCCGAGCGCGAGCGCCCCAATTTAAGCCCGCGGGTCGCCGCTCCGCCTCCCGTGGAAGACGATCGCCTTTATCACGAGCTGGTTGCGCAACGCCCGGCGCTGCTGGACGAAAAGGTCAAGCTTCACGCAAAAATCATCGACGAATTCAATCTGGCTGTGCTGGAAAGGATGCCGCGCGAAGAGCTGGTCAAAGAGCTCCGCGTCTATGTCGGCGACTACGTTCGCACCGAGAAGATCCCGCTCAACCAGCGCGAAATGCAGGCCTTTGTCGAAGACCTGGTCGACGAGATGATTGGGTTCGGCCCGATCGAGCCGTTGCTCAAGGACCCGACAATCACCGATATTCTGATCAACACGCACAAGAAATGCTTCGTCGAGCGGTTCGGCAAGCTCGAGGAAACCACCGTTCACTTCAAGGACGAGGGGCACCTGCTACGAATCATCCACAAGATCGTGGCCGCCGTCGGCCGGCGCGTGGACGAGTCGTCCCCGACAGTCGACGCGCGCTTGCCCGACGGGTCCCGCGTCAACGTCGCAATCCGGCCGATTGCCGTCGACGGTCCTCTGGTGTCGATCCGCAAATTTTCCAAGAAGCCGTTCTCGATGGATCGTTTGATCGAACTGGGCGCGCTGCGACTTCCGATCGCGGAGGTGCTGCAGGCCGCGGTTCACGGCCGGATTTCAATGATCGTCTCCGGAGGCACGGGCAGCGGCAAGACGACGTTGCTTAATGCGTTGTCCAGCCACATTCCGGTCGATGAGCGCATCATCACGATCGAGGACGCCGCCGAGTTGCAACTGCAACTGCCGCATGTGGGCCGGCTGGAAACTCGGCCCGCCAACGCCGAAGGGAAGGGCGAACTGCGCCAGCGCGAGTTGGTGAAGAACGCGCTGCGCATGCGGCCTGACCGCATCATCATCGGTGAGTGTCGTGGCGAAGAAGCTTTCGACATGCTGCAGGCGATGAATACCGGTCACGAAGGCTCGATGACGACAGTCCATGCCAATACCCCTCGGGATGCCGTCAAGCGACTCGAACAGATGGTTGGCATGGTCGGCGCGTCGATGACGGTAGCGAGCGTCAGAAGCCAGATTGCTTCCGCGGTGCGAATCATCGTCCAGCTGCAGCGGCTGCCCGATGGCAGCAGGCGCGTCACCAGCGTGAGCGAAATTACCGGCATGGAAGGCGAAATCCTGCAGATGCAGGAGCTGTACAAGTTCGTCAAGGAATCCACCGACGAGCGCGGCATGATCCGCGGAAGCTTCAGGGCCACGGGCATTCGACCCTCGTTTCTCGCCGATCTGAAACACGCCGGCATCGATCTGCCCGTATGCTATTTCGACCCAAGCCGCCCGTTGTAGTGCCATGATCAACAGCGAGCTCTGGATCATCTACGCCCTGGTGTTCGGGGCGGCGCTGCTTGGCTTCCAGGCTCTTTATTGGCTGGTGTTCCGGTCGCGCGCGGAACGAAAAATCATCAACCGCCGTCTGACGCTGAGCAGCGAACTTTCGGACCCGGTCGAAGTACTGGACGTGCTCCGTCACGAAAGAGGGCTTGGCAACCTCGGCAATGTGCCGGGATTGCGGTGGCTCGATCAGCTGATCATGCAAACCGGATTGAAAGTCAGTCCGGCCCGAATTTTTATCTGGATTACCGTGCTGAGCGGCGTGTTTTACCTGCCGCTGGCGTTCTGGCTGAAGCTCGGCCCGCTGGCAATCGTCGGTGCAGTCGCTCTCGCCCTGCTGGCCGGATATCTGATGCTGAGGAGCGCGCGCGCCCGCCGGATCAGCCGGTTCAGCGAGCAGCTTCCCGAGGCGCTCGATATTGTCGTTCGCGGCCTCCGCGCCGGACATCCGTTCCGCGTGGCGCTTGGTCTCGTCGCGCGCGAACTGCCTGATCCGATCGGGACGGAATTCGGCATTCTGAACGACGAAATCAGCTTCGGCGCGGATCAGCAGGTTGCCGTCGATCACCTCGCCGCGCGGGTCGGCCAGGAGGATCTCATTTTCGTTTCCATCGCCATCAACATCCAGAGCCAGACCGGCGGCAATCTGGCAGAGATCCTGCAAGGTCTCTCACGCGTGTTGCGCAACCGCTCGAAGTTGCGCCTGAAGGTCCGGGCGCTGACCTCGGAGGGCAGGTTGTCCGCTGTTTTCATGACCGCGATGCCGTTTATTCTTTTCCTGGTCGTGAACCTGATCAGTCCGGCTTATTTTTCAGAGGTGAGAGATCATGCTCTGACCGGCCCGGCGATCGTGGCCGGTCTGATGCTGTTGGGAATTGGAAATTTCGTGATGTACCGGATGGTCAATTTCAAGTTTTGAACATGTTCGAAGCCTCGCCAGTTCTCATCGCTCTCATGGCCTTCGCGGCCGTGAGCGGCCTCGTATTCGTTGCGGGCCAGTATTTGGTGAGAGAAATCAAGGTCCAGCAACGGATTGCCGCCCCGATGCGGGAGGCGGAATCCGGTTCAAGGCTGCTGGATGGACTCAATGCCGTCGTCTTGAAGTATTTCAACGAGAAGCGGTTCAAGGTCGAAGGGCCCGTGCGATCGAAGTTGCGCCAGGAACTGTTGCGCGCAGGGTTCTTCCACGCCGACGCGATCAACTATTACATCTTCTGGCGAATCGGTCTCGTCATTGCTTTGCCGGTCCTCGGCTATGCGATGGCGGTGATCCTGATGCCCGGCTATGGCCCGATCGCCAAGCTCGGGTTTGTCGTCCTCCTGACCGTGCTCGCCATTCTCGGGCCGGATGCGTACATTGCCCGGCGCCAGCGGGTCCTGACCGATGAATATGCGACCACGTTTCCGGATCTGCTGGATTTGATGGTTGTCTGCGTCGATGCCGGACTGGGTCTTGAAGCCGCGCTCAACCGGATCAGCGAAGAGATCATCAAGAAAAGCCGCGCACTCGGCATGAACCTGCTGCTGCTGGGGGCGGAAACCCGCGCCGGCCGGAGCACGATCGATGCGCTCGCGTCCTTTGCCGATCGTCTGGGCCTCGATGAAGCGCGCGCGTTTGTGGGCACGCTCCGGCAGTCGATCGAACTGGGCAGCGACGTGGGCGATGCGCTCCGTGTGTTTAGCGACGAAATGCGGGACAAACGCCTGTTGCGCGCGGAGGAGCAGGCCAACAAGCTGCCCGTGAAAATGGTAATACCCTTGGGAGCTTGCATTTTTCCGGTAATTCTTTTGCTTATCTTGTTTCCGGTTATGGTAAAATTGGTAACGGTATTTAAAACAGTGGGCTGAGTCCGGGCTGGGGCCGGGCTGGGGGAATAGGGTTATGCGGCGCCTTCTTTTATCGCTGGCTTGCGCCTGGCTGGCAGTCGGCCTCGCGGCGTGCGAAACGGTACGTGAGGCTTCCGTCGAGGCGCCCGTCGCTCCCGCGGCGGTCGACCCGGTTCAGGAGCCCACCGACGTCAAGTACTACGCCTCCGACGAACCGCTGCGCATGGGGCTGGAGCAGTTCAACCGCGGCAACTACGGGATCGCCCAGCGCTACTTCAAGGACGCAGTCGAAAAGGCACCGAAGGACGTCACCGCATGGGTTGGGCTGGGCGCGAGCTATGACCGCTTGCGGCGATTCGATCTTGCCGATCAGGCCTACGCGCAGGCGATTCGCTTAGGCGGCGAAACCGTTCAGATCCTGAACAATCAGGGATACTCCTATATGCTGCGCGGGGACCTGAACCGGGCGCGCAGGAAGTTCACCAAGGCGTATGAGTTGGACCCCGGCAATCCCACGATTGCCAACAACCTTCAGCTGCTCAATGGCAGTCGAAAATTCATCGAAAGATCGCCGGAGGCGCTCTAATCATTTGAAATTGTTGGTTTTCGTCGAATCGAAGGGCGACCTGCACGGTTTCCTTCGCTATCTCGAGGTGGCTCCCCCGCCGGGTTGGAACCAATTAAGACAAGCTAAACTTTTCAGCCGTAAACTCTTGGCATGGGGCGGCTTTTCAAACTGCAGTTTCTTGGACCCTTGGCGCTGTTTGTCGCCACGCTGAGTGCTGAGCTTGCGGTTCGCGCATTGGCTTACGCCCCCAGCTCCGAGCTGCTCTGGTTCGTCAACCTCAAAATGTTCGGGATCTTCCAGCGCAGCTATTACATGTTGAGCGATCTTCTCGGCATCCAGAACTTTCAGCTCCTTGGCATCGCCCTGCCGATATTCCTGCTGGCATGTTATGGGCTTGCCGCGAGGCGCAGATTTCCGCTGGCGTTGGCGAGCAACCTGAGTTTTGGATATGCGGCGCTGCTGCTTTTTTCCTGGCAGTCGCCCGGAGCGCCCACCACCCAGGCCTCCCTCGGTTCTATCGCAGTCCCATCGGGGGCAGGTTTTTACGTGTTGACGGGCATTCTTGGCACTTCGTTGGTGTCGTTCGCAATTTCGCATTTGCTTTACTTGCGCGCCGCGCGCTCTGAAATTTGACGGCTTTCCCTCCCGCCTGGGGCTACTTCGTCCTTGTTGTCACAAGCGCGCTGTTATTGCAGGCCGCATGGACCGACCTGCGGGAATTCAAGATCCGCAACGAGCTGATCCTGGCCTTGGCAGGCCTGTTCGTCCTTTACGCCATGCTGACCGGTCACTGGGCCCAGTTAAAGTGGGATGTTGCGTTCGCCGCTTTGATGTTCGTGGTCCTGCTGGCGCTTTATAACACGGGCTGGATGGGGGGCGGTGACGTCAAGATCCTGGCCGTCGCGTTTCTCTGGACTGGTTTGTCCGGCGCGCTGCCCTTCGCGATTCTGCTCGCGCTGTTCAGCAGCGCGCACAGCTTGGCCGCTAAGTTTGGCTGGGTCAAAAGCCAGGTCACTGCTGGCGGCCGCCGGCGTATTCCGTTCGCGCCGTCCGTTGCCGCTGCGCTGATCTGCACATTCATGTTGCGGTCGTTGCAATTGGATATGCCTTCGATTTTGAGCATGGATATCCTGAAATATCTGAGATATTGGCGAATCAATTTTGATTAGCCTGAGAAGGTAATCGAATTCAGGTACAAAATGTCAGATGACGAGAGCTGGGGCCGCGGCTTACAGAGAGACGTGCCGGAGGGAGGCCCGGCACGATTCTGACGTAGGGTTCGCACTCCGCCGATCCTATTTAAATTCGGTTTAGAGGCTGGGCTCCGCCTCAGCAGGTGCCACGACGACTTGGTGTTGGCCGTCGTCGCTATTGCCGCTGCGGTGGGCGACGTCGGGGCCGGTGACGACGCACGAGGAGTTGCGGGCTCGGCGCGCTCAATGATTTGACCAACGCGGCGCACTGAGCGGTAAAAAGGCAACACTGACCGAAAAGCGGTAAAATACTGTCATAAACGTGTCGAATCTGTTGCCCTTAATCGCAAAGCGTGGTTCGTGGAACCTGATTAATCTTTAAGCATGGAAATCGGGGCAATGAAAAAGATACTGACAGCAATAGTTTTGGTTACTTCGGCGGGCACTGCGTCCGCAGCGGACATGCCTAGCGCAGCGCCTTATCAAAAAGCGCCTTACGCTTCGCCAGCCTATAATTGGACCGGCTTTTACATCGGCGCCATGGGCGGCTATGGATGGTCGGATCAGGCGCGCGCGAGCATTGGTGGTTTAACCGTCTCGGAGTCGAGTAATGATCTCAAGGGCGGTTTCGGCGGCGGCACGGTTGGCTACAACTGGCAGGGGGGCAGTTGGGTGTTCGGTGTAGAAGCCGATGCCGCTTGGTCCGACATCAAATTCTCAGAATCGGCTTTCGGCGCGACGGTCACCGACAAGATTCAGTCGTTTGGAAGCGTGACAGGCCGGATGGGCTTTTTGCCCGCAAACTCGGTCCTGTTGTACGTCAAGGGCGGCTACGCGTGGGCCGATAACGAAGTGTCGGCTACAGGCTTTGGAGTGACATTCGCTGAAAGCCGATTCCATTCAGGTTGGACCGTGGGTGGCGGTCTCGAATATCTCTTCGTGCCGAATTGGTCCGGCAAAGTCGAATACATGTATGCCGACTATAGCAACGCGAACTACCTGACCTCTTTTGTGCCGGGCGGCATCGGCTTGGGTGTCACCGTGAACACGGTGAAGGCGGGCGTAAATTATCACTTTGGCGGCCCCGCTGTAGCTCGATACTGAATTTGCGATCGGGAAATTGAGAGTAAGGGTCGGCATCAGTGCCGGCCTTTTTTACATTGCGACGTGCTCAAAAATGTCTTGTAGCCTTTGCGTCGTAGTCACGGAAAAGTCGGCCTAGTTGGGAGCCAAAACAGCGTCGGCCTGGCGGCTATCCCTTTTGGCGATGATGATCGCGCCGTTGCGGGTCATAAATTTGGCTCCGAGCAACCTTGGCAACTTTTCCGTGAGTTGCGACGGTAACGGAATCATTGCACCCTCGACAGAATCGCCGACATTGATCGCAGGCGCAGCCGTGCCGGCAGAAGGGGCCGGCTTGATGTAATCTCTTATCAACTGAATTTCTTCTCGTGAAAGATTTAACGCGGTTTCACCGGTGCGGATTTCCCCACCTGGTTTGTTCTTTTCGGTGTCAGGTTTGTCTTGCGGCTCCTCTTGCTGGTCTAAGTCTCGTTTTTCCTTTTCGGCCTGTTCGACTCTTGCGACACGCTCCTTGATCGGTAAAAGCTCTCGACGCAGGGCTGCAATGTCCGATTTCAAAGATTGTATTTGAGCAAAAGAAATCGCGGCGAGGACGCAGGCAACGACAACTACCACGCTGAGGAGGGCAAATGCAGCGCCTCCCACATTTCGGATCAGGTGTTCATTTTTCCTATTTGACCCAAGAGAGGTTTCTCGCGTGAGATGGCGTCGCCAAATGTCGAAGATGAATTGCTTTTTCGCTGAGATGAAGGCGACAAGGCTGGCCAGCTTGAGGGACGTTCGACCCCGCTCGCGACCTTTGGAATCGGTGCTTTCAGGCAGATCGACCGC
The DNA here is from genome assembly GCF_000701345.1 of Bradyrhizobium sp. URHD0069. GTDB lineage: Bacteria > Pseudomonadota > Alphaproteobacteria > Rhizobiales > Xanthobacteraceae > Bradyrhizobium. The sequence goes on along the minus strand of NZ_JNIJ01000048.1, from coordinate 8,363 downwards.
ACCAATCTCTGACGCGGCGTCAGGCGCTTCCATCGCGACCGATCGGTTTTCTTCATGCTGAGCCGGTTGATGGTGGTTATCATGATCTCCATCTTGAGCATCATTACCGGGCATCTTTAGCTCATGATCGAAGATTTTTAGTCGTTCCTCCATGCTTATGGGATTATCGAACGGCGGCGATGCCGGCACTGAAGAAACTTCCAGGAAAGGTCCGCTCGAACCTTCAAGCGAATGCAAAAGCGTTAGACCGGCATCCGTGATCTGCAAGCCGGCGTCATCTCGTAGTACTAATCCAGATTGAAAAATGTCGATGTCGCCAAGCTCAGAGAAGCGAGTCAGCTGGTCGGTCTGATCTCCGCTTGCGATAATGATCCCGACTTCGCGCCTGACGTCATCGAGTGTCGCTCGCCCCCCAGGACACCTGGCTAAGACGTTCAGAATAGCCAATTTGAATCTCACGCTATCCCTCGCGAATCAGGAGGGCGACGGGGCGCCGAGAGCACAGTCGTAATCAGGATTGCGGCCGGAACAACCCTTAACATCGCTGCGTCCGCGCGCGTGACTGAGATTGCAGTTGGCTCACGGGAAACAAGTGAAGCCCTAGACTGAACTCACGACACTTCCGTCTCATGCCCCAAACCCCGGACATCCCGCTGGACGGCCATCTCTGACGCCTGAGCCATGGGGCTAACCGCTCCCGGCCACAGCAAGGTCTCAGGTCCCGCGATCTTCAATAGCGACTGATAACACCCACACGTCAGCGTCTCCAAAGCCTCGCGATTGCTTATATGGATCAACCCCCGCGAGAGCGAGATGAAACCCATCCTCTGCAATCGATCGGCAACTTGTGTAACTGAGGTACGACGGACGCCAAGCAACTGCGCCATAAACTCCTGCGTCAATCGAAGGCTTGTGCCTTGCGAATAATCGGCAGATCGCAACAGCATCCGGCAAAACCTTTTCTCAATTGAATGGAAAGTATTACAAGCCACCAATATTCGAGTCTGCGATAGCAGCACCTCATTGTAGTGAATGCTTGCCCATTCAATTGCTTTGCTTTTCGCTGTTGCTTGCCGGAAACGCGCAGCGGGTATTCTGCTAACATTCATCGGCAGTTGCACAATCGCTCTGACGGAAGAAATAAAATGCCCAAGGCCAACCATCGCGCCAATCACGCCATCTCGCCCCACCGTAGACGTTTCTACTGTCTGTCCGTTCTTCATGATGGCCAGTAGGGAGACCATTCCATCATGGGGAAAATAAACATGATCGGCTTTATCGCCCGCCTCGCAGATTACCGTGCCCTTGTCCAAATAGATAATCGACGAATGGAGCTTGAGAAGTTCGAAAGCATCATCTTTAAGATTTGCAAGTATCTGATTTTTACGAGGATCGCTCTTCGAAGAAAGACACAGCATCGGTTTCACTGCTCCCCCCTTTTTCGGCGCGGCGTTCGCCTGCTACTTCCAGATATTCCGCCGAGAGGAATATCATCTCAAGGGATTGTAGTTGCGTCCTAAGGTCGCTCTCAGTCCATCGGCGGCGTCCGACTTCACCGGATCGGCGGGGACCTGGGCCTCATGGATATGGCCGCACTTACTGCACCGTAGCGTCCAATGCTCATAGCTGGAGCACAGGGGTAGCGAGCTGGATCGTCGTACGAGCTTGGCAGTGAGGGCAGGGAGACCCCGTCGCGCTGGGCGCCAAAGTGGGTGGCCGGATTTCGGACATTGGATGCTCCTCAGGGATCAGGCGGGAGCATGCGCTCAGAAAAGCGCCGGTTGAGATAATACTCGTCAACGCCCGTATTTAGTCAACCCGGACGAGCGTGCCTCCCCGAAACTGCTTGATAAGGATCAAGTCATTTGGCACTCTTTGAGGGAGCGCCTTAATGGAATCGAGGATTTTTATGCAAAAATCATTGCTTGCGATTATAGCCGCCACCTTTTCTGTTGTGCTTCTTTCGAGCAGCGGCGCCTACAGCGGCACCTATCCATTCGGCGATGAACCGTACCGGCTCAATTGGGGATACGATCCCGAGATTCAGTCTGGTTGCTGGAAGTGGAATTGGCAGCAATATCAGTGGGACGACCACTGTCCGGTCTACATCAATCCCAAGGCCTACATGTATCCGCGTTCGTCGCGCGTGGTTCTGCGAACAAAGGGCTGAGCGTCAGGCTGGCGAGATCCGAAGCTTCGCGGATCTCGCGTACCCTGAAGTGATTTGCTGATCAGGAATGCGCAATCGTGCAAGCGACCTGGCTGTGTTTTCCGAAGTTGAGCAACGCGTTCTCGCGGAATCCATCCAGCCAAACTCCGCGCCCGGCGTAGCGATAGCCGACGCCCATTGGGATCATCCGAACATGCATTGGGCTACGACGGCCTGTGTATAGCGACGCGGTGACGACCTCGCCGGCAATCGACACGGCAATCGGACAAAGCGGATATTCGCGGCCGTTGTCGCAGGTGAAGACAATCTCCGAACAGCTGCCGACAGCGCTCGGGCCCGACGTCATCAAACCCAGATCGGCAGCGGCGGCCGCTTGCGGATGAAGGCCCATGGCAAACCCCAGGAAAATCGCTGTTGCAATAAATCTTTGAAATTCGACTCGCATCATTGCCCCCATGCTGAAAAACTGCACCCACCAGAGCAAAAATCCCCCACAACGTCAAATAGATCTTGGGCAGATCACCAGGTTTGAGGTCTGACGCAATAGCCTGTTCGGCGGCAAATGAATGGGCGGCCAATTGCGTGCGGTTGGCGACGCCGACCCTACGGGTGCGGCGCGGTTTCGTTGCACAGTGGCTGGATGAATCTGCAAATGGCGTAATTCGGCCAGTACCAAAACCGGCCCTAGCCAGCGGGTTTTGTTGCTGCTGCGGTCTTAGTGAATAACGATGTCTTCGTCGCCGCAGTGAGCGCCGTACTTTGAAATGCACTTTGAAATTTGCGCCCGTACTTCGTCCATGCTGCCACAGTAGCGCAAAACGGTGCGGCCCATCCCCTTTGCGTTTTCTATCAACCAGCCGTCAACAAGGATCGCCGTGTCGGAGAGGCGTCGCATCTCGACGTGCAGCCGCGGGTAAGACCTTTCTGGATCGCTGCGATTGCTTGCCATAGACTGTGCCCTTCTGGGGCTTGCCCTGTCTTGCCGCAAAGCCGCCCGCGGGAACGCACAACGCCACCAAGCGGAATATGTTCGCTTGGGGCGTTGTGTAGCAAGCCGGGCCATTAAAATCCCCAGCAAGGCTATGTCTGCATGAGGCGTGCCAAGGTTCAAACGGCGCTGGCCGAACCAATTTAGCCGCATCCTAGATCTTCTGCTGGGCTCCGACCCCAGTCACATTCGCGGTGATTTTCTGGATTCCGTGCGTCCGCTCGGGATTGGAGGCCAGTGTTGGTTTTCCGCCGAGTGTTGCGCAAATGCCGCGTCGCTGATCCCAATAACCGAGAGGCATCAAAACGGCTTGAATAGGGGATTGAAAGGCCTTTTGACGATTTTCGGTCAAACATGTCGCGGCCATCGGCACTGAACCGCACCACCCTTTGCTTGATAGGATGAAGTTGACTTCGCCGATCGCGCTATGAGATGCAAAGGCATCGCGTCTGCGACTCGATCTTCTTGCTCCTCGACAATGAGGTGAGGGGAGATCTGGACTTGCCCGCGGGAGTAGGTATGGACGCCCAAGGGCTATCTGGGGTTGCGCTACCGCCGTTGTTAACTTGGACTTAACGCAAGACATCCGAAATGTTTGGGGATCGCGAGTCGAGGGTCTGCCGCTGACGGTGACACGACTGGGGGTTTTCGGGGATTGAGACAATCGGGGCGAAGAATAATGACTTTTTGTGATCGCTTGGCCAATTCAAGAACCTCCTTTCGTTGCTTTTGTGCCGTGTTTGCATTGATGGTGGCAGGGCCACTATCATCCCACGCTAATGCAGAGGCGTTTGAGGGCCCGAGTTTTCGAAAAGGGATGTGGCATTTTGTGCGAACCCTGGATCTCTTCGCGCATCGAAAAACCAAACACCGACTGCTCGAACGAGAACTGACGGCCTGCGTTGATCCCACACAGGCCATGAAGGCTACTTTTTCGTCACCCTCGGTTGGAAACTGCGTCTCGGCAAAGCCGGAAAAGACCGACAATAAATACACGTTCTCCAATCGCTGCGATTATATGGGGCCGGTTAGTACCGTCATAACTGTCCACAGCGATGAATCTTATACGGAAGTCAACGAACTGAACGTCGGCAAGCTTCCGAGGACGGAATTGGTCGTCGCGCGGAGAATTGGTGATTGCCAGGATGATACCCAAAAGTCCGGCGGATCTTCTGTTTTGGCGCACTGAGCGCGCGGTTGGCGCGGGAAGCGAAGGATCGTCAGCAGGCGGGGCCCGAATCGTTCGCCGCAGCGATGTTGCTTGCCGACATGGGCACCAGACGCGTCGCGCCGCTCTGGCTGTTGGTTCGTTTCAGAAGGGGATGGCTTATGAAATCAATTTCACTAGTTGCTGCGCTCTTCATTTCAACGAGTGCTTATGCTCAAAGTGCCGCTTCTAAGGGCGGCGCACCATCGGTCGGCGATAAGCCGCTCGTTCAGGTGAAGCCGAAAGCACCAATCGGCTGCAAACTTGTCGGAACCGTCAGGGGGACCAAGCTGTGGGCCGGCGACTGCGCGGCGTCCGAACCAAACAGCGCCGCCGTCGAGACGACTCCACCATTGGCTGCGCAAGCCGTTGGGGCGATACCGTCCGGTCAGAAACAGGACTGATCGGATTCCACAACTCGCCTTCAAGCGGTCTCTCTTGTTGTCGACCGACACCGCTCTGCCCATTCCGCCGCTTTAGTTGTCGCACCGCAACAGCCCTTGCGCGGTATCACGAGCTGCGGAATGATCTTGTTTCTGAGGGGGAGACTGGCCGACCATGAGGCTCATAGTTGCCGCAATTTATTTGGTTGGCGTGATCGGCCCCGCGATCTGTCAGACCTCAACGCCGCCGGCCCAGGCAAGCATCCGCGATCAGATCCGGATCGATTCATTTCAGTCGCGCACGCGCGGCGATAATTATGGCATTGCCAGTTTCGTAATCTCCAATACTACCGATAAGCCGCTAAACTCCATCGAACTGACCTGCTGGGTCGACGACGACCGGGCGAACGGAACGAAGGTGCTGGTATGGCCAAGCCCGCGATCAATCCCCGCTCACGACCAGCAGCAGTTTTCAAACGTCAACATCGGTTTGGTCGGGCAGAGTGCTCGCGCTGGTTGCGAAGTAACAGGAGCGGACTAGGTTCAGCAATGTTGCTGATGGTCAGAAAAATATCGAAGTTTGATAAGCGGCCGTCGTTGCGACGAGCTGACCATTGAGGGATCTACCACACTACTAAAAGGGCGTTCCAACGCCGCTGCTCACCCAGCACGATCGCTTGCAGAGCCTGGTCGGCGAATCAAATTGTAGTTCGACGTCCGCGCTCCGCCTCTCATCGTCCGCGCGGGTGTGGGTATCGGGGAGTTAAAAACTTATGGCGCCACTTCGGCCTGAGCTCCATTAGAGAGCACAAAAGGTGAGCCTGGATGAATATACACTTTTTGGTAGATATTTAGACGAGAGCTTTGGCCTGAGGGCGATCCTGCCGCAGCTAGACTAGATCTTTTGCTGCGCTCCTACACCTGCCACGTTCACCGTAATCCTCTGAATTTCGGTGCGTCCTTCCGGGAATTTGACCTCGATCGTCATGAGATCGGCGCCCAAAAAATCCGGTGGGGATTTGTAAAAGGCAACGTAGGCGGGCACCTCGAGCGCAAGGCAAGCCTTGTAGTTTGTGGCTTTCACTTTGGCGGTCTTGACGACCACCTTCCCAGACGTTGGCGGGCTGGCCAATCGAATCGTGGGGAGGGGACCTGACGTGCAGTCGGGCCGCACGTTGATGTAAAGCCCAATCTGAACGTCCTTATTTGGTACAGCTTTGACCGATCGCTCCACGCTCTGGATTGCGCTCTGTGCCCGCATAGCGCCTGTCCCGAGGAGGGCCAACGCGAACGCCAGAAATACTCGCTTCATTAAAGGCTCCATGGGGCAAAACCAGACATTGCAGGCCCGGATGTTGGCGGCTGCCTGGCTCAAAGGCCATGCAATTTGTTAAGCACTTGATCTAACGACGCTCTCTGTCCCTTCTTTACCACATTCCATTTGAAAGTATTGATTAACCAAAGACTTTTGTTGACCCTCGTCTAGGTTAACAATAGTTTAAAGTTAGATTTAGGCTAATTTTTCTGGAAATTGATTCAACCCAGGTCGTAGGCGGCGGAGAAGATTATGAACGGACAATTTCAGGTTGCTCAGGCTTCCGGCACGGGAAATTCCAATAATTCTACGCCTCCACGCATATTCAAACTGACCAAGCCCCTGACCGATCAAGCGGTCATTATCAATCTCGGATACGATCAAAAAGTCCAGGTCGACTTCTCGTCTATCGCAAACGAGAAGATCACGCTCGTCCACGTCGGCGAAAAGCTGATCATCCTGTTCGACAACCAGTCGACGGTGACAGTTGAGCCGTTCTTCGATTCCAGGCACGACGCGCTCGGAAATCTTACGATCGAAGTAGCGCCGGGCCGCAATGTCACGGTCAGCGAATTCGCAAGCCTGTTTCCGATCACCACGGATCAGGCCGTTTTGCCGGCAGCCGGCACTGAAGGTGGCAACGCCCAGGCGAGCGGCGCGGATTTCAACCCCCATGCGGTGGATCCGTTGCCGCCTGTCCCAACCAATAGCCTGGCCCCCCCGGAAGAGCTCGGCAATTTCCCGATTAACCCGCTGCCCGGGGGTGTCGTGCTGACTACCCCACCGCCGCCACCACCGGCTCTTCCGACGATCGTTGCGGGGATTGGGCTGCCGCTGGTGGTGGATGAGAGCTTCGTTGCGTCGGGATCGCAGCAGCCTCCGGGCTCTCCAGGATCGAACGTCGATATCGAGGGTTTTGCGGCGTCATTCACGGTGAACGCACCGGCCGGTGTGCAGTCCCTGACCTATGCGCTCTCGGTGAGCGCAAATGGAGTTGATTCTGGTCTGATCGATTCGGTGAGTGGGAACCACTTATTCCTGTTCCTGACGGCCGGCGGCGTGGTTGAAGGCCGCGAGGGAGCGACCTCCGCACTGGCCGCTTCTGGCGTGACGGTGTTCACGTTGACTGTCGATGGTGCCGGCAACGTGACGATGACGGAACTCCGCGGCGTGCATGAGGGCACACCCGGCGATTTCAACGAAGGAATTTCCCTGGCTGCGGGTCTGGTTTCACTGACAGCGACGGTGACGGACAGCAATAACGCGAGCGCGAGTGCGAGCATCGATCTTGGGCCGCAGATCACCATCCATGACGACGGTCCGAGCATTACGGTGACGGCGGCGGATGCGGCGGCGGATGCTTTGTTGGTTGACGAGACCAATCTTGCGGTGAACGCCACGGCGAACTTTGCCGACAATTTCTCTGTCGTCAGCAACTTCGGTGCGGACGGTGCCGGTACGATTGATTCGGTTTACACGCTTGGCATCAAGAGCGTGGGCGTGGATTCCGGTCTGATCGACGTTGCGACCGGGCAGCACATTTACCTGTACACCAGCGGGGCCGATGTTGTGGGCCGCGTGGGAGCGGGCGGTGTGGCGGATCCGGCCGGGGTGATCGATTTTACGCTGAGCGTGAACGGTTCTGGCGTTGTCACGCTGGACCAGGTGCATGCGCTGGCGCATCCCAATGCGGCCAATCCTGACGATGCGGTGACGCTGTCTGCGGCCGACCTGATCACGTTGACGCGGACCGGCACCATTACGGACGGCGACCTTGATACCGCTTCCAGCTCCAGCAGCATCGACATTGCAACGGCGCTGTCGTTCAAGGACGACGGGCCGAGCATCGTGGTCAGCGATTCGACCGAACCGGTTCTGACGGTTGACGAGACGAACCTTGCGGCGAACGCGGGTCCGACCAGCTTTGCGGGCTTGTTCATGTCCTCCTATGGCGCCGACGGTGCGGGCACGATCACCTATGCGCTGGGGTTCAATGCCGGCGCGACGGGTCTTGTGGACACGGCGACCGGTCAGAACGTCATTCTGTCGCTGGTTGGCGGGCATGTGGAAGGCCGCACCGCGATCAGCAACGACCTGGTGTTCCGGGTCGATGTGGACGGCTCCGGCAACGTGACGCTGGATCAGCAGCGCGCGGTGGTGCATCCGAACGCGGCCAATCCGAACGACTCGGTGAGCCTGTCGGCGGACAATCTGGTGACGCTGACGGCGACGATCACGGACAAGGACGGCGACAGTACGTCGGCGGTGTTGAACATCGGCCAGAACCTGGCGTTCCTGGA
>NZ_JNIJ01000047.1 GCF_000701345.1 Bradyrhizobium sp. URHD0069 | reverse complement strand
GGAGCTTCGTGGCCTTCGATGACGCCGGTGGAGAAGGTCCATACCGGCGTCAGGTCCTTGACATTCGAGGTGTTGATCTGGTCGAGGGGGCTGTAGCCTGGCCGTCATAGCTCCGCCGGTACAGCATCCAATTGCCGGGTTCGGGATTTTCGAGGCGGGCTTGCGTCACCGGGCTGTAGTTTTCGATCGGACCGGCGACAGCAGCGGTCGAGATAAGGGTTGTGAACACAACACAACCCGATAATAGCCATTGCTTTCTGGTCATGGACGCCATCTCCCTGTGCTTTTTCTCTTCGCCCGCCCCTTGGTGGGTGGTGCGATCGTCTGGGGCACGGGAATCCGATGCGACCGCGCCCCATTACCCTGGTTGTTGAGCACCTACCTTTCCAACGAATCTTGCGGCTATGGTGAGCGAGCCGTCGGCTAGCGCCAGCGGCAGTGCCGCCAGACGCCGGGGCGCGGGCCCGAACACGACTTGCGCGCCTTCCCGGGGATTGAATTCGGAGTTGTGACAAAAGCATTTAAGAACGTCTTTGTCGCCTGTCTCGGACTTTAGCCAGCCGGTGACAGAACATCCGGTGTGAGTACAGATCGCCGAATAGGCTACGATGCCGTCAGCAGAGCGTGATCGGGTCTCCTCATCCATTTCGCCGGGATCAAGCCTTAGAACCAGAATCTCGTTTAGCCGCGAGCCCTTGCGGATTACCGAGGTCTTCGAGTCCTTTGGCCAAGCGTGCAGCGGCGGTTCGCCGAGCTTCAGGTCACCAGCCTTGATGATTTTACCCTCATGCTCCGCCTCGGAGAGAACGAGCAAGTCACCTTTTTGCGGTCGCTCATCACTGCCGGGCTGATCTTCCTGCGCCGCAGCGAACCTACCCGCCAGGAACGCTCCGGTGGCGAGCGTCGTCAAAAGAAGCGAGCGTCGCGTTTGCCTCGGACACTTCATTTGTCTTCTCCAGCTTCGCCACGAACCTAGATTTCAGCCGCGTGTAGCTTCAGCGCAGCGGCAAAAGTATGGACCCCGTCCGGGGGGCGCGATCATGCGCAGCTGTGCTACCACCTCTAGAAGGCTCAGCGCGGCCTGTCACCGCTGCCTGCCGCCCCGGTTGAGGTCCCGGTGGCTGTGCCCGTTGTCGGCGGAGCAGTGTCGGGCCGCCCAGGAGCATGGGCAGACGAGCCGGGCTTTTCCTGCTCGCCGACATAGCCTGACTCACCGGACTGGCGTGTCTTGGCGCCCTTGTCCGCCTCCTCCTGCATCTGCGGGTTCGGTGCCGTCTGCTGCTGCTGGTTCGGTGCCGTCTGCTGCTGCGCCAGCGCCGGCAGGGCGATCACGGCTCCGCTCGCGACAAGCATCGCAACGATTGTGGTTCGCATGGTAAGTCCTCCCCTCGTAACCTCCCTTACGAACGCGCCGGGTCGCGAATGTTTCCTAACTCATGATCGATATTTTCCAGGCGTAAGGGGATGCCGCAAGGCGCGCAGCCGCGCAGCTAGTGAGAGACAGGCGACATAGAAGGCATAACTCGCCGATTCGTTTTTAGCATGATCCCAGCGCCCCCGGGATCTTAAGCTATCTGGACCGCTGCCTGTCGGTTCTGTTCGTGCAAGCGGCGTAGGTGGTGCTGATCAAGCCGAAGAGCTGGAGCGCCACCGGCTCAAGTCCTGGATTGAAGCTGCCAAAAAGCGACTGCACTACAATGTGCTCGCGATTGCGCTGGCCAACAAACTGGCCGGATCGCCTGAAGCGTTCTTGCGCACGGGCGAAACTTCGAGGCGACCAAATTTGCCGGCGCAATCGCGCAATGATGTAACCCCACACCCTTCCACCCGCCGAGGTCTGCGAGAGGATGAGAAGAGATGGAGGATCGGCCTTCCCGGCGCATGCGAACACTAGTGGCCGCCCTTGATTGGATGACAGCTCGATCGGGCCGCCGAGAGCATCCGGTGTTGCGGCGGGCATTGCGGACGCTGTTTCTGCCGCAGCAAGGTTTCCGAGTGCAGCAAGTCCAACAAGTGCTTTAGGCTCGGTGGAACCTGCGGCGAGCGAACAGATTGACTCGACATGGAGTCATCCAATGACACAGAAAAATCGAAGGCCACGGCGTTCGAGCGTGATGGATGCTGATACTAGTTCCGGTACCGGACAGGTTTCAGCACGACCGCACGATTCGGGCAGTGCGGCAAACGAGACAGTCGACGGCTTAGACGCCACCACAGAGGCGATACGGCACGCCACAGAGGACACACCGACGGGCACCGGCCCCGACGATATCGAGAAAACGCCGGTGTTTGATCGGGCCGGTGCTGCACCGAAAATCTGAGCGAGGCGACTGCCATGCACTGGCGCAAAGTGCCGAGCAGATCGAACGGCAAGGTATTCTATCTCGCGGTCTTGGCGCTTACCGCCTTAGTCGCCGTTTCCACTCTCCTGCTGGTTTTGCATTTTCGCGCCTGAACTGGCGGGATGCGCCCGCCAGCTACCGCTGCGGTTACTTGAGAGTATTTGAACCTTGGGGCGTTGGCGGAGACCTACTTTCGAGCGGCACCGCTAGGAGGCTGTTATGACCCACTGGCACGATTCCATGGTGGACAGGCCGGAAACGGATGGCGCGGTTTACATCAAAGGCTGGACGATTTCTGGCCTAGCCGTGCTCGGGACCATTGTTGCGGTTTGGGTGCTTGGGATCTAGCCCAGGAAGAAATCCCCGCGGTATATTTACTGAACAGTGCCATCCCCGCTGGTGCTGTTCTCTAACGGCGTCAGTCCGCCGCCTGGGGCCGTTTCTTCAGGCAAAAGTCGTCATGAAACCGCCAGCCGCTGCCCCCATCTGCGCACGTCGTATTCTGTCGACGGACCCATTGAGTGTTTCGGACGGCTCGGTTAGTTCCGCGTCTGGTGCGGGGACCATTCAAAATAACCGTTGAGCTTCAAAGCGTATCTTTCCCCGCACCTTTGGTGTAACACCCTGGATTGTATGGGTTGTCCGACATCCTCCGAGCGCACGAATTCTGTAAAGCCGAATCAGCCTCAGAGCACAGCCGAAGCCGGTGAGGGCTTCGCATCGTCTCGTCCGGACGATGAGAGGTGAGGGCGCCGGTTCACGCCGGCGCGCGCCTTACTTCGGTGGGTGCAAATCGCCTTGAAGCCAGCGTCCAAGACCCTTGGACTTCATGGGGTCTTCATACGCGGCAAGGGTCTTTAGTACCTGATTGCAGATAGCGCACTCAAACGTATGCAAGTCGACGCCCGCGCGTGCTGGCTCGATACTGGCGAGCATCATCTGGGCATTGCACCTCGGACAGGCAGGGCGCTCAATTGCAGCGAATGGAATGACGGACGACAGGCGTTGAGATTGGGGCATGATGCTTCCCTAGAACAGGCGGGAGCGCAACACTCTCTGTCACCGATAATGCCTAGGAGGCGGAGCGGTGATCGTGTGATTATGCGCCGCCAGGGTCTCAAACGCGAGTTAATTCGCGGATATGTGGATGGAAAGGCCGGCACCCGCGCGCCGGTTCGCGCCCGAAGATTTCTTAGTTAGTCGCGCGGCCGGGCCGCACCCCCGGCATCATTCGGACGATGAGAGGTGAGAGCTATTTAGCCTGCTCGGTCTTTGGCCTCGCTGCTTCTTGCGCGCGCTTCGCCATCATCTCTTCGTATTCTGGCGTACCACGACGGGGCGGCGCATCGGCAGGCAGGCCTCCCATCCAGTGCGGCATGTCCGCGATGTGTTCGCCCGCGGTTCGACCGCCCGCGCAGCCCGGCAGCGACAGACATGCAAGGCAGAGGAGAGTCGATTTGATGGTCGCGGCGCGATCCATCCTGGATGTATACCACGGATTGTGGCGTCTCCGTTGAGGGCGCGCGCCGGTGGTGGCGATGCCCGCATAATTCGCGTGTCATGCTCTTGCCGGCCAGGACAGGAGGGTAACCGCCGCGCCGTATTCCTCGTAACTGCCACCGCCATTCCGAAACTGCGTGTTGACGACGGCAACCGACAGGCGACCGGCGTGATCGGCTTCGACCGCGTTCGCCAGCTCAAGCAGTTTGCGCTCGGCGGCCTCGGGCGTAGGGAAGGGGCGATCCTCCTTGGATCTCATCTTGGCTGCATGATTGTCATGCCGATGGCGTCGGCGGGGCGCTTCTCGCCTTTAGGGCCCTCGGGGCATGTCATTCCCCCCTGATGATGACTTCGGGTGGTTCGATGACCTTTATGCTGTCCGCTCCACTGGGGAATCCGATGATGGATGCCTTCTCTTCTTCGATCCAAGAAATGCTCACCGCATTTTCTATGTTCACATAAATGGGCTGCTTGTTCATATCGGTGCATTTGATCCAGTTCATATTGGCCTCCTGCTTTCCGCTAGGCTTACCACAGCTTGGACCCGGTCCATCATAACGGAAGTGATGGTTGTGACTCGGGAGGAGGGACCTCACGCTCCCCGCTCGCGACGATCCTGAGCATGGTGTTGGGCAGGGGCCGTTGTAGGTGACCCGCTTCATCCCAAGGCGGGCGGGCAAATCGTCCAAGGTTGGGTTTCGAAGGTCGCCTCAGTTGGCGGCCAAGCGAGCGGGACCTCGCGATTTGAGAAAGCAATGGCTGTTGCCGCCCTGGTATAGCGGGCACATAAATATGCTCATTCGCGTTTTCGGGGCGGGAAGCGGACTAGCCAATTAGGAAGGAGTTGCAGACGATGCCTGCGCCGAGGGTTGAAGATTATTCTGTTGTTCCGGGCTCGTTAGGTCCTCGCCGTGATTTTCGCATTAGCGTGGGCTTGCGCGAGGGCTGGGACGCCGATGGCCGTGTCTTCGACGTTTCGGAGGCCGTCCGCACCGCCCGCGCTTGGATGAAACGCCGCGTGGAAACGGGCCAGCCCGCCCTGTCCGGCATGTTCACCCGTGCGGAAGTCACCTACGCATGGCCCCGCCCAGATGGCACGGTCGGCTCGGACCGCGAACCGGTGGCGCTGTTCACTGGCGAAGCTGTCCACGCCTATCTGGGTCACCTGCCCGACGAGACAATCGAGGCGATGTTGAACGAGCTGTCGATCGAACTTGGCGCTGCGCTTGGGCAGGAGCGAATTTATGTAGCATTCGCTGACCGGACGTGGATTTTGGATGCTGGAGAACGTTAGATCGAAGATGGCTCCAGCAACCCTACGCGCTGGATCGTATCGGTCGTGCTAAGCAGCGCCTAGCAGCCTAGCCCTTACCGAGACGCGCGAGGCTGCCCCTCGACGCTATCCGCCGACCGCGCAATACCGCCGATCTGGAAACTAGAGGCGGCGCTGAAATGCCGCTCATGACCACAACCAGCGGCAGGAAAACCACTTCGCAGACGCAGCGTCACGCGCGGTCTTCCACGGGCTGAAGCGGGTACTCGACAAAAAAGAGTGTGACTGCAAGACTACCTTCATAACTAGAACAATGGAGGAAACCATGGATATCGATCGTCGTAAGCTGGCCTTGCCAACGCTTGCGCTTGCACTCCTGAGCGTGGTCCCAATGAGCGTGATCCCGGGCTTCGGGGCTTCGGCGGATGAAGATGCCGTCGCGAAGAATGTAGAGGCATTCCGTGCGGCTCAATTCGCCGCCGACGCCAAAGCACTCGACGCGCTCTGCGCGGCGGAATTGAGCTACAGCCACTCCGATGGCAAGCTCGAGGACAAGGCGACGTTTATCGCCAATGCCACCAGCGGAAAATCGAAGTTTTTGTCGTTAGAGTACAAAGACACCAATGTTCGAGTCGTCGGCCCGGCAGCGGTCGTGCGTTTCCACTGGGTAGGCGAAAGTGAGGCCGTCGCCGATCGCAAGAAAAGCGCCACCAATCTCCACATCCTGATGAACTGGCAAAAACAGGGCGCGGACTGGAAACTTCTGTCCCGAGCGGCAACCAAGCTCTGATCGCGTCATCGCTTCCGTCGTCGCAATGACGGGAGGGGTAACTTACGCCTGGAGTTTTTTCTGAGAGGCCGTCACCGCACGATGGCGGCTTTCTGCTGGCCTTGTCGTCGCGCCTTACGTGGGTGCATCCGGACGAGGAACGGTAAGCTCAGGGCTTTCTTTTTGGGAGCGCCATGGAACGAACTCAACTCGGGACCCGTTGGCTTCTATCAAGGAAAGGGGAGGGTAAGCATGGCTCAGAAAGCCAATCTCACTCCGCTCGACAAGTATGAGCCGGATCGCCGGCAAGCCGAGAGGCTCGACCCGGACAAGCATGCGCGATTGGAAGCAGGTTTGATCGATACGTTACCCGCTTCCGAGCCGTGCGCCGTTCAGCCGGCGCCAACCGTTGAGCATCCACACCGGGAAGGCCCATCGTTCTGGCAGGCGATCAAGACGATGTTCAAGTAGACGTCGTGATGCCGCAGGGGTCATAGCCTACGGGCGTGCCGGCTTCTCTCGATCCCGTTCTTGATTTCCTCAATGCAGGCGGCAACGGCGGCCTCCCGTGACCGGAACTTCGTTTCACGGATGACATCAGGACTGGCCCCCGGATAGATTATCGTCTCAAGGCTCGGTACTCTTTACAGGTCAATCACCAGCACCACTGGGCCCGGTGCACGTCACCAACAACCGGGCTTAGTCGACGAGACTACCGATCAGGCGGGAAAGGGCTTGATGCTCGGGGCTGGCTTTGCCTCTTCCGAGAAAGTCTTCGAGCTCGATTTTGGTCGCCGTTCCGCCGGAAGACACGTTGGCTTTGTGCAACACGAAAACACGTCCATTGTCGTCGCGACAGAGGAACCACCTGTCGCCGTTCTCGCTGTGGTAAATCTCGCGCTGTCGGTCGGACATCTCCGCCTCCGCGGAAACAATGAAGCGCGAGCGGCATTCGTTCCCGAACTCCAATCCTTTCAGCCCCCGCTCGCGGCGGCATCATCCGGACGATGAGAGGTGAGGGCGCCAGAAGGCGAGTCAGCCGGCCGTTGCGATATTCCATCGGTGCTTTCGCATGTCGGTCAAAGATTTCTTGCAGAACTCGCGGTAAATTAAGCTGATGATGACGTCCCACATGATCGATCCCCGTTGTTTGATCGAGGATGGTGATACCAGGCATCGGTTTCGGGATGCCTTCGCGGGGCCCTAAAACCGGCTTTGTCGATGAGGCCAAATCGTTTCGTGGCTGCTTGGCCGACGAAACCTCTTCCCGGGATTGCAATCGGCGGAATCGGACAAGGCAGCCCGGCAATTTGTGGGTTGGTTTGTGGGGTGGCCATGGTATTCAAAAAATTATATAACAAATTCCATTGGTTAGTTGATATATCAGCGGCTGCAGCCGCCGCTCGCGCCAATGCGGCCCGGCAGCTACGATTTCGGCCGCGACATGTATTTTGCTGGCATCGGCGCGTCCGGTTTCGTGATGGGCGCGATCAAGACCGTGGAGGCTCCTGGCAGCGGCGGGTTGTCGCTGCGCTATGCGGCATTCATGCAAGGCTTGCGCGATGCGATCGATGCGCGAATACGAACGGCGCTCGATGGCGATCAGCGCGCGATCGCGACCGCCTTGCTGACGGGCCGCCGTGACGCGATCTCTCCGCCGGTCAACGATGCGATGTTCATCTCCGGGCTCGGACACGTGCTCTCGATCTCCGGATATCACATGGCCGTGGTCGCCGGCGTCGTGTTCTTTGCGGTGCGCGCGCTGCTGGCGCTGATCCCGGGGCTGACCGTCAGCTTTCCGATCAAGAAATGGTCGGCCGCCGCTGCGCTTGCCGCCGCCGCCTTCTATCTCCTGCTCTCCGGCGCCGAGGTCGCGACCCAGCGCTCGTTCTTCATGACGGCGGTGGTGTTGATCGCCGTCATGGTCGATCGCCGCGCCGTGACATTTCGCACCCTCGCGGTGGCGGCAATGATCGTACTCACGATCGCGCCTGAAGCCCTGGTGCATCCGAGCTTCCAGATGTCGTTCGCCGCAACGCTGGGTCTGGTGGCCCTGGTGCAGATCGGTATGCCCCGTCTGTTTGCCGCGCCGGATGACTCGGCGACCGCCCGCGTCGCGCTATGGGGCGGACGGGAGATCGCGATGCTGGCGCTGGCGTCGCTGGTGGCGGGGCTGGCGACGACACCCTATGCCGCCTTCCATTTCCATCGCGTGACGCCCTATGGCCTGCTCGCCAACCTGGCGGCGATGCCTGTGGTGTCGGCAGTGGTCATGCCGGCGGGCCTGCTCGGGCTGGTCGCGATGCCCTTTGGCCTGGACGGCGTGTTCTGGCGCCTCATGGGGGTCGGCATCGACTGGATGATCGTGGTGACGCAATGGGTCGCCGCATTACCGGGCGCGATCGGCCGCATGGCGGCCTTCGGGATCGGCCCGCTGATCGCGGCGAGCGTAGGCATCATCCTGCTCGGGCTATTGCGCACGCCGCTGCGCTGGTCCGGCGCGGCCGTGCTGATGCTTGCGGCGGTCTGGGCGCTGGCGGTGCCGCAGCCGGATGTCCTGATTTCCGCCGACGGCCACAATGTCGGGGTCCGCGGCAAGGACCGGCGCCTGCACCTCATGCGCACCGCCAAGGACGCATTCCTGCTGAAGGAATGGCTGGCCGCTGATGCCGATGGGCGGCAGCCCGCGGATCCCGCGCTTGCAGAGGGCGTCTCGTGCGACGAGGCGGGATGCGTGACGCAGCTGGCGGATGGCGCCCTTGTCGCCCTGGCGCTGCGGCCTGACGCGCTTGCTGAGGATTGCGAGCGGGCCGCGCTGGTGGTGACCGCGAGGCAGGCACCGCCGGCATGTCCGGTGATCGATCAGGACCGTTTGCGAAGGCAGGGCGCGTTGGCGCTGCGGCGAACCCGTGACGGATTTGCGGTGGTGGCTGTCAGGCCAAAAGGCGTCGATCGGCCGTGGTCGCCGGCGGTCGCAGGCGCCGCGGAGGACGAAACAGCCCTCGTGTCGCGCCCGGCGGTCGGGCGACCCATGGATGCGACGCCTTCCGAAGCCGATCTGCAGGCGGAGGAGTGATTCAAAAAAGCTGCTTCAATGATCGCTGAGATCACTGAGATCACTGAGCGAGCGACTTTCGCCCAAGTCGAAGGCGCCCAGCCGAAATTCCTCCCCGGCGTCCGTTGCCGCCGCCGTTTGGACGAGCGTAAACGTCGCATTCGGGAACTGCTGCCAGACGGCGAGATCTTCTGCCGTCACGGTGAGCCACCCGAACGTGAACATGTAGCGGCCCGGCTCGGTCACGCGTCCGGCTTTTTGCCACGTGATCTTATTGACCACCGATCATTTTTCCTTTTGGACGCTGCGACCGGCATCCGGCGCCCCGGCGGAAATTTGGGGCTTTACGCCGGCCCTGAACGATTCATTTGTTCGCATTTCGAAGACGTCAAGCTGTAAAGCAAACGTCGCCAGCGCCAGCTTCAAATTGTCAAGTTCTTCCGCCCGCGCATCGTGTCGGTGACCCATGGTGCGCGCCGCCGACGGCTCGGGGCGGGCAAAATCGATTGCTGCCGCGCGACAGTGCCCCGCCGGCGCGGAACCGGCGGGGGATGTCTGCGCGACCATCTCAATCAACGGAGACCGAAGTCGGCGCGGGCGTGTGAGCGGCCGGATGCGCGTGCTCCGCAGCCTGCTGAACCGGCAATTGCAGTACGGTCACGCGCTGGCCCTCGCAGAGCTGCGTCACCAGCACATTGCTTCCATCCGGAAATTCGATCGCATCATGGTGACGGTGCGGAACGTCCGGATCGATCTGGCCGAATTTTCCTACCCGGAAATTGATGGCTTTGGTCCAGATCCACCGATTGTCGTATTTGACGTTTTCGGCGAACGCCAGTTCGGTCCCGGGAAGCATGCAGACCGCTACCTCGGGCTCTCTTTCTGACGCGAAGCCGCGAGTCGAAGTCCCGCGGAATGTTGTGGTGATCAGCGTTTCCCCAACCTGGGCAGGGCGCGTTGCTACTGCGTGCAGACTATAGTCACACATCGGATTGCTCCTCGTTCGAGATAGCCAACCCACGCCGCTTTACTTAGAGGCGCAGGCCCCTATCAGAGTGACAATAACACGCAAGCCTATGCTTGGTTGTTGGCAAATGTGCGGCTCCGGCCGGTAACCCGATCACAAATGCGTTTTAATGTTTGACCGATTTCGCGTCAGCCGTGTGCGCGTCGAACCAGTCGGGGAGCCGACCTGCCGGCTGAGGAAAACCGACACGATGATTTCTATGGTACGACGACCCGGTTTTCGGCCCTCGGGACGGCGCGAAAGGGCTGCCTGCCTGGATCGCGTCGCTCAGTATTTCCGATAAAGCCCGATCAGCTTGCCCTGAATCTTTACCCGGTTCGGCGGCAGGATGCGGACTTCATAGGATGTGTTGGCCGGCTCCAGGGCAATCGAGGCGCCGCGGCGCCGGAAGCGCTTCAAGGTTGCTTCCTCCTCATCGATCAGCGCCACCACGATATCGCCGGTCTCGGCGGTCTCGTTGCGCTGGATCAGCGCCATGTCGCCATCGAGGATCCCGGCGTCCACCATGGAATCGCCGCGCACCTCGAGGGCGTAGTGCTCGCCGGAACCGAGCATGTCCGGCGGCACGCTGATGTTGTGACTGCGGGTCTGCAGCGCCTCGATCGGTGTGCCGGCGGCGATGCGGCCCATTACCGGCACGGCAACCGAACGGCTGCCGTCGTCCTCGTAACCGACGCTGGAGCTGCGAACCTTGCCAAGCGTGCCTTCGATGACGCTGGGGGTGAAGCCCCGCCGGCCGTTGCCGCCGGTCGAAAGCTCCGGAAGCTTGATCACCTCGATGGCGCGGGCGCGGTTGGGCAGGCGGCGAATGAAGCCACGCTCTTCCAGCGCGGTGATGAGGCGGTGAATACCGGACTTCGAGCGCAGATCCAGCGCGTCCTTCATCTCATCGAAGGAGGGCGGAACGCCGGATTCCTTCAGCCGCTCGCTGATGAATCGCAGGAGTTCATATTGTTTGCGCGTAAGCATCTCGACCAATCCCCAGTTTGACAGTGCCGTTCGATTCCGAGACTCGCCATCCGAAAAGGAAATTCGAGACTCCAAATCGAACGCTTCGAGCGATAGGATTTGGAAATCGGGAGACTCCCATTCATAGACACCAGTACTCGAAACAAATCATGAACATACACTATATGTTCCATATGTGTTCCGCAACCACTTAATTTCTCGTCAACGAAGACAGATTTAGTCAGAACCTGCCGCGAGAGCTCAGACCGGAAGCCGCAGGATATCGCAAGCCGATCCGGCGATGGCCGCAGGCGCGAGCGGTGGGCGGATCACAAGTGCCTGCGCCGCAGCGAGATTTCCAAGCAGCGAACTGTCCTGATGGTTGACGGGCGTGGCGGTCAGGACGCCTTCGCGCGCCTCGATGCGTGCGCGCAAGTAGTCCTCGCGCACATCATTGGCGACGACATCGCGTCCCAATAACGCCGTCTCTCTGATGTGATGGACGTCCGTTCGCCCCGACAAAGCACGAATCAGCGGCACCAGAAACAGGAAGGCGCAGACATAAGACGACACGGGATTGCCGGGCAGGCCGATCACCCGCATCGCGCCGAGCCGTCCGTGCATCATCGGCTTGCCCGGCCGCATCGCGATCCGCCAGAACGTTATGGTGACGCCTTCGCCCTCCAGCGACCGCTTGACCAGATCGTGGTCGCCGACCGAGGCGCCGCCGGTTGTAACGAGGACATCGGCGCCGCTGTCGCGAGCGCGGCGGATGCCTTCGGTAGTCGCCTCGACGCTGTCGGGAGCGATGCCGAGATCGATGGTCTCGGCGCCTTCGGAGCTAGCCAGCGCCCGCAGCGCATAGCCGTTGGAGTAGACGATCTGCCCAGGGCCCGGGATAGCGCCCGGCATCACCAGCTCGTCGCCGGTAGCGAGGATCGCGACCTTCGGTCGCCGGCGGACGGGAAGCCTGGGATAATTCATGCCCGCGACCAGCGAGAGATCGCGGTCGGTGAGGCGGGTTCCGCGGGCCAACAGGACATCGCCTTCGCGAAAATCGATGCCGGCGGGGCGGATGTGCCGTCCGGCAATCGCAGCCTCCGTGATCGTGATACCGCCAGCTTCAACCACGGTATCTTCCTGGATGATGACGGCGTCGGCGCCCGCCGGGATCACGCCGCCGGTGAAAATCCGCACCGCTTCGCCGGCGGCAACCGTGGTTTCGAACGGCCGGCCGGCCGCTACCTCGCCGATCACCTTGAGCCGGGCCGCGACGTGGGATGCGTCGGCTGCTCGCACCGCATAGCCGTCCATCGCCGACATCGCCTGCGGCGGCTGGGTGCGCAATGCCGCGACGTCGCGCGCCAGTACGCGGTGGTGGGCGGCATCGAGTGCGACCATTTCCTCGGGCAACGGTTCGACGCCGTCGAGAACCGCGGATAGCGCGTCGGCAACCGGCATCAGTGCCACGGCGACAAACTCCTAAATCCCGAGCGCGGCCAGCGCCTCAGCCACAACATGAGGCGAGGTCACGTGAACGGCGGTCAATCCGCGGGCGCGGGCGCCTTCGATGTTCTCGGCGAGATCGTCGAAGAACACGATACGCTTAGCCGGCACGCCGATCGCTTTCACCACATGATCATAGGCTGCCGCGTCCGGTTTTCGAAGCCCCATGGTGGACGACAGAAAGAGTTCGCGGAAATGGCCGAGCACGCCGGCATAGGCACGCGAGAAATGTTCGACGTGGGCGCCGTTGGTGTTGGAAAAGGCGTAAAGCGGCAGGTGCTGCGCGGCGCGCGCCAGCAGCTTGGCCATGCCAGGCACCTCGCCGGCGAAAATCGCGTTCCACCCTTCAAGAAATTGGCCGTCGGACAGGTTGACGCCGAGCGCCGCGCGGAGGCTGGCGAAGAATGCGGCGTCATCGATTTCTCCTTTTTCGTGACGCTGATAGATTTCGTCGTGCGTAAACCGACCGACGAGATTTGCCGGCTCGCAACCGGCGTAACCGGCCCAGCACGCCAGCGCCTTGTTGATGTCGATATCGAGCACCACGCGGCCGAGATCGAACAACAGCGCGTCGGCGGCGTCGGGAAAGAGCAGGGGGCGGGTCATCGCGGCGGTGTACGAAAAACGAGCGAGAGGAGCAACCGAGGGATATCGCCTGGTGCGGCCGCGAACCCTCAATAGCGATACGGCTCGATGTCAAGCAGCGGGAAAGCACTGAAGACACCGGGCAGGTTGGTTGGGGCAGCCGCGTGCAGATAGGATTTGTCGAGCTCGCCGAAAGATGTGACGCCGAGCAGTCCCAGGCAGCGGATCACTTCATCCTCCAGCAGCTCCAGCATCCGGACGATCCCGGCTTCACCTGCAGCCGCAAGCGCCCAGCATTGCAGGCGGCCGATGCCGACGAGATCGGCGCCGGAGGCGATTGCCTTGACGATATCGGTGCCGCGGCAGAACGAGCCGTCGACTATGATTTTGGCGCGGCCTGCGACGGCAGCCGTTATCTCCGGCAGTACATGCATGGCGCCGCGGCCATGATCGAGCTGGCGTCCGCCATGATTTGACACATAGATCCAATCGACTCCGTGATCGAGCGCGATGGCAGCATCCTCCGCGGTGGCGATGCCTTTGATGATCAGCGGGATTTTATACTTATCCTTGATCAGCTTCACGGTGCGCCATTCCAGCCCTTTCTGGAAATCGCCACCGGTGGCGCGGATACGGCTGGCGCGGACATAGCGCTTGGCGATGTCGCGTTCGCGCCGGCTGTAATGTGCGGTGTCGACCGTCAGGCAGAACGCGGAATATCCGCATGCGATGGCGCGGCTGACACAATCTTCGACGAAGGCGTCGCCGCCGCGGACATAGAGCTGAAAGATGCGCAGCGCGCTGGGCGCGGCCTCGGCGACGTTCTCAAGGCCAGGCTCGGACACCGAACTCAGCATATGGGCCGCGCCGAAGGTCCCGGCGCCGCGCGCCACGCTGGCGCCGGCGCCGGGATCGAAGATCTCGAGCGCGCCGACCGGGCCGAGCATCACCGGCAAGCGCAATTTGCGGCCGAACAATTCGACGGATGGATCGACCTTGGCGACGTTGCGCAGCACGCGCGGCCGGAATGCGATTTCGTCGAGCGCCAGGCGGTTGCGGCGCAGGGTGGTCTCGGTCTCGGCGGCGCCGACGATATAATCCCACGCATTCTGGTTGAGGTTGGCCCGCGCCTTCCGGACGAACTCGTGAAGGTTCTGGAACTCTTCGCCATCAGCGCCGAGCTCAGCGGTCAGCGGCGGGATGCGGGTCGCTTCGTTCATCATATCCTCCCCGGGAATGCGCGGCTGTTTCGACTTGACCTTCCGGGTATCGTGTCCTGCGCTTCTCGACAAGCTGCCGTATGCGCAGAGCGATGCAGCGTCAGGAGCGCTGGTCGGCTTCGAGGGGCCCTTTCGTAACGCGTCGCCGCAGTTCGGCTATTGGCTCGGCACCTGCGCCAGACGCGTTTTCCTGCACGCAGCCGTCGACGTGGCAGAACGGCCTTGGTGATACCGGAAAGGTGAAGGGTGCGTGAACCTGCTGCCTCAATTAAGACAACGACGGCCTCAATCACGGGGCCGTGGCCGGGAAGGTTTGACTGCGAAAAGGGTTCGTCAGTGATGCGTAAAAGTTTCCTGTTTTTCCTCGGCGCGGCGGCAGGTACCTGCCTCGCTCTTCTCATCACGGGTTCGCAGGGCGGCCAAGGGATCGCGGTAGCCAACGCTGCGGTCGGTACCGATACCTATTCGCAGCTGAATTTGTTTGGCGAGGTGTTCGAGCGGATAAGGACGGACTACGTCGAAAAACCTGACGACACCAAGCTGGTCGAAGGTGCGATCGAAGGGATGGTCACCGCGCTTGACCCTCATTCGCGGTACATGAATGCCAAAGCCTGGCGCGAGATGCAGGAAACGACCCATGGTGAGTTCGGTGGCCTCGGTATCGAGGTGATGATGGAGAACGGTCTGATCAAGGTCGTCGCGCCGATCGATGACACGCCCGCTGCGAAGGCCGGCATCATGTCAGGCGACCTGATCACTCAAATCGACGACGACGCGGTTCAGGGACTTACCCTTGAGCAGGCCGTGGACAAGATGAAGGGAGCGGTCAACAGCAAAGCCCGCCTCAAGATCACGCGTAAGGGCGTCGAACAACCGATCGATGTTGCGATCGTGCGCGAAATCATTCGCGTGCGCCCGGTCACCTACCGTACTGACGGCGGCGACATCGGCTACATCCGGATTACCTCGTTCAGCGAGCAGACCACCGCCGCCTTGAGAAAAGCGATCGGCGACATATCGAAACAGATACCGCCGGAGAAGCTGGCTGGTTACGTGGTCGATCTGCGCAACAATCCGGGTGGATTGCTCGACCAGGCGGTGTCGGTGTCGGGTACCTTCATGACGCGCGGCGAGGTGGTCTCGACGCGAGGCCGCACGCCTGAAGAAACTCGTCGCTATACCGCGCGGGGCGGGGATCTCACCAACGGCAAGCCGATTGTCGTCTTGATCAACGGCGGATCAGCATCCGCTTCGGAAATCGTGGCCGGTGCGTTGCACGATCACAAGCGCGTGATCCTGATCGGCACCCGCTCGTTCGGCAAGGGCTCAGTGCAGACAATCATCCCGCTCGGTTCCGGAAACGGGGCACTGGCACTCACGACGGCGCGCTATTTCACGCCGTCCGGCCATTCCATCCAGGCGCAGGGCATCAAGCCGGACATCGAGGTGTTGCAGACTGTGCCTGATGAGTTGAAGGGACGCACCGAATTGAAGGGCGAGGCGTCGATGCGCGGCCATCTCTCGGCCGAAGGTGCGGAGCAGACGGGTTCGCAATCCTACGTTCCGCCCGCGGAGAAGGACGACAAGGCGCTTGGCGCGGCCTACAACCTGCTGCGCGGCGTCACCGTCAATGCGGATGTCCGGTCGCCTACCAAGACGGCGATCCCGAACTAGACTAATCCTTCGCGGTGTTTGGAATTCGCCGACGCTTGCGCATTGGGCTTCGAGCCCTGGCCACAGATGCATCACGCGGCGAGAAGAACAGTCGCGTGATCTCCGAAGCGGCGGTGGTGCATGTCCACGTTGTGCGGCAACCGGATGAAAACCCCCGCCTATCGCGAACGTCATCGCAGTGCGGGCTAGATCATCTCGTTGTCGTTACTGCATGCGCCTCGCCGGGGGCTCGGACCGGTGTGTCCGGGCCTTCTTCCTAGCTACTCCGACCGTTTCATCGCTTGCCCACGCTCCGCCATTTAGCACCGGTCCGCGTCGGTAATAGGGATCGGTGTAGGGATTGCCTGGCCCCTTATTCTGGCAATTCGCGTTCGGATAGAACTGTGCGCAATAACCCGGCTCGGAGACCACCGGCTGCGCCGGCACCGGCGTTGCGATCGCGGTTGACAGAATAGCCACCGCGCCAAGAAGCTTGAAAGTCGACATTGCGTCTCTCCGCTCTGGTTCACGCGCTGAAGTCACCTGAAGAATAACACCAAAGCCGATGCGCGCTTCCATTGTCGCCGATCACTCCGCCGTGAGGGCCAATGTGTGATGGGTCGAATCTTCAGGCGCGATAGTGGCCGGACTTGCCGCCCTTTTTCTCGACCAGATGAATGCCTTCGATGCGAACGCCGCGCTCCACCGCCTTGATCATGTCGTAGATCGTCAGACACGCGACCGACACTGCGGTCAGCGCTTCCATCTCGACGCCGGTCGGGCCGGTGACCTTCACGGTAGCGCTGACGACGCAGCCCGGCAGTTTCTTGTCGGGCGCAATGTCGAGCGTGACTTTCGACAGGGCCAGCGGATGACAGAGTGGGATCAGATCCGAGGTGCGCTTCGCCGCCATGATGCCGGCGACGCGCGCGGTGCCGAGCACATCGCCCTTTTTGGCATTGCCGCTCACTATCAGATCAAGGGTCGCCCTGCTCATGACGACGCGGCCTTCCGCGACCGCTATGCGTTCGGTCGCGGGCTTGGCGGACACATCGACCATCCGCGCTTCGCCCTTGGCGTCGATGTGGGTGAGGGCGGGTTTGTCTTCCGAAGATTTGCGCGCCATGGGTTAGCGCGTTCCCGGCGCGCGCGGCGCATCGTCCCGCGCAAGCAGCGCCCGGGTCGCCGCCGCCACGTCCGCCTGCCGCATCAGGCTTTCGCCGACCAGGAATGTCGATATGCCCACACGCGCCAATCGTGCGAGATCAGCAGGCGCAAAGATACCGCTTTCGCCGACCATCAGGCGATCCCCGGGTATCAGCGGCGCCAGTGCCTCGCTGGTCGCAAGCGTGGTCTCGAAGGTGCGCAAATTGCGGTTGTTGACGCCGATCATCGGCGAGCGAAGTTTTAGCGCCCGATCGAGCTCGGCGCGTTCGTGGATTTCGATCAGGACATCCATGCCATTGGCAAGGGCTGCGTCCTCGATATCCCGGGCCGCGCCGTCATCCAGTGCGGCCATGATGATCAGGATACAATCGGCGCCGTGGGCGCGGGCCTCGACCACCTGATAGGTGTCGTACATGAAATCCTTGCGCAGCACCGGCAATGCGGTGGCGGCGCGGGCCGCCACCATGAAATCGAGGTGGCCCTGAAACGATGGCGTATCCGTCAGCACCGAGAGACACGCTGCCCCGCCGGCTTCATAGGCCTTGGCAAGTGCCGGCGGATCGAAATCGGCGCGAATGAGCCCCTTGGACGGCGACGCCTTCTTCACTTCGGCAATCAGCGCGTATTGGCCCTGGGCAAGCTTTTCGCGGATGGCGCGGACAAAACCGCGCGGCGCCGGCGCAGCCCTCGCCAGCGCTTCGAGGCTCGAAAGCGGATGCGTGCGTTTGGCGGCGGCGATTTCCTCGCGCTTGTAGGCCTCGATCTTGGTCAGGATATCGGACATCGCGACGCCCTCTGCTCAGCTATTGGAAACCGCGATCAGACGCTTCAGCCGCGCTGCCGCCGCGCCGCTGTCGAGCGATTTCGTGCCGAGCGCCACGCCTTCCTTCAGGTTCTTGACGCGGCCGGCAACGACCAGCGCCGCCGCGGCGTTCAGCAATGCAACATCGCGAAAAGGGCTCGGCATGCCGTCGAGCACGCTTTGCAGCGCGATCGCGTTGGTATGGGCGTCACCGCCCTTCAGCGCCTCGCCGCCGACCCGGCTCAAGCCGGCTTCCTCCGGCGTCACCTCAAAGGTGCGGATATGGCCGTTCTCGAGCGCCGCGACGAAGGTCGGGCCGGTCAAGGTGATCTCATCGAGGCCGTCGGAGCCGTGCACCACCCAGACGGCTTCGGCGCCGAGGTTTTTGAGCACCTGCGCCAGCGGCTGCACCCATTGCCTGGAAAATACGCCGACCATTTGCCGTTTGACCCCGGCTGGATTGGAGAGCGGTCCAAGCAGATTGAAGATCGTGCGCGTTGCCAATTCGACGCGGGTCGGGCCGACATTCTTCATCGCGGGATGGTGCGATGGCGCGAACATGAAGCCGATGCCGGCTTCAGTGACACAGCGCCCGACATGCTCGGGCTTGATGTCGATCTTGACCCCGAGCGAAGACAGCACGTCGGCGGCGCCCGAACGCGACGACAGCGCGCGATTGCCATGCTTGGCGACGGGGACGCCGGCGCCCGCGACGATGAAGGAGGCGCAGGTCGAGACGTTGACCGAGCCGGAGCCGTCGCCGCCGGTGCCGACCACGTCGACGGCATCAGTGGGCGCCTTGACCCGCACCATCTTGGCGCGCATCGCTGATACCGCGCCGGTGATCTCGTCGACGGTTTCGCCGCGGACACGAAGCGCCATCAGCAATCCGCCCATCTGGGAGGGCGTTGCCTCGCCGGACATCATGCTGTCGAAGGCGGATGCCGCCTCGTCGCGCGACAGGGTTGCGCCGGTGGCGACTTTTCCAATGATAGATTTCAGGTCGTCCATCGCATGCTTTCAGAATCGAGGCCTCATAGTGGGGAGGCGCACGCAGGCCAGTGTACCCAGCCTGCGTAAACCTGGTGCGGCGCCGTCTCGAACCATGAGGATGTCACATCCTTCGAGCCGCGGCCAAGAGGCCGCTCCTCCAGCGATAACGGCGAAGCCGTTACGCAGGGATGCTGGGAATGCCAAGACCCGGCCATGCTCAATTGTTCGCGCCCGTCACCTGTGCGAAGGCGGCCTGGTTGATGGTGGTGCCGATATCCGTTTCAAGCTTCGTGACGTACTGCGCGATCTGTTCATCGGTCAGCCCGCGCTCAAGCGTCTCCTTCAACTTCTTCATCTCATCCGAAGCAAGGTCGACCGGCGGTTCGCTGACGTCCGTCACGCGGAACACGATCCACTCGCTGGAGCCGCCGGCGGTTTGTCCTGCGCCATCCTTGGCGGTACGAAACGCCGCCGCGATTGCGCTGGCGGGCACGCCGGGCAGCGAGGCATCGCGTCTGAATCCGCTAGCCGTTTCGACTTTGGATCCCACTGCCGCCGCTTCCTCCGCCAGCTTGCCGCCCTGTTCGATCTTTTGGACCATCTCGGTTGCCTTGGTCCGCAGCCGGCTGGCGATCTGGTCGTCGCGCCAGCGCGCCTCGACCTGGTCCTTGACCTCGTCAAGGCTGCGTTCGCGCGAGGGCGTGATGCCTAGAACGTCATACCATACATAGCCGCCGTTGAACTGGATCGGATCGTTGTCGACGCCCACATCGCTGTTAAAGGCTTGCGAGACCACGTCGAGGCCGCGGGGAATATTGGCGACCAATTGCCCATTGGGAAGGCGCCCCGAACGATCGACCGAATCGATGGTGACGGCTGCAAGTCCCAACTTGTGCGCGGCTTCGACAACGCTTGCGCCTCCGCCGCGCTCGTCTTCCATCTTGTCGCGCAGTTCTGCAACTTTCGTGCGCGCGCGCTCGGTCGCAATTTCTTTCTTCAGGCTCGCGGCGACGCTTTCATAGGTAGCTTCGACCCCGGTCTCGATCTTGCCGATCTTCACCAAGGCAACGCCGAACCTGCCTTGCACCGGCTGGCTCACCTCGCCGGACGGCAGCGAAAAGGCCGCGTTGGCGACCGCCGGGTCGATGATCGCGGATTTAGCTATCAGGCCGAGGTCGACGTCGGAGGGATTGAGCCCACGCTCTTTGGCGAGATCTTCGAATGACACGCCGGACGCGATCCGGTTGCGCGCGCTCATCGCTTCTTCCGCGTTCGGAAACACGATCTGCGAGACCTGGCGCTGCTCCGGTGTTCCCAACCTGTCGCGGCGCTGCTCGAAGGTCTTTCTCGCATCCTCGTCGGAAACTTCCGACCATTTGCCGATGTCTTCCGGCGTAATCGCGACAAAGGATATTTTGCGATATTCGGGCGCGCGGAACTGAGTCTTGCGATCGTCGAAATAGCTGGCCAGCGTCTCCGGCGACGGCGGATCGATCGTTCCGGCCTGGGCGGCGTCGAGTTTGACGTATTCCATCGAACGCTGTTCGTTCTGAAAACGGCTGAGCGCCTCGATCAGCACTTTCGGCGGTTCGAGACCGGTTGAGATCGTACCGGCGATCTGACGCCGCAGCCCCACCCGCCGCTGGTCGGCGACGTAACGCTGTTCGGTGAAGCCGAATTGCCGGATCGTGGCCTGGAAGCGCACGGGATCGAAGGCGCCGCCGACGCCTTTGAAATTGGGGTCGTTGACGATCATGCGCATCGTCTCGGCGTCGGATTGTCCGAGTCCCAGCCGCCGCGCCTGTTCGTCGAGCGCGGCCTCCGCGATGGTCTGCTGCAGCACCTGGCGGTCGAGGCCGAAGGCGCGCGCCTGATCCATCGTCAGCGGGCGGCCGAACTGACGGCCGATCTGCTGCAGCCTGTCGGTGTAGATCTGGCGGAATTGATCGGTGGAAATCTCGGTGTGGCCGATCTTGGCGAGCGTCGATTGTCCAAAGCCCTTGAAGATGTCGGCAATGCCCCAGACGCCGAAGCTGATGATCAATACGCCCATCACCACGGCCATTATGATCTTGCCGAGCCAGTTTGATGAGGCCTTGCGGATTCCTCGAAGCATGGGTCCAACTTGTTGGCAGGAGGGAACCGGGTCGCGCCTCAAAGCGAATTCCGCAAAAGGGCGTCACCGAGTTGATAAAGCATCATAAAGTGGCAGCCGCCTCGTCGCAACCTTGGCGGGGAGGGCCAATTGAAGCGGTTAACGGCCGGAGGCATCGCAGCTGCGGTATCTGGAACTGGTCGCCGTGCTCTGCTAGCGCATGATTGAGATAACATCTCCAGGGAAGTCCGATATGACCGATGCCATCCGGCCGCTGATTGCCGGCAACTGGAAAATGAACGGCCTCAAGGCCTCCTCGGCCGAATTCGAGGCCATGCTCGCAGCCGCGCCTGGTCTCGCCGCCAAAGCCGATTTGCTGGTTTGTCCGCCGGCCACCCTGATTGCCGCCTTCGCGGAAAAAGCACGGGGATCGAAGACCCTCGCGGTCGGGGCGCAGGATTGTCACCCGAAGGCGTCGGGCGCCCATACCGGCGATATTTCAGCTGAAATGCTGGCCGATGCCGGCGCCAGCGCCATCATTGTCGGCCACTCCGAGCGGCGCGCCGATCATTGCGAGAGCGACGTGCTGGTGCGGCAGAAAGCCGAGGCGGTCTGGCGTGCCGGCCTTACCGCCATCGTCTGCATCGGCGAGACCCGGGACCAGCGCGATGCCGGGCAAACCCTCGACGTCTGCCGCGGGCAGCTCACCGCGTCGCTGCCGGATGCGGCGAAAGCCGATAATCTGGTGGTCGCCTATGAGCCGATCTGGGCGATCGGCACCGGGCTTACGCCGACGACCGAAAATGTCGAACAAATTCATAAGTTTATCCGGGAGGTCCTAACCGCACGGTTTAGCAGCGAGGGAGCTAAAATGCGCATCCTTTACGGCGGCTCGGTGAAACCCTCGAACGCGGCGGAATTGATGGCGGTGGCCAACGTCAATGGCGCGCTGGTCGGCGGCGCCAGCCTGAAAGCGGCCGATTTCCTTGCGATTGCGCGCGGTTGTCCCTAACTAACGGCGGAACGGCGCGGGGGTGACAATGCCCTGTCCAATCGTGTAACACCGCCGCGACTTCAAACCCCGTAAGCCCCGATGCCCAGCCGGACCCGGCGGATCATGCGGCGTGCTTGCGACGGAAGGTAGAGATGCAGACTGTCGTTATCGTCATTCACCTCATGATCGTCGCGACCCTGATCGCGGCCGTGCTGCTACAGAAATCCGAAGGCGGCGGTCTGGGCGTCGGCGGCGGTGCAGGCTTCATGTCGAGCCGCGGCACCGCTAATTTGCTGACGCGCACAACGGCAGTCCTTGCGGTGGGCTTCTTCCTGACGAGCCTGCTGTTGTCCTGGCTCGCAAGCTACGATCGCAAACCGAGTTCGGTCATCGACGGCAATCCAGCCTCGCAATCACAGCCGGCGGGACCGGCAACGCCGGTATCCCCGCCGTCCGGCGGCGGCATTCTGGATTCGCTCAAGAAATCGGACGAGCGGCAGCAGAACCAGCCGGCGCCATCGGGCCCGCAGGCGCCGCGTTCGCAATAGAGCAGGGTGGCCATGCAGGACCGGCATCTAGCACCCTGCACCAGAAGTCCCGATCAACACGCTGAGAACGCTTTAATTTTTACGTCACCCACAGCCCGGCAGAATGTTCGCTGCGGCGCGCGATTCGTTTTGGCGAATCGGGCCGGTAGCCTTAAAGGTTGAGTCCCATGGCGCGGTATATTTTCATCACCGGCGGCGTGGTTTCCTCGCTCGGAAAAGGTCTGGCTTCAGCGGCGCTCGGCGCGCTGTTGCAGGCGCGTGGCTACAAGGTTCGGCTGCGCAAGCTCGATCCCTATCTCAATCTCGATCCTGGAACGATGTCGCCCTATCAGCACGGCGAAGTGTTCGTGACCGACGACGGCGCCGAGACCGACCTCGACCTCGGCCACTACGAGCGCTTCACCGGACGTCCCGCCACCAAGGCCGACAACATCACCACCGGGCGCATCTATCAGGACATCCTGACCAAGGAACGGCGCGGCGATTATCTCGGCGCCACGATCCAGGTGATCCCGCATGTCACCAACGCGATCAAGGATTTCATCCTCGACAGCAATGACGAGTTCGACTTCGTGCTGTGCGAGATCGGCGGCACCGTCGGCGATATCGAGGGCCTGCCGTTCTTCGAGGCGATCCGCCAGATCAAGAACGATCTGCCGCGCGATCACGCCATCTACATTCATCTGACGCTGTTGCCCTTTATCCCCAGCGCCGGCGAACTCAAGACAAAGCCGACCCAGCATTCGGTCAAGGAACTGCGCTCGATCGGCATCCAGCCGGATATCCTGTTGTGCCGCACCGACCGGCCGATCCCCAAGGAAGAGCGGCGCAAGCTCGGGCTGTTTTGCAACGTGCGCGAAAGTGCCGTGATCGAGGCGCGCGACGTCGACAACATCTATGCCGTGCCCGAGGCCTATCACGCCGCCGGCCTCGACGACGAGGTGCTGGATGCGTTCGGCATCGTGCCGAAGATTGTGCCGGCGCTGCAGAGTTGGCACGTCATCAACGAGCGGATTCACAATCCCGAAGGCGCGGTGACCATTGCCATCGTCGGCAAATACACCGGGATGAAGGACGCCTATAAATCGCTGATTGAAGCCTTGTCGCACGGCGGCATCGCCAACAAGGTGAAGGTCAATCTCGACTGGATCGAGAGCGAGGTGTTCGAGAACGAGGACCCCGCGCCGTTTCTCGAACACGTCAACGGCATCCTGGTGCCCGGCGGCTTCGGCCAGCGCGGTGCCGAGGGCAAGATCCGCGCGGCGCGGTTCGCACGCGAGCGCGACGTGCCGTATTTCGGCATCTGCTTTGGGATGCAGATGGCGGTGATCGAGGCGGCGCGCAACCTCGTCGGCATCGAGGAGGCGAATTCGACGGAGTTCGGCCCGACGTCCGAACCGTTGGTTGGCCTGATGACGGAGTGGCTGCGCGGCAACGAGTTGGAGAAGCGCTCGAAGGCCGGCGACCTCGGCGGCACCATGCGTCTTGGTGCCTATCCCGCGGTGCTCAAGCGCGGCAGCCGGGTATCGAAAGTCTATGGCGGCGCCACCGAGATCTCGGAGCGGCACCGCCACCGCTACGAGGTCAACACCGCCTACAAGGACCGGCTGGAGCAGCACGGCTTGCGATTTTCAGGTCTGTCCCCTGACGGCGTGCTGCCGGAGATCGTCGAATATGAGGACCATCCGTGGTTCATCGGGGTGCAATTCCACCCCGAACTGAAATCACGCCCCTTCGAACCGCACCCGCTGTTCGCGTCATTCGTTCAGGCCGCGGTGGTGCAGAGCCGGTTCGTGTGATGGAAGCTCTTGGCCCCGGAGTTGCGTTCCGGTGGGACGCAATCCCGCGACTGGTGAATGATCAAGATCAAGGCCGCAAGAAAGTTGCCT
Organism: Bradyrhizobium sp. URHD0069; assembly: GCF_000701345.1. GTDB lineage: Bacteria > Pseudomonadota > Alphaproteobacteria > Rhizobiales > Xanthobacteraceae > Bradyrhizobium. Next base: position 26,125 of record NZ_JNIJ01000047.1, on the reverse strand, counting down.
TCCGTCCAGCCAAGGACCTGAAGGACGCCATTTAGGCCCGCAGGCAAGCAGCCATTGGCTTCCTCCGTTCAGGGCGACTGGTTGGATGCCATGCAGTGCAGGCCTTTGACGAGCGCGCCGATTGTTGCGACAAAACAATCCTCAAACCGCAAGAAAACAGATCAGGGAGTTAAGTCGATGATTTACGAAACCCGCGTCTATCGCTGTCTGCCGGGTCGTCTGCCGGCGCTCTTGAAGCGCTTCGAGACCATCACGCTGAAACTCTGGGAAAAGCACGGCATCAGGCAGGCCGGGTTCTTCACCACGCTGGTCGGCGAATCCAATCAGGAACTGACCTATCTCCTGGCATGGGAATCGCTCGCCGAGCGCGAGAAGAAATGGACCGCATTCCAGAGCGATCCCGACTGGATCGCCGCGCGCGCGAAAACCGAAGAGGACGGACAGATCGTCGGCAACATCGTCAATCAGCTGCTGGTGCCGACCAAATTTTCAGCGGTGAAGTGACCGCCCCACGCAGGCCAAGTCTCGCCGAATGCCTCACGGTCTCGACCATATCGTGCACGCCGTCCGCGATCTCGACGCGGCGGGGGAACTCTATCGCCGTGCCGGCTTCACGGTCGGTGCGCGCAACCGCCATCCCTGGGGTACACACAACCGCATCGTGCAATTGAAGACTTGCTACATCGAAATCCTTGAAGTCGCCGAGCCCGCGAAAATCGTACCGCATGGCGCGGGCTCGTTTTCATTCGGGGCCTATCATCGCGACTTTCTCGCTCACCGCGAGGGTTTCTCGATGCTGATCCTTAACAGCAGCGATGCGGTCGACGATGCCCGTTCCTTCGAAGCATCCGGAATATCAAATTCCAGCGTGTTTGATTTCGCCCGCGAGGGAACGAGACCCGATGGAACACCTGTAAAGCTCGCGTTCTCGCTCGCGTTCGCTTTGGATCGGGCATCGCCGAATGTGCGCTTTGCGGTTTGCCAGCATCATTTCCCGGAAAACTTTTGGGATCCGGCGTTTCAGGCCCATGCCAACGGCGCGAGCGCCGTTCCCGGCGCGGTGATGGTCGCCGACAACCCGACCGACCATCACATCTTCCTGAAGGCGTTTACCGGCGTCAGCGACCTGCATTCCAGTTCGATCGGCGTCAAGGCTCGCACCGAGAATGGCGAGGTCGCCATCATGGAGCCGGTGTCGTTCCGCGACCAGTTCGGTGTTGCGCCGGCGGTGGAGGGCGAGGGGATGACGCTCAATGCGCTGCGCTTCGAAGTCGCCGATATCGCGCAGGTCGAAGCTTTGCATCGGCAGAGCGGAATAGCCTCCCAGCGCCGTGTCGGACGGCTCGTGATTCCGCCGGATGTCGCCCGTGGCGCAACCCTGATATTCGAGACCGCTAAACAGGGTTGATCCCCCGGGCGCTGCCCGGCATGGTCCGCGCCGGAGAAGGAAAGTGCCTTGGACATGAAGATTTCCGCTGCGCCCGTCGTTGCCGCCGGGTCGGTCAAGTTCGGCAATGATTTGCCGATCTCGATCATCGCCGGCCCGTGCCAGCTTGAGAGCCGCGCGCACGCGCTTGAGGTTGCCGGCGCGCTGAAAGAGATTGCGGCGCGGCTTAAGATTGGGCTCGTCTACAAAACCTCGTTCGACAAGGCCAACCGCACCAGCGTGTCGGCCGCGCGCGGCATCGGACTGGCGCAGGCGCTGCCGATCTTTGCCGAGATACGCTCGTCGCTGGGATTGCCTGTGCTCACCGACGTCCACGAGGCCTCGCAATGCGCCGAAGTGGCGCAGGCGGTCGATGTGTTGCAGATCCCGGCGTTCCTGTGCCGGCAGACCGATCTGCTGCTGGCGGCTGCCGCGACCGGCAAGGTCGTCAACGTCAAAAAGGGTCAGTTCCTCGCGCCCTGGGATATGACGAATGTCGTCGCCAAGATCACCGGCGCCGGCAATCCAAAAGTGCTGGTCACCGAGCGCGGCGCATCGTTTGGCTACAACACGCTGGTATCGGACATGCGCGCGCTGCCGATCCTTGCGCGCACCACCGGCGCGCCCGTGATCTTCGATGCCACCCATTCGGTACAGCAACCGGGCGGCAAGGGCACTTCATCGGGCGGTGAGCGCGAATTCGTACCGGTGCTGGCGCGCGCCGCGGTTGCGGTCGGCGTCGCCGGCGTGTTCATCGAAACCCATCCCGATCCCGATCACGCACCCTCCGACGGCCCCAACATGGTGCCGCTGCGCGAGTTCGAAGCTCTGGTCCAGGCACTGATGGCCTTCGACGCGCTCGCCAAAAATCTCGAAAAGAATGTAGCGCGTTGATGCCGCAATCAGGATTGCGGCCGCATGATCAGGGCATGCCGCCGGTCCTGAACATCATTGCACTGGCGACCTTCGCGGCAAGCCTGTCGGCCCGCTCGCTGGATCCGGTGCTGCCGCACCTCGCCGACGAGTTCGGCGTGAGCATTGCCGGTGCTGCAAGTTTGGCCTCCGTATTCGCCTTTACCTTCGCAATCGTGCAGCCGGTGCTTGGGGCTGCGGCGGATCTGTTCGGCAAGGCGCGGCTGATGATCGGCTGTCTGGTGCTGCTCGGTTTTGCAAGCATCCTCGGCGCAATGTCGACGTCGTTCTCGCTGTTGTTTGCAACGCGGATTCTCGCCGGCATCGGCTCGGGCGGTGTGTTTCCGATTGCGCTGGGGCTGACTAGCGATCTGGTCGGCCCTGAAAAACGTCAGGTCGCGATCGGACGAACGCTTGCGGGCGCGATGACCGGCAATCTCTTGGGCGCTTCTGCTTCCGGCCTGATCGGTGACTTCCTGGGCTGGCGGGGCGTGCTCGCGGTGCTCGGTGGTTTGGTTGTCCTGGCCTCAATCGCAGTTGCCGCGGGATTTCGAGGCGCTGCATTGAAGCATCCGCCGCGGACAAATCTGTCAGCGCTCAAACATGGCTACCGCACGATCTTTACAAACCCAAACGCACGCATTTGCTATTCGGCGGTCTTTGTCGAAGGCTGCTGCGTGCTCGGGCTGTTTCCGTTCGTCTCATCATTCCTGTTTGAATTGGGCGAGACCAGCCTGTCGGTTGCGGGCATCGTGATCGCGGGGTTTGCGGTCGGCGGCCTGTTCTACACATTTACGGTTTCGCGGTTTCTGCCGCGGCTTGGCGTCAAGGGCATGATGATCGCCGGCGCGACATTGGTCGGATTGCAGCTCGCCGTCATCGCGTTCGGCCCCGGCTGGAAAATCCAGGCAATCAGCCTTCTGTTCATGGGCTGGGGTTTTTACATGATCCATGGATGCCTGCAGGTGTTTGCCAGCGAATTGTCCGTGGAAGCCCGCGCTACCGCGCTTTCGCTGCATTCGTTTTTCTTTTTCATGGGCCAGACGGTCGGGCCGATCGCTTACGGCTTCGGCATCCAGAATGTCGGGAAAATTCCGACCTTGCTGACGAGCGCAGTTGTGATGATTGCACTCGGCATGGTGTGCGCGCGGCTGCTGCGGCAGACGAGGCCGGCGGACGCGGGCGCAACGTAGGCCGCTTGCTCATGAACCGAGATTGGCTGGTGGTGTTAGTCAAATGTCCGTTGTAGCACTGCCGACCCATTACGGACTTAAGTCAGGCGTCGTGCGGGTTCGAAAAGTGCCACAGATGGAAGTCAGTTTATCGATCACTTCGTCGGCGCATCTTCCTCGACAAAGCCTCTTGGCTTTATGAGCAATGGGCCAGCGCGGCTCTCGTCATCTTCTTACAGCCATAATATAGCACCGATCGTCAGACGTTCGCTTTTTTAGCGTCTGTTTTTGGATTGACGGGAGCCAGAGCAAACGTAACCTGATCAATGTACTAAGCAGTCCTCCTGGCAGGAGGCCGTCGTGAACGAGCTCTCGGGCTACGCATTCTCGCCGTTGAGAGAGGGAGACATCGCTCTCTACCGGGGCTCCGGCAACGGCTTGCCTCCGATCCTGCTTGTTGCCGCGGAAGAAACCTCGCTCGGTTGCGTCGAGCGGCTTCAACACGAATATGCGCTCAAAGCCGAACTTGACGCTGACTGGGCGGCGCGACCCGTCGCGCTGACGCACTACAACGACCGCATGACGCTGGTGCTTGAGGATCCCGGCGGTGCGCCGGTTGATCGATTGCTTGGCCGGCCGCTGGACACATCGCAGTTCCTGCGCATTGCGATCTCGGTCGCGGGGGCGCTTCGCCGAGTCCATGAGCGAGGCCTTATTCATAAGGACATCAAGCCGGCAAATATCCTGGTCGACACGGCAAGCGGCGGCGTGTGGCTGACGGGGTTCGGCATTGCCTCGCGTCTGCCGCGCGAGCACCAGGCCCCCGCGCCGCCGGAGGTGATCGCCGGGACGCTGGCCTACATGGCGCCGGAACAAACCGGCCGGATGAACCGCTCGGTGGACTCCCGCAGCGATCTCTATGCACTAGGCGTCACCTTCTACGAGATGCTGACGGGGACGCTTCCCTTCACCGCCGCCGATCCGATGGAGTGGGTGCACTGCCATATCGCGCGGCAACCGGTGCCGCCCGACGAGCGGCTCGCGGTGCCGACGCAGCTGTCGGCGATCGTAGTGAAGCTCCTCGCCAAGACCGCCGAGGAACGCTACCAAACTGCCGCGGGTGTCGAGGCCGATCTGCGACGCTGCCTGGCGGAATGGGAGGCCACCGGCCGCATCGACCCGTTCCCGCTCGGCGCCTACGACATATCGGACCGGCTGCTGATCCCGGAGAAGCTTTATGGGCGGGAGCGCGAGATCGACGCGCTGCTCGCTTCCTTCGACCGAGTGGTGGCGAACGGCACCGTGGAACTCGTGCTCGTCTCCGGATATTCCGGGATTGGCAAGTCCTCGGTGGTGAATGAGTTGCACAAGGTGCTCGTCCCGTCGCGTGGCTTGTTCGCCTCCGGCAAGTTCGACCAGTACAGGCACGACATCCCGTACACGACCCTGGGCCAGGCCTTCCAGAGCCTTGTCCGCTCGCTTCTCAGCCAGAGCGAGGCCGAGCTTGGCCGGTGGCGGGACTCCCTGAGCGAGGCGCTCGGCCCGAACGGACAGCTCATCGTGAACCTCGTTCCCGAGCTGGAGCTCGTGATTGGGAAACAGCCGCCGGTCGCGGACCAGCCGCCGCGGGACGCGCAGAACCGCTTCCAGATGGTTTTCCGGCGCTTCCTCGGGGTGTTCGCGAGCAAGGAGCACCCGCTCGCGCTGTTCGTCGACGATTTGCAATGGCTTGATGCAGCAACCCTCGACCTCCTCGAGCATCTGGTCACGCACCCGGAAGTGCGGCACCTGCTGCTGGTCGGGGCTTACCGGGATAACGAGGTCGGTCCCGCGCACCCGCTCGAGCGGATGCTCGCAACGATTGCTGACTCGAGAAGCGAGATAAAGGAGCTCCGGCTGGGGCCACTCACATCTGACGATGTCGGGCGGCTGGTCGCCGACACCCTGCATGCCAAATCGGATCTTGTGCGGCCTTTGGCCGAGCTGATATTTGCGAAGACCGGGGGCAATCCGTTCTTCACCATACAATTTCTAACCGCGTTGGTGGACGAAGGCTTGATCGCGTTCGACCCGGACGCCTCGGCTTGGCACTGGGACCTCGATAAGATTCGTGCCGAGGGCATCACCGACAATGTGGCGGATCTCATGGCGGGCAGGCTTGGCCGCCTTTCCGCCGTCGCACTACAGATGCTGAAATGTCTCGCCTGCTTGGGGAACAGCGCCCAAACCTCCGCACTAGGAATGGTCGTCGGGCAGCCCGAGGAGGAAATTCACGCGGTGTTGGTGGAGGCGGCGCGCGCGGGGCTGATCTTCCGTCTGGAGGGCGGCTATGCGTTTGCCCATGACCGCGTTCGGGAGGCAGCTTATGCGCTGATCTCCGAAGATGAGCGCGCGGCTTCCCACCTGCATATCGGCAGAGTGCTGGCGTCACGAACGCCTTCGCACGAGCTTGAAGAGAAGATTTTTGAGATCGTCAATCAATTCGACCGGGCGACGGCGTTGATCGGAACGGTCGAGGAACGGGAGCAGGTCGCCGAGCTGGACCTCATTGCAGGCAAGCGCGCCAGATCCTCCACGGCCTATGCGTCGGCGCGGACCTACCTCGCCGCCGGCTGCGCGCGGCTCGCGAAGGACAGCTGGGAGCGGCGGTATGATCTCGCCTTCGCCCTCGCGTTTCATCGCGCCGAATGCGAGTTCCTGACCGGTGACCTGGCGGCGGCTGAAGAAGGACTCCTGCAGCTGTGGGCTCGCGCCGAAAGCCTCGTCGACAAGGCCGCCGTGACGCGGTTGCGGCTCGACCTGTACACAACGCTGCATCGGAGCGACCGCGCTGTCGAGATATGTCTGGACTACCTCCGTAGCGTCGACATCAACTGGTCGCCGCATCCGACCAGCAATGAGGTCCTGCTCGAGTACGAGCAGATGTGGCGGCAACTCGGGACCCGCTCGATCGAGGATCTCGCCGATCTGCCTCCAATTATTGATCCGGTGTGCCGGGCAACCCTCGACGTGCTCACGTCGCTCCAGGCACCGGCACGGTTCACCGACCAGAATCTGCCCCGCCTCGTCGCGGGTCGCATGGCTAACTTCAGCCTCGAGCAAGGAAACAGCGATGCATCGTCTCTAGGCTATGTCTGGGTCGGCCAGTTGCTGACCCGTTTCGGGGACTTCGAGGCCGGGTTCCGCTTCGGCAGGCTCGGTCTCAATCTGGTGGATGAACGTGGGTTGGACCGCTTCAAGGCCCGCGTCTACCTCGTGTTCGGGCATTCGATCAGTCCTTGGAATGATCAGCTGCGCACCAGCGTCGAGTGGCTGCGACGCGCTTTCGATGCGGGCGAGCAGACCGGCGATCTCACTTTTGCGGCTTATGCCCGCAACTCCCTGATCACCCTCCGTCTTGGCGCCGGCGATACCCTTGGCGATGTGCAGCGGGAAGCCGACAGTGCGCTTGCGTTTGTCCGGAAGTCGGGTTTCGCTCTCGTCGCCGACATGATCACCGGGTCGCTGCGGCTCATCCGGACGCTCCGCGGGCTGACAGCGGAATTCGGATGGTTCGACGATGGGGAGTTCGACGAGAGCCGCTTCGAGCACCACCTGGAGGCAAGTCCGCGTTCTGCGATCGCCGCCTGCTGGTATTGGATACGGAAACTGCAAGCACGCTTTCACGCGGGCGAATGGGCTGCTGCCGCCGATGCCGCATCGAAAGCGGAACGACTTCTCTGGACATCGCAATCCAATTTCGAGGAGGCCGAATACCATTTCTATGGGGCACTCGCGAGGGCAGCGCACGATGGCGCGGCATCCGCCGAGGACCGGCCGCGCCATCTGCAGGTGCTCCTCGCCCATCACACGCAGCTCGCGGCCTGGGCGGAGAACTGCCCCGAGAACTTCAGGGGCCGTGCCGCACTGGTCGGTGCCGAGATTGCGCGTATCGAGGACCGCCATCTCGACGCTGAGCGTCTTTACGAAGACGCGATCCGATCGTCGCGTGCCAACGGCTTAGTGCATGACGAAGGCCTGGCCCATGAGGTGGCTGCGCGGTTCTACGCAGCGCGCGGCTTCGAGGCGATCGCCAATCTCTATTTGAGCAACGCAAGGAACTGTTATCTCCGCTGGGGAGCCCGCGGCAAGGTCCGGCAGCTCGATCGGCTCTATCCGCGTCTGGCGGCTCCGGAGGGGCAGCCTGCTATGGCGACCATCGGCTCCACGGTCCAGGAGCTAGACGTAGCGAGCGTCGTCAAATCCTCGCAGGCTGTGTCCGGCGAGATCGTCCTCGGTGAGCTCATCAAGACGCTGCTGCGGATCGCGATCGAGCATGCCGGCGCCCAGCGTGGCCTGCTCATCCTGTTCCCGGGCGACGAGCCACGGATCGCGGCGGCAGCGAAGACCGGCAGTGGCCAGGTTGAGGTCACGCTGCGCCAGACGGCCGTGTCACCGGCCGAGCTCCCCGAATCCGTGCTCCATTACGTGATCCGGACGCGGGAAAGTGTGATCCTTGATGACGCCTCGGCGCAGGATCCGTTCTCAGCAGATGAGTACATCTGTCAGAAGCTCGCTCGGTCGGTGCTCTGCCTGCCCCTGGTGAAGCAGGCCAAGCTGATCGGAGTGCTCTATCTCGAGAACAACCTGGCATCGCACGTGTTCACGCCCGCCCGGATCTCGGTACTGGAATTGCTGGCATCTCAAGCGGCGATCTCGCTGGAGAACGCCCGTCTGTACAGCGATCTCCAGGAACGGGAGGCCAGGATACGTCGCCTGGTCGATTCGAACATCATCGGCATTGTGATCTGGGATGTTCAGGGCCGCATCATCGATGCCAACCAAGCCTTTCTTGATATTGTCGGATATGCCCGGGAAGATGTCGTTTCAGGTCGGCTGCGATGGACGGAGCTGACACCGGCCGAATGGCGCGATGCCGACGACCAGGCCTGGGCAGACCTGAAGGCGGTTGGAACGGTGCAACCGCGGGAGAAAGAATACTATCGCAAAGACGGCAGCCGCGTGCCGATTCTAGTCGCCCGCGCGCTTTTCGAATGGAAACGAGACGAAGGGGTTGCCTTTGTCATCGACATGACCGACCGCAAGCAGGCGGAAGAGAAGCTGCGCGCCAGCGAGCAGCGCCTCCTCGATGCCCAAATGGAGCTCGCGCACGTCAATCGCGTTACCACGATCGGGCAGCTGGCAGCCTCGATCGCCCACGAAGTAAACCAGCCGCTCGCCGGCGTCGTCGCCAACGCCGAGGCCTGTTTGCGCTGGCTCGACCGCGGAATTCCCGACCTGGATGCAGCGCACCGCTCGGTGGAATGGATCATCGACGACGGCAATCGGGCGAGCGATGTGATCCGGCGCGTCCGGGCACTCGCCAACAAGGCCGATATTGAGAGAGTACCGCTCGACGTCAATGACGTCGTGAAGGAGACCATCCCGTTGGTGCAGCGTGAGTTGATCAGCCATCAGGTATCGTTGCGAATGGAGTTGGCACCGGCTCTACCCACGATCCTTGGTGATCGGGTTCAATTGCAGCAGATAATTATCAACGTGGTGATGAATGGCATTGAAGCCATGCAATCGGTCACGGATCGGCCGCGCGAACTGGTGATCCGATCAGGCCAGCATGAGACACAACAAGTGCTCTTAAGTGTGACGGATTGCGGCGTCGGGATCCCCACCGAGGATGCGGGCCGGCTGTTCGACGCCTTTTTCACCACCAAATCCGGCGGCATGGGCATGGGACTTTCCATCTGCCGTTCGATAGTCGAGGTTCACGGGGGACGACTATGGGCCACCGCTAACGTACCTCACGGTTCCACGTTTCAATTCACACTGCCGGTGAACGCAGACAATGCGTCGTGAGTTGCGCCCGTAACTCGCCCAAAGAACAGGCGGCTCGGCCGCGAGTTCAGCTCTGGTTCACAAGCTGAAAGCCATGGTCTCTAGTTGCGACGTCGGCTTTGCCGCGGCAAAGCGGAAGACATATGCTCGTCTGGACCTTTTCAGCTTTTGACCCGGAGCGGACATGTACCTCAATGGGGGCCCGGTTTCTGCCGATGCGCCCTCCATGTACCTGACGCCGCCTTTGGGCTAGGCTTTCGCTACAGGTCAAGAGAGGGCTCGCCTGTGCCTCCCGAGCGGATCGAACGCAAGCTCGCCGCCATCCTGGCCGCCGATGTAGCTGGCTATAGCCGACTCATGGGAGCTGACGAGGAAGGCACTCTCGCACGCCTGAAGGCCTGCCGTCGCGAATTGATGGACCCGGAGATTGCGGAGCACCGTGGGCGCGTCGTCAAGACCACCGGAGACGGCATCCTCATCGAGTTTCCGAGCGTGGTGGACGCCGTGCGCTGCGCGATGGACGTGCAGCGCGACATGGCCGAGCGCAACGCGGATGTTACAGATGAGCAACGGATCGAGTTTCGCGTCGGGATCAACCTCGGCGACATCATGATCGACGCCGAGGACATTCATGGCGACGGCGTGAATATCGCGGCGCGGTTAGAAAGTATAGCGGAGCCCGGCAGCATCTGCATCTCGGACTCGTCCTATCAGCAAGTGCGCGACAAGCTCACCATCCACTTCGAGGATATGGGCGTGCAGCAACTCAAGAACATCGCGCGTCCGGTGCGCGTCTATCGCGTACCGATTGGCCGGAGCGCGCCAAGGGAAAGGCCTGCGCTCGCCCTGCCGGACAAGCCCTCGATCGCCGTACTGTCATTCCAGAACATGAGTGGTGATCCCGAGCAGGAATATTTCGCCGATGGCATGGTTGAGGATATTATCACCGAATTGAGCCGCATTCGCTGGCTGTTTGTGATCGCTCGCAACTCGACCTTCACCTACAAGGGCCAAGCAGTCGCTGTGAAGCAGGTGGCGCGCGAACTGGGTGTGCGCTATGTGCTCGAAGGATCGGTGCGCAAGGGCGGCAATCGGGTGCGCGTCACCGCGCAAATGATCGATGCGACCTCCGGCGCCCATATCTGGGCCGAGCGATACGACCGCGACCTCAGCGATATCTTTGCCGTGCAGGACGAGATCACGGCGAGTGTTGCGGGAGTCATCGAGCCGGCGCTGGCCGAGGCCGAGCAGCAGCGAGTGTTGCGCAAGCCGCCGGAGCGGCTCGATGCTTGGGAAGCCTACCAGCGAGGACTTTGGCACTTCAACAAATACGGACCGGAGGAAAACCAGACCGCACAGACCTTTTTTCGCCAAGCCATCGCGCTCGATCCGAATTTCGCTCCCGGCCATTACGGATACGCGCTGGCTCTCCAATGGGAGATCTGGCACTTCTCGACGCGCCCCTTCTCGGAGGTTCAAGGAATACCGCTCGAAGAAGCGCGCATTGCGGTTTCGCTCGACGACAAGGATGCGACGGCGCACGCTGTCCTGGCGCATATGAGGATGTGGGATGGCGAATGGGAGGCGGCGATCGCCGAAGCCCGTACCGCGCTCGTGCTCAATTCAAACAGCTCTTTCGTGATCAGCATGCTCGGTTGTGTCTTGGGGTTTGGCGGATATCGCGAAGAAGCGCTCGATCGGCTGCGGCAGGCGATGCGCGCCAGCCCGCACGATCCTCTGACTTGGCTTTGGACCGTCTGGACCGGGGTCATCCAATTTAATTCGCGAAAATTCGATGCCGCTTTGGAGACCCTGCACCAGGTTGTTCGCCTGCGTCCGGGATTTACCCAGGCCCAAGTGTTGATCGCCGCGTCCCTGGCCGATCTAGGGCGTCTCGACGAAGCACGCGACGTTCTATCTCGCGTGCAGGTTCGGGACCCTCGTTATCAGCAGATGCCCTGGACCCGGCCGGAGGATAACGCGCTCCGCGTCGAGGGCGTCCGCCTCGCGGCCGGCGAGATGAAATGACTGCGAACCGCCACTTCACTACAATCCTTTCGGCAGATGTCCCGCAGCGAAAAGGGCCGCGGAAAGCAAACCTGGATGAGCGATCGCAGCACTTGATTTAATCCGTCATGTCGCCTGTTGGCAGATATTGTTGCAAAAGCCTTTTTGAGGTGACGAACGAAAATTTGTAGAACCGCTGATGCGTTTCGAGCGCGGCGACGTGGGGGACCATACCGTTTCTTCCAAAATCGATCACGAGTCTCCGCCGTGCCGCGAAAGGGCGACGCAGCCGGAGAGAAGCCCAAAGATCAACTTCCGCGAGGTTTTTTGGGTTGTTCGATTTTCGACTTTTGCAACAATATCCCTCGAATATCGGACATTGCACGGTGTATCGACGTGATCAATGGCTATTGATCAATGACTATTGTTCGCATCCCAGCTGCGGGCGGGGTTATCCGCGCCCGCGATAGGGCGCGACGCCCTGATCCGGAATCCACATTCCCTTCGGCAGTCTGCCGGTCTGCCAGAACACGTCGATCGGAATGCCGCCGCGCGGATACCAATAGCCGCCGATGCGCAGCCATTTCGGCTTGATCTCGGCTGATATTCTCTTGCCGATCGCCACCGTGCAGTCCTCGTGAAACGCGCCGTGATTGCGAAAGCTTGCGACATAGAGCTTCAGGGATTTCGATTCCAGCAACCATTGTCCGGGTACATAGTCGATCACGAGATGTGCGAAATCCGGCTGGCCGGTGACCGGGCAGAGCGAGGTGAACTCCGGCGCGGTGAACCGAACCACGTAGTTCGTATCCCGCTGCGGATTGGAGACCCGGTCGAGCTTTGCTTCATCCGGCGTGCGCGGCCATTCCACGGCGCGGCCAAGCTGCAATGATTTTCGAGCCATCGTTTATATCCCCGTGCGAGCGGAGACATGGACGCAAGCGGATGCCGCCGTCAACCGTCACGCGAGGAGGGGTCTGCGAGAGGGCGCACCAGGATCGCCGTTCGGCGGCATTCTCGATGCCGCGCACCGACATCCAAGGCCATGGCAGGCGCGACAGGGTGCGAACAGCCGCTCCCGTCTTGCGCCGCGACGGCGGGAGCAGCCACCATGCTGCAACGGCAAAGCCGCGGAAAATGTCACGCAGGCGCGACAGTCTGGATCACGACCAGGCGGTCCGTGCCGGATTCACCGCCCCAGGCTTCTCCGGGCCTGCCGTCCATTTGCCGTACATTGGCGCCCGGCCTGTCGCTTACGAACACATTGAATTTTTCTGTCAGCGGATCGAAACGCACGATCGCATTCGCCGAGAAATCGGTGAGCCAGACCTTGTCCTTGTCATCGACATAGACCGAATAGGTCTGCGGGCTGTCGCCCGGCAGCTTCCAGGCTTTCCAGGAGCCGTCGGCAGGATCGTGCACCGAGACGTTGCCGCTGTTCCATTCGCTGACCCAGAGGCGGCCTCTGGAATCCGACCATATCCGCCGTGCACCCTGATTGGGCGTCGGCGGCTCGACAACCCTGGCATTCCCGGTCGCCAGATCGATCTTGGCGATATGATTGCCGATCAGCGAGGCGTACCAGACGTCACCCTTCGGCGTGACCGTCATGCCGTAAGGCCCGGCGCCTCGGGGTGCCCTAAACACCGTCATGTCACCCGACTTCGGATCGAGGCGACCGTAAATGCCGAAAAGGCCGGTGAACCAGTAGATCCCGCTCTTGTCGAAAACGGCGGTGTTGAGGTTGGCGTAAGCCTGCTTTTCGGGCAGGCGGAACAGAGTGACCCGGTGATCGCCGGGGTCGACACGCGCAATCGCATTTTGTCCGCCCTCGGTCACCCATGGCGCGCCGTCAGGTCCGATGACGACCCCATGGGGTGCCGCGCCTTTGCCGAGATTGACCAGTTTGAACGAGCCGTCCCGTGGATCGAGCCGTCCCAGCGTGCCATTTCGCTGACCACAGAACCAGATCGTGCCATCGGGCGCGGGCGTCACATCGCGCGAGCCCATACCGGCGGCGACCGGATAATATTTCACCCGAAACGGGCCTTCCTGTGCGACGGCGGTGCGCAGCAATACCGGCGCGGCAAGGATTCCGGCGGCGGTCGAGTTGAGAAATTGGCGGCGATTCATTGCGTTACCCCGTTCTATGAGAAGGAAGGTTTCGACGCGAAAATCAACCTCGGCCAGCATAACCTGACGATGTCCGCCCGTCAGGCCAGGGCTGCGGGTCAAGCGTTCACATTTCCTTGCGTGCCGTGTAAGACGCCTCCGAGCCAGCTAGAACCACGCAGGGAAGTGCAAAGAGCATGACAGCCATCATCGACATCATCGGCCGCGAAATTCTCGATAGCCGGGGCAATCCCACCGTCGAGGTCGATGTCATGCTGGAAGACGGCTCGCTGGGCCGCGCCGCCGTGCCGTCGGGGGCCTCTACCGGCGCGCATGAGGCGGTCGAACTGCGCGACGGCGACAAGACGCGCTATCTCGGCAAGGGTGTGCAGAAGGCGGTCGAAGCCGTCAATGGCGAGATCTTCGAGGCGCTGAGCGACATGGCTGCCGAAGCGCAGGTGCAGATCGATCAAATCATGATTGATCTCGACGGCACGCCCAACAAGAGCCGTCTCGGGGCCAATGCCATTCTCGGCGTCTCGCTCGCCTGCGCCAAGGCCGCCGCTCAGTCCAGCGACCTGCCGCTGTATCGCTACGTCGGCGGCACCTCGGCGCGCACCTTGCCGGTGCCGATGATGAACATCATCAATGGCGGCGTGCACGCCGACAATCCGATCGACTTCCAGGAATTCATGATCATGCCGGTCGGTGCCAAAACTTTCGCGGAAGGGCTGCGCTGCGGCTCGGAAATTTTCCACACCCTGCGATCGGAACTGAAAAAAGCTGGCCACAACACCAATGTCGGCGACGAGGGCGGCTTCGCGCCGAACCTGCCGTCGGCGGACGCAGCCCTCGAATTCGTCATGGCTGCGATCGGCAAGGCGGGTTACAAGGCCGGTGGCGACGTCATGCTGGCACTGGATTGCGCCGCGACCGAATTCTTCAAGGACGGCAATTACGTCTATGGCGGCGAGAACAAGACCCGCTCGCGTTCCGAACAAGCAAAGTATCTCGCCGATCTTGCGTCGCGCTATCCGATCGTCTCGATCGAGGACGGCATGTCCGAAGACGACATGGACGGCTGGAAGGAATTGACAGACCTCATCGGCGGCAAATGTCAGCTGGTCGGCGACGACCTGTTCGTCACCAACGTGACGCGGCTGGCCGACGGCATCAAGAACGGTCGCGCCAATTCCATTCTGATCAAGGTCAACCAGATCGGCACGTTGACGGAGACGCTTGATGCGGTCGAGATGGCTTACAAGGCCGGCTACACCGCCGTGATGTCGCACCGGTCGGGCGAGACCGAAGATTCCACCATCGCCGACCTCGCGGTCGCCACCAATTGCGGCCAGATCAAAACCGGCTCGCTGGCGCGCTCCGATCGCACGGCGAAATACAATCAGCTATTGCGCATCGAGCAGGAACTGGGCACCCAGGCGAAATATGCGGGCAGGGCGGCGCTGAGAGCGCTGGCGTGAAGCCGCAACACGTTCAGAATCAAAAACTAAATCGGGAGGTTTTACGATGAGCACCGACGGCAAGACCGGGCTTCAGCTTCGCTCGCTGATCAAGAAGAGCGGCGAACTCGAGATATCGTTGACCAATGTCTCGACGCCTGAACCCGGCCCCGATGAACTCGTCGTGCGTGTCGAGGCTTCGCCGATCAATCCGTCAGACCTGGGGCTCCTGGTCGGTGCCGCCGATATGTCGACTGCCAAAGCGTCGGGCACGAAGGATGCGCCGGTGATTACCGCGAAAGTGCCGGAGGCAGCGATGAAAGCCATGGCCGCGCGGCTTGATGAATCGATGCCGGTCGGCAACGAGGGCGCCGGGGTGGTGATCAAGACCGGATCGTCGGACGCGGCAAAGGCGCTGATGGGCAAGACCGTCGCGATGATCGGCGGCGCGATGTACGCTCAGTATCGCACTTTGAAAGTGAATGAATGCCTGCCGCTGCCCGCCGGCATCACGCCGGCCGAAGGCGCGTCCTGCTTCGTCAATCCGCTGACGGCGCTCGGCATGGTCGAGACCATGCGGCGCGAAGGTCACAAGGCCCTGGTGCATACCGCGGCCGCGTCGAATCTCGGTCAGATGCTCAACAAGATTTGCATCAAGGACGGCATCGGCCTCGTCAACATCGTGCGCAGCCCGCCGCAAGCCGACATCCTGCGCAAGATCGGGGCGAAATATGTCGTCGATTCCACTTCGCCGACTTTCATGGACGATCTGACCAATGCGCTGGTCGAAACCGGTGCGACGCTGGCGTTCGATGCCATCGGCGGCGGCAGGCTTGCCGGCCAAATTCTGACCTGCATGGAAACGGCCATCAACAAAACCGCCAAAGCCTACAGCCGCTATGGATCGAACGTGCACAAGCAGGTCTATATCTATGGCAGCCTTGATCCTCGTCCCCTGGAGTTGAACCGGGCGTTCGGAATGGCCTGGGGTGTCGGTGGCTGGCTGTTGTTTCCGTTCCTGCAAAAAATCGGGCCGGCCGAGGGCGCGAGGCTGCGACAGCGGGTGGTCGCCGAGCTCAAGACGACGTTCGCCAGCCACTACACGCAGGTGGTGTCATTGCAGGAGGCGCTGCAGCTGAACCACATCGCCATCTACGGCAAGCGCGCGACCGGCGAAAA
Organism: Bradyrhizobium sp. URHD0069; assembly: GCF_000701345.1. GTDB lineage: Bacteria > Pseudomonadota > Alphaproteobacteria > Rhizobiales > Xanthobacteraceae > Bradyrhizobium. The sequence continues at coordinate 10,025 of NZ_JNIJ01000047.1, read as the reverse complement.
ATACCTGATCAATCCGCACAAGGGCGGGTGAGATTTCAGCCCACTCGAGCCGCAATCCGTGCCCATGCGCTGCCTTTGCATGTTCATGCACTTGGATTGTGTCGTGACATAGCTGAGTTGACGGGCAAGCCAATCCGGCGCCCGCATCAAAAGGAAATCTGATGACCACACCACACAATGTTGTCGTTATTGTCGGCAGCCTTCGCAAAGAGAGCTTCACCCTCAAGATCGCCAACGCGCTGGCCAAAATGGCGCCCGACACGCTCAAGCTCAACGTCGTGACCTTGCATGACCTTTCGTTTTTCAATCAGGACCTCGAAGCGACGCCGCCCGCCGATTGGTTGGCGTTCCGCGAAAAGCTGCAGAAGTCGAACGCTGTGCTGTTCGTCACCCCCGAATACAATCGCTCGATCCCCGGCGTGTTGAAGAACGCCATCGACGTCGGATCGCGCCCCTATGGCAAGAGCTCATTCAACGGCAAGCCGACCGGAATAGTCAGCAATTCGCCCGGTCCACTCGGCGGCGTCAACGCCGCCAAACATTTGCAGAACATCCTGCCGGGCATTTCCGGACAAATCATGCAGCAGCCGGAAATCTATTTGACCAGCGTCGGCGACGCGTTCGACGACAAGGGCGCACTGGTCAAGGAACCGCTGCAGAAGACGCTGAAGCAGTATGTCGACGCCTTTGCGGCCTTCGTCGAAAAGCAGAACAAATAGCGGCGAGGCGCCGCACGGTCCGTTTTAGGAATTCATTAACCGGGGCCATCGCATCTTCGGCCCATGGTTTCTCGCTCGCGACTCAAATCCCTGCTGACCGGGCTTGCCCTCTATACGATGGCAGCCGCCATGGTCGGCTATTTCGGCGTCAACGCCTATACAGGCAAATATGGGCTGAACGCGCGGCAGGAGCTCGATCAGGAGATCATCGCGCTGACATCCGAACTGGCGCGGCTGAAGCGGGAGCGCGCCGAGGGCGAGCAGCGGGTTTCGCTGCTGCGATCCGACCGGGTCGACCCGGATATGCTCGATGAGCGCGCGCGCTACCAACTCGACTACGTCAATCCGCGCGATTTGATTCGAACGGTCAATCCGAAGTGAACTCAATCCGTGCCAACCGAACCACCGTCGTCCTGCCATGACGCCGGGATGACGGAGTTTTCCCGGACGCGGTCCGCTAATTTCAAAAACCCGCGAAATCGATTTCGAAAATTTCGCGCTTCATTGCATTGCGGTATATCGAAAAGTGTTGCGGCATCACGCAATCCTTTCATGGCGGTTTGAGTTGGGATACAGAGGGCTATTAGTTCTCTCATCCGGAATTGCCATGGCCGCACCGAAGAAAAGCGTCGCTAAAGAAACAGGCAACGGCTCCCACCATCCCCTAGAATTCACCAGAGAGCAGGAACTGAGCGCGTTGCGCGACATGCTCTTGATCCGGCGCTTCGAGGAAAAGGCCGGTCAGCTCTATGGCATGGGCGCGATCGGCGGCTTCTGTCATCTCTACATCGGCCAGGAAGCCATTGTCGTCGGCATGCAGATGGCCCTGAAGAAGGGCGACCAGGTCATAACGGGATACCGCGACCACGGGCATATGCTGGCTACCGGAATGGAAGCCAAGGGCGTGATGGCCGAACTGACCGGACGCCACGGCGGCTATTCCAAGGGCAAAGGCGGCTCCATGCATATGTTCAGCAAGGAGAAGAATTTTTTCGGTGGCCACGGCATCGTCGGCGCCCAGGTTCCGCTCGGCACAGGGCTCGCTTTCGCCAACCGCTATCGCGGCAACGACTTTGTCAGTGTGGCTTATTTCGGCGACGGCGCAGCGAACCAGGGCCAGGTCTATGAGAGCTTCAACATGGCGGAGCTGTGGAAGCTCCCGGTGATCTACATCATCGAAAACAATCGTTACGCGATGGGCACGTCAGTAACGCGTTCCTCCGCGCAGACCGATTTTTCCAAGCGCGGTATTTCCTTCAATATTCCAGGCGAACAGGTTGACGGTATGGACGTCCGTGCGGTGAAGGCCGCGGGCGACCAGGCCGTCGCGTGGTGCCGCGCCGGCAAGGGCCCCTTCATTCTGGAAATGCAGACCTATCGCTACCGCGGCCATTCGATGTCGGATCCGGCGAAGTATCGGACCCGCGAGGAAGTCGACAAGGTTCGCCACGACCAGGATCCGATCGAGCAGGTTCGCAATCGCCTGTTGGCGGCAAAGATGAGCGAACAGGAATTGAAAGCCATCGACGCTGAGGTGCGGGAGATCGTCAATGCCGCGGCCGACTTCGCGCAGCACGACCCCGAGCCTGACGCGTCCGAACTTTATACTGATATCTATCGCTGAGTACCGGGCGCGCCTGCGCGCAGCCTCAAGAATGAATCTCTGGAGCTAGCATGCCAATTCAAGTGCTGATGCCCGCGTTGTCGCCGACCATGGAAAAGGGCAACCTTTCGAAATGGCTGAAGAAGGAGGGCGAGGCGATCAAGTCGGGCGATGTCATCGCCGAGATCGAAACCGATAAAGCGACGATGGAAGTCGAGGCGACCGATGAGGGCACCCTTGGCGAGATCCTGATCCCGGAAGGCACCGCCGACGTGGCCGTCAACACGCCGATTGCAACCATCCTGGCCGATGGCGAGAAGGCTTCCGATCTCGGCAAGGCGGCTGCGCCAGCGAAACAGGAGAAAGCGGCCGAGTCAGTGCCGCCCGCCGCGGAGGCGAAATCCGCGCCGGCGCCCAGGGACGAGTCTCCTGCCGCGCCCGCTGCGCCGAGAGCCGTCGCGGAGCCCGATCCCGAAGTGCCCGAAGGCACCGAGATGGTGACGATGACGATCCGCGAAGCGTTGCGCGACGCGATGGCCGAGGAGATGCGGCGCGACCCCGACGTATTCGTCATGGGTGAAGAGGTCGCGGAATATCAGGGCGCCTACAAGGTGACTCAGGGGTTGCTGCAGGAATTCGGCGCCAAGCGCGTGATCGATACGCCGATCACCGAGCATGGCTTTGCCGGCGTCGGCATCGGCGCGGCGATGGCCGGTCTGAAACCGATCGTTGAGTTCATGACCTTCAACTTCGCGATGCAGGCGATGGACCAGATCATCAACTCCGCGGCGAAGACGCTGTACATGTCCGGCGGACAGATGGGTTGCTCGATCGTATTCCGCGGGCCGAACGGTGCCGCCGCCCGCGTCGCCGCGCAGCACAGTCAGGACTATTCGGCCTGGTACTCGCAAATTCCCGGCCTCAAGGTGATCGCGCCGTTTTCCGCCGCCGACTACAAGGGCCTCTTGAAAGCCGCGATCCGCGATCCCAATCCGGTGATCTTCCTTGAAAACGAAATGCTGTACGGCCATTCCGGCGAGGTTCCAAAACTCGACGATTATGTGATCCCGATCGGAAAGGCGCGCGTGGTGCGCTCCGGCGGTGATGTCACCATCGTGTCATGGTCGAACGGAATGACCCACGCGCTGAAGGCCGCTGACGAATTGGCGAAGGAAGGCATCGAAGCCGAAGTGATCGATTTGCGCACGCTGCGCCCGATGGACACCGACACCATCGTCGCCTCGGTGAAGAAGACCGGCCGGGCGGTGACGGTTGAGGAAGGCTGGCAGCAGAACGGCGTCGGCGCCGAAATCGCGGCAAGGATCATGGAGCACGCGTTCGATTATCTGGATGCGCCGGTGGCGCGGGTGTCGGGCAAGGATGTGCCGATGCCGTACGCGGCGAACCTTGAAAAGCTCGCATTGCCCTCGGCGGCCGAGGTGGTCGAGGCCGCCAAAGCCGTTTGTTACAAGTAGCCGCGATGGCGCAGGTGACCTGATGGTGAAAGGCTCGATGAACCATCTCGCGCTCACGGTGCGGAGTCTCACCGAGAGCGAAGCCAAGTTTTACGCGCCGGTGCTCGGCTTTCTCGGTTATGACAAGGTCGAGGATATTCCGGGCAAGATGACGCTGTGGTTCAACGAAAAGGCTCAGTTCGCTGTAAATCTTTGGCAAGCCGAACCGGAGCTTTCGTCGCGCCCGCACGCCCGTTACGCGCCGGGTTTTCACCATTGCGCGTTCGCTGCCGAGAGTCGTGCCGAAGTCGATAAGTTGCACGGCATCTTGGCCGCCCATGGTATCCGGGTCCTCGATGCGCCTGCGGAATATCCGCAGTACGCGCCGGGATTTTACGCTGTCTATTTTGAGGACTGCGACGGCATGAAGTTCGAAGTCGTCCATATGCCGGAATTTCCGGCCTGAGTAGGTGAAAGCATGCCGATCAATATCCTGATGCCCGCGCTGTCGCCGACGATGGAGAAGGGCAACCTCGCCAAGTGGCTCAAGAAGGAAGGCGACAAGGTCAAGTCCGGCGACGTCATCGCGGAAATCGAAACCGACAAGGCGACCATGGAGGTCGAGGCGGTCGATGAGGGCACCATCGCAAAAATTCTGGTGCCCGAGGGCACCCAGGATGTCGCGGTCAATGACGTGATCGCGGTGCTGGCAGGCGATGGCGAGGATGTGAAGGCGGCCGGGGCGGGGGCGGCAAAGCCCACGGCGTCAAGCGCGCCGGCGCCGAAAGCGGCTGCAGCACCGGCCGCTGCGACGCCAACGCCTGCTGCCGCCCCGGCGAAGGCCGCAACGCCTCCCGCTGCGGCGCCGGCACCACAAGCGACGGCGCCCCAGACCAACGGTCACGGCCGCATCTTTTCCTCACCGCTCGCGCGCCGCCTTGCCAAAGACGCCGGCATCGATCTCGCCCGCATCAACGGCTCCGGCCCGCACGGCCGTGTCGTCGCGCGCGATGTCGAGGAAGCCAGATCCGGCAAGGGGCTGAAGGCACCGGCTGCCGCGCCCGCCGGCGCGCCATCTATTGCGCCGTCGATGTCGGACAAGCAGATCCTCGCGCTGTTCGAACCGGGCAGTTACGAGGTGGTCCCGCACGACGGAATGCGCCGAACCATCGCGCAGCGCCTGACCGCATCGGTGCAGACCGTTCCGCATTTCTATCTCACAATAGACTGCGATATCGGCAATCTGCTCGCGGCGCGCGAACAAATCAACGCCGCCGCGCCAAAGGACAACGAGAAGAAGGCTCTCTACAAGCTATCGGTCAATGATTTCGTCATCAAGGCGATGGCGGTCGCGCTGCAGCGGATTCCCGATTGCAACGTGAGCTGGACCGAAAGCGGCATGCTCAAGCACAAGCATTCCGATATCGGCGTTGCCGTGGCGATGCCCGGCGGCTTGATCACGCCGATCATTCGCAAGGCTGAAACCAAGTCGCTATCGGCGATCTCAGGCGAGATGAAGGATTTCGCGGCGCGGGCGCGGGCGCGCAAACTCAAGCCTGAGGAATACCAGGGCGGCACCACGGCCGTCTCCAACCTCGGCATGTACGGCATCAATCATTTCACCGCCGTGATCAACCCGCCTCACGCCACCATTCTCGCGGTCGGCGCCAGCGAGGAGCGCGCGGTCGTAAGGAACGGCAAGATCGAAGCGGCGCACATGATGAGCGTCACGTTGTCCTGCGATCACCGCGCGGTCGACGGCGCGCTCGGCGCGGAACTGATCGGTGCGTTCAAAATGCTGATCGAAGACCCTGTCATGATGATGGTGTGAGGAGTGCGCGCCGGGTAGGGGACGATTTTGACCATCCGAACGCATTGGCCCTGGATATGGGCGCTCCTCGCAGCGCTTCTTGCGCTTAATCCGCTCGGGCTCGATGTGATCTACGCGGCATTCTTCTCCGGCGAGGCACTTTCTCGAAGCATCTGGGGACCGATTGCGCTGATCGCCATCGCGCTCGTGTTTTTGATCGCCTTGCTGGAATGGCGGATCAGAACGCTTATCTTGAATCGCCGCGCACGCGGTACAAAAACAGCTTGAGTTGGACGGAAACCTTCATGGCCGATACCTCCTTCGATATCATCATCATCGGCTCCGGCCCCGGCGGCTATGTCACCGCGATCCGCGCGGCGCAGCTCGGTTTCAAGACCGCGATTGTCGAAAAATCCTATCTTGGCGGCATCTGCCTGAACTGGGGCTGCATCCCGACCAAGGCGCTGCTGCGCTCGGCGGAAATCTTTCACTACATGCAGCACGCCAAGGATTACGGGCTTTCGGCCGAGAAAATTTCCTACGACCCGAAAGCGGTGGTGCAGCGCTCGCGCGGCGTCTCCAAACGCCTGAACGACGGCGTCGGCTTCCTGATGAAAAAGAACAAGGTCACGGTGATCTGGGGCGAGGCTGTGATCGATGCGCCCGGCTGGATTACGGTGAAGAAATCTCAAGCAGACGCGCCGAAGGGCGCGCTGGGCGAGGGTGCCTATCAGGCCAAGCACATCATCCTTGCCACCGGCGCGCGGCCGCGCGTGCTGCCGGGGTTGGAGCCCGACAAGAAGCTGGTCTGGACGTACTTCGAGGCGATGGTGCCGGAGAAGATGCCGAAATCGCTGCTGGTGGTCGGCTCCGGCGCGATCGGCATCGAATTCGCATCGTTCTTTCACACCATGGGCGCTGACGTCACCGTCGTCGAGGTGTTGCCGCAGATCCTTCCCGTGGAGGACGCGGAAATCGCCGGCCTGGCACGCAAACGATTCGAGAAACAGGGCATCAAGATCCTGACCAGCACCAAAGTGACAAAACTGGAGAAGAAGAGCGACAGCGTGGTCGCCACCATCGATGACGGCAAGAAGCCGCAGATGGTCGAATTCGAGCGGGTGATTTCGGCGGTCGGCGTGGTCGGCAATGTCGAAAATCTGGGCCTGGAAAAGCTCGGGGTGAAAACCGACCGCGGCGTTGTCGTCATCGACGGCTACGGCAAGACCAACGTGCCCGGCATCTATGCCATCGGCGACGTCGCGGGGCCGCCGATGCTGGCGCACAAGGCCGAGCATGAGGGCGTGGTCTGCGTCGAAGCCATCAAGGGCCTGCATCCGCACCCGATGGACAAGAATCTCATTCCCGGCTGCACCTATTGCCATCCGCAGATTGCCTCGGTCGGTCTCACCGAAGCGAGGGCAAAGGAGGATGGCCGTGAAATCCGCGTCGGCCGCTTCCCGTTTGTCGGCAACGGCAAGGCGATCGCGCTCGGCGAGGACCAGGGACTGGTCAAGGTGGTCTTTGACAAGAAAACCGGCCAGTTGCTCGGCGCGCACATGATCGGCGCGGAAGTGACCGAGCTAATTCAGGGATACGTGGTTGCCATGAACCTGGAAACCACGGAAGAAGAACTGATGCACACCGTCTTCCCGCATCCGACGCTGTCGGAGATGATGAAGGAAGCGGTTCTGGACGCGTATGGCCGCGTTCTGAACATTTAACTTAGCTCGTCATGCGCGGGCTTGACCCGCGCATCCATCGCACTTCACAAGAGTCTTTGGGAAATGATGGATTGCCGGGTCAAGCCCGGCAATGACGAGGCAGATGGAAAGAATAATCCGTGAAAGACAATGACAATCTGACGATCGAACGTCCGACGTTCGTGACCCATCTCGAATGCGCGATGGAAGGCGATCACTATCCCGCCGACCAGGTCCACAATCTCTCGAAGGTGGGCAAGCCGTTATTGGTGCGCTACGACCTTGCGGGGGTAAAGAAAGCGCTGACCAAGGACGCGCTGGCGCAGCGGCCGGCTGATCTCTGGCGCTACCGCGAAATGTTGCCGGTGCGGAAAGCTGCCGACATTGTCAGCCTCGGCGAGGTGGCCACGCCGCTGATCCGCCTTCCCAAGCTGGCGCACAAACTCGGCGGCGGCGAAATCATTGTCAAGGACGAGGGCCGGTTGCCGACCGGCTCGTTCAAGGCGCGCGGTCTCGTCATGGCGGTGTCGATGGGCAAGGCGCTCGGCATCAAGCACATGGCGATGCCGACCAATGGCAACGCCGGCGCGGCACTTGCGGCCTACGCCACCAGTTGCGGCATCAAGACCACGATTTTCTGTCCCGCCGATACGCCGGAAGTGAATGTCAGCGAAATCGAGTTGCAGGGCGCGACCGTCTATCGCGTCAATGGACTGATCGACGATTGCGGCAAGATCGTCGGCGAAGGCAAGGTGAAGGCCGGCTGGTTCGATACTTCGACGCTGAAGGAGCCGTATCGGATCGAGGGCAAGAAGACGATGGGGCTCGAGCTTGCCGAGCAGCTCGGCTGGGATGTGCCGGACGTGATCTTCTATCCGACCGGCGGCGGCACCGGCCTGATCGGCATGTGGAAGGCGTTCGCCGAACTCGAGGCGATCGGATTCATCGGAAGCAAGCGGCCGCGGATGGTGGCGGTGCAGGCGGCAGGCTGCGCGCCGATGGTGCGTGCCTTTGAGAACGGCACCGAGCACGCGCCGCGCTGGGAGGACGCCCACACCATCGCATCCGGCATCCGCGTGCCGCAGGCGGTCGGAGATTTTCTTATCCTGCGCGCGGTGCGCGAGAGCAAAGGTTTCGCCATTGCGGTAACAGATGAGAAGATTTCTGCTGCGCTCAATGAAGTCGCGCGTGAAGAAGGGCTGTTGTTGTGCCCGGAGGGCGCGGCAACCTATGCCGCTTACAAACAGAGCCTCGCCGATGGCCGCGTGACAAAAAATGATCGCGTGATGCTGTTCAATTGCGCTACAGGACTTAAGTATCCGCTGCCGCCGGTTACGCGCACGCTCGATCGTCACCAACCGATCGACTATGCGAAGCTGTAGTTAACGACTTTCAATAGTGCGCGGCCTGGAGGGTGTAATGCGAAGAGCAGTCCTGGCCGTATTCATTGCGATGCTGGCATTCGGTGGCAACGCGCGTGCGAACAATTTCCCGTCGCATCCCATCACCATCATCGTGCCATTTGCTGCCGGCGGACCGTCCGATGCGATGGCGCGGATTCTTGCCGAGCGCATGAGAGTCACGCTCGGCGAAACGCTCGTGATCGAGAATGTGACGGGGGCGGGCGGTTCGATCGGCGTCGGCCGTGCAGTGCGCTCTCCGCCTGACGGTTACACCGTAAGCTTTGGCCATCTCGGTACCCACGTCGCCAACGGCGCGATCTACAAGCTCGGCTACGACCTCATGGCCGATCTGGAGCCGGTGGCGCTGCTGCCGAGCAATCCGATGATCATCGTCAGCAAGAACGCGGTCCCGGCGAAATCGCTGAAGGAACTGCTTGATTGGCTCAAGGCGCGGCCGGCGCCCGCCACCGCCGGTTCCGCCGGCGCCGGTTCGGGAAGCCACATCGCCGGGCTCTATTTTGAAAGCGTCACCGGCATCAAGCTGCAATACGTGCCGTATCGCGGCACCGGGCCCGCGATGAACGATCTGGTCGCCGGACAAATCGATCTGATCGTCGACCAGACCTCCAATTCCATCACTCAGGTGCGCGCCGGCACGATCCGCGCCTATGCGGTCACCGACAGCAAGCGCGTTGCATCGGCGCCGGACGTTCCGAGCACCGATGAAGCGGGGCTGCCGGGGTTTCACATGACGCTGTGGTCCGGCCTGTGGGTGCCGAAGGATACGCCGAAGGATATCGTCGAAAAGCTGAACGCTGCTGCGGTTGAGGCGTTGAACGATCCGGCCGTGCGCAAGCAGCTGGAAAACCTGGGGCTGCAGATGCCGCCGAAGGATCAGCTCTCGCCGGCGGCGCTCGGCGCCTGGCAAAAGGCCGAAATCGCAAATGGTGGCCGATGATCAAGGCCGCCGACGTCAAGGTGGACTGAACGGCAGTAGGCCGCACCGAGGAAGACGCCGCTCCTCATCCTGAGAGTCTGACTCAAAATAGGTCATTGGCATATCAGGTTCTTGCCAGGCGGCGGGAAAGCAGGCGGATGCTTGCAATCAGGACCCAGGCTTCCGCGCTGGCTATGGATGCCTCGAAGTCTTTGGCAAGCCTTCGATTGCGACCGAACCATGCAAACGTGCGCTCGACGACCCAACGCCGAGGCTCGGCTTTGAACGTTCCCACGCTCTGCGAGCGGGTGACGATCTCGATGGTCCATTTGCCCTGATCGGCGAGTGCCTCGAGCAATTTCGGACCTCGGTAGACGCGGTCGGCGAAGATGTGGC
>NZ_JNIJ01000046.1 GCF_000701345.1 Bradyrhizobium sp. URHD0069 | reverse complement strand
CAACCAATGCGATAGGAGAAAACTCGAGTTCCACCAAGCCGTGGAACGATGTCCCTCGCGGGACGATGATGAGGTGAGTTCGTATGTCCGCTTGGACCTATCGTCTGTGAGACGGCAAGGCCGCCCCAAAGATTGTTCCACCTCGTCTTCGAATCCCATGATGGAAGGGCCTGGGTGCCGATTCCGAAGAGAAGCACGAGCCCGCGAGCGACATCGACACTGTGATGGCGGATAGTCTGAAAGTGCTTGACCCCAAACGGCCGATTAGAGAAGCGGACGTCCGCCAACTCCCAAGAATTTATGGCTTCACGCCCTAGTTCGCGGCAGCCGCAGTGCTGCGAGTCTTGTCAATCATGGCGTCGATTTCGGCGATCACGAGGTCGGGCGCGGCGTATTGCACCATGTGACCGACATTGGGCAGCACGATCAGTTTTGCGCTGGGCACCGTGCGCGCGAACGGCCTTGAATGAATGTTGGTCGACACGGTCTTGTCGATCTCACCTGCAATCACCACGGTCGGCACGCTGATATCGGCGTAGCGCGGCGCCTGCTCGGCCACTGCCGCCTTCAGCGTGACGAGATCATGGGCATTGGCGAGGAATTCGCGCGGACGCAGTAACAACGGCGTCGCGGTATTGCCGACGAAGCCGTCCGGCATCAGTTGCGGCAGGAACACACCGCGGGCGCCCGGCCCAGCCAAAAAGAAACCGAGCGGCAGCGTGATCGTATGGGCCAGCAGCGGGCCAATCACGGGGGTGCTAACCATCTTGTTGTACCATCCGACGCCGCCGCGCCACGGATAGGCCACCGGCGCCAGCATCACCAGACCCGCGACACGCTCCGGATGATCGAGCGCCATGCGCGCGCCCAGCGCGCCGCTCCAGGAATGAACCACGAAAATGGCCGTGCTGACGCCGAGTCTTTCCAGCGCCTCGTCGATCATCCCGGCTTGAACAGCCGGCGTTGAATCCTGCGCACGCACCCGGGTGCTCCAGCCATGCCCGGGACGATCGATCAGAATCACCCGATGATTTTTGGCGAGCCTGTCGCCGAGCGGTTGCCGCATGACTTCCAGATTTGAGCTGGCGCCATGGATCATCACAACAGGTGGGCCAACCGCGTCGCGCGGCCCGATATCGACGACGTTGAGTGTTGCGCCGGCAACTTCGATCATCTTGCCTTGCGCCGGATAGGCGCGCTGCAGGGCAAGGACACCGGCCTGCGTAACCAGCGCCAGAATCGCGAGCCCCGTCACGGCAAGAATTGATATCATTGGCAATGTCCGGATGAGTTTGGGCACCAATGAGCTACGGCTTTAGGGCGGCCGGGTTTCGCGGCTAACGGTTTCCCGCGAGCCATTGCGCGTGTTGTCATATAGCTACGGTCGATATTTTTTTACCAATGCCGTCCGCACTTTTGCCATGTGGCGAGTGCACAGCCGTTGCGGCTGTCCATCGACTGATCTGTCCCCATAATCCACAGGAACGCAGGTCGGACACCAAAGTTTACCCCACGGTTTAATTGGAGGATTTTGAATGATTGCCTACCGACGCGAAGCCGCCATCGACGAAATCGTGGCCAACTGCAATGGCGACATCCACGGCGCGCTGAAAGCGCTGCTGCTGGTCAACGAGCAGCTGGAGGCCGAACTGCAGCAGCTGTACGCGGCGGTGGCCTTGGGCGGGCCGTTCGAACGCGGCAGCAACGCGCTGCACTAATCGCAACGCACTCGGAAGCATCGTCCTTGGTGCGGGGCACCGATGGTCGAGCGGGCGAGCCTGGCATCGTCGAGGGATTTGTAGGGTCATCCGCGAACCAGATATCGCCGATCACGCCCGGATTGCTGGTCGCGATCTCGCATTCGTTGGTCGCGCGATTGCCGACCAACCAGTAGAGCCCGTTTGCGATGCAATCGTCCCGATCGCCGGCGTCGCTCCAGCCAAAACCGACGACTTCATCATCTTCGCTCGATGTTACCCGCGCAAGCGGGCAACTTCGCGGCAACGAAAACTCCTTCACAATGGATTGTCTGATGTTGTGGTTAATTCGCGCGGTCAGATCGATCAGATATCGCGGCCTTCGACCTTCTCGCTCAGCGTCTTGACCAGGTCGGGCACCTTCTCGAGATGCGGATTGATCGCGAGCGCCTTGCGGAAGGCGTCGAGCGCGCGCTTTTCGTCGCCGAGGTCCTGCATGATCATGCCAAGCCCCGCCAGCGCGCCGAAGTGGCGAGGTTCGCGGACCAGCACCTGCTCGATATCCTCGAGCGAATGGGCGTAATCGTTCTTCAGATAAAAGAGCGTCGCGCGCCGGTTCCATCCCTCGACATAATCGGGACGCAGCTTGACCACGGCATCCAGTAGTTTCAGGGCGATATCGATCTGCTGCGCATCCATCGCGGCCTTGGCACGCATCATCAACAGCGCCGCGGTGTCGCTCGGGGTCTGCATCCACAGCGCCCAGATCCTTGCCTCGACATGCTTGGCGCTGGCCTCATCGGGCGCCGCTTTCAGCGCGCCGAACAGGAAATCCAGCCCGCGCGTGCGATCGGCGCCGACATTCGGCAGCTTGCTCGGCGCTTCCGGCAGCTTTTTCTGCTGCTTCGGCGGGCCGACCCTTGGATCCTGCGCAAATGCGAGGGCCGGCACCGCCGAAACCATCGCGGTGAGGAGAATTGCGGTCAGGCCGTTGCGCGCGAGCCGGAATCTTAATGCCATCCCCAAAGTCTAGACGCGGAAAAACCCCCTGCAAAGCAGCAAGACCGTCAAAGACCCGTGAAGGGGGAGTTTTGGGAGCTGGGCCTAATCGGCCGAAATCAAGCCTGATTCAACCCTGGCGCGCCTTGAAGCGGCGCTGAACCTTGTTGATCACGTAAACCCGGCCCTTGCGGCGGACCAGACGGTTATTGCGGTGGCGACCACGCAGCGATTTCAGCGAGTTACGGACCTTCATGGGAACAATCCTGATGCTTTGAAAGGCCGTGTTCGACAGGCCGAAAGTGGCAAAATGAGCTTACTCCCGCTGGCGGCTGTGCCGCCCGGGATGCGCGGTTTCTAAGCCATTGCGCGGTGGAATGTCAATGCAAACAGGGGTACGACGGGTTGTCGGCTGCCACAGCCCTATGGAACCTATCCAGGTCCGATTATAAAAAATAAGCAAATCTAGTCAAAGTTTTGCACCCGTTACGTGATTGGTTCATATTTCAAGGATCAGGCTACTTGAGCTAGCGACTTGGTCTCGTGCAGAGATTGGAATCCAGACCCCGGTATGACGACAGTTAAGGTGCCAACGACAAAGCCTGCGGTACAGGCCGCTGCGGACCGTTCCGCGCCTGTTGGGGCAAACGTGCGGCTGATGCTGCCCGCAGGTGTGATGCCATTTCAGCTCAACTGGCCCTACATACTCGTCATCGGCGCCTATCACGTCGCGGCGCTGCTGGCCTTTTTACCGGGGTATTTCAGCTGGAGCGGCCTCATCGTAGCCGTGCTCGGCACACATCTGTGCGGGCTGTTTGGCATCAACCTTTGCTATCATCGGCTTCTGACCCACCGCGGCCTCAAATGTCCGAAATGGCTTGAGCACGCGATGGTGATCATCGCGATGTCCTGTCTCCAGGAAACGCCGGCGCGCTGGGTCGCGATTCACCGTCGGCATCATCAATTCGCCGACGAGCAGCCGGACCCGCATAGCCCGCTTGTCAACTTCTTCTGGGGCCACATGGGGTGGATTCTGGTCCATCAGCCGGAGCTTTCGCGCCTCGGAATCTACGAACGCTACGCCAAGGACATCCTGCGCGATCGCTTTTACGTCGCGCTCGAACGCACCTACGGTCTGGTCTGGATTAATCTCGGCCAGATGCCGCTATTCTTCGGCCTCGGATTCGCCGTGGCGTGGCTGTTCGGAGAAACGCCGGCAAATGCGGCGCAGACTGGACTCAGCATCCTCTTGTTCGGTGTCTTCGTACGCACGGTCCTGGTTTGGCATATTACGTGGGCTATCAATTCGGTGACGCACCTGTGGGGCTACCGAAACTATGAGACCGACGAGGACAGCCGCAACAACATCATTGTCGGCCTCATCTCCAACGGCGAAGGTTGGCATAATAACCATCATGCCGATCCGCGATCGGCGCGCCATGGTCATCGCTGGTGGGAAATTGACAACACCTATCTCACCATTCGCTTCCTGGCGTGGCTTGGGCTGGCCAGCGATGTGATCGTGCCAAATGCCTACCTTACAGAGCGGCCCCCGGGGAGCAGGCTGACGACCCGCGGAACAACTGACGTCCCGGCCGATTGAAGCGTTATGCGGGCGGGACGCGACGCTGGAAAGCACCATGTGGCCGGGTCGGCCTTGCACCTGGCTTGCTAGATTCGTTCGCGACGAGATCAGACCGAAAGTATTGAAGGCTAACGCGCGAAAGCTTTTGGATATTTGAGGGGCAAGAAATTCGCGGCGATGCCGCGCTACGGCTGCATCACGACACATTCGAGGTTGCCGGCGGTGGCCGCGGCTTCCATGGCCTCCGGCAGTGAAGCGAGCGGATAAACGCGCGGGCGGATCGGGCTGATGTCGAGTTGGCCGCTGCGCAACAAGTCAAGCAGCCGCCGATAGGCACCGGCCGGATACATGAATTGGCCGATGATCTCCCAGCTGTTCAGCATCAGCGTGGTGTAGGGAACAGGCAGATCGGTTGTCATACTTCCCATCAGCACCAGCCGGCCGCCGCGGCGAAGGCTGTGCAGCGCTGCCAGCGTCGCCCTGGGATCGCGCGCCTGCCCCACCATGTCGAACGCCATGTGAGCACCGCCATTAGCCGCTTCGCGGATGGCGCCGGCGTCTTTCTGCACGTTGCCCGTTAGTGTCACCGTCGAAACGCGCGGGCCGCCGGCACGTGCCACAGCTTCCAGCGCCTCTGGCTTGCGGCCGGCCGCAATTATTTGGGCCGCACCCATGGCCACCGCCACCAGCACGGCCGCCGTGCCGTAGGCGCCCGTCGCTCCGTTCACCACCAGCGTCTCACCCGCCGCCAGCCGGCCCCGAAGCAGACCGCCGAACGGAATAATGCAGCGGCCGACGGTGACAAGCTGGGTGGCATCGAAGCCGTCCAACCCTTCCGCGGGTGTGAGCGCCTCCACCGGCATCAGCGCATATTCGGCGAGGGTCCCGTCCGGCCAGTCGACCAGAACCTGCGCCGCGTCAGGACTTGACGTCAGCCCGATCAGGACTTGCGCAGGATCTTCGACATTTTCTGCTGCTACGAAATACGACGAGAGCACCACGCGCTGACCCGGCTTCAGATGCCAGACATCGCGGCCAACCGCCTCCACCACGCCGACCCCATTGGTCCCGATCGTGAACGGGCCGGGAGGCGGATTGTAAGCCGGCAATTTTCCTTCCACATAGGCCTTCAGGTACGACATCAGCGCCGACGCTTCGATTCGCACCAAAGCACTGCCGGGGCGCGGCTCCGGCGTGCGCACATCCGTGAAGCGGAGTTCTCCGCCGAGTCGTTGAAGCTGCCAAGCCTTCATGCATGCCTCCGTTGAGGGCGGCCGCCTCGGTACGGCGCCGGTATGGTGCTGCGCTATGGACGGCAGCGCTTCGCGAAACCATGATGTGTTAAGCTTCCGAAACGTCAGATGCATCCGCTTTCCGACATGCCCACCATGAGTTCCCCCTGTGACCATTAAAGCAATTGTCTTCGACGCCTATGGCACGCTCTATGATACTCAGTCGGTGGCCGCCGTCACCGAAGAGGCGTTTCCCGGCTACGGCGAGATCGTCACGCAAATTTGGCGCATCAAACAACTCGAATACACCTGGCTGCGTTCGCTGATGCGACGCTACGAGGACTTCTCTGTCATCACGCGGGATTCGCTCGCCTACACCTTGAAATGCCTTGGGCTGAAACACGATCCCGCAGCGTTCGAGCGCATCATCGACAAGTATCTGCATCTCGATCTTTATCCGGATGCGATGGCCGCGCTTGCGGCGATGAAGAACCGAAAACTTGCGATCCTTTCCAACGGCAGCCCCGGCATGCTCAATGCGCTGGTAGCCAACAGCAGTCTCGACCGCGTGCTGGATGCCACCATCAGCATCGACTCCCAAAGAATCTTCAAACCGAGTCCGGACGCCTATAGCCTGATCGAATCGAGGCTTCGCGTGCCGCCCGGCGAAGTGCTGTTCGTATCGTCGAACCCTTGGGACGCCTGCGGCGCCAAGGCTTTTGGGCTGAACGTCGCCTGGATCGAGCGGGTGACGCCGGAAGCGATGGCGCTGGCATGCGTCAACAGCGGCGTTGTCGCCCCGCTCACGATGTTCAAGGCGATCCGGACGCAGATGGACGAGCTTGGGCTCGAGCCCGACTATCGCATCCACGCGCTGCCGGAACTGGCTGACCTGGTCGCTGCCCATGAGTCTTGAGTCAGTTCGTGCCTTTTTCGCCGAAAGAGCCCCTGATATCGCTGTGATCGAATCGCCGCTTAGTTCGGCGACGGTGGCGCTGGCGGCCGAAGCCTACGGCGTCGAGCCGGCGCGGATCGCGAAAACGCTGAGCTTGCGGATTGGCGAGCGCGTGGTGCTGATAGTCGCCAGCGGCACCTCGCGGATGGACAACAAGAAGGTCAAGGCACATTTCGGCGGCAAGCCGAAGATGCTCGGCCTTGAGGACGTCGCCGAAATCACCGGCCATGAAGTCGGCGGCGTCTGTCCGTTCGGATTGAAAACGCCGCTGCCGGTCTATTGCGACCTATCGCTGCAAGCGTTCGATGAAGTGGTGCCTGCGGCAGGCTCGACCCACAGCGCCGTGCGTATCGCGCCATCGCGAATGGCTGAACTCACCGCTGCCGAATGGGTCGACGTCTGTCAGGACGGCCGGTAGCGGTTGACCCATCTATTGGTCATCGTAAGGCCTCGGCGACAGATCATCGCGCCGGCGTAGATTGTTGGGGCGCGCGAGCATTTGATTGTTGGGAGGCGCGGGCACCTGATTCAAATACCGCACGGCATGGCCCGCTGAGCTGCAGGGTATTTTGCCGGAGACACGCAACGATCCGCGTCGAGTCCGGTATCTGTTCGCCGCAAAGCCGGAAAACGTCGGGCGTGCAGGCAGCCCGCTGTTCAAATGTTCCCCGATATTCCTGCGAAGAAGCCGGGCTTTGAATGGCGATGCCGCAGCCGGCCGATATCGCAAGTCCCATGACGATTGGATGCACTCGCATGTCCGATCCCCTTTCGGATTCACACGGCGCGCGCGTTCCGCCTCGCGCCGCTGGCCTCAAAACGGGGGCAGGCTGCAAAGCAAATGAGGCGTTGGAAGGTTGACGCCGGACAACAAAATGTGAAGATCGGGCGCTTCCTCACCCCCGCGTGGAAGGGGCGCCCATCCTCTACTCCACCTTGCCGATTTTCTTCACTGCCGCGATCAGGCGCGCGCTGTCTTCAGCAACGAATTTCGCAAATTCCGGCGCGTCGAGGTAGGCCACCGGGCTGCCTGCGGTCTCGAAGGTCTTCGCCACCTCCGGACTTTTCACGGCTAGCGCCATCGCCTCGCGCAGCCGCGTCATAATCGGCGCCGGCAGCGCACTCTGCGCGAACAACCCCGCCCAGATGTAGAACTCGACATCTCTGTAGCCGAGTTCCCTGAAGGTCGGCAGGTCGGGAAAGCTCGCGATGCGCTCCGCGCCCCAGTTCGCCAGCACGCGCATCTTGCCGTCATCGACCTGCTGCTTCAGCGTACCCGGCGCCGACGCCAGTGCTTGCACCGTGCCGCTCAAGAGCGCCGTCAGCGCGGGACCGGCGCCGCGAAACGGCACATGCAGCAGTTTGATTGCGGCGCTGGCCGCAAACATTTCCATCGCCACATGCAGGGTGCCGTAAGGACCCGACGAGCCGTAAGGAATCTGGCCGGGGCGCTTCTTGGCGTCATCGACAAAATCCTGCAGCGTCTTCCAAGGCGCCGAGGCCGGCACCGCGAGCAAAGTCGGATCGGCGAGCACGCGCGCGACGGGGGCGAATTGCGAAACTTCATAGGCGACAGGGCGGTCGAACAGCCGGTCGGCTTCCGGCAATACCGCGAGCGACGACAGCGTCATCAGCAATGTGTAGCCATCGGGCTCGGCGCGCGCCGCCGCCGCATTGCCGACCGAGCCGCCACCGCCCCCCGCGCGGTTGTCGACGATCACGGGCTTGCCGAGAATTTTTTCCAGCGCCAGCGCCACCGGCCGCGCCGCGAGATCGGCCTGGCCGCCGGCCGGAAACGGCACGATCATGGTGATATTGCGCGCCGGCCACGCGGCCTGCGCGAAGGCGGAATTCGTAAGCGCGGCTTGCGCCAGCGGCAGCGCCGCGGCAGCTTTCAGAAGTTCACGTCGGTTCATCGTTTTCTCCCCGGAGATTTGTTTTATTTTCGTCACTGCGTAACGTAGGGTTTGTTTGAATGTCGGCGCGCTATAAGAGGCTTCATTCGATCCGCATCATCATCGAATGCCCAAAACCTTGTTGAGATAGAATCAGCCTAGCCGAAATAACAAGTATTGCGATAGTTGTCCGCATTGTCCGCGCTACGACTTCCGCCGTCCCTTCCCTATCGAAAAATGCTTCGCCAGAAAATCCGCCAGCACCTCGACGCGCGCGGGACGCGGGCCGCCGGGCGGCGTCACCAGATGCACGGCGCCCTCTGTCTGCTTCCAGTCTTTCAGGATCACTTCGACCTCGCCCGACGCAATGGCATCGCCGACGATAAAGTCCGGCAGATCGGCGATGCCAAGGCCTGCCAGCAGCGCCGGCACCAGCGCCTCGCCATTGTTGACGCGGAGCGATCCGGCGGGGCGCACGCTCGCCTGCTCGCCCGCTGAATTAGTGTAGTGCCAGACGCCCTGCGTGGAGAGGTAGGTGTAGCCGAGGCACTTGTGCTGGGCGAGATGCATCGGATGCGTCGGCCGGCCATGGCGCTTGAGATACGCAGGCGACGCCACCGTGTAGCGCGGCATCGCGCACAGCCGCCGCGCGATCAAAGAGGAATCCGGCAGGCTCGCGATCCGCAGGCCAGCGTCGAACCCCTCGCCGATCAGATCGACCATGGCGTCGCTCAAGTGAAGGTCGATCGCGACATCGGGATACTGCTCCAGAAAGTCCGGCAGGATCGGCGCGACCGCCTTGACGCCGAACGTCATGGGCACCGCGAGCCGCACCAGCCCGCGCGGCGCCACCGACTGCGCCAGCGCCTCGTTCTCCGCCGCTTCGCCATCGACCAGTAGGCGTGCGGCGCGCTCGGCCAGTTTTTGCCCGGCATCGGTCAAAGCAAGGCGCCGCGAGGTGCGGTTGAACAGTCGCGCGCCGAGACGTTGCTCCAGCCGGCTGACCGCCTTGGATACCGTCGCCTTGGACAGCGCGAGTTCGCTCGCGGCCGCCGCAAATGACCGTAATTCCACTACTTTTGCGAAAATCGCGAGACCTTCGAAATCGGGAAGTTTTGCCATCTGGATCACCCGACAAGCGCAAAAACAGAAACAATGCATTTCGATTGTTTCTATTTATAGCCAATCCGGCAACGCATATCCAGACGTCATCGGAATTCGAACAGAGAGAAATCACGACGCCGGGCGCATCGCGCGCCCCGCACTTTCAGAAAAATCAAAGGAATATCCCATGATCGAACTCAGACCCTTCAACAAGCTCGGCGGCGCCGACCACGGCTGGCTGAAGGCCAAGCATCACTTTTCGTTCGGCAGCCACTACGACCCCAGCAATATGGGCCATGGCTCCTTGCGCGTTTGGAACGACGACGAGATCGCGCCGAACACCGGCTTTCCCGCACATCCCCACGCCAACATGGAGATCATCACCTATGTCCGCGAAGGCGCGATCACGCATCAGGACAGTCTAGGCAACAAGGGCCGCACCGAAGCCGGCGACGTGCAGGTGATGAGCGCCGGATCCGGCGTGCGTCACTCCGAATATAATCTCGAGCCGACGAAGACGAAAATCTTCCAGATCTGGATCGAGCCGACCACGGAAGGCGGCCAGCCGACCTGGGGTGCCAAGCCGTTCCCGAAATCCGATCGCTCCGGCAACTTCGTTACCATCGCCAGCGGCTTCAAGGCCGACAAATATGCGCTGCCGATCCGCGCCGACGCGCGCGTGCTCGCCACCACGCTGAAGGCCGGCGAGAGCGCGGAATATGCGCCGGGCAAGACGCGAAATCTCTATCTGGTCCCCGCGGCGGGCGCGGTGGAGATCAACGGTGTCCGTGTCAACGCGCGCGACGGCGTCGCGATCAGCGATGAGGCGCGGCTCAGGATCACCGCTCTTGAAGACTCTGAACTGGTGCTGGTCGACGCGGCCTGACCTCACGTTTGCGTCATGCCCGGCTCGTTGTCGGGCATGACGTCTTAACTGACGAACCCACAAGACGTGAATGGCCGGAAACCTCCGGCCATGAAACTTCCCTCCGACAAACAAACTCATGGAGATCAACGATGGCAAAAGTTCTGGTGCTGTATTATTCCGCTTACGGTCACATCGAGGCGATGGCGAACGCCGTCGCCGAAGGCGCCCGCGAAGCCGGTGCGTCTGTCGATATCAAGCGGGTACCGGAACTGGTGCCGCCGGATGTAGCGAAAGCATCGTATTACAAGGTCGATCAGGCTGCGCCGGTGGCGAAAATCGACGATCTCGCGAACTACGACGCCATCATCGTCGGTACCGGCACCCGTTTCGGCCGGATGGCGTCGCAGATGGCGAATTTCCTCGACCAGGCCGGTGGCCTCTGGATGAAAGGCGCGCTGCACGGCAAGGTCGGGGGCGCCTTTTCCTCGACCGCGACCCAGCACGGCGGCCAGGAGACCACGCTGTTTTCGATCATCACTAACCTGTTGCACTTCGGCATGACCGTCGTCGGCTTGAATTACGGTTTTGCAGGCCAAATGAGGCTCGACGAAATCACCGGCGGCTCGCCCTATGGCGCGACCACGATTGCCGGAGGCGACGGCAGCCGCAAACCTAGCGAAAACGAACTCGCGGGCGCGCGCTACCAAGGACGGGTGATCGCGGAGACCGCGAAAAAACTGCATGGCTGATGCGACACGGGCGGCATTCCCTTTCGGGGATGCCGCCCCATTTGCGTCATGGCGGCGACGGATTTGCCATGATCGAAATTCTCTTTATTTATCAATTGGCACGTAATCCGCTGCGGGCGATTGCGCGGCGCTGGTGGTGCCGAAGCCTTTACCGGGCCTCACGCGGTAAGCGGCAATGTCCGGAATGCAGCAATTCGTGAAGCTGGCCCGGCGATCCGTGATAAATAATACGCCTTCACGACGTTCGTCGTTACCACGGCGCCCCGACAGAGAGTTCACGCATGAGCAACGCCCTGCAAGTCCCGTGGCCGGAACTGCCGACGGCGGCGTGGCGCGAGACCTGTGAGACACTGCATCTCTGGACCCAGATCGTCGGCAAGATCCGCCTGGCGCGCGAACCCTGGCTGAACCATTCCTGGCACGTCGCGCTGTATGTCACCGCACGCGGCCTGACGACCTCGCCTATTCCCGACGGTGCGCGCAGTTTTCAAATCGACTTCGACTTTATCGATCACGCGTTGCGGATTTCGACGAGCGACGGCGCAAAGCGGCAATTGGCTTTGGCCGGACAATCGGTGGCGAGTTTTTACGCGGCGATCATGGCTGATCTCGCGGAGCTCGGCATCAACATCAGCATCGACGAGATGCCCAACGAGTTGCCGGAGCCGATTCGGTTCTCGGCCGATCAGCAGCATTCATCCTACGATCCGGATGCAGTGCGGCGCTTCCTGCAAATTCTTGTAAATGCCGATCGCGTGTTCAAGCAATTCCGCACCGGCTTCCTCGGCAAGGCCAGTCCGGTACATTTTTTCTGGGGCAGCTTCGACCTTGCAGTCACCCGCTTTTCCGGACGCCGCGCGCCGCGCCATCCCGGCGGCGTGCCGCATTTATCCGATGCGGTAGCTTGTGAGGCCTATTCCCACGAAGTAAGCAGCGCCGGCTTCTGGCCCGGCAGCGGTGCGATCGACTATCCCGCGTTCTATTCCTATGCCTATCCTGAGCCGGCAGGCTTCCGCACCACGCGGGTGCGGCCGGAGGCAGCATTCTTCAGCGAAGCATTGGGCGAATTCATCCTGCCCTATGACGCCGTGCGCACGGCCCCGCAGCCGGAGCAAGCGCTGCTTGAATTTCTGCAAAGCACCTATGAGGCAGCGGCCAATGCCGCCAAATGGGACCGCGACGCGCTGGAATGCCCGCCGGGACAGCCGGGCGTGGTGCGGCAGATTTGATTGCGCCGTGTCAGGGGCGCGGTGCAGCGCCTCTTCAGCGGCGCACCGCAGAGCCGGGACCCATGGGATGACGATGGACCGCGCAATTGCGGGCCGCGCTGCACATGATCCGGGAAACGCAGAATTGAACGAATAATCTCTTCGCGTGACGGCTAAATTGGATTCAGATCACGTTGGCGAAAGCCTGAATTTTCGGTTGAATGCGCGCTCCATCTATCACCTCCAGGTTGCCGCAGCGGTTCAACGTATGAAGCCTTCTTCCAGGCCATAGCGGTCCGGGTCGGATATAGTGCCGGACGATTTGCTTAAAAGTCTTCGGTGTTAGTTCAACGATTTCCGCAAGACCGAGAGCACAGCCATATCCATCGGCGCTATCCTGGACTGGCCGCCACAGCTTTCCTTCCATTGTCACGAAACTTCCCGCCGGCCGTGCCGTCGTTCGATCGAGCAAAACGGGATTGCTAGCATGCGGCATCCAAGGACCAAACAAATGGTCAGCGTAAAAAATCGCCAGGGCATCCGAATATCCACCCGTCCCGTCGCGCCAGGCGCCGAACAGATAGTTCATACCGTTATGCCGGGTGATGGTAGCGTCAGCCAGTTCGAGGCCGGAAAGCAGCGTGCAGTGACGCTCCCACTTGTCTGGATATCGAATGCACTTATAGACCGCGACATCCCGATGCCCGGTACTTTCCGGAATCATCCATAGTTCGTCGTCATGCTCGATCAGAAATGGATAAGACAGGTGCCAAGCCTCTTCCAATACGGGAATAACCTTGCCCACTGGTCCGGCAGCGTCGAACTCAATTGCGGAAATGATGCCTTTTCCGACGCGATGATCAAGATCTTCAAAGAAAACGAATGTTCTTCCCTGCCATGTGATCGGAAACGGGTCGGCGAAGAAGCGATGCCCTGGATCCGCAAGAACATGCCAGCTCGGTCCGGATAAATCCCCGGTCTTCCAAACGGCCACATTCTCGCTGTATCGCCACCCCACGTGCCAATGAGGTGAATAGCAGCAGAGGCGAAATATTTGCTTCGCGATCGACAAAGCCAGCCCACGGGTAACGTAGACTGCAGGATTTCGCGGAGCAATCCCGTGGGAACGATGCCCCAACTGCGGCAGGATCCTTGGGCTTCCGGACAGAATTGCTGTCAGCAGCGTCAGGGTTCGCGCCATGACCGTATCGAGAGCACCGCTCAACCCAACTGCAATTTCCTTGGAGGGATGACCGCGATCGAGGACCGCGCCGTCGAGTTCGTTGATGATTTCGATAACCGGCAGATCACCCGCGAGAATGGCCGTCAGCGCGGCGTTTTCACCGGCTGCTCCGTTAAATAGCGGGCGTAGATACAGTTGTGCGGAGCAGGCCGGATCCCGGCTGGCGCTTGTGAAGTCGACAACCACATCGGCCTTACCGGCTTTGCACTGGAATTCTTCGCGAACAACCTTGAGCTTGTCGGCACCACAAGGCTTTCCTTTTCGCAACAACATACGCTCGAGCTCGAAGAGCGTCTCCAACCCCGCCGGCCGGGGCGCCGCTGTTCCTGTCCACGCGATTTGAACCGGGACATCCTGATTATTGACCGACAAAGTTCCGCGGCTCATCCACAGCCGCGCATGCTCACGTTCGCATCGGAACTCGACAATCATGTCCGACCCACTTCTCAAATGCACGGAAGACTAAATCGAATGGTCTAAAATTCCCACATACTCGTCCACCATCGTGCCTACCGAATAACGCGACTTTAGTCCCCTCGCATTTCGCCGCAGCTGGTCGCTCAGAGGTTTGTCTACGAGAATTCTGGAGACGGCAGCAGAGAATTTCTCATTATCGGAGGCATCGACAAAAAGCGCCGCGGGTTTTCCTTCGAACGACAATACCTCGCGCAAAACGGCCAGATCATTGACCACGGAGGGAATACCCGCGTTTGCCGCCTCAACGGCGGCCAGACCGAACGTCTCTGCTTGCGAAGGGAACACGAAAACGTCCAGGCAAGCAAGAAATTCGCCCATGCACTGCGGCGCAATCTCGCCGATGAAATGCAATCTGTCTGACACCTTCAGCTCATCGGCCAGCGACTTTAGTCGCCCCTCATCCGGCCCCTGCCCGGCCAGCGCGAGATGCCAGGATGGTTCACCCGCCAGCAGACGTATCGCGGCATCAAGCCGCTTGTGAGGATGTAGTCTCGCCGCACAACCAAGCAGAACAGAATCGAGCGGCAGATTGAACCGCTGCCGCGCAGCTTCCTTCGAGATATCCAGCGACTTGTCATCAAAGCCGTGGGCGACGTGTTTGATACGCGATCGATAGCTTGCGGGATATCGCGCATACTCGCGCTGCATATCGAGCGAGTTGACCGTTATGTATTTGAAGACCCCGAGGCTACCCATCACGATGTCCGCAGCGCGGACCGGCCAGCTCATCGACATGCCCGATGAAACCTGGTTCGCGATCACGGGCGCGGTGCTGACGAGGCGCGATACGCCTCCGCCGATTACGTTGCCGAAATGCTGAAATGTAAGGACCGCATCGGGTCGAATTTTCCTGATGTGCCGTCCCAGCTGCCACAGAAATCTCAGTAACGCCAATGGAGTTCCCGGCCGGCCGGGCGAACAATAAAGCGTATTGGGCGGCTCGTCGAAGGACTTCGACTTGCGAAAGAAAAACAGATTATAGACCTCATAACCCCGCGCGGTCAGGCCAGCACCGACAAGCCTGGAGATCTCCTGAGCACCGGCGTTCTCCGCCTGGGTCTGGACCAGAATGATTCGGCGCTTTTGATTCATCTCAACCTGCAAACCGCGCGACGCGGTCGATGATCGCGTCGAAACCTCGCAATTTGTGTCGTGGAAGAGCACGTGCTTCTTGATCAGTTCGGGGAATGGACTTCGTACCTTTGCGAGACGTACCTATCACGCGATGATTGGCCATACATCGGCTAGAGCGCGATGGGGTTAATGCATAAGTTGCGACGGCTCCCCGAGCAAATACCAGGCGTTAACCGGCGAGCCACGGTACAGCTACATTATTAACCAGTTGGTCATGCATTGCTCGGCCGGGGTAACCGTCGATTAACTATAGATATTTACGTTGTAGCGGGCCCCTGAACGGTGTTTGCCAGTTGAATTGAGTTGGAACGTATGATGTTCGGTAGCCGGGCCACCCGAGCCAATTCCGATCGGAGAGAGGATTCGGCTTCGTGGGAAGCTCCGGGCCGCCCGGCCGGAAAGATTCGTAACGGATCGCCCGACCTGCTGAAGGGCTCGCTGAGCGTTTCGGGCGCAATTACATTTTTGCGGGAAAGCGGGCGGCGCATATTGATGCTCGCGCTGGCTATCGTCGCCGTCGGTATCCTTGTTCTGTTGGTCACCCCGGTACGGTTCGCCTCGACCGCATTGGTCGTTGTCGATCCCAGAGAGCAGCGCGTGACCACCGAGCAGGATGTGCTGCCCGGCATCGGCCAGGATGCAGCCGCTCTTCAGAGCTTGATTGAGATCGCCAAATCCGATGGATTCTTGCGACCGTTGATCGAGCAACTCAGAATTCGCGACGACGAGGACATCGCCGGCGGTGAAATCGACACCTCACGCCTTCTCGAAAAATTCCGCAGCCGCCTCGATATTTCTCGCCGCGGCCTCACTTACGTCATAGCCATCACGTTCGTCTCCAATCGTCCGCAACAGGCTGCTCGCTATGCGAATGCGGTGGCTGAGGCGTTCGTCGCCAACCAGGGCCAGGTTCGCACCGCCGCGACCGACGAAGCTGCGGCCTGGCTCAGCAGTCGTCTCAAGACATTGAACGACCGCTTGCGGGCATCCGAGGATGCGGTCGCTACATTCAAGCTTGAGCATAAAATCGTCGATGCGGGCCGGGACGGCACGACGCAGCAACTCCGGGTTACCGAACTGAACCAGCAGGTTTCCGCGGCCCGTCTCCGCACCGAAGAAGCGAGGACGCGTTATCAGCAGGCGCAACGCGATCTAAAAGCGAATATCGACGGACCGGTAAAACAGGACCTGCTGAGCATTCTGCGCACTCAGCGCTCCGCGCTCAATGATCAGATTGCGCAGAAGCGTGCCGTGTTCGGCGACCGCCATCCTGATCTCGTCATATCGTACAGCCAGCTGAACGATCTCAATAAACAGATCGAGGCCGAGCGGAAGCGCAACATCGAAACTGCGAAGTCCGAGTATGAAGCCCTGCTGGAGCAGCAAAAATCCCTGGAAAGTCAGATGAAAGCTGTCGAAGCGCAGATGCTGACCGACGGCCAGGCGTTCGTGAAACTGCAGGAGCTGCAGCGTGACACGGAGGCCAACAAGAATATCTACGAACAGTTCCTGTCGCGATTCAAGACAACCAATGAGCAGCGCCTTCTGCAAAGCTCACAGACCAAGATCGCTTCTCTTGCCACACCGCCAATTCGTTCGACCCGGCCGCCGCTGGTTTTGCTCGTCGCTGCGCTCGCGATCGCCTCGATGCTGATATCGACGGCGGTAATTGCCGTGCTTGACACGAGGAGAAATTCCCCGGAGCCGGGATCGAAGGCTGGTCGTGTGGATTCACCCCCGATCCAGCCCGAGCCGCCGGAGGACCTGCCGGTCTGGGCCCGTATTCCCAACCTGCCGCCACGGGAAGGCACCAGAAGCATTTGGCAGAAACCAATTGCCGCAACGGCAGAGCTCGATCTGAGCCCCCACCTTCGCGCGCTGCTCGACAGGGTTTCCGAGGTGCCGGGCGATCGCGGCAAGGTGGTTCTCGTGACGTCGGTTGAGAATGACGCAGGCAGCAGCACCGTTGCGCGCTCACTGAATCTGTCCGCAGTGAACGGGGGAATGTTGAGTGTCATCATTCAGGTGCAATCGGAGCCCGCTCGCGCAAAGGCGGGTCCGGCCGAGATTGGCCCCGGCGACGGAGCAGGTGCATCGAAGGCCAGCCTCCACTCCGTCAATGTGCTCCTGAGCGCCGGCCAAAATGCCGGTCCGCCAGCTACCGACGATATTCGCTCAGAGTTCGACCTGATCGTCGTGGATGCACCGTCACTTGCCGAACAACCCAATATCGCGTCGCTGTCGGCTCATGCCGACATGGTAATCCTGGTACTGCGGGACGGCGCGGCCGATCCGGCTGAAATCCGCAAAGCAAGAACAGCCCTGTCGAAATTCGGCGTCGCCCCAACCGGAATTGTCCTCAATCGCGTACCCGCCAGCTCCGCCCCTCCTCAACCCCAAAGCGAGTCTTTGGGTTTGGCGAGTTGAACGCGGGCCTAGCAGCGGCAATCCCGATGGTGGCCATGAGCTAGCTCGAGATATGCCGACAATGGACACCCGGCCGAATGCCAACGCGCGGAAGATGAAACGGCTCGCAATCGCGACCGCCATATCGATTTCCATTCTCCCGCCAGCTCCCGCGAACGCTTGTGCTTCGCTGACGCACACTGTCCCGCCGGATAGAATTGGCGCGCTGTCTCGCGGCTTCAATGCCGATGGCTGGATCAACGGTTCAAAGTCTACCCCGCCAAGCGCGGGATTGCTTCGGCAGCTCCGAAAGGCCGGCATGACCCATGTTCGGCTGCCGGTGTCGGCGGAGCACATTATGCCGCGGTTCGCTGCGAAAGCAGAACGAGACGATCGGCTGCACGCAATCGATCGCGCGCTGACAGAACTCTTATCCCTCGGCTATTACATATCCGTCGATCTGCATCCCGGAGACCAATTCAATCGGTTGCACCGGCAAGACCCGGTCGCGTCGATGCAGGAGATGAAGGATGCATGGACCGATCTGGCTCAGGTCATTCGATCGCATCCGGCAGATCGGATCTTCGCCGAATTGCTCAATGAGCCCGACCTTGGTGCCGACAGATGGCAGGTGGAAGTCGAAGAGCTTGCCGCAGTTGTCCGCCGGTTGCTTCCAGGCACCACACTTATCGTCGGTCCTGTGAACTGGCAACGCGCCGACTCGTTGCCGGACTTTCGTCCCTTGAGCGATCTAAATGTCGTCTATGCGATTCACTTTTACGATCCCATGGCCTTCACCCATCAAGGACATTGGGATCCGAAGGAGCCGCTACACAGCATCAGGGGATTGCCATACCCCATTCACGCCGACGATCCCAAGGTTCAAGAAATCCGGCAGCAATTGTTGGATGAGAACAGGACGGCGGCACTCGAGATGCTGGACCGGGCTATTGCCGGATCGCGTGACAAAACTCGAATCGACAAATGGCTTGAACCTGCCGCGGCGTGGCAGCAGCGGTTCGCCCGCCCAATCATCATCAATGAATTCGGCGTGCTGAAAGCCAGCTCTCCTCCGGACAGTCGGTTACGCTGGCTTTCGTCAGTCGTGGCTTATGCCGAGCAGCATTGCTGGGGCTGGGCGCACTGGGAACTGGAGCAGGGATTCGGCTTGGTCGACGACAAGACCGGCAAGCCCGACGCCGGGGTATTGAAGGCCCTATTGGGCCGCCGCTAGAATCCGTTCGGATCGACGGCGGAGCAGCTAAAAACGGGAACCATCAGCTTCGCAGCAGGCCCAATCGATCCTCCGTCTTAGCCCTTCCCAGGAAGGCTAATATCGATGGGTCAACCTTAACTAGCTTCCGGCAAAGAAAAATCAGCGTGAAGGTAAGAAGGATCATTGCTACCGCACTTGCGGTAACCACACCGAACAATCCGAACAGAAAACCGGAACATCCGATGAACGCATATCGGAAGACGGTAAATAAGGCCAAGGTCCGAATGTATGCCGTCTCATGGCCGGTGAGCAGGAGGAGGTAAGTAGCAGGACCACCGAGGGCCACGGTAGCCGTCCCGATACAAAGGACGATGAGGATAGAATGCTGCGCTTGGTAGGTTGGGCCGAATACGCCAAGTAACAGGTCACCGGCAACCGCGACAAAAAGAAGACTGGGAACGACCAAGGCGAAAATAAGCAGCGAGAGTTGCTTCAGTAGCGACTGCAAAGAGCGGAGCTCTCCGCGGTGATACAGGAATGATATCCGCCGCGACGAATAGAGGGCGAATGCATCGTTAAGCATCAGAAAGAGAGCTGCGAGCTTCACGCAAACGAAATAATTCGCAACGTCGAGCGATGACAGAATTGCTGCGACGACGACAACGTCGAGGTACTGACTTGACGCTTCGAGAAGAGCAGCCATCCACATTCGCGATGACCTCGCTAGCCAGGAAGGCATATCGATTTCTGGCTTAGATACGATAACCTGCCGCGGCAGTGAGACGATTGTTGATCTGACTTGTAGCATTACCGCGAGCAGTAAGCCGCCTGTTGCCAGGTAAAAGAAGGTTAGCAGGGTGAATGGTGCCTCATTGTACGCAAACCACGCGACGCCCAACAAAACCATGCAACGCCAGGTGATTTCCCGGTGAATAACGCCTGATACGATTCCGGCAGTGATGCGGGCGGTTTGCGAGCTAAACAGGCATAGCGTCTGAGCGAAAAGAAAAAGAAGCACTGCGACCAGCAACTCTCGACTCGCGGCGAACCATGGCGACGCTACGTAAATGCCAACCGCAACGAGCGCCGCCCCCAGAGTAGACACTCCAATGCCAAAGAGCAGAAGTCCGCGGGCGCGAGCAAATTGCCGTTGCTGCACGAATTCGTTCCAGTGCCGCACAAATATCGTTTCCTGACCAAACACGGCAACGACTGATAAAAACAGCAGGGCGTTCATCCAGCCCGCAAGCAACCCAAAATCCGCCGTAGACATTGAGCGAGCCAGGGCGGTGAGCATGCCAAATGAAGTTATTGCGGCCGCGCCGGTGAGCATGACCGACGATGCGGCGCCCACCGTCGCTTCATTCCGGAGAATCCGGTGAAGATGAGATGACATCCGGCTCATGGATAACTGGGCCACAATTACGCGCAGCATCTAGCGTGCTTCGGCTTTGCTTTTGAGCTTCCAATTCGAATTCTGAAATGCAGTTGTATCCGTACGTTCATACAATTGAAAAATTTCTGGCGACAAGAAATTGAACGTGCGCGCAACGCCAAATTCCAATAAGTCGCCGGCGGCCGACGTCATTCTGGTGAAGGAGTCATGTCGGATCAACGAACCGCTCGGTCCATGATCCTCATGCATTTTTAAGGCGTGCACGACGTAGGCCCTTATAAGCGGTCCAAATATCGGCTGTCTTCAATCTCAGCCGCTCAAGTTCAACAGCCGGTCGGAAAAATGGATCGGCGCCCGAACCATCAATAATTCGGTTCGAGATCGATAGACTTTCACTCCAGAACTTCTTCATCAACGGGTGTCCTGGAGGAGCGCACGAATCGACCCACATCACTGACGGATCTTGTAGCAATTCCTCCGTAGCGTACATGACGAGCTGAGACCCAGGCGAATTCTTGGCTTGAGATTCGTCAAATGAAATCTTGGAGTACCATGCCATTGACGCAGAGAAGTATGTGACGGATGAAGCGATCGTCGTGCCATCCAGCTTCAGACGATGTATTTTGATTCGCCCTTGATTTGATAACGCCTTGGCAACGCCACGTAGAAATTCAGTTTCTGTCGGCGAGCAACTAACCGCCGTCCCGACACGCGCTTTCCAGCCGCGCCCTTCAAGCTGAATGTAATCTTCGATCGCATCGGCGATTGCGCCAGCTTCCGAAATAGTTTCGAACTCGACGCGTCCGTCGCGCTCAATTCTGCGCATCTCTTGTCGTAACTTGCTTCGTGTGCGCGATGAAAGATTGCTTTCGAAGTATTTCTCGCGGCTTTGCGGATCAAGCTTTGCGCGCTCATGCAAATTAAAGGCACATGATCGCAGGTCATGCTTGCTTCTGAGCGCATTTAGAAGCTCAGGAAATGGCCCTTGTTCCGGAACGTTTGGCATGAATGTGCGCGCAGGCAATCCGGGTATTAGATTGACGGCCCTCAACAGGACACTCAGCACGCTTTCAGCGTGATCACGGTCTAAAAGCGGCACACCCAAAGCGGCAAAGGGATGGGTCCATCCGGTTAACACCGGGAGCGGCACGCCCCATCGGTGCCGCGACACTCGGACCGGCCATAGTCCTAGCATCCGGGACATTGGTGACGCATCTTCAGTTACAACAAGAAGCTCGACGCCATCACCGAAGGGTATAGCCGCTGATATGGCATACTCCTCTTCATAGAAAATATTCTGGATGAGGGCACGAGATGCGAGATCCCTCCATTGCTTAGTCAATGGATTATCGCGCAGAGAAACGCGAAAAAGATGGAGGCCTGTACGCGGGCAGCGAACACCCTTGGAAAGGGGCTCGCTTCGGCTGAAATCGGCTCGTTCCATTACTCGCCTCTTTTTGTGCAGCAGGCATCGCAAGGGGGCAGCCCGCCATCTGTAGTGCATCGAGCCGCCATAAGCATCGTTTGTTCGTATGAACCTGCCCATTAGGTTAAGAGCGATGCTGTTGTGAAAGACGTGTACTTAACGGACTCCCGTTAATCTTGCCGGGCGGTTGCGGGGCCAGCAGCACTCCTGCTGACACTCTGCGCGCTCCGCAGGACTAGACACGAGATGAACAGCCCGTGTGTTCAAGCTCGCACCGGCGAGAGTCGGATATCGGCTATCTTTTTCGCGGCTTGTTTGACCCAGGGCGCCTGCTTCAGTGCAAAGTCAGCCAGGGTGCCGGCCGCGCTGCCCGTTTGAGTGAGAAGCCACATCGGCGAAGCCTTGGCTCCAAACAGTTTCTTATATGGCTCGTCGCCGATGGTGAAATCCAGGATTTGGTCGCCTCGCTCGACGCAATCCTTTGCAACCTGCTCAAACATCAGCAGACCGAGCGATTGGCTCTTGTACCCTGCAACGTCAAACGCGTTCAGGACGGTGAGGAAGGCTCCCTTGTGGTACAGCCCCAGCACCGCCGCGATCACTCGGCCGTCCATTCTGAGCGCATAGAGCCGGACGAAGGAACCAACCCCACGGAGCGCGATATCGGAATAAAAGTCGAAATATTCGGGACCCTGCAGCAGATCGCCGTCTCCACGCGCGTGAAATCGGGGGCCGCGATACTCCTTCATCATCCCCATGGTCGCGGCGATGGCCGAGGTATCTTCACAGCGTGAGAAGGAAAGCACGCCCTTCTTCTCCAATTGCCGCCACTTCCTGGCAAGGTCCTTTTGGGTAGAACGATCGAGCGCGCTCGCCCGCCATTGCTCGAACGGAGTTATCAGAGCAACCGAGTAAGCGCTCGATGGCGCGACTACCGGGGGTGGCGCTGCCAGCAGGCTCTCGATAGCAAACTTCCCGTCCGGCAGCTTCGGCATCCGCAGCATGTCGAATGGCTTGATGAGGCGTTGAATCTCCAGACAGGCCTTGGCATCCGCAAGCACTTCGGAAAACACTTCTGCGCTGCAGACCGGGGCGAGGTAGTCAGAGACGCGGAGGTCGGCAAATTCAACCATCCAGATCGGACCGCGCCGTACGCGCAGCAAGGGCAGCACCATTGCCAGCGCGCCGGTTGCCCGATACCGGACCACGATAATCAGTCGCTTCGCCGCGGCGGCGGGGGCGAGCTTGATATAGGTGCTGTCCAACCAAAGCGGATGCTGGAAGGCGGTTGCGGCCGAACCAGCAAACAGCTCGGCGTATTCTTGAGACAAGAAGTCAAATGCGTTGTCGATGCTGACGTCGAACGCTTCTCTATTCTGATTCATACTTGCAACCAAACAAACCGGAAATAATTGAGAACGCCGGTCGAGCCGGACCGATCATCCTATAGCAGAGGAAGACCTGTTCAGACACTAACGCATTGCTGTTTGTGTTAACGCATTGCCATTGGATGCTTCAGCGCATTTCTGTCGTGGATTCGTAGATTGAAACGTTTTGGTGATTTGAGAGTGCCGGCATGTTGAGCGCCGCTGTCTCGAGCGCGATGTGCTGATGTAGGCGTCAAGCTGCCGCGCCGACTTGCTCGACGAATCTGAGCGGCTTCGGATGCCGTGAAAATTGGCGACTGCCGCCGGTCGGCAATGCCCCTTGCGAGCGGCCGCGCAATCGTCCGTTATTGTTAACGAATCTTTACACATTCCGCGCTATCGCCATCCAATTGAACTGGACGACGAAAGGTGCGACGAATGCGTCGCCCGGCATTCCCCGCACTGCCAAACCCGGTGCGGCTAGACATAGCCGAGCGGCCGCCGGCCTCCGCCCGCGACGTGATTCCGGCGATTGGCCTTGCCGCCGCGTCGATTGCATTCGCTCCGCTGTTGCACGTTGCCAGCCCGATACTGGCCATCAGCGTCGAGGCGTTAGTGGGCTGCGCGATCATTCTTGTGGCTCCGGCGTATGCGCCTTCGATCGCAATCTTCATCCTGTTCTTTCAGAATCTCTTCATCTCGATCCTGTCGTCCAA
Organism: Bradyrhizobium sp. URHD0069; assembly: GCF_000701345.1. Taxonomy (GTDB): domain Bacteria; phylum Pseudomonadota; class Alphaproteobacteria; order Rhizobiales; family Xanthobacteraceae; genus Bradyrhizobium. The sequence continues at coordinate 27,060 of NZ_JNIJ01000046.1, read as the reverse complement.
CATCCCGAATCCGTCTGAGCTGGAATTCATCAAAGGCTATAATTTCCTTGTCTGCTCGGTAATGTGGCTGGCGACGCTGGTACTTTACGGACTGGGGCGAAGAAATCACTCGGCTGAAATCAATCGGATCATGCTGTGGGGCATCATCGCGCTTGCCACGGTGATGTTGTACTTCGCCATTGGCTTCATTCAAGATGGCCTCGCGGCATCGATCTATCTACGCAATATCGTGCTGCCGCTGTTTTTGTTTCAGCTTTCGTTTCTGACGGCCGCGACGTATGAAGCTCGCGTCACACCGTTCCTGGTGGCGGTTGGCGTCATCCTGATCCTCTGCGGCTATATGGAGTTTGCTTTCCGAGACTTCTGGTTGGGTGTCACTAACGGCTATACATTTTGGGGCTTCGATGAGATCAAGGCCACCCGTTCGGGCGTTTGGGAAGCGCAGATGCGGGCCACCGGAAATGTACCAGTCGACCTGATAGATCGATTCAGGTTCAGCTTTTTGAACACCCCGCTACTCGAAGATTTGGGGCTATCGAAGATCCTGCGCATCTTCGGTCCGAACATGAGTCCGATCAGTTTCGGCTACGGAATAGCCTTTTTTGGTCTTTTTCTATTTTCGGTGGGGCGTCCGTTGCTGGCGCTGGCCGCGCTGCCTCTCATTATTCTCTGCAGCGTCAAGGGCGCGCTCATTCTGATCATATTTGTTTGCCTAGCCTGGGTTTCGACTCGGCTGCTTGGCGCCGTGATGACCCTGCTGTTGGGGCTAGTGGCCTTGATCGCCTATGCGGCCGCTGCGATCTACGTCGGCCTGCAAATTGGCGACTATCACGTTATCGGCTTCATGGGCGGCTGGAACGGCTTCCTTCAGATGCCGTTCGGTCGCGGTTTGGGAATTGGTGGGAATTTGTCGGAAGGCTTTTTCTCGATTGACTGGAGTGCCGCGCAGCAAGCCGGATCGATCGATGGCGCCGTCGAAAGTGCGATCGGCGTCCTCCTCTACCAGATGGGCATCGCAGCTTTGGTACCGCTCGGCTTTTATTTTGCGGTGGCACTGAAGGCGTGGCGCCTCTATGCGTCCTCCGGAATGCTTACGCAGGGTCTCGCATCGTTTGGCGTGATCGTCGTGCTGTTCAATGGCTTCTTTCAGGAAGAGGCCTTGTTCTCCCCACCCGCGCTGGGGCTGCTGTTGTGCCTGACCGGACTGGTGATCGGCAATCACATTCGGGTGCAGCCAGCCTCCAATTGAACGGAGGATCCGCGGACCCTTCGGGGCCTCTTCGTTGGTTAATCGCTGCACGGTAACCATTACCGATACAATCCATTTTCGAACCGCACGAATCTGGGGCGCTACGCGGATCTGGACCGTATATTGCAGTTCGGAACCCGTAACATTTGGAATCCCGAGAGAATATGCTGACATATGATAGAAGAGCGCCTTTGCGCCCCAACTTCCGTATTGGCGAGGCGACGGCTAAGCCATTTGCCGTTTCCAGGACCGTCGAACTGTCCTGGGCGTCCAATTTTGTGACATTAAGTAAGCTGATCGGTGTCGTTCTTAACGAACTCAACTCCGCGGCTGTCGACCGTCAGCGGGACAAGCGATATGTCTGAGCGCCGCGCAAATCCGATAGGACGGGCCGCTACTGCCAGCGTGCCCAGAATCTCGCTGGGCGGGCTGCGGCTCGCCGTGCTCGATATCGAGCAGACCGCGGATTTCATGATCGACGTGGTTTTTCCGAAACGCCGGGTCGGACGTCCGCTGTATCTGACATCCGCCAATGGCGAAGTGCTGGCGCGCTGCTCGACTGAGCCGATGACCGGGCGGCTGTTCCGCGCGGCCGACCTCATCAATGCCGACGGACAACCACTCGTCACCGTGTCGCGGCTGAAATCGCCGCTGCCGCTGCCGGAACGCGTCGCGACCACCGACCTATTTCACGTCGTCGCCCGCAAGGCCGCGGCGGCGGGGCTGACGTTCTATATGTTCGGCGCGGATGAAGCGGAAAATGCCGCCGCCGTCGCCAATGTCCAGAAAATGTACCCCGGCTTGCGGATCGTCGGGCGTTCCCATGGTTATCTCAGGGGCAAGGCATTGCGGGAGAAAATCGACGAAATCAACGCGCTGGCGCCGGACTATTTATGGTTGGCGCTCGGCGTTCCCTACGAACAAGCCTTCGTAGAGGAATTCACGCCAAGGCTGACCAATGTCGGCGTCATCAAGACATCCGGCGGTTTGTTCAACTTCCTTTCGGGAAGCCGGGCCCGCGCCCCGCAATGGATGCAGGACATGGGGCTCGAATGGGCCTGGCGAATCTGGTTGGAGCCGCGCCGGCTGCTCTGGCGTTATCTTACTACCAACCCGCGCGCGCTTTATCTGTTGTTCAACAAGGGCCAGCCCTCGAGTACCGATCGGGCGCGGCGAGGCTAGCATGAGCGGTGGTCCCGCCATCCTGGTTACCGGCGGTGCCGGCAGGAGTCCGGCCCCGTCGTCGGCACGGGAGGCGTAGTCCGCGGCGCTCATGATCGCTACACTGGTGTCGTAGGCACGCTCCTTCGAGGCCCACATGGTTGGTATCATACGGCCGCCCTGCGACGCAGGCGTCATCCGCGCGACACCGGCTTTTCCTGCAGCACTGTCACCTCAGCGCAAGCGCCTGACACTAGCGGCCACGATTCTCGGGTCGAGCATGGCGTTTATCGACGGCTCTGTGGTGAACATCGCTCTCCCTGCCATCCAGCAGGCGCTGCACGCTGACGCGGCATCGACGCAATGGATCGTCAACGCCTACCTGTTGCTGCTCGGCGCGCTGGTGCTGGTCGGGGGCTCGGCTGCCGATCTTTACGGTCGTCGACGGATTTTTCTTTTGGGCATTGCGGTGTTCACCGCGGCCTCCATCGCATGCGGACTTTCGCCTGATACTGGCGTGCTCGTGGTCAGCCGCGCGGTTCAAGGTCTCGGCGCCGCGCTGCTCACGCCGGCCAGTCTCGCAATGTTGGGCGCGACGTTCGACGAGCACGAGCGCAGTCATGCGATCGGAATATGGGCAGGTGCCGGCGCGCTGACCTCGGCGGCCGGACCCGTACTCGGCGGTTGGCTTGTTGATCAAGTATCCTGGCGCGCGATCTTCCTGCTCAACGTGCCGATCGCTATTGCCGCGGCCGGGCTCGCGATCTTCTTTGCCTGCGAGAGCCGCGATGACAAGGCGAAGCGGCTCGATGTGAATGGCGCGGTCGCGGTCGCCCTGGGCTTGGCAGCGATCACCTGGGCGCTGGGCGCGATCCCGTCGTCGGGATTTCGCGACAGAACCGTCCTCGCCGCACTGGGAGCGGGAGTCGCATGCCTCACATCGTTCGTCGCGATCGAAGCCCGATCCGGTGAACGGGCGATGATGCCGCTGTCGTTGTACCGCTCGCGAAATTTCTCCGGCACCAATGCGCTGACGCTGCTGCTCTATTTCGCGCTCGGCGGCGCGCTGTATTATTTACCGTTTGGCCTGATCCGGCTCGGCGGCTATTCCGCGACGCAAGCCGGCGCGGCGCTGCTGCCGTTTGCTCTGATCATGGGATTTGGCGCATCATTTGCAGGCACCCTCGCCGATCGTTTCGGGCCGCGGCTATCGCTCACCGCCGGACCCATTGTCGCCGCCTGCGGTTTGACGCTGCTGGCGTTCGTCGACCTCGGGGAGTCCTATTGGGCCGGCGTATTTCCAACGATCTGTGTGCTCGCCATCGGCATGACCATCACCGTTCCGCCGTTGACGTCGACGGTGATGGCGTCCGTCGGCGACGCCCGCGCCGGCATCGCTTCCGGCGTCAACAACGCGGTCGCCCGGGTAGCCGGCCTCTTTGCAGTCGCGGCGCTGGGCGCGGTGTTGTTCGCAAGCTTTTCACATCACCTTGCCGGACTTCCGGCAGCGCCCGCCAATGAGACGCTGAATGCGGTAATGGCCGGGCAGGCCGGCGTCACTGAGGCCGCAACCGCCGCCTTCGAGCGCGCGCTACGCACGGTGATGCTGGTGACAGCGTTCTGCGCCGCGCTCGGCGGCCTGGCTGGCTGGCTCTGGCTCCGGCCGATTGGCCTGGAAGCGACGCGCTGACACGGTCTGCGTATCGGTTGGCTGCAGTTCATTTGTTGTTCGGGGTAGCAATGCATCAGGGTGCAAGCGTGCAATTCGAGCGCGCAAAGGGCGGCAATATCAAAGTGGCTCAACAACGCTGCACCGGTCGGGCGCGATTCGCGCGGCAACGATAGTTGCTATTGCCGCGACCACGACGTTGAGGATCAGTGCGCCGAGCCCAACATAAAATGAATGGCTAGCGCCGCCGAGTTCGATGGTCGCGAGCGGCTTCAGTGCGTTGCTCCACGCCGTCCACGATCCCCAGATGATCCCCACGGCCCAGCCGAGCAGCAGACCTTCGGCGCGGAACCAGCGCGTGAACAATCCGAAAACCAGCGCCGGAAAGGTCTGCAGTATCCACAAGCCGCCAAGCAATTGCAGATCGATGGCATATTGCGTCGGCAAGAACAGCGTGAACGCAAGCGCGCCTAACTTGACCACCAGCGACGCGATCTTGGCGACGCTCGCTTCGCCGGCATGGCTGATGCCGGGATCGAGATAGGATTTCCATACGTTCCGGGTGAACAGGTTGGCCGCGCCGATGCTCATCACCGCGGCCGGCACCAGCGCGCCGATCGCGATGGCCGAAAACGCAAAGCCGGCGAACCATGGCGGAAACAGCGCTTTGAACAGCAACGGGACAACGTCGTTGGGCGACGACACCGTGATATTAGCGGCATGGGCCATGTAGCCGAGCAGCGCGATCAGACCCAGCAGAAGCGTGTAGGCCGGCAGCAGGATTGCGTTCTTGCGGATGGTATCGGCGGATTTCGACGCGAAAATTCCGGTCAGGGTATGCGGATACATGAAGGCGGCCAGCGCCGAACCCAGCGCCAGCGTCGCGTAACCCAACATCTGGGACGGCTGCAATATCAGGCCAGTCGCGCCACCCTTTTCGGTGAACGCGTCGTTAGCCGCGGCGAACACCGCGCCATAACCGCCGAGCTTCGCCGGCACCACGACCACCGCGACCAGCACCACGATATAGATCATGATGTCCTTGACAAAGGCGATCAGCGCCGGCGCTCGCAAACCGGAACTATAGGTGTACAACGCCAGAATGATGAAGGCGGCCACGATCGGCAACTCGCCGGTCAGGCCCATCGCCTTGATAACCACACCCATCCCTATCAGCTGCAGCGCGATATACGGCATCGTCGCGACCATGCCCGTAATGGCAACCGCGAGTTCGAGCCCGCGCGAATTGTAGGTGCCGTGGACCACATCGGCGGCGGTTACGTAGCCATTGGCATGCGCCACCTTCCACAATACCGGCATGACGGCAAACACGAAGGGATAGACGATAATGGTATAGGGCAGCGCGAAGAAACCGAAAGCGCCGACCGCGTACACCAGCGCCGGCACTGCAATCACGGTATAGGCAGTATAGAAATCGCCGCCGACCAGAAACCAGGTGATCCAGGTGCCGAACCGCCGTCCGCCCAACCCCCATTCGTCCAGATGCGCGCTCGCGCTGACCGGGCCCGATTTCCAGCGCGCGGCGAAGAATCCCATGACGCTGACAAGGATAAAGAAGAAGATAAAGATCGCGAGAGGAACCCAGTCGATGTGATCGGCCATGACGATGCTTTCCAGCGACTCTAAGCAGCTTCGTCAGGCGGCAGGCGGCGATAGACCAGCCAGATCAGCAGCGAGCTGATCGGCACCCATGCCAGCTGGTACCAATAGAAAAATGGAAACCCGAACAGCGCCGGTTCCAAAAAATTGTAGAACGGCACCCACAGCAGACCGATGAAAGGCAGCAGCAACAGGATCCACATGGGCGGACTCCCGCTTTAGGCCGGAATCACTAGCCGGCTTTTCCATTACTGGAACGACTTGGGGATCGAATCGTTGCGTTGTCCGGCGAATTTGGCATTGCTGCAACGCGGTGATGCTATATCTACCGCGTGACGACCGCCTGGGTAGCGGCTCTAAATCATCCGTGCCACGGCGGGAATTTTTCGCAAGAGCACGGTAAGCCCCCAGCTCAGCGAAAGCGTGCCGACAAACACGATGGCAAATTTGACGACCGCCGGGAGCGAATAATCGTAGACCGCGTATTGCAGCCAGATGATGAAGATGTAGTGCAGGAGATAGATGCCGTAGGCCGAGGGCTGCAGCGCATCCAGCAAACCCCAGTTGCTGCCGGCAAAGCGCAAGAAAATCGAAGACCCCGTGAATGCCATCGCGGCGCTGAACATTGCGAATGCGAGGCCATAACCCACCTTCCATAGCAGCGGCGGGGAATCGAAATCCACCATCCAGTTGTGGTGGGCATAGACCAAAACGAGGATCGCCACGTAAAACACCAGCGCGTAAGGGAGCCAGACCAGCCAGCGCTTCGCCAACTCGCCGCTTTCTGCGAGTATACCCGCCCTGAGGCTCACGGCACCGACACAGACGCCGGTGAAGAAGTAGGCGGTGTAGAGCAGTATGCGGCTGGTCTGGATCGGAAGCGGGAACCGGCCCAATTGCAGCCAGCTTACGTCACCGAATCCCAGGCGCATCGGCATATAGGCGGCGGTCGAGACGGTCAGAAACACGACGAACGCCGTCATCGGCCGATTGCGTACGGCGTAAATCAGCCTGCCCAATGTGTCGACAATTCCGGGCGCAATCCGCCACACAGCGGCGGCTACCACGTCGAGCGCCAACAGCACCCACAAAAACCAGGCCGGACCTGAAGGCCATGGCCCGACGGTGAGCGTGCGCCACCAGAAATGCAGGAAATTGAAATCCGTCGTTCCCGGCAGATGGTAGCGCAGGAATGTCGGATAGTAGGCGATCGGCATCAGCACGACGACAGATATCAAGAACGGCACGCCAAGCCGCCATGCGCGATCGCGCAGGAAAATCGCCGATCCCTTTCGCACCAGGCTGTCGCGCACGAACAGCCCGGAGATGAAAAACATGAAGGCCATGAAGAAACTGTCATTGAACAGCACGACCAAATCAAAGCCGAGCCAGCGCATCGGGTCGCCGTGGCCGAAATAGGTATAATTAATGACGGAGTGGTGCAGCAGCACCAGCAGGATGACGAAGGTTCGCGGGCGGTCAAGCGGCACAATACGTGCCCGCGCCGCCATGGCTTGAACGCTTCCGTCCGGTTTCCGCAACATCGGTTTCCGTTCCACGCAGGCCATCCCACAGGCCAGTTCGATCACTTTTCGAACGCGTCGTAAATGATCTTCTTCAGCGTTACCTGAACATGCATGCGCTCAGACGGGGAGTTCTCCATCAGGACGAAAAACATGTCCTGGGCGCGGTCGACCACGAGATAGACACCGCTGGCGCCGTCCCATTTGATCTCGCCGAGCGAGCCCGGCGGCGGCGGCACCGCATTCCCGGGATCGGTGCGGACGCCGAAGCCATAGCCAAATCCGAAACCGTCGCCGGGGTAATAGAAATAGTTGCGCGCGACGCCCGAGCCCGGCCCAATATGGTCAGTTGTCATTGCAGCAAACGTCGCGGGGCTGAGATAGGTCTTCCCATCCAGCGTCCCGCCATTGAGCAACATCTGCCCATAGCGCGCTAAGTCGGAGATGGTCGAGACCATGCCGCTGCCACCGGATTCCCATCGCGTGACGTCAAGCGAATTTCGCTCGACATGCCGGTCTTTGGTCAGCGGCCCAGCATAGCGCGCCCGCTCGGCCGGATCAGTCAGGAAGAATTTCGTGGTCGTCATGCCGAGCGGATCGAGCAGATGGGTCTTCTCGAACTGATAGAGGGATTGGCCGGACACGACTTCGATCACGCGACCGAGAACGTCAGCCGAATGGCCGTAATCCCAGAGCGTGCGCGGCTGCTCGGCCAACGGCACCTTTGCCAGCCGTTCGACGAATCCGGCATTGTCGAAATCGCCGAGATAGATGCCCTGATAGGCGGCCTTCACCAGACCTTCGCCATAGAAACCGTAAGTGATGCCGGACGTGTGCAGCAGCAAATCCTCGATATTGATAGGCCGCCGCAGCGGCACCAGATCAAGCACCGGCCGGCCGGTATCGTCTTTCCTCTCGACGCCTACCTTCATGCCACCAAAGGAGGGAATGTATTTGCTGACGGGATCATCGAGCGCCATCTTGCCCTGATCGACAAGCATCATCGCCGCAACGCTGGTGATGGTCTTGGTGAGCGAATGGATCGGGAAGATGGCATCCGCCGTCATCGGCGTTCCCTTCTCGACGTCACGCTTGCCGAAGCATTTGAAATATACCGGCTGGCCATGGCGCTGGATCAGAACGATGGCGCCGGGAATCTGGCCGGAGGCGGTTTCACCATTGAGGAAATCGTCGATGGATGAAAGCTTTTCGCGCGACAGCACCGCGTGCGGCGGCGGCCCGAGTTGGGCGGCCGCGACCGTGGTTACCATCGTGGCAAAGAAAGCGGCACAAAGGCTTGATAAAGCGAAATTGCGCGGAAGCATGGATTGACCTCGCGGGCAATGCGAGCTGGCGGAACGGAAGTTATATTGCATGACTGCAATCCGATCCAGATGATGCGTGGCAGGAGCGTCCGGCTCTATATTTGAGGCTCCGCAATACAGCCACCCTCGGGATGCCGGGCTTTTGCCATGTCCGAGAGGAAGCAGGGTGTTCCAAAGAGCGAGCGCAAGACGTCCCGCCTCTCGACCTTATTGCGGCCTGACGGCGACGGTGAATGTATTGCCGTTGACGGTGTGTAGCTGCAACGTCGCGGCGTTACGCAGGCTGCCGGTGTCCGTAGCGCCCGCGGCAGGCAATGTGATCGTCGCCATCGCCCCCATCTCCGCCCGTAGCCCGAACGGACCCGGTGCAAAGCGGTTGTAGGCGAACTCATTGGTGATCGCGGAAGCCGGCAGGTGGCTCAATGCTGTGCTGTCCCATTGCTCGATCACGGAGCCGTCATTGGACTTCAACACCGCAGTCATCAGGTTGGAAGGTGCCTCTGGTGTACCGCCATCGAGATAGGCATGGAAACGCACAACACCATTCGGGAGTACGACACCGTCCGTCAGATCAAGATGATGCTTGCTGGGGCTAACCGGGCCGCCATGAAACGGCGTGATGACCGAGCCGCGATAGTAATTGTAGGTGGCGACATTGAAGATGACAGTCGCAGCAAACACCGCCAGCGCGATTTTCTGGAAAGTATCGCTCCGCATCGGGAGCGGTAAGGCTCCGGCCATCCAGCGAAACCACCCACGGTCGGCGAGCGTCGGCTTGCGCGCCAATAGCGCGTTGTCCAGCGAGAATGCGCCGCTGCCGCCAAGCATCAGAGCGGCACCGATCGCCAGATTGCAGGCCGCCATTGTCCATTCATCTATGCACGTTGCACCCTGCCATCCGAACATCAGCATCAGTACGACCGAGAGGCCGATCGAGATTAGCGCCGCGACCCGCGTCAGAAAGCCCGTCATCAAGAACAGTCCGGCGATCAGTTCGGCCGCACTGAACAGGATCAGCGAGGCATAGAGAAGATAGAAATGATGCAGCAGGAAAGCGATAATATGGTCCGTTCCGAGCAACGCGCCCGGCATCGCCGATTGAAATTTGTTGGCCATCCAGCTTGCAGCGTTCGGATCGAGTTTGGCGGGCGCGTAAATGAAGCGGCGCGAACCGCCGCCCCAATAGATGAACCCTTGAATGAAGCGGATAGAAAGCAGAGCAAGCGCAGCGATGCGCAATACGTCTGCCGTGCTACGTTGGTCGGCTGGATCGGAGGCTGCCACCGTGCCGTCGAGCGTAAGAGTGGACACGATGATTCTCGTTTCGTGACGGGTCATAGAACTCGGTGTTACGTTGCGTAGTGAAAGCCGACCTGCTGCAACTCGGGCAGCGTGCCGACGGCACCGGGGATTAGAACGACGCCATCCACCAGATGGTTGGTCAGTTCAGCCGCAAGCGCGGCATGAGAGAGCTTGTCAGGATTGACGTCGGCCTTGATGAGGGCCGCTGCCTGCTCCCAAATCGCATTGTGGCAGGACATGAAAACAACGCCGCGCCGCATCAGCGCCGGAATCGAATTGTCCTCGCCGGAGAAGGGCCCCGCCGGGTCCTGATAGTTCGCGGGATCGGCAGCTGCTGCTTTCTGCTCGATGATCAGCGTATTGCGCTTGAACTTCTCGCCGGCCAGCCTGGTGAGCTGATACCTGTCCCACATGGTCTGATCGTAGAGCGCAAGAAGCGCCGTACCATGCGTAACCGAAACCGTGAGGAAATCCGGATGCTTGAACGACCAGATCTGCGAATTGAGTGCGTTGCGCATGAAATTTAGCCAGGGACCTCCAATGTCGGTATTGTCCCAGACCTGCTTGAGCGTGGGCCTGTAGGAGAGCACTTCGGTCAACGCTTCGTGATCCCACTGCTCTGGATTGTCTAGGATCATCGGCACGGTCTTGAAATCGCGGCGGCGAGGTGCCTGCGCGAGACGCTTCTTCAACGCGTCAAGATGCGTGGCACCGGGAGGCGTCAGCGCGGACTCCACGGTCGCTGCCGCCGGCTTGGCCGCTGCTGCTGCTATACCGATCGCTCCTGACGCCATGGTCAAAGCGAATGTTCCCAATACCTCCCTTCTTCCGGTGATAATCTTCATGGCCGTGATCTCGTGATCGCTTTTGTCAGTAGATAGGCAGCGGGCGCTTTCAAGACCAATAAATTTTTTGATAAGATCAATCGCGCATCGCGATGGAAAAATCTACGCGACGCCTCTCGTGATCTTTTCACAATCTGCCACTTTGGGTATTTCGTGTGGTCAGAGTGACCACGGGCGATTTCTTTCCAAATGATCTTCCGTGAGATCCAGGGCGGAAAATCGCTTTGGTTTCTGGCGTGCCCCTCAAGTATGCGCTGGTAAACTAGTCTAGAAACAAACATCGCGTTTGCATGTTGGCGGCGAATTCACTGCGCTGTGGCGCGGGCGAAATCGACGTAGATCTCGCGCAACCGGTCCGTCATCGGCCCCGGTTTGCCGTTGGCGACAGCCTTGCCGTCGATCGTCACCACCCCCTGTACGAACACAGTAGCGCTGGTGATGAAGGCTTCCTTCGCCTTGAGCGCCTCCTCGACGGTGAACGGCCGCTCCTCGACGCGTAGTTGACGCTCCTCGGCGAGCGCGACCACCGCCCTGCGGGTGCAGCCCGGCAGGATCGTGCTGGAATTCTGCCGCGTCACCAGCACATCGTCCTGGGTCAGGATGAAGGCCGAGGACGAGCCGCCTTCGGTTATCTTGCCGTCCTCGATCATCCAGGCCTCGCCGGCGCCGGCTTCGGCTGCCGCCTGTTTTGCCAACACCTGCGCCAAGAGCGCCACGCTCTTGATGTCGCGCCGGGCCCAGCGGATATCAGGCACCGTGATCACGCCGATGCCTGTTTTCGCCGACGGCGCATTGATGATGTCCTTTACTGACGTGAACATGACCAGCGTCGGCTTGACGCCCTTCGGAAATGCGAAATCGCGACCCGAGTCGGCGCCGCGCGTCACCTCCAGATAGACCATGCCGTTGACCAGATTGTTGCGCGCGATGAGCTCTTTCTGGATCTCCTGAATGCGGTCGATCGTCTCCGGCAAAGCAAGCGCGATCTCGCCGACCGAACGCTCCAGACGCGCCAGATGCGAGGCATTGTCGATCAGTTTGCCCTCCAGCACGGCGGCGACTTCGTAGATGCCGTCGGCGAACAGAAAACCGCGGTCCAGTATCGAGACCTTGGCCTCGGACATCGGCACGAACGATCCGTTGACGTAAGCGATCTGATCCAAACGAGTTCTCCTGTAGGGCTTGCGAAGCGGCTGTGCCTGCATCGTATATGAGAATTCTTAAAGCCTGATCTCGCGAATTGGAAACGGAATTCGCGAGATGGCCTTTGTAAGGTCCTTCCGCGGCGCGTCGAAGGCGCGAAATTCGGAATCTCCGTGCCCGGCATCTCGGGATTTCCCGATCTGCAATTGCACATCTGAGGTCTGGTCCTGCGGACCATCCCGGAATGACAGTCAGTCTCAATGCGAGAGAATCTTGGACAGGAATTTTTGCGCGCGGTCGCTGCGCGGACTGCCGAAAAAATCGGACTTCAGCGCGTCTTCGACGATTTCGCCCCCATCCATGAAGATGACGCGATGCGCGACCTTGCTGGCGAAACCCATTTCATGGGTGACCACCATCATGGTCATCCCCTCGCGGGCGAGGTCGACCATCACGTCGAGCACTTCGCTGATCATTTCGGGATCGAGCGCCGAGGTCGGCTCGTCGAACAGCATCGCGATCGGATCCATCGCCAGGGCCCGGGCGATCGCGACGCGCTGCTGCTGGCCGCCGGACAATTCGGCCGGGTATTTGCGCGCCTGCTCCTTCAGCCCGACCCGGTCGAGCAGTTTTGTGCCTTTCACCATCGCCTCATCATGCGATCGGCCGAGCACTTTTTCCTGCGCCAGGCAAAGGTTCTCGATGATCTTGAGATGCGGGAATAGTTCGAAATGCTGGAACACCATGCCGACACGGGCGCGCAGTTTTGGCAGATCGGTCTTGGGATCGTTGACCTTGATGCCATCGAGAATGATTTGCCCGCTCTGGAACGGCTCCAGCGCGTTGACGCATTTGATCAGGGTCGATTTTCCCGAACCCGAGGGGCCACAAACGACTACCACCTCGCCCTTGGCTACGCTGGTGGTGCAATCCTTCAGCGCCTGAAAATTCGGCCCGTACCATTTGTCGACGTGACTGATTTCGATCATGCGCCCTTCCCTAACGGACAATACTGATACGCGCCTGCAGGCGCCGGACGCCGAACGAGGCGGTACAGGAAATCACGAAGTAGACGATGGCGGCGAACAGGTACATTTCGACCAGCCGGCCGTCACGCTGCGCCACCTTGCTCGCCGCGCCGAGGAAATCCGGCATCGAGAGCACGTAGACCAGCGAGGTGTCCTGGAACAGCACGATGGTCTGGGTCAGGAGCACCGGCAGCATGTTGCGGAACGCCTGCGGCAGCACGACGTAGCGCATGGTCTGGGCGTAGGTCAGGCCGAGCGCATTGGCCGCGGCGGGCTGGCCCTTGGAGATCGACTGGATGCCGGCGCGCATGATCTCGGAAAAGTACGCCGCCTCGAACATGATGAAGGTGACGAGCGCGGAGGTGAATGCGCCGACGCTGATCGGGCGCGAGGCGCCAGTTACCCATTGCCCGACATAGGGCATCAGGAAATAGAACCAGAAGATCACCAGCACCAGCGGCAATGACCGCATGAGGTCGACGTAAAGCCCGGCGATGTGGCCGAGCAGCTTGTAACCGGACAGCCGCATCAGGGCGATCAGCGTGCCGAAGATGATCCCGCCGAGGGCGGAGAGGCCGGTCAGGGTTAGCGTGAACGCCATGCCGTCGAGGAAGAGGTAGCCGAGCGAACGGCGGATAACGTCGAAATCGAAACTGGCGAACATGGCTTGCTATTTCCCCGTGATGTAGCCGGGGATCGCCAGACTACGTTCGAGGAATCGCATGCCGGTGACGACGATGATGTTGATCAACAGATACATCACCGTCGCGGCGGTGAAGGCCTCAAACACCTGGAACGAGAATTCCTGCATCGACCGCGCCTGGCCGGTCAGTTCGATCAGGCCGATGGTGATCGCGACCGCGGTGTTCTTGATGGTGTTGAGGAACTCCGAGGTCAGCGGCGGCAGGATGATGCGAAATGCTATCGGCAACAGCACGTAACGATAGCTCTGCACCGTGGTCAGCCCAAGCGCGGTCGCAGCCTGTTTTTGCCCGCGCGGCAGCGAGGCGATGCCGGCAGCCAATTGCACCGCGACACGCGCCGACATGAACAGCCCGACCCCAATCGCGGCCGTGTAGAACGGCGCGTTCGGAAGTTGCTTTAGCCATAGTCCCCACGATCGCGGCACGAGTTCCGGCAGCACGAAGAACCAGAGGAAGAGCTGTACCAGCAGCGGCATGTTGCGGAAGAATTCGACATAAGCGAAACCGACCCAGTAGGCGGTCTTCGACGGCAGCGTCCGCAGCACGCCGATAATCGAGCCGAACACCAGCGCGATGATCCAGGCGAAGACTCCGGTCTGGATGGTAAGCCACAGGCCCGACAGCAGCATATTGAAATAGGTGCCGGTCCCGCCCGGGGCCGGCTCGAAGAAGATGCTCCAGTTCCAGTTATAATTCACAGGGCTTTCCGTTCACTACGCGGACAAAACCCATGCAATGGCAGGGCCATTGCATGGGTTTACAGCTCTTACATCGCGTAGGCGTCGGGATCTGGCGAGTCCGAAGGCTTGGCGAAGGACTTCTTCTGCTCCGGACCGATCGGCACGTTCAGGTTCAGGCCCTTCGGCGGAATTTTCGCCATGAACCATTTCTCGTAGATCTTGGTGCCCTCCGGGCTCTGGTAGAGCGCGGCGGTCGCGGCATCGGCCACCTTTTTGAAGGCCGGATCGTCCTTGCGCAGCATGATCCCGTAAGGCTCAGGCTTGGAGAACGCGTCCTTGGAGATGACGTAGTCAGCAGGCGCTTTCGATCCAGCGACAAGGCTCGCGAGCAGAATGTCGTCCATCACGAACGCCACCGCGCGGTCGGTCTCGACCATCAGGAAGGCTTCGGCGTGATCCTTAGCGGGGATGATGTTGATGTTGAGGTTGCGGGCGGCATTGGCTTCGGTGAGCTGCTTGATGTTGGTGGTGCCCGAGGTCGAGACCACCGACTTGCCCTTGAGATCGTCGATCGAGTTGATCTTGCTGGATTTCTTGGAGACGAAGCGGCTCGCGGTCAGGAAATGGGTGTTGGTATAGGCAATCTGCTTCTGGCGATCGGTATTGTTGGTGGTCGAGCCGCATTCGAGATCGATAGTGCCGTTGGCGAGCAACGGAATGCGGGTCGATGACGTCACCGGCGTAAGTTTGACCTCGAGCTTGTCGAGCTTGAGCTCCTTCTTCACGGCCTCGACGATCTTGTAGCAGATGTCCATGGCATAGCCGATCGGCTTCTGGTTGTCGTCGAGGTAAGAGAAGGGAATCGAGGAATCGCGGTGGCCGAGCGTGATGACGCCGGTCTCCTTGATGTTCTTCAGTGTCCCCGTGAGCTCCTGGGCATTCGCCTGCCCCGCACAGAACGCGGCGGCGAGCGCAAGGCCAATCATACGTTTCATTCGTCTTCTCCTCCATTGAATGACTTCTACAATGCTTGCATAATCCGGGCCGGAATAGAAACTAACTTTCGGCGGCCATACGACCCCGGAGAGGCCAATAGCCCCGACGTCAAGGGCGCGGCCGCGGCATCTCGCCCAAATCCCAGAACAAACCCGCCATGATGCCAAGCGCTTCTTCGGTCACCGAGAGAAGAATGTGCTCGTCGGGCGCGTGCTGGGAGCAGCCCGGATAGGAGTGCGGCACCCAAATTGTGGGCAAGCCCAGCCCTTCGGAAAATACGTCGTTGGGCAGCGAGCCGCCAAAATTCGGCAAAACCGCCGGCGCTTTTCCGGTCGTCTGCCGGATCGAATCGGCGGCCCAGTTGACCCAGGGACTGTCGAAATCGGTACGCGAGGCGGCAAAGCTCTGCGTCATCCGCACCTCGACCATCGGAAAACCCTTGTCGTGCAAGTGCGCCCTGATCACATCGACGATTTTGTCGACCTTGGTCCCCACGACGAAGCGCAATTGCAGGACGGCTTGCGCCCTTCCCGGAATGGCGTTGGCCGGCTTCTCGATATTTCCCGATGACATCGCCAACACTTCAAGCGTGTTCCAGGCATAAAGCCTTTCGGAGGCCGAGAGGCCCTCCTCGCCCCAATTCGCAGAGAGGGCCGGTTCGTCGGACAAAGGCTCGATCTTCACATCGGCTAGCGCCGCGCGAATCTGGTTCGAAAGTCGCGGCGGCTTCAATTCGTCTAGCAACAGACGCCCCTGGCCATCGACCAGGGTTGCGATCGCGCTGGCCAGGATGATCGCAGGATTGCCAAGGATACCGCCCCAATTGCCGGAATGATGCGCACCGTCGCGCAAGTTCACGTCCAGGTGAATCCGTATTCCGCCACGGCAGCCGAGGAATATCGTGGGGCGATCCGCAGAAAGCCGCGGCCCATCGGATGCAAGAAACAGATCAGCCGCCAGCTCATCGCGCAAGGACTCGCAAACCTGGCGTAAATCCGGCGACCCTATCTCCTCGCCGGTCTCAACGATGAATTTGGCATTAAAGCCGAGCCGGCCGCCGCGTGCCTCGCGCACGGCGCGAAGTGCCGACAGATTGATGCTGTGCTGTCCTTTATTGTCGGCGGTACCGCGGCCGTAGACGCGGTTACCGATGGTCGTCGTCCGCCACGGGTTCAGATTGTCCAGCCACTCTCCCGCCATGCCGTCGACGACATCGCCGTGGCCGTAAATCAGAACAGTCGGCGCCGATTCCGACTCGCGATATTCCGCGAGCAGGTAAGGATTCTTTCCGGTCGGCGATTCGATCACTCTGGTCGAGAAATCGAGCTGCGAAAATGCCGGCTGCAATTCCTCTTCGAGGTAGCCGCGCAGCGCATCGCGCCGCTCGGGATTCTGGCTCTCCGTGGGATAGGCGACCCTGCGGCCGAGTTCGGCGAGAAATTCCCCGGAGTGAAGCTGTTGGCGCGCCCGGGCGATGGCATCAGTTCTGGTCATGGTCTTTCTTTTCGGTCGCGAACCTGTTCGAATTCCGTCAACGTACCGGGATACGACACCGTCCGCGATATGAAAATGCGAGGCCCGCATCAGGACCGGCGTCCGCGCCAAGTCGCCATCTCCGCAGGCCGCCGCAGACTAATTGTCGCACGCACCGATTTCAACCGAATTGCCAGACGCCGCGAGCACTGGCCTGATTTACGTCTTTTCATCGCAATCGTTTTCAGGGAAGATTGGACTTATGATCAAAAAAGCCGGTCCTGACATGAGGGGGCCCGCAAGGGAGAGATGAGATGTTTTTAGGTAGTCGTCTGATGATCGCGGTTGCTGCAATCGGCGCGCTGGTTTCTGCCGGCGCCGGCGCGCAGGAATATCCCACCAAGCCGATCACTTTGATCGTGCCCTGGCCCGCGGGAGGATCGACCGACATCGCGATGCGAGCAATTGCCGACAGCGCATCGAAACATCTGGGTCAGCCGGTCACGATCGACAACAAGGCCGGCGGCGGAGGCACGGTCGGCCCGGCGACCATGGCGGCTGCCGCCAAGCCCGATGGCTACACCATCGCGCAGCTTCCCATCACCGTGTTTCGCCTGCCGCTGATGCAGGAGGTGTCGTGGGATCCCGCCAAGGACTTCAGCTACATCGTTCACCTCACCGGCTACACGTTCGGTGTCACCACCAGCGCCGAGTCGCCGTTCAAGAGCTGGAAAGACGTGGTCGATTACGCCAAGCAAAATCCCGGCAAGGTGACCTACGCGACTCCGGGGGCCGGAACGTCGCTGCATATCGGCATGGAGCAGATGGCAAGTATGGCGGGGATCAAGCTGACGCAGGTGCCGTTCAAGGGCGGCGCGGAAACCAACGCCGCGGTGCTTGGCCAGCACACCATGCTGCAGGCTGATTCGACCGGCTGGCGCCCGCTGGTCGATGCCGGCAAACTTCGGCTGCTGATGGTGTGGACCTCGGCGCGGTCGCCGAATTTCCCCGATGTGCCGACGCTCAAGGAACTCGGCTATCCCATGGTCTACGATTCGCCGTTCGGTATCGGCGGACCGAAGGGCATGGACCCGAAGATCGTCGCCAAGCTGCACGATGCGTTCAAGAAGGCGATCGAGGATCCGGCCGTGATCGCGACGCTCGCCAAATACGACATGGTGCCGAACTACAAGAGCACCGAAGATTACAAGAAGTTCGTCGCCGAGGTCACCGAGTCCGAACGCAAGGTGATCGATACCCTTGGGCTCGCGAAGAAGACGAACTAGTGAATTGGACGGAGTTGTGAGTTCATCTTCACCTCTCCCATAGGGAGAGGTCGGATCGCATCGGCGATGCGATCCGGGTGAAGGGTTAAAATCTATCGATAGACCGTAACCCCTCACCCCCGCCCTCTCCCCAAGGGAGAGGGTGGGCATCTACGTTGCCGGGATACCGAAGCAACATCTCAAATCGGAGTAGATCACTCTGGAAGCCTGCGTCGCGATGTGCGACATCAGACGAATGACGGGGAGCGTGGCGATGAACGGCCAAACGAAAGCGCCAAGCAAACTGAACAATTCCGAACTGTGGGGCGGGCTGATCGGGCTGGCGCTCGGCGTGTTCGTCATCTGGTCCGGACTCAAGCTCAAGCTTGGCACGATTAACGATCCCGGGTCCGGTTACGTGCTGTTCTACACCGGCATCCTGATGTGTGTATTTGCGGCTACGATTATTGCCGCAGCAATCACGGAAGGCGGTCCGACCTTCGCTTCGCGCTGGCAAGACGCACGCTGGACCAAACCTCTGCTGGTCATTTTGTGCCTCATTGCGTTTTCGTTCGCGCTCGAGCCGCTCGGATTCTTGCTGTCCGCGATTCCCTTAATGGTGCTGCTATTGCGCGCGATCGATCCGGTGCGCTGGTCGCTGACCATTCCGCTGGCCGTCCTCACCCCGCTCGGCGTGTGGTGGGTCCTCAAGCGCCTGCTCCTGATCCAGTTGCCCTCGGGCATCTTCGAAATCGGCTGACCGGATTTTAGACCATGGACGTACTTCTTAATGTCGCGCAGGGTTTTGGCGTCGCCCTGCAGCCGATCAACCTGCTGTATTGTTTCCTCGGTGTCTTTATCGGTACGCTGGTCGGGGTGTTGCCCGGCATCGGCCCGATTTCCGCGATGTCGCTCTTGCTTCCGGTTACGCTGTCGGGAACACCGGAGTCCGGCATCATCATGATGGCGGGCATCTACTACGGCTCGATGTATGGCGGCTCGACCACTTCGATCCTCGTCAACATCCCCGGCGAGGCCGCCTCGGTAGTGACCTGCATCGACGGCCATCAGATGGCGAAACAGGGCCGCGCGGGGCCGGCGCTCGGCATCTCGGCCCTGGGATCCTTTATCGCCGGCACGTTTTCGCTGCTCGCGCTGATGCTGATCGCGCCGTCGCTGGCCAGCGTCGCCATCGCGTTCGGCCCAGCCGAGTATTTCAGCCTGATGGTTCTTGGGCTGGTGGTTTTGACGTTCCTTACGCAGGGGTCGATGGCAAAAGCGCTATTGATGGCCTGCATCGGCATCGTGCTCGGCCTGGTCGGGCTGGACAGCATTACGGCGATGCCGCGCCTGACTTTCGGTCGCCTGGAACTGATCGATGGCATCGGGCTGGTCCCCGTCGTGATGGGGCTGTTCGGCGTCGCCGAGGTCCTGATCAATACCGAGCAGGTCATAAAACGCGACATCATCAACACCAAAATCACGCAGCTTCTGCCCAACAGGGCCGACTGGAAAGCCAGCGCCGGACCGGTCGGGCGCGGCACGCTGCTTGGCTTCTTTCTCGGCATTCTTCCCGGCGGCGGCGCTGTGGTCTCTTCTTTCGCATCCTATGCGCTGGAGAAGCGGCTATCCAAAACACCGGAGCGGTTCGGCAAGGGCGCGATCGAGGGCGTCGCGGGACCGGAAGCCGCGAACAACGCCGCTGCGGGCGGCGCGTTCATTCCGCTGATGACGCTCGGCATTCCGCCGAACGTGGTGATGGCGCTCTTGCTCGGCGCATTCGTCATCCACGGGCTGCAGCCCGGCCCGCTATTGATCACGCAAAACCCTGGTTTGTTCTGGGGCATCGTCGCCAGCATGTATATCGGCAATGTGATGCTGCTGGTTCTGAATTTGCCGCTGATCGGAATGTGGGTTCAGCTTTTGAAGCTGCCCTACAATATCCTCTTCCCGCTGATAATCCTGTTCACCATCACCGGAGTCTATTGCAGCAGCAACAACGTGTTCGATGTCTACGTCATGATCGCATTCGGCGTGATCGGCTATTTCATGCGCAAGCTTGGCTACGAGCCCGCCCCGCTGGTGCTGGCTTTCGTGCTGGGGCCGCTGCTCGAGAACAACCTGCGCAAGTCGCTGATCCTGTCGCAGGGCGATCTCCTGACCTTCGTGCAACGTCCGATCTCGGCGGCATGCCTGGCGCTGGCGGTCGTGCTTCTGGTCGGTCCGCTGCTGCCCTCGCTGCGCAAGAAGCGCGAACTGGTGGCGCTCGATGAAGGAGCGTAGATTGTCGCGGGATGATCATGAAAAAAGAAATCCGACTCAACGCCTTTGCCATGAACTGCGTCGCGCATCAATCGCCGGGGCTGTGGACCCATCCGCGCGACCGCACGGCCGAATATAACCGGCTGCCGTACTGGACCCATTTGGCAAGGACGCTGGAGCGCGGCCGGTTCGATGGCCTGTTTCTCGCTGACGTGCTCGGCGTCTACGACGTGTTCGGCGGCAGTCCGGACGCGGCGTTACGCAACGCCACGCAAACTCCGGCCAACGATCCGCTGCTGCTGATCCCGGCGATGGCGGCTGTGACCGAAAATCTCGGCTTCGGCGTAACCTCCAATCTGTCCTACGAGCCGCCCTATCCGTTCGCGCGGCGGATGTCGACGCTTGATCATCTCACAGAGGGGCGGATCGGCTGGAACGTGGTGACCGGCTATCTCGACAGCGCGGCGCGCGCCGCCGGCAAGGACAAGCAGACCGCGCATGACGACCGTTACGAGGTTGCCGACGAATATATGGAGGTGGTTTACAAACTCTGGGAAGGCAGTTGGGAAGACGACGCGGCGCTGCGCGATCGCGCGCGAGGAATCTTCACCGATGCTGCGAAGGTGCATCGCGTCCAGCACGCCGGAAACAACTATCGGGTCGACGCCATCCATTTGAGCGAGCCGTCGCCGCAACGCACGCCCGTGCTTTATCAGGCCGGGACCTCGCCGCGCGGACGGCAGTTCGCCGCCCAACACGCCGAATGCGTATTCATGTCGGGACCATCGGCCAAGATCATCGCCCCGCGCGTCGCAGCCATCCGTGCGCTTGCTGCGGAAGCCGGCCGTAACCCGGCTGAAATCCTGATGTTCAGCATGATGACCATTATTCTCGGCCGAACCGAAGCCGAGGCATCGGCAAAATACGCTGAATATCGCCGCCACATCAGCCCCGAGGGCGCACTGACGCTGATGTCGGGCTGGACCGGCGTCGATTTCTCGACTTACGATCTCGACCAGCAGGTTCGCCATGTCCAGAACGACGCCGGGCGCACCGCGATGGACAACATCACCCGCGCCGATCCGGATCGGGTCTGGACCGTGCGCGAGGTCGCCGAGCATGTCGGCATCGGCGGCATCGGACCCGTAGTGGTCGGCACGCCCGAAAAAGTCGCCGACGACATCGAAGCGTGGTTCGATCAGACCGATGTCGATGGCCTGAACGTCGCGTTCGCAATTTCGCCGGGCGATTTCGAGGACATCGCCGACATGCTGGTGTCGGAATTGACCCGGCGCGGGCGTTACAAGGACGCCTACAGAAAAGGAACGCTGCGGGAAAAACTGTTCGGCTCGGGGCGCGCACGTCTCGCCACGCCGCATCCCGCCGCCCGGTATCGCACCCCATGACGGCGAAGACTGCGGAGTAAGCCGCTGCTGGCGAAAAAAGCGGCGTCAGTGTCAAACGGTGCCGTCGACCACCACCTCGATCAATTTCGCGCCAGGCCGGCTAAATGCCGACGCCAGCGCGGCCTTCAAATCCTTCGCTTCCGTGATCCGCACCGCCTCGAGCCCGAGTGCCTTTGCCACACCCGCAAAATCCACCTTGGGGTCGATGAAATCCATACCGACGTAGTGATCGTCGTTGTGAAACGCCAGCAGCCGCTGCTTTATGATGCGGTAGCCGCCATTGTTGACGATGACCACCGTCAGCGGCAGCTTGTGATGCGCCGCGGTCCACAGCGCCTGGATCGAATACATCGCGCTGCCGTCACCGGAGAAACACACCACCGGCCGGTCGGGATTTGCCAGGCTGACGCCGACGGAAGCCGGCAGGCCCCAGCCGATGCCGCCGGAAGCCAGCGCATGGTAGCCGTAGCGATCGCGGTGCGGGCGCAGCGCAAGCATCTGGCGTGACGAAGTCAGCCCCTCATCGACCAGGATGGCGTTTTCCGGCATCGCTTCGACCACCTGCAGCGCCAGCCAGTCCGGATCGATCGGCGAACGGCCTTTGCTCCGGGAGATTTGCTCGACCAGCGTGGCGCGCCGCGCGGTCCAATTCTTTGACTTGAGCGCGGCGATGCCCTGCTCGGCACGTGCCGCGAGCACCGCGCCGCCGGCGGCTTTCAACGCCGGTATCAACACGCGCAGGGTTTCCTTCACATCGGCTTTCAGCGCAATCTCGGCGCCGTAATTCTTGGCGAGGTCCCATTCGACCAGGCCGATCTGCACGATCGGCATGCCCTCGGGCAGCGGATCGACCTCGCTGTAGACTGACATTCGCAGCGGATCGGAGCCGACCACGATCATCAGATCGTAGGGCGACAAGACCTCGCGAACCTGCTTCTGCAGACGCGACAGCGCGCCCATGAAGCACGGGCTTTCCGACAGGAATTGCGCGCCATAGGGCGTCGACTGCTGATAGGCGGGACAGCCGAGCGTTTCCGCCAGCGATGCAGCTTCCTGCAACGCATCGCTCTTGACGACTTCATCACCGGTGATGATGACGGGACGCTCGGCTTTGAGGATGCGCTGCGCCAGCGCCTGCAAGGCCTCGTCGGAGGGCTTTACCCGCGTATCGACGCGGGTCGAACGTCCGAGCTCAATGCCGGCTTCCGAGTTGAGGATATCGCCAGGCAACGAAATGAACACCGGCCCGGTCGGCGGCGTGGTCGCGATTTTCGCCGCGCGGCGCACGATCCGCGGCAGGTCTTCCAGTCGCGTCACCTCGACCGCCCACTTGACCAGCGGCTCCGCCATCTGGACCAGCGGCCCGTAAAGCACCGGCTCCATCAGGCCATGGCCCTGCTCCTGCTGGCCCGCGGTCAGGATCAACGGCGTGCCCGTAAAACTCGCGTTGTAGAGCGACCCCATCGCATTGCCGAGCCCGGGCGCGACATGGACGTTGCAGGCGACGAGGTGGCCCGACGCCCGGCTGAAGCCGTCGGCGATCGCGACGACAAGGCTTTCCTGCATCGCCATTACGTAAGTGAGGTCGGGATGCTCCTTCAGCGCATGCATGATCGGCAGCTCGGTGGTGCCCGGATTGCCGAACAGATGCGTGATGCCCTCGTCCTTCAGTAGTGCGAGGAAAGCCGAGCGTCCGGTGATACGATTCATGAAGTCCTCCCGTTCCCGCGGCCGTTACCGTCGGGATTGCGAACAACATGGCCGATCTTGCATGACGAGATCAATGGAGCGCGGTCATGGCTGGCCTGCGCGGGCACCGAGGCATCAAAACATCCCGCCATGATCGATGGGTTTTTTCCTCTTCGAGCGCTGCCAGACCACGCCGGGAAAGCCCTTCAGCGGCACCAGCGGCTCGCCGGTATAGGCCCACTCCTGCAATTCCTCGATCGCGATGTGGTACAGCGGTTGCCGGCCGGTACGGCCGGTGAAAAGCGCGCGCGGAATGTTCACCATGTGCGGCGAACGCGCCCGCTCATAAAACAGCGGCGTGCCGCATCGCCCGCAGAAGCTGCGCACGGTTTTCGTGGCCTTGTCCTCGAAGCGCGTGATCTCGGCCTTGCCCTGGGTGATCCGCAAGCGCTTGCGCCAGCTTCCGACATAGGTCGCGTAGGCCGCGCCATGCGCGCGCCGGCTTGCGGCCGAATGATCGTGCCAGGCCCAGCGCGCGGGCGTGTCGATTTCGAAGCAGACCGTGCCGCACAGGCATCTGCCAATCGCTATTCCGACCGCTTTCGCCGCTTTTGCCATTTGCGCCTGCCATCTCGATCGTCATTGCGGGGAGCGAAAGCGACGAGACGCCGTCATTCCGGGATGGTGCTTTAGCACCAGACCCGGAATCTCGAGATTCCGGGTTCGATGCTTCGCATCGCCCCGGAATGACGATCGTGTATCAAGCCCGCTCCAGCTCGCCATAGGCGGGATAATCGGTATATCCCATCTCCTCGCCGCCATAGAAGGTCGCCCGGTTGTAGGGCGTCAGCGGATATCCGTGCTGCAGGCGGAGCGGCAGGTCCGGATTGGAAATGAAGATGCGGCCGAACGCGATGGCGTCGGCATGGCCGGCGGCAATCGCCGCCTCAGCCGTCTCGCCGGTGAAACCGCCGGCTGAAATCAACACCCCGCTCCAGATCGGCCGAAACAGCACCATCGCCGACGGCACGTTCTGGTGGTTGACCTCGGCGCGGCCGGCACCGCTCGAGCGCGGCTCGACGAAATGCAAGTAGGCAAGGCCGAGCGGACCGAGCGATTTGACGACGTGGCTGTAGAGCGGCATCGGATCGGTCTCGCCGCTGTCATTGGCGACGCCATAGGGTGACAATCGCACGCCGACGCGGTCGGCGCCCCAGACCTCGATGACGGCTTCCGTGACTTCCATCAACAAGCGCGCCCGGTTGGCGATCGAACCGCCATATCGGTCGGTCCGCAGATTGGTGTGTGATTGCAGGAATTGCTCGATCAGATAGCCGTTGGCGCCGTGGATCTCGACGCCGTCGAAGCCGGCCTCGCGCGCGTTTCGCGCAGCTTGCCGGAAACTATCGACCACATCGGCGATCTCACCGGTCTCGAGCGCGCGCGGCGTCTCATACGGCGCGGGCTTTCCGTCAGCCGTCATTGTCTTAAGTGCTGCCGAGATCGGAACTGCGGAAGACGAAACCGGCAGTACGCCGCCAGGCTGGAACGAGGAGTGCGAGACGCGCCCGACATGCCAGAGCTGAAGAAAGATCAATCCGCCCCTGGCGTGAACCGCGTCGACGACGCCACGCCAACCCGTGACCTGTTGCTCCGAATAGATGCCCGGTGTGCCCGGACTCCCGTGTCCCGTCGCCACCACGGGCGAGGCTTCCGCGATAATCAATCCGCCTGGCGTAGCGCGTTGCCCATAATATTCCACGTTCAGCGGCCGGGGCGCGAGGCTCGGCCTTTCCGCCCGCATCCGCGTCAGCGGCGCCATCACGACGCGATGCTTGAGCTTATACGGTCCGACCTGCAGCGGCGAAAACAACGAAGGAAATTTCATCTCAGCCCCGGAGAATATCTGTTAAGTTTGAGCACGAAGAAGGAGCGGCAATCGAGTTCTGCCGCTCCCGAATGACGAAAATCCGAAAAGGTCTAGCCTGTCTTGATCCAGACGGCCATGTCTGCACTCCCTTGATGTCGATCGCTGTTCGGACCGTTCTGCCGGGAAATCTACGGCGGCCACGCGGACCCGTAAAGCGGCCCTGCAGCGAGCAAGATCGCATTGAATGAAGACCTCCCATGCCATTTCGTGGCTGGTAGACAGGCCGCCTCGGGATAATTCCATTGTTCGACAGGACGGTCCCTTCACACGTCAGGAGAAACGCGTGCCCCACGCAGCCATGTCCCCGGATAACGTAGCCGTCATCACCGGAGGGGCGTCCGGTATCGGCCTTGCCGCCGCTACGAGGTTCGCTGGCGTTGGCATGAAAGTCTGCATCGCCGATCTCGGCACCAATCGCCTCGCCGAAGCAGAAGCGAAGATAGCCTCGGCAGCCACCGGTGGTGCCGCCAATGTCATGGTGATGCCCGTTGACGTCAGCCGCTTTGAAGATGTGTCGGCACTGGAACTCGCCGTGCGCAAGCGGTTCGGCGGTACCGATATCCTCATGAACAATGCCGGCATCCAGCCGGGCAGCCAGATATTTGGTCCGCCGGAAAACTGGCAACGCATTCTGGGCGTCAATCTCTGGGGCGTGATTAACGGCTCGCAGGCTTTTGCGCCTCGCATGATCGAGCGTGGTCGCCCCGGTCTCATTATCAACACCGGCTCGAAGCAGGGCATCACCACGCCGCCCGGCGATCCCGCTTACAACGTTTCCAAGGCGGGCGTGAAAGCTTTTACCGAAGCGCTTCAGCACGAGTTGCGAAACGCGGCCGGGGGTAAGATCAGCGCACATCTCTTCATCCCCGGGTTTGTCTTTACGGGCCTGACCGCACGAGGCCGCGCCGAGAAGCCGGCCGGCGCCTGGACACCGGAGCAAACCGTCGACTTCATGATCGAACGCGTCAGCGCCGGCGACTTTTATGTCCTGTGTCCTGACAACGATGTGCCGCGCAGCCTCGACGAGCGGCGGATTCTCTGGGCGGCGGGCGACATCGTCGAAAACCGCCCCGCGCTGTCGCGATGGCATCCCGATTACGCCGACGCCTTCGCGGCGTTCGTGAAGGGTTCATAAGCTGGCTCCGTCATTGCGAGCCAACGGGTTCGCGCAAATGCGCGCCCGATGACAGGCTCCGCGAAGCAATCCGGGAGCGAAATGAGGGGTTGGGCTTGAGAGCATAACCGCGACGTCGTCCCCGCGGACGCGGGGACCCATAACCACCATCGTTTGTTGGAGCAGAAACCGTTAGAGCGTTTTCAAGCGAAGTGGAGACTAGGTGCCAAAACGCGAGGCCGCCGCGTATGGGTCCCCGCGTTCGCGGGGACGACGCATGGATGGCGCCTTCGCTGTCGATGCTTTGCTGCAGATTCAATTGTCAAACAGCCAACGACCGTTGTGGAGCTGTCATTGCGAGCCACCGGGTCTCGCCTTCGACGAGCCCGATGATAGGCTCCGCGAAGCAATCCATCGTCACCGCGAATTGGAAGCTGGATTGCTTCGTCGCTTCCGCTGCTCGCAATGACGTCAATGCCAGACACAGCTTCGCGATCTCGCCGCGCGTGCGCGCGAGTTTTGCTGTGAACGTCCCGCTCTCTGAACATCAGAGGGCGCAGGGAATGCCGGGCGCCCGGTGCGCCCGCAGCCCGTGTGCAATGGTAGTAAGCACACGGTAGTCACCACGGTCACGCCGGAAATCACCCGGCATTCCCTGCGCAATGGTTTTAACGGC
>NZ_JNIJ01000045.1 GCF_000701345.1 Bradyrhizobium sp. URHD0069 | reverse complement strand
AGTTCGCGGGACCAATAGTGAGACGAGGCACAGGCCTCAATGCCAATCAGGCAGGGTGGCAGCTTCTCAAAGAACGCCAGGACCTGGCGACGCTTCAACTGGCGGCGGATGACCACCTGACCGGCGGTATCCACTCCGTGGACCTGAAAGACCGACTTGGCGATGTCGAGACCGATTGTCGTGACCGTCAGCATGGATAGCTCCTCCGAATCGTGGGAGCCTCAACAGCGCCCACATCCATGGCACTCAAGTGCCGGTGGAGGAGCCGTCCACAGCATCAACAACGGAAGTCGCCACGCTCACTCGATCACCATACCTGATAAGGTCGTCGGCCGCGCGGCTGCCATCCGTATGCAAATCGAGGATTTATGCCACAATACGAAAATGTCCCGTAGGCTGTGGCTTGGCACTGTAGGTAGCTTGTGAACTGACACAACCCCGGGAGGCCGTAGTCGTGACCTTGTAGGCAGTAGGGATAATCGTACGGATCATCTGGTTGAGCGGATGCCGGCAGCGCTGCGAACACCATGGCTACAAACGCTGCGGCTCCAATGATCTTGCGCATTTCAATTTCTCCTCTTGATGCCAAATCCGCTCAGAATCAAAGCATCTCGCCGGTTCGCCTTGTTCCCCCTCTAACGCGAAGCGTTCCCAGCCCGGCCATTGGTTTTTGCGTGTACCACCTTGTACCGCCAGCTTCGATTAGCAGGTTTCGAAAGTCGTCTTGGGGCAACATCGATGAACTGGTTCATACGCCGCCTCTGCCAATTTGAGTCAGAGAGACGCGCGAAGTTCCAAGTTTACGCGAAGGCCGGCCAACCATCTTGATAGGCGTCAACTTTGCAGCTTTTCGGTAATCGCCTTGACCTCTGTGCGAGAAAATTTCCACCGTATTGTCGGGCGCTGGTGTCTTCAGACGTCCTAAGGGAGTGCATTAGCCGGGCACCTGCTGTTCGCATGAACCGAAGCTGCCGGTGTCGGCGCACGCGATATCTGAGAGGATTATAGCCATGAAAGTTATTCAACATCTCTGGTTCGAAAAGGACATGGAGGCGGCGATCAACTTCTACACGTCCTTGATACCTGGCTCGGCCATTGAATGGGCCACCACTATACCCGCGGATACTCCAAGTGGCCCGGAGGGAAGCGTCAAAATCGTGTCCTGCACTCTCGGCGACCAGCGATACATGGCGATCGAGGCAGGCCCTCTCGACCCCTTCAATCACAGCTTCTCCATCATGGTTGAATGCGACACGCAGGCAGAGATTGATCGGCTTTGGGATGCCCTCAAGGAGGGTGGCTCCACGGAACAATGCGGCTGGCTGCGGGATCGCTGGGGGCTCTCCTGGCAGATTTCACCCAAAAGGCTCGATGAGCTGATGAAGGATCCGGACCGCGCGAAGGCAAAGCGGGTGACCGAAGCAATGCTCAAGATGGTGAAATTCGACCTCGCAGAACTGGAGGCCGCTGCCAGAAACTAAGCGGTGGCCGCTCAACCATGCGAAGCGTCAGGGGTAGCGAAGGTGGCCGCGTGATGGCCGAACCCTTCTCGAGTCGTTGCGCTATCTGCTAAACGTCGAGCCCCGGCGGCGCCGGTCAAGGACACGCTCGTCGAGCTCGGATGCGTCTGCGTTAGGGTCAGGTGCTCTGAGTTTAGACATCGCCTTTCGAGAAAGCAGATGAACCCGGGAAATGGCTGCTTTGCGTCAATCTCCTCATTCTGACCATGCGCCAGTCACCTGCGGTCTACCCCTGGGAGCAGACGTTCTCAGAGCCGGTCGGCGTGTTTCAAAGATGCCAGCAGCGGAAGTCCGGATTCGCGCACGGGTGAGGCCTACCTGTCAGTGGGCGAGAATGTGCGCACCGATCTCATATCATGCGGTTCGGTCCTCTCTATTGTTGCCTGAGGCCTTGCCTATCATGAAGGGGTAGGAGCTCCGTTAGGACAGTCATCCATTTCAGCCTCGCGCCGGATCGACCGCCAGAGGTCGTTGCTGGATGCAAATGATGCGTCCTCCAGAAGGCGACAAGTAGTGGCCGCACCCACCTGCCGACCAAGTCGCGCTAGCGGGTCGAGACCGTGGATGATCCGGCGCAATTCCCTGGTCGGCGCGCCCGACCGCCGATTTCCTTAAAATCGCCCAAGGCTGGAATTACACCAACGACCGAGGATGTTTGCAGAGGAAAGGAAACTACAACTGAGGTTGGCACAATGAAAAAGATTGTGAGTGCAATCGTGTTGGCGGTGACCATGACAGCGATGCCTGCGTTGGCGAAGAACGGCCTGCTGGAAAACAGCTCTCTCGGCGAGACGGTGATCTACTGCGACAGCACCGGCGCGCTACACGCCGCTATGATTATAAAGGTTCAGAGCGATACGATCGTCGACTTGGAAGTGACTGGAGACGATGGCGGCAAAGTAATCGCCCGCGGTGTAGGTTGGAATCGCACGCGGAGCGACCAACCAAATACCTGGTGGCGCCGGATCAGATTTTGACCGAGCGGGACTACCGAAGGACGTCTTCTCGTCAAGCGCGCCGAGCGACGTTTCCGCTTGCTTTGCAAGAAAACTGCCCGAAGGGCGGACGCTCTGTATTTTTCAATTTCGAATTGAGACTAGACGGCGCGAAGCAAGGCAAGTGATTCTAGATCATTACGTCTAAATGGAATCGGGACCTTTAGAAAAAAACGACCGTTTCTGGCGCAAAGTGCTCGTTTCGCAAGCGAACCGGAAGCAGTTGCGCTGGACTGTGCACTCAGATTTGAATCGCCTCACAACAGGCGGCCGTCTATGCTGTGGTTATGTCGCGCCTCGTGTTTCTGTCGATTGCAATCGTCCTATCGCTGCTGCCGGTCGTCGCGCCGGCTGCGCCGGCTCATAAGCGGCCGGCGCCACGCTGGCACGGCTACGGCTTCCTGCCGGGTTATCATCAGCCACCGAATAACAGCCTTCCAGCTTACGCCCAGAAAGCTTTGGTTTCGCGCATGGCGCGCCACAACCGGCGCCCTTGGTATATCGACCCAATCCCAAGTTATTACGGGTACGATGGCGACTGGCACTATTTCGGCCGACCTGGCTTTTACGGCGGTCGCTACAATGGCGGCAGCTTCGGCCCTTGCTGGACGCGGACGCCGATCGGGCCGATCTGGAATTGCGGCTGATTAAGCTAACGCTTAAAGACCGCCCGTGTGTGCATCGGTTTGCCGGCAATGGCAGCTCATGGCGCCAACAGCGGAACTTCCGCGCGGACACCGATTTACCCTGCCTCCATTCGCGGGTAACCCAAACGGTGTGGTCGTATATCCGCCGTACCCGATGGACCAATATTGCGGA
Organism: Bradyrhizobium sp. URHD0069; assembly: GCF_000701345.1. Classification (GTDB taxonomy): domain Bacteria; phylum Pseudomonadota; class Alphaproteobacteria; order Rhizobiales; family Xanthobacteraceae; genus Bradyrhizobium. The sequence goes on along the minus strand of NZ_JNIJ01000045.1, from coordinate 47,944 downwards.
ATGCTGTTGCGTACCTGGTGGTACTAACGCTTGCGAGGATGCCCTATGACGCTGAAGGCAGTGCCGGCCTTCGCAATGATAATAATAATCGGGCTCGGGGTTCAGGTCGAAGCGCGGACGCCGTGCCAAGAATACCTGCGACTGCGCAATGCGGCCACAGAGGCTTGGAAACAGGCGATGAGAGCACCGCCATCGGAGCGCTGCGGAGCATTTTATCATGCCTCCTTAGCCGCGGAGGCGACACTCAAGTACGCAGATAACAATCGCGAGTCATGCGACATTTCTGTCCAATTGTTGAACCAAGTGGAAGGGTACCACCGCGAGATGGTACAGGCTCGCGACAATACTTGTGCTGGACACCCTCTTCGACCATATCCAGCAGATATCGTCCCACGTTGAGATCAAAGGAAGCTCCAACCGTCCGTATCGGTCCGACGACAAGTTTCTAATGTACGGGAAAATCCTCTTTCGAACGGATGCTTGGGACGCTGAATACTTTCCGCTATGAAGAAGCCGAGCTCAGGATGATCAGTTTTATCGAGGCTAATTCAAGCAAATGTCGTATTCCAGATGAGATCGGTAAGAATGTAAGAAGTACTCACCTCACGACTGAGAAGATTAAGGGGCAAGCGTGTAAGTCGCCGGAATTGCGGCGGCGCGAGTGAAATGCGTAGATCATCTGCATCTGGACCGTGCCCGGCGGCGCGTACTCCGAGGTGGGGCCGAAGTCCGCTCCGGGTCAATTGCGTCGGTTTGAAAGTCGGCAGGTCACTTCCGGTCTACCGCCGAAAGCAGACAAGTAACTCGCGACGCGCTACGATGGCATCAAGTTCTTCGTCGGTTAGCGGTCTGGTGCGCATGTCTGTGATGTTTACGAAAGCTTTTGCCAGTCCGTCAGGTATCGAAGCCGATTGCCATTGCTGCCGACATTGATCCAACTACCGTCTTCGTAGAACGCAGTGGCATAGTGTCGGCGCAATCCTTCTATCCCAAAATCCCATCCCCGCACCTTGATCCATGTGCCGTCCGTTGGAGCGGTGTCGATTGCTTTCCATTCGCACATTTTACGCTCTCTGCTGAGCCCCGATACGACTTACGATCCATCTCCAGATTGTGCTGTGATCCAGTTCACATCCCACGCTCACGTTTCAGCGCGTCTCGTCTCTCATTTTCTTGAACAGCTCCTTTACCTCGCTGTTGTATGGGGGCGTCACGCAGCGCATGCGATAGCCGAAGAATGCATTCACGATCGTCGTGGCCACCTATTGCCTGCGATCAGCGCCTCCAGCGCTACTCAGCAAATCCATAATCTGGCTGGAGCGACCGCGACAGGCCGGCATAGGCTGCCCACTCTAAAACACGGCACGCTTCATCTGGGGGAGCGCCCTGCAACCCGGTCACCGCTCCGGGGAAAATGACGCCAGCTGGTAGACAGCAGGAGAAACAGCGCTCGATTGCCGCTGTACTTGGCCGCGGGTCGGGTGCTTTCAAACCCGCCCATAATCGGGCTGCCTTGGCGATCGCAGACCCGCCATTCCCACCTAGTCGGGCTTCGCTCAGTAATCACGACGTCCAACACGGCCCTATACCCCCGTTGTATCGATGAAGATATCCACGGGCACCGAGCCGTCTGTTCACTTCCATACTGTCACATGTAATTTGTTCGATGTGACCCGTGGGGAAGATGGCGTTTTCACGAGCACCTTCTCTTCCGAGCCGTACAGCCAGAACATTCCCGCTGCCAATTGAGAGCATCCACCTGCGGCACGGCCGGCTCGATTTCGTCGGCCTTGGGAGCCCATGCCGTCTGCAGGCGCTCAGCAGCGCCTCACTATCGGCCATCATCCCTCCAATGGTTCGGTGCGTAGCCCTTCTCGATCCAGTGCTTCTCGTCGATCGCGTGCCACTCCAGCGCCTGGTCCGGATTCGCTCTGGCGTCGAGCGCGAACGCATTCCTTGCCATCGCGGCCGCTTCCTCCTTGCGGACGATGTCGTCGACGTCCCACGTCACCGCCCAGGATGGCATCGAACTCGGAGGGCCAGGCGTCGCGGACGCGACGCGTGCTATCCAAAATCGATCAGCGTGTCGGATCATGTGTCGTGATCCGATCGATGGGCGGCCGGTGGTCGTTACCAGGATCGAGAACAATTTTTTCATCGGCGCAATTCGCGCGCGCTGATCACCCATGGTTTGGTAATCCAATGGCGGCCTCACCGAGAATCTTTGCCGCCCCGACCCTTTGTTCCTCTATCGAGTGGAGAGACACAGTCGCAACTGGCGTCACGTCCCAATTGTTGGCATATTGTCCCAATCAGCGGGGCAAACGTGGCAAGCTGGGTGAGCACTTGCCGCACGTTGCCTCTCTGCCTGAGAGTCCCAAGACCAAGCTTTCAAGACCTAGCTTTCAAGACCTAGCTTCCCTCCGGCTTTTCCTTCGGTCCCGTCATGACTAAACGAACCTTCTTCACGACGAATGGCATTGCCGCGCCCGAGGCCTACGAGGCGTGGCGATGTCGGGAATGGCCGAGCGTCGCGCCGGTGTTCGAAACGCAACCGCGCGAGGGCGCCTTTTTCGCGGAGAGCGAGACATTTGGCTTTCGCGATTTGGCCATCACGCGATCCCGCATGGCCGGGCTCGACTACGTCCGGACCGGAAGCCGCATCCGCGGCGACGGCCTTGATCATCTCGGCGTTCTAATTTTGTTTCGCGGAAAAGGCGCGGGCGATGCCGAAGGGCGCTCGCTCGCTTGCGACGGCGGCGTCCTTCTTGGCGATCTGAGCCGTCGCAGTCACTGGACGGCGGCGGCAAGCCGCTCAATGACATTTGCGATTCCGCGTGCGCTCGCGGAAGAAGTCTTGCCGCCGGTGCGCGACTTGCACGGATTGGTACTAGGCACGGCCCGCGCGCAACCACTGATGGATCACGTGAGGGCTATTGCGCCGCACCTTTTGACCCTTCCTGCGGAGAGCGGCCCTGCGCTCGCGCGAGCATTTCTCCACATGCTTGCCGTTTCGCTCGACCATCCCGCGGAGCCGGAGCTGGAAAGCGACACACGGAGTATCATGCAACTGGCCACGCGCCAGCGTGCCGAAGCGCTCGTCGAGCAGCATCTCCACTATCCGGCTTTTGGTGTGCAAGACCTTGCACGTCTGCTGGGGCTGTCTCGGTCGGCGCTCTATCGGTTGTTCGAAGCGAGCGGGGGCGTGGCCGCCTTTATCCGCGGCCGGCGCCTTCAACGGATATGCGCCGCGCTTGCCGATCCGGCGGATCATCGCCGCGCTGCGGAAAAGGCTTATGCCTGCGGCTTCGCGGATCAGGCCCAGTTCATTCGCGCCTTCCGACGCGGCTACGGGATGACACCCGTGGAGTACCGTGCCGCAATGCTGAGCGCCGAGATGCGCCAGGTCAGAGCGCGTGATCGGATCCGCAGAGGTTAGCGCGGCCATCCGAACCGGACGTAGATCACGTTTTAAATCGTTTAGTTTCTTGATCGCGACACCGCTGCCATAGGAACGCGCAATCGCCGGCAAGCGGTAAGCTCGCCGGCGACGCATCGCCATCAGCAGAGTGCCACCTTATTGCCGCGTCAGGCGAACCACGCCCTGCCTCAGAAGGTAGAGCGAGACGGCGAGCAGAACGATGTCCTTCATCAGGAAGGGAACGTTGCCCGTCATCGCAGGGAAGCCTCCCGCGGCGACGTCCCAGCCCTCAGGCATGAACGGAATGATCGTGACCGTCGCGATGAAGGTGCCGGTCGAGCCGAGGGCGCCAAGAACGCCGAGCCGATTGTCCCAGAAGCCCGCGAGCAGCAGGCTGCCGATGGTCCACTCCGAGACGCCCAGGAAGTAGCTGGCGCCCGCGTGGCCGAACACCGGATACAGCCACCAGATCAGCGGGCCGTTGCTGATAAACGGGACAAGCCTTTCGAACTCGTACGGAAACCACTTCTGGTAACCGAAGAAGAAGAACATGATCACCATGGAGGCCCGGACGACATGATAGTCGAGATCCTCCGTGAGCAGGCCGGACCTGTGCAGCGCGCGGACGAGCGGGTTTTGCGTGGTGTTGGTAATTGTGGTCATGCGTGATCCTTTCATTCAATGGTGCGATGGGGCACAGTCGCTTCACGCGACTGCAGGGAAGTCGATCTCGGTGTCGTAGATGCGGTTGAACACGTTGGTGAAGGCCGTCGTGGCGAATGCCAGGCTGATCTCCACCAGCTGAGCGTCGCTGTAGCCGGCCGATTTAATGGCGGCGTAATCATCGTCGCTGACGGTGCCGCTGGACTGCGCAAGCTTGCGGACGAACCCGACCAGTGCATCGCGCTTGGCGTCACCGGTGAGCTGGCCCTCGCGAATCTGCTTGAGTACCTCCGGCTTCACGCCGGCAAGCTTGGCGAGATGATTGTGGGCGGCGACGCAGTAGTCGCAGCCGGCGGCAGCGCTAATGACGAGCTTGATGACCTCCTGATCGCGCTTGGTCAGGCTGCCTGCAGCGAGCACGGCGTCAGCGGCGAGGACCGACTTGAGGGCGGCAGGGCCGTGGGCGGCAATGGTCGCGAAGGTGTTCGGCACGCTGCCGATCGCCTTCTTGATCTGGCCATAGATCTGGCCAGACGGGCCGGTGTCAGATTCCAGGTTCGGGACTGAAAGACGAGACATGGCGGCACTCTTTGGTTGGAGTTGGTGAAATTGCAAAGTGAAGGTATGACCGCGTCTTGAGACTTTGAATGTCGCCCAATCTTGATTATATGCTCCACCGTCTCATGTTCGATGCTTTCAGGAGGTCGCCATGGATTGGCTTAGCCGGCTATTCGAAATGATGCCGGTGCGCGGGCGGCTCAACCTGCGCTGCAACTACGGCGCCCCATGGCGCATCGATCAGGGGCCCGGCGAGGCCAACGAAATCCCGTACCACGCCGTGCTCGCCGGCTCCGCGACGCTGGAGGATCCGGCGGGCGGTCGACCGCTGCAGCTGAAGCCCGGTGACATCCTGCTGCTCCCCGGCAATGCCCGTCACGTCATGCACGACGGCAGCGGGGCCGCGCCGCTGCCGTCACGCAACCGCGCGTCCCTCAACTTCACGATCAGCGAAAATCTCGGCTCGGACGAACGGCTCGATCTGTTGTGCGGACACTTCGCCGTCACTCCGCCGCACGATCGCCTGCTGCGCAGCTATCTGCCGCCGCGCCTGGTCGTGCATGCCGGCACTCACGCCGAACAGAGCGAAACGGCCGCGCTGCTCACAGGCCTCGTCTCCCTGATGCGGAGCGAGTCCGCGGACGATCACCTGGGCGGACGCGCGATGCTGAACGCGCTGTCGACCGCGATGTTCACGCTTGTGCTGCGGCTCGCCAGCGAGATGGACGACGCGCCACGGGGGCTCCTCGCCTTGGCCGGCCACACGCGCCTGGCGCCGGCGGTGGCCGCAATGTTCAATGAGCCTGCGCGAGCATGGTCGCTGCCGGAGCTTGCACGTCTGTCCAACATGTCGCGAGCCACGCTCGCCCGCCAATTCCAAGAGAAGCTAGGACGATCGGCCGCCGATCTCCTGACCGACATTCGAATGACGCTCGCAGCGAATGAACTGACGAAATCGACCCTTTCCACCGCCGCTGTGGCGGAGGCAGTGGGCTATCAATCCGAAGCGGCGTTCCAGCGCGCTTTCAAGAGCCACATGGGCGTTACTCCGGCGCAGTGGCGCAAGATGCAGGAGCCGTCCGGCTGGGACGTCTTCGCAAGGCCTGCAGCACTTGCCGAAGCGAAGCCTGCCGAAAGGGATACGATTGACGAGCCTGGGCCAGCGAGAGGCGGCGATGCGTCCTCGCTGGCCTAGAAGATCAAGGCGAGAGACCGGTCAGGCCGCCGCTGTCGCCTTGGCGGGCGGGTAATCCGTATAGCCTAGCCGCGCGTTACCGCCGTGGAAGGTGGCGCGGTCGTAGCGATTGAGCGGCAGGCCCCGACGGATACGCTCGGGCAAATCCGGATTGGAGATGAATTGACGGCCCGAATGCGACGAGGTCGGCGTCCCGGCCGCGACGATGGCCTCCGCCGAATCCGGTGCGAAGCCGCCTGCCGCGATCAAGGTCTGCGAGAACTTCGGCCGCAGATGCTGGGCTGCGATCGGCGCCTGCCCATGCGAGATCTCCTCAGTGCCCTTGATGCGCGGCTCAACGACGTGGAGGTAAACGATGCCCAAGCGATCGAGCTGGGTCGCCACGTAGCCGAAGGTTGCGGGCGTATGCACCGGTCAGCACCCGCGACAGATAATCAGCCTGCGGTCCAGCTCCTGGTCGAGCTGCTGCTGCTGGCGCTCCCATGCCGACACGGCCTCCGATTGGGGGACGTCGGCTTGGCGCGGTTGGCGATGGCCGACCGGAGCAAGCCAGGGCAGGCGCGAGGTCAGCACTATGGACCGGCTTCTTCTTGCAACCGCCGTTTTGGCGTCGGTATGATCTGTAGTCATGCTAATCGGCAGATCAGGGAAGATGCTGACAGAACCGTGCTGGTAGTTCGCATTTGCCGGCGAAAGCAGGCCGACGAAGACGAGAGCTGCAGCGGCCGTGCGGATTGAGCGCTTCAGGATCGAGATGCGGGACATGGCGACACTCCTTGGCAGGAGGCTCCGGATGAGCAACTCCGTTGCGTGTCACCCTACTCATCGACCCAAAGCGTTGAATGCCGTCCGGGATCGAAGATATGCCCGTTCGTCTCATCAGTGGCCCGCAATGTCCGTCGGTCTTCCAGGTCATCCGCGCGAGAATTGGCCATCTGTCCGCGCACCCGGTCGCGACGCCCGTCCGAAGCGCCGGTGTAGGCCGAGTTACCGAACCTGAGGCTGATAGCTTCGACAGGACCGCGGTCTCGCCTTCGGCATGAAGGTGATCGCCTGGAGCCAGAACCTGACCGGAAAGGCCAGGGCCGCCGGCGCCACTCTTGTTGACAAGCTTGTACCAATTCGCCCCGGCCGTTGTGCTCTTGATAATGAAGCTTGAGTGTGCTGCCAATCACCTGATCGGCCGTCACGCCGTAGGCGGCGCTGGCGAACCTTTGCAATATCGGTGGCGAGGGACTGGTCACCGTGCCAAATTGCGCGGCGTGCTGCGCCAGATACGCGACACTCGCGCTCCAAATCTCATTCTTGCTGGGCAGGCAGCCCGCTTGCCACCGGCGCCCCACAACGGCAGAAGCCGGCGCTAACTCCAACTCGCCGCAGTTGGCTCCCCCGATTGCTTGCAAACCTGCGTCGATGCGATGCGGTCGGGGAGCTTTGAACTCCTCTACTACTGCCGTGAATCTGTTATTTGGATCGCCTGTGCGCGCGGCGAGGAGGCGCTCCCACTACCCCTGCTTCGAAATCCTGGCAGGCGTAATAGTCATCGCTTCAACGCGGGGTATCCTTGGACATAAATCCAATCGGAAGCTCGCGCCGGCTGATGGCATGGCAGACAATCAACGTTGTAATCTGTAGACGTAGTCTTTGACGGGTTGGCAGCATCGAACCACGACCAGCCCCAGCCGTCGCCCCACAACTTATTCCCGGCATGGCGGCCACTACTGTCTTTCACCATGACGAACCAGCCTTTCAAGGTGTCGGCATGGCTAACCGTGCCTGTCGTCATTGGTTCGGTGGCAGCCTCGTACACCTCTTTCACAAGCACTGTGCCGTCAGGAAAATGGCCGTCCCTGCTATAGGCAGCGATAGTCCCCGGCGACGCATAGACGAGATGGAGTTCCTTCGAGCCGCTCCCCTGGTCAGCACTTACCGCCCAGCTTCCCAATGACTGATAGGTGGTGCGATAGGCGTCGGGTACACGCAAATTACCGGCCGCGTCTTCGACGGCCTCCGCTTTCTGCCCGTTGCTCGACCGAGCCGTGTCCATCTGTCCATGCGCGGCGATGGCGAGCATTGCCGATAATCCCCCTATGGCAATACCTGCGACGTTGGCTGTCCTCATGAATCTTACGCGCATCGCCATTCTCCCTTCCGTCGCTGGGGAGCGTAGAACCGCGCCAAGTCCCTTCACCACTTTTTCCTTTTCTTACCCCGGATCGGGCGGTATCGGCGCCGACGCTCTTGTCGGGACTCTACTGCTTGGCCCTCTGCCTGTTCCACATGGATGCTTATCAATTGGACTCTTTTTTACGGTGCGACCTGCGTCGGCGCAGGCCGAATAGTTCCGCAGCCGGCCGGAGGTCAGTCATAATCATCCCGCGAGGTAGGAAGGAAATGCGAGTCCATGAGCCGCGTGCTCTCAATCTCTGACCGAGGCAATAGCGGTGGAAACGACTAGCGATAACCACGACACCGTCACCGCGGCGGCCACGCCAAAGTCGCACGCATCGCAACTTCAGAAAAAGTGCGTTCGAAAAGATTCAAGCTCCGAATTTCAGGGATTTGCAGGCTGACCTCGAGAAGCGGACCATTTCAGCGTCCGTCGGCATGTCTCAAAGGTGCCTGCCAGGAACGGAAGTGGATGCTTTCAAAGCACAGATCCCGATACCGCCACGTCGCAGCAAATCATCAGACAGAAGCGCGGCTTGACCGCGACGAAACTTGGTAAAATTTCTGAAATCCCTCATCCGCCCAGCCGCTACTGTGCAAAGCGCACAAGGCGCGGCGTCAAACCGCCCAAGGCACGGACGCCGTCACGTCGGCGGCAGGGTGAACTGAAAAGTCGCGCCCCGTCCCGTGTTGGGGCTCGCCCATATAGAGCCGCCATGCGACGAGATGATTCGACGGCAGATCGACAGGCCCATGCCGGTGCCTTTCGGTTTGGTGGTGAAGAATGCCTCGAAAATCCGCTTGGCTTCATCGATGGAGATCCCGTGGCCCAAGTCGCTCACCGAAATCAGTAATTGACCATCCTCGCTCCTCTTCGATGCAACAGTCAGTTCACCGCCCGTGTCTTGCATCGCCTCGATGCCGTTGAGCATGAGGTTCATCAAAACCTGCTGCAGCTGTACGCGATCTGCTGTCGTCCGAGGAAGCCCCGGGGTAAGCTCGGCGCGGATCGAAATCGAGCTCCGATTGGCCCTATCGCCCAGCAGAACGGTCAGACCTCGAATGATCTCGTTGACGTCGACCAACTCCCGTTCCGGCGCACCTCGCCTGTAGAGTGAGCTAACGCGATCGATGATCGCGGCGGCGCGCATCACAGCCGCGGCCACTGCCGCGGCAGCCTCGCGTGCTTCTGCCACGCCGGGTGGCTCGGAACGGAGCCATCGCGTGCAGGCGTCGGCGTTGATGGCGGCGGCAGCCATCGGCTGCTTGATTTCGTGAGCCAGTGAGGCTGCCAGTTCTCCCATCATGCTCACGCGGTTCATGCGCGCAAGATCCGCCTCGAGTTCGAGCAGTCTTTCGCGCTCTTCTTCAGCGCGCTTGCGCTCGGTGATGTCTATCACCGCCCCCACGAAGACGACGCCCTCCGGATCGCCCTCGGTGGAAGGATGAGCCACGATTCGAACATGCTTGACAGAGCCGTTGTCCATCATCAGGCGATGCTCGGCTGCAAATTCTCTCCGCTCGGTCGCGGCGCGGTCGATGATTTGCCGCAGATGCATCCGATCGTCCGGGTGCGCCCGATCGATCACCAGCTGAACGGTCGGCTTTATCGTCGGCTCGCATTCGAATATCCGATAGGTCTCTTCGGACCAGTAGATTTCCCCGCTGGAAAAGTTCCAGCCGAAGCTCCCGGTGCGGCTCACCCGCTGCGCCTCCGCCAAATACATCTCGCTCCGGCGCAGGGCCTCCTCGGCGTTCTTGCGTTCGGCTCGGTCCCGAGCCTCGCGCAGCGCGCGCTGCACGGAGGGCACGAGCCTCGATAACCGGGTCTTCAGAACATAGTCGGTCGCTCCAATTTTGAGCGCTTCGATCGCTACTTCCTCGCCGAGCGTGCCGGAAACAAAGATGAAAGGCACATCAGGGCGTTCACTCAGCGCAAGCTTCAATGCAGAAAGACCGTCGAACGAAGGGAGCTGGTAATCCGCGAGAATTAGGTCGATTCCACCGCTCTCGAGAGCGCCGAGGAACTCGGCGCGAGTCTGAGCTCGGACTACCTCACAGGCCAAATGGTCGGCTTCAAGGAGCTCGCGAACGAGCTCCGCATCATGTGCGTCGTCCTCCAGCAACAAAATACGGAGAGGAGATTTCACTTCTTCACGCTGCCCGGCGGTGGCTGGTTGATGACCGCCCAGAAGACGCCGAGCTCCTTGACTGCATTGACGAACTCATGAAAATCGACCGGCTTCACGACATACGCGTTCACTCCGAGCGTGTAGCTCCGCAGCTTGTCTTTTTCCTCGTGGGACGATGTCAGCACGACCACGGGTATCAACTTAAGACGCTCGTCGGACCTGATGTGCTGCAAGACCTCCAGGCCATCGATCTTCGGAAGTTTTAGATCGAGCAGCATGACCGCAGGATTTTCGTTGGGGCGATTGTTAAATTCTCCTTCACAATGGAGATAATCCAGCGCCTGTTGTCCGTCGCGTGTGACGACGACCTCGTTGGCAAGTTTATATTCCCCCAGCGCCGTCAGCGTGAGTTCTACATCGCTCGGGTCGTCCTCGACGAGCAAGATGCGTCCCAGTTGGCTCATAGCGTGCTCCCTGCTGCATCTTTTCGTATCGGGAGTGAGAAATAGAAGGTCGCGCCTTGATCGACCACTCCCTCGGCCCGGACCTCCCCGCCATGGCGGTGAATGATGCGCTGAACGCTAGCCAGTCCTATTCCAGTGCCTTCGAACTCTTCCAAATTGTGCAGACGCTGAAACACACCGAACAGCTTATTGACATACCGCATGTCGAAGCCTGCGCCATTGTCCTTCACGAAGAACTCTACTTCACTTTTGCTTCCGCCCACGCAGCCAATCTCGATTGTCGCCGGCTTTCGCATGCGTGTGAATTTGACCGCGTTGGAAACGAGATTGACCACAACCAGCCTCAGCATCGACCGGTCGCCATAGCAGACCGGAAGGGTATTGATTTTCCACACGATGTCCCGCCCCTTCGTCTCCTGCCCGAGCTCTGCGACCACCTCCGTGACGAGTTGCTCCAGGTTCACCGGCGTCTTCTTGGTCTCAGCCCGCCCGATCCTGGAAAACGCCAACAGATCGTCGATCAGGTTGCCCATTCTTTTTGCTGAGTCGACAATCGTTTGTATGTAGCCACGGCTCTTGTCATCGAGCACAGAAGATGCCTGTCTTTGTAGCAACTCCGAGAACCCGACCACATGGCGAAGTGGCGCGCGCAGGTCGTGCGAGACCGAATAGGCAAACGACTCCAACTCTTTGTTGGTTGCTTCGATTTCCGCAGCCCGCTCCCCAAGTGCCTGGTTTAGCCTATTGATTTCAAGTTCCTGGTTGAGCCGTCTAATTTCGTTTTCGCGGTGTATGCGCTCGGTGATGTCGTTGTTTGTCTCCAGGATGGCAACGGGCTGCTCTCGGTCGTCCAGATGTAGCGACCATCGACTGGCGGCAATCACCTCGGTCCCGTCGGACCTTGTGTGGTGCAGCTCACCCTCCCAGCGACCTGTTCGCAGCAATTCCGCGCGAAGCTCGTCCAGCGGCGCTGGGAAAACGGTCCTTAGTAATTCATGCGAGCTCTTCCCGATCGCTTGCTCCGCGCTCCATCCGTATTGCTCCTGCGCCCCCCGATTCCAGTAGGTGATGACGTCGTTCAAATTGCGAACGAAAATCGAGTCATGCGCCTGATCAAGGAGGTTCGCCTGCTCCTGCAATGCCGCCGCGGCTTTTTGGGCCTGCAAGGCGAGAAGGGTCGTCAACAGGATTGTTGCAAGACTGAACAGCGTACTGGCAAACCCTTCGGCTGCGGAGATGCCCGGCGTGAGTATGTCGCTCACCACCGTCAAGCCCACGCACCCGGTTGCGACCAGCATGAGGGCCCGCGCGCGGCAGAAGCGAGCCGCCAGCAGGATGACCACGACGTACATGACCGCGAATGGCACCTCGAGGTCCGTCACCGTGTCAGCAATGAAGACAGCAATCGCGATCACGGCGGTCGCGATCGGAAGTACTATCGAAGCAGCTTTTCCTTGTAGGCGAGATTGCTGCATCAGCTGGATCCCTTCCGGGGTTAGGTCCCAGTGGCCAAGCTTCGCTTCACTGCGGCACGTGCGGTCCTTTCGCGAGGTCGTTCATTGTACCGCTTTTCTGTTGCGGTTGTTCGGCGGGGAACGAGCGCAACTGCCAACGTGACCATGCCCGACTCCTGCGCATTCCGTCGCGGTCCCGGCAAAGGACCACCTTAGCGTCCTCGTTGAATACATCGAAAGCGTTGGCCGACAGATCCATCCGAGGATCCCTTGATCCGGCGGCCGCTCTATCGCCGCCATAAGCTGCGATCGCCATTGCGGGCGGCGCCGATATCGTCGCGGGATGTCGCTCGCGGGCGGATAGCTACGCCTCTCGGTCAGGGCCGGTCAGCCCGGTTGGTCTGCCCGCGCGAACGCTGTAGTCGCCGCGGCCTCGACCGAGGCACTCCCACCGCAATTTTGTGGTTCGATGATGGCATTCGTGTGAAGGCCCCTTACCGGTCCTTCCGGCAAGGCCGTGTCCTCACAAAATCGGGGCCGCGCAAGGTCCGCGCTATTCGTCGAGGGCTTCGGATTCCAGCGGACCGCAGTCTCCACGGCGGCGGCCGTGCTGCAGTTCGGTCATCGTCATGTTTTTTGCACCCATGACCATCGCGACGCGGCCAGCGAATGTATCTGCCGCGAGCGTGTAGATCGCATGCGCTTTGGCGTCCCCGCGCCCCGGACAGACGATATCGTATTCGAGGGTCGCGCCATTCGTCGTGAGATTGGTCGCAGCGCATTTCGCAAACGGGTTGTTCGCACTCAGCACGGGAACGGGTATTCCGCCGCTGTTTTTAGTGGGTAGGCAAATTGTCGCCGTTTGGTCAACGGCCCAGCGCTCGACATGCGGGAGCTCTAGCCGGACCGTGATCTCATACATGCCGCTGCGAGGCGTCAATTGGTCCGCGCGTACTGAATAAACAGGCTGTGCGAGCATCGCGACCAGCGCAACGAATATCGATGTTCGAAACCGCGCCATGATCCACTACTCGCTATTTCGCAACCCTCTCTTCCCCCTTCTTGCTCACGTGCCAAATGTGGATGTGATAATGGGGCTTGTCGAGTCCAGGGTGACCGGAATTGAAGTAGAAGGTTGCGTGGTCGCCCTTTCCAGCGAGGCCCGCAACATCGAACTTCGTGCGGTTCTCAAGGTCCTCGATGGGGATCATGTAGATGGTGCTGCTCAGTCTGCCCCTGCGGTCGAAAGCACGGTATGGTCCGTTCGGGAGCGTGTTGGGCTGAACGTAAAGCGCGCCGATGCCGGGGAAGAAGGGCGGAAAATTCACCAGCGAGCTCACCTTCTTATATCCTATGCGCTCGCTCTTCCTTCTGTCGCTTATGTGCACCGCCACTCGTTTCGGCGGACTGCGCGTGAGCGTTTCCGTTTTGCGTGCTGTCTGCGCGTTCGCCGCAAGAGGCATGGCGAGGATGGCCAGAAAGCCGATGGAACATGCACGCGCCATCATTGTCATGAGCCTTCCCTTGTTGCTCCGGGTCCGTCCTCCAACGGATGTGCGATCGGATGTGCGATCGATCAGCGGTCTCTGATCCCCTCTCGCCAGCGGAGGAAATCCTGAAACAAGCGTTCGCGCTCGCTGGCGGAAGGAACCTTCCCCGACTGATCCAGGTACCGCTCAAACTCCGCCCGCGAGTCGGCAGCGGGTGCCGTCAATCGGCGCTGCTTCAGCCAGCGTTCCGCGGGAGCGAAGCGGTTCCACCCGGGCCACACCGCCGCAACATTGATCTGTTTCCATTTCGGGTGCCGCGCCGGACTCTCGAACTCCGAAATACGCGAAAAGAACGCGTTAACGAACGTCTCCAAGCGTTGGTAGCGCTCGCTTGTCCGAGGCGAGTTGTGAGCAATGAGGACCGAACCAACCGCAAGCGTGGCGATGCTCTCGTCAGTAGCGATCAGGTTCGGGTAATCCTGGTGGATGAAAGTCGCCGGCAGATAGTCCTCTTCCAAGGATGATGCGTGTGGCACCGGAAGGAGATGGAAGCCGTCCTCGCGCCCGTATCGTTCGAGCCAGCGGGCGGGTTTTCCCGTGATGAACACGGTGGCCGCGATGTCGCCGTTCCGCATGCCTTCCGCAGCTGCATTCTGATCAACATTAACTTCTCTCGCTTTCACGCCCAGTCGACTGAGGATGTCCCGCGCCAGGATTTCCATACCGCTATCCTCCTCACCAAGGTTGACGCGTCTTCCAGCGAGGTCGGAAACGGTGCGTATCTCTGGACGAGCAAGGATGTGGAGTTCTTCATGGAAGAGCGGGGCGATGTAGACCAAGCTCTTCGAGATATCACCCAACTCCTTGCTGGCGCGCAGGCGGTCGAGCAAAATCATGGGCGTAATGCCCATATCGGCGCCCGATAGGGTCAGCACATCACGAACGTTCTGAATGCCGCCCTTGCCGACCATCGGCACAATCCGCAATGCCACCTCACCTCTCGGACCGGTCTCCTGTCCGGTCGCGAGAACCGTCGAGATATCTTGAGCGATTGCGAAATCAGTCCCGCTTGGGCGGCCCGTCACGATCCCAACCGTATTTGTGTTAGGGGAGCGCTTGGCTTGTGCCAGTCGAGGCATGGACTGCATTGGATAGGACTGCATTGGATAGGACTGAATTGGATAGGGCTGCATCTGTGGTGCAGCTTCAGGCCCATTCGTTCGCGCGATCGATGGCGCAACCTGATGAAACATGCAGGCCATTAGCAAGCAAACAACCGTCGCCAATCGCATAGGCACAAGCTTGCCATGTGGTCTGCAAACTGTCTCACGATCCTCGGCGATGGCAATGAAGTTGCCTCTCAATCCGATGTTCATCGTAGGCTCCGCCTAGCCCAGTCGCGCCGCATGTGGGACTCTGCCGCACATGGCACTCTTCTGTAGGCCGGCCTGCCCTCGATCAATCCGGCCCGCAGATCGCGCCTTCGCCGATGTTCGTGGCGCCTATTTCGTTGCCTCGATCCGCGCTCGCGCCTGTGTGATTCCTGCACGCGCGTAGAGCTCGCGCCTTTTCACAGTCGCCGGGAATAGCATGCGGGTTCCACAACGAGAGCACACGTGAATCGTAGGTCTCTGCCAGCAGGAACGCAAGCCCGCACACTTCCAGCGGGGTATGTTGGACCATGAGTCGCGTTCCGCTCATTCCCCCCGCTTGAGGAATTACTCCGCTCGTCCAATCAGTCGGCCTGCATCCGGGAGAGAGAGAGAGAGAGAGAGAGAGAGAGAGAGACGGAAGGGCGTTGGCTAGGCAAGAACTCGTTGGGCTTGGATGGCGGGAATGAGGGAGTCCGCTCTCCCTCCAAACCCCACATCGTCGTCGCCTCAAGCCAACTGACGGCGGCGGCCTCTGAGAGAGCTTCAGCGCGGGGAACGATGCGCATCAACAAGGTACGTTCACCGGCCATGCCACGTAAGAGTGGGCCAATACCTCCAAAGGAGTAGTATTCGATAGGCCAAGCCGCCGGTTAGGGTGTCAAACGGATAGAGTGTCAATCGGCGTTCAACATTGTTGGACGCTGATTGGGGGGCAAACGCCACACCGATTCACAATCAAGGTGTGGGCCATCTGGCGGGCCCGCCATAAGACCGGTCTCGTACATGCGCCACGCGATCGAAACCGCACCGAGAGGTGGGAAAGTCGTCATTCTCGAGCATGACGCAAGTGAGACCTATGACGTCGCTCATGGGTCGGCTGAAACGGGTGAATGGGTCGGAGAAAACGGCGACCCGAGCAAGATCGCGCCGACACATTGGCATCCAATGCCGAGCGATAAATATCTCCTGCAAGAGGACGAAGGATCGAGCAACGCCTCTCAGGTCGGGCCGTCCTCGCCGCGTGCGCGGCGGCGATTTGCGGCTTCCTCGATCACGGCGACTGTCATCGTGGCGGCGCTCATCGGCCTGTATTTCGAGCAAGAGATCCAGTGGAAGACCGACTTATTGGCGCTTCAGCAGTACGCAGAGGCCGATCAGGCCAGAGCGCGGGCGCAGGAACCTGCGGAGGTGAAGCAAGCCGCGTCCGCGCCGGAAGCGCGACAATCTTTGGAGAAGGAGCAGCGCGCTCAGATTTTGGCGAATGAGCTGGCCGAGGCTCGGCGCGTTATCGATGGGCTCAATCTGCAGCTGCGGACGGAGGCCGCGAACACCGCGCAATTGCTCGGACAGGAGCGCGAAAAAACGGTCGCCCTCACGCAGGAGTTGATCGCCGCGCGACAAGAACTGACGGCGAACCCGGCGCAAGATCGTCAAGCGCTCGACGAGGAACGCGCTCGCGGTGCCGCGCTGGCGAGCGAACTCGCGATGGCGCGCCGCGAAATCGAGGCAAACGTAGCGCTGCTGAACAAGGCGCGCGACGATGCGGCGCAGTTCAAGCAGACTGCGGAGAAGACGACGGTGGGGCTGCAGCAGGAGCGCGACGGCGCCGAGGCGGCGGCCGCGAACTCCGCGCAATTGCTCGGACAGGAGCGCGAAAAAACGGTCGCCCTCACGCAGGAGTTGACCGCCGCGCGACAAGAACTGACGGCGAGCCCGGCGCAACATCGTCAAGTGCTCGACGAGGAACGCGCGCGCGGTGCCGCGCTGGCGAGCGAACTCGCGATGGCGCGCCGCGAAATCGAGGCAAACGTAGCGCTGCTGAACAAGGCGCGCGACGATGCGGCGCAGTTCAAGCAGACTGCGGAGAAGACGACGGTGGGACTGCAGCAAGAGCGCGACGGGGCCGAGGCGGAGGCCGCGAACTCCGCGCAATTGCTTGGACAGGAGCGCCCGAATGCCACCGCCGCACGACAAGAGCTGACCGCGACCACGGCGCAACATCGTCAAGCGCTCGAGGAGGAACGCGCGCGCCGTGCCGCACTGTGGAGCGAACTCGCGGAGGCGCAGCGCGAGATTGAGACGCAGGCGGCGCTGTTGCGCAAGGCGAGCGACGAAACAAAGCAGCTCGAGCAGGCGACGGAGAGCGCAATGGCGGAACTGCGACAATCTCTGCAGCAAGAGCGCGACGCGGCCGAGGCGGCGGCCGCGAATTCCGCACAATTGCTCGAACAGGAGCGCCAGAATGCCACCGCCGCGCGACAAGAGCTAACCGCAAGCGCGGCGCAACATCGTCAAGCGCTCGACGAGGAAAGCGCGCGCGGTGCCGCGCTGGCGAGCGAACTCGCGATGGCGCGCCGCGAAATCGAGGCAAACGTAGCGCTGCTGAACAAGGCGCGCGACGATGCGGCGCAGGTCAAGCAGACTGCGGAGAAGACGACGGTGGGACCGCAGCAGGAGCGCGACGGGGCCGATGCGCTGTCGCAAAAACTGGCAATGGCGCCTGAATCGGCGCAGCCCGCGATCGATACGCGCGCGACGCTTAAGCACGCTGCGAATAGCCAGGTCGCCGATGTGACGCAAGCTGTGGAGGAACCCGCTCCGAAGCAGCCGGCGTCGCAAGGTCCGGATCTGGCCAAGTTGATGGCGCGCGCCAGCGCACTGCTCGATCAGGGAAATATCAGCGCGGCGCGGCTCGTGCTTGAGCGCGCTGCCGAGACGGGTAGCGCCCTAGCAAGCTTCACGCTTGCGGAGACCTATGATCCCGCCATTCTCTCCACATCGGGGACATACGGAACGCGCGGCGATGCGACGAAGGCGCGCGAACTCTATGCGAAGGCTCATGCCCGCGGAATTCAGAAGGCGAAGGATCGCTTGGACGCGTTGGATCAGTGAGCCCTGCAGGATCTCGTTGTCATTCGACGCTCATTTCCCGGGCGTCCACGGCTGGTAGTCGCCGGTGGCCTTGGGGCGGCGGCCGCTTGCCAGCGTCGAGCCGGACGGCCGGTAGGCCGCCGGCGTTCCCGTCATGTTGGGGACGTGCGGCTTTTCCCACGCGTGCGGCGTGTAGCTCTCTTCCGTCGGCGGGACGTCGACGGTGTGGTGCAGCCAGCCGTGCCATGACGGCGGCACGCGCGTGGCCTCGGCATAGCCGTTATAGATCACCCAGCGCCGCTCGAAACCGAGCGATGGATCGATCTTGCCGCCGCGGGTCCGAAAGTAGCGGTTACCCTGCTCGTCCTCGCCCACCGGTTCGCCAAACCGCCAGGTCCACAATTGCGTGCCGAAGGTCTGGCCGTTCCACCACGTGAAAAACTTGAGCAGAAACTGTTTCATAAGGTCTGGCCGGTTCGAGAGCGCTTGCGGTTCTGATGCCATTGGCAGGCCGAATTGTCCAGTAATGTCCGCTCGCTTTGCCCCGATCGGGCGAAGCGCGCGAGCCGAGGGTTTTGGCGACTGGTTGTCGCGAAATCGGCGCAATCCGTTCATTCCGCATACAGTTCCAAGCCGGCAGTCTCGCCGCGCGCACAATGGGTGCGAGGCTCGGGAACGTCCGTCCTCTGAAAGGGTTGGATCATGACCCGCACATGGAGCCGATAATGATCAGTCTGAAGATTTTGAGTACCGCTGCTGCAGTGGCCCTGGTTTTGCCGACGCTGGCCTCGACCAGTTTCGCCCAGGGTTCCAATCGCGCCAGGGCCGGCGTCGCTGCGCCGGGCGGCGGAGGTGGCGCTCCGGCCGTACGAATGGGCGGTGGCGGCGGCGCTGGGGCGGGTGGTTTTCGCGCAGCTGCGCCGCAATTGGGTGGCGGCGCCGCTGCGGCGGTAGCTGCTCCGCAACTAGGTGGCGGCGGAGTTGCGGCTAGCAATCGTTTCCGCACAGCGGCTCCGCAATTCGGCGGCGGCGCTGCCGCGGCAGCTACGCCGCAAATAGGTCGCGCCGCGGGCGCTCCGGTGACGCGTTATAGCGGCGGCGGAAGCTGGCGTGGTGGCTACGGCGACGGCTGGCGCGGTCGCTACGCCGGCTATCGTTACCACCGCGGTGGCGGCGGCTTTATTCCGGGCGCGGTCGCCGGGGCTGTGATCGGCGGCGCGCTCGCCTCGCCGGGCTACGGCTATTATGGTGGATCGGACTATTACGCGCCGAGTTACTACGACGACCAGTATTACGACGATGGCGGCTACTACGATGATGGCGCCGTCGCGGCCGTCGCGGCTCCGATCGGCGACGATACAGTTGCCTACTGCACGCAGAAATTCAAATCCTACGATCCCGCGTCGGGAACGTATCTCGGCTATGACGGTTTGCGGCATCCCTGCCCGTAACCAACATCGCACGGTGCAATCTCGAAGGACGGCGCATTCCCCCTGCGCCGTCCTTCTCGTTTATGAACGCGTGGTCGTTTATGAACGCGTCGCCAGCGCGACGCCGGCGAGCGTAAAGATCAGCGCTGCGATCTGGCCGACGCCGAGCGGCTCGTGCAGCGCCACCGCGGACGCGGCGACGCCGATCACCGGCACCGCCATGGTGCCGATCGCCGCGACGGAAGCCGGCAGACGCGCAAGTGCTGCGAACCAGCTTACATAGGCGACGCAGAACTGGATCACCGTCGCATAGACGAGCAGGATCCAGCCGAGATTGGATAATGCCGCCACGTCGGCCTTTTCGACCAGCAGACCGACCATCGCCACCGGCAGGCAGCCGATTCCGATCTGCCAGGCCGCGGCGGAGAGCGGCGGCAAGTCGAGCGGCAGCTTCTTCGCCAACACGGTGCCGAGCGCAAAGCCGAGGGCGCCGCCGAGCGCCATGATGATTCCCGGCATCTTCGCCGCGCTCGCGGCAAATCCATTGCCGCCCATGATCGCCGCCAGACCCGCGAACGCCATGACAAGCGAGATGACGCGCAACAGATTCGGCCGCTCGCCGAGAATGGGCCACGCCAGAATCGAGGCCCAGATCGGCATGGTGTAGGCGATCAGCGCGGCCTCGCTGGCCGGCAGCCAAAGCAACGCCAATCCCATCAGGGCCATCCAGCAGGTGACGTTGAGGAAGGCGGCCAGCACCAGCCGCGGCCACAATTCGCGGGGAACGCGCAGGCTCTGGCCGCTGAAAATGGCCAGCAGCGCCAGCAGGCTCGCCCCGATCACGCCGGTCGAGCCGCGCATGATCAGCGGCGGCAGTTCGCTCAGGAGATATTTGGTGACCGGCCAGTTGAAGCCCCAGCCGACCGAGGTGATGGCGAGGAACATGAGGCCTGCGGGCGTGATGTGAGCACGCGCGGTCGCCGATTTTGAGTCTGCCATGGGGATAACGACCGGTAAGAATCGGTGGCACCTTGCCGGTTATCGGGGCCGGAGACCATCGGCGGGCGGGCATGCCAGCCCGCAGTTCCGCAG
Organism: Bradyrhizobium sp. URHD0069; assembly: GCF_000701345.1. Taxonomy (GTDB): domain Bacteria; phylum Pseudomonadota; class Alphaproteobacteria; order Rhizobiales; family Xanthobacteraceae; genus Bradyrhizobium. The sequence continues at coordinate 27,632 of NZ_JNIJ01000045.1, read as the reverse complement.
CGTCAGGTGAGTCTCGCGAGAGCAACCCTTCCCGGACAAAAAATACTTGCCCTGTGAACAGCGGGCGAAGCGCAAATTCACCCCGCTCGAACAATTTTTTTCTCTTGGGAATCCCTGAGGACTCACTGATACTTGGCATGACAGGGCGCGCGAGGGACCCCCTGTTTTTCTCCCTTTTCCACCATATTTAGTATTTGATTCAGGAACTCGTACTAGTCCTTGACGGGCGCAACGGAGTTGTCCTAGCTTTGGTCCTGTTCGGCGCGAGTGTGTTTGGGTCCCGCCGGTCGCTCCCAGAAGGGCTCCATAATAACCACTCCGGCCGCCGGTCGAGGCAGCAGGTGTTGGGCTTGTCTGCCCTGAATTCTGGGGATCTTCGGGCGCTAAAACGAGCCAAAAACGGCTCAAGTAACGAGTTGGGGCGTTGAAAGCACGGGCCGGAAATCAACCGGCATCGTGCCGCGACAAGATCGATGCTCGCATCGATTTTTCGCAGAGAGAAACAGGCCGGTCCACCGGCTGAGCGTGCGAACGTTTCGGGCCGCAGTTGCAAGACTGTGACTCAAGGGTTCGCTCAAGGAAAACCACCCGGCGCCGCGGTAGAGCGAGCCGGTCAAGAAGGACGGGGCACGACCATGCGAATCGAACGACGCAACACCACTGAAGGCCAGTCACCCTACGCAGGAATTGATTTCAGATTGACGACATCTGAGATCCGCAATCCCGACGGCTCGGTGGTATTTCGTCTCGAAAACGTCGAGGTGCCGGAGTTCTGGTCGCAGGTCGCCTCCGACGTGCTGGCTCAGAAGTATTTCCGCAAAGCCGGCGTCGCCGCGCGGCTGAAGAAGGTCGAGGAAGAGACCGTGCCGTCATGGCTGTGGCGCTCGGTGCCGGACACCGAGGCGCTGGCCGCCCTGCCCGAGTCCGAGCGCTATGTCAGCGAACTCTCCGCCAAGCAGGTGTTCGACCGCCTCGCCGGCTGCTGGACCTATTGGGGCTGGAAGGGCGGCTACTTCTCGTCGGAAGAAGACGCGCGCGCGTTCTCCGACGAGCTGCGCTACATGCTGGCGAAGCAGATGGTGGCGCCGAATTCGCCGCAGTGGTTCAACACCGGCCTGCACTGGGCCTATGGCGTCGATGGCCCCGGCCAGGGCCACTATTACGTGGACTGGAAGACCGGCAAACTTACAAAATCGAAATCGGCTTACGAGCATCCGCAGCCGCACGCCTGCTTCATCCAGGGCATCGCCGACGACCTCGTCAACGAGGGCGGCATCATGGACCTCTGGGTGCGTGAAGCCCGCCTGTTCAAATACGGCTCCGGCACGGGATCGAACTTCTCGCGGCTGCGCGGCGAAGGCGAAAAGCTTTCCGGCGGCGGCCGCTCCTCGGGCCTGATGAGCTTCCTCAAGATCGGCGATCGTGCCGCCGGCGCGATCAAGTCCGGCGGCACCACGCGCCGCGCCGCCAAGATGGTGGTGGTCGATGCCGACCATCCCGACATCGAGACCTATATCGACTGGAAGGTGAAGGAGGAGCAGAAGGTCGCCGCTCTCGTGACCGGCTCGAAGCTCAACCAGCGGCACCTCAAGGCGGTGCTGAAAGCCTGCGTCAATTGCGAAGGCTCCGGCGACGACTGTTTCGATCCCGAGAAGAACCCGGCGTTGCGCCGCGAGATCAAGCTGGCGCGCCGCGCCATGGTCACCGACGGCATGATCAAGCGCGTCATCCAGTTCGCCAGGCAAGGCTACAAGGAGATCGATTTTCCGATTCTTGACACCGACTGGGATTCGGAAGCCTACCTCACGGTCTCCGGCCAGAACTCCAACAATTCGGTATCGCTGAAGGACGATTTTCTGCGCGCGGTGGAAACCGACGGCGACTGGAACCTGATCGGCCGCACCAACAAGAAGATCGTCAAGACTCTTAAAGCGCGCGACCTCTGGGAGAAAATCGGCCACGCCGCCTGGGCCTCCGCCGATCCCGGCCTGCACTTCAACACCACCATGAACGACTGGCACACCTGCAAGGCGTCCGGCGAGATCCGCGCGTCCAATCCGTGCTCGGAATACATGTTCCTGGACGACACCGCCTGCAATCTGGCCTCGGCCAATCTGATCACCTTCTACAACACCACGACGAAAACCTTTGACGTGGATTCCTACGAGCATCTGTGCCGGCTCTGGACCGTGGTGCTCGAAATCTCCGTGATGATGGCGCAGTTTCCGTCGAAAGCGATCGCGGAACTGTCCTACGAATTCCGCACGCTGGGGCTCGGCTTCGCCAATATCGGCGGTCTGTTGATGACCATGGGCCTGCCCTACGACTCCAGGGAAGGCCGCGCGCTGTGCGGCGCGCTCTCCGCCATCATGACCGGCATCAGCTACGCGACGTCTGCCGAGATGGCCAAGGAGTTGGGCCCCTTCCCCGGCTACAAGAAGAATGCCGCGCACATGCTGCGGGTGATCCGCAACCACCGCCGCGCCGCGCATGGCGAAAGCAGAGGCTATGAGGCGCTGGCCGTCAGTCCGGTGCCGCTCGATCATGCCTCCTGCAAGCAGCAGGATATCATCGTCCACGCCAAGGCCGCCTGGGACAAGGCGCTCGAACTCGGCGAACTCCATGGCTACCGCAACGCGCAGACCACGGTAGTGGCGCCGACCGGCACCATCGGTCTGGTGATGGATTGCGACACCACCGGCATCGAGCCTGATTTCGCGCTGGTGAAATTCAAGAAGCTCGCCGGCGGCGGCTACTGGAAGATCATCAACCGCGCGGTTCCCGAGGCGCTGCGCGCGCTCGGCTACCGCGAGAGCGACATCGCGGAGATTGAGGCCTATGCCGTCGGCCACGGCTCGCTCTCCAACGCGCCGGCCATCAACGTTTCTACCTTGAGTGCCAAGGGCTTCACCGATGAAGCTCTCGCAAAAGTGGAAGCCGCGCTGCCGACCGCGTTCGACATCAAATTCGCCTTCAACAAATGGACCTTCGGCGAAGACTTTTTGCGCGATACCCTGAAGATCGAACCGGAAACCATCGCGGCGCCGAACTTCGACCTGCTCGCCGCGATCGGATTCTCAAAGCGCGAGATCGAGGCCGCCAACGTGCACATCTGCGGCGCGATGACGGTGGAAGGCGCGCCGCATCTGAAGGCCGAGCATTACAGCGTGTTCGATTGCGCCAATCCCTGCGGCAAGATCGGCAAGCGCTATCTCTCCGTGGAAAGCCACATCCGCATGATGGCGGCGGCGCAGCCGTTCATTTCGGGTGCGATCTCCAAGACCATCAACATGCCGAACGACGCCACGGTGGAGGATTGCAAGGAGGCCTATTTGCTCTCCTGGAAGCTCGCCTTGAAGGCCAACGCGCTCTACCGCGACGGCTCGAAGCTGTCGCAGCCGCTGAACTCGCAGTTGATCAGCGACGACGAGGAGGAAGACGACGCGATCGACACCTTCTACGACAAGCCGATGGCCGCGCGTACCGCGCAGGTCTCCGAAAAGATCGTCGAAAAACTGGTCGAGCGCATCATCGTGATGCGCGAGCGCGAGAAGATGCCGGACCGCCGCAAGGGTTACACCCAGAAGGCCGTGGTCGGCGGGCACAAGGTTTACCTGCGCACCGGGGAATATGACGACGGCCGGATCGGCGAGATATTCATCGACATGCACAAGGAAGGCGCGGCGCTGCGCTCCTTCATCAACAATTTCGCCATCGCGGTGTCGCTCGGCCTGCAATACGGCGTGCCGCTGGAGGAATATGTCGACGCCTTCACCTTCACCCGCTTCGAGCCCGCAGGGCCCGTGCAGGGCAACGACTCCATCAAATACGCGACCTCGATCCTGGACTATGTGTTCCGCGAACTCGCGGTCAGCTACATGAGCCGCTTCGATCTCGCCCATGTCGATCCCTCTGAGTCCAACTTCGACGCCATGGGCAAGGGCGTCGAGGAAGGCAAACAGCCGGACGCGCCGAGCAACAAGTATCTGTCGAAAGGCCTGACCCGCTCGCGCACCGACAATCTCGTCGTCATGCGCGGCGTCAGCACCGGCGAGACCGACGCCCGCGCCTCCGGCAACGTCACCTCGATGTCCCAGCACGGCGCAACCGCCCGCAACAGCGACGCCGTCGAAGGCTCGGTCGCGCTGAAGCAGGAAGCCCAGCACGACCTCTCGCCGACCGAAAAGCTGGAGGCCATGCAGTGGAGCAAGGCCGGCGCCGCGGCCGCCGCCGCACCGTCGAAAGCCGAACGCCGCGCCGAAGCCAAGGCCAAGGGCTACGAAGGCGAGATGTGCGGCGAATGCGGGAATTTCACGCTGGTGCGGAATGGCACGTGCATGAAGTGCGATACGTGTGGAAGCACGACGGGGTGCAGCTAAGCTATTGGTAATCGTCATGCCCGGGCTTGACCCGGGCATCCAAGACTAAAGAGGGCGGCAGAGAGGCCGCCTTTTTTGCTGACAGCATGCACACCGAGGGTAAAATGGTTGTCCATAGGACGCGGCACAACTAATTCGACCAACGAGATTTTGGATGCCCGAAATAGTCAATCTCAATTCTGAAAATGAGCCAGCGGCACAATTTTTGGAACCCTACCTTCAATCCGGAAATCTGAATTTCCTGATCGGATCAGGAGCTTCAGCTCCCGCAATCAAAACTGCAGGAAATATCGAAGCTGACATCAACGCCTTGTTGGCCGCAAACAATGATGCTGAAGCCAATAAGAAGAGCCTCGAGTTCATTACGGCAATTAGCGCCGTAAATTCCAGACTCTCAACTACCTGGGGCCCCGCTCCTCCTCCAGCTATTGTGAAAGTTAGAAGGAGCTATATTAATTTCCTATCGTCTATCGACAAAATTCTCTTTGCGCGAAAAAATATTCTTCTCCCAAGGCAAGCCAACATTTTTACTACCAACTACGACATGTTTCTTGAGTATGCGGCGAGCCGAATTCCCGGACTGGTGTTGAACGATGGCTTCGACAGATCGTCTGTAATCGGACTCCCAACCTTTGCGCCAGAGCGCTATTTCGACCGAACCTATCGATCTGGCACGTTCTACAGCCATCAAATAGAGATTCCGACCATAAATCTCATCAAACTCCATGGCTCTCTGTCATGGCGCAAGCGCTCGGACCGCTTGGTACTAGAAACCGAGCCTGTTCCTCCGCTTTCATCGACAGATACGGTGGACCCAGCAAAAGTAGATGCCTTCCTAAAGGAACACTTTCTCATTCTGCCAAATCTACGAAAATTCCATGCCACCCTTCTAGAACGCGTCTATTACGATCTTCTCAGATTATTCTCACGCGCGTTCGACCAGCAGAACGTCGCTCTGTTTTCTTTTGGATTCTCGTTCGCAGACGAGCATATTCTAGACCTAATCCGCCATATTGCACAATCCGGGTCGGCGCAATACGCGGAGTTTATCCTCGGGCCACGCGAAGCGCGGACCCGTTGGCTCGCGATGACGATCTCACAGGTCGGAACGGCTCAGGCCTGATGCTTGATTCTATCTGAGGCGGAAATCGCAATCAGTTCAGTGGCGCGCGGCCTTTTGCGCGTCCACTGGGACGGCGGGTTGGACGATTTTCTGCAAGGCATGGAAAATGAAAAATAGTGCAAGAGCCAAAAGGGCTACACTTGGCCAGAAGTAGAGGGCGTGCGCTTCATAGTAGCGGCCAGGCACATATGGGAACTCGCCTCCCAGTAGAAAGGTGCCGATTATGAAAAATGGAAACGTGTAGATTGCAATCCAAATATTGGCAAGGCCATCAGGGTTCGTTCTATAAAAAGCCAGCCAGATAACCATTGCTCCCGCGATATAGAGGGCGGGCACGATAAATTTCATCAGCCTAAACAGTCTAGACAAGGATACTTTCATGTTGTTGCCCAACTTAGATTCATTCGCCATCATTGGCTAGCGGGATGTCGGAGGCCAAGGGCTCAGAGATGGCCGTGGCCGATCCGACCGAAGGAAGAGCCATGGCCGAGTCCCATCAAGCCATGGCTCTCCGCGAGCAGGCACACCATCACCCTCATGCGCCGCTCTGCCACCGGCATGACGGCGCGCACCCTACTCCCGTCGATGGTGAACTGCCGACGGCATTTTTAGTGCCCGATGTCGGACAGGTCGGGATATTGCCGCGGCTGTGACCTCAGATACTGGTCGGGCACGTCGCGCCGGTTGGAGAGCGGCGAGAGGAACTGGTGCAGCAGATAGCCGTGGGCGGCGTGGAGCTGGACGCATGGCGCGCTGTCTGTTTTACAGGGGGCTGCTCGACCAATCACTGCACTACGTAAGGCTCGCAGTAGAGGAAGCGGAAAAATCTGGCCATCCGGGAGCGGTTGTGCCGGATCCTGATCGTGATTGTCCCTGAGCGGCTCGGCACCCGGGCGACAGACCGCCATTCAGCCGTGATACGCAAACAGCTCGATTGGGTCATTGAAGCCGCGCACCGGATATTCGCCGACGCGTTCGAGATCGAAATCGCTTTCGACGAAGTCGGCGAACGCGCGGGACAGCAGCACCGTTCTCCCCAATTGTTTGGTGAGGGTTTCGAGACGCGAAGCCATGTTGACCGCAGGACCGATGACGGTGAAGTCGAGCCGGGTGCGCGAGCCGATATTGCCGTACATGACGTCTCCGACGTGGACGCCGATGCCGTAATTCAGCGGCGCACGACCGGTTTCGCCGTTCCTTTCGTTCAGGGCAGTCATGGCCTGACGGGCTTCGGTCACGGCATGCAGCAGTTTTGCGCAGGCCGACGGCTGGCTGAGCGGAAAAATGGCGAGCAGACCGTCGCCGATGAATTTCAGTATTTCCCCGCCATGTCGCGCGATCGGCTCCGACATCGCGTCAAAATAGCCGTTCAGAAGATCAATGACGTCATCGCGCGGCCAGTTGTCGGAGATCCGGGTGAAATCACGCAGATCGCAGATCATGATGGCGGCGCGTACCGTCGTCCCGCTTCCGCGCCTGGTGGCGCCGGCCAGAATGAGTTCGCCGGCGTGCGATCCGACATAGGTTTCGAGCAGCGTTCGCGCCAGCCGGTTCTTGACACGGATTTCACTGACCAGCGCCAGAACCGGCAACAGCTTCAACAGGCCGGCGATATGCGCGTCGTCGAAACCTCCGGGCCGGTCGGTTGCAAAGGTCACGATATGCCGCTTGCCGAGCGTATGGTACAGCGGCCACGCGACATAGTCGGTCAGGCCTTTCGCCCGCATCTCGTCATAGACGGCGTGCTTGCGGCCAAGCGAGGGATCGCGTTCGAGATTCTCGCGCACCTCGGTGGCGCCGTCATGGATTTCGTTGGCGGGACTATCGATATATTCGGATCGCTCCCTGACATCGTAGTCAACTCTCGCAAGCTCGGCCTCGCGCATCCCGTCGGTCCACATGATCCGGGCGCCAAGCCACTGCGGATGGTAGATCAGGATATGAAGCGACGCCCGCTTGACGGGAATGCCCGCTTGCTGGAGCCGGACACACAGCTCAGCGAAAATATTGTCAATGAAGCGCTGATCGCGCGTGTCGTTTGTCAGCCAGCGCACAACGTCGCTGTAAGAATGCGCGGAGACGGGATCGATGTTTGGCGACGCGTCCATAACTTGCTCCTGAGCAGTGACCTGGGTCGACGGTACAGGATATGTCGTGTCCCCGCTCGACGGCGTCAACGGAGTCCGCTGCAATCTTCCTGCGCGCATCGGGCTGTCGGAGGGTTGCCGCGTGTCCGGAACGGAGGACGCAGCGGTAGCGCTGCGCCCTCCCGTTCAACCCATGACTCGCCTTTGGCAATTCCCGTTGCGGGTCAACTCGGACCTGCCGCAGTTTGAATTATCATGCAGCCGACGAACGGCCTTTCGTATGCGCAGCCCGTAGGATGGGTTGAGCGGAGCGATACCCATCAATTACTATTCATGCCTCGATGGGTTTCGCAAAGGGCTCAACCCATCCTACGGGATGCGCCAGATGGTGCGCGCTGCGCACTCCCGTTCAGCCCATGACTCGCCTTTGGCAATTCCCGTTGCGGGTCAACTCGGACCTGCCGCAGTTTGAATTATCATGCAGCCGACGAACGGCCTTTCGTATGCGCAGCCCGTAGGATGGGTTGAGCGGAGCGATACCCATCAATTACTATTCATGCCTCGATGGGTTTCGCAAAGGGCTCAACCCATCCTACGCCCTACTCGACTCGTTCGTAGGTCACGACAAAGACGATGTCTTGGCCAGCCATGTCTTTGGCCGGCGCCGATGTCAACGTCAGCTTATTTCCCACTATCTCGAACTGGCGCTTTGAAGTAATGCCGGTCCATGTCTGGTTCCATGACGCCGCGTAGCTCGCGATTATGGTATTGCCTTCGACCTTATAGGTCCCACTGGCGGCGGCCATCGTGTTGAACAAGTTGATACGTTCGGCGTCGGTGGTACCGGCCCCCGCGGGAGCTTTGCGGTTGTCGCCGACAAGGACAAAGGCAACGTGTCCGCCCTTCGTGTATACGGCATGGCCAGTCGGCTTCTCCCCGTAGGGATGGCTAATCTTGCCTGTCGCTACTTCTTTGGTGCTTTGGCTAGTGAATTTCCACACTCCAACGAGCTGGGAGGCCAAATCCTGCGCTGTCGCTGGCTGAGCCCACGTCAGAAGGAAAGAGAGGCCTATTGCGGAGAACAAAGTGCGCTTCATAGCGTCCTCCCAAGAAGGTAAGTTGTGAAGGCGCAGCAACGCCCCACTTATTGCGCGCCAATGGCTTGCATTTCGGAGAACATGAGACCGACAAAAAAGTGCGGCCTCCTTCAAGAACAATGCCTGACGACGGCACTCGCGTTGTCTACCGCACGGTGATTTCGACATGTCCCGGCATGATGGCCGACGCTATCGCCTTGGGCATGCTGAAGCAATATTGGGTTGTCGTTTGATTAGGATTCGAGCCGCCTGATATTTCCACGCCTACTCCCTCTCCGATCGGCTTGCCGTCCGCAGACACGTTTGCGAAAGGGCCCTGCCGCCTTGCGGCCTTACTCCCAAAGCATTCGCTCAATCCGTTATGCCAAAAACCCCTTGCGTTGAGGCTGTTTGAAAATTGAATCGGGAATTGCATTGTTTGTCGTCATTGCGACGATCTCACAGGTCGGAACGGCTCAGGCCTGATGCTTGATTCTATCTACTCCCGTCGATGGCGAACTGCCGACGGCATTTTAGTGCCCGATGTCGAACAGGTCGGGATATTGCCGCGGCTGTGACCTCAGATACTGGTCGGGCACTTTCACTTGCGCACCGAAGTGCGCGGCGGCATGCCATGGCCAGCGCGGGTTGTAGAGAACCGTCCGCGCCAGCGCGATCAGGTCGGCATCGCCGGTACCGACAATGGCTTCGGCCTGCTCAAACTCGGTAATGAGCCCGACGGCGATCACGGGCATCCGCGTATTGCTTCTCACGGCGCGCGCGAGGGGAACCTGGGAACCTGATAGCTCGGACCGACCGGAATCTGCTGAGACGGCGTGAGACCGCCGCTCGAGACGTGAATGGCGGCGCATCCGCGCGCCTCCAGCGCCTGCGCAAACGCGATGGTCTGGCCGATGTCCCAGCCGCCGTCCGCCCAGTCGGTGCCGGACACGCGCATCGTAACCGGACGCTCGGGCGGGAAGACGGCGCGCACCGCATCGAAGACTTCGAGCGGAAAGCGCATGCGATTCTCCAGGCTGCCACCATACTCATCGTCGCGCCGGTTGGAGAGCGGCGAGAGGAACTGGTGCAGCAGATAGCCGTGGGCGGCGTGAAGCTGGACGGCATCGACTCCGAGCCGCACGGCGCGCTGAGCCGCGGCGACGAAAGCCTCACGCACCTGCGTCAGGCCGTGCCGATCGAGCGCGACCGGCGGGTGCTCGCCGTCTTCGTACGGGATCGCGGAGGGCGCGACCGTCTGCCAGCCATTGGCTTGATCGGGTGGGATCTGTATCTCGCCCTTCCACGGAACCTCCGTCGAGGCCTTGCGGCCGGCATGCGACAGTTGAATGGCGACCCGCATGCCGGACCAGCGCCGGATGCTCTCCAAGGTCCTGGCGATCGCGGCTTCCGTGGCGTCGTCCCAGAGTCCCACATCGGCGTAGGTGATCCGTCCCTCGGGCAGGACGGCGGTCGCCTCGATGGTCAGCAACGCCGCACCCGAGAGCGCGAGATGGCCGAGATGGATGAGGTGCCAGTCGGTCATGCAGCCATCGACGGCCGAGTACTGGCACATCGGCGCGATGACAATGCGGTTGGGCAACTCGACGGAGCCGAACCGAAGCGGTGTGAACAGCATGCTCATGCCAACTTCTCCATGTTCATCGTAAAGAACGCGACCGGGCGGGACGAGCGACAGGCGAGAGTTAGCCGCTCCAATTGGCTCTAGGCCAGGAACGCGAAACTGCGGCCACGACAGAACATTCAAGCGTCCCGTGCAGGTATGGTTCCGCGCGGCCGCGGATCACCTCACGTGCTCGGGATGCGCCTCGCTACAAATCGACCGATGACTGTCTCGGCAACCATCGCGAAAGGCGGATTAGCTCGTAGGGCGGAACAACTCGCAGGGCGGAATAGCGAAGCGTATTCCGCCAAGTTATACACGCAGGTCGGCGCAATACGCGGAGCCTGTCCTCGGGCCGCGCGAAGGGCGGACCCGGGGGCTATTGCGCCCTACGGTCCTGCGGCGCCCATCGCCCCAACAGAACGATTGACCGGAAAACGAAAATCTTCTGCCGCTCACCACGGTTCCAAGCAAGGACATAGCGACTTCGCGTAAATTACAAATTTCCGTTTCCTTGACCGCTCCCACGCCGCTCGCTCCAATCCCCAATCTGGGCGCACCGCCAACTTTTGAGCCGCAGCGCAGATCATCCAGCAACGCAACCGCAATGAGGACGAATTTCATGGCCAAGCCAAGCAGGACTTACGATGAGGTCGTTTCCGCCAACAGGGATTACGCGAAAAACTTCGGAGACAAGGGAAAACTGGCGCTCCCGCCTGCCCGCCGCTTCGCCATCCTCACCTGCATGGACGCCCGGCTCGATCCCGCAAAATACGCCGGCTTGGCCGAAGGCGACGCCCACGTCATCCGCAATGCGGGCGGCCGAGCATCGGACGATGCCATTCGCTCGCTGGTTATTTCCCATAAGCTGCTCGGCACCCAGGAATGGTTCGTCGTGCACCACAGCGATTGCGGAATGCAGCTGTTTACCGGGGAGATCATCGGGACTCTGCTGGAAGACAACCTTGAAACCGCGCAGTTCGACGGCAAGACCTGGTCGAATCCGAAGCACGGCGGCGGCTCCGTCGCCGGTCATTACATCCACTGGCACACCTTCAAGGACAACGCCAAAAGCGTCACCGAGGATGTCCAGCGAATTCGCAGTCATCCGCTGGTGCCGAAACACATCCCGATTTGCGGCTTCATCTATGACGTCAAGACCGGCAAGCTCGACGAGGTCGCCGAGGCGAGCGCGGCGGGCAGCCCGTAGCGCGGAATAGCGAAGGCGTATTCCGCGATGTCTTCATACCGATCGGCGCAATATGCGGAGCCTGTCTCGGGCCGCGCGAAGCGCGGACCCGGCGGCTATTGCGCCCTACGGTCCTGCTTCGCCTCGCGCGCAAGCGAAATCTTCCGGCCCCGAACCGCGACAAAACAACCCGACGGGCAAATCACCAAACCCTGTCGAGCCCTTCGCGCAAAAACATTCCGCTTAACTCGTCGGGCAAATCATCTCTATAGCTCCGCGTGTCTCACCCGATGAGAGGGGCGGCTCGCGATCGTCACGAACGCGCGGTGGGATGCGGTGGACGCGATGGCGGCGCATGACGAATGCTGCTGTGGCGGACGGTGAAGCCGTGTGGTCCTGACGCCCCGACGCTGGCGTCAAGTTCTTGAGAAACAAGTTTCTCAGGGATGACGGTGGCAAGAAAGCCCGGTCACCGGGGAGAGCGCGAAATAAGCCGTAACCCATCGCGCAGGGAAAGCCGGATTGCCTCCGCTGAACCTGTATGCTCGTGTGCGTTTTTCTATGTGCATCTTGCACACGAGACCGCGGGTGCAGCGCGCATCCGGCTTTCCCTGCGCCCTCTTGTTTCTCGAGGGTGAAAATCGACGCAAAGCTCGGGCGCAGCGCGCCGCGAGAATGCGGATTTGCGTCGCGACCCTCCCACCCGTCATCGTCCGCCAACGGGTCGGCGCATAGCGCCGCCCGATGACAGGCTCCAGCGGACGATCCAGTATTCCAGAGACATTGATGATGGAAACGAGAGGCCGCGGCGTACTGGATACCCCGCATCCGCGGGGTATGACGACTCTTGATGTCATTGCGAGGAGCGAAGCGACGAAGCAATCCATTGTCACCGTTGCTCGGGCTGTGGATTGCTTCGCTTCGCTCGCAATGACCGGCTCAAAATTCAATGCGCCTTGGCTGTTTGAAATGTGAATCGTTGGTAATGCACCGAGTACGACGGCGTCGTGCCCCAGTTGTCATCGTCCGCGAAGGCGGACGATCCAGTATTCCAGAGACATTGATGATGGAAACGAGAGGCCGCGGCGTACTGGATACCCCGCATGCGCGGGGTATGACGACTCTTGACGTCATTGCGAAGAGCGACTTGTCCGCCGTATCTCAACAAGCGAAGGCGGACGCGACGAAGCAATCCATTCTTTCTTTTAGCGAAATGGATTGCTTCGCGGAGCCTGTCATCGGGCGCGCATCTGCGGCCTACCAAAACTTGCACCGGACGAAACTCAATACGGCGGTGCTTTTCTCGCCCGCTGCAGCTTCGCCGCCTCGATCCACCACATCAGATCATCGGCGAAGCGTGGAAACGCGCGCTCCAGCGCTTTGCCGCCCTCGCCGATCGGCTTGCCGTCCGCGGACAACGTTTGCGAAATAGTCCCTGCCGCGATGCTGCTCGAAATCACCACCATGCCCATCTCGGAGAGCGTGCCGTGCCACGCGGTTGCGGCGCGCGCGCCCGCGAAACGGCCGGCCGAATAGCTGGCGATGGCGGCGGGACGCCAGAACCACTCCTCGAGAAAATGATCGGTGAGATTTTTGAGGCCTGGCTGGACGCCCCAATTGTATTCGCCGGTGATAAAGACAAAACCGTCGGCGTCGCGAATTTGGCCTGCGAGTTTTTCCAGCACGGCAGGCGCCGCGCCTTTCGGATACTCCTTGTACATCCGGTCCAGCATCGGCAGGCCTACCGCCTTGGCGTCGATCAGTTCGACATCCTCGCCGCGGCCGCGCAGGCCTTCGACGACGAATTGCGCCAGACGGATGCCCGTGCGATCGGACCGATAGGAGCCGTAGAACACGAGAATGCGATGGGTCATGGCATCCACACTATCATGCCCTTCCCCGACATGATCGGGGTGATCCGGGCTTTGTTGCTATGCCGGGCGCATCAGCTTCAGCACGGCGGTCAATCGAATGCTGCGCTTGCCCGCAAGCGCGATGGCTTCCAGTTCGGCGCCTTGCTCGTTGCAGGTGCCGGAAAAACCGATGCCGACCTCACGGCCGCCGAACACCGGATTCTCGCCTTTCGCCGGGGTATGCTCCTGGTTGACGATTTCGCCTTTCCAGCGGCCGTTCGCGCTGGTGTAGGAGCCGAGATAATAAAAGAAGGCGTCGCCGCCGAGAATGCGGCCGTCAAGCAGCAGCATGACGCCGGACAGGCCGCCGTCGATGCCATCGAGGGTGCGCAGGTGAATGGAATAGAGCCCGTTGACGATGCCGCCCTGCCCGACCGCGCCGACAGGCGGAAGGGCTTTGTCATCGAGCCGCGTCAACACCGCCCAGAACAGTGCGCCGGGCATCGGCGTCGCGCTGCCCTCAAGGCGGATGGTGTTGCCTTGCGACTTGCCCCGCAGGCTGAACGCGGCGACGTCGGCGCCCATCAGCGGCTTGTAATTGGGATCATCATTATGCCGCTCGGTGATGACCTCGGCGTCGATGCCGCCGTCGCGCTCTCGATAGCTGCCGAGATGGGCGAAGGCGGAATTGCCGCCCAGCAACTTGCCGGCATGCATGCACATCACGCTGCGGCCAAACGCGTTGTTTATGCCGTACTCAGCCTTGTAAAGTCCGTCCAACACTGCAGCTACCCGCCAGCCATATCCCATCTCTATCTACCAGATAGCACCGCCGGGGAAACCGGTATATCAGGCGTTTGGGCGCAGGTTTGGAGGCTTGCAAAAGGCCTAATGCCGCTTGAAATACTGAATTTCCCGCTCGTGCTTTTCCGCCGCCGCCCGGGATTTGAAGGTGCCGAGATTGCGGCGCTTGCCGGTTTTCGGATTCACCTTCCGTGAATAGAGCCGATATTCGCCTGACCTCAATTTGCGGATCATGGGACGATTGCCTCCGCCTAAAAACAAAGGTTGGTCACGACATTCCCGCGCTTGTCCTTGATCACGTATGGACATCGCAGGCGTTCAAGCGCCTTCTTGGCGTCTTCGTCGCCGAGCGCTGCGGCTCTTTCGTAATAGGTTTTGGCGGCGGCGGAATCCTTCGGCCCGCCGCGGCCCTCCTGGGTGAACGCGCCCAGCCGCTCCAGCGCGCCGGCGTGATTTTGCGCGGCCGCCTTTTCGAACAGGTTGCGCGCCCCGGCATCGTCCCTGGTCCCGCCCGTGCCGTCCGCCATCATCAGTCCGAGCTGATACTGCGCCTCGGCATTGGTCTCGGCGGCTTTCGCCAACAGCTCTCTGGCTCTCCCGGGATCCGACGACGCACTGCCACCGCCACCAAGCGCCGCGAGATTGGTCACGCCACGCGGATTGCCGGCTTGCGCGGCGCGTTCGAACAGTCTGCGCGCCTGCGCTTCATCCCTCGCAACGCCCGCGCCCGTTCCATAGAGCACGCCGAGTTCGACCATCGCCGAGGTCGAGCCCTTGTCGGCCGCCTTGCGCCAAGCGCCGATCGCTTCCGGCAATTGCCCGTTGGCGGCATAGGCGCGGCCCAATTGATAGAGCGCGCGCCGCGACGAGCCGGCGGCGACTTTGCAATATTTGATCGCGGTCGCGACATCCGATGGCGCGACGTCGGGCGTACCCTTGACGTCGGCCGGTTTGTCCGGATCGGCGGGATCGGCGGCGACCCGGTCGCACAGCACGAGATCGGCCGATTGCGCGTTGACACGCGAGGGATTGGTCAAAGGGATAGCCGCCGCGATCGCAATCGCCGAAAAGGCGATCCGGCCGATCGCAGCCGACGAAAGCACCTGGGATCGTTTCATCATGACGCACATGCTGGAGAGAGGTTAGCTTCCAAGTGCGGGCGGATTCAAGGCTCGAGCCCGGACGCGCGCAGCAGCGGCGCGACCTCCGATGAGGCCAGATATTTCAGAAGCGCGTCGGATTGCGCCACTCTCTTTGACGCCGCCAGGCGCCCGGCGGAGAACACCGCAGCAGTTTGCAATTCGAGCGGGATCGCTCCGACCACTTCAATACCCCCGACCTGCTTCAGCTCGCTGATCTGCTGTACCGCGAGTTCGGCCTCTCCGGTGACAAGAAGTTCGGCGGTAAAGCCGGAAGGAATGATGCGGGCACGCGCATTGATCTCGGGGGCGATCCCTAATCGCTCGATGAGTTGCGCAAAGAAAATGCCGCTGGCGCCGATGCGCGAATACGCCACCGATCGGGCACCGAGCAGCGCCGCGCGCAGCGCGGGTTCGGTTGCGATGTCAGGATGATCGGCGCCGGCCTTCACCGCGATACCGACAAAGGAACGCGCCAGATCGAGGCGACTCTCGGCAACCACGATTCCCTGCGCCGCGAGATCATCGAGGGCCTCCCGTGTCAGAATGACGACGTCGGCGCCCTCGCCGCTGCGCAGACGATCCAGTATTCCAAGCGTCGGCGCGAAATCGGCATCGATGCGCGCCCCGCCGGCCGCCTGGTATCGCCCGGCAAGGCTGCGCACGGCACCCATCAGGGCGAGCGTCGAGAGCAGGCGAACGACATTTTCCATCGGCGATCCTTGGTCCCGGGTTTGCCGGCTACACCAGGCGCATCAGGGATCAAGACCCGGCAAAACGCAATGATCCGCCAAAACGCGTTGCGCCTTGGCGGATCAGATTGGCGGCCCGGACATCCGGGCCGTATCGTAGAGCACTTAAGCCGCGACCGCTTTGGCGGCGGTCGGAACGGAAGCGATGGTCTTGAGGATTTGGGACGCGATCTGGTAGGGGTCGCCTTGCGAGTTCGGGCGGCGATCTTCCAGATAGCCCTTGTAGCCGTTATTGACGAAGGAGTGCGGCACGCGGATCGAGGCGCCGCGATCGGCGATACCATAGCTGAAGGTATCGATCGACGCCGTCTCGTGCTTGCCGGTCAGACGCATGTGGTTGTCCGGGCCGTAGACCGCGATGTGCTCGGCGCGGCTCTGTTTGAACGCTTCCATCAGCTTCTCGAAATATTCCTTGCCGCCCACCTCGCGCATCAATCTGGTGGAGAAGTTGGCGTGCATGCCGGAGCCGTTCCAGTCGGTGTCGCCGAGCGGCTTGCAGTGGAATTCGATGTCGACGCCGTACTTTTCGGTCAGCCGTAGCATCAGGTAGCGGGCCATCCACATCTCATCGGCGGCGCGCTTGGAGCCCTTGCCGAAGATCTGGAATTCCCACTGGCCCTTGGCGACTTCGGCGTTGATGCCTTCGTGGTTGATGCCGGCCGTGAGGCAGAGGTCGAGATGCTCTTCCACCATCTTGCGGGCGATGTCGCCGACGTTCTTGTAGCCGACGCCGGTGTAATACGGCCCCTGCGGCGCGGGATAGCCGCTCGACGGGAAGCCGAGCGGACGGCCGTCCTTGTAGAAGAAATATTCCTGCTCAAAGCCGAACCAGGCGCCTTCATCATCGAGAATGGCGGCGCGCTTGTTCGTGGGGTGCGGGGTCTTGCCGTCGGGCATCATCACTTCGCACATCACCAGCGCGCCATTGGTGCGCGCACCGTCCGGATAAACCGCGACCGGCTTCAACACGCAATCGGAGCTGTGGCCTTCGGCCTGCATGGTCGAGCTTCCGTCGAAGCCCCACAGCGGAAGCTGCTCCAGCGTCGGAAATGAATTGAATTCCTTGATCTGCGTTTTGCCGCGCAAATTCGGCGTCGGCGTGTATCCGTCGAGCCAGATATACTCGAGTTTAAACTTGGTCATTGACCTCTCTCATGAGTTGATGATGCGAAGGTGGGAATGAAAATTCCGGTCACCACAAGCGTACCCGGCCATCATCGGCCGCTCCTTGCCAAGCAATTAAAGTGCCAAAAGCGGGCGCTGCAGAACGCCCGCCACAGGGGAGATCTCCTTCCGCGACCCGGCGCCGGAGCCCATGTGAGGTGCGGCAAAGCCGCGCGGGTTGGTGTCGGCGGGAGCCGCGCGGATCGGCCTCAGGCGGAGAACTACGCCTGATTCCGAAGCACTTCGGATCCCGGTCTGCCGCTACGACTAAAGCCTGGGCACTCCGCGGCAATAATCCTCCAGAAAGCCAACCGCTCCCGCAACCTTGGCGATCACCTGGGCGTTAGCCGGCTAGCGGTGGCTTTCTCGGGAGCAACGGCAAAAGTGCCTATAATTTATACAGCGAATGATTTTGTTTTCATCAGGTTGCACGAGCGGAGAGCACAGACGATATCGGGTTAAATAACCAGTCGAGAACGAGTCGAGCGCAGCATCCGTTGGGATGCCTCGACGCAAGGAGAGCCACGATGAATACGAGTTTGAATCACGGGCCCGCCAAAATCTACCAATTCCCTGCCGGGGGTCGCTCGGCTCTCGGCGGAGGTCGCTCCGAGGAAACCAAGCCCGCTACGGATCCTGATTTCTCTTACGTGTACGAAGCCGGCTGCTGGTACCATGAAGCGGCAATTAATACAGCTTTTCAGGAGCCCAAGCCGGGGCGGGAGCGCTGATGCCGACGGGGCCAATGCCTTGCGGGTCCTTGGCGCGATATCCGAAGCGGAAAGAAAGAGGGTCGAAACGAAAACGTTTCGGCCCTTTTTCATGTCAGCTCGCACGCCGTGGTCGGCCGCTTGCCGTGCTTGATCGTGGTGGCCCGCTTGGTGATTTTCAACGTGACGCCGCCGCCCGAATAACGCGAGCCCGATAAGGCCAGACGTTTGGCGAGCGTCACCGCCTTGCCATCGATCTGCAGATGGGCACGCGGGTCGTATTGAAAAAATCCGACAATAAACTGCGAGCCGTCGGTGCACCGATAGCTCTGGAACGTCTGCGCGAACGCGGCTGATGTGCCGGTTGCAACTCCGGCAACAAACAACGCCGCACCGAAAATCGAGATCTTTCGCCAATTCATGTTCGCCCCCGGGAAAGTTAATTATACACCGAACCCGGTCGCTCAGGCGATACGCCGTTCGGGTCATTTCTCCGCCGCAGAGGCCGGCTTAAGCTTATGCCATGTCAGATTCACCTGCCCGCCACCTCAATCTCGCCGGCGCCAGCAATTTCCGCGACCTCGGGGGCTATTCCACCAGAGATGGCCGCGTAGTCCGCTGGCGGCAGATCTTCCGTTCCAACCATCTTGGTCATCTCACCGAGGCGGATATCGAGGTTGTACGGCTGCTGGGGCTGAAGAGCGCATTTGATTTTCGCGGCGCCGAGGAGCGCGTTGCCGCCATGTGCGGTCTTGCCGAGATCACGGTTCATTCGCTGCCGGTCGAGCCGACCGTCGTTGCCGCGCTGCGGGCGCGCCTTGCCAGCGGCGTCCCGCTGTCATCAGCGGATGCGCTGGAGGTAATGCAGGATTCGTATCGCAACTACGTACGCCACAACACGCAAAGTTTCCGCACGCTGTTCGCGCATCTGCTTGAGGACCACGCGCCGCTGGTGATTCATTGTACCGCCGGCAAGGATCGCACCGGTTTCGCCTGCGCACTGATCCTGCATGCGCTCGGCGTACCGGACGATCTGATTGCCGAGGATTATCTACTGACCAACCGCTTCTATCGGCGCGACCCGTCGGCGAGCTCTGACCTTCCCGAGGACGTCAAGCAGGTGTTGGCGTCGGTGGAAGCTTCGTTCTTAGCTGCAGCATTCGACGCCATCACCGCCGATTACGGCAACCTCAAAAACTATTTTAGCGAGGGGTTAGGGCTCCGGGCGAGCGAACGCGCAAGCCTGCAGGCGCGCTACCTGGAGTCCTGAACTCCTTTCGTTTGAGGCGAAAGATCGAATTGCCCTACGCGGCAGCTTCCATTTCAGCGTCGAGGTCGGCGATGACGTCCTCGCATGCCGAAATCGCCTGTTGAACCGCGGCGATCTGCATCAGCTCCCAGCCGCCGACCGGGCCATTCCGATTTTGCAGCGCGACAATCAGATCACGCCGCTGCTCCTTAAGCTGAACAAGCGGTAAACCGTGGTCAGGTAAATATCTCATTGTGGTGTTCCCAGCCCGTGGATTGAACAGCCTCACCTATAGCGGGGCTGTTCTGCCGTTCGCTTACAAAAATCCGGCAAATTTTAATGAGTTGGGATGATCGGGTAAGCCCTCGCCGCGGCATCCGAAATGAGGGCATCGAGCGCCTGTGCGACGCAGTTGGTGCACCAGTCCGTCTGGTGCAGACCGTCGGCGGGATTAATCATCTGATCGATAGGAATATTGCAGTCCTTGTTCCAACGCCGCATCAGGACGAACCGGCGAAATACGTTGATGCCGGCCTTTTTCGCGGCATCTGAGATCAGATCGACCATGCGGTGGGTGCCCGCGATCTTTCCGGGCTGGAGGATTGCCGGCGCGTATTGCAGGTCCATGAGCACCACGTCCATCGCAAGGGCGCTCAACCGCTTCAGGCCGGAGTCAATCGCCGCCGCAACGTCGTCCAGATCGTAGCCGTCATGGAAAATCGCATTGGTGCCGACTTGCCAGATGGTGAGGACCGGCGCTCGCCTGATGACATCCTCATCAAACCGTTTGAACTCTGCCGCCGCCTCCTCGCCGCCTTGGCCCTTGTTGATCACGTCAATCGCACGACCAGGAAAGCGAAGCCGGAGCCGCGTCTGCAGCCTTTCCGGATAGGGCGGAATCGTACCTTCGCCAGCGGTCGATGACGACCCGATCGCCACTATGTTGATAGGCCCTGCGCCTTCGAGCTGTTTTGCCAGGTGAAAGAGCGGACGGTCGAACCGGATAAGGCTGGGGGCTATCTCGCATCTCGGAAAATCGTCGGGCATGTGAACATCCGCTTTCAGAAGCGACCCCGTGAAACCACATCGGGCGCAAGATTTCGCAGCATTGCAAATGAATTTCGCGTGGCGATAGAGTGTGAGCCCCTTCCCTTGGCCTGGAGACCGATCATGGATCAAAAAGTCGTTGTCGTGACCGGCGCCTCGGGCGCGCTCGGCAAGGTGGTCGCGGAGGCGGCGCTTGCGCGGGGCGCACGGGTGGCCGGCATAAACCACGCGGCATCGCAGGTTCCGACGACAGCAAATCGCGTCGAACTCGGCGGCGTCGATTTGTCCGATGCGGCGCAGGCCAAAAACGCCATCGACGCGGTGGCGTCGCATTTCGGCAGGCTGGATGCGCTGATCAATATCGCCGGCAGCTTTGCGTTCGAGGCCGTCGCCGAGGGCGATCCGAAAACCTGGCAGCGCATGTATGCGCTCAATGTGCTGACTGCGCTCAATGCGTCGCAATCGGCGCTCCCGCATCTCGCGGCTTCCTCCTCCGGGCGGATCGTCAATGTCGGCGCGATGGGCGCGCTGCAAGCAGGCGCCGGCATGGGCGCCTACGCCGCTTCCAAGGCGGGCGTGCATCGCCTCACCGAAGCGCTTGCCGCCGAGTGGAAAGGCAAGATCACGGTCAACGCCGTGCTGCCGTCGACGATCGATACGCCCGCCAATCGCGCCAGCATGCCGAAAGCGGATTTCGGAAAATGGGTGACGCCGGAAGAACTGGCGAACGTCATCCTGTTCCTTGCAAGCGACGCCGCCAGCGCTGTCACCGGCGCGCTGCTCCCCGTGAGCGGGCGGGTGTGAACTCCCGCACTCTCGGGTCGCACGCCGATTACGATCGGTTGATCGGCTGAGACCTCACGCCTCAGCCAGCTTTTTCAAGACTGCGCTAAAGCGAATGCTGCGCTTGCCGACGAGCGCAGTCGCTTCTGCGACCGCGCCGTCATCCGTGTAGGTGCCGGAAAAGCCGATGCCGACCTCGTAGCCGCCGAACACCGGCCGCTCGCCCTGGCTCGGCGTGTGCTCGTGGTTGACGAGCTCGCCCTTCCACCTGCCGTTCGCGCAAATGTAGGAGCCGACATAATCGAAGAACGCGTCGCCACCGCGTATCCGGCCCTCGTGCAGCACCATGACGCCGGTGTTGCCACCGTCGATGCCGTCAAACATCCGGATATGAATGGAATAAACGCCGTTGCATATACCACCGTGTCCGACCGGAAGTGCCGGCGGTGCAGCATCTTCGCTGATAGGGGTCATCACCGAGTTGAAGGCAACGCCGGGCGATTGCGTGGTGCCGCCTTCGAAAAAATATTGCTCGCCCCGCTTGTTGCCTCTGAGCGTCAGCGTGATCTGGTCGGCCCTGAACAAGGGCTGGAAGTTCGGATCCTCATTGTGGCGCACCGTCGATATGTCGACCATAACCTCGCCACTATCGGTCTCCTGGTAGGTCCCGATGAACGCGAAAGCCGAATTGCCGCCCATCATCTTGCCGTCATACGCATAGAGAACGCCGCGGCGCGAACCATGCACCGTGTGCATCTCCACCTTGTAAAGTCCCTTCAGCATTGCCGCTCCGGCCCACCATCCGGGCCTGCAACCTACGGCCTCCACCGATTTCCCACAACGGCAGATAGCGGGGCGTCCGCTCAGTCCGGGATGAACAACCGCAGCTTCAATTTTGAACTGAATGCTTTGTTTGTCGTGCGCGCCCGTTCGCTCCCGGCATAGGATAGCCGTTCCGGCGCTGCCCTAGTCAAATCCCGGGTCTGCGCTATCAGCGATCCCTGCTAAACTGGAGCCACTGAGTCGCGCCGGCGACACGGAGCTCCCTTGGAAACTGCGCTTTATCTGCCCGTCAAACGCTTCCTCGAAAACCTCGGCTTCACGGTCAAGGGCGAGGTCGGCGGCTGTGACCTGGTGGCGCTGAGCGGCGACGATCCTCCCATTGTTGTGATCGGCGAATTGAAGCTTTCCTTCAATCTTGAATTGGTTCTGCAGGCGGTCGACCGCGCCGGCGCCTGCGACGAGGTGTGGCTTGCCGCCAAAATATCTGCGCGGGGCAAGGGGCGCGAGAGCGACGCGCGCTACCGCAATCTCTGCCGCCGGCTCGGCTTCGGCATGCTCGCGGTCACCAACACCGGCGATGTTGAGGTGCTCGTCAAGCCGCCCACGACAAGCCCGCGCCGCGATCCCAAAAAGCGTTCCCGCCTCGTCGCCGAGCATCGACGCCGCATCGGCGATCCGGCGTTGGGCGGGAGCACGCGCGCACCGATCATGACGGCCTATCGCCAGCAGGCGCTGGCCTGCGCGTCGGCGCTGTCACGAGGGCCGCGGCGGGTGCGGGATCTCAAGCCTGAGATTCCGGACGCCCCGAAAATTCTGCTGCACAATGTCTACGGCTGGTTCGATCGCGCCGAGCGCGGCATCTATGTGCTGACCGATGCCGGACGTGCCGCGCTGAAGCGCTGGCCGCAGCAGGCCATAGACTTTGCCGGTGCCGGCGACTCAATTCCATGACGATGGCGATGGGGGGCAGGATGATCGCAGTGACCGGCAGCGTGACGGCGCGAGAAGATTCCCTCGAATCGGTGGACAAATCGGTGGATGCATAGCTGGATTGCCACACCAATTTCATATTGCAATGCAGCATGATGGCTCCTAGTTATGGGGATCAGACGAGAGGCCCCGATGAGCGAAGACTGGAATACGAAGTATGGCACGCGGCGCGTTCGGCGCGATCCGCCGACGCTGGAAGAAGCCATTTTTGCCGCGATCGGCATTACCGACGACCAGGAAGCGCAGGCTGAAATCGCCGCTTCGCTGATGGGGCTCCCGATCGAATCGGTGCAGGCCGAGGTGAAGAAGGCCGCGCGCACATCCGCGCGCTCTTCGACCCGCGTCATCGCCGGCGAACAAGGCGCGCAGCGCTCGGTCGTGGTCGAACGCCGGGTGACCAGGAAATTCGGCAACGACAAGCGCACCGCCTAGGTGCGCTTCGCGATGGCCATTCGCGCAGCGGCAAAGCGCACCTATTTGTAACGCTCTGCTGTCCGGCCCAGACCATACATTCCGAGATACAACTGCCAGCACGCGCGGTTGAGGTTCAGCATGGCGCGTGCCGCATCGATCGGTGTCGTGATCGCAAGCCGCGCAAATTGTGGCTCCGGTTGCTGCTCTAGATCGATGGTTCCGGTGGATTCGCCGTAGCGGAAAACCAGGTGCGCGCCAAATTTGTTGGCAAGCGCGCGCATCGCGTGGTTTTGCGCGCCGGTCGTAATCCGCAAGGACTGATAGCCCTTCGATCGCGCCTCCGCGATCAGCTTCTTGAACAGGATGCTGCCGACGCCTTGGCGTCGCACGGTCTTCTCGACGCTGAAGGCGATCTCCGGCAGTGCGTCGGGCGACTGGTCCGGCGGATGCAGTTCCGCTGCGCCGCGTACGACGCCGTCCTCGATATAGGCGATGATGACAGTGCCGTCGTCCGCGCATTTTGCGGCGTAGCGCTCGATGAAATCATCGTCCATGAACCCGTGAAAGCGGTCATAACGGCTCGCCGGATCGAGTCTCCAGAGATGATCGCGCAGCAGCGGCAATTCTTCCTGCTGACGCAGCGTTCGAACGGTGCCCTTGGCGGGCGCCGGCCGCGCAGTGTCTTGGTGGCTCACGTGAAAACTCCTCTTGGATTGCCCTCGAGGAGGCGTCGAATCCCTAGAGTCCGAATATTGTGCGTCGCAGCATAAAATTCAAGCCGGCGTCTCGCCTCAATTAGGCGGCACGATGTCGCGACATGTTCATTGACCACGCGATTCCGTTAACCATTCAGGGGGCGCGAAGCTAACACCCCTCAGAGCACCATTTGCGTCTGGGTCACCACCGCGACGAGCTTGCCATCCTCGGTCTCCAGCCGCGTCTGCCAGACCTGGGTGCGTCGTCCGCGATGCACCGGCGTCGCAGTGGCGATAACCGTCGCTCCCTCCTTGGCGCCGCCGATGAAATTGGTCTTGCTCTCGATGGTAGTGGTGCCCTTCGCATCCTCAGGCAAATTGATCACGGTCGCCGCGGCGCCAACCGAATCCGCCAGCGCCATGATCGCGCCGCCATGAATGATATGCCCGAGGGTGCAGAGGTCCGGCCGTACCAGCATCCGCGCCACCACGCGATCCTTCCCGGCTTCGGTGAAGGTCACGCCTTTCAATTCCGCGAAAGGCATCTTCATCGAGTTCAATTTTTCAAGCGGCGTCATGATCGGCGGCTCCCGTTTGCTCCAGTCATACGCGGGCTCGACCCGCGCATCCATCAATCTTCGTCAAAAACAGTTTTTGAAACGATTACGTGTGAGGTAAAGCCCGGCATGACGTTGCCGGCGGGGCGTGACAAACCATCCATTGTTCTCCATATCGTCGGTCATGCGCCAGTTCCCTCCCCGCCGTATCGTGTGTCTCACCGAAGAAACCGTGGAGACGCTATATCTGCTTGGCGAGCAGGACCGGATTGTCGGCGTCTCCGGCTACGCGGTGCGGCCGCCGCAGGTCCGGCGCGAGAAGCCGCGGGTATCGGCGTTCATCTCGGCCGACATTCCGAAAATCATGGCGCTGGAGCCGGACCTCGTGCTGGCTTTCTCGGATCTGCAGGCGGCCATCGTCGCCGATCTGGTGCGCGCCGGCGTCGCCATCCATGTCTTCAACCAGCGCGACATCGCGGGCATCCTGGCGATGATCCGCACCCTGGGCGCGCTGATCGGCGCGGCCGAGCGCGCCGATCAACTCGCGGCCGGCTATGAGAGGCGTCTCGCAACGATCGCGGCGACACCGCGGCCGGATGCAAAACCAAAAGTTTATTTCGAGGAATGGGACGATCCGCTGATCAGCGGCATCGGCTGGGTTTCCGAGTTGATCGAGATCGCCGGCGGCGAAGACGCGCTGCCGAACCTAAGGTTTCAGCAGGCCGCCAAGGACCGGATCATCGCGCCCGATGCCGTCCGCGCGACAGCGCCGGACGTGATCCTGGCGTCATGGTGCGGCAAGAAGGTGGTGCCGGACCGGATCCGACAGCGGCCGGGCTGGAGCGATATCCCTGCGGTCGCCAACGACCGCATCGTCGAGATCAAGTCGCCGCTAATCCTGCAGCCGGGGCCGGCCGCGTTGACCGATGGGCTGGATGCGATCGTGAAGGCGTTGTGGCCCGCACCACCAAGCTCCTGAACATCGAGCCGGGAATTCGATTCGAATTTCAAACAGCGGATACACGTCCGCATTCTCGCGGCGGGAGGCGCCCGAGGTTTGCGTGTCGTGGTCCCTCAAACAGGAGGGAGCAAGGAATGCCGGATGCGCGCTGCACCCGCGGTCTCGCGTGCAAAACAGGTAACGAAAACGCACACGAGCATACAGGTTCAGCGGAGGCAATCCGGCATTCCCTGCGCAATGGCTTTACGGCTTATGCCGCGCTCTCCTCGGCGACGAATTCGTTTTGTCACCGTCATCGGCGGATATGGATTGTCTAAGCCCGGTTGGGCCGACGCGCCTCCGCCGACTTAGCACCAGCAACGGGTGCCAGGACCACACGGTTTTGCCGTACGCGAAAGCATCGTTCGTCTGCGCGCCGTTCGGCCGCTCACGGGTCTTTCGCCAACCCGCCCTGCGACCACATCACGCGCCCAACGCCGCCGCGTCCACCGCATCCCATCCCAACGTTCGGTGACGATGGCCAACGCCCCTACCTCGGGGACAGGATGGCGGGAGTCCTAAACGTGATTTGCCCGACGGCGAAAGTGAAAGCTTGCCCGTCGGGTTGTTTTGCCGCAGCCACAATTCTACCGTCGGTTCGAATCCCACCCCTTCCGCCAGCCCCGCGCGGCACCGCATCCGGCCGCGAGCAACGTCATCTCGCTGGCGAAATGGTGACGACCAACTGCTAGTCATTTTTTAGCGTGGTCGGCGGTCGTCCCCTTTGGTCCGCATTCCGGACTTGTCAGGTTCGCAGATCACGGTTCGTTCAGCCAGTTGATCAGGGCGTTGATGGTAGGAGGAATTTCCAGTTTGTGATCGGGAAACAGCCAACTCGGGAGTGTCCCAGTTCGTACCGGGTACGTCCGTTGTACCTTCAAGGGCGAACGTGTGCCTAGTCCAGATGCCGCTCCGCCCACGGCAGGGTGTCGGCGCTGCCCGCGCACGAGCAGCCATGGCAGACTGTCGGAGTTACGGCTTGAAGGTCAGCGGGATTACCTCAATGTACGGACATCGTCAGCGTGATTGCTGACGTCCGAAAAGTGCCATCAACAGTCATAGGGTCGGGCCAAACCGGTTCGGCGATCATTGCCACTCGACGTCAAGGGTTGTCGAGACCTTGCGGCAGACTGATCCAGATGACCGTTTGCTCTTCGGGCGAGTGTCGCGATTTGTGTCCCTTGCCATCAACGTCCTCAAACAAGACGAAGCTACCGGCCGGTACGAGCCTCTCATCGCCGTCACTTGTCTGGTATTCCGCCGATCCATCGAGCCGCACTGTCAGTACGCGCTCCGGCACTGTATGCCAATCTACCTGTCGCACACCCGACGGAATGCGCGTGAAACGGATGTTTGACGCCGCGTACTTCGCCGACACTTCGAATGCCGCAGCATTGGGGTGAACCTGTCGAGAGGTTGTCGGGATTTCGACCTCATCGAAGTGGGACTCGCCGTCCGCTGTAGAGTAAACGCGCAGACACTTCATCATCGCCTCCGTTCCTTGAGTTACGCCACACCACATTTCCATGACCGCATAAGAAGCGTCTAGGTCCGAATTGGGTCATTTCCGAACCTCGGCTGGCGCAGCCGGGATGTCTGGTCTACCCCGATGAGCGGACATCGTCAGCGTGATCGGTGACGTCCGAAATGTGCCAAAAGCGGAAGCGATGCCTACTCGCGAACACCAGCGGAGCCGCAAAACGGCGATTGTGCGAAGCATCAAAAAACGGCTCTGTTGAGCCGGTTCTCTATTTTCGACTATTGCACGGGTCTGCAGCGCAATAAGATCGGATCGACGGCAGTACCCAGCAGTCAGATGGAGGAGGTCATGAGGGCCTTACTTGCCATAACCGCATCGATGTTCATTGCCGCATCGGTGTTCGGCACGTTCGATTCTGTCCGAGCGCAAGACAAAGCCGGTCCCGAAGCCAAATTGAAGGCGATGGGAATAGATGTCACGAAATATGAATCACGACCTGTAGCGAATTACAGCAACGGCGTTCAGGTCGGCAATCTTTTGTTTATGTCGGGCGTTGGCCCCCGAAATACCGACGGCAAGGTGATCATCGGAAAGGTTGGAACCGAGCTTACAACTGAGCAGGGATATCAAGCCGCTCGGCTAGTCGGTTTGGTCATGTTAGCTAACGTTCGCCAGACCCTCGGCAGCCTCGATCGAGTGAAAAGGGTTGTGCGAGTCCAGGGCATGGTAAACGC